>CAVXEG010000015.1:0-190426 GCA_963760675.1 uncultured Verrucomicrobiae bacterium
TCGGATTTTGACGCGCTTTGGAATCTGAAAGACCGCCAACGACCCACGACTGGATTATGGGCGAACTGGAACGGAACTGGTGATGATTTTCTGGCGCAGCAGGTCAATTATGGCCCGATGTTCCACCATCTCGTCCTGGTCAACCGCGATACGAACTCTCCGAGCTTTAGGATTAACGGATCAGGTCCGGTCTGGGTCGCCAATAATCCGAACAACAACGTCGGCTGGGATTGGTAACATCTTGATGGCTCGGTCGTGGGTTTGTGTGACAATGCCGGAACGAACATGACCCGTTATGTGCTGAAGCGGGACATCGGGTTCGTATTTGAGGCCGGCCTGTGGCGCGACCAAATCATCGGCCTGAATACCGGAAACACCAATGCGGACAATTTCGGCGAAAAAGCCGCGGCCTTTTTGAATTCGCAATGGTTCACAAATTCGTTCCAGGGCGCAGATCAACAATACGCCCATCTTGCCATGTACAGTTCCATGTACACCTACACGCTTTGGGCAAACCAGTGCCCGCATTTTCCATGGCACAACCCCGTTTCCAACGACAAGGGCAACGTTCCCGAGTATATTGCTGCTTCAGTCCGCCGCAGGTGACAGCCCCCAAAATCCCGGACTGGACCAGATCACAGGGAGTGGCGGTCTTTGAAATGACGGTATGAGAACAAAACAAACCCGGCAAATGCACTTGAACGGGTGGTCAGCCTTCACGCTTATTGAAATGATCGGTGTACTCGCCATCGTCGCGGTTCTAGCCGGTCTGCTGGTGCCGGTCGCCTTTGGGCACCTGGACCAGATCGCTTCCGAGCAGGAAACGGCGCGATTGCAGGCGCTGGGCGATGCCCTTCAACAAAACATATTGACCACGCATTCCATTTCCAGTTACACGAACTGGGCTACGGTTGTGGCAACGCAATCAGGCCTGGATATCGGCTCGGTCACGAATAACTTTCGCAATCGCCAGCGCGTTTTCCTCGTGGATGCCGGCGGCTGGCTTTCCAACAGGCTGACCTACGTCCAAAACTCCGTCGGCTCGTCCAATCTCCCGGTGAATGCCCGCGTGATGCTGGTTTCCAGTCTGGGCAGGAACCTTCCCATTACGACGGGAATGCCGCTTGCGTCTGATTTTGATGCGCTCTGGAATGCGCCCCCGGCACCGTCCCTTGGGCTGGCTGGAACGGCGATCCCTACGATGTGAAGATACAGCGAGTGAATCTTTCGCCGCTTTTCGTCAAACTGGTTCTCACCACCTACAACTCGGCTACCAATGGCCAGTACTCCATTGAGCCAGCCCCGCCAAATGCAACCAATAGGGTACCATTCAACAGCGGATTCGGAGCGTATTTCCTCAAAGGAACCACGCTGAAGCTCTATACGGCTGCGACCAACCTCGATTCATCGCAGGTCCTTAACGAAGATGGCTCGTTCGTGTATGAGGGCGGAAAATGGAAGTCCGAACTCCGCGGCACGGTAAATTCTCCGGTCGGCGATGTGGCTGGGATTGTTGCGGCTTTTCTTGCCGCGACCCCAAACTCGAAGGCCGTGAACACCAACGGGAATGCGCAGCAAGTCCTCGTAGTGCAGAAGTTCACAGAGTACATGAGCAATTACAATGCGTGGGCCGTTGCTGGATTCCCCAAGGGCAGTATGAAAAATAATCTTCAGACCGTTCAATCTGACATGATGGATGCCGTTCATGGCCTGTATTTCGACGTCTCCGGCCCGAAGGATTTTATCCAACTAACGCGTCAGGATGTCCGTGATCAAGGCTGATTCATAATTTTGAAATTCCTTCTCATTCCAAGACCACGCACGGACGTTAGCGCACTTTTCATCGCAGTTGTTCTCGGCACCGGTTGCTGTGTGTTCGACGCGATCGCGGGCACCGTCATTACGAACAACCTGCCCCCCAACACGGCCATCATCAACATTGACTCGCTGGCGGACGGGGCGGCCAGTTACAATGGCGATCAATCATTGTGGTATCATCCGTTCAGCGATGGCGGTGCCCTGCTCAAATATACAATCGAGCCGGGGACCTATCGTTTTCGTATCGTGAACCCCGCGGACGCAGCGACGCTTTATCCGTCACTGACTTCCGGACAAGCTGCCCAGGTTTTCACTTCCTGGACATACAATACGCCCTGGATAACGGATTATCTTGTGTTCGACGGCGCGGCCGCGACAAACTTTTCAATCCCGCAACTCTTCGACGGCGCGTTTTCGAATACGAATGGGGTTGACTGGCATGCTTATGGCAGTCCGGACGACGCGTACAACGCTGCGATCGCCGGGGGGTTCTACAATCTGGTGCGCACGTCGGAAACTGGCGGCCGGAGCAGCAGCAGCTTTTCCACACAATATACGTTCAACTCGACGACCACATTGGTCTTCGCCGTCCCGGACAATGCGCTGTCGGACAACTTCGGCGGAGTTTCCGTGCTCATTTCTCCAGCTATTTCAGCGCCTCCACCGACGCTCTTTATCTCGCACACCGGTGCAACGGTAACGCTCAAATGGGAGACGAATGCGTCCGGCTTTGTCCTCGCGCGAGCTTCGAATTTGTTTTCAGGTGCCTGGACGAGCAACGGAATTTCTCCCGGCGTGTCGGGCACGAACTACTCGGTAACGCTGCCGGTGGATACACCTGCGCAATTTTTCCGTTTGCAGAAGCCTTGATCGTCTGCCGGAACAAGCCTCAGTCGGCAATCCTTTCGGCTTCGTGATTCATTTCGCTCACAGTGGTCAATCGCTGTCCTTCAGGAAGCGAGCGGTCCCGGGCACCTTTCTTCCTTCGGAAATTCTTCTCTCTCCAGTGAGCAGTGACGGTGTCGCTGGCGCGGGCCAGCCACTTCGGATCGCAACGCAGTTCGCCAATGCCCGCTTCAGAAATCTTGGCCTGACTGACATAAAATCTTTACTAATCCCGGCGGAAGACGTAGGAATCTTGAACAGCCCAATGACGACATCCGTGAAAGACCGCCGCTGTCTGGTTGATTGCAGCTTTTACAATTCCCTGCCCGACAGTTGCCGCTGACACTGGCCGTGTGCTTTTTGGCGATGGCATCCGTCCGGGCGGCGACTCTTTCAACGGTTCATCAGTTCACATTTCCAGCTTACAGCAGCGACACGGGCCAATTCACCAACAGCGATGGGACCAGTCCGAAGCGCCGCTATTATTGGTCAGCAACACGCTGTATTGCACGTGTAACGGCGGCGGTCTTTACGGGTATGGAACAGTGTTCCGGGTCAACACCGACGGGTCGGCGTTCACCAATCTGCATTCGTTCAGCTCGGCGAATAACTTGAGCAGCACCAATACGGACGGTGCAAGACCGGTGGCCGGCCTCATTCTATCAAGCAATGTGCTGTATGGAATCACTTCCGTTGGTGGCACGCACGCGCTGGGAAGCATTTTCAAGGTCAACACGGACGGCTCGGGTTTCACCAATTTCTACAATTTTGCCTCTGGTTCGTTTGGCACAGGTCTGCCGCAGGGCGGCATGGTTTTGTTGAGCAATGTGCTGTATGGCACAGGGTCGCAGGCCGGCTCTGGCGCCAATGGCGCTGTGTTCAGCATCAACACGGATGGAACCGGCTACACGAATCTCCATTCTTTTTCGCTCGGAACAGTTACCAACAAGGATGGAGCTTCTCCGAATGCGGATTTATTGCTCGTCGGCAATACGTTGTTTGGAACGTCATCCCGGGGCGGATCCGGCGATGCGGGAACGGTGTTCCGCCTCAACACCGACGGCACGGCCTTCACGAATCTGCACAGCTTTGTGGCCGTGCCGCCAATCGGCTATGCGCTCGATAACACGAACAGCGAGGGATGC
Organism: uncultured Verrucomicrobiae bacterium; assembly: GCA_963760675.1. Lineage (GTDB taxonomy): Bacteria > Verrucomicrobiota > Verrucomicrobiia > Limisphaerales > BOG-1460 > CAVXEG01. Next base: position 3,849 of record CAVXEG010000015.1, read on the forward strand.
AATCCCTATGGCGGACTGGTCATCTCCGGAAACACGCTTTATGGCACGACGCTGGACGGGGGCATCAACGGGGCGGGGGTCATATACAAGGTGAACACCGACGGGACGGGTTTCACGAACTTTTACACGTTCACGAAACGCGATTTCTTTTCCGGGACAAACATTGACGGGGCGTATCCTTACGGAAACCTGGTTTTGTCCGGTGGCAAACTCTATGGAACCGCCAGCGCAGGCGGCACGCATCGTTACGGAACAATTTTCTCAATCGGCACCAATGGAACCGGTTTCATCGTGCTGGCCTATCTGGCCACCAGCAACAGCGCGCCAGCGGCCCCAAACGCCGGATTGACGCAATCCGGCAGCACATTTTACGGAACCGGCGGCAATGTGTTCGCGCTGGGCCTGACGCTGCCGGCCCCGGCTCCGCTCAATTTTCAATCAAGCGGCGGTCAATTGATATTTAGCTGGAGCAACGCCGCGTTCACCCTGCAATCGGCGACGAGCCTGAACGGTTCCTTCAGCGACGTGCCGGGCGCCACCAGTCCCTACACCAATTCCGCCACCACCAATGCCCAGTTGTTCTATCGTCTGCAGTCGGGCGTCCAGTAGTCGGCCTGTTCGTCGCGGCTCCGTGCGCGGTGACTTCTGGTCGCCCTGAATCTGCTTTGAGACGCGCTGGAATCATCAGCGCCCGTCATGGTGGGCCGGCGCAGTACCCGATTACACCGCACCCCGGGTGATCCACCAAAAGCAATCGCCCTTGAACAATCAGGGCCGCCGCCGGTTTTGACAGCCGCATCGAATGCTGGCTTTTGCCGTCCATCTCAGCTAGAAAGAGCCCGTGCTTTGCAGCCTTCGGTAATCACGAGTGGCGGTCAAACCGGCGCTGACCGGGCCGCTCTGGATTGGGCGATCGAACACGGGATTTCTCACGCGGGCTGGTGTCCTCAAGGCCGCCTGGCTGAAGATGGTGTCATCGACTCACGGTACAACTTGAAAGAAACTCCGAGCACAGACTATTCGGAACGCACTGACTGGAACGTGCGCAATAGCGACGGCACGGTGATCTTCTCCATCAATCCAGTGCTTTCAGGCGGAACGAAGACGACCGCTCAAATTGTGCGGCAACGGAGAAAGCCCCTTCTGCATTTATCAAAGGGTGCAGCCTCCGCGCCGGAATCGGAGCTGCGACACTTTGTCGACCAAAACAAAATCACCATTCTCAACGTTGCCGGGCCGAGCTTCCGAGAGCCTGAGATTGGTGCCTTTGTCAAAGACGTTCTCGACAACGCATGGCCACAGACTTGAGAACGCTTGAACCGCCGGACAGTCTTCACCTTAAAGCGCTCAGGGCTGGCTGGGTCTTGGCAACTGGGATCAGGCGAATGAGGAGCTGGAGAAGATCACTCCACGATTGCGCGCTCATCCGGACGTGCTGTGTCTGCGCTGGCAGTGTACACCCGGCGGAGAAATGGGAATTGCTGAAGTTGCGTGGACAATCTCTGAAGTCGGACAGTCCCTTTGGCTGGGTTCATCTCGCCTAAACGCCTTGGCGCGATCCGATTCCTTCCATTGAACGATTTGAGGGAACAGGAAACCGGTCGCAGGACGGTCTTGGAGTATTTGCGCCACAGAGTCGCCGAAACGAACCATCGCCTGAGTGCCCTCTTCAATCGAGCATAGGAGATGGTTTGGTTTGTCCAATCGATATCTTCGGCGCGCAAGGAAGCCATGTCAGTTTGCGACCCGCCGAAATACCAAAGCAATTCATAGTAGTCCCGCAACTCTGGATTACTCTCACCAGCCCACAATGTCTTGATGTTCTTTCCAGGTAATGCCGCGTTTCTCTTTGAATTTGATCTTTCAGCCATTAAGCGGTAACGGTTCATGATTTCTCTCATGCAACCGCGAAGAATAAACGAGGCCCGTTCTGCCGCGTTAGCGGGCAGTGCGCGAGTTATCGCGCGTTATCCCGAATCCTTCCGGAGCACCGAAATTGGTGTCCGTTTTGGTGCCCGTTGCGGCCCTGTCAACTCCTAAACCACTTCTGCACTTACAGTTAGAAATGGAGCCAACTGTCGGATTTGAACCGACGACCGGCGGTTTACAGTCCCGCTGCTCTACCACTGAGCTAAGTTGGCAACTATGCGTCTGTTTCCAGAGCTGGATAAAGAACCGCGTCAGAGCCGCTCAGTCAAGAGCAACTCTCTTGCGCGGAAAGATGGACGCGGACGCGGCGTTTAGAATTGCGCCCGGGTTCGCGTGATGCTAACCGAAACGTAGCGCGCTTGAGGAATTGGAAATTTCTTGACCTCGACAGTGATGGTTTCCGGTTTGAACCGGGCGAGGAGCACGTCACCGAGATTGCCCGCCAGTTTCTCGATTAGTTTCCAGTTTCTCCGCTCGCCAAATTTCAGGATTTCCTGCGCCACATCAAAGTAGTTGATGGTGCGTCAGCACGGTCGCTCACGATGGCGGACGTGAAATCGCAGTCCATGTCCACACTGATCAGCAGTCGCTGCGGTTTGGCGCGCTCGGTATCGGTGACGCCGACGTTATAGAATACTTCCAGGTCAACAATCGTGATTCTCGACATATTTTCCCTTGCTCGCTGTGGCACACCGGACGAAGGACCGGGCAATTGAAACGGGCAAGGGAAAATATGTCGAGAATCACGATTGTTGACCTGGAAGTATTCTATAACGTCGGCGTCACCGATACCGAGCGCGCCAAACCGCAGCGACTGCTGATCAGCGTGGACATGGACTGCGATTTCACGTCCGCCATCGTGAGCGACCGCGTGGACCGCACCATCAACTACTTTGATGTGGCGCAGGAAATCCTGAAATTTGGCGAGCGGAGAAACTGGAAACTAATCGAGAAACTGGCGGCCAATCTCGGTGACGTGCTCCTCGCCCGGTTCAAACCGGAAACCATCACTGTCGAGGTCAAGAAATTTCCAATTCCTCAAGCGCGCTACGTTTCGGTGAGCATCACCCGAACCCGGGCGCAATTCTAAACGCTGCGTCCGCGTCCATCTTTCCGCGCAAGAGGGTTGCTCTTGACTGAGCGGCTCTGACGCGGTTCTTTATCCCAGCTCTGGAAACAGACGCATAGTTGCCAACTTAGCTCAGTGGTAGAGCAGCGGTTTTGTAAACCGCCGGTCGTCGGTTCAAATCCGACAGTTGGCTCCATTTCTAACTGTAAGTGCAGAAGTGGTTTAGGAGTTGACAGGTCCGCAACGGGCACCAAAACGGACACCAATTTCGGTGCTCCGGAAGGATTCGGGATAACGCGCGATAACTCGCGCACTGCCCGCTAACGCGGCAGAACGGGCCTCGTTTATTCTTCGCGGTTGCATGAGAGAAATCATGAACCGTTACCGCTTAATGGCTGAAAGATCAAATTCAAAGAGAAACGCGGCATTACCTGGAAAGAACATCAAGACATTGTGGCTGGTGAGAGTAATCCAGAGTTGCGGGACTACTATGAATTGCTTTGGTATTTCGGCGGGTCGCAAACTGACATGGCTTCCTTGCGCGCCGAAGATATCGATTAGACAAACCAAACCATCTCCTATGCTCGATTGAAGAGCGGCACTCAGGCGATGATTCGTTTCGGCGACTCTGTGGCGCAAATACTCCAACACCGTCCTGCGACCGGTTTCCTGTTCCCTCAAATCGTTCAATGGAAGGAATCGGATCGCGCCAAGGCGTTTAGGCGAGATGAACCCAGCCAAAGGGACTGTCAGGCAGCAGTTCAGAGATTGTCCACGCAACTTCCATGGCCAATTCCCATTTCTCCGCCCGGGTGTACACTGCCCAGCGCACACACAGCACGTCCGGATGAGCGCGCAATCGTGGAGTGATCTTCTCCAGCTCCTCATTCGCCTCATCCCAGTTGCCAAGACCCAGCCAGCCCTGAGCGGCTTCAAGGTGAAGACTGTCCGGCGGTTCAAGCGTTTCAAGTCTGTGGCCATGCGTTGTCGAGAACGTCTTTGACAAAGGCACCAATCTCAGGCTCCTCGGAAGCTCTCGGCCCGGCAACGTTGAGAATGGTGATTTTGTTTTGGTCGACAAAGTGTCGCAGCTCCGATTCCGGCGCGGAGGCTGCACCCTTTGATAAATGCAGAAGGGGCTTTCTCCGTTGCCGCACAATTTGAGCGGTCGTCTTCGTTCCGCCTGAAAGCACTGGATTGATGGAGAAGATCACCGTGCCGTCGCTATTGCGCACGTTCCAGTCAGTGCGTTCCGAATAGTCTGTGCTCGGAGTTTCTTTCAAGTTGTACCGTGAGTCGATGACACCATCTTCAGCCAGGCGGCCTTGAGGACACCAGCCCGCGTGAGAAATCCCGTGTTCGATCGCCCAATCCAGAGCGGCCCGGTCAGCGCCGGTTTGACCGCCACTCGTGATTACCAGAAGGCTGCAAAGCACGGGCTCTTTCTAGCTGAGATGGACGGCAAAAGCCAGCATTCGATGCGGCTGTCAAAACCGGCGGCGGCCCTGATTGTTCAAGGGCGATTGCTTTTGGTGGATCACCCGGGGTGCGGTGTAATCGGTACTGCGCCGGCCCACCATGACGGGCGCTGATGATTCCAGCGCGTCTCAAAGCAGATTCAGGGCGACCAGAAGTCACCGCGCACGGAGCCGCGACGAACAGGCCGACTACTGGACGCCCGACTGCAGACGATAGAACAACTGGGCATTGGTGGTGGCGGAATTGGTGTAGGGACTGGTGGCGCCCGGCACGTCGCTGAAGGAACCGTTCAGGCTCGTCGCCGATTGCAGGGTGAACGCGGCGTTGCTCCAGCTAAATATCAATTGACCGCCGCTTGATTGAAAATTGAGCGGAGCCGGGGCCGGCAGCGTCAGGCCCAGCGCGAACACATTGCCGCCGGTTCCGTAAAATGTGCTGCCGGATTGCGTCAATCCGGCGTTTGGGGCCGCTGGCGCGCTGTTGCTGGTGGCCAGATAGGCCAGCACGATGAAACCGGTTCCATTGGTGCCGATTGAGAAAATTGTTCCGTAACGATGCGTGCCGCCTGCGCTGGCGGTTCCATAGAGTTTGCCACCGGACAAAACCAGGTTTCCGTAAGGATACGCCCCGTCAATGTTTGTCCCGGAAAAGAAATCGCGTTTCGTGAACGTGTAAAAGTTCGTGAAACCCGTCCCGTCGGTGTTCACCTTGTATATGACCCCCGCCCCGTTGATGCCCCCGTCCAGCGTCGTGCCATAAAGCGTGTTTCCGGAGATGACCAGTCCGCCATAGGGATTGCATCCCTCGCTGTTCGTGTTATCGAGCGCATAGCCGATTGGCGGCACGGCCACAAAGCTGTGCAGATTCGTGAAGGCCGTGCCGTCGGTGTTGAGGCGGAACACCGTTCCCGCATCGCCGGATCCGCCCCGGGATGACGTTCCAAACAACGTATTGCCGACGAGCAATAAATCCGCATTCGGAGAAGCTCCATCCTTGTTGGTAACTGTTCCGAGCGAAAAAGAATGGAGATTCGTGTAGCCGGTTCCATCCGTGTTGATGCTGAACACAGCGCCATTGGCGCCAGAGCCGGCCTGCGACCCTGTGCCATACAGCACATTGCTCAACAAAACCATGCCGCCCTGCGGCAGACCTGTGCCAAACGAACCAGAGGCAAAATTGTAGAAATTGGTGAAACCCGAGCCGTCCGTGTTGACCTTGAATATGCTTCCCAGCGCGTGCGTGCCACCAACGGAAGTGATTCCATACAGCACATTGCTTGATAGAATGAGGCCGGCCACCGGTCTTGCACCGTCCGTATTGGTGCTGCTCAAGTTATTCGCCGAGCTGAACGAATGCAGATTGGTGAACGCCGACCCGTCGGTGTTGACCCGGAACACTGTTCCATACCCGTAAAGACCGCCGCCGTTACACGTGCAATACAGCGTGTTGCTGACCAATAATAGCGGCGCTTCCGGACTGGTCCCATCGCTGTTGGTGAATTGGCCCGTGTCGCTGCTGTAAGCTGGAAATGTGAACTGATGAACCGTTGAAAGAGTCGCCGCCCGGACGGATGCCATCGCCAAAAAGCACACGGCCAGTGTCAGCGGCAACTGTCGGGCAGGGAATTTGTAAAAGCTGCAATCAACCAGACAGCGGCGGTCTTTCACGGATGTCGTCATTGGGCTGTTCAAGATTCCTACGTCTTCCGCCGGGATTAGTAAAGATTTTATGTCAGTCAGGCCAAGATTTCTGAAGCGGGCATTGGCGAACTGCGTTGCGATCCGAAGTGGCTGGCTCGCGCCAGCGACACCGTCACTGCTCACTGGAGAGAGAAGAATTTCCGAAGGACGAAAGGTGCCCGGGGTCGCTCACTTCCTGAAGGACAGCGATTGACCACTGTGAGTGAATGAATCACGAAGCCGAAAGGATTGCCGACTGAGGCTTGTTCCGGCAGACGATCAAGGCTTCTGCAAACGGAAAAATTGCGCAGGTGTATCCACCGGCAGCGTCACCGAGTAGTTCGTGCCCGACACGCCGGGAGAAATTCCGTTGCTCGTCCAGGCACCTGAAAACAAATTCGAAGATCGTGCGAGGACAAAGCCGGACGCATTCGTCTCCCATTTGAGCGTTACCGTTGCACCGGTGTGCGAGATAAAGAGCGTCGGTGGAGGCGCTGAAATGGCTGGAGAAATGAGCACGGAAACTCCGCCGAAGTTGTCCGACAGCGCATTGTCCGGGACGGCGAAGATCAATGTGGTCGTCGAGTTGAACGTATATTGTGTGGAAAAACTGCTGCTGCTCCGGCCTCCGCTTTCCGACGTGCGCACCAGATTGTAGAACCCACCGGCAATGGCTGCGGTGTAGGCGTCGTCGGGACTGCCATAAGCATGCCAGTCAACCCCATTCGTATTCGAGAACGCGCCGTCGAACAACTGCGGGATTGAATAGTTCGTTGCAGCCGCGCTGTTGAATACCAGATAGTCGGTGATCCAGGGTGTATTGTACGTCCACGAAGTGAAAACCTGAGCAGCCTGTCCGGACGTCAGAGACGGATAGAGCGCCATTGCATCTGAGGGATTCACGATACGAAACCCATACGTCCCCGGCTGCGATCGTGTATGTGAGCAAGGGACCGCCGTCACTGAACGGATGATACCACAATGATTGGTCGCCATTGAAACCGGCGGCCCCGTCCGCGAGGGAGTCTATATTGATGATGGCCGTATTGGCGGGCAGGTTAGTTGTAATGACCGTGCCGGCGAATGCGTCGGGCACAACACAGCCGAATGTCGAGGAAGCACTGCGATGGCCAGCGAACAGGCGCTCGCACCTCTGCGACGGAAACGGATAGTCATTGAATTTGAAACTCTGCGCTGCAAATTCACTCAAGGACATGCCGTCGCGTTCGTTGGATAACTGTTGTACTGGTTACCGTTGGCCGAACCGTCGTAATAGAGGCCGCGAACGGCGTCCATCATGTCACGTTGAACGGTGTTCCGAAGATAGGTTTTCAAATTGCCGTTGGGGAATCCAGCAGCGGCCCATGCGTTGTAATTGCTCATATAGGACGGTGAAATACTGAACGACGAGCATCTGTTGCGCGTTGCCGTTGGTGTTCTTGGCATTCGAGTTTGGAGTCGCGGCGAGAAACGCAGCGACGATCCCGGCGACATCGCCAACGGGAGAATTCATGGTTCCGCGTAGCTCCGATTTCCACTTTCCGCCCTCATAGACAAACGAGCTGTCTTCGTTGAGGACTTGCGATCGAATCGAGGTTGGTCGCAGCCGTATAGAGCTTCAGCGTGGTTCCTTTGAGGAAATACGCTCCGAATCCGCTGTTGAATGGTACCTGATTGGTTGCATTTGGCGGGGCTGGCTCAATGGAGTACTGGCCATTGGTAGCCGAGTTGTAGGTGGTGAGAACCAGTTTGACGAAAAGCGGCGAAAGATTCACTCGCTGTATCTTCACATCGTAGGGATCGCCGTTCCAGCCAGTCCACGGGACGGTGCCGGGCGGTGCGTTCCAGAGCGCATCAAAATCAGACGCGAGCGGCATCCCGGTCGTAATGGGAAGATTCCTGCCCAGACTTGAAACCAGCATCACGCGGGCATTAACCGGGAGATTCGACGTGCCGACGGAGCTTTGCACATAGGTGAGCTTGTTGGAAAGCCAGCCGCCGGCATCCACGAGAAGAACACGCGGGCGATTGCGAAAGTTATTGGTGACCGAGCCGACGTCCAGGCCTGATTGCGTTGCCACAACCGTGGCCCAGTTCGTGTAACTGGGAATGGAGTGCGTGCTCAATATGTTTTGTTGGAGGGCGTCGCCCAGAGCCTGGAGCCGCGCCGCTTCCTGTTCGGAAGCGATCTGGTCCAGGTGCCGCAAGGCGACCGGCACCAGCAGACCCGCTAGAACTGCGACGACGGCCAGCACACCGATCATTTCGATCAGCGTAAAAGCAGTCTGCCGATTCCTGGCGAATTTGCTGCTCCGTTCTGTCATAGCGATCATTTTAGAAGCCCATTCTGCCCAGTGATTTCGTCAAGTCCATCATTTGCAGCATCACCCGTAGCGGACTGAAGTAGCTGATACTCGGGAACGTTGCCCTTGTCGTTGGAAACGGGGTTGTGCCATGGAAAATGCGGGCACTGGTTTGCCCAAAGCGTGTAGGTGTACATGAAACTGTACATGGCAACGAGGGCGGATTGTTGATCTGCGCCTTGGAACGCACCCGTGTACCATTGCGAACCAAGGAAGTCGGCGGCCTTTTCGCCAAAATTGTCCGCATTCGTATTGCCGGTATTCAATCCCGCAATCTGGTCGCGCCACAAGCCAGGCTCGCCGGGTTGGGCCTCGAATACAAACCCGATGTCACGCTTCAGCACATAACGGGTCATGTTCGTTCCGGCATTGTCACCCAAGCCCACGACCGTGCCGTCAAGATAGTATGAATCCCAGCCGACATTGTTGTTCGGATTATTGGGAACCCAGATCGGATCTGACCCGTTAATCCTGAAACTGGGAGAGTTGGTATCGCGATTGACAAGAACAAGGTGGTGAAACAAGGGACCGTAATTGACCTGCTGCACCAGGAAATCATCGCCGGTTCCGTTCCAGTTCGCCCACAATCCTGTCGTCGGCCGTTGGCGGTCCTTCAGCTTCCAGAGCGCATCAAAATCCGCATCCGACAAGTAGCCGCCATTTGGACTGGGGCAATTCGCCGAGGTCAATGAATCTCCTCCGAGAATGGAAACCACCACCGCCTGCAAGCCCGACGGGCGGCTCGTTCCATTCGTGTTCTGTGTATAGCCCAATGCCGGATTCGGTCCGGTCCTCAGGAAATACACGCGCGGATAACGGCGGGCATTGGTGGCGATTTGGAAAGCGGGGACTGCCGACCAGTTGGCGGCGGCCTGCATCCAATTTGTCAGCGCGGGGATGCTGTTGCTGCGGATCGCGTTCAGCTCGAGAGCATCGGAAATTGCGCCAAGGCTGGCTCGCTCCCGGGTGCGGGTCGCCTCGTCGGTGTGCTTGATCATTGGCGGGAGCAGGACGGCGGCGATAACAGCAAGAATGGCGACAACGCCAATCATTTCGATCAGTGAGAAGGCGCTCAACCGTGACCATGCTATTGGATTGGGTGGAACAGCCAACCTGGCTGTTCTCGGCGGCAACGTGCCGGCGAGTCTGGCGCAGGGGAGGTGGTCTGGCGAATGACTCCGCCACGGAACTTGCGGGCTGGTAGCCCGCAACAACGGGCACGTTGCCCGTTCCACCCGGAAATGGACTGCAGGATTGCTCAGAGCCGTAATCACCATTCGCATCTGTCCATCGTCCCTGGATTTTTTCGTATTCGGGTTCATTGCGGGCCGCTGGCGTTGGTCGCATAGTACGCCCCTTGGAACAGGTCCTGGAGAGTTCCGATCATGTTGATCTGCGCGCTCATAGCATCCGACTTCAGACCTGCATCAAGGAAATCGCTGTCCGCCCAAGCAATGTAATTGCTCATGTAATTCATCATGGATTGGACGACGAGCCTCTGCTGATCGGCGCCATTCCGTGCCCGGGTGTTCGGGACGGCGTTCAGGAAGGCAAGGACAACCCCGGCAAGATCAACTCCATTGGCTGCGGCGCCTCCGTTTAGACCCTGCCAGATTCCGTCCCGGTATATGAACGAACCATCCCGGTTCAGAACCTGAGTAGAGTCCAGGTTGGTGGTGTCGTTGTATAACCTCAGAATCGTGCTTTGAACATAGTAGGCTGGCGGAGGCGTGTTCGAAATCAAATAAGGCGCCTGATATAAATTCATGTCGTCGCCGATAGAGTACAACCCGCGCCCAGACGATCCGTTTGTTGGATAATATGTGACTGGGTGCTGCAACCGGATGAACAGCGGTTGGAGATTGATGCGCTGAAGTTTCACGTCTTCCGAACGGCCACTCCAGCCCGCCCAGATTCCCGTCATGGGAAAATTCGTTGTGCCTTCCGCCGCGTTCCAAAGCGCCGCAAAATTCGTGGCGCCGAGCGGCCCGTTGGTGAGCGCGGATGGCAAAGGCGCTCCAAGGCTGCTCGCAATAAGCATCCTCGCATTTGCCGGAAGGATCGTCGTGCCAGAAACCGTCTGGGTGTAGGGCAGCGTGACATTGGTGAACCATCCGCCGGTGTCAATCAACAACAGTCGCGGCTGGCCGCGAGGATTGTTGGTGATCGCCGCAACGGACATGGCCGCCTCTGCCGCGATGGTTTCCGCCCAGTTGGTCGCCGCCGGAATGTACCCCTCGCGCTTCACCGTATTCTGGAACGCGTCGCCAAGAGCGCGGATCGTGGCGCTCTCGTCCCGCGCAACCTGGAAATCGATCCCGCGAATCAGGGTGGGAAGAATAACGACCGCGAGGATGGCGAGGACGGCAATCACACCAATCCACACAATCAGCGCGAACGCGGATTCGCACCGGCATGAGGGTTTGTGCGGAATGCGCTCGGAATTCATCTGTGCTTCAGTTGTGCAACAGCCCGCCTGACCCGGTGAAACGATCCAGGTAACCAGACCCGCCGTTTCCATTGGGAGTGTTGTTATTCACAAGCGCGTCCAGCAGTTGATACTCCGGCACCTGGTTCGCGTTGGCTCCGTGCTTCGGGTAGTGCGGGTACTGGTCGGCCCACAGACTGAAAACCAGCATGAAATTGAACATGCCAGTCAAAGCGCCCTGCTGGTCACCTCGGCCCGGATGGTTCGCGCCGGGATACCATTGCGCGGCAAGGAATTTGACGGAAAGATCGGCAAAACCCTGGGCCATCGCCTCGCTGGACTCGCCACTGCCGATTTCGCCCTGCCAGACGCTTCCCTCGAAGACGAAACTCACGTCATTGGTGAGTTGAAATTTCATCATGGGCGTGCCGCTGGAATCGCACAGCCCCACGAGCGTTCCATCCAGATACCACTTGTCCCAGATCGGATGCTCCACTTTGCGTCACTGATAAGTCGGTGTGGATACGGTCAATGGAAACCTTCGCGGAGCGCTATTTGCGTCGTGGTTAACGAGTATCAAACGATGAAACAGCGACTGGAAATTGATCCGTTGGATGAGCAAATCTTCGCCCTTGCCCGACCAGTTCGTCCACGTGCCTGGTTTCGAATTCGGCGCCGTGTTCCATATTGCATCGAACTGCGCGAGCAGTCAGTCCGCCCGCTCGTGATGGGCAGAGCGGTTCCCATCGAGGATACAATCATGACGCTGGCGTTGGTTGGAGGCTGCTCCGGAGCCAAGCCCGTTGGGTTGCTGAGCGTACGGGCTTCCCGGCGTGTTAAACAGTGTCCCGCCATCCATTGGTATCAATGAGAAAAACCCTGCGTGATCCACGAGGCGTGAGGGCAATTTGACGCGGGGAAAGTGAGAGCCAGTTCGCGGCCACATTGGTCCAGGTCACTTCGTCCTGGAGCGTCTGGTTTTTCAGCGCTGACAGCACCAACGCATTGCTGATCGTCCCAAGGTCGCTCGTCTCTTTTGTCCATGCCGCCACGTCAGCCCGACGCACCACCGATGGAACCAGCAGCGCCGCCGCGATGGCGATGACGGCCAGTACGCCGATGAGTTCGATCATTGAAAATCCTCCCAGAGTGGTGGGAATGGTCGCGCTGCGACCATTCGATTCCCTGACTTTTCCCGACTCGTCCCAGCGGGACGAGCCCCACCTTGTTCCGGGTTTTGGTGGGATTGGTCGCGCTGCGGCCATTCAATCTCCGACATCATGGTGGGATTGGTCGCGCTGCGACCAATCAATCCCCGACTCGTCCCAGCGCGACGAGTCCCACCTTATTCTGGGTTTTGGTGGGAATGGCCGCGCTGCGGCCATTCATCTCCGACGATCATGGTGGGATTGGTCGCGCTGCGACCATTTATTCCCGACTCGTCGCAGCGCGACGAGTCCCACCACACCATTCTTTTCCTAACTCTCGCAGCAGACGAGTCCCACCAATTCCCATTGTGGTAGAAATGACCGCGCTGCCGAAAGCATACATGGTGGGAATGGTCGCGCTGCGACCATTCATTCACTGACTTTTCCCGACTCGTCCCAGCGGGACGAGTCCCACCTTGTTCCGGGTTTTGGTGGGAATGGTCGCGCTGCGGCCATTCATTCACTGACTTTTCCTGGCTCGTCGCAGCGCGACGAGCCCCACCTGTTCCGACGAGTCCCACCACACCATTCTTTTCCTGACTCTCGCAGCAGACGAGTCCCACCTTCTGCAAGAAACTGAGATGCGCCCTCAAGATTGAGTGTTTCGTGTTGGAAGTTCTCATCCGTCACGGTTCTATTTGATGCTGCCCATCAGCGCGATGATCGGCAGATAGATGGCCAGGGCGACACAGCCCACCATGAAAATCAGAAAAAGCATCAGCATCGGTTCAACGATGCTGAACACGGTCTTGATGCGGCGCGGGAATCACCTGGTTGTAGTATTCGGAAACGTTCTCCAGCGCGGCGTCGAGGTTGCCCGTGCTTTCTCCCATGCCGACCATCCGCAGCAGCAGTGCTGGAAAGATCGGCTGGCGATGCATCGCTTCGCTGATCGTGCTGCCCGTCTTTACGTCCTGTTCGATTCCGGCCACGGCATTCTCCACGACCGCATTTCCGATCAAGCCGCGCTGGCACGCGTGCAGCGCCTGAAGAATCGGAAGACCCGAGCGGTACATGATCGCCAGGTTGTGCGAGAAGCGCGACAGCGCGAGCATGAGGTTCAATGAGCCGAAGATCGGCCAGTGCAATTTCAAATTGTCCATCATCAGGTTGAAACGGCGTGGAAACCCGCCGGCCAATCGGCACGCCGACCACAATGAGAAACAGCAGCGAAACCCAGATCCACCAGGTGGCTTTGGCCACATCACCCACCGTGAACACGATGCGGGTGAGCAGCGGTTGTTGGACCTTCAAGCTGTCCAGCAACGCCGCGAATTTCGGAATGATGAAGGTGAACAGGAACACCGTGAACGCAAACACAACCGTTATCACGATTGATGGATAAAGCGACGCCTGCCGCACCTCGGCGGAGATCTCATCCACCCATTCCAGATACTCCCTCAGGTCATTGAAGCTTTCGGGCAATTTGCTCGTCAATTCACCGGCGCGCACCACGCTGACGAAGTGGGTGGAGAACGCCCTCGGATATTTCGCCATCGCTTCATGGAACTGCTTGCCGGATTCAATCTGGCGCTGAAGATCGCGCAACACGTCGCGGAAACCCTCGTTCCGGCAGTCCAGGCAGGCCACATCGAGCGCGCGAATCAGGGGGATGCCGACCCGCGTCTGGAAAGTCATCAGCGTGCAGAAATCAATCAGTTCCCGGCGTCCACTTCTGCCGCTCAATTTGAATCGCTCAAGGCTGGAGTTCGTGGCGCGGGCCGCGTCCGTTTTCTGAATGGAAGCCGACGTCAGCCACAGTCCTACTTCCTTGAGCTTCTCTTCGAGATTGGGCTCATCGAGGGCGGGCATCGTGCCCCGCAGGTTGCGCCCGCCCTGGTCCACCGCCTCGTACTTGAATAGTGGCATTGTTCAATCAAATCATTTGCCGGCCAGCTTGGTCACGCGCAGGAGTTCCTCGATGGTTGTGAGACCCCGCATGGCCTTGAGCACGCCGTCTTCGAACATCGTGCGCATGCCTTTCTCGCGGCCGAGCCGGAGAAACTCCGGAGCGCCCGCCCGGTGCAGGATCGGATCATGGAACCGCTCATCCAGAATCATCAACTCATAAATGCCGATGCGTCCCTTGTAGCCGCTTTGATTGCACGTGCGGCAGCCCTCGCCGCGCCACAGGCTGAAGCGGCACTCCGGCAGGCGGCTCGATCTTCAAACTGCCAAACACGGATTCCGGATCCTTGAGCTCCTCTTTGCAGTTCGGGCAGATGGTGCGCACCAGGCGCTGGGCCAGCACGGCCAGCAGGCTGGCCGGGAGCAGAAACGCGTCCACGCCCATGTCGAGCAGGCGCGGGATCGCGCCGGGCGCGTCGTTGGTGTGCAAGGTCGAGAAAACCAGGTGGCCGGTCAGAGCGGCGCGCACCATCAGTTGCGCGGTCTCCGTGTCGCGCGTTTCGCCCACCAGAATGATGTCCGGGTCCTGGCGCAGCAGGGCGCGCAGGCCGCCGCTGAAGGTCAGGCCGACTTCCTCGCGAATCTGCGTCTGGCGCACCAGCGGCATGCGGTACTCGATCGGGTCCTCCAGCGTGAAGGTGCTCACGTCCATGGTGCTGACTTCCTGAAGCACCGCGTAAAGCGTCGTCGTTTTGCCGCTGCCGGTCGGGCCGGTGACCAGCACCACGCCGTAAGGCTGGTTGATGACTTCGCGGAATTGTTCCTCCATGTCCGGCGCGAATCCCAGCGAGGGAAAACTCAGGATTTGCCCGCTCGGATCCAGAATGCGCGCGACGATGTTCTCGCCGAAGCTCGTGGGCAGGCTGGAGACGCGCAGGTTCACCTGCGCGGCCGCCCACGATGATGGTCGCCCGGCCATCCTGCGGCACGCGCGTTTCCGCCAGGTCCAGGTCCGCCAGGATCTTCATGCGCGTGGTGACGGCCGATTGCATCGCCTTGGGGATCAGCACATCCTGGAAAAGGACGCCGTCCAGGCGGGTGCGCACGCGCATCATGCGCTCCTCCGGCTCGAAATGGATGTCGCTGGCGCGGTTGTTGACGGCGCGGGTGATGATCTGGCGCACGAGGCGGATGACCGGCGCGTCCTCGTCCTTGTTGGCCATCCGGCTGAGCAACTCCTCCAGCGGCTGCGCCGTCTGCCGCTCTTTCTCATCGAGAATCTTGTCAATGGATTCGCCGATCGTGTCGCCGGTGCTGTAATACAGTTCCAGGCAATTGAGAATGTCGCGCTCCGGCGCGGTCACCACATCAATGCCCAGGCCGGAGACCTGCTGGAGCGTGTCCACGGCGGTGACGTCGAATGGGTCGGCCAGGGCGACGGTGAGCGTGCCGTTGTTCCGCGAGACGGGCATGGCGCAGGCAACGGCGCGCGACTTCCGCCGGGATCAGCGCCAGCACCTCCTGGTCGACCGAAACGCGGTTCAGGTTGACCGACTTGCTGCCGGCCTGGCGGCCGAGAAATTCCGCCAGCGCCTCCGGCTGGACGAAGCCAAGCTGAACGATGATGTGAGTGAGCTGCCCACCGTGCCGTTGCTCCTCGCGGCGCGCGAGTTCCAACTGCGCGTCGGTCAACATGCCCGAGGCGAGGAGCTGCTCGCCTAACGGCATTCGTTGCTGCTGGGCCACGGTCATCTAATTACCTCAATGGTGGAACCCGTCGCGCTGGTGGAACCCGTCGCGCTGCGACGAGTCGGAGTCGAATGCTCGCAGCGCGAGCATTCCCACCGCAAAAAGGAGATGGTGGAACTCGCCGCGCTGGGGGCGGGTTGAGATATGGTGGAAACCAGAAACAGGTGGATCCCGTCGCGCTGCGACGGGTCGAGCCGAATGCTCGCAGCGCGAGCATTCCCACCTGGTTCATTGAAGCCGTTCATTTCCGGCAGGGATTTTCTTTCACGTGATGCCCTCCGTGCATTCGAACCGTTTCAAGCGCGGGAGGATTGGATGGCGATTCGGACACCACCCAATCCTTTCCGCAAAATCAGGCGCAATGCCCGGAGAAGACCCAATTAACGGTGCGTGAGATAGACGTAACACGCTGTTGGTAGCTGTGACGTGACAGCGGCATACTTTACCCGGCCCATTAGATCAGCGCCAGGGACTGTCGTACCCAAGGACTTGTTCCGTCAATCCGATCATTCAGATCTTTCGCATCATTCGCATCGACGCCGGTATATCTTGGCGACAACCATGACTGAACCAGTGACGTCATTAGTGCCAGCTCCATCAAGCGCAAAGCCGCTAGTCTCATCCGGGCCACAATTGCGGTGGAAGTAAATGCACTTATGTTGATTGTCTCGACGGTAGTGCCGAATTCCATCACCGATCCTGACGATGAATGGCTTTTCCAGAAAGCCTTCGGCAAGCAGGTTCGTGTCATAACCTCCGACGCCTACGGTGTAGTTTGTTCGCGGTACCGTTCGCCAGGATTCCACCGTATTTGGAATAATGGTCCACGGCTGGCGGTCTTGACGGTCTGGACGCTCATGGCCGCGTTATTGACGCGCGCGTTGTTGATCGCCGAAAAAACTTTTGGGATCAGCACCGCTGCGAGAATGGCAATTACTGCGAGCACACCGATCATTTCGATCAACGTGAACGCCTGCCGATTGCTCTTCCGAGTTACTTGTAATGTCTTCATCTAATATTTCCTCTCTTTCCTTTTTGGCTCTCCTTCTTACTCCGTTTGGTTATTTGTTTTCTGCTAATTTGCTCTGTTGCCTTTTTGTGGAGCATGTCCGTTTTATCACGATGCTGCTGGTTTGCCAAGTCCGAAGAACTGCCTCTTTTCGCGTCCGTTTTATTCCCACAAACGGCTATTTTGGGGGTGCATCACCGCGCACCACAAGATGTTGCTGTCGAGAACCGCGCAGCGCGGCCGGTGGTGGGAATGGTCGCGCTGCGGCCATTCATTTCTGACTTTGCCTGACTCGTCGCAGCGCGACGAGTCCCACCTTGAACGCGATTTGAACCGCAAAGTATTTTTCGGCCGTCGATGGTGGGAAGGGATGGTGGGAATGCCAGGTGGGAATGGTCTCAATGAAAACAATCTTGGTGGGAAGGTGGGAATGCCAGGTGGGAATGGCCGCGCTGCGGCCATTCATTTACTGTCATTCCCGACTCGTCGCAGCGCGACGAGTCCCACCACTCTGACGAGTCCCACCTGTTCCGACGAGTCCCACCTGTTCCGACGAGTCCCACCTATACATCAAGGCTTGCCCCATTCTCAATTCGCAGGGTAGTTTTCGGGTTGTGACGCAAAGCCGGCTGCCGCACGAGGTCCCTCTTTGGGTTGATCCACAGCGCGAGATTTACTTCATCACGGTCAACTGTCGCGAGCGGGCTCGGAACCAGCTCGCCATCCCGCCAATAGCCACACAGATTTTCGAAACCGTCCGGCATCGGCAGGAACAACATCACTGGTGGCCGCATTTGTTTTTAATCATGCCCGATCATATCCACACACTGATTTCCTTCCCGCCTTCAGGCAGGCCGTTCCGCAACGTGGTGAGCAAATGGAAGGAATGGACCGCCAAACAAATCGGCATCGAGTGGCAGAGCGATTTTTTCGAGCATCGCCTGCGGCAGGACGAAAACCGCCGGCAGAAGGCGGATTACATTCTCGAAAATCCGGTTCGACAAAACCTCGTCCAGCGCGTGGAAGACTGGCCATTTGTTTACTTCGCTGATGGCGACCGGATGGCCTTCAATGACTGAGGGCGGAGGAGGACAACCAGGGTGGGTAGGTGGGAATGGCCAACTCAAAACACAACCCTGGTGGGAAGGTGGGAATGTTAGGTGGGAATGCTCGCGCTGCGAGCATTCATTTACTGATTTTTCCTGACTCGTCGCAGCGCGACGAGTCCTACCTATCCTCGGTTATAGTGGGAATGGCCAACTCAAAACAACCATGGTGAGCAGGTGGGAATGCCAGGTGGGAATGCTCGCGCTGCGAGCATTCATCTGCCGACCTGTCGCAGCGCGACAGGTCCCACCACAACCATTCATCCCGACTCGTCGCAGCGCGACAGGTCCCACCATCCTAACGAACCCCACCTTGGACCCAGGCTGCATCAGCAAGCAATCAATCGTTGTGAAATTCGCGCCGCCCTCCCTGTTGGCCGCGCCACTGTCTTCAACGTCCCGCAATGGCGGCGTTCGTGAGGCGCTGCTCAAGCAACGCGCGCGTCTGCTGCAGAACCCGCAACGCATCCGGGTTCGACGTGACCGCGGCGAGTTCCGCCACGAGAGCCAGTTGCTGATTCGCCTGTTCGACCGTAAGTCCACCACCCGCCGGAGCGTAAAAGAAATTCTGGTTGTTCTGCTGAATGTGCGCCGAACCCGTGCTGGCCCCAGCCAGCGTCGGCAGGTTTTCGTTTAGCACTGCGTCCTGCACGTGCGCCTGGTCTCCAGACAGCGGCTGCGCGAGATAGGGCCAGAGGTTCGCGCTGATCTGGTTTGCACGCGCCTGCCCGATCAGGTCGGTGCGGGCGTCCGGATTCGAGGCAGCCAGTTGCGCCAGGATCTGCAGCGCTTGCAACCGCCCTGGATTCGATTGGCCGTTGGGCTGCAACTCCGCGATTCGAATAAGCGACGAAACTCCCGCGCTGTCCGGCAGGTTGCCCAGCGCCAGCGTGGCGTAATAGTTCCAGTGAGCCGCGGCCTTTTCGAGATCACCTGCGATTTCAGGACCCCCGTACTGCTGCAGCACCTCGAAGAGCGGCGCCACGTCGAAGCCTTCCAACTGCTTTTCCACCGCCATGCCCAACGATTGGCGCACCGCCTCGACCGATTGGGCACGGTATTGCCCGGGCGCCAGGGTCTCCAGGTCGCGCGCCACCAGCGCAATTTCACGTGGCACGGCGGTCGTCTGCAAAACCTCGCACAGCGCACCGATGCCTTCCGCGCCACCGATCCGCACCAGGGCGTCCAGCATGGCCACGCGGGCCGAACCGTAACCCAACATGGTGCTTCCCTCAGCGCCAAATGTTGAGTCCTTGTTCAACTTGAGGAATTCCGCGATCGCGGGCACCGAAGCGGCGCCGCCCTGCACCAGTCGCTCGAAGTTCTGTTTCCACTGCGCCGCGCGCTCCGTCGTCATCGGGCCGGCGGCGGGATCCATCTGCCAAAGGGCGGCGACGAGTTGGCGGGATTCCGCCGAAGGAGCCGGTAACTCGGGTGCTGGAATCCGCGGTGGCGGAACGGGCGCCGCTTTGGGAACGGTTGCCGCGTTATCCGTGGTACTGGCCGGTGGTGGATTGGTTTCCCCGAGGGACACGGACTCACGTGCGGCGGATGGCTCGGGTGACGGAGTGGGCGATGCGGTGTCGGCCACCGGTTCGGACCCGGGAGCGTTGGTGGCGTCGCCGACTCCGGAACGCCGGGCCCGCGCCGCCAACAGAACAACCCCGAGGAGCGCCACAGCGCCGAGCAAGAGCCAAAATCCTTTACCGATTCCTTCGCGGGCCTGCCTCCTGTGAGTCTGGATATCTCGCTTCATGACCGGGTTCTGAAATTATCGGTAAATGGTTTCATCTTCTGTGTCATGTCTTCATCTACTGTTCGCAAAGTTGGTTCCCCTTCAAATGTTCAATCTCATTTTCGGTTTCATTCTCATTAATATGTGCTCACCCGATAAAAGCGACTCGGAACTGTTGCGGTCGCATCCTGCAGCGTTTTGACGGTCCCGTCTCCGGAGATTGGGGACAGTGGAGTCCACACCATGTTCGTCAGCGCATCCTTGAATTCCAGCGCATAGGTCTGGCCCGCCGCGGTCGCGACCTGGACAGAAAACGTGCTGCCGTTGTGCGCAGGGTTGAACAGCCAGGGCCGTGCCAGCATCGGATCCCCCATCAACCGTGCGATGCCATCCCGCTCGACGGCGTTGAAATGCTTGAACCCGCCGCCGATGAGCACCTTCCCGTCGCTTTGGATGGCGACACCATACACCGCATCGTCCGCTCCCGTCCCCGGGTCAAACTCCATGTCCACACTCCCGTT
Organism: uncultured Verrucomicrobiae bacterium; assembly: GCA_963760675.1. Taxonomy (GTDB): domain Bacteria; phylum Verrucomicrobiota; class Verrucomicrobiia; order Limisphaerales; family BOG-1460; genus CAVXEG01. The sequence goes on from CAVXEG010000015.1 coordinate 23,972, forward strand.
GGTGTTCAGCCGCGCAACATAGTTTCGCTGCATGCCGTTGACCAGGGTGAAGAACCCGCCAATCACCATTTTGCCGTTGCCTTGCACCGCCACGGCATTGACGGGAAAATCCGTCCCGGTACCCGGATCGAACCCGGGGTCCAAGGCTCCCGTGCTTTCGAGCCGGGCGATATTGGTGCGCGCGATGCCATGAATTCCGGTGAAATCGCCTCCGACAAGAATTTTCCCGTCACTCTGGAGCGCCAGGGTATAAACGCCGGCCAGAATTCCCGCGCCCGTTATCTCCAGACCGGCGTCGAATCCGATGTCCGGCGTGCCGTTGGTGTTGAGCCGGGCGATGCAAGTTCGAGGCGTCCCGTTGACGCTGGTAAATGAGCCGCCAATGATCACCTTGCCGTCCGGCTGCACCGCGAGAGCGCTTACCGTCGCCAATCCCTCCCCGGTGACACCCGAGCCCGGGTCAAAATCAGGATCCAGATGGCCGTCGTCCTTGAGCCGCGCGATGGCACTTCGGGCGACGCCATCCACATTAGTGAACCCGCCTCCTAATATGATCCCGCCATCGCTCTGCACCGCCAGGGCGAGGACCGGGCCATCCACTCCTTGTCCGGCCGGGAAACCGATGTCGAGGCTCCCATTGTTGGTCAGCCGGGCGATGTAGTCTCGGGGAGACCCGTTGATGTGCGTGAAATAGCCTCCCAGGATCAGGCCATGATTGGGCTGAAGCGCCACTGCGCTCACCAGGTCATCCGCTCCCGAACCCGGATCAAAGTCCGTGTCGAGGCTGCCATCCTCCTTGAGCTGCGCGATGCCCTGTCGTGAGCTGCTGTCCACGGTCGTGAAATCACCGGCAATGACAATGCGGCTATTGGGTTGCATCAGCAGGGCAAAGACGGATTCATTCACTCCCTGTCCGGGATCGAAACCGGTGTCGAGCGCGCCCGGTTGAGCGTGCACTGCCAGCACCGATGCGAGTGCGACCAGCAAAGATGCCAGCGGTGCCAACCGGGAACAGAGGCTCCGGCACGATGAGCGCGGCGCGTTCACACGCTTCATGCTACATCTTTCCCCGGCCTCTTCACGTGTTTTTGCGGCGAGGGGAAAACCGGGAGCACACCTCAGCGCCGTGGCGCCCGGCGTCTGGTACAACTGCAACTTCATTCAGCAGCATGTGGCACTGGCAAAGGCCGGGGTAAATGCCCCGGCCTCCATCCCCGGACCCGCTCACTTCTTGGTCTCGAGCCACACCACATGCTGGCTGCCGTCCGACAGCGTGGCCACCAGTTTCCAGATGCCCTTGGTGAAACCACTCTTCGTGCTGAGATTGAAGTGCCATTCGCTATCGGTGAGCCGGAACTCGTTGCCAGTGGTGGCGGCATCCGTAGGCGTCGCGTCAATCGGGGCGTCTGAGCTTGTGGAACTCGAGTACTTGATCGCCTGCAGCGTGTGAACTCCGGTCAGGACCGGACCGCCGCCGCAATTCGCGCTGAATTTCACCGGGATGGTGCTGCCGAGCTTGAACGAGCGCACGGGATGTGCGAAATCGCCGCCCGTGGCGTCCGCGCCGCCGATCGGCGGGAGGAACCCGGTAAAGCCCAGCGCAGCTCGCGTCACCGTGAAGGGGCACGTGGACGAGTTTCCACAGGCGTCCGTCGCCTCTGCTGTGACAATCGTGCTGCCGATCGGGAAGCCGTAGGGCGAGGTGATCTCCGTTCCTTTGTGCGTGCTGTCAACGTAGCCGAGATAGTATTTGATGACTATATCCGCCGAGGCTGAACAGTTGTCAGAAGCGCTGGCGCTGAACGGGACGGACACGAGGGCGTCCACGCTACAGCCCACCGTTATATCAGCCGGGCAGGTGATCACCGGCGCGGTGGTGTCTTTGACCGTGATCGTCTGCACGAAGTTGAGGCTGGTGTTGCCGCACCCGTCGCTGAAGTTCCACGTCCGCACCTGCACATAGCCGTTAGGGCAGGTCGCATCGGCTGTGGTAACGTCACTGACCAGGTGGATGGTCGGGTTGGCCGTGCAGTTGTCGCTCGCCGTCGGGACCAGCGCCAGGGCTGCCGTCAACCCGGCCGCGTCACTGCATTCCAGCGTCTTGTCCAGCGCGCCCGCGAGGGTCGTGATCGCCGGCGCGGCGGTGTCCTGCACCGTGATCGTCTGCACGAAGTTGAGGCTGGTGTTGCCGCACCCGTCGCTGAAGTTCCACGTCCGCACCCGCACAGAGGCGTTGGCGCAGTTCGCGTCGGGCGTGGTCACGTCGCTCACCAGATGGATCGTCGGGTTGGCCGTGCAGTTGTCGCTCGCCGTCGGGACCAGCGCCAGGGCTGCCGTCAACCCGGCCGCGTCACTGCATTCCAGCGTCTTGTCCAGCGCGCCCGCGAGGGTCGTGATCGCCGGCGCGGCGGTGTCCTGCACCGTGATCGTCTGCACGAAGTTGAGGCTGGTGTTGCCGCACCCGTCGCTGAAGTTCCACGTCCGCACCCGCACAGAGGCGTTGGCGCAGTTCGCGTCGGGCGTGGTCACGTCGCTCACCAGATGGATCGTCGGAGCCGCCGTGCAGTTGTCGCTCGCCGTCGGGACCAGCGCCAGGGCTGCCGTCAACCCGGCCGCGTCACTGCATTCCAGCGTCTTGTCCAGCGCGCCCGCGAGGGTCGTGATCGCCGGCGCGGCGGTGTCCTGCACCGTGATCGTCTGCACGAAGTTGAGGCTGGTGTTGCCGCACCCGTCGCTGAAGTTCCACGTCCGCACCCGCACAGAGGCGTTGGCGCAGTTCGCGTCGGGCGTGGTCACGTCGCTCACCAGATGGATCGTCGGAGCCGCCGTGCAGTTGTCGCTCGCCGTCGGGACCAGCGCCAGGGCTGCCGTCAACCCGGCCGCGTCACTGCATTCCAGCGTCTTGTCCAGCGCGCCCGCGAGGGTCGTGATCGCCGGCGCGGCGGTGTCCTGCACCGTGATCGTCTGCACGAAGTTGAGGCTGGTGTTGCCGCACCCGTCGCTGAAGTTCCACGTCCGCACCCGCACAGAGGCGTTGGCGCAGTTCGCGTCGGGCGTGGTCACGTCGCTCACCAGATGGATCGTCGGAGCCGCCGTGCAGTTGTCGCTCGCCGTCGGGACCAGCGCCAGGGCTGCCGTCAACCCGGCCGCGTCACTGCATTCCAGCGTCTTGTCCAGCGCGCCCGCGAGGGTCGTGATCGCCGGCGCGGCGGTGTCCTGCACCGTGATCGTCTGCACGAAGTTGAGGCTGGTGTTGCCGCACCCGTCGCTGAAGTTCCACGTCCGCACCCGCACAGAGGCGTTGGCGCAGTTCGCGTCGGGCGTGGTCACGTCGCTCACCAGATGGATCGTCGGAGCCGCCGTGCAGTTGTCGCTCGCCGTCGGGACCAGCGCCAGGGCTGCCGTCAACCCGGCCGCGTCACTGCATTCCAGCGTCTTGTCAAGCGCGCCCGCGAGGGTCGTGATCGCCGGCGCGGCGGTGTCCTGCACCGTGATCGTCTGCACGAAGTTGAGGCTGGTGTTGCCGCACCCGTCGCTGAAGTTCCACGTCCGCACCCGCACAGAGGCGTTGGCGCAGTTCGCGTCGGGCGTGGTCACGTCGCTCACCAGATGGATCGTCGGAGCCGCCGTGCAGTTGTCGCTCGCCGTCGGGACCAGCGCCAGGGCTGCCGTCAACCCGGCCGCGTCACTGCATTCCAGCGTCTTGTCAAGCGCGCCCGCGAGGGTCGTGATCGCCGGCGCGGCGGTGTCCTGCACCGTGATCGTCTGGGTACCGGTGATAAAGTTGCCGGCGGCATCGGTCGCTTTGTAGGTGCGAGTGATGACGTTGTTGCAGCTTGAACCAGGATTGCTTTGGCTATCGCCTACGTGTGTCACCGTAACAACGCCGCAGCCGCCCGAAGTGCTCCCGCCCGCGAAGTTCGCAACGGGCACTGCGCTGAAACATTGCACCGTCGTGTCGGCCGGACAGATGATGGTCGGCCCAGTGCATGTGACAGTAAACCTGAAGTAATACACTTGCGAGTTAGCGCCAGCGCCTGTCAATTGAAGCTCACCATGGTAAGTTCCAGCGCCCAAAGAGGCAGTCGTGATAACCATGGCCACGCAAGTGTTGTCACTGCCGCCGCCTGAGAAACTACCGGAATTTGGAGTTAACGTCGTTAGCGGCGACAAGGTGGCATCATCGGCGCCTGTCCCTGCGTATCCGATGGTCCAGGATACTGAACCGCTTGATCCGAGGCCGGTCGCCTTTGCTGTGAGCCCAGTCCCGCGCGGGCAGGTTAGTGAAATACTTGTTCCTTGCGCAACCGAACCTAGATCCTCTTCCTTGGCGAGCGTCTCATGCTGATTGTTATTCGCACCTAGAATGTTCAAGTTTATAGCATCGGTAAACGTGGTATGGCGATCGATCCCGAGGTCTGCCCCGTGGCCGTTAGCCGCAACGTCACGCCGATGAAGTCTTCGCTATAGACATACCATTGGTCCGTGATGTTGCCGTTGGCGTCGGCGGCCACGGTCCAGGGATTTGGCCAGTCAGCGTTGGATTCAACCATGGACCAGGTGATGCCGTCGGCGTTCAGCGTCTCGAGTCTGAGTTGCACCACTTCGCTGCCGGCGAAGCCGGCGCCGGTCACTTGCACGTACGTGAACGGCGCGTAGTCCGCCTGGTCGGTGGTGAGGGTGGCGGCGGACACGGTCTGCGCCAGGAAGACGCCGGCCAGCATCAGCAGGGAAAGTGTCGAGGCAAGCCGCATTCGAGTGCAGCCCGAGCGGATCGCGACGGCAGATTGAATTTGAATTCGTGAAAGAATTGCGAGTGGTTTGTTCAGGTTCATAACCTTGGTCTGACTTTCTTTCAGAAGCACTGGCAGCGACGTTCGACGGTGCTTCTGGAATTGAGCTACATAATTGGCCGGCACGATAGCATGTCGCAGCCGCATTGGCATCGGGCAATGGTGCTGAAGGAAGCTACGGAATTCCCCTATGGAAAATTACCGGAGAAAGTTCTCCCCAGATGGTGTTCGCGCCCCTCTGAGCCCGGTTCTGGTCACTGCGTCGTCCCGTCCGTCGCATTCACGGCAGATCCAGCCGGCCTTTCTCGACCCAGAGCGTCGCAACCCGCAGCAAGGCCACACCGTCGGGCAGGCCAAGCTTGTCTTTGAGATGTTCGCGGTAGGTTTCAACCGTTTTGGGGCTGATCTTGAGCCGTTCAGCAACTTCGCGTGTGCCGGACCCGGAACCGAGCAATTGAAAGACCTGAAGTTCCCGGTCGGAAAGCCGCGCCAGTGCCGGTTCCCTGACCATCGGATCTGGAAACAGATTCTGCACCAGGCGGGCAGCCACATGGCGGCTGACATAGACCTCACCGCGCAGCACGGTATGAATCGCCGTCAGCACCGTTTCCGTGGCGTCGGATTTCTTGATGTAGCCACGGGCCCCGGCCCGCAGGGCGCGGTGCGCATAAGTATCTTCGTCGTATTGAGACAGCACAATGATCCGCACGCCGGGATGCGATTGGCCCAGTTCATGAACGAGGTCGAACGCGTCGCCGTCACCCAGCCGCAAATCCAACAGGACGATGTCGGGCCGAAAATCCGCGATCGCGCGCCGCGCCGTGGCTAGCGAGTCCGCCTCGCCGCAGCAGGACATGTCCGGTTGCTGGTGCAGCCACTGGCTGATCCCGCTCCGAAAGAACGGATGATCATCCACGACCAGAATGCGGGTCTTGTTCATCTTGAAGGCGGGAACGTTCCAGCGCCCGGCGGCATTCGAGGAAAGGCGCCATCCGCCCGCGGAATCACGCAGACGACATTGGTCCGGCCATCCGGGCCGGGTCCGATCGCGAGAGTTCCGCCGAGACCCGCGGCGCGGTATTGCATGATGCGCACGCCCATGCCGCGGTGGTTGTGCTCCGGGTCGGTCCACGGTTTGCCGTCATTGCGCACCCGCAGCTCCAATCCATAGTGCGTGGCCGACACCGAGATTTCGACCAGTTGCGCCCCGGCGTGCTGCACCGCGTTGCGGGTGGCTTCCTGAGCGATGCGATAGAGTTCGCGACTTTGCTCGGCAGTCAGGCCGGGGAAATCCATGGCCGATCCCACCGTGCAGGTAATGCCGAAGACAGACTCGAATTCCGCGGCCAGCCGCGCCAGGGCCGGCGCGAGACCTGATCCGTCGGATTCCACCGGCGCGAGCATGAGAGCCAGATTGCGCGTCTGGTCAACCCCGCGATTCACAAGATCGACCAATTCCTGCGCATCATTGGCTTCAGGCAATGCGCGGTGAGCGAGAGTTTCAGCGAGCACCTTGGCGCGGAACGCCACGCCTGCGAGATAAGCGCCCAGGTGGTCATGCAATTCGCGGGCGAGCTTTTCCTGTTCTTTGCGGCTGATCTCGGCAATCTCCCGCTCGAGCCGTTTTCGCGGAGTGACGTCACGCGCGATGATCGATGCTCCGCTGATTCCGCCCGCGCCATCGCGTATCGGCGAAACCGACAGCGAAACCTCGACCAGCGTGCCGTCTTTGCGCTGCCGGATCGTTTCGACGTTCTGCGTGCGCTCCCCGCGCCGGACACGCTCCACGATGGCGGTGAACTCATCGCGGCGCTCCCGCGGAACCAGTGGGAGAACCGAGCGGCCTTTCATCTCCGCGGCGGTGTAGCCGTACAGCCGCTCCGCACCATCGTTCCAACTGGCGACGGTGCCATCGAGCGTTCCGCTGAGGATTGCGTCGTCGGCATTCTCGACGATGGCCGCCAGTTCACGCAAAGTCGCCTGGGCCTGCTTCTGGGTTGTAATGTCGCGTGAGACGCCGATGAGACCGATGATCTCGCCGCTCTCATTCCTGACCGGCGAGGTGCTCAGGAAGATTGGAAACTCGCTCCCGTCCTTCCGCCGATCCAACACCTCACCCTGCCAGCCGCCCTTGCGCGTCTGCGCCAGGATCTCCGTCATCAGCGTGGGCGGATTGCGCGGCGAGTAAAGAATCGCCGGTGTTTTCCCCAGAATTTCCGCTTCCGTGTAGCCGCAGGCCCGCTGGAATGCCTGGTTCACAAAGGTGAAGCGGTCCTCAAGGTCGGTGATGCAGATCAATTCGGTCGTGCTGGCGACGGCCTGGGCCAGCATGGTCAACTGCATGGCCGTGCGTTTGTGCCCGGCGATTTCATCCTCAAGGGCCGCGGTGCGCTGGCGGACTGCCGCTTCCAGATTGTCGTGCAGGAAGCGGACGCGATCCAACAGGTAAGCGGTGAGCACGAAGAATCCCAGCCGCACGAGCCCGTTCCAGTATGGGATCAACGGATTCGAATAGGCAACGCCCCGGCGGAGGTCGAGCGCCAGCCATGCAATGGCCGCCAATAATGCGATGAGCAGGCCCGGTGACCTCCCCGCAAACCAGGTCGCCAGTCCGACGGGCAGCAGGTACAACACCGACACGGAAATCTCCGTCCCAGTGCCCCAGTCGATCAGGGCCACAAGGCTGATACCCAGCAACCCGGCGGCGACTCCGATCCACATCTGTGCCCGCCTTTGACTGGATATTCCAACTGAACATCCGCTGTTCATCCTGGTTATTTAGGTTCGCGCTCTCCTCGAATCGGCGAGGTTGAGAATGCGGGAACAGACGCCCGTTGGCGAGGAGAAAAGTGGGGGATCGCAACAGTGCCTTGCGTCTGGAATTCCCACGGCCAGCCGGCTGCAATTGGAAGCGATCTCGGTTCGCGAGTACGCTCGCCCCACCCAAATCAAGACACTACAGGGTAGGAATGGCCGCGCTGCGACCATTCGGAAAACCAGGTGGCAGTTGTCGCGCTGCGACAACTCCCGACTCGTCGCAGCGCGACGAGTCCCACCACACCATTCTTTCCTGACTTTCACAGCGCGACGAGCCCCACCTCTCCCCGATTTTGGTGGGAATGCTCGCGCTGCGAGCATTCATCTGCCGACCTGTCGCAGCGCGACAGGTCCCACCATTAACAAGTCCCACCATTCTGACGAATTCCACCTTGGACCCGGGCTGCATCACTGCTGTCCATCCGTACCGCGAATGATGTGCGGCGTGACGAAAATCACGAGTTCCTTCTTTTGTTTGTAATTGAAAGTGCCGGTGAAGAGTTTGCCCACCCAGGGAATGTCGCCCAGCAGCGGGATCTTTCTTTCGTTCTTGGTCGTTTCGGTCTGAATCAATCCACCGATCACCACCGTGGTTCCGTCACGCACCCGCACGATGGTGGAGGCCTGCTTGGTATCCAGGTCCGGCGCGGTGGCGCCCGACTCGCCGCCTCCGGTGCCGCCTCCGGCACCGCCGCCGTTGCTGGAGACAACCGCTTTCAGCGTGGTCAGCACCGGCGAGATGTCCAGCGAGATCCAGTCGTCTTTCGAAACCTGCGGTGTGATGGATAGAATGGTTCCGATCGTGATCGAGTTCACCAGCGTTTGCTGCAGGGTGCTGGAGGTGCCAACGGTTGTGCCGGGAACGAACGTGGTGCTGGTATTGAAGAAGGGCACCTCTTCACCGACTTTGATCAGCGCGGTCTGATTGTTGAGCGTGCGCACCCGTGGAGTGGAGATGACCTCGACATTGCCCTGCTGTTTGAGGGCGTTGACTGCCGCTCTCGTATTGAAGTTGGAAAACACGAGCGTCGTGAGATTCACGCCCGGTATCGTTGCGAGGCCGGAGCCGACCAAGCCCGCCCCGTTGATCCCGCGGAGACTCGAATCCAGGAGTTGAGCGCTGCCGGCCGCGACCGGCAGTGCGGCGCCCCCGAAACCCAGGCCACCACCATAGGCCATGGCGACGTGCACCCAGTCGATCCCGAACTGGAATTGATCATTGAGCGTCACGTCGTAGAGCCTGGCTTCAATTTCGACCTGCCGATGCACGCTCTCATCCACGCCATTGAGGTAGTTTTCAACCCGCTTCAGGGCGGACGGGCGATCGGTCACCTGAATGATCCCGGCAGTCCGGTTGATCGCCAGAGTGTTCTTGCCCGCGGGAGTGAGCAAAAAAGCGATCTCACCCGTGACCTCCGACCAGAAATCAATTGGATTGTCGGCTGTCACGTTTACCGATGAACTGCCCGAACCAAAGCTTGAGCTGCCTCCAGTCCCGCCCGATCCTCCCCCGCCGCCAGATCCCCCGCCTCCGCCTCCGCCTCCGCCACCCGCGCCGCCGACGCCCGAGCCGAGGGTTGCGGAGTTCTGCCCGATTCCCTTTCGCAACAGGCGCAGATAATCCACGGTGAATGTCCGGGTTTCGGTGCTGTGCACGCGGATCAACCCGCCTTCCTCCTTCCAGGTATAATCGTGGGCTTCCAGCAACGCGCGCATCATCAGGTTCAGCGGAAGATCGTGAATGTCCAGAGTGACATCGCCGACCACGTCGTTGTCCGGAACGATGTTCAAATTGTTGGCGCGGGCAAATGCGGCCAGCGCGACCTTGATGTCCATGCTTTCGGCCTGAAATGAGTAGAGCATCTTGCCCCTCATCTCATCGGCGGCGGGTCCTTTGGGCTCAACCGGGATCGCGCGAGGCGGGGCGGGTGCGGGTGCGGCGACGTTCCCTTGCGTGACCGCGGGTGCGGGGAGCACATTCTCCGCTGGCGCCGCGGGGCCGGCCGGCTCGTTCGTGGGGTACGTGACGCCGGGTATTTCCTGAAAGACGGGCGCCTGGCTGGCTGCCGCGCGACAAATGCAGGCATCACGATCTAGCGTCATTGCGCAGAGGACGGCCAGCATAAGGAGGCCGTCACGCAGCGCGCCGCAAGAGGAGCGGGATTTCTTCATGAGTGTTGGTATGGTTGTTTCTGCTGGCAGAACGGGCATCGATTCGAAGGCGTGTTTCATGGCCGTGGTCTGGATTCCCGTGGTTGGCTCAAATTGGGAGGACGGTTCGTCGGGTTCGGATCACCGAAACGCCCCAGCTTGCGAAAACCCAGGCGTTCCTTTCCATTCGGACCCTGAAACCAGACCTCGTCACCTTCGATCTTTTCGAGTTTGTATCCTTGCACGACTTCGTCGCCCTCCTGATAAATGTGATTATTGATGATCGCCAGCTGACTGAGGTCCTGGCGCCAGATGCCATTTAGTTTCCACGTGGCAACGGGTGAGTTCGTTCCTCCACCAGCCACTTGATCGTCTCTGGAGGAATCCAGCAGGAGAAACGGATCTCGAAGCGGCGAGTTCACCCAGAACGGAAAATGCGACTCCACATACTGGCGATCAATGCGCCTTGGAATCGAGCCTTCGGAATCGGCCGCCGCTTCGGATGAAGGCGTGGAGGCGGCTTGATCTTGTTGCTTTGTTACTTTTGTGCCCGGCCGCGCCGGCGATTGCGCAGCGGATGCGGAGGCTTGTGGAGGACTGGAGCGGCTGAAATGCAGCCCGCCAGCCGGTATGAATTGATAGGCGGCCACCACTGCGGCAACGAGGACAAGCAAGCCGGTGACCCAGCGATTTTGCAGGAGCTTCATTGTTCTCCCTCCTCTGATGCCCAGAGTTCGAACGAGAGAACTGCATGGCTGACAGAACTGGACCCGCCCTCCACATTCATCTCGGTCAGGTCTGCGCGTTTGCCTTGCGCGGCGATTTCCTGGGTCAGCCGCAGCAATCGTTGGTAGGGTGATTCCTCTCCTCCGGGAGCCGGGTTGATGTCCACGGAAATCTTCGCCGGAATCAGCTTCAGTTCCTGCCTGCCGCCAGAAGGAATGATCGGCTTTCCAAAATCCACTTTGAGACCCAGGTTGAGCGAAGTGGATTCCGCCTTCAAATAATCCAGCCAGTCATCCAGTCCGGCTTCGCTGGAGAAGAGCCGCGGCCGAACCCGGTCGTACGTCGTTCGGACACGTTCAATTTCTGCTTTGGGCCACTTGCGATCCAATTGATCCACCTCATCCGACATCCGCGCCAATCTGGAAGTCTGTTCCTGCGACTCCTTCTGGATTGGAAACCACACGCCAAAGAGGGACCACAACGCCACAGCCAGGGCGGCAATGATCGCGAAAACCGTCAGCAGGCGAAACCCAATTTCCCACATGCTTGTGCTTCTCGCCTGACCCAACGCTACCCGGCGTCTCTTCGGAATGAGGGGAGGCGTGTCCGCATTCATTTCATGATTCCTTCAATCACAAAACCTTTTTGCGGCTCCGTCCGGCTGCGCTGTTCTTTCCCGGACAAGCCGCTGGTTGCGCGATTCAACCAACCCGTCATGGAATCGTCCACTGGTTGGGGCTTCTCCTTTGCGCTCTCCTCAATGACTGTGAGATGAAAAGGCGCGCCGGAAAGTTTGGCTTTGAGGACCCTCACAGAGTCCGCAAGGGATACTGCTTCCGGCGTCTTGACTGCCCGTTGCGCTGTGCCGGAAATTCTGAGTCTCCACTGGTTGGTGCTTCGCGTGACTTGCAGGTTTGTGACAACGAGATCGGAGGGCAGCACTTCGCCAAGATATGCCAGCAACCATGCGGGCGCGAGCGTTGGACGTCCACCCTCCACAAATTCGACAAGCTCCTGTTTGCGTTTCAACTCCTCGTCGAGTTGCCGCAACGTGATCTGCTTGCTTTCCAGTTCGGCGATTTGCGTCGAAGCGTTCTTGATTGTCTCGCGGTCGCGGCGCGCCTGGAGATGCGCGTAAACGGCGGTTGTCAGTGCGCCCGCCATGAGCAAAACAGTGGCCGTCGCAACCACCTTTGCAAACGCGCGGCGCTGCGGCGCCTTCTGCAGCTCAGGACTGAGCAGATTAGCGCAGAGTTCCGGTGGCACTTTGACGGCTTCCGTCGCCCAGTAGAACGGTTCATATGCCACCGGGCTCACCTCCACCGTGAGCTGCATGTGGTCCTGAACAGTGTCACATCTTTCCGCTGCGCCCGGGCCGAAAAGCCACACCCGGTGGCTGGCTGGTGTGCCAAATTGTTGGTTGACGAACAGAACCGTGCGATGGAGATCCAGCGCGAGCCTCGCCGGGTCGTCGTTCCAATTGCCGGGGAGCGTCCGGGCCAGGAGCATCTGTCCGTCCCCTCGACCTACAATTGCCGTTGTGGAACCGCCCGTTTCAGCCGCGAGCATCTCGAGTTCCTCGTTTCCCGCCGAAAGCTGGGTCAGTTGATTCTGGAGCACGACTGAAGCCGGCAGCACAGCCGTCAGATGCAGGCCATTTTGTTTGCAGCCCTGAACGAATTGATCGAGGAGTGTTCTCGGGAACAGGTGCAGCAGGACCCGCTGTGTGCCTTTGGCCGATGGCAGCAATTGGTTGGCCCATGCGGCCTCGCCAGGAAACATCTTCTGCTGTTGGGCCTGACGCTGGATGATCCTTTGAAGGGGCGCGCCCCTGGCGGGCGGCACATCCAGGAGTTGTTGTGCAAGCCGCGGGTGCGATAACAGCAGCGACACAGTCGTGCCACGATAACCTGTCTGCTGCACCGCCTCGCGAATGAACGCGCCGAAATTGCCGGGGCCGTCGGTTTCGCCTGGTCGTTCCCAGGTGCCCGCCACAACCCCGCGATGAATGGCCACCGCCTTGAACTGGTTGTTCAGCCAGCTCACGCTCAGGGTGGTGAGATGCACCGGGATCGAGTGGCCTTCCGAGTGACGCCTTGTGATGATCTTAAGCATGTTCCCACACCCGCCACCCTCCAACGTAGAAACCCCGGGGGCGGACGTATCGTCTTGATACCAGAAGGAAGCAACCTGTTTCAATGGCAAATTTCCCGTCGAAGTTTTTTCCGGTCGCGTCTGTTCGCGATGCATCCTGCAAATCGAAACGATCAAACGTCCCTCCAATTGATCCATACTGCTCCGAAAACAGAATCCCCGCGCGCAGCCTGCTCCCGGTCAATACCAGCCGGTACCTTTGCGAATTTGCAGCGGGTCGTCCATGCCGTTGCCGGGGCACAGACCGTGCTACGAATCCCTTTGGCTGCTGACCCACTCGGTGGAGAAATAGAACTCAATTCCGACGGTGGTCTGAAACGGAACAAGTCGTATGAAATCAAGGCACGTTTACTTGCACGTGTACCCGCAGGAACAGATAAAATTCCGATTGCGGGGCGATCTGATTTACGTCTTCGATATCCCAAGAACAGCCGTCCGTCCCGTGATCCGGGAAATCTACGATGTAACCGGCAGAGATTTTCCGCCGGTAAGCGATCTAAACATCTTCTCTGTCGATCGAGCTGATAGCGAGCACATCATTTTTGCAGGCGTGAACAAAACCTCCGTGTATGATGTGATGGCATTCGACCCGCCTCTTTTGAACAACCGGCCTGAAGTGGAACAATACAACCGCCTGCTCGTACCGGAATGCCCGCAATTTCTTCTTGAACGATCCGGGTCTGGCTCGCCACTGCGAATTGGAGAGTGAGCCCGAACAGGTTTCAATTCTGTGAGGCTTGATGCAATGGTGACTCCAACCCGTCACTCCGATTACATGAGGGAACAGAAAGCAATGACGGACACCAAAAGAGTTAAATAAGGTATCGTTTGGTAAAGGTGGGTTATGCTTGATTCACCAATAAAATCAAGCATATTTCCACTGTAATTGCTGCAATAAGTGGCCGCGCAGAATTGGTGAGTCGGGCCGCCGCGCTGGCCTTCATCACGCCCATCAAGAAAGCGAAAACTAAGTCGGAAGTTCCCGTTCCGAAGCCGCCAAAACGGAAGCACACTAAAACTTCCAGCAGGACCGCTTTTCCCTATTGACCCCGCCGACTTAATAGGGGTTAGGCGGCGTCATGCGGACACTATTTGTCATGCAAGGTGTCCGGTCGGCGCTGCGCAACATGCCAAAGAATACCAGTCGGGTCTATAATGTATGCAATAGCAAACCCCAAGGCTGTATGGCAGGTGGTCTTGGTGCGGGAACGCCAAACTAGTGGGAAGATCAGAGAGACACAATCCGCGTCCACCAAGCATCAAGATCATCCACCATAAGCTGCATCATGCAATTCTCTGCACAATCAGCCTCGAAACGTTTCTGGAGAATGAAGCCACTCGCTCCAACCCGGAAAATCGCTACATCACTATCCAACACTTTTGTGAAGCCAAGAGCCTCATAAAAACGCTTGGATAACTCGAAGTCTTTGGTCGGGAGGAACGGGCGGGCAAGTTCAGTACCCATTGGGACTTTTTCAATCATAGATCAATCGCTTTTTTATAGCCGCTTAACGACACGGATCACCGACCGCCGCCGGAAACGGGCGCTGGCTGCAAATCCAGCGCCCAAAGAAACCGAAGCATCGGAACTGAAACGCTTGGCGGCGGTTCGTGTGCATCCGATTGTTGGCCAACCCCAGCAATCGCATCGACGTCATGGATTGTTCTTTCGTTTGGCGAGTTCATCATACTCTTTCCCATAATATTGTAGCGTTCGCGCATAGTTCGAGTTTGATATCCGGCTATTCCACACTTGGTATTCACCGAAGTCATCCGGAGCCTGAATCAGGTGACGATAGAGGTTGGTGGCAGACACCTCATCAACCGACAACGGTAATCGGTCCTGGATAATGTCACGAACTCGGAGCACGGTCTTAAACTCCTTTTCGCTCTTCTTCCGAATGTAGTCCTCGCGGGAGAGGCTTCCCGTAGCTGCCTGCGCTGCCAACTCCTCAATATTTGAGAATTCTTGAGCATTGCAAATCTCGAAACAGAGCGCGGCAAGTTGATCCTCAGGTGAAAGTCTCTTCGAAACACGTATTACGATGAGTTTGGGTTCAGGCATGAAACCATGATCGGCCATACTGACGACAGGCTGATCACCACTCCAATAGATGCGATAATTCGCAATTGGTTTGCTCCATTCTATACGCAGCCACTGCTCCATATCCGAATGCCTGCTCAGCAGCATGGCTGAGTCTGGACGTTCAGTTAAAAATCTATCCAACGAGTTGGCTGTGAGAAAGTGCTCACGGTGAAATGAAGTGCACCCAAACAGCGCCAGTGTGACTAACAAGCACGAGCAACGTAGAGCATGCGAGCGCAAGTTCATGCGGATTGTCGCCAACGACCCGCGCTCACTCGCGCCGGGCCAATGACGTCCGATATGTAACAGAACGGGTTCCTGGCGTCGAGTGCAGCGCGATGGTTCGGCAATCGACTTGCCATACATCAATCCCCAGGTGTCGTGGTGATGCTCGCGCCAAGCGACTGGACCCAAGGAGGCGCCCCGGATTCGCAATCAAGAGCAATTGCGGAGGAACACGCTGCGCAACGAACGGCCAATGATGTTGGTTTGCCTTCGGTACATGCTATCTGAAGCGGACTGCCACAGGTACCGCACTTCAGCCGCAGAACTTCCTCCGCGCTGCCGGTCTGGGCGGTTCTTAGGACTTGCAGCCACGCAATTCTATTTTCAGGTGACGCTAACATTTTCGTGTGGCTACCCCGAACGTCCAGAACTCACACACACCGGGCCAATGCCGCGAAAGCGGAACGGTAAGCGCCGACCGGCATTGCCTGCGGTTTGTTTGGCGGCGTAAAATCCATGTCACTTGTGTTTCTCACTTGCCTCCTTGTTGTTTGCGATACTCGGTAGTAAGCATCCCGGCAAAACCCCAATTCTCAAGCTCGACCTCGTCTATGATAATGTGTGTTTGGTCTGGCCGCTTGCCGAGCACGCGCTGGAGTGTCTGGGTAATCTCTGCGACGATCTGCGCCTTTTGCTCGGCGGTCACTCCGTCTTTGGTAATGCGAACATTAACGTATGGCATAAAAAATATGTGCGCGAGCCGCCTAGACCAGGTCATGAGACTGATTTAAGAGCCAAAGTGGTTGACACTTCAATGATGAATGAGGTGTTAATATGAATGATCAAACGATAGTAGAGCCGTCCCTCCACCGCCCCCCGAGGGGGGCGCGCGCGCCCCAAAAACGTCGCGGTCGCCATTGCGGCTTCGGGCAATCCAGTCTCGTTCCTCATCCGTCGCGACCATGCGTCTTCTTACACGATCAGACAAACGGCAGCGATAAATCCTTTGAAGAGTTTTGAGCGGGCCTGTGTCAGTATTGCGCGGATAGCCGTAACTGACCATGCAGTGCGAATGTTTCGGATGACTAGCCCCCCTCTGACCGACCTAGAACCCAGCATCGTTGAAAATGATTGAACTCCCCAGCTGGGCTACCAATCTCCTGTGGACTTTGAACAACAACTCAATTAAAACTCCCATGCCCTATGCACTCACACGCTGTCCACCAAATCAGGGCAAAACCAATCACCGTCGACAACCTCGCAAACGTGCAAAATGACCGACGGCACATCGGATCGATGGCTTTCACTGTCGATGTGCGCCAGCGCCACGGCCAAGGTGATGATCCAAAAGGCAGGCTGATCCGCGAGCAGACCTTTACTTCATAGCGTGAATCATTTCCCGTAAATTCCAAAGTTCAAAACAGGAGCCTTCTATGAAATTCCATATCATTGCCGTCCCGCTGATTTTTGCGCTGGCAACCTCCGCGTTCGCGGGCGCCGGCCCGGTCAATCCGGCCGTTATCAAAGTTCCCAACAAGGTTCCCAACCGGGTAATCGGCTTCGACTTGGATCAGGTCCAACTCCTCGACGGACCGTTCAAGCACGATCAGGACCTCGATCGCCGGGACCTGCTCGCCGCCAACATGGATATCCTGTATTATCCCTTCCGCCGCGAAGCCAAACTGGAAACGCCGGTCAAAGCCTCCGACAGCCTCAATTACACCACGACCGGTCACGTCCTCGGCCACTGGCTCTCCGCCTCTGCCTTCATGATCCGCAACACCGGCGACGCTGACCTCAAGAAGAAAGCCGATGCCGCGGTGGCCGAACTGGCGCGCTGTCAGAATGCCCGGGGCGACGGTTTTTGCGGCGGCTTTCCGCCGGAAAGCATCCTGTCGACCAACCGTCAGCAACGCGCGGGCGTTCCCTGGTATTGCCTCCACAAAATCTACGCGGGCTTGCTCGACATGTACGAGCTCACGGGCAACCAGCAGGCGCTCGATGTGCTCAAGAAAGCCGCCGATTGGGCCATCAAATTCACTGACCCGCTTTCGGAAGAACAATTTCAAAACATGCTGCGCACCGAACATGGCGGCATCAATGAAGTGCTCGCCAACCTTTACGGCGTCACCAGTGAAGAGAAATACCTCAAACTATCCAGGCGCTTCCATGACCATCGCATCCTTGATCCTTTTGCCCACGGCGGGGATTCGCTCGAGCGTGTCCATGCCAACACGCAATTCCCGAAGTTTATCGGAATCGCCCGGCTGTACGAGTTGACCGGCGAGCCCGACCTTAACAACATCGCGACCAGCTTTTGGAACAACGTCGTCCATGAAAGGTCCTACGTCACCGGCGGCAACAGCCTTGGAGAACAGTTCACACCCAAAGCCACCCTTTCTACCGCCGTAGGCAACAACACCTCCGAAACCTGCAATGAGTTCAACATGCTCCGCCTCACGCGAGCCCTGTTCTGCCAGGACCCGAAACCCGAATATGCCGATTACTTCGAGCGCACGCTCTACAACCAGATCCTCTCGACCCGCAACCCCGAGACCGGCGGCCAGCTTTATTTCCAGCAGCTTCAATCCGGCCGCAAGAAAGGAGGATGGCTCGAAATGAACAAGGCCTCCCAGTGCTGCTTCGGCTCCGGCATGGAATCGAACGCTAAATACGCAGACGGCATCTACTACCACGACGCAGCCGGCAATTTTCTTTACGTCAACCTGTTCGTGCCATCTCAACTTGCGTGGAAAGATAAAGGCATCACCCTCCGGCAGGAGACCCGATACCCCGATGAAGCCGCGACGCGCCTGAAAATCACCGCGGACAAGCCCACCGATTTGACCGTCAACATCCGCCATCCCTGGTGGGCCACCGAGAATTTTTCCGTGACTGTCAACGGGACCAGGCAATCCACGGGCGCTCCCGGCTCCTTTGTTTCGCTCAAACGCACCTGGAAAACTGGCGACATCGCCGAGATAACCATGCCCATGTCGTTCCGGATGGAAGGCTTCAAAGACAACCCAAAACGCGCGGCCGTCATGTACGGCCCGCTGGTCATGGCGGCCGTCACGCAAACCGACGACCGTATGTCAGCGATTGTCACCGAGGACAACCCGCAGAAATTCCTGTCCGCCCTCAAACCCGTGCCCGGTAGACCCCTTGAGTTCACTGCGCCGGCTTCCCTGTTCCGCACCACTGCCCAACCCGGTGACCAGTTCATCACTTTTAAACCCCTGCTGCGCATGCTCGACGAATCCTATGCCGTTTATTGGGATCAGATGACCTCTAAAGAATTTCCGGAAAATCCCGCCCAGCGCCACGCCCGCCCGCAATCGCCGCGGTGGGCAGTAGTCGGCCGCGCGAATTGATGCGCTTGGTGATGTTACTCGAGGGTAAAACGGACACCAAAACGGACACCAATTTCGGTGCTCCGGAAGGATTCGGGATAACGCGCGATAACTCCCGCACTGCTCGCTAACGCGGCAGAACGGCTTCGTTTATTCTTCGCGGTTGCATGAGAGAAATCATGAACCGTTACCGCTTAATCCGCCGTGGCAATCGTGGCGGTGCGTTCTATTGCGTGGACACCACAACCGGAAAGCGCACCAGCCTTCAAACCGCGAACGAAGACGAGGCACAGCAAATCATTGAAGCGAAGAACCAGGCTGAACGGCAGCCACTGCTCAATTTGCAGATTGCCAAAGCGTATCTCGCCGGCACGAAGTGGCTCGCTCGCGCCAGCGACACCGTCACTGCTCACTGGAGAGAAAAGAATTCCCGAAGAACGAAATTGAATGGAAACGCTGAGTTGCCGGAAATCGCACGCGTCAGGAAGTCTTGTTCCGCGATCTCTGCCGATGCAGCTGACTGAAAACGTCGCGCGACACTGGCAACATCAGTCTATGGACTACAACCAGGACAAAGTCGACGAAATGGTTCTGGCTCTCCTTTTTCTCACACTCCATGAAGGTGGCCGGGCCTGGAAGGGGCGTGACCGGGAAGTCCTCGGACGCCTGTACCAGAAAGGGACCTAGGCAATCTCGACTTCACTACTCCTTCATTTGCTCCAGGATCATCTTGACCCTCTGACCGCTGCTTTTGGGAAGACACTGAATCGTGTTTGCCTTCTGCCCGCGCGTCTGGATTTCTATTGCGTCCCAAAACCAACCCGAATGATAGTGGTATCCAGCGATCTTCTCCCACGGAATGTCTTCGTCAGTGTGACTCAACCAAAAGAAACCCCAACTCTTGATCACTATCTTCTCGGCGCTAAGCTGTATCTCTTGGGGAATGAGCCGACCACGCAATAAAATTGTTGGGAACAGCGCTGCTTTCGCGGAAAATGGTTCTACAACTGCGACCTTCTCTTCTCTGGCAAAGCTGTGCCCGCACGACGCGCACTTTTTTGCGACTGATTTTGAAAGCTCCGCGCACTCAGGACACGCCTTCCCGACGATTCGCCGCCCACAGGATGAGCATACCTCAGCCGCATCTTGCACTTCGCTACAGCATTCGGGGCAGGATTTCATAACTTTTTTATCAACGCAAAGGTCAGCGATCGGAGCCAGCCGCCGATGACGTTCGATTTGTCTCTGAGCGAATCGGCTGGCTCCCGTTCGCTGCACCGTCGGGTTCTGTTTTCTCGCTACCCGGGGCAGTGGCTGGGTGGAGGAAGAGTTGGGCACGGCGTTGGCCCTCGGTGATCTGCTCTGGGGTCATCATCTGGATCAGCACCTTCAGCACGTTTGTGCTCACAGGCGACCCGCCCGACTGCGACAAGGCCAGCCACTTGTAGGCTTCCGCAAAATCCTTTTTCACCCCCAGCCCTCGCGCATAACAACCGGCAAGGCCAAGCTGCGCCTCAGCCAGGTCTTGCTCGGCCGCTTTGCGATACAACGCCGCCGCCTCTGGCATCTGGCCCCGCACTTCCAGCATCGTTGCCAGGCGCCATTGGGATTTCCTGTCTCCTTGCTCCGCCGCGCGTCGAAACCACAGCATCGCGTGCACCTCGTCTTTGTCGACCCCGGTGCCTGTGGCGTAACAAAGACCCAAGTCATGCTGCGCCGCTGGATGCCCCTGCTCGGCCGATTTGCGAAACCACTTGACAGCCTCAACCGGGTCCCGGCCCACTCCCTCTCCCATCCGGTAGCAAATCCCTAAATCATGCTGCGCATACGGGTCGCCTTGTTCGGCGGCCTTGCGAAACCAGCGGAAGGCCTCAACGTGATCCTGGGGCACCCCGTCGCCCTGGTTGTACGCCATGCCCAAGCTTTGCTGCGCCTTGGCGAAACCCTGGTTCGCGGCTTTGCGATACCACAGGACAGCCTCTTTGAGGTCCTTGCTCACTCCTACGCCGTCGCGGTAACAAACCCCCAGCTCGTATTGAGCCTGCGCCAGCTCCTGGTCCGCGGCTTTGCGATACCACTGGGCTCCCTCCACGACGTTCGTCGGTGTTCCGTGCCCATTCACCAGCGAGAGCCCCAGATGGTATTGGGCGGTGGCATTGCCTTGAGCAGCCGCCTTGCGAAACCACTTCACCGCCTCCTTTGCGTCTTCTTCCACCCCATCGCCATCATGATAGCAGATACCAAGGTTAAATTGCGCGACGGCATCTCCTTTCTCCGCCATGACTCTGAGATGATCAAAACGCTGGCGGCTGGCGTCGGTTGCCGCGGACGGCTCAGTCCCGGCGGACGTAACTGAAAGGGCCGTTGTAAAAGCGATTGCGAAAGCGAGCCAAACCCAGCGGAGGCAAAACCTGTGACGAGTTTCAATTGTACTCATATCGCAGAGGTCAGCGACGGGAGAGCCAGCGACAGGTGACGTTCGATTGGTCTCTGAGCCAGTCGGCTGGCTCCCGTTCGCTGAATCGTCTTGGGCCTCATAGGTGTGCAAATCGGTAGTCAGACGGCTGCTATCCCGGCAGCATCCGTGTAGAGCATTACCATCAAATACCAGCCCAGGGCTGCCAGCCACGGCATTTCTGCTATTTCTTTCGCCGCCCCGTGAATCTCCACCAGCGAGGACAGGTGCAGAACGCCTCCGATATTCTTGTAGCTGATCAGAGGTTCACCGGTCTCTCCGCTTAAATTCGTATCGGGTTGCCCAAAAGTTGGTATTGGCTGGATATTTGCGACCGCCAGGCAGCTCCAGTATGCCGCCGCCGCTCCAGGTGTTGTTCTTAAACATGGCGAGGTCGGCCTCCGCTCCAGCTGCGCGAACGGTCGCTCTGGTCTGCAAAAAGCCGACCCGTTTGAACGTCCAGGTTCCATCGGCACTCGTCGCGGTAGCGAAGGAACCAAAGGAGCTTCGAAAACGCAGGGTTGCGGCTATCACGTCTCCAGCACGCAACTCATATTCCATCTTCAAAGCGTGAGGCTGTGTCCACCGCAATTCTTGTCCAATCAATTCAGTTATCTTTAACATGGTAGGGTTTCCTTGAAGGGGCTTTTCATTATCGGTTTTTTGTCACGCGTTCATGACGCGGAGCCATCGGATACTTGATAGTGAAGTGTTTATTCTGTGTGGTCTTCGCCAGATCGCGCATCTCGAAGGTGGACATTTCTTGCGCCGACGGAACTGAGCCACACCCGCTCGCAGCGCAAGCGCGCCTGCAACCACAGCGTTGTGACTCTCACTCATGTTCGAACTGAATGGCGCGGCGGCGGTTGGCTCCAGTGATCTGGTTCGGCATGACAACCTTGGGCGAGATATACACTTTAAAACTTCAATGGAGGACCAAGAACCTGCATTCCGTGATCCGCCCACAGCTGCTTCAGCACCGTCTCCTGATTCTTTGGAATGTCGCTTCCGAATCTGGACATTTGCTTGAAAAAGTCCTCCATACTTCCCGCCGGCTGAAACAACACGAGCATCTGCCCTTCCCCCTCGCTCGTCAGGGCAAAAGCATGTGGCACTTTCCGGGGCGCAAACGCAGAGTCACCCGGCCCGATGGTAAAAGTCTCGTCGCCCACTTGCACAAGAAAACTGCCGCGGACAACGTAAAACCATTCGTCCTGAGAGTGGTGCAGGTGAAGCGCCGGACCTCCCTTAGACTCCCGCACCGTATCATAGATGCACAGATCGCCACCGGTATCATGGCTCGAAACTTTCAGATCAAAGCGCCCACCCATGATCATTAGCTCTTCGCCGTAGCGATCTTTTCGCGCACCAACGCGCGAGCCTTTAAGGGCGCGAGCTGCGGCTGTCTCACCACTGGCTTTGCCCGAAATTGCCGCGAGCGCTGCCGCCGCGACAGAAAGCTGAAGGAAGTTTCGTCGTTTCATAAAAGCGTCATATCTTCTGCCGAACGTCCTGGCTCACCGATGCAGCGCCAGTGATGTCCACATTGGAACGGCAAAGTCATCGCGGCATTCGGTGCCGCCAGCTTGTCAGCAAACATAAAACTCCTTTCCATCTTTATCCCATGGCTCCCGCGGGAGGTGTGTCAGATTCCAGACGTACCGCTCCCGCTGGAACGGTTGGCGATCACGCGAGATGTGGAAAAGCTCCACCGTCACAGCAGTCGATATCAACCGACGTGCTTCGTCAGCCGTGAAACCTTCTCTCTTCAACCGTTCGAAAGTCTGCCGCGTCTCCGGTGGATCATTGTCCCGAATCTGATTTCGGACGATTTCCAAAATCGTCTTTCCGAGCTCGGGATTAGTTTCCGCGGCGTCCATAAATTGCTAGACCTTATGGCTTAACGGGAAAGCAGAGCGGGTGTTTGATTGCGATGGTAAACGTGGGTTATCCGCGAGTGCGGACCGATCCACAATGTTAGAGACCCGGCACGAAGCTGGGTTCTTGATAACAGTTGAACGAAACCAAACACCCATGAACAAAATCGTGCACTACATCGGTCTGGACGTCCACAAGGAAAGCATCGCGGTGTCCATCGCGCCTGAACACTCAAGTGAAGTCCGCCGTTACCGCATCATCGGCGGCACGCTCGCCGGCGCGGGAGTTTTGGCCTGAGGCCGCTGCAAGCGCGAAAGAACCTGGCGGGCACGACCGAAAAAGGCCAGTCGCCGCGGAATTGGAGAGTCCGGCCCGGAGGGTCCTGGCAAAAGAGCGGCCAAAAATGAAAAGACGGCTCTTGCGCGGCAGACGGCGGTAAAAAGAAAACCGCAAACGGAAAACTTCGGGAAAACTATCCGGGCTTGTTCAACAACGCATGGCATTGATGCTCCGCTCCCCCACGCCCAGCCCCAACTCACCCGCTCCGATCAATGCTATGCTTGGAGGTTAGGCGGCACGGCAATAAAGTCACTCATTTGAACCATGCTAATTACTGGAAAGGAATCGAGAACGGATTCGATATCCGAAGCCACCTTTTTTCATGTTGTTGGGATCTACCACCACGAAACCTTTCGGGAGAGATGCCAGCCATTCCTTGCGCTCTTCCGGTGTGAGTGGCTGTTCGGCCTTAAGGCAGATATCCAACCAATCAACGTGCATCATTCCATATTGGGTGTTCCAGTTCGTGATTCGGCTGAAATACATTCCTTTAGGCCAAACCCGCTCTGTGACAATTCTCATGTATATTTGATAGACGTTGGTTTTAATGTCCGGATATTCCAACTTGATGGCCTTAACGGCGGCGACAACCTCCTGTTCCGTCAAAGGCTGTATATCTGGGAAGAAGGCGTTTGCCTGTTGAATACCTTCCGCCAACGGAATGTCCTTATCGAGAGGCTTCATTTGCTGTTGCGCCGCGCTTGGGAGCGCCAGAACGATTAATGTGAACAGGGCTGCGATGGTTTTCATATATTTGATGTGATTAAAAACTTAAACAGGTGCCGCCTAGACCCAATATAGGTCAGCGACGCCGCGTCACAGGGCGCGGGGATTACAATCGCGATGCAGGCCACGCACAGCTAGTTTGTAATGTCGAACGTCGTGCTCTCTTCGCGAATAGGCATGTAGAGCTTATACCATTCCTTCTGTGCCGGGCTGTCCGCGTAGGCTTTCAACGCCGCTTCATCGGCGAATTCCATGACAAAGGCGTTGGCCTTGTCACCCTGAACCTTGATGGATTTGATCCACACCCGCGTGATGCCCGGATAAGCAGCCGGCAGTGCCTTGACGCCATCCAGCGCCGCCTGGATCTGCTTCGGTCGTGGCGTCAGCTTTCCATTTGACCGTCACCACATGGATCACGGTCTTGGGAGCGGTTGGTGTCTGGGCTGACAATGTGTTCGCGCCGAATGCCAGGAGAACAGCAGTCAAGAGAATCGTTGCTAATTTATTCATAGTTTTCTTTGGAAGAATGGTTATTTGCTTCAAAAAGGTAGATGACAACCACGCATCAAGCCAAGAGCAAACTGAACGCGATGAGTCTGTGACCGCTGCAGCACACGGTTAGTTCACGGTGGGGAATTTCGCACGCACCGCCCGGACGAACAATTTGCGCCGCACGCATCTTTGGCATAAACGGGTTTTGGTTCTCGGAAAACTCCGAGCTGGAATCTGGCTCACATGTGCTCTGTGGCAGATGAATTGGGGCAAATGCGAACCGTCGCCGATCAAAAAGGCTTCTCTTCAGAAACCTCCGCCGTGCTCGGCACAGATTGAAATAACGAGGCGCGGCAGAAAGAGGCGGGTGCGTTGACGTAATTGAGCAATTGGTCCAGAACGCTGGTCATGGATTCGGATCGCGCCACAAAATGTTTTGAGAAATCTGTAGTCGGGGCGAGGTCAGATGTGACAAAAGCAAGAGGCAATTTTTTTACGGGGGGTTTATTAAGGGGGGCGTTTTTCAATCATTGAACTTTCAAGCCGCTTTTCTTACGTTTTCGCAACTGTTCGTAGATTAATTCCCGGGCTCGTTCAACCCCTGATAGCTTCGGCCCTCCGCTTCGCTCGGCCAAAGCTATCTTGGTTCGTTAGGCATTTGAAACACCTCTCGCTGCTTCGTGTCCGCTTCCGCCAAGCGCACTGGAAGCGCCGAGGAGAAAACCGAAGTCATACAGCCGGCCACGATTGCAGGTCTCGTAAATACGCACATTCGGAGCGAACAAACTGATGAAGAACGTGAGGGGACATATCAGGCCATGCCATACCCCCGCCCAAAATCCAGCAGGCTGCGCGCCCGGAACTTGGTATTTCGATCCTGGTCCAGCAACAGCTAAAATGTTCATAGTTGAAGTACTGGTAAAGGCCTAGACGTTCTGGCTCACCGACGCCGGGCCAATGGTGTTCGATTGTCAACCAGACGCGATCCCGGCGTTCGGTACAGCCGATTGTTGGCCGATGCCCTCACGGCTTCGACGCCACCTTTGGCATGACGCCATAATTCATACCTTTGCGCTCAACTTTCGCCCATGCATCGTCAACCTTGCCAAGTTCAGTGAGCAGATACTGGCCAACCTCTGGGCTTGTTGCAGCAAACTTAATAAGCGACGGCAAATCGGATACCGGCTTGCCCACCGCCAGAGCAACTCCGGCAACTCGCTCTACTCTTGTGTGCAAAGTTCGAACCTCCACCAGATAGTCGAACCAAGCCGAGCGGAAATCCGATGGGCAACTGTGGACATTAATCGCCATCAGCCCGGCGACGCGATCGTCGTTCAAAAAGCTGGCCTGTTCCTTTTCGAGCTTCGCACGTTGAGCAAGCACTGATTCGATTTCAGACTTTTGCGAACCAGCTTTTGATGAACCTAGCGTCGAACAGCCAGCCAGAGCTAATGCACTGGCTGTCAGGATCAGGGTGACAATGTTTTTCATGACTTACTTGCGTGACTTAAGAATCGGCCAACGATGGAACTCACACACGCCGGACCAAAAGACGGTGACCGCGAAGCGGAACTGAAAGCGCCATCCCGCGTTGCCTGCAGTGATCTGGTTCGGCGATTCAGTTCCGTGATTCACGGCGATGCAAAAAGACGAACATAACCGCGATAATCGCAGCGACCCCAACAAAAGCGATGGCAGAAAGCTCGCCGGAAAACTGCGGCGTACGTTTAAGCACACCCATCGCTACGAAAGTACAGACCGCGATGGCGACCAGCACCGAGCGCAACGCAGTCCACTCGCCAAGCCGACGCCGTCTGAACCACAGCGCCAGCCCGACAATGTTGGGAACAGCGAAACAGATAAGCACAGGATACAAAACCTCCGGCGAAGCATCCCAACCAAGACACCAGGCAACTCGAACGAGCCAGAGAGTCGAGCCGATCTGCGCGCCGAACCAAGCCCACGGACTCATGGCGAACGCGGGGTGACCGTGAGTTGAAGCGACTAATTGTGTGTTCATAAACGTGTGCGCATCGACGACGCCGAACGTTCCAGATCAGCGACCCGGCGCCACTGACTCCCGATATGTAACTGGAGCGTCATCGCCGGGTTCGCTGCATCTGGCTTGTTCGCCTCCGGTTCATTCGATATAGCCCCTTTCCTGCTGTATCTCCGGATTTTTGAACCGTGCCATCGCCGTCTTCATCTTCCGAAATCCGAGTTTCGAATAATAACTTTCTCTTCCTGGCACGGAATGCAGCAGAACATTCTCCGCTCCAGAGTGCGCGATCAGATAAGCCATTATCTTCTTCCCCACTCCTTTATTCTGATACTCAGGCAAGACGACGACATCGAAGATCGCGGCGTAGCGTACACCATCGGTGATAGCACGCCCTGCGCCAATCAGTTCCTGATCCAGCCACGCAAAACATCGTACCCCACTGTTTGTGAATACCTGCCGCAATATCGTCGGATCGCGATCTCCTAGCGGCGCGCGCTTAAAGATCAGAGCCAGCCGATCCCAATCGATCTGCGCTACCTCCGATGTAAGTATGGCTTCCATTTATTTCGGCGAACGAAAAAAGCTGAGCCACGCCGTATTCTCGACGGGAACCGCGACAGCGGAACGGCTAGCGCCAACGGCGGCCGGCTCCGGCGACAGGTTAGCCGTCATTTGTGACCTCTCTGGACAATTTCCAATGCTTGCTTGGCCGTCACTCTGACATCATCGCTGGTATCAGACAAGGAAACCTTCAGTGCGGCTAAAGACTCTGGTGAATCTGCCCCAATGCGCCCCAGAGCTTCCACCGCACACATCCTAACGCTGGAGTTCGTGTCCTGTGTCAACTGAATCAAAACTGGTGTGGCATTGCTTGCTCCCTGACCAATGGCGCCTAATGCCTGAACGGCTCGGAACCGAACCTCACTCTCTCCCTTTTGCGCAGCCGTCATCAGCACAGGAACTGTATCCTGAACTTCCGGGGCATTGGGATTGTGATAGGCAATCGCTCCCATCGCATCAGCCGCCTTGATTCGCTCGTCTCTTGATCCATCGCTCTGAAGCAAACGAGCTAAATCAGGCATGACTCGTGGGCCTTTGGAAATCAGGGCATCAAGTCCAGGGTTCGGGTCGGTGGGAAATCCGCCAATCTTCACATCTCTAACCAAAGCATCTTCTGGCCTGTTCTGAATCGCCGAGGCCGTCTCATGGTGTTTCGTGCAACCAACCGTTACTATTTGTAACACGGTCAGTGAAATCAGAATCGGAGTGATGAATGCTTTCATAATGGTGTGATGCGATGACGCCTAACGCAATATAGGTCAGGCACGCGGGACCAACCAGCGTGAACCGCGAAGCGGAACTGGAACCGCCATCCCGCGTTGCCTGCAGTGATTTGTTGAGGCGTCATCTCTGGACCATGTCACGCCCGGGTGTTCTCCACGAGCGTGGCAATCTCCACGAACTCGACGCTGGGGCGCACCCCGTAGAGGCCGGCCACCCGCTCGATTAGCTGATCCGTAAAGAACGCTTTGGCCGCGTCCTCTGAATCCCAAACGTAGAAGTTCGCGGCCTCACGCTTTCCGGAGTTGAGCGTGAAGGCCTTCGAGCGTAGCCCCGGCATTCCTTCAAACCTTACGCGTGCCGTCTCAGCGATCTTCCGCACGGCTTGCTCGTCGAAATTGTCTCCGTAGCGAAACGTCACGAATACACCGATCATGTCGCAGTCCTTTCTATGTAGTTGTTAAGGTCACCACGGCATTGCAGTGACGCCCAACGTCCTGGCTCACCGACGCCGCGCCACAAACGTCCAACATGGAACCAGAGCGCGATCGCGGCGTTCGAGTGCAGCCGATTGTTGAACACAAGAAATCAACGTCCATCTTTCTTCTCCTCCAAAGTTTTCTGATAATCTTCGCCATCGTGGGTGTTTGATTATTGGGGATGATAGGTTTCACAGTGCTGTGGTTCTCGTGTGAATATCTCGACGCTATCTTTGTCTGGCTCGAATACGGTGATGTCTTTAAGCCTGCTATCGCGGTCGTCGTCACTCTCGACTATGACCGCTTTCTCGTTTGATATATAGGTCCGCGAATAGAGTGCCATGACGCTATCCTTATTAGGGGCTGTTACGTGGTGACCATCACCTCCGTGTTGTCTCGATACGTTGTTTCGACGCGAACATCATTCTTGCGTTTATTGTCGCGGTGAAGCACCTTGATCTTGTTTGTGATGTCCGATGCGTTCTGTGCGAAGCAGGTGAAACTGTCTAGCAGTATGAATGCGATCTATTGTTTTCATAGTGTGTGAATGTGTTTCTAGACTTGGCTCACCGACGCCGCGCCACAAACGTCCAACATGGAACCAGAGCGCGATCGCGGCGTTCGAGTGCAGCCGATTGTTGAACACAAGAAATCAACGTCCATCTTTCTTCTCCTCCAAAGTTTTCTGATAGATCTTCGCCATCGTGGCGCGCTGTCTCTTGAGGGTGGCTCGTTCAAACCCTGATAGCTTCGGCGCTCCTTCGTCGGCCAAAGCTATCTTGTTTCGTTAGCTGACCTCTGCCGAAGCATATGACTCAAGATAGCCGCACCCAACACAACGGTAGCTCTCAATGTGGCGCTGCTCTCTGCCTTTTGCTTTCGTGTCGCCTAAAAAAGACGCTTCCGGCTTTCCTGCGATCCAGCGTGATGGAAGTCGATGCTCCAGAATAAACCCCTCCCGCATTTCCCCGCCACATTTCGGACACTTGGATGGTGCTTTCATAAAAACAGAGGCTGACAGCTAACGAAAACTCACACACGCCGGACCTAAAACCGTGGACCGCGAAGCGGAACTGCGACGGCCATCCGCCGTTGGCTGCAGTGAACTGGTTCGGCGATATCATAAACCATCAGGCTCCACTCGTTGAGAGTCCGGTGTCGGCGGTCTGGTCGCATCGCGAGCAATGAAACTGATATGAATGCTGAATCTTCACGATCTCACCACTCACCCCACAATTCGGGCAAATAAGATCTCGATGTCTGCCAACTGAAACACGCCGTATGCCATATCCAGCAATCGCAAATGCGGCAAGCAATGCGATAATTCCAAACCAAAGAACACTCGAAATCAGCAACAGACCAATCAAGCCGATGAAAACTGCAAAAAAGCCAGCCATGCCCACTTCGATGCGCCACGAAACCGTGCGTGCGGCTTTACGCGCCTGTGCCCTAAACTGCTCAGTGGGGAGTGGCATGCAATTACGCCGACCAACTCAGGCACAGCCGCCGGAAGCGGACGTGGCCTGCAATGGTGATATTCGAGTTTTCATAAACGGTCAACTGCGAGGCGGGGCGGCTGCTGCCTGCAGCGGCTGGTTCTGCGACTCCTCCTTCCGAATCCTCTGCTGTGTGCGATTCCCAACCACGATCCCCAAAGGCAAGAGGATTCCGTACGGAATCCAGAGAACCCAGCACACGACGCTCATCTTAACCATGAAAGCGCGTTCTCGTGGGCCGTTGGTGTTCTTGATGCTGAAGTACGTGCCAACGATTCCGCCAATCAGACCGATGACCCCACCTGCAATGCCTCCAATCCATCCATCATTCATTTCAGTTTTCCTTTCGCAGAACGATCAAGATGACCGACGAGGAGGAGTGCGCCACGGATGCTCGGCTGGAACATGGGGCTGTCCGCGCTCCTCCTCGTTCGGTCCATCGAAAATTGAAACTCATCACAACCCACCTCCAACGGATAATCTCCAGTGTCTCTCCGTTAACCAAGGTGAACCTGATCTTACAGTGTGGCCTCTCGCACTCTAAATGGGAAACGTTTGTAACCACTAAGCTCCGCCCATCCTGCCTATATGTCGTGCTCCACAGGCTGGCATCTGCATCGTTGGACATCTGTTCGGCGTTGGTGTATGTCACAACCGAACACGTGAAGTGGTGCTGCTCCATAATCTGCTGCGCTGATGCTGTGGATGTCCTGAATGGAACCCACTGCAAGATGTCCCCGGTGCTCGGGTTTGGGACAAGTGCTTCTTGACGGCTGCATCCGGTAAGCACAATCAACAAGATAAGCGGTAGTATCTTCATAAGGCTCGATGTGGCCTACGGCCCAGATCACAGACCCCGCGCCAGCGACCATCCGACTGGAACAGCGACGTCATCGCGGGGTTCTGTGCATCTTGTTTGTTGGGCCTCATTCCTAGAATATTCCAGGTCGAAAAGGGTTTGGGTCCGTGGGATAAGGCGGGTGATAATCGGGGTTGTATTGTTTCCATTGCCAGTCGGACTGCTGGCTAGGACTCATGCAGCCGGAAACCAAAATGCAAGGGCCAATCAGTGTTGCAAATAACGCCAAAGTCTTCGTGATTCGGTTGACAAGATGCGTCTTCACAATATCTCAACAGTTGCCCAACGCCCAATATAGGTCATCCGAAGTTATTCATGGGATGCGGGCGAGTGGGTTGGAGGACTCGCGCTGCAGGCCGTGAATAACTTCGCCGGCGCGCGAGCGCCACAGAAGGATTCGAATGGTGTTCGGGATTCATTTTCATTATCCGCTTCCTCGGTTTTTCCGCCTCGACGGGCCAGGTCTGCTAACGATGAGTCGTTGCAACGACTTTGAGCTTTATCGACCGGCCCGTTGGGCGGGCTTGGCCCTTAACGACTACTCAAGAGGGCGTCCATAATGCACGACGACTCTTCTATATTGGCGTCGCCAGGTCAAGCCTCGCGGGAAGGCCCGATCCGTTTTTTCCACCAAACAACGGGTACCAAAACGGACACCAAAAGAGTTAAAAAGAGTATGGTTGGGTTAAGGCAGGTTATGCTTGATTCGCCAATGAAATCAGGCATATTTGTACTGCAATTGCTGGAATAAGCGACCAAATCCGACAGTTGGCTCCATCTTCAAGCCGTTGGAAAAGCAGAGTTTAAGAAGGCAAACAAGGGACAACGGGCACCAGAATGACTGTTGTCTCAGTATCCTGTCACCGTTTTGCCAGTCTTCGCCCGTAATCCATCAACGCAGAAATTCACACTTCATTACTCTGCTTGGTCGAGCATTGCTTAAGCAGATCAATCCAATAATCGCGTCTCGATTTGCAGTGGAGGACATTCCAGAATTTCAAGCTTGGATGATTCGCCCGGTAGCACACGGTCATGAATGTATCGTGGCAACAAATCATATAGCAAATACCCGGCACCCTGAATGGTATCGTCGAGCAATTGAAATCGCAGCCCCTTCAAGCACACCATTCTGGTTGGCCAGGACTTCTCTGTGTTCTGGAGTGGTATCCATCCTAGAACGAGCCAAAGCTTGCCTTCATATTCGACAACATGTCCGTGATGAAAGTGCAAGGTATCTCCGTCTTCCAGGAAATATGCCATCTTACGAAATTGCATAGTTTACGTTGACCTCCAATCAGGCTGCACCGATCAGACCGTGGATGGTCCCAAGGAATTCCCGAGGACAAAGAGGTTTCACCAACACCTCATGGGTTCCGAGCAGCCGGGCAATTCTCAATTGTGTCTCGGCCGAGGTCAGGCCATTTCCAGACATCGCAATGATTTTCACGTGGGGATGATCCCGGCGGAGGACGAGAATGAGTTCCACCCCATCCATGCGCGGCATAATCATGTCCGTGATCACAAGGTCGGCCGGCCATTCCTGCATCCGCTGCAACGCTGTGCAACCGTTTTCCGCTTCAGCGACCTCATAACCAGTCCGCCGAAGCAATCTCGCCAGCATTTGGCGCAGCAGTTCGTTGTCTTCGACCACTAAAATTCGGTGCGTCCGTGCCATTGCTCGCTCATGGATTTCTGATTGCGAAAGAAGGCCCGCCGGCGAAGGAGGAACGCCGGCGGGCGCTGGAGAGCCATCCACGTATTGAAACGTGGCGGCGGGGAGAGTCATCCCGGATCGGCCTGCAATGATCACAGACCGCCGTGGCCGACAAACAAGCCCCTCTCAGCTTCATGCTTGTTATATATACGTTTCCGGAAATCCGGGCGGGCGTAAATGGAAGCCGTCACGTATTTTCAAGTCAGCATCTTCACGCATTCTTCTAGGTGTCTCCTCAGTTGTCCGACTACACCGAATGCTCCAGCACATCGCGATGTTCAAAGGCGAACTGGAGCAGGCGGTTGCTGCCGCTCAAGTTGAGTTTCTCGCAAATGTTGGTGCGATGGGAATCGACCGTTCGCGGACTAATTCCACACTCCGCAGCAATTTCCCTGGATGTTTTTCCGTGGGAGATTCGCTGGAGAATGCGTTTCTCAGTTGGCGTGAGCTGAGCCAGTCCTGGTTGACCCCGGCGAAGCAACTCGGCGCGGCTCCGGCGGCGCAGCAAGAGATCGCTGAGAAAAGGACTGACGTACGCTTCGCCGTGTGCCACGGCCGTGATGCATGCGACCAGTTCGTCCGCCGCGTGTTTCTTCAGAACGTAGCCTCTGATCCCAAGACTGATCGCCTGGTTAAAAACCTTTTCATCCTTCTGCTGGGTGATGATGACGAGATCCGTTTGAGATCCGCGCGCTTTTAGAAGTGCTGGCGCTTCGAAAGCCGTCATGCCCGGAAGACTGGCATCCAGCACAGCGATGTCCGGCTTGTATTCGAGAATTGAACGCAGCATTGCCTGACCATCGTTAGATTCAGCGACAACTTCGAACCCGCCGTCTTCAGCTAACAAGTCGCGTACGCCTCGTCGGCAGAGCGCATTTTCGTCTCCGACGACAACACTAAATTTCTTGCTTTGCGGCGGGGCATCTGGACGGCGGCTTTGTCGCGGCGTCTTGCTGTTCTTCGGGCGTAATATCATGTTCGTAGGCGCGATAAAATCCGACGAATTGAAGGTCCAGTAAATGGAATACCCCACGGATTTGCCGGCCAGTGTCCCCAACCATTTTTCTGCGTAGCCCTACGTACGGGCCCATGGATATTTCCGATGAAGTCAGTTGAAGTGACTCAAGGCATCGCGGTTTTGCAGCGCGAACTGAAGAAGGCGATTGCTGCCGGTCAGCCCCAGCTTGTCGCAGATATTCGCCCGATGCGATTCGACCGTTCGCGGACTGATGAAGAACTCCGCGGCAATTTCTTTGGTCGTCTTTCCGTCAGCAATCCGCTTCAACACCCGGCGCTCTGCGACGGTCAGGTCCTCGAGCCCCGGTGTCTTGCGCGCAAGAAATTCCGTCCGGCTGCGGCGCCGCAATAAAAAGTCAGTCAACGAAGGGCTCACATAGGAGTCGCCGCGGGCCACCGTGGCGATGCAATTAAGAATTTCCGCCGCCGCATTTTCTTTGAGCACAAAGCCATTGACATTCAGGTTCAATGCGGTGTTGAACGCCTGTTCGTCCTTCAACATAGTCAAAACGACGACGAGCGTGCGGCACTTCTTTTTTCGCATGGCGCCGATCAATTCGAATCCATTGAGCGCCGGCAGATTCAGATCCACGACTGCGACGTCGGGTTCTTCTTGAAGGATGGTTTGCAGAGCCACGTCGCCCTGCCCTGCCTCGCCGACGATCTGAAGCCGCGAATCGCCTTCAATCGCATGGCGCAGACCTTGCCGAAACAAGGGATGATCGTCCACAATGACCACGCGTGTCTTTCCCACTGTTGGCATAAGTTGAATGTAGTCGTCCGCGGAAAAATACGGTCAACTCAAGCCAGAGTTTTTTCGTCGGAAATCGGCACTTCAATGAGCAACCGTGTTCCCGAGCCGGGTAGGCTTTCGATTTTCGCCGCGCCGCCGAGAATCTGCGCACGTTCCGCTATACTGGTCAAGCCGAAGCCTCCATGCGCCGGAGCATCCGCGACTTCAAACCCGGCGCCGTCGTCCGCGAGTCGCAAGCGAACGCAGCGCATATCGCGTTCGAGCGCCAGCTCAGCGCATCGGGCACCCGAGTGCTTGATCAGATTGTTCAACGCCTCCTGCACGATCCGGTAGAGGTGGACCGCTGATTCACCCGCGAAAGTTCGATCGACATCCTCAATGCGGTACTGCAGACGGATTGTGGTCGATTGGGCAACCTTCTCCACAAGGCCTCGGATAGAGTCCGTAAGCCCAAACTGTTCAATCTGGATCGGACGAAGATTCTGAACCAGACGACGCACTTCGTCTATGGCGCTGGCGGCCGATTCTGAAATAGTGTTCAAGTGATCGAGAACCGGTTGTGGCACGCCAGACCCGCCGTGCGCGAGATAGGCACAGTTCTTGATAATCGAAAGACTCTGACCAAGGCTGTCGTGCAACTCAGCCGCGAGACGCTGGCGCTCCTGTTCCGCGACCTGGATCAATTCGCGCGCGAATGCGTCACGGGACTTTAATTCCCGCTCCTGGGCTTCCCGCGCAGACCGTTCGGCACGCATGCGTTCGGTAATTTCAACGTCCATGCAGGCGAAGCGCAAGCTGTCAGCCTGACCGGGAATCTGGAATATCGTCGATATGCAAAAGCCCTCGCTCCCGTCCTTTCGATGAAACCGGCACTCCGTCGGCGGCATGGACTGACCGGTTCGCTCGACCTGCTGCAATGCGCTGAGAAATTGCGTGAACTCTTGCGAATCCAGGACAAGTTCGTCCAACATTCTTCCCTTCGCTTCACTGGCTTTCCACCCAAAGATAATTTCAGACGCCGTGTTCCAGAACAAAACCCGTCCATTTGCGTCATACCACTGCACCGGAACGTTCGGAGTGTTCTCCAGGGTTGCGCGGAGACTCTCTTCACTGCCGCGCAGCGCAAGCTCAGCGCGTTTTCGGTCGGTGATGTCCGCCACCGTTCCCACCATCGAGAGCGCCGTTCCATTCTTATCCCGATTGACCTCGCCACGGCCCTCAATCCAATGAATGCTGTCATCCGGCCAGCGTACCCTGAGTTCTGAATAGTAGTTTCGTCCGGGACATTCGATCGTGCTTCGAAGCTCGTCTTGAACCCGCTCCCGATCAACGGCGTCGACGAGTTTCAGAACGGCCTCGAAAGTGCCATCGAATTCGCCCGGGGCGAGCCCGAATAGTGAATGCACACCGTCGCTCCAAACCACTTCATTCGTCGCAAGATTCCACTCCCAAATTCCCATGCGTGCCGCTTCGAGGCCGCGCCGCAAATGTTCTTCGCTCCTCCGCAGCGCCTGCTCCGCCATTTTCTGCCGCGTCACATCCGTCGAAATCGTCAGGAGACAATCCTCGCCACCAATCGAGATGGGCTGGCTGGAAAGCAGCACAATGCGGCGCTCTCCCGAAGGCAGAACGACCGTTTTCTGCGCATCCTTCAGGAGCCCTTCCTTTCTTAGGTGTCGTAACAGCCACTCCCGCTCCTCGGGTGAATCCCAGATCCCAAAGTCAAACGCCGTTCTTCCTTTCGCTGCCGCTGTTGTGACATTGAACCATTCCGCGAAACACTGATTGGCCTCAAGAATAGTTGCGTCGGCTGCGCGGGTGATGAGCGTGGGGTGGGGATTTCCGTGAAAGGCTTTGAAGAATTTTTCTTCAGATTCGCGCAACTGCTCCTGCGCTGCTCTTCTGGTCGTGACATCCTCCACCATGGCCACGACCAGCGGCGAGCGCGAGTTGTCACGCGGTTGAATCACGGAAACCGTCAATCGTGTCCAGACAATCTGCCGGTCTTTCCGAATGTAGCGTTTTTCGATTTGGTAACTGTCCCGTTCTTTCGCCAACAAACTGCGATAAAGCTCCAGATCGCTCTGCAAATCGTCGGGATGTGTAAACTCGGGAAAGGCCATTCCGCGCAACTCGGCCTCGGAGTACCCAAGGATCCGTTCCAATGCGGGATTGCACCTCACCGGGCGTCCCTGTGGATCGACCAGTGCCACTCCGATCGCCGCAGCGTCGAATACAGCCTGAAACTGGGCTTCGCCTATCTGGGCGTCCGCAGAATAACCCGTAACCTTCATGATCCACTGCAGCATGCACTGGCTTTGGACTGGGTCAAGCCAAGCGTCAAACCCTGTAGATGCGTTGACGAATAGATGATTCGAGCAAGTGAAAATTTGCGAGCACCTATCGGCTTTGCCGCCAACGCTCCAGACACGAAAGGTGTTTGGCAATTCAGCGACATGCCTGAAACTCGCGAATTGATTTCGGATCGATAACTGTTGTGCCGAAGAAAGTGGCGCGCGCGCTCGAACTAAGGATGCGCGATTTTGATCGCAGCCGCTCTTGGATCTTTGCGGAACGCAATCGAGGTCCCAACGAGACAGGAAGAGCCCGGCCTGATATGCTCACGTCATGCAAAAGAACCGGCTCGAAGCGTTCAGTGATGGTGTCCTCGCCATCATCATTACCATCATGGTACTCGAGTTGAAGCCCGATGGAATAGGTCCTGAACTGTCAGCCTTGAGGCCGCTGCTGCCTGTCTTCTTGAGTTACGTTTTGAGCTTTATTTACCTTGGCATCTACTGGAACAACCACCATCACATGCTTCACGCAACGAAACACGTCAGTGGTGGAGTCTTATGGGCGAACCTGCATCTCTTGTTCTGGTTGTCTTTGTTTCCCTTCACCACGGCATGGATGGGGGAGAATCATGTGGCTCCGACACCAACAGCCGCGTATGGCTTCGTTCTTCTGATGGCAGCAGTGGCTTACTACATCCTGCAGCGTGCCATCATCCATCGAGAAGGAGGTCGTTCGCTGCTCGCGGCGGCAATTGGTCCGGACTGGAAGGGCAAACTTTCGCCCGTGCTGTATTTGGCCGCAATTCCGTTAGCGTTTGTCCGCCCGTGGATTTCCAGCGGAATTTACGTGCTTGTTGCGCTGATCTGGTTCATTCCCGACCGCCGCATCGAACGCGAACTGGAGAAGCGGGAACCTGCGTAATCTGAATTCTAGCGCAACGGTTCCTCTGTGTCGTTGTTGGTTATAGTTAAATCCGGCTCAACTCCTGCCACAGATACGCGCTCATCAACTGTCCCTTGGCGAAACAATCCAAGTCGAATTTCTCGTTCGGCGAATGTGCGTTGTCGTCGGGCAAACCAAGCCCGAGCAGCAGCGTCTCCACGCCTAGAATTTTCTTGAAATCGTTCACAATAGGAATGGAGCCGCCTTCGCGCATGAGCATCGGCTCCGCGCCAAACGCGGCTTTCAGGGCGCGCAGCGCGGCTTGCGCTTGAGCGCTCGTTGGCGAAACGATGTACGGTTCTGCGCCGTGACCGGATTGGATTTCCATTCGCACCGTCGGCGGACAAAGTCTTTTAAGATACTGACGGAACGCCTTGATGATCTTGCGCGGGTTTTGATTCGGCACCAGGCGCATCGTGATTTTCGCGCTCGCGCAGGCTGGCACGATGGTTTTATTGCCTTCACCCTGGTAGCCGCTTGTCAGCCCGTTGATTTCCAGTGTGGGCCGCGCGGCACGTTGCTCGAACGGCGTGTAGCCTTTTTCGCCGAATAGCTTCGGCACGCCGAGCAGTTGCTGATATTGCCGCACTGTGAAAGGCAGCCGGGCAAATTGTTTTCGTTCATATGCCGAGAGTGGTTCCACGTCGTCGTAAAAGCCTGGAATCGCGACGCGGCCATTTTTGTCGCGCAGCCTCGCCAGCAACTGGCACAGCGCCATCGCGGGATTCTCAACGCTCCCGCCAAAAATTCCCGAATGCAAGTCGCGCGACGGTCCGGTCAACTTGATTTCAAACGCCGCGATGCCGCGCAATGCATACGTCAGCGCCGGATGACTCTTTGCCGGCATTCCCGTGTCTGAAACAACAACCGCGTCGCAACGCAGTTCCTCGCGATTTTCACGCAGGAAACCCGCGAGGCTCTTGCTGCCAACCTCCTCCTCGCCTTCGATGACGAAAGTTAAGTCGCAAGGCAATTCGGTCCCGGTTCTCAGATAAGCCTCAACCGCTTTCAAGTGCGCGAGGTTTTGGCCTTTGTTGTCGGTCGAACCTCGCGCGAACAGCGAGCGTCCCTCGATGCGCGGCTCGAACGGTGGAGACTTCCAAAGCTCGAACGGCTCCGGCGGTTGCACGTCATAATGCCCGTAAACCAGAAAACGCGGGCGGCGCGAGTTTGATTTCGTTGCGGGAGTCTTCGCGAGAGCGATTGGATTTCCCGGCGTCGAACAGAGCCTTGCATCCAGGCCAATTCGCTTGCAATGGTTGACAACCCACTCGGCGCAGGCTTGAAGGTCCTGGCGATGTTGCGGCTGCGCCGAGACGCTTGGAAATCGGAGATACTCACAAAGTTCGCTGACGGACCGTGATTCGTTCTGCTTCAGGTAATCAATGACAGCTTGCATTGAAATTGTTTAGCAGGGAAGGACGGAGAAGAAAAGAACCGGCACTCTCGACGGCGCGAATTCTCCCGTTCTTCTGGGATCAGAGACCAAACCGCCTTCGTAAGTCGTTTATCGGTGATTGGTTTGTGGCCGGCTGGTTGGTCGTTGTGTTCGCTCCGTTCGTCTGATTCCGGTTGCCGCCCCTGAAAATGCTTTGCACTTCTCCTCCAATTCTATTCATCAGCCCACTGCTGTCATTCGTGCTGGACGTGTTTCCACCGCCGCCGAATGTCTGGAGTGTCGCACGCGCGAGCGCCAGCTTGTTGATTTGCTCTTTCGGTTCACCAACTGTTCCGCCTAAGGTCAGGAAATCCGGCAACTTCACATAGGAGACATTGGTTGCCACCTCCGAGCTGACAACGCGGAGACGTTCAACAATGGACCGACTCAACGAGACTCGCACTGGGATTTTTATCGGAGAGTTCGTCAACACGGCCGCCAGTTGAATATTTCCTTGTGCGTCCGCTTCAAACGCTGGACTCCGGACAACTGCCTGTTTCAAATCAATCCGGCCCTGGCCAACCGCTCCGCTTGCAGCGATCACGTCAATTGGAGATTGCTGCAGCTCGTCGGCGAGACCGCCATGAGAGCCGGCGCCTTTCCGACCAGTGACGTTGCTAAACAGGCTCGTCAAGCTGCTTTCCGGATTGCGCAACATTTCCGGAATCGCTGCGATTACGTTTACGACGCTCTTGAGAACCGGCGAACGAAGGTTCAACACGGAAAGGTTCAGGTTTGTCATGCCGATCGTAAAATTACCTCCGAGATTTTTTTGCAGGCTCGTTCCAGTAAGACCAGCTCCTTTGATCTGAGCATCGGCATTCAAAGTGCCTCCGATTTCGCCTTTTCGCTCAGGCTCGAACGAGTTCACGAGCGGAGCCAAAGGAACGCGGTCGGCTTTGAAACTCAAATCGTAGCTATAACCGGGCACCCCCAGATCTAAATTCGCTGTCGCATTGATAGGGGCTCCATTAAGCGCCAGACGCATCGGGTTTAACAACACTCGACCACCATCCAATTTGACCAGTGTCGCCAGATTCGTGATTTCCACTTCGCGCAGGTAAAGCTTCCCAATGTTCGCATCGATTGTGAAGTTCTTCACTGGAAGATGAATAGCATCCGGCTCTTTGGTCAGATCAAGAATGGACTGACTCGGCGTTCCGACTTCTGCCGACGGTTTCTGGACCTTGTTTGTATCACCGCTGAAAAGATCGTAATACTTTGTCACATCGAGCGAATCCGCAGTGAGCTTGACGCTGCCTTGCACCGCGTTCGTGTCGGAGAAATCCACCCTGCCCGAAAAGTTCAACTCGTTTTTTGCGCGCGGCGTCGGTGTGAGTGTGACCAGAAATTGTTTCAACTCGGCGACCTCTTTCTGTAGCGTGGCGTCGGTCTGAATGCGCGCTTCCAATGGCGCGGCGGGTTGCATTTGCCCGGGCGTGCTTACCACAAGATTGGTGACTTGCAGATTTGCTTTGAGCGACGAATCGGCGTTGTGCGCGAAATGAACGGAGACATCGCCGTTGACCGAGACAGAGTTTAATTTCTTTCCCGTCAGCATGGGCTCAAGAAACGGACGCAGCGCGTTTTGATTGAGGTCCGCGAGCTTGAGATTCAGTTGCATGTTCCGGCTGGAAGGCGTGCAGGTGCCGTCGAGGTTAAAACTGCCTCCTGCGCTTCCGCCTTGAGTCACCCTGCCGGAAACCTTGCGAATCTGAATTTGGTCCGGCGTGTTGTTCACATCCAGGTCAACGGAGGTGCCGTACGCTTGAAATACATCATTTCCAAATTTGCCGGTAAAATCCGCCAGGCTAAGATTTCCCGTAACGGTCTTCGTCTTGTCTTTCTGAGCGAGCTTCGCGGTCAACTTGATCGTCCCGGACGATGCGCTCACGTCAGGTTGGGCCATGACTCGAAACAATTGAGGTAACGAGGCTTGAAGATTGACATCCATGTTCGCTGTCTTCGCGGTGGTGTCACATCCACCGGCGCCGGAAACTATCACCGCTTGCTGATTCTGCTGCGTCAATTGAGCCGCGAATTCGTCGAGTCGAAATTGTTTGAGGTCGGTTGCCTGTCCACGCGCGCGTAAGTGGGCGCCGGCCTGCGTCACCTGATTACTGCCGATTTTCGCAGAAAGATCGTCGAAACGCGCGTCGGCGTTGTAGCCAAGCTGCTTTCCGTTCGCTTGCGAAGTCAAGTCAAGCGTGGCATTCAGCATGCCGCCGCCCACGGTATCGCGGAGAAATGGCTTCCAGTCCACGAGATTGAAATTCGTGACGATCAAATCCAACGAGGCATTGCCAAATTGGTTGTTTGCGTTGCCCCATGCGATGTTCATTGGATTTGTCAATCGGCCGAGCAACAACGGGCGACCGCTCTGTGTTCCGTTCAAATTGACTTTGCGAAGCGTTGCCACCGACGCAGAACGATCCACGGTGACATCGTACTCTGCGTGCACATCGAGCGCTGGCGTGGTCGCTCCCGCGCGCGTTACTTGAAGCTTCCCGACATCGAGCTGCCCGGTGGCATTGACAACTGCACCAGATTTTGTGAACTGAATTTCGTTCGTGGACGTGATGGTTGTCGGTCCAAAATCAAGACCGCTGGATGAGCCGAGCGTATTCAGCAATCGTTTGTCGAGCGACACAAGCTCCACTTTGACGCGCCCTTCAATTTTCTGAGCATCGAATGGGCCGCTGGCGTGCAATTCGCCAAGCCGTTCGGTTCCTTTTTCAAAGCGAAGCGCAGCCTCGCGAATTTCTGTTGGCGTCATGTCGCAGGCCAGCACAGCGTTCAAAGTTGAAAATTCCGCAAATGAGCCTTCTGCGCGTGTAACGGCAATGCGTGTTTCCCCTTTAGCCGAGCCGGGCGCCAGATCGGGCGTAAGCGAGAACTCGAAATTACCATTTAAATTAGCGGCCAGTAATCCGTTTGTGCCCGGCGAAGGAGGGTTGTTCGCAACCTGAATATCGCCCTTCAACTGCATTTTGCCCGTGCCATCATTCTTCACGCCATTCACGGTGAAGTTCAGGTTTGACACGGACGTCACGTCGCGGTTCCCGCCGGCATACTCCTTCACCAACCGAACCGTACCGCCGCTCAACGTGACATCGCGCACGTCCACTTGCGCGGGCTTGGATGGCTTCTTCTCCTTTTCGCCCGGTTTTTCCTTCAACGCCCGCGTAATTGGATCAAGATTACTAGTCCCGTCGGATTTTGTGAGCACCAACACATTCGGGGAAACGAGCGCAACTTCGTCCACGCGGATGTTGCCGCCAATGATTGAAAACAGGTGATAGCGCGCGCGGACTTCCGGCGCGGCGAGCACGGGTTGTTCTCCTTTGGCTTGAATCTTCAAGTCGCGCAGAATCACATGGCTGAACGGGTGAATCGACGCGTCGCTCACCGTGATGTCCGCATTCAGCGATTTGCCCACGCGCGGAAGAATGACGCCCTTGAAGAAGGCGGAGCTCGTCGCCACAAAGTAAGCCACGATCAGCAGGACAATCAGGCAACTCAGTATCCATGTGAGTGCTCGAAGCCAGCCGCGGCGCTTTCGTGGCGCAGGTGTTATCATTGTATCAGCCATAAATCCTTTCATGCGCAGACGAGGGAACTCATCACGCTACTTCTGATTTTAAACCCAGCATCGCCCTCTCGTCCAATGTTGAATACTCACATCTGTTTCGACTCCGATCAAAGAGACATGTTCAGATGGAAGTTGAATTGATTCCGAATTGTTCCAAGATTCCCCCAGTGCGAATCTCGGTCATCATTCCCGCGTTCAACGAAGAACGCCTGTTGGGTGAAACCCTGCGACATGTCAAAGCCGCCATGCAAGCGTTTAATCAACGT
The DNA here is from genome assembly GCA_963760675.1 of uncultured Verrucomicrobiae bacterium. GTDB lineage: Bacteria > Verrucomicrobiota > Verrucomicrobiia > Limisphaerales > BOG-1460 > CAVXEG01. Next base: position 66,305 of record CAVXEG010000015.1, read on the forward strand.
GGTTGGAGAGCGGAACTGATTGTCTGTGACAATAACTCGACTGATCGCACGGCGGAAATCGCGAGTGCTGCCGGCGCCAGAGTGGTTTTCGAGCCGGTCAATCAAATCGCGCGAGCGCGAAACAGTGGCGCTGCTGCGGCCACCGGCGATTGGTTTGTTTTCGTGGACGCGGATTCGCATCCAGGCGCCGGGTTATTTGCCGAGGTTGCCGACCAAATCGCGTCGGGCCGCTGTCTTGCCGGCGGCTGTACCGTCAAATTGGAAGGACATCACCCGAAAGCGAACCTGGTAACGCAGCTTTGGAATGGAATCAGCCGGACGTTTCGATGGGTCGCAGGTTCATTCAGCTTTTGCGACGCTGCTGCGTTCCGAAACATTTGCGGATTCAATGAGGAGTTGTTCGCGAGCGAGGAGATCGATTTGAGCAAGCGTCTGAAGAAACTTGCGCGAATTGAGCAAAAGAAAGTCATCATTCTTCATCGACATCCTATCGTGACTTCCGCGCGAAAGGTTCATCTTTACACCCTGCGCGAGCATCTTTCGTTTCTGGCCAAACTCGTGTTTTCGTTCGGACGGGTGCTGAATGACCGCGCCGCCTGCCATACGTGGTACGACGGACGACGCTGAACAAGAATTTGCGCGGAACAAGTATTGCTCAACAATGCAAAAAGCGAGGCCGAAGTCTCGCTTTTTCTTTCGCAGATTCGATCACTGTCACGCGTTCTCAGCCGGCGCGGCCGCTTCGGCTTTGCTTTCGCGTTCCTTCACCAGCGTCGCGCCCTTGCCGAGGCGTTTGCGCAGGTAGGTGAGCTTGGCGCGGCGGACGCGAGCCTTTGCGCTCGACTTCGACCTTGTCCACGCGCGGCGAGTGCAGCGGGAAAACGCGCTCCACGCCTTCGCCATAGCTGATGCGGCGGACGGTGAACATCTCGTTCAAGCCGTGCCCGCGGCGGCCAATGACCACGCCGGAGAAAATCTGGATGCGCTCCTTGTCGCCTTCGACCACTTTGGTATGCACGCGCACGGTATCGCCGACGCCGAACTCCGCGGCGTCTTTGCGAAACTGTTCCGATTCAATTTTATCAAGTAATGCCTGGTTCATAAAATCTTGTAGCTGGCGCTCGTAGTGAGCGTCAGCAGTTCGCATTCCGTGCTCCGTCACTGACCGCTCGCTACAGCAAATCCGGTCGGCGCTCTTTCGTCCGCAGCCTGGCCTGTTCGGCCCGCCACTTGGCGATTTCCGCGTGGTTGCCCGAGAGCAACACTTCCGGGACTTTCATCCCGCGAAACTCCGCCGGCCGCGTGTATTGCGGATATTCCAGCAGCCCCTGGCTGAACGATTCTTCCTGCGCGCTCTCGTCATCGCCCAGCACGCCCGGCAACAGCCGCGTCACCGCGTCAATCATCACCATCGCCGGCAGCGCGCCGTTCGTCAGAACGTAATCGCCGATGCGACAATTCGTCGTCCGCCAACTGCTCGCGCACCCGCTCGTCAAAACCTTCGTAGTGGCCGGAGACCAGCAGCAGATCGCTCCAGCTGCGCCAGTTCGCGGGCGATGGCCTGGCTAAACGGCCGGCCCGCCGGCGACAGCAAAATCACCCGCGTGCTCTCCCGCGCCAGATCTTTCCACTGCTTCAAAGATCGGTTCGGGCTTCAGCAACATGCCCGGTCCGCCGCCAAACGGCCGGTCATCCACCGTCTTGTGCCGGTCATGCGCGTAATCGCGCAAGTTATGGATCTTCAAATCCAGCAACCCCGCTTCCCGCGCCCGCTTGATGATGCTTTCGTCCAGCGGCCCGGCGAACATCGCGGGAAACAACGTGAGCACGTCGATTTTCATCTCCGTCGAGCGCGCGCTCTGTGCAGCGTCAAGCCTCGCGCTCAACTCGGACGAGCCGAACGCGAATCCCGCCGCTCAACTATGCCGGCTTCTCTTCGACAATTTCCAGCGTGCAGCGCAGCCCTTCTTCGCGCTGCCCGCCAGCAGCAGCGAGCGGATCGCATTAATCGTCATGCCCTGCCGGCCGATGACCTTGCCCACATCCTGCGGATGCAGCCGCAACTCATAAACCGTCGTGCCCTTCGCGTTCCACCGGCGTGATGGTCACCGCGTCGGGATGCTGCACCAGCCCTTTAACGACGTATTCGAGAAAGGCTTGCATAGACCGGAGTCAAGCTAGGCCGCTGCGCGGCCGCGGCGGCTTTGCTCGCCTTCTTGATGAAGCTGGCGACGGTGTCGCTCGGCTGCGCGCCTTTGCTCACCCAGTACTTGGCGCGCTCGAGGTCCAGCGTGAAATTATCGCTCTTCTTCAAGCGGCTGATACGTGCCGAGTTCCTCGATGAACTTGCCATCGCGCGGACTGCGGCCATCGGCCACGACAATGCGGAACACGGGCTTGTTCTTCGCCCCGACCCGCTTCATGCGAATTTTAACTGCCATAAATCAATTTCTTTCTCGGTGGAGACGGACACTCAGGCCCACCCAACTCCGCAGCACGGCAACAAAGCCATGGTTCCCAAAAGGAGGCGGGAGCCTAGACTCGCCCGCCCGCTTTGCAAGCCCTGTTTTCCACCTTTTGGCAGACTCTTGAAACCACGGAAACGTGGCTTGCCGAACCCCTTCTCCGATGGTCTTCTATTTAAATCAAATGCAGCGGCTGGCCAATGAAACTTCCGACCCGCAACACACAGGAACTGGCTTTAATCTGGACTCTTCCCACGCCGCCCGCAGGTGCGACGCACAAATCCTTTCCGAACGACTTGGCGTCCTTCCGCGAATTCGGCCAGGCCACCCGCAATCTCGAACACGAAATTCACCACCGACAACGGAGCAACCCGTGAAGCCCCCACTTTCGTCAACGAGTTCTGGACCGCCAGGCAGCGCCAGGCCAGTTCGCTCCACGAGATTTCCTATCGCGCCTGTTTCAAGCCGCAGTTGCCGCGCTTCTTCATCGAGCGGCTGACCCAACCGGGCGACGTCGTTTACGACCCGTTCATGGGCCGCGGCACGACTGCCGCTGGAAGCCGCGTTGCTGGGCCGCGTTCCCTCCGGCAATGACATCAACCCGTTGAGCATCGTCCTGACCCGGCCGCGACTTGAATCCGCCGACACTTCGAAGACATTCGACGAGCGCCTGGAGCAAATCGATTTCACCTCGGCCGACGAATTCCCCGAAGACTTGCTCGTCTTCTATCATCCCGAAACACTCCGCGCGATTGCTCGCGTTGAGAAGATATTTCCGCCGCGTCGCGCAGCCAACGAGCTTGACTGCGGTGGACGAATGGATTTGCATGGTCGCGCTCAACCGGCTGACCGGCCATTCCGCGGGATTCTTTTCCGTCTATACCCTGCCGCCGAACCAGGCCGTCTCGGTCAAGTCGCAGCGGAAGATCAACGAGCGCCGCAACCAAACGCCGCCGCGGCGCGACGTGGCCGCAATCATCCTGAAGAAGACGCGCCAACTGCTGGGCGATTGCGACGCTCGCCACGCGCCAGACGCTGGCCGGCGTCGCGGGAAAAGCTGCGCTGCTGCACCGGCTGCGGCGAGTGCAACGCCCGAAATCCCGCAGCAATCCGTCTCACTGGTGGTCACCTCGCCGCCATTTCTCAACGTGGTGGATTACGCGACCGACAATTGGCTGCGCTGCTGGTTCCTCGGCATTGATCCGAGATCCGTGAAGCTCACCGTGCCCGAAGAAGCTGGAAGCCTGGCGGGCGGCGATGACCGAAGTCTTCCACGAACTGCATCGCGTTCTAAAGCCCGGCGGCCACGTCGCGTTCGAAGTCGGCGAAGTCCACGCCGGCAAGACCAAGCTGGAAGAGCACGTCCTGCCCTGCGGCGTCGCGGCGGGACTCGAGCCGGTGCTCGTGCTCATCAACGACCAGCAATTCACCAAGACCGCCAACTGCTGGGGCGTGGACAACAATGGCCAAAGGCACGAACACCAACCGCATCGTCGTTTTCAGAAAACCATGAACGCCGCCGCCTTCTTCTCCACGACGTTGCTCATGGATATCCTCGTATTCGCATCCTCGCCTGTTCTTGCGCGGGGAACGACGCGCACAAACTCGAACCTCACGTCATCGCTTGTCGAACTGACCCGGCCGGAAAAACAAATTCCCTTCAAGGAAGTCATCGAAGCGACGGCCCGCCACCGCGTGCTGGATTTCAACACGAACAACCCGGCCCATGTTGAGTTTGAAAAGAAAATCCTTCGCGCCGCCGAGCTGGCCGGTGAACGCGCCGTGAAGGAAGGATTGACTGCCGAGCGCGCGAACGAAGCCGGCAATCACATGGAGCCATTTATCCGCGCCGCGCTACGCGATACGGGTCTTAGCGCGCGCGTTCCAGTGAATGACGCTGGCGAAGCGCAGATCACTGGATATCCCGACATTGAAATCACCGGAGCAGTCCCCTGTTATCTGGAGTTGAAGACTTACAATACCGCGACCGCGAACACAACGCAGCGCACGTTTTACTATTCGCCTTCCGCGCATCCGAAGATCACGCGCGACGCGCTGCATTTTCTGCTTGCGTATCAACTGGAGAAACAGGAGCGCGACGGCAAAACGGTTTTTGTTCCAGTCCGCTGGAAGCTCGTCACGTTGCAGGATTTGCTGGTGGATTTGAAGTTTGAGTTCAACCAGAGCAATCGCGGGCTTTACGGCCCGGACGCTGCGAAGTCGCTGCTTTCCGAAGGCCAGGTGAAATAAGTCTCTTTCTCGTTCGTCGTCGGTTTCTTCCTCGGCGAATGGATGTTGAACTTCATTCCGAAATTGCCGTGCGTCCGCCAGCCGAAATAGAAATCAATCCGGCGCCGGTTATACGAAACCATCGGCAGTCGAAGCAGCTTGTATTTTGAGATCGAGAAGTTCCATCCGCCATTGGGGTTTCCGAGATGCTCCGGGTAACGCCCGCTGCGGACGAATTCCTTGCCCACGATACCGATGACGTAGAAGCCGAAATTGTGGAATGGGTTTCGGAAAAACCATTTCGTGTCCCTGTGTTTGTCATCTGGCCGATACCACACGGGCGGCTCCGGTTCATCGCTGTTCTTGAGCCACCAGACGGGATTCAACTTGTCGCACGTCTTCATTTCGGGAACATGCTCGGGCGGTTCGATGATGACGCTGTGCCACTGAGCGCGGCCCATGACGTTTGTCGCGGGAGTTTTTGTAATCGCGGCCTTCTGCGTTTCGGTCATGAGCCGCGGATTCATCGAACGGCATCCAGTCACGAGAATTATGCTCAGCAAGAGCAGGTTCCACCGCGAGGCACAGTGGTTCAGACGGGAAGAAATCAAGTCAAACCTCGAAATATGATTTAGGTCGAAGGAGGAGCTTCAAAACAGACCGAACAGCCACAAACATGATACTCCATCCTACGGCGGCAAGCAAAACGGTACCCACAATCAGCCAACTTCCTGGAGCATGAAAGACGAACTTTGAGATCCACCAGAATGGATTGTGGAGGATCGCCAGGACACAGAGTCCTAAGAATAGAGAGAGCCCGACCAGCAGAACCTCCAATCCAATTCCGAGACAAATCGAACTGAGAATAATTGAACTAGACTTCAGGCGGACTTCGGAATCAAAAGGATGATCCGTCGCAAAGAGGTTCATACGAATCTCAAGCAGCATAAACTCAGCGCTTCAAATTGCAATCGAATGAAAACAGTACATGCATACAAACACCGGGTTTTCATTTTCTTAATTCTTCGATGTTTCTGTGGGTAACAGCGGTTTCTAACGGGCTGAAGGGCCATAACCTCAATCCCAGAGACCTATATCGAACGTCGAGAAGTCATTTTTTCGTGCTATGCCCTCCCGCGTTTCCTATTTTGCTCGCCGCATTATGGCCACCGTAAAACCTTTTGCTGCGTTACGTCCGAAGCCCGAGCTTGCCGCGCGCATTTGCGAACTGCCCTACGACGTGATGTCGTCGGAAGAAGCCCGCGCCATCGCCGCGGGAAACCCGTTGAGCTTTCTCCACGTCAGCAAACCCGAGATTGATTTGCCGCCAGCCGCTGACCACTACGCGCCGGAAGTTTATGCGAAGGGAAACGAGAATTTCAGAAAGCTCATTCGCGAAGCTGCATTGCAACAGGATTTAAAGCCGTGCTTCTATCTTTACCGGCAAATCATGGGACCGCATTCGCAGGTTGGCCTCGTCGGCGTCGCGAGTTGCGAAGAATACCTGGGCGGCGTCATCAAGAAACACGAACTGACACGACCAGACAAGGAAGACGACCGCGTGCGGCACATCGAAGCTCTCGATGCGCAAACCGGTCCCGTGTTCCTGACGTATCGCGCCGTCGCTTCGCTCGACGAATTCTGCTCGCGCAAGATCGCCGCGCAACCGGACGTGGACTTCACCGCCGCCGACCGCGTTCGCCATACCGCGTGGACGCTCAATACCAGTGCGGATATTCAGTTCATTCAGTCCGCATTTTCCAAAATCCCCGCGCTCTACATAGCCGATGGACATCACCGCAGCGCGGCAGCGGCACGTGTGTATCTGAAGCGGAAATCTGGCGGCCTTCACCCGGCCTCTGGCCACCCCCTCCCATCGGATGGGAGAGGGGTTGGAGGTGAGAGCGCGTTCTTTCTCAGCGTGATCTTTCCGCACAACCAGATGCAGATTTTGCCGTACAATCGCGTGCTCAAAGACCTCAATGGACTTACGCCGCAGCAACTCCTGGAAAAGCTGGACGGCGCGTTCGTCATCAAATCGCTGGGCGCGGCCATCACCAGCTCGCAAACGTGAAATAGGTCTGTATCTCGCAGGCGAATGGCACACACTGAATTTCCGACCGCGATTCGCCGCGACGACTGACCCAATCGAAAAACTCGACGTAACACTGCTTCAGAAATACGTGCTCGATCCTGTTTTTGGAATCGACGACCCGCGCACGAGCAAACGTATCAACTTCATTGGCGGCATTCGCGGAACCGGGGAACTGGAGAAAATCGTCAATAGCGGCGAACACGCCTGCGCGTTTTCCATGTTCCCGACGAGCATCGAAGATTTGATGAGCATCGCCGACGCGGCCGGCATCATGCCGCCGAAAAGCACCTGGTTCGAGCCGAAGCTTCGCGACGCCATGTTCTGTCATCTGATTGGGTGACGCGAATCGTCAACGGCTGCTCCGCCTCGGGGGCTGTCAATTCAGAGCGATTTTCTTTGTGATGCGTGCCGCAAAGATCGCGCGAGAACGCATAGCACGATGGCGACGGCGAACAATACAGCCGTTCCCGGTTCGGGAATGGCAGGAACGGATTTCAACTCGGCCGGCTTGAGTCCGTTTTCCGAAAATTGCTGTTGCGTTTCCAAAACGACCGCTCCGGTCAATGGCGTGAACCAGTTGGTAATCTGCCGCAAGTGTCATTGCCTCGTCCACTTCGCGCTTTGCGGCCAGTCGCAGTGCTTCATCGCGCGCCCACAACCGCGCGACGTGCTTGCTTGCCCGCGTAGTATTCGTCATCTCAGGCGACGCAGTCATCTGTTCGCGGACAAACTCAAATCGCTGGTTCTGCCCTTTCCAGCACCCCACAAGTTCGCGGACCGCGGCTCGGACTGAACTGAGTTTCACGAGATGCTCCACACTGCCGAGTCCATCGAGTTTTTCGACCAAACGGTCTGGGCCGTTCTGCGCCTGCAATTCCAACAGGCGCGTTTTCGTATTCGCGCGTTCTATTCGTTGGCATAGTGCGGATTCCGACGAGAGCAACACCGGTTCCGGCGCATGAACCCAGAGCACGACTCCGTTTTCAACCGAGGCGGCCAGATCCCACGCAGCCTCCAACGCAGGGAAATTGTCCTGCCCGCCGGTGAATCGTGCGTTGCGGATGCTTTCACGAATTCCATTGATGGTTCCGGGTGAGACCCGCTGTGGTTGAATCTCGAAATTCTTCTTCGCATCGCTGGCGATCACGGCTGCGATTTCCATTGCGTCCGGAAGTTCTGAAATGGCTTCCGAAATTTCGGACGCAGCCGCGTCCATCCCCTGTGAACCGTCCAGCACCAGAATCAACCGGGAAGGCGCATTTGCGGGCGTGGGATGGATTGTCTGCCGCACCACACGGCCAGCAGTGTCCGCCGGAGTTGAAACTGCCGGCACATCCGGCGAGCGGCGCACTTCAACGCTCTTGACGGAACCGTCCAATTCCATTTCGGACAGGATCTCGCGGAGGCTGTACCTTTTTGATTCCGGCGCAGAGGCAACAAGGTTCGTTCCCTGGACTAGTGGTTGCGGCGATTCCATCCATAGCGTGTGCTTGAAATCGGCAGCCATTCCGAAATTGCGTTCGAGGAACCGCGGCCAGACGAATTGACCGCAATCGAGCGATGTCAACACCAGCGGCGCGGTGATGCCAAGCCTCACCTTCATAACGCCGCCATTCGGTTGAACCGGGAAACATTGCATCAGCACCCGGTCCGGTCCGCAGGTCGTGACGAGTATGGGATCTCGCCGCTGCACGACTGCGACTTTCTGGTACGCTTTTCGGGTTTGGGCGCGTCCGCCAAAAGCGGCTTCGCGTTCTTCGCCGTCAATCCAAAGCGTTACGCGCGTCACCACAGCGCCGGGCGGCAATGCAATTTGCGCGCGCGCTTCGCGTTGCATCGGCGAACCGTTCTTGAATTCGAGCGTCCACTCGCAATAAACGAGCGCCGCGTCAGTTTCCGCCACGGCGTCCATTCGCGAACTCGCCAGCGAAAGCCCTTTCACGCGGCCCGCGACGGCGTTTCCGCCAACTCCGTCATCCCAGGTGAATTCGTCATCCAGCGCGCTCCAGCGGCCAGTCCGCGTGTAGAGGGATGGCGGTGGAATGGAATTGAAGGGTTTGCCTGTGACGCGATAGTAAATCGCCCGCGCTTCGTCCGCATTGACAACGTGATTTCCGCTGGCGGCTATGCGGACAAGATCAAAATCCAGTTCGCGCCCGAGCAATCCATAACACGCTCGCAGCATGAGCTCCTTGTCTCCGAACGCGCGCAGGACCCGGACGCCGCTGTTTCGCGTTGCAGCGTCTTCAGACGACGCCTCCGCAAGGCCGTAGTAAGTGACCGCGACAGGAAGTTGAAGCACCAGAAGAACGGCCAGAGCAATGAAAGCGCCGCGCCAGCCGCCGCTAAGTGTATTCACGCCAATGCGCTTTCGGTACGAAGCCCGCAATATGGGAGTCGCAATCAACGCCAGCATCGGTGTCAGCGGAATCAGGCCGAGGCCGAAATAAATTACGCCTATGGAGGCGATGGGCATGAACGGCAGATACATCACCGCATAGTAGAAACACACTCCAAGCGCAGCGCCGTTCAACCAACTGAGCCAGCACGAGTGGCGAACGTTCCTCGCTCTAGCCGCGCGCCAAATCCAGAAATTCACCGCCGGCACGAGCGCAATGATGAGAACCTGAAACCAGCTTGGAATCGGATCAAAGAGGACGCCGGCTGAAATGCCCGTCACCAACTCGAAGCCCAATGTGATCGCCGGGAGAATAACTCCCAGCAGCAGCAGGAGAAAACCCGGATGTTTTTTCTCCGCGTGCGTATCTGTCGAATCCGGGGGCGCGGAACGTCCGGCTTTTTGTTCTGCGCTGACCGCCGGTTCGCCAATCCGCACCAAGATGCGGCGCACGTCGTCCTCCGTTACCACCGACAATTGTGCGGCGCGGGTTTCTTCTTCCACGTGCCGGCGCAGGTCGTCAATGACCTCGTTCGCGTCGGCACCCGTGCCTTGCAGGTTCGCTCTGAAGCGCGCACAATATTCGTCCAGAGTTTTGCGCGCGGATTCGGTCCACTCGCTCATACGGCTCCTTTCTTCCGCAGGTGCGTGACACTGCGGTTTAGCTCGGTCATATATTCGTTCATCGTCTGCATGATTTTCCGGCCCTCCTTCGTCAGCGAATAATACTTGCGCGCCGGACCGGAGGACGATTCCTCCAATCGCGACGAAATCAATCCTGCCACGCGCAATCGCGAAAGCAGCGGATACACCGTGCCCTCCGTGATTCCGAGGCCATGGACTTCGACGAGCGTCTTGACGAGGTCATAACCGTAGCGCTCCTCCTCCGCGAGCGCGTTGAGAATGCAAAGCTCCAGCAGGCCCTTGCGCACCTGCACGGTCCAGTTGTCGAAGAAATCATCCATGCGTTTCGGCGCAGCCAGGTTCGGCCAAGCCAGCTACCTTGCATGGCATACTAGACTCCACTTAAACTGTCAAGATTCGGATAGTGAATGGAAGGAGTTGCAGCCTTTCGAGGCTTCTCTTTGGCGTTTTGCTCGCTTAAGCTTTCCAAACGAGATGAACCGGCTTCAACGCAGTCTGCGCGCGACCTTCACCGGGCTGGCCGTCAATGCCGTGCTCGCCACGGTCAAGCTGCTGGCCGGCATCTTCGGCCATTCGCACGCACTCATCGCCGATGCCGTCGAATCCCTCGCCGACGTGTTCAGCTCCTTGATTGTCTGGCGCGCACTGGTCGTCGCGGCCGAACCGGCGGATGAAGATCATCCTTACGGCCACGGCAAGGCGGAGCCGATTGCTGCGGCCATTGTCTCCGGCATGCTGTTGTTCGCCGCCGCGTGGATTACCATTCAGGCGTTGCATGAGATCAGGGCGCCGCATCTCGCACCCGCGCCTTTTACGCTGATCATTCTGACTCTTGTTATCCTAATCAAAGAAGCGCTATTTCGTTTCGTTCTCCACGAATCGGTTTCGGTCGAAAGTTCGGCAGTGCGCAGCGATGCGTGGCACCATCGCAGCGACGCAATCACGTCCGCTGCGGCGTTCATTGGTATTACCATCGCGCTCATCGGCCGCAAGGGCTATCAAGCGGCGGATGATTGGGCGGCGATCGCGGCGGCGTGTGTCATTGCCTGGAATGGATTGCGGCTGCTTCGGCCCGCACTCAATGAGTTAATGGATCACTCGCCGAACCGGGAAATCATCGAACGGATTCGGCGGATTGCCTCGGCAACACCAGGAGTTAATGCCGTGGAAAAATGCCTGGTCCGCAAGATGGGTTATCAATATTTCGCGGACATGCACGTAGAAGTGGATCCGCAAATGACTGTGCTGCGCTCGCACCAAATTGCACACGAGGTCAAGGACAAGGTGCGTGCAGAACTCCCGAGTGTTCGCGACGTGCTCGTGCATATTGAACCGAGCAAGCGCAATCAGCCGCCCGATGATACGCATTGAAGTGTTCGCGCCAATAGGTGGGAATTGATTTGCCGCGAGACCAACTTCAGGCTGGTGATGTTGAACATCGAAAGCCCAGTATCCGATGGATGTCCCAATTGCCCACGGTTGTTGTTCTTTTCATCGCAGGTTAGCAGAGGTCGCTTGGACGCGTCGGAAATCGCAACCGGGCCAAAATCCGTTGAAGACATCCCAAGAAAAGGAGAGCCGCACTCGCGAGTTTTTGGTACGAACGGGTGGCGCTTAAGGAAAGGAGCGCACCATAATGAAAGTGGGGCTGATTCTGATCGTTGGAGCACTGACAACCACTTTATACGCAGGGAGCTTGTAGCTGCCAATAAAACTGAACGGATGAATTATGAATTCGCGTTTTCAATTATTTGCTTGGCTGTTCCTTGTCCTGATCTCACGGCTTGGGCATGCTCAAGGAACCTTTATCATTCAGCATAACGGGGCCAGCAATCCGACAAGCGAGGGCTTCAGTTTAACAACTCAGGGTTTTCAAACCTTCGTCGGGCCCGTCAGTGGAAGTGGAGTGAGTGCCTGGAACACGACTATCAGCAACCTAAGTGGCATTATTTACTACACCTACAGCCTGACTCCACAACAACAGGCTGAAACCATTGGCACAGATTGGATTCTGTCATTTAACCTGCAGCTTCCTAACCCAAACTCGCAAGCAGGTGTCGGTGTCGACACATTTGGGATAACCGTGGCCTCTGGAAACAACGGGGATCCGTTTGTGCCCGGGGGCTTCACGCTTACTGGAGGAGGCGCTGGCTACCATAACTATCAGGTCTATTATAGTTCCGCTGCGGGAACGGCCTCGATTTGGGTGGACGGCATTGAAAGAGCTCATGATTATCTATACGGCATCTCTCTTCCAAATGGACTTTCAGAGCTCCAATGGGGTGTAGGTCAGGGCGGTCCATCGAGCGCGAATTGGAGCACAGTTTCATTGCAGATTGTTCCCGAACCATCCGCCCTTTCTCTGGTTCTCCTCGCCAGCGGAGGATTGATATTTATTCGCTACCGCAAGCGGCACTCGCCTCAGGTTTAACCTTGCCTCACCAACTGACCGCCACGGCCAGTTTCTTTCCAAAGCGATTGTGATGATCGAGCTGCCGGGTCCGGCAAACGGATTCATTGTACCAGCCGCGCTCTCAATAACCGCCAGTAATGAAATCGCGAATGAAGCTGAGTTCCTCCTCCCCGGCAATCGTGTGGTCCTTGGGAAATTCACGGAAGGTGATGTTCAACCCGGCGCGTTTGAGCAAGTCCATCTGCGGGCGCATACCTGCAATCCGAACCATCGAATCATGTGTTCCGTGCGTCACCAGCAATCGCTGCTGACGCGCAACGGGCGAGAGTTCGTTGACCAAGTTCTCCGGTTCGCACACAAAACCGCTGATGCCAACAATGCCCGCAAAGCGGCGCGGATAACGCAACCCGACATCAATGGACATCAGGGATCCTTGCGAAAACCCGCCGAGCGTGATGCCTTCAGGAGCGAACCCTTTGGCGCATTGTTGTTCGATTAATTCGAAGAGCAGTTTCCGGCTTCGCTCCACGCCCGGAACGATGTTGCCGCCGAAATCGAACCAGGAATATCCGCCGTAATATTCGTCCGGCGCATTCACCAATAAGTAATTCATCCACGGCAGCCGCAGCAGTTCCGGCAGCCAGCGATAACCTTCGATGCTGTCGCCCAAGCCGTGCAGCATGATCATCAGCCGCCGGGACGTTTGGTCCGCCGCTGGAATTAATTCCGCATGAAGCATCCGTGTAGGAAATGGATGTCACCAACCCAAGTCGAGCGCAAAGTCAACGCGGCCCAAAAGCCGCCGCACTATTCGCAGGCTCGTACCAGGAGCCTCGAAGCCAATCCGCGATCAAGCCGATCTCCCGCGCATCAAGGATCTGATCCTTTCCGAAGGAAGGCATCCGGTCGTTTTTCTCACCGTAATAATCGGCCTGCGCTGGATCGCTGATGAAATTGATCAGCCACTTGCGCGACCCGTATCCGGTGAGATCGGGCGCGGTCGCATCCTCGTCGGGTTTGTGGAACTGATGGCAGTCCGTGCAACGCATTTCATTTTGAATCAACGCAGCGCCCGTTTGAATAGTTGCTGCGTCGCGTTGATCGGCAGTGAGCTGGTGTTTCAGTTGTGCTTCGGCTGAAAGTGCCGAGATGACTTTTTCAAGTTGTAGCTTCCGTTCTGGGGTGTAATTCGCCACGTCCTTTTTAACGAAGCGTACCATCTTGTCGTCGTGCAACTTCGTCGCGCCGAAGTAATTCGTTGTCGCAATCTTATCTGGATTCAACAGGCCCGCGAGCCACTCCCGGGTGGCGAAACCCTTGAGATCGGAAGCTGATTGCGCAGTTTTCGGAATGTTGCCCAATCCGTCTGTCCCTCCATATCGATGACAGCTCGCGCACTTTTGCGCGAAGAGCTTCGGCCCTTGCGTGAGGGGATCGTTTCGCAACAACGCCACCGCCCCTTCCGCGGGAATGCCAGCAGGAGAATTCGCCAGCACACGTACGCGCGCCGATTCACGTTCGGCCGCGCGGACGGCTTGCTGGTAATTCGGATTGGCCTTGTCTTCCGCAACCGCAAAATACGTTAACAACGCTGACCCGCCAATAAGAGAGAAGAGAAAGACAACGTTGAAACGATGGCCAAGTCTCCATCCGCCGATAAAAGGCATGAGCGCCACAACGCAGAGAATCAGACCAGGAATTATCATCGCGCCCCAGATTTCAGAACTGCCGGGGAAATATTTCAGGAACTGAAAGAGCGAAAGGAAATACCAATCCGGCCTCGCAGCAGAATACGGCTCTGACGGATCGGCTGGCGCGCCCAATTCTGCGCCCAGCGGTCCGCCGGTGGAGAAGATTCTATGCCGCACGATGAAGAACAGCACCGTCGCGAGTACCGCCAGACACGCGACGGCATCTTTCAGCATTTGATCCGGCCAAAACGCAGCATCGGGCCTGAGTTTCGGTTCTTTCGCTGTGATGCCGTGGCGACGGAACAGATAGATGTGTCCGATCACGAGTCCGGTGACCGTCGCCGGCAGAACTCCCGCATGCAGCGCGAAGAATCGCGTCAGCGTGTGGTGGCCGTACTCCGTGCCGCCGATGATCAGTCTTTTGCATGTCGGGGCCAACAATCGGCATGATTCCGGCCAGATTCGTCGCAACCTTCGTCGCCCAATAGCCCTTTTGATCCCACGGCAACAGGTAACCCGTCAGAGACAGCCCGAGCACGAGCAGCAGGAGCGCAAGGCCGAACCAGAAGTTCACTTCGCGAGGCGCTTTATACGCGCCGTCGATCACCACCTGCATCAGATGCAGCACCAGCAGGATTGTCATCGCGTGCGCCGTGTAGTGATGCAATCCGCGCAACAGCCAGCCGCCTGTCATGTCGTCCTGGATGTAATACACGCTTTCCCACGCGGTGTGCGAACTGGGGCTGTAGGCCATCCACAGAAAAATGCCGGTGATGAATTGCACCACCAGCCCGAACGTCAGCGTGCTGCCCCAGACATACCGCCAGCGCGCGCCGCCGGGAACGTTCTCGAACAAGGTTTCGCGACAGATCTTTTTGCAGCCCGTGCGCTGATCGAGCCAGTCAAGGAAACGCTTCATGCCACGGGAATTCTCTCAGCGCGACCCGCCTCGAAATTTTGGAAACGCACCCAAATCTCGTTTTTGTTTCGCAAGTCCACGGTCAGAATGTCCATTCCGCGCGGCGCCGGACTTGCACGATTCGCAATTCGTCCATCCATCGCGAAGGAGCTGTTATGGCAGGGGCAGAGAAAACTTCCGTTTGCCGGCAGAAAATCCACGAAGCAACCGGCGTGAGGACAAACGACATTGAGCGCCTGCAATTTGTCGTCAATCGTGCGACGCAGGTAAACCGCGCCGATTGGAACTTCAGCGAATTTGTTCCAGGCATCCACCCGCGTTGCCAGCACCGGAAATTTGTGCGGCAGACCGTCCGCCGGTAGAGCATCCAGCGTGGTGACGCGAATCAATCCCGTTGGGGAAGACTTGCGGCGCAGGGGATTAAAGAAAACCGTCAGACCCGCGCCCAAAGGTACCAGCGCCAGAAGGGAGCCGAGAACCGTGACCGCAAATTTCTTCAAAAAACCGCGGCGGTCCATTGGATTTGCAGGGTCGCACTGGTCATTCATACACACGTGAGATGGCAAAGGATTGGCAAAAGTTCCCGCAAAAGCAAATGCATCCGGGGTAAACTCATTTCCCAATGCAGAACTGGCTGAAAATCACGTCCAGCAAATCTTCCGTCGTGGTCTTGCCTACAATTTCGCCGATGGCATTCACGGCGGTACGCAGATCCACAGCGGTGAGTTCCAGCATGTCTGCGGTTCGCAAGGTGTCAATCGCGCGCAAGGCAGCGCCACGGCCGCGGTTGAGCGCGTCCTGATGCCGCGAGTTAATCATCACCTGCAGCATTTCGCTTTTGATTTCGCCCGACCAGACAAGTTCCTTGATGGCGTCCTTGAGATCCTCGATTCCCTTTCCGCTGAGGCAGCAGACGTCAGCCGCTCGTGACTCCGCCGGAAGAACGAGCTTTGCGGACAGGTCGATTTTGTTCCGGACGAGGATGCGTTTCTTCCCGGCAAACTCGGCGAGATACATTTCGTCGGCGGCAGTCAACGGCTCTGACAGCATCAAAGACGTGCAAAATGAACTCGGCATTTTGCAAGAGATTGGCGGCTGCGGCGAATTCCTTCGACTTCAATCTCGTCCCGCGCTTCGCGCAAACCGGCGGTATCAATGAACACAACCGGCAACCCGCGGATATTGGCGGTTTCTTCAATCGTGTCGCGCGTCGTGCCCGGAATGGGAGAGACGATGGCGCGATCATGGCCGAGCAGTTGATTCAGCAGGCTGGATTTGCCAGCGTTCGGGCGGCCAATAATGGCTGCGCGAATGCCACGGCGTAGGATTTGCCCCTCGTTCGCCGTGCGCAGCAACTCGTCCATGAACGCCACGCCGTGTTCGACGATTCAAGAGCAGTTGCTCCTTTGTATCTGGCGCGATGTCTTCGTCGGGGAAATCAATGTGCGCTTCGACATGAGCCAGCGTCTTCATCATTTCGTCGCGAAGCTGGTTGATGCGCTGGGAAAGTTTGCCAGCGAGTTGTTCGTTGGCCGCGCGCAATGCGAGTTCAGTCCGCGAATGAATCAAATCCGCGACGGCTTCCGCCTGGGCGAGGTCAATTCGGCCATTCAGGAAGGCGCGCCGCGTGAATTCGCCCGGTTCGGCGAGCCGCGCGCCGCATTCAAGACGGTATCCAGAACCATCTTTGCCGGCAGAATCCCGCCGTGGCAGGTAATTTCGACAACGTCCTCGCGCGTGAACGTGCGCGGCGCGCGCATCACAGAAACAAGCGCTTCGTCCATGGTGACACCGTCTCGAATCACATTTGCCGTAATGAATTGTGTGTGTCGCGGCGGCGGATGGCTTTGTGGACGACTTGCCGACCGGCAGAAAACATCTGTCTGCCACAGCCAGCGCTTGCGTTCCGGAGATGCGAATCACCGCCAGACCACCTTCTCCAATCGGCGTGGCAATCGCTGCAATGGTATCGTCGAGGAACATCTGCGATTACAAGACTCCTGATAATCAAGAGCGACTACGAGTGACGATAATTTCGGTGCGTGTTTTCCGTGTCGCTCCCTTCCAGCCACAGCCGCGCCTTCTCGTAACTGTGGCGATGCAAGTAATGGAGGAGATCGGGTGCCGCATTCTTTGGCAGTGTGCGCGTCAGTTCGTCCAACCGCGCAAGCAGAGGCGCGAGTAGCGGTTTGGGATTGGCCGTTTGCATGGACTTCGCTGCTGCATCGAGTTCATTAAGCGTATTCAGAATGGTTCGCTCGATTTCGGTCATGCCGTATCAATAATCCGAATTCGCGGAAGGACCAATTGTTTTCCGTTCGATCCCAGCGCGCCGATCCACTAGGACTGAACATCAAGCAACGAGAAAAGCGCGTTCAGCTTCGTCAATCGACCCTGGAGATACGCGGCGCTCAGAAAGCAAGCCAATCCCGTCACGAGAATCAGCAGGAATGCGCTCATGACGTAAAGCCCGAACGCCTGGGGCGGATCCGGTTGCATGACGCGTGGAATTCCATGATAAAGCACAGCCACCGAAAACGCGACGCCGATGCCCCATGTTATCCACGGCGACACGCCTTGGAAGGCATTGAGCGCTCTCAAAAGAAAAACCGGGCTGAGCGCGTAGGCGACCGTGGTGAGCGCCTGACGGTACGTGTGGCGGCCGTGGAACGTTTCACCCACCATTTTGACCAGGCTTGCGCCTACGAGCACGACGACGAAAGAAAGGATCCCTTGGGCAATTTCGAAAGAGACCGCTTCCCGCATCGGAAACCTCAGCGGCTCGTTCGTTAGACGCGGTTTGCCCCAATGCACCAATCCCCAGCCTTCGATAATAGATGTCACGAGCACCAGCGGAAACAAATATACCGCGAGGACAAACGCGATTCGCTTCTGCGCGGCAACAATACGATCCCACGTCTCGGCTGGAGAGAACATCAAAAGCAGAGCCTTAATCATGCGCGCAATGTGATATAGGCGAACCTCACAAGGTTCAATAAATATCCTCGCTAAACGAAAGCCGGCGTTGATTTCATAAGTGACAGCATCGCGATGTTTGCGTTCAACAGGTCAAAGAGTAAGTTTGAAAGCATGACTGCGATTTCACTTACTCGCGCCGCACACGCCGGGCTTGTTTGTTTGCTGCTCGGATTGATCGCGAGCGCGGGATGCGCAACCCAAAAGATCAACTGGGCTGCTCGCATCGGTCACTACACTTATGATCAAGCTGTGCTGGAGCTCGGTCCTCCAGACAAGAAGGAAAAGCTGCAGGACGGGACAACGGTTGCCGAATGGCTGACGCAGCACAGTTACTCGCAAACCTATACATCCGTCGGCTACGGCTACCCATATTGGAACTACGGCCCCTTTTATCCGGCCTACGCGCAATCCTATTCGCCGAATTATTACCTGCGCCTGATTTTCGGGCCGGACGGCAAGTTGAAAGAATGGAAGAAGTTCGCGAAGTGATTATCTGCTTTCGCGGAGGAATGGCTCGTGTTTAACTCGCCAGCGTGAATGTGGATCTTGGGATTTGGAGCAAGCTCACGAAGCTTGTGATTGTACTCCTGCTGATCGCCGTCCTTGCGGCTGTGGGAATCTTGTATCTGCCGCTCATCAAGCGAAATGAGAATTATCGCAAGCGCAACCTGGAGTTGGAAGCGGAAATTCAAAAAGAGCGGGAACTGTCGAAACAACTGGAAACATCCATCGACACGTTGCGGCGCGATCCGAAAGCCATTGAGCGGTTGGTGAGGGAACGAATGGGATATGCGAAAACCGGAGAAACTGTCGTCCGCTTTGAAATGCCAGCCACAAACCTTCCTCCGTCGACCACACCTTGAAGCGCGCGAAATCAGACCGTCATGATTTCTTTTTCCTTGCTCGCCAGGTGAGAGTCAATCTTTCCGATATATTGGTCAGTCAGCTTCTGTAACTCCTTCTCAGCCTGTTTCTCGTCATCTTCGGTGATGCCGCTGTCGTGGGCGTGCTTCTTTAGTTGATCCATGAAATCACGCCGGACGTGGCGAATAGCCACGCGGCCGTCTTCTGCCATTTTGCGAACGATTTTAACAAACTCCTGACGCCGTTCCTGACTTAATTCAGGAAAAAAAATGCGAATGGATTTGCCCTGAATCGAAGGCGTGAGCCCAAGGTTCGCTTTTTGGATGGCCTTTTCGATCGGATGCAACGAATTGACGTCCCAGGGTTGGATGGCGAGCGTCCGCGGTTCGGGCGTGGTGATGCCGGCCAATTCCCGAATGCGCATCTGTGCTCCATAAACCTCCACGAGGACGTTCTCCACCAGTCCCGACGACGCTTTGCCGGTCCGAACAGTGGAGAACTCGTTCACCACCACCTGCTCAGTCTTGATCATCTTGTCCTCTGCCTCCAATAAGAAATCATCCATTGCCATGGCTGAGAGCGTAACAAAACCGCCGCAAACTGTATAGGGGCAAACTGCCGACCACCCCCGGGGGCGGGAACGATGCCCTCACTCCCTGAAGTGGACCACACGAACTCGGAATTATTGTTGCGGTTCCCGGCCGTTCAGTGCCTTCAAGGTGTTCTCGAAAATCTGCTCAGGCGTGCCTTCCGCTGAAACGGAAAGTAAAAGACCTCGGGAGCGGAAATATTCCGCCAACGGCGCGGTGCTCTTCTGGTACACGGCCATCCGGACACGAACTGACTCTGGCCGGTCATCCTCGCGTTGATATAAGGAAGCGCCGCAGGAATCACAGACACCGTCCAATTTCGGCCGCCGCGACTCGATATGAAAAACAGCCTTGCAGACGGGGCACGTGCGCCGTCCGCTCAAACGCGCAATGATCTTTTCCAGTGGCATGTCGTAGCTAAGCACACCGTCCAGCGTGATCTTGTTTTTCGCCAGCACTTCATCCAACGCTTCAGCCTGAGCAACGGTGCGAGGAAAACCGTCCAGCAAAAAGCCGCCTCTGCACCGCAAACATGACGCCCGCTCCGTCACCAGTCCCAAAACGATTTCGTCCGGAACGAGATCTCCGCGCTGCATATAATTCAACGCCTTGGTCATCGTTGGAGTGCGGTCGCATTCGCCCAGGTTCTTCGCGGTCCTGAAGATGTCCCCTGTCGAGAGATGACACGCCCCCAACCGTTCCGCCAACAATTCGGCCTGGGTGCCTTTTCCCACCCCCGGTGCGCCAAGCAAAATGAGCCGCCGCGGATGCGCCTGTTTTCGGGGCAGAACCTTGCAGCGCGCTGTGCCGCCTTTGAGCCACGCCGTGCGATCGGATTTTGGATATGTTTGCATGAGCCTCAATCTCGTGAACCCCGGGGGAATCACCAGCAACGTCGTTGTGCCGGCGAATACTTCTAACGTTCACCCGGGCCTTCTGCCCATATTCAAATTCCGGACGCGCTTCTCGACCACACACCACTTGGCCTTTTCTGAACATCTATTGTCGGTCTGCCGTAACCTCCCCAAAAGAAGAGGCCGGCGAAAGCCGGCCTCGATGCTTGTTTTGGTAATATTAATTATGGGTTGGGCTCGATGTTTAGGTGGGGGTTATTCGTTGAGGTGCCAGATTGATGCTCCTGTTTTTCGTCTGTTCCACCGACTGCGTCGGGCGATTCGCTCAGAATTGAAGATACCTCGGGTTCACTGATTCCAATCGCTTGCGCCGCTTGTTTGGCGCGTTGAAGGTGCTGCCGCAAAGTCGGCAGGGTGTTCTCCGCGTACTGCTTTACATCGCTGTCCTGCAACTGCTGAGACGCCTTCTCAAATTTAGCAATGTCCTTCTGGTGATCGCGTAGCATGTCCGTGATGTACTGCTTGTCGAACTCCGAACCGCTCGCCTGGTTAAGATCGTGCATTTTGTCCTCATGCATGTTGCCCTCCGCCGTTGTCAGTGATACGCCGTGCGCCCTGGCAATCGGTTTTAACTGGTCGTTGGCCTTTTGGTGCTCGCGCCGGAGCATCGCTGCGTATTGCTTGACCTGAGAATCCTGCGCTTTGCGTTCGGCGATTTCTGCCATGGCGATCTCAAAGTTGTTCCCTTTGGCGGCCTCTTTGATGAAAGACTCCGCGGTCAAGGCGCTGGAATCGCTGGTTTCCTTCTCTTTGCCTGAGGCATCTGCCTTCGCCCCGGTGTCGGTTGTGTCAGAGCTCTTATTTTGAAGGTTCGCAGCGCCCGCGCCCTGGGAATTTGCATCGGGAACTGTGGTCTGAGAATTTTGCGCGCTGACGATACACGCGCCCATAATCGCAGCAACCGTCGCTCCGCGCTCCAGCACACGCGCGAATGTGGGTAATCTGATAAGTAACTTCATACAATTCCTTTCGTTTTGCCTGCACGCTACTTCCGAACCGAGTCGGCGCTCAAATGGGGGAAAACCTGCTGGCTTCTGACCTTCCTAACAAATGATAAGCGGCCTTGGCGGAGCGAATTTTTGGGGTGAAAAGCCCGTTGAGTATGCACGAGGCGGGAGTTGATTTGATGAAACATTCTTGCGGAGACGCAAAAACATGGAGGATACAAAATGAAAATAAGACTTCTCACGTTGGGCTCGCTCTTAACACTCCTTGCGATCGGTGCCGGCGCTCAAGCCACTGGAGGAGGAGCAGGAGGGGCAGGTGGAGCGGGAACTGGTGGAACCGGAGCGGGCGGAACATCGTCCGGAGCAACGGGGGGCGCGGGGAACCAGCCGGGAATCACCGGGTCAGGAGTCGGTGTCGGCAATCCGTCAGGCCCAATCAGACACTTACTCCCAACAACGGACTGGGCATTGGGTCGAACCAGTTCAATATCGGCAGCAACCAGTTCGGAATGGGAACAAACAATTTCGGGATCGGCACAAACATGCTCGGCGTTGGTTCCAACGCGTTGAACATCGGCAGCAATATGTTCGGGTTGAACACCAATTCATTTGAAACGAATGGTCTCTCCCCAACGTCACGGACCAATGACCCGAATCGCATCTTGAGATTCCCCGCCTAGCCTCGAACGACGTGAGCAATTGCCGCCGGGACTTCAGAACCATGAGCTTCCGCCAGGACTCCAGAATCGGACTAACACGTCCATAAGTCCCTGAAAAATCCTGAACACTCCTTCAATCTTCATAGTCGGGTTCGCATGGGGCAGCCAATTCCTAGCTGCCCTTTTTTCTTCAAAGCTTCGCGTCAAGGCACGGCCAAATCTGGAACACCCATCCAATCCGCGTTTTAGAGCCCATTTGAGGGGTTCCATGTAGCCCCATTCTTCTGAGAATGGCTTGGCGTTGCTATTGCTTGCCCCACACTCACGGAGCGGGCGCGTTCAATACCGCTTGTCTCCACGATGACGGCAATGAGATATCTACGCGTGAAGGGAAATTCGCGGAAGAAATTTACCTTGATTGCCATGAGCGCGGCGAGCCCGGAATCTGAAATCCAGATCGCTTATGAGCTCGGCGCTCAATCTTTCCTGCTGAAGCTGTTGAAACGACCAAAGACCTCGTGATCACTTTGCGTCGCATCAAGGATTATTGGCTTGATCTAAATCTGCTGCCCGGCGATAGACCATAATCCTTTCCTTTTGCTCCGATCGTTACGCACACTCCACGCTGTATTGGCTCCCCAATACGCACCGTCAAATCAAGCGGTCTGCATGGACAGGTGTGAGCCTGCCGTTATAGATTGTGTGGCGTAACTATGGCCATTGCCGACTTGCGCCGAGAATACAACCTCACCGGATTGCGCCGCGGGGATTTGGAAGCGAATCCCATTGCGCAGTTCAAGAAATGGTTCGAGCAGGCGGAAGGAACGCGCGCCAGCGGGCGTGTAAGGCGCTTTTTTATTGGTTTATATAAATCCGTTTTTCTCATCCGACGTGCTGAACAAGTTGACGTAAATGCCGCGGCACTGGCGACGGCTGACAGAGACGGCCATCCCTCCGTGCGCATGGTTCTGCTCAAGGGAGTGGATGAGCGAGGATTCATCTTTTACACGAACTATGACAGCCGCAAAGGGCACGAACTGGCGGAGAACCCGTGGGCCGCGCTCGTCTTCTACTGGGCAGATCAAGAGCGCCAAGTGTGCATTGCCGGGATAGTTTCAAAGCTCTCGTCCACTGAATCCGAATCCTATTTCAAGACGCGTCCGAAAGGCAGCCGTCTTGCCGCGTGGGCTTCGAAACAGAGCGAAGTGATAGCCGATCGCCTCATATTGGATGCGCGCTGGAATGAATTAAAAGAGCGTTTTCCGGGAGAGGATGTGACAATGCCGCCATACTGGGGAGGCTATGTAATTTCACCTACGCGGGTCGAGTTCTGGCAAGGTCGCCCGAGCCGGTTGCACAGATCGGTTCCGCTATACGAAGCAACCGGACAAAAGCTGGGCCATCGAACGTCTTTGTCCCTGATTTCCCATGGCATCCAGATCGGCCAATTTTATCTGCTATTTGTCTTGATTTCTCGCGTTATGGGAGGAACGTGATGGTAGGTCGTCAAGGTAGGCATTGACGCCTGCCTTGAACCTCGACACGCGAATGCTAAGGTGCATACCAGATGAATTTGGATCGGAAGATCCGGGAGAACCGAAGGGTAATTGTAGTTTACGATGATACTGTCGCTCGTGAGTGGGCCGCCCACTTCTGCGGACAACTTGCACAGCAATCTCAAAATGAAACCGAACTTCAGATCGAATGGTGGCCGTTTGTCTTTCTTGATCGATTCCGCGCAGGCGACCGAACTGGCTGATAAGGCTGCATATGCCGATTATGTTGTGTTCGCTTCGGCTTGTGAAGGAGACCTGCCGCGGGAATTGAAAATATGGATTGAGGGCTGGCTCACCAAGCGCGGAGAGCGTGAAGGAACATTGGTGGGGTTGATGGAGCAGCACACTCGGCCGTTCGAAATCGCGTCTCTCAAGGAAATTTACCTGCGTCATGTCGCCCATCGGGCTGGTCTGGATTATCTCTCGCACGTTCCTTCTCGCAAAAGCAAGGCGCTCCCGAATTCACTCGACTCATATCAGGAACGCGCTCGTCAAATGACTTCAGTGCTTGATCGAGATCCTGCACAGTCCACCACCGTCCACACCACCTCCAACTCTTTCCTAACCAGGCTTTCACCGCGAGCGCATCTCACAGTCAATTCGAGAGGTCTTTGAGTAACCTCGCTGTATTGCGAATATCAAATGGATCTTCAATGCCGACATCGGGACGAAGGATGTCGGAGTTAGCGCAGATGGATCGATGCTCCGTTTATCGCACGCCGGGCGTCTGACTCAAGGGCCTGCGCAAGGGTTTACTTAACCGGCTCCGCTTCGCTGGCAGCGTCTTCCTGCTGTTCGCTGATGACCGGAGCGATGGCCTGCAGTTTGTCGCCGGCGTCCAGGTTGATGAGCTTCACGCCCTGCGTGTTGCGGCCGGCTTCGCGGATGTCTTTCACGAACGTGCGCACCATCTGGCCGCCCGCGGTGATGAGCATGATTTCGTCGCTCTCACGCACGGTCAGCGCGCCGACCACGCCGCCGGTCTTCTCCGTCGTCTTCATGGTGATGATGCCTTTGCCGCCGCGGGATTGGACGCGGTATTCGTCAAACGGCGTGCGCTTGCCGATGCCGTTTTCGCCCGCGACCAGCAGCGTGGCGTCCGGCACGACCACCGCCAGGGCGACGACCGCATCGTCTTTCTCCAGGCTGATGCCGCGCACCCGGCGGCCGGCCGGCCCATCGAGCGCACATCTTCCTCGAAGCGGATGCTCATGCCGTCGTGGGTGATCAGCACCACTTCGTTCTGGCCGGTCGTCAGCTTCACGTCGATCAGCGTGTCGCCCGGCTCGATGCCGATGGCGATGATGCCGCCCTTGCGGACGTTGGCGAAGTCGTCGAGCGAGGTCTTCTTCACCGTGCCCTGCTGCGTGGCGAAGAACAGGAAGCCCGGCTGCTGCCAGGTCATGTCTTCCTTGTTCGGCCCGGTCTTGGACAGCGATGCGGATCAGCGCGGCGATTTTTCGCCCTGCTTGCAGTTCCAGCAGGTTGGCGATGCTGCGGCCCTTGGCGGCGCGGCCCATGTCGGGAATCTCATGCACGCGCTCGACGTACACGCGGCCGGTGTTGGTGAAGAACATCAGATAATCGTGCGTGCTGGCCGTGAACAGGTGCTCGATGAAATCCTGGTCCTCTTCGCGTCGCGCCTTCGCGGGTGGCCATGCCGATGACGCCTTTGCCGCCGCGGCGCTGGGCGCGATAGGAGCTGACGTTCGTGCGCTTGATCAGCCCGTTGTGCGTGAGCGTGATGATGACGCCTTCGTTGGCGATCAGGTCTTCGATGGCGATCTCGCCTTCGTCGGGCACGAGCTCGGTCAGGCGCGGCGTGGCGTACTTTTCCTTGATCGCCTGCAGCTCGGCCTTGATGATCGCCATCACGCGCGCTTCCTTGGCCAGGATGTCGAGCAGGTCCTTGATCCGCTCGAGCAGCGCGTTGTATTCGGCCCTGACCTTGTCGATTTCCAGCCCGGTCAGCTGGTAGAGGCGCAGTTCGAGGATCGCGTTCACCTGCGCTTCGCTGAACGCGTAGCGGCCGCTGCGTCAGCCGCGCTTCGCTGCGAATCAGAATGCCCCATCTTCTCGACCTGCGCGCGGGTGAACTCGAAGGCGAGCAGCTTGACCTTCGCTTCCTCGCGGTTGGCGGAGCTGCGGATGATGCGGATGAACTCGTCCAGGTTGCGACAGCGCGATCAGAGATAGCCTTCCAGCAATCTCGGCGCGTTCCTCGGCCTTGCGCAGTTCGAAGCGCGTCCGGCGCAGGATCACTTCGCGCCGATGCTCGATGTAGCAGTTGATCAGTTCCTTCAGGCCGAGCGTCTTCGGCCGGCCGTGGTCGATGGCCAGCGCGTTGACGCGCGAAACTGACGTTTCCAGCGCGGTGTGCTTGATAGAGATTGTTGATGACCACCTTGGGCATCGCGTCGCGCTTGATCTCGATCACGACGCCGCGTGTTCTCGTCCGACTCGTCGCGCATCGCGGTGATGTCGGTGATGATCTTCTCGTTGACCAGCTCGGCGATCCGCTCGACCAGCACCGCGCGGTTCACGTTGAACGGAATCTCGGTGATGACGATCTGTTCGCGGCCGCCTTTCATCTCCTCGAGGCCGACCTTGCCGCGCACCTTCACGCTGCCGCGCCCGGTCGTGAAATAATTCTTGATCCCCTCCAGCGCCGCAGATCATGCAGCCGGTGGGAAAGTCCGGGCCCTTTGATGAACTTCATCAACTCCGTGAGCGTGATGTCCGGGTTGTCAATCTGCGCGCAGATGCCGTCGATGATTTCGCCGAGGTTGTGCGGCGGCATGTTGGTGGCCATGCCGACGGCGATGCCGGTGCCGCCGTTGACCAGCAGGTTCGGGAAACGCCGCCGGGAAACACCGTCGGCTCGGTCAGGCGCTCGTCGTAGTTCGGGACGAAGTCCACCGTGTCCTTGTCCATGTCCTGCATCAGCGCCGCGCCGAGATGCGTCAGCCGCGCTTCGGTGTAACGCATCGCCGCCGGCGGATCGCCTTCGACCGAACCGAAGTTGCCCTTGCCGTCCACCAGCCGCTCGCGCATCGCCCACGGCTGCGCCATGTGAACCAGCGTCGGATAAATCACCGCTTCGCCGTGCGGATGGTAGTTGCCCGATGGTGTCGCCGCAGATCTTGGCGCACTTGATGTGCTTGCGGTTCGGGCATACAGCGCCAGGTCGTGCATCGCGTAGAGGATGCGGCGCTGCGAGGGCTTGAGGCCGTCGCGCACGTCGGGCAGCGCGCGCGAGATGATCACCGACATCGAGTAATCGAGAAACGAGTTCTTGATCTCGTCGGCGACGTTGATCTTGGCGATCTTTTCGTTGGCGGCAAACAGCGGCGTGTTGCGCCGGGCAACTCGGTTCGGTGTCGTTAGGATCGTTTGGCTCAGGCATGAATCGAGATCATTGCTTC
The DNA here is from genome assembly GCA_963760675.1 of uncultured Verrucomicrobiae bacterium. Taxonomy (GTDB): domain Bacteria; phylum Verrucomicrobiota; class Verrucomicrobiia; order Limisphaerales; family BOG-1460; genus CAVXEG01. The sequence continues at coordinate 93,094 of CAVXEG010000015.1, forward strand.
GGTTGCGTCGGCACGAGTTCGGGCATGACCGTCGGCGCCACGGCTCGATCAAACATCCAGATTGCGCACGTTGAGCGCGTTGTCCTCGATGAACTGCCGGCGCGGCTCGACTTCCTCGCCCATCAGCTTGGTGAACATCTCCTCGGCTTCGACGGCATCGGTCAGGTCGATGCGCAGCAGCTTGCGCTCGGCCGGGTTCATCGTGGTCTCGAAAAGTTCCTTGGGGTTCATTTCACCCAAGCCCTTTGAAGCGCTTGATCTGCAAGCCCGCGCCGGCCGACTTCTTTGACGCTCGAAAGAATTTCGGGAATCGAGAACAGCGGCTTCACCGCTGCCTTCTCGCCTTCGCCTTCGATGAGCTCGAACAGCGGCTTGTCCTGCGCCGCGTAATGCTCGACGCTCAAGCCCTTCTTCGCCAGCTTCGCCAGCAGATCCGCGATGGCCTTGCTCTCGTGCAGTTCGACGTGGCGGGCGCGCCGCGTGTGGCCGTTCTTGGCCTTCTCCATCAGGCTGGTGTCCGACTCTTCCTCGCCGAACAAGCCGCAAATCGGGGTTCTCGGCGCCGAATTCTTCCAGCTCCTCTTCGGTATGGAAGTAGTGGACCGTTTCGTCGTTGCCGTCGCGGACCTTGACCAGATGCCGCGGCAGTTCGTGCGTCTTCGGGTGCCGATGCTCGACGTAATCGGCGAAGTCGCCGCCGTGCCGGCGCAAGGCGTTGGCGTACTTGTCCAGCGATTCGAGCAGTTCCAGGATTTCCGCCAGTTGCTTTTCGCGTGAACTCCTTGCCGTCCGCCAGATTGCGCAGGCGCACTTCCTCGGTGCCGAGCTGGATCAGGATCCTGTTCAGCTGCGCGTCGTCATCGACGTACTCGACGCGCTTCTTGCGCGCGATCTGGTAGAGCGGCGGCTGCGCGATATAGACGAAGCCGCTGCTTCACCAGCTCCGGCATCTGCCGGTAGAAGAACGTCAGCAGCAGCGTGCGGATGTGCGAGCCGTCCACGTCGGCGTCGGTCATGATGATGATCTTGTGGTAGCGCAGCTTCTCGAGGTTGAACGCGCCCTCGCCCTTCGCCGTCGCCGATGCCCGTGCCGATGGCGGTGATCATGGTGCGGATTTCGTTGTTCTGAAGCACCTTGTCCAGCCGCGCCTTCTCCACGTTGATCAGCTTGCCGCGAATCGGCAGGATCGCCTGGAACTTCCGGTCGCGCCCCTGCTTGGCCGAGCCGCCGGCGGAATCACCCTCGACGATGTAAAGCTCGGTGTTGGCCGGGTCGCGGTCGGAGCAATCGGCCAGCTTGCCGGGCAGGCCGCCGCCGGTGAGCGCGCTTTTGCGCACGGTCTCGCGCGCTTTGCGCGCCGCTTCGCGCGCGCGGGCCGCCATGCAGGCCTTTCTCGATGACCTTCTTCGCCACGGGCGGATTCGCGTCGAAATGCGTCATCAACCCGTCGTAGATGACCGACGACACGATGCCGTCGATTTCCGTGTTGACCAGCTTCACCTTGGTCTGCGATTCGAACCGCGGATTGCGGCAGCTTGACGCTCAGCACGCAGACCAGACCTTCGCGCACGTCGTCGCCGGAGATCGCGGGTCCTTTTCCTTCAGCAGATTGTTCTGCTTGGCGTATTGGTTGATGGCGCGGGTCAGGGCGGAGCGGAAACCCGGTCAGGTGCGTGCCGCCGTCGGGATTGGGAATCGAGTTGGTGAAGCAGAGGATCTGGTCGTTGTAGCTGTCGTTGTATTGCATCACGCAATCGACGAACACCTCATCCTTCTGCCGGCTTGATACACGATCGGCTTGGGATGGAGCACCTGCTTGTTCCGCCCAAGCTGCTTGACGAATTCCTCGATGCCGTCCTTGTAAAAGAACCGTCTCGGTCTTCTCGTCGCGCTCGTCGGTGAGGATGATTTCGACGCCCGGGTTCAGGAACGCCAGCTCGCGCAAGCGGTTGGCCAGGATGTCGAACTTGAACTCCGTCGTGATGGTGAAGATGGTCGGGTCGGGCTTGAAGGTGATCAGCGTGCCGGTGCCTTTGGACTTGCCGATGACCTCGAGCTTCTGCGTGGTGACGCCGCGCGCGAACTCCATGGGATACACCTTGCCGTCGCGCGACACCTCCACCTTGAACCAGTCCGACAGCGCGTTGACGCACTTGGCGCCGACGCCGTGCAAGCCGCCGGAGTACTTGTAGGCGCCCTGCCCGAACTTGCCGCCGGCGTGCAGGTTGGTCAGCACCAGTTCCACGCCGGGCATCTTCGCATTTCGGATGCATGTCCACCGGGATGCCGCGGCCGTTGTCGCGGATGGAAACCGAGCCATCCACATGGATCGTGACCTCGATCTTGTTGCAATAGCCGGCGAGATGTTCGTCGATCGAGTTGTCCAGCACCTCGAAGACGCAGTGATGCAACCGCGCTCGTCGGGGTCGCCGATGTACATGCCCGGCCGCTTGCGCACGGCCTCCAAGCCCTTCCAGCTTGTCGATCTTCGACGCATCGTATTTCTCCGGCGCGTCGGGGTTGGTATTCATCTTTTCTTCGGCTTCCAAAACGTTTTCCTCAGGCATAAAAATCCAAACTACTGCCGCGGTATAACCATGCGATGTACGACGCCAAAATTCTAAAAAAAATGACGGGCGGACACAATGATTTGTTAAAGCTTTCTTCCGCAGAAAAACACCATTACTTGTGGAGAAGCAGCTGACGTAGCCAAACTTATTGTGCCTTTTGAATCCCAAGCAATCGCCTTGAGTCCACAGTTCCAAACACCAAAAACGCAACTAACTGTTTGCTACATTTTTGGAGCGAAATGCCACATCAACCGAGAATAGGTTTGATTTGCTGCGACCCTGCTTACTTTGCGCGCATGTAGTTGTCGGAAACCCAAAAAGCGGCCACACAAAGTCAGAAAATCGATCCATTGTCGCATCCAGCCAAATTTGTTCGCCGCCACATTGGTCCGAACGCAGTCGATATGGCGGAGATGCTCAAGACCGTTGGATTCGATTCCCTCGACACGTCGCAGTCGCCGGCACCGAAATCAGATGCACAAGCCCAATTGCGCCGGATGGCTTCGTCACGACAAGTCCGCGACGTAATTCCCGTTTTGCTGCAGGGTCGCGCTCTCAGTCTAACATTCCTGCGAGAATCAGCGTTGCTTCCTGCCGCGTGGTCAACACTTTGCGAAGTTCCTCCTGCGCGTTGACAAGCTCCGCCTGCTTTTGCTTGCGCACCTCCCGGAGTTTTGTGATAGCAGCGTTCAGTTGCGCAGCCGGAGCGTTGTTATCGACAGCGTCCTGCAAATTCTTCGTGTCGGTATCTTGCTGGAGGAAAGCGCCGAATCCGCGCATTCCCCCTTGCCCGCCACCACCGCTGCGCCGCATGCCCCCCATCATGCCGGCACCGGCAGTCATTGTTGCTTCCATTCTCAGGCGAGCCACCTTCGAGAGACGCTGCTCAATGATGCCCCATTCGGCATCATTCGTGACGGCGAGTTGCTCGCGGAAGCTCTCCATCATGCGCTGCTGAATCATCTGCTGGATTTGCTGCGGATCCATGTTCTGCATGCCTTGCCAATTCTGCGGCTGCTGCTGCGGCTGCGCGAAAATGTTCCCGCATTGGAGAACGAAAGCAAATGTTGAGACGGCTACGAGTTGGTTCAGTTTTTTCATAAATTGCGAGTGGATCACTTGGTTGTTTCAGGGCTTACAGGGTAAATGACAGTGCATCAGGATTCTTGTTACCGATCACTTCTTGGCGAAGCGGAGGTCTCTCCGCCGATCTTCGTCCGAATGAATTTTTCCTGTTCTTTTTGAAGCTGCGCCAGCTTCGTCTTTTGTTCAGTCGTCAGTTCAAGAGCAACCTGTTTGTTGCAGTTGGACAGGGATGACAACATCTCTTGCGACAGGTTCTTTTTGGAGTCCACCAACGCGGCATCAATGATCGGGCGAATCTTTTGCACCTGTTCCGGCGTGAGGTCCAGCTTCGATTGCAATTCGCCGGTCCAGCGGGCTGCCATTTTTTCCTGACTCGGCATCATGTGCCGCACCACTTGATAGGAAATGAACATGCCGGTAACGACACCTGCGATAAAAATCGCCGCCAGATACAAGCTGGCTTTAAGCTTTTGGTTCATGGGGGCAATTGCATCATCGCGTAACTCGCAAGCGCCGTCGGATCAGCGCCGCTTTGGGTGTGAAAATAACTCCATGCGCCGCTCAACGTCATAATGATGGCCGCGAAAACCACTCCTCGTCGAAACAACATTAGCAGTAGTGCAAATTCATCCTCCTGCTGTGCGTCGCGCCACTGCGCAATCACCGCGGCTTCCATGGCGAACGGGGGCGACGTTGGCAATTCCCGACGTGTTCGTGACGCCGCCTCGAACAGCCTTTGAAGTGAGCGATCAAGCGGGTTCATGATTCTTCTCCGACATCAGTTTTTGAAAATGCTTCCTTAATTTGCGTCGCGCCCTAAACGCGCGGCATCGAATTAACGTCCCGTTCCAGCCCGTGATCTTCCGCACTTCACGCGGCGTGTGGCCGTCCAAATGCAGCAACGTGATGAGCAACTGATCGCGTGGCGACAAAAACGCCAGCAGTTTTTCCACAATTTCCCTTGCTGCCAGTGAATCTCCCGGCTCCAGTTCATTTCCGCCCGACGGAAGATTTGTCAGCACTTCGCATTGCTCTTCACTCAAGTCCGCCCAGCGCAATTCCGGCCGCACTTTTTCCGCCGCGAGTTGATTGAGGCACGTGTTGATCGTGATGCGCGACACCCAATGTTCCAGCGGCACTGTGCCCGAATACTGATCGAGTTTCCCGAAAATTTTCATGAATACCGTTTGCGCCAGGTCTTCTTCACTCATGCGGCGGGGCAAATGCGCCCGCACCAGCTTAATCACCTGCGGATACAAATGATTGAGCAGCAGCCGCGCGGCGTCCTCGTCCCGCTGGCGGACTCGCTCCACGCAGGCCGCCACATCGAGGCCTGATTGTGTCATGGCGTTGACGGACACGACGCTGCTATACCACGCTAATGACAGGGCGGGCGCCGGATCTGTTTCAAACATTTTGTGGCTCGAACATCACGGGTCAATTTTAGCTCGCGCGGAAGGATATGCGATGAAAATGAATTGCCAAAAGTAGGACAGGCGCGAAACCTATCCACGAACACATCGCACTTGATTTGCGGCAAGCCCCCTTTAGCTTCCATCCCATGTCGTCGTCGGAAACGCAAAATCAGAACGCAGACTCTCTAGCGCACCCGGACAAATTTGTCCGCCGGCACATCGGCCCGAACGCAGCCGAGACCGCGGAGATGCTCAAACGTCGTCGGCTTCGATTCAGCCTCGACGCGTTCAGCGACGCCGCTGTGCCCAAGCAAATCCGCCTGGGCAAACCGCTTGAACCTTCCCGCTGCCGCAAAGCGAATTCGAGGCGCTTGCGCGATTTGAAAGCCATCGCGTCGCAGAACCAGGTTTTCCGCTCGTTCATCGGCATGGGCTATTACGACTGCATCACGCCGCCGGTGATTCAGCGCAACATGCTGGAGAATCCCGGCTGGTACACGCAATACACGCCTTACCAGGCCGAGATTTCCCAAGGCCGCCTCGAAGCGCTGCTGAATTTCCAGACGATGGTCAGCGATCTCACCGCGCTGGACATCGCCAACGCCTCGCTGCTCGACGAAGCCACCGCCGCCGCCGAGGCGATGACGATGTGCCACGCGCTCAAGGACGGACGGAACATGCTTTTTCGTCTCCGACGCATGCCATCCGCAAACCATCGAAGTCGTCCGCACCCGCGCCAAGGCGCTCGGGATTGAAGTCGTCGTCGGCAATCACGAGACGTTTGAGTTCAGCGACAAAGTCTTTGGCGCGCTCGTGCAATATCCCGACACGTTCGGCGCGATCCACGATTACTCGCGGCTTCATCGAGCAAGGCCCACGCCGCCGGCGCGCTGGTCGCGGTCGCGACGGATTTGCTGGCGCTCACGCTGCTCAAGCCGCCCGGCGAATTCGGCGCGGACATCGCCGTCGGCAGCGCGCAACGTTTCGGCGTGCCGCTCGGCTACGGCGGACCGCACGCGGCGTTCTTCGCCACGCGCGACGCATTCAAACGCCAGATGCCCGGCCGCATCGTCGGCGTGTCCAAAGATTCGCGCGGCAAGCCCGCGCTTGCGGCTCGCGCTCGGCACGCGCGAGCAGCACATCCGCCGCGAGAAAGCCACCAGCAACATCTGCACGGCGCAGGCGCTGCTGGCGAACATGGCGTCGCTGTATGCCTGCTATCACGGGCCGGAAGGGTTGAAGAAGATCGCGAAGCGCGTTCACACGCTGACGCGAAGTTCTGGCAGCGGGCTTGGAGACGGCTTGGCTATCCGGTCGCCGATCACGCCGCGTTCTTCGACACGTTGACGATCAATCTCGGCGACAAGACGCGCTGCCGACATTCTGAAGATCGCCGAAGCGCATCGCATCAATCTTCCGCGCCATTGACGACCAGACCATCGGCATCTCGCTCGACGAAACCACGATCGCGAGACGACGTCGCCGAACTCTGGCAAGTCTTCAACGGCGACAAAGCGCGCCGACTTCACCGTGGACCGATCTGGCCGCAGCACGCTGAGCCTGCAATCTCGCAGCCGCTTGCGCGCACTCAGCACATTCCTCCAGCACCCCGTCTTCAACCGCTACCACTCCGAGACCGAGATGCTGCGCTACATCAAGCGGCTCGAATCGCGCGACCTGTCGCTCACGGCTTCGATGATTCCGCTCGGCTCCTGCACGATGAAGCTCAACGCCGCGGCGGAAATGTTTCCCGTGACGTGGCCGGAGTTCGGCAAGATTCATCCGTTCGCGCCCATCAAGCAGACGCGCGGTTACCAGAAGCTGTTTCGAGCAACTCGAAACCTGGCTCGCGGAAATCACCGGGTTCGCCGGCATTTCGCTCCAGCCCAACGCCGGTTCGCAGGGCGAATACGCCGGGCTGCTCGTCATCCGCGCCTATCACGAATCGCGCGGCGAGGCGCATCGCAACGTCTGTCTGATTCCGACCTCCGCGCACGGCACGAATCCCGCCAGCGCCGTCATGGCCGGCATGAAAGTCGTCGCCGTCGCGTGCGACACGAGCGGCAACATCGACGTCGCCGACCTGCGCGCCAAAGCCGAGGCGCACAAGGACGACTCTCGCCTGCCTGATGGTCACCTATCCGTCCACGCACGGCGTGTTCGAGGAAACCATCCGCGAGATTTGCGAGATCATCCACGCGAACGGCGGCCAGGTTTACATGGACGGCGCGAACATGAACGCGCAAGTCGGCCTCACCAGCCCCGGCTACATCGGCGCGGACGTCTGCCATCTGAATCTGCACAAGACGTTTTGCATTCCGCACGGCGGCGGCGGCCCGGGCGTCGGGCCGATTGGCGTGGCGGAACATCTCGTGGAGTTTCTGCCCGGCCACAACGTCATCAATCTCGGCGGCGAAAATCCGATCGGCGCGGTCTCTGCCGCGCCGTGGGGCAGCGCGAGCATTCTCACCATCTCCTGGATGTATATCGCGATGATGGGCGCGGACGGACTGACCGAGGCGACGAAGTTCGCCATCCTCAACGCGAATTACATCTCCAAGCGGCTGGAGAAATATTTCCCGACGCTCTACCGCAGCAACGGCCTCGTCGCGCACGAATGCATCCTCGACCTGCGCGCATTCAAGAGCGTCACCGCCGAGGACGTGGCCAAGCGGCTGATGGATTACGGCTTTCACGCGCCGACGCTCTCGTGGCCCGTCGCCGGCACGCTGATGGTCGAACCGACCGAAAGCGAATCCAAGGACGAACTGGACCGTTTCTGCGACGCGATGATTTCCATCCACGCCGAAATGACCGCCATCGAAACCGGCGCAGCCGACGCGAAGAACAACCTGCTCAAAAACGCCCCGCACACCGCCGACATGATCGCCAGCGGACAATTGGAATCGTCCCTACACGCGCGAAGCAGGCGGCGTTCCCGGCCAAGGGCTGCACGACTACAAATTCTGGCCGCACGTCGGCCGCATGGACAACGTCTTTGGCGACCGCAATCCGGTTTGCTCGTGCGTGGGGATGGAAAATTATTTATGACGGTCGGGGTTTCAAACGTTAGGCTCGAATGATAGTTGAAAAGAATAGCGCCGCATCAGGCAAACGAACCTTGTTGGCGAAAGTGGTTCTGCTCGCCTCTTTATGGTCCAATTCGCAGCAATCGGGAATCGCACAAAGCAAACCCGACTTCTACTCCTCATTGATGAGCGGCAGAGTTGGCGAAGTTGCGCAATTGGTTAAGGAGAACCCGAGCTTAATCAACAAAGACCCGACCAGCGGGCAACCACCCTTGGTTGAGACATCACAGTGGGGTGGCCCGAGGGAAATGGTCGAGCTGTTTGTGACGAACAACGCGGATGTCAACGCACGCGGAGTATGGGGAAGGACCGCACTGCATTTTGCAGCAGAAAGAGGCGATACCAACACTGCTGAGCTTCTGCTCAAGCACAAAGCAGATGTGAATGCGCGGGACGCTGACGGATTTACGCCAATCATCCGAGCTATCCGCAGCGCCGACATGATCAAACTTCTTTTGGCTCGCGGCGCGGACATCAATGCGCATGGCGGTAGAAACACCTTGTATTCCCAAGCTGTCGGAAACCCACAGGCCGTCGGCCCAGGAGTCATCGATCTCATTCTGACAAACGGTGTCGATGTCACCATCAGCGAAGATGAAGGGTTCTACCAAGCCGTATTGTTTCACAACGACACCAATTTGGTGAAAAAGCTCGTTCCTTATTACGCGAAGTCCACCAATGCAGCAGCGACGTCGCTCTTGCATGGTGCGCTGGAGATAGCCTTGGACCGTGAGCGCAAAGAGATGGCGTTTGCCATTGCTTCTGCGTGCTTCGACTTGCAAACCAATTTGCTTCACAAGGCGGTGGCGCGTGGAGACGATGACGCAATCAACTCCATTCTCTCTAGCAGCCCAGGCCTTGCAAACACCAAGGACTTGTTCGGTTGGACACCGCTGCATTTGGCAGCAATGCTGGGAAGAGTGCGGATCGTGGAAACGTTACTCTCGAACCAAGCAGATGTTGATTCGCAGGACGACATAGGCAATGCGCCTTTGCATTGGGCTGCATTCTTTGGGCATGGCGATGTCGTTGCGCGACTTTTGCAGCGCAAGGCGACCATGGATGTCCAAGGTAATGCCGAATTCAACACTCTCGGTGACAATAATGACACCCCACTCGATTTCGCGATTCAACAGGGCTTTACCTCGATCGCCACAATGCTGATAACTAACGGGGCGAATCTAGGACCTCACAAATGGTGGGGCGACACTCCGCTTCATAACGCAACGGCCAAGGAAAACCTAGAGTTGATGAAGCTTCTGATCTCTCGTGGAGCAAACGTCAACGCGCGCAGGGGAGCGAATTACAAGCAATCGCCGCTGGACATTGCTGTAACTGGAAATTCGCCGGAATCTGTTCGGTTGCTTTTGGCAAATGGGGCAAGTCTGCAGACGCAAATGCAAACACAGTCTGGCGGCAAGACAACCTTGTTTCATCTATGGGCTGGAGGCAGTGGCAATCAAGAAACCGCTGGCCAACTACTTGTTGCTGGTTGTGACTTGAACGCCGCAAACGGTGAGGGACAAACTCCGTTGCATATTGCAGTCGGTAAATGGGTTTTTGCTTACAAACCAGATCCAAATCGGACAAACGCGAACGCCAAGTGGCCAGCTGATTTTAGAATAGAAGATTCTGGTAAGGAGGCGGCCGTGTGGTTGTTGAGCCACAAAGCCAACGTAAATGCAAAAGACAAGAATGGTCAGACTCCGCTTCACTTGATTGTCACTCGCGGAAATCGGAAAGCGATTGAAGCGTTGCTGAACGCTGGGGCTGATGTCAACGCGACGGATACGAAAGGCAAAACTGCGCTTGCCCTTTTGGAAGATGTAAAGGTTAGCGAATACCGATTTCCCCATGGAATGATGGTTGATTTCGAAGGTGTGGAAAAGCTGCTATTGAACCATGGAGCGAAAGGACCACTACTCTCCCCCGAAACCGAATCCGGACTTCGCTTCAGGTGAAGCCGTAAAAACGGATGCGACATCTGATCCGGTTTCGTAGCCTTATTCTCAGAGTGGAGAAGGGAATTGAAGCCGAACGCATCTTGAAGTTTTTCCATGAACCCGTTCACGAAGTTCGCCATCCTCCAGCCGAATTATCATTTCCAAGCGGCTCGAGAAACATTTCCCGACGCTCTGCCGCAGCAACGGATTGGTTGCGCACGAATGTATTTTGGATTTGCGGGCATTTAAGACCGTCACTGCGGAAGACGTTGCCAAGCGGTTAATGGATTATGGCTTTCATGCACCAACACTTTCATGGCCGGTCGCGGGAACGTCCCAGGCGGTCCTGAGGGCGTGAAGATCGCGGCCGACGCGTTGAACAAGGCCGGCGTCAAAGCCTTGTGCTACATCTCCCCGGATTCGGCGCACGATTTCACGAGCTGGAAACGCAGCTTGTATTATTTTGCGCCGCTGCTATTCCGTGAATAGATCTTGCCACGACAGAGCGAGCGGCATAAGCCGCAAACCGCCTATCTTTAGGATCGCGTGCGCCGTGACAATCCGTGGGCGATCTTGCGGTTTGTCACGAACAGTCCGCCGGGGGGTCGGAGTCATGACGATGAGACAACACAATTGAAAGGTTACCAGCGATGAAGAAAAACAAGTTCGTGTTTATCGGGGCGGTTCTATTGACAATTGCCTTGCCGGCGATGGCCGAGAAGCCACTCGCTGACTACAGTTTCATCCGGGGCGTGTGCCACGGCATGGGGCAGGGCGATGAAGCGACGATGCGCAAGGAACTCGGCTACGCGCAGAAGCTGCAATTGAACAGCACGCGGATATGGCTCAACCGGGGAGCGTATGACCGGGAACCGGAAGCTTACATTGGCAGACTCCGCAGCTACGTTCGCATCGCGCACAGTCTGGGGATTTCGGTCATGCCCATCCTGTTCAACGGAAACAGTCTGAATCCCCAAACCTTGCCGCCGGAATCGTGGGCGCAGCAAGAGGCCTACGTCAAAGCGATCGTCCAGGCGTTGAAGGATGAGCCCGGGCTGCTCATGTGGGATATCATGAACGAACCCAGTTGGAATGATTACCACAACCAGGCGTCCGAAACGGAGAAGCCCAAACGCGTCACCGAAATCAGTGCGTTCCTCGCGCACTTCAGCCAATACGTGAAATCCGTCGATCCGGTCAACGCCACGACCATCGGGCACACGTTCGCCAAAGACATCGAATGGTGCACGAACGTCGATGTCTTCTCCTTCCACGACTACAGCCCGACGCGTCAGAAGGTTGAAGATAGCTACGTTCAGGCCGAAGCCATCGCAAAGAAGTATAACAAGCCTTTACTGAATTCTGAGATGGCCTGTGTATGCCGCGCCAACCCCTATGACGTTTCCCTGGAGATTGCCGAGCGTCACAAGGTCGGCTGGTACGTGTTTCAGCTCATCGTCACGCCCGGCGGCTGGGGCGATGTCCATGGCCTGGTTTACCGCGACGGCACGATTCGCGATCCATCCATCATCGCCGCGATTTATGGCTGGCAGAGGAACCGGGATCTGAATTCCATGATCGTGGAGAATCCCAATCGCGAAGGTCACGTCCAGAAAGCGCTCAATCAACTTAGGACGGCGCTTGGCCCCGCGCCGCGCGGCGGCCGGGGCGGCCGTGGAGCGAGAGGCCGCGGAGAATCTCCCGCGCCCGTCAACACGGATGCCATTCTGGAAGCGGCCGAGTATTGCGCGAATCTGCTCGAAGCCGCACAGATGGTCCCGATGCGCGAGCCGCCGACGGCCAAAATTCAGCACTGGCGTTCGCAGCCTGCGGAGCAGCGGGACCAAGAGGCAATACGCAAGTTTGCTCTGGAGTTGGGACAGACTCTGGAGAAGCAGTGTGACATGCTGTGACGAAAACCCCTGAGCAATTGCGCGGATTGTCAGACAGAAAAACTTTAATCGAAAAAACGTTTATGAAAATGAAACCTAGTTCGATCCTTGCCGTCACCACGCTTCTCATCTGGACGGGCGTATTTGCCCAGGAGAAGAAGCCGGATCCTAAATTCCACATCTACCTCTGCTTCGGCCAGTCGAACATGGAAGCCGGTGCGCGGCCCGAAGAGCAGGACAAAGGCACTCTGGATCCGCGATTCCAAATGCTGGCGGCGGTGGACATGCCGCGGCTGAATCGGACGAAGGGTAATTGGTACCTGGCGACGCCTCCGCTCAACCGGCAGGAAAACAACATGGGCCCGCTGGATTGGTTTGGCCGCAACATGGTGGCGAACCTCCCGCAGGATGTTCGCGTCGGGGTCATCAATGTGTCGGTGGCCGGCGCCGGGATCGAACTCTGGGACAAGGACGACTGGCAGAAATATCTCGATACTCGCGAGCAGTGGATGAAGAACATCGTCAACCAATACAACGGCAGCCCTTACCAGCGACTCGTTGAGATGGCGAAGGTCGCCCAGAAGGACGGCGTGATCAAAGGCATCCTGCTGCACCAGGGCGAATCCAATTCCTCCGACACGAATTGGCCGGCCAAGGTGAAAAGCATCTACGACAACCTGATGAAGGACTTGAATCTGAATCCCAAAGACGTTCCGTTCCTCGCCGGCGAATTGAAAAGCCAGGAAGAACACGGCGTTTGTTGGCGGTTCAACACCAACATTCTCGTGCATTTGCCGGAGGTGCTGCCCAATTCTCACATCATCTCATCCAAAGGGGTCAAGGGATCGCCCGACCAGTTTCATTTCAACACCGCCGGCATGCGCGAATTTGGAAAACGGTATGCCCAGCAGATGTTGAAGCTTGAAGGCATCGAGTTCAAAGAAGTGGAGCGCCCTGGACTTTTGGCGGCTCCTGAGTCTCAACCGGCTGGCGACGCGGCGGCTCCTGCGGCGAAGTGAGCAACCCAAGTATCGAGGAGCTTCCATCATGATCAACAACCCAGTGCTCGGCACTCTGTTGCTGTTATCGGTCGCTTCTCTGGCGCCAGATCAACAGGCGACCACGACCGCCGCCAGCCGTATCGAACTGGGCCGGCTCGCAAACGGCGCTGCCGTCACATTTGTGCGCGTCGACACCGGAGATTGAGGCATCGAAATCTCGGGCGAACTGCAGATGGCCCAACCCAAACCGGCGCAAATCCGGATCTTCCACGACGAAGCCGAACGTCCAGGACCTTGCCGCCAGCTACCAATCCGTGCGCAAGCAGGCGGACGCTACACCAACGCCGGATTCCTTTCAGTCGTTAGTCTGGCCACTACGCCAACCGTTAAATGGGACGATGTAACCTACTTCGTTCCGGGTCTCTTTTATGGCGAAGCTCATGGCGGGCCCGTCTCGTTAAGCTCCAAACGCTGTCCGGTCCGCGAGGACAGTCTGTCGGCCCCGATGACCACCGCGCTCTCGGTTGATTGTCCCGCGTCGGGGTTTTTAGGCGCGAGCTATTTCGCCCACGCCTCACCTTCCGGCGTCCGCCGCCAGGCGAAATAAGCGTCGAGAACTTTGAGCGAGTCGGCGCTCGGCACCGGGCCGGGATACGGCGTGTCTGGTTGAAATACATCACTTGACGGATTGCTCTCGCTGAATGCCGGCCAGTCGGGAACTCCTTCGCCGTTCGGGATCGCCGCGCTTGGCAAAGTTCACCCAGTAGGTGGACATCGCTTCGGAGATTTCCAGGTCCGCCTTGGTCGGTCTGCGGACTGTTGGGATTGAGATGCTGGAAAACGTAGGCCACATCCGCGCCGTGCGCCGATGCCGTAACCGGCGCGCGGCGAATCCGCCGGATAATCCGGGTGCTGGTCGAAATAGTAATAGAAGACCTTGGATTTTCCGGTCTGCGCCTGAAGCCGCGCCCAGGTCCACGTGTGCCAGCCGAACGCCGCGTCCCGGGTCAGGTCGCGCGCGGTTTTCGGAACGGAGTTTGTGCCGACGCGGATAGGCTTTGATCAGATCGTCCGCGAACTTGCCGTAACGCGACTTGACGCTGGTGATGTAATCCTCCGGCGTTCTCGGCGGCGAAAAGCTCGCGCCTTCATCGGAGTTGTAGCCCACGAGAATCGGCGTGTCGTTGTATTTGCCCGCCGCGTAGAGTTTGTATTGGTCATCGGGAATCACCCAGCCGTCAATGATCGGCCAGGCCGAACCGCGACCGGTCGGGAAGTTTGTCAGGCGCGAGCTTGCGCAGTTCCGCGATGGACGAAACGCCCGCGCTCTTGGCGTAATCCTCTCCGGCGCGCTCGGCATCGGCGAGGCGCTTCAAGTTCTCGCCCGGAAAAGTGTGGTCGGTCGCGGAGGTCCGAACGAGCCGCCGCTTTGCGAAATCGCGCCGTGGAAAAGTCCCTTGGCCAGCGGCGACGCGCACAACATGCTGACGGCGATTCCGCCAGCCGATTCGCCGAAGATCGTCACCTTGTTTGGATCGCCACCGAACGCGGCGATGTTCTTTTGCACCCATTGAAGTCCCGCGATCATGTCCAGCAAGCCGTAATTTCCCGAAACATGATTCGTGGTTTCGGCGCTCAATTCCGGATGCGCGAGAAATCCGAGCGGCCCGACGCGGTAGGCGATGCTGACCAGCACCACGCCTTTCTTGGCCAGCTTCTCGCCGCTGTAATTTCGTTCGGAGGTCGCGCCCGCGTCGAATCCGCCGCCGTAAATCCAGACGAGCACGGGAATGCGGTCGCTCGCGGATTTCGCGGGCGTCCAGACATTCAAATACAGACAGTCCTCGCTCATGTCAGGAGCCGCTTCGCGAGCCTTGAATCGGTCGCGGTCCGAACGCGATCGTTTGCTTCACGCCGTCCCATTTGGCGGCGGGTTGCGGCGCGCGCCAGCGGAGATCGCCGACCGGCGGCGCGGCGAATGGAATGCCGCGATAAACCACCAGGCCATCTTCGATTCGTTCCTTGCACCAAGCCGTGTTCGATCTTTACCGGCGCAGGTTGCTGCGCGAGGCCGAGACTGGAGACAAGCATCACGGACGCCGTCGCTAAAATAATTTTGTTCGTCATAGAAGTAAGCGTTCTTGCGGATCGGTTAGTTCTTCCGCCACAGATTCGGCAGAAATCGGTAATAAAGCAGGTGCCGCCATGTCGCCCAGTCGTGCCCGCCATATCCGCCGACGTAATATTCGTGAGTAATCTTGTGTGCTTCGAGCGCCTTGTGCAGAGCCACGCAACGCTCGCCGATACGAACGTTCACTTCTTCGGTGCCTTGTCCGACGAACAGGTAATCAATCTTCTTGTTGACGTCCGGGTCGTTGAGGAATTTCGTGAATGTCTTTTCAGCATCCATGTCGCCGGCGCTGAGCACGCCGAAATTGGCGAAAAGATCCAGCGAGTTGAATCCGACAAACATCGTGTGACGCCCGCCCATTGAGAGACCCGAAAGCGCGCGGCCTTTCGCATCGCGGCGAACGCTGTACTCGCGTTCGACGAGCGGAACGACATGCTTCCGGAGTTCGTCTTCAAAAATTTTGAACGTGAGCTCGGAGTGTTTTGGGTTATTGCGGTGAACGACCTGGTTGTTCGGAATGACAATCAGCATCGGGACGGCTTTCTTTTCCGCGAGGAGATTGTCCATGATGAAATTTACGCGCCCGTCATAAATCCAGTTCGATGGCAATTCGCCGCTGCCGCCGGTCGAGATAAAGCGCGGGATAGGTTTTGGTGCGGTCGTAACCGGGCGGCGTGTAAACGTAAAGCTCGCGTTCGCCGCCGGTCACGTCGGAGTGATACACGTGCCGCGTGACCGATCCGTGCGGAACGTTGCGCGCGTCGTAATAGGCCGGTCCGCTGCCATGCATGATGAGTTCGCTGTAAGGCGGCATGGCGGTGAATGCTGCGTAAGTATTGTTCGGGTCCGCCATCGTCACGCCATCCACATTCAGATGATAGGCGTACATGTCCGGTCGAAGCGGACCGACGGTCAGCGTCCAAATTCCGTTGTCGCCTTTCGCGAAAGGCACGGATTGATTGGTCCTTCCGAGCGCGGTGAGAATGGCGACGCCTGCGAGCCGCACTTCTTTCGCGGCCGGCGCGCGGAGCCGGAACGTGACCGTTCCATCATCGTGAACGTCGGGCGAGTTCAGCGATGCGCTGAACGGAATCAGGTTTTCGGTATTCTTCTGAGGGTTAAAGTCGAGGTTGACGTTGGCCTGTTGCGACCAGGCGACAAGTGGAACCAGGAGGCACGAGAGAAGAAGAGAAGAGCGCATTATCTTAATTGTGTTTGAGATTCACGTAAATCGCGATCAGCGCGGCGACGGCAATGTGCGACCAGGACTTGGCAAGGGAGAAACCGCCGCACCAGAGATTGGAGGTCGAAGATTGCATGTTCATTGATGATTACCTTTTCATGAGGCTCACCACTGCACGGCCACTTCACGGCCAGCGTGGATTGGATCAATAGCAGAGGCGTCATCGGACCGCAACGACAGGCGCAAGAGATTGTCGCGCCGCAATGCTGGTTGTTGGCGATCCAACAACGTGCTTGCACATCTCACAAGCAGTTGCCTAAATTCGCCTGCCATGACGCCCTACAACTTCAGGATAAACCGGCGTTGTTCTCAAACCTTTTATGCGTTGCAATGACGAATAGATTCTCATCGTTTGGCGCGCTCGTTTTCTTGTTAATCGCGCCTCTGGTATCTGCGCAGCAGAACCAGGTAAACGCAGTCAATCGCATCGAATTGGGCCGGCTGCCAAATGGCGCGACTGTCGCGTTCGTCAACTCCGCAGAATGGGGCATTGAAATCTCCGACGGCAACGCTCAACACTTCACCCAACCGAAGCCGGCGCAGATCGAGGTGTTTCATGGTCAAACGAACGCGCAACAGCTTGCGGCAGGTTACCAGTCGGTGAAAAAAGAAGCCGATGCAATCGTGGCGATTGCAAAAGTGGCTGGCGAAGGTGCGGCCGCATTCGCGGTTGAGGATCATTGGAAGATCTCCGGCGCTGTTCTCTCTCTGAGTCGCAAGGTGATCGTCACGGGCGCGGAGGACAACGCTGGGTTCTTCTCGGCGATCCGGCTCACAACCGCGCCGACAGTGAAATGGGAAGACGGAACTTATCTCGTTCCCGGTCTTCTCTATGGCGATTCGTCGCACGCCGGCGGCGGCGCGCCCAGCAGTGTCGCGAACTACCTCGCCAAACGTTTCTCGATTCGCGAAGACTACTTGTCCGCGCCGCTGTTTGGCGTTTCGTTCAAGGACGGGAACTGGGCGGCGGTACTGGACCCCACGCCGCGCGGCGACACCACGCAGGCGGAGAACACAGCGCCAGCGACCACGCCGATCATTGACGAGCGGATTCAGTTCGGAGCTTTGGGCGCGCGTGAGATTTCCGGCGGCGGAATTGAACTCGGTTTCTGGTTGCCGGGAACATCCACCGAAATTGGCGGAGGCCGTCGGGGACGCAGTGCTATTGACGCGGCAGCCAGTGCGGCGGCTCCGACTCAAACGGTGCGCCGGCGCTATCATCCGGTGAAGGCAGGCTTCACGCAGAACTACCAAGTCGCTTTCCGCTTCGACGAGAGCGCGTCTTTCCGCGACATGGAGCGCGAGGCGTGGCGCTGGGCCTGGGTCAGCCTCAATCCCAAGGTAACGACCGTGGATATTGAGGTCGCTCGCCGCGTGCTCATGGATCATTTGTCGGACCGCGTCGTTACTGTGGACGACCGGAGCGGAGTTCCGTTCGAGATTGATGCAGTCACCGGCAGCCCAAGCCGCCTGGCGGACAAAATCATCATGGGTTTCTGCGGTAAGAACCTCGAAGCGGCGGACGAATTGTTGCAGGAAGGAGATCGCGATTCAAGCGAACGCAGTCAGAAGATGCGAAAGCAAGGACTCGCGATCATCGCCAGTCTCATTCGCCTCGTGCCGATGAATCCTCCTGCGGGCGTGGGCTTCAGCATGCAAACCGGTCAGCCTGTTCCCGCCAACTTCGTCCCAGGTTTCACCCTCCGAATGCCCGCGGAAGACCTGGCCGTCCTGGTGCAAACTTATCGCCGCGAGAAGAAAGCGGTACGCGACCACCCGGAATGGCTCGCTTGGGTCAAGAGTTACTGCGATTGGCTTCTAACACAGCAGCGCGAAGACGGATCGTTTCCGTCGGCCTGGACGGCAGGGACGAGCACGGTGATCAACGATTCGGGAACCACCAGTTACGTCCCCGTTCCGGTATTGGTGCGGTTGAGTGAAGAAACCGGAGAGAAAAAATATTTGGACTCCGCGATTCGCGCCGCGGAGTACATTTGGACCAACTTCGGCAGCAAAGGCGTGTTCCTCGGCGCGACTGGTAATGCGAATGTCGCCGACAAAGAATCCGGCATGTTGTCCATGGAAGCGTTCCTCGCGCTCTACGACAACACCAAAGACACCAAGTGGCTCGAACGCGCGAAGTCCGCCGCTGATTACACCGAAAGTTGGATTTGGATTTGGAACGTGCCGATGCCGATGGACGCCGACGATTCGAAGCTGCATTGGAAGAAAGGCGTGCCGACCATCGGCGTGAATGGAATTGGGTCGGACGTGCCCGGCGGCGTGGACCAGTATCTGGATTGGGCCGTTCCGTCTTACGCCAAGTTGTACAAGCTCACCAAAGACGAGCATTACCTCGACGTCGCGCGCGTGCTTCTTCACGACACGAAAGCGATGCTTGCGCTGCCCGGACGAACGTATGATTTACTCGGCCCCGGCTGGCATCAGGAACACTGGAACATGGGACCGGGAAGAAAAGGCATGGGCGCGCACCGGAACTGGTTGGTGTGGGTTTCTGCGAACCACATCCACGGCATCATCGGCCTCGAAGAATTCGATAACGATTTGTATCAACGACTGGCGAGAGGAAAATAAAAATATTCGGCAAAGATTCACAAGATGAATCGAATCGAATTCGGAATTTCAAAACTGGGCCGCGAGGAAACTTTATTTGTGTCCAGGCAGTGATTGCATTTTTAGCACGTTATCCTGCCAACTCCTGCGCCTAATGCGTTGAGTCTGTCTCGATCAAATCCAGCCAGCGCCTTGTATCGGCCGGCGATCTCCTCGAGTTCGTTCGGCGCGAACACATCAGTGACGTAGTTGAAGCCAGTTGGCGCCCGTTCCTCGGCGAGCTGCATGACGACTTCAGGTCCATGCTGGCGGTTGGTCAGCACCAGTTTTGCAGTTGGCTCCAGCCGCTCTGCCTCGTAGCGTTTGAGCGCGGTCACTGGGTCTGGTTCATTTGCGAGCGCCTCCGCCAGCGCCGCGGCATCGAGAATTCCCTGCGATGCGCCATTCGAGCCCACGGGGTACATCGGATGCGCGGCGTCGCCGAGGAGCGTCACCCGGCCATGACTCCAGCGCGGCACGGGGTCACGGTCCACCATCGGGAATTCATAGACCGTCTCCGCGCCCGCGATGAGCGCCGGCACGTCGAGCCAATCGAATCGCCAGTTCTTGAACGCCGGGGCGAACTGTGTTTTGTCTGCGCGCCGGTTCCAGTCCCGCGGAATGGGCTCCTTGTCACCGCCCACGCGCAGTTCCGCAATCCAGTTTATCAGCGACCTGCCGCGAGCCGCAGCGTCAGGGCAGATCGGGTAAGCGACGAATTTCTGGTCGGCGTGGCCCGCCATGATCATGGAACGACCCGTCAGAAACGGACACGCTTCGGTGACGGCGCGCCACAGCATTCGGCCAGAAAACGGCGGGGAGCCTTCCTGCGGATAAAAAGTGCGGCGCACGACGGAATGAATTCCGTCCGCTCCAATCAGGACATCGCCGCGCGCCTCCCCAGCGGGATTGCCGGTTGCGCGATCAATGAAACGCGCCGTCACGCCCTCGTCGTCTTGCTCGAATGATTCGAGGTGCAGTCCGGTGCGGACTTTCTCCGTGCTCAACCGTTCCTGCGTCGCTTCCAGGAGCAACATTTGCAGACGGCCACGATGCACCGAGTATTGCGGCCAGCGGTAGCCGGCCTTCAACCCTCGCGGTTCGCGCCAGATCAACTGGCCGAACTTGTTGTGGTAGGAAAGTTCCGCGGTTGCGATGGAGATGGCGGCCAGTCTCTGATCGAGTCCAAGAATCGTAAGCTCGCGAACGGCGTGAGGAAGCAGATTCAATCCAACGCCAAGCGGACGAATCGTCGGGACCGACTCGAAGACGGTCACCTCAAACCCTCGACGATGCAGATGCAACGCCGCCGTGAGACCGGCCGGACCAGCGCCTATGACGAGAATGTTCAGCTTCGCGCTCAAGCAGCCGGTCAAGGCGCGGTGCTCTCGTACGACTCGGCGGATTCCGGCGATCCCCCTTTGTAGCGGGGATAATTCGGATACGAGCACAGCGGCAGGCTGCGTGCCACTCCAGCGGTGACGATCAGCGTCTTTCCGGGAGCTTCGTTACGCTCGACCCAGGCGGTGATCAAAGCGGTTTTGTCATACTGATTCGGAATCGCGAATGCAGAAACCGAGTTTCCGTCGCCCGTCATCCCGCTGCTTCGGCCACTCAAACCGTGGCCCACCTGCGGAATGACGAAGAACCGGGCGAACGCATCCACCTGTTCGCGGCCCATCTTGTCGAGCACGGATTGAAAATAATCGAGTTGCGCCCCCGGCGACGCCAGCGTGTCGTCGGTCCCGATCGTCACGATCATTTTGCCGCCGCGCCGATAGAAGGCGGAGAGATCGGGGTTAGTGGAGTCGAGCCATTCGGAAATTTGCTCGCGACGTTTGTTGAGCGGACCACCTTCGACGTAGTCAAGCGGGTTGGCCGAGAGATTCTGCATGAGGAATCCCGTCACGCCGAGACCTCCCAGATGCGAATGCATGGGCGCGTTTTCAGCAGCGCCTTCCTGGCCGCGAAAACGACGGTCGGCGATCAATCCGCTGCCCGCCGGGTCGGTGTTCGGAACCCACATGCCGAAGGAACGCACACCGTTTGCGAGCGGCGTCGCAAACTTGTAGCGGCTGTAAACGAACTTCAGTGTTTCAATCTGCCCGTCCGTCAAACGCGCGTTGGGGGAAGTGTCGGCCGGATCCGGGTCCTTCCCGTCGGGGCCGCGAAGCGCCGCCCAAGGATTGCGACTGGGATCGCCCTGCGACATGTCGAACAGTGCGCGTGCCGCCATGTAGTTGTTGATGACGCCGTCCGCGACGCCGTCCAGCTTGTCTGCCTGACGCATGAATTCGGCGCGGATGGCGTTCACCTTCGCGCGGGTGACCCAGTTGGACTGCGGCTTCTCCTGGATGCGGATCAGCGCGGGCGCGAGCATCAACGTGGAAAAATTCACGATCGGAACATCGGCAACGATGCCGTCGTAGTCTGCCGGGTAACGCTGCGCGACCGTTAATGCTTCGCGGCCACCTTGCGAGGCGCCGATGTAATAGTTGAAACGCGGCCGTTCGCCATAAACGCGCTCCATGATCACCATCGCGGCATCATGCGTCTTCTTCATCTGCATGTAACCGAGATTGCGGATGGCTTCCTCATTGAGCGCCCAATCATCGCCTCCACCGGCTCCCATTGGTGGTCCACCGGGACGCGCTCCGCCTCGCGGCCCAAATCCCATTCCGCCGAATCCGCCCATTTGGTGCCCCGAATCGCTGCCGTACCGCGCGAAACTCGCCGTCGGCGTGCCGGGTCGTTCGCCGCGGAGCATGGGCACCATTCCGTTCATGCCGCCGCCGCCGACCTGAATTGCCCGACGACTCCAACTGGCTGGGAGCAGGACGCGGAAGTTGATCGGCTTTCCCTTCGGATCTTTGGGAGCGATCGCACCTTCGACCAATGCGTAGGCAACCGAATTGTCTGTCGCCTCAACCCAGCGCGGCGGCGACAGCGTCACGCCGCCCACGGGTTCACCGATTGCGGAAGCCGGAATGTTGGTTCCAACTTTTTCCGCGGTGACATCGGCTGACGTAATCACGATGTCGTTTGTAGCGGGAGGCAGTTTCGATCCCGGAGCGGGAATCGCCTCGGCCGCCAATACTGCAATCGGCAGCGCAAAAAGCGCCGACATGCACATCCGGGTGATGGCCATTGACCGCCACCTTTTGTTTCTTGGATCATTGAGATTCATAGCGGTGATTTTGGAGGCTCGCTCAAATCGGTCCTGCGCCGGAAAATTGTTTTTGAGGGCCCACTCTTCGAGTTTAGATTGCCGTCGAAGAGATGCAAGCCGCACCTGAAGTCCAATGTGTCGGCACTCGCGCGCGTTTCGCATTTCGAGCAGAACGTCCGCCCATCCAGGGAGTTTGGATTTGCCATCCAAGACATCCGTCCCATTGTATTGTTTCAAAGAAAAAGTGTTTTGACACCACTTTGCAATCCGGAGAACTGACTTTTTACCTCGGCTGAGCGCGCAGAACGAAACGCGTACGACCGCAGCAAGAGCACTCTTTCTCATAGCAGCAGACGATGCATAAATGTAAACGTGACGTAAGGGTGATTCACAGACATCGGGCCAGCGGTTGGGGATTAGCCGAGCCCATCGATTTCGTCAGTCCCCTGCTCCGATAGCTAAACTTTTGAACCTCCGCGAGAATGACAACGTGGTTCTTGTCGTAGTGTTTGGCGCATTTGGGGCAGGTCGTGTAATACATCAGCTCGCGCTTGATCGTCTTGCCCTTCGATCATACCCATTCGAACATCTACGTGCACCATTGACGGGTGTTCTTGAACGGCCTCTCGAACACCTTGCTCAGAAACGATCCACTGAACCCATGTAACCGCAAGCCCGAAGTGCCGTGGCATTTCTGCGCCTTTCCCAGCGAAGTGCGGTGTGCGGTCTCTCCATTACCGTGGACGATTCGTTCTCGCCTCAAGGCGCTACTTCATGTAGCCCTTCTCTTTGTAATAACGCGAGGCGCCGGGATGCAGCGGAACTTCGTACGCCTTCCACACGGTGTGGACGTTGTAAGAGAAGTTCAGATGGCTCCATTGCAGGAGTTGCTGCTGCTCGTCCATCGCTTTGGCCACGAAATAGGCGAAGTCATCCGGCGTGTCGGTGCGGCAGTAAATTACGGTTCCGGTCCGCACGACTGTAGGGATGGGACGATCGACACCGCGATAAAGCCCCGGAGGAATTGTTCCGCGCTCCTGCTCACCTTCCTTCGCGAGCGCGTCGAGCAATTCCTCCGGCAATTCGATGAAACGGAGATCGAATTCCTGACTGATCTCGGTCCATATTCTCCATTCGGGAGCGGTCGTCATAATGCCAGCGCCGCCGATGACGACATCGAACTTCTCCCGGTCCTCGGCGGAATTTCCAATGTGCCCGCCAGCAGCTTCGATTGCCTGTCTTGAAAGACCGAAGTAACTCAGAATGCGTGTTGAGGATTCGCCGCCAATGCCTGCGGTCAATATCCGAACTGGCCAGCGCTTCTGTTTAATCTGTGAGAGGTTTGTGATTCCCGTTTCCGCTTTCGCTGCGACCAGAACGTAGCTTGGGTCCTGAATGTTCGCGATAAAACACAAGTTCGTTCTCGGTTGTTCTCGCGCGTACATTCCCGTTCCACGGTATGCAGTGCGCAGGAATTGAATTGCGACCGCACCGAAATCAACCGCTCCAAGGTCAGGCACATTTCGTGGCGCGAGCGCTTCGGACACGGCGGGATCGGGCCGATAAGGCGGAGGCTTTCGCGCTTCGCTGACAATGCGCGGCGCGTCGGCGCCATTGCAGTTATAGCAAATCTGCACGTCGTAACCGTAGGGCTTCATCGCTGCTTTCACCACTTCAGCCATCGCTCCCCACGGACATATTTCGCACGCGCCGCCGAACACCGGTTTCCTTGCTTCAATGCCGGTTTGCCCGACGGCAACGGAAGCTCCGACAAGCAGAGCCGGAGTCAGGCGGGCGAAACATTTGCGGAGGCTTGCCATCGTTCGCAGTTGTTATACAGGCACGGCCAACTTTTCGATGCGCGAAATATTATCACTTACTTGGGCGAAGCTCTCGCAACCGATCGAGAAACAGTTCAGCGCGTCTTTGGCAAGCGCGTAGCGCAGCGCGTCGTCGTGCTCCTTGCCGCCAATCAGGCTGCCCTCGCCGAGAACCTTGATGCCGATGGTCCCTTTGCCGTTGGCTTTCATTTGTTTGACTATCGGCAGAACGACTTCAGGCGTGTCGTCCATGCGCTCGCCGGCGGGATTCAGCCGCACCATGCAAATGTCCAGCCAGGGATTTTTCGACGCGACTTGCATCGCTTCGACCGAATGACAACTGATGCCTACTGAGTGAAGGATTTTCTTCTCTTTGGCCTGCGCCATCACTTCCATCGAGCCTTTGTCCTCGTCATTCCAAGTGGCACTCATGCGAGTGTGAAGCAGGAGGATGTCAATGTAATCAGTGCCAAGCTCCTTCAGAAAGCGATCTATGTCTTCTTTCGTCTTGTCGGCGGTCCAGGCGTCGGTCTTGGTGAGGATTGTGACCTTCTCGCGCGGAACTTTTTTCAGTGCGACCTTGACCGCGTCGTGCGTGCCGTAGGAATCGGCGGTATCCCAGAAGAAAATGCCCTTCTCGTAAGCCGAGCACAGCATATCCGCAACGCCGTTGACTCCCAGCGCTCGAAGTTGATTTGAATCATGACCTGCGCCGTAGGTTCCGGTGCCGACACCCATACGGGATATTTTGATTTTCGCGGGGCCGAGTTCGATGACATCGGTTGCGCGGCGAATTGTTTTTTCAGCAGCGAGCGCGTTGAGCGGCAATGCCGCGGCGGCTCCAAGAGCCACCGAACGTTCTAGAAATTCTCTTCGGCTAATTTGCATGGTCTTGTTTGTGTTATTGCGTTGAGGTTGGTCATGAGGTTTTACCGTTGCTTCGACAAATTCATTTCTCATCTGAGTCGGTCGATGGAGTAATAGGTTGAGCGGCTCGCTTTAGAGCTTCGAGGTCCATGCCGTGCACTGCCACTCGCGCACGAGCCAGGGCTTCTTTCGAATCAGGGCCAGCCGCTTCCAAGCCCGCCAAAACTTGCGCCATCTGCTCCCCCAATCTGACAGGGCGAGACCCGGGCCGATGGCAGCGCGCGCAGACCGAATCGGAACCGGTGAGCATAGCCGTGGTCGCGGGCTCTGTGTCGTGGCTGGAATGGCAGACGGTGCAACCGGGCCGTCGCTGTGTGTTGAACACCCGACCATGCTCTGTGTCGGCGAACGCCTCAGCCGTGGATGCATGACACTTGGCGCAGGTTTTGGAAATGCGTCGCGGACTAACCGTCGATAGCGAATCGCTCGACGGACGGATCTGATGAATGCCGTGACAATCCACACACTCAGCCGCCCTCCTTCGACCCGCCGCCAGCAACTTGCCGTGAACCCCGTTCGTGTACTTCGCAAGCTGGTCCACGCGCGGTTGCGGTTCGTACTTGCTCATGAACTCAGCATCGCTGTGGCAATGCCCGCAGAATTCTGGAACACCCTGACGTGTCACGCGTACTTTGAAACCGCGACTCGCATTCATCGCGATGTTTTGGTTGCTCTCGTTGGGATCACCACCGTGACAATGGGCACAGCTGATCTCCTTTGCGAAATGGATGTCGTTCGTGAAAACGCGGCTCGTCCCTTCCATGACACGGTGACAATCAAAGCAGGAATCCTTGCCGGCACAAGCTCCGCAGCCCAGCAGTGTGACTAGCGCGATCAGCAGTGTTTGCGGTTTCATGGGTGAATCGAACAACGCGGTCTTCGACGGGCGACGAGAAAATCGCAGCTACGCTCTCAACAGCAAAGCAAATTCTTTTTGGCTCGCGAGAATCGACAATACTGATATTGACAATGCTGGTTCAATTTCCGTGCAGCCACCAATCAACCGACGAGCGTCACTCTTGAAAACGAATAGGAAACGGAATGGGCTGACCATCGTAATCGGCGTCTTTTTCGTCGTCGCGATAGTGGTGGGAAGCAGATTGGGCCATTCGTCACCGGAGCAAATCATAACGCTCCCCAACGGAGACCAATACCGCTTTGTCGGAACAACCTATAGCAAAGAGAATGTACCGCCCGCATTCCTGGCACGTCTGGTTAGCTGGTTGCCTTCGGGTCTGGCAGAGTTTGCCCGTAAACACATCCGAACTGGAATTACCCATTACAACGTGGGAACGAAGTCCGACACTCCGCAACTCTTCATTTGGTTCCAATTTGTGGGAACTAAAGCTACTGGGCCGATGCCATCATCCAGTTTCTCCTCCAATGCGCGATTGGCGGATGAGGCCGGTGTTCAGTCGGGTCCGACAGGTTTCATCGGATTCTCCAGGAACGTTGCCTGGTGCTACGTCTCCTTTCGAGCGACTCCCAGGCGAAGCCAAAACCTTCAATGTTTCTTTTACTCTACAACCCGCACCACCGAAGCGGTCGAACCCTTCGGTGAGCTGACGTTTCGAAATCCCCTCTATGGTCGCTTCCCACAGTGGGCACCCGAAGCAGTGCCGTCGGTGAAGCGGGTTGGCGATCTGGAGGTGCGCCTTAACAACCTGAAGGTAGGTTTTCCGTTTGGAAGCGAAAGTTTCAACAGTACAGGCATCGAAGTATCATTACATTCCTTGAGCGCACCGGGCGAACGCTGGATTCCACACCGCGTGGAATTGAGTGATGCTACTGGAAACATTCTTCGAGGGACATTTTCACTTAATTCGGACGTCTGGTTTTCTCGCCTCTCCGGTGGTCCTGTGTCCACGAATTGGACCGGATACAGCGGATACACCCTAGGAACGCTTTGGCCGGACGAATCTGCATGGAAATTGAGTCTTGAGTTGAAGCGCTCATCGGGCTGCGCCCCCAATGAACTCGTGACGTTCAAGAGCGTACCGATCCCGCCTTTGGGCAACTCCAATGCAGCGCCGATCGTCAATACTGCCGGAGGAATTCACCTTATGCTTACAAGTTTTGTGCGGCGACCGAATATCACGACGCAAGAAGCTCTCCCGTTGGATTTCGCCACCAAGATCCGGATCGAACTGCCCGGCAAGCCGAAGGGTGTGGCGATTGATTTCGTAGACATGACTACCGATACCGGACCAGCCGAGCGTTATGGCTATTCCGCTTCGGAGTTCGCTTACAACCTATTCGTGAATTCCATCCCCACGAATGCGCACACCATAGACATTACGTTCGCTGTTCAGAAAACACGCTCGGTGGAGTTCCTGGTGAAACCGCCCGGCGCAAAGTGATGCGACCGGATTGTGTTCGCCGAACTGATTAGTCTGAAATTCCAATCTTCCGTTTCAATTTGCTCCGAGTCTGACGTCGGTCTAACGGAAATGCATCAGTGTCTGCTCTAGCCAACCATTGCCCTGCACTGGCCAAAAACCGCCGATTTACAGCTATTGCTCCGCGCCGGTAAAATCACACCATGTTTGAGCATGACACTCCCCCCTCTTTTACCAATCGCCGTAACTTCCTGAAGACCGGCCTCGCCACGGGTGCTGGTGCGCTGTTCGCGGCCCGCTTTGTTCGCGCGGCAGAGTCGGGCGCAGCGCCTGCCGCACCGCTCACGCAGCAACTGGCCGCTGCTCCGTCCAGCGCGCCCAGCAAGGTTGCCCTGACCAATGGCGATAATCGCACGGACAACATTTTCAGAGGGCTGAAATCGCTCGAAAAAGAAATTGCGCAGGCCATCGGCAGTCGCCGCGTGGTCATCAAGCCAAATAACGTATCAACGGACAACCAGCTTGCCTCCACGCACTCCGATGCCCTGGTTGGCATTTTGGAATTTCTCAAATCGATCGGAAAGCTCGACAACGCCATTATCGCCGAGTCTTCCGCCGGCCGCACCATTCAGGGTTTCCAGAATTTCGGTTACACGAAACTGGAGGAGAAGTACAAGGTCAAACTCGTGGATCTCGATAAAGAGGAATTCCGAACAGTGATGGCGTTCAACGAATCCGACGCGAGGCCGCGCGCCGTGCGCGTGTCGAGCATCCTGGCAAATCAGGCGGACAACTTCATCATTTCGGCGTGCATGCTCAAGACGCACAACTTTGCCGTCGCCACAATGTCCATCAAGAACATCGTTCTCGGCGCGCCGCTGAAGCTGCCGAATCCAAATGCGGCGGCCAACGGACGTGGCGGGCGCGGCTTTGGTGGAAGCGACAAGTCCATTCTCCACGGTGGCGGCTCTTACGGCATCAACATCAATCTTGCAATGCTCGCGCCGCTGCTTCACCCCTCGCTCGCCGTCATCGACGGCTTTGAAGGCATGGAAGGCAATGGACCTATCGGCGGCACGCGCGTGGACCATCGCGTCTGCGTCGTGAGCACCGATTATCTTGCTGCCGATACCGTCGGCTCCACACTCATGGGAATTGACCCCGCAGACATAGGTTATCTTTCTTACCTCGCCGCTGCGAAAGTTGGCGAATCCGACCTGGGCAAAATGGAAATCCTCGGTGAACCAGTCGCGAAACTCGCCAGGAAGTATCAGCTTGGGTCTTCAATACAGAATCAGCTGAGGTGGAAAACTCCCGCCCGCGTGACGGCCACGTCTTGACAGTGAGTTTCAAGACGAATTGACCGGCAGCTCTTCGCCCATTCTCAAACTCGCGCCCGCGAAGTGGTAACGACGCGAGCGAGTTCATGTCTGGCTATTTGCGAAACGCCGCGTTAGAATCTGCGGCACCAAAATCCTATGAGCTTGAATCTCAATCGCCGGAAATTCATTCGCGCCACAGCCGGAGTGGCGGCGGGTGTGGCAGCCGGGTTGCCAGGAGGAATTGCAGTCGCAGCGGAAGACCCGCGTGGTGTCGCGATCATTGTTGATCCGTCAGATGCCGTTGCGAAATCAGCACCAGCCAAATGGGCCGCGGGCGAATTGGTGAGCGCGCTGACGCAACGCGGCGTTTCTGCGCGAATCTATCCAAAACTCCGCGGAGGCTCCCGCAGGCCACCTGCGAATTTTCGCGGCCGGACTGGCTTCAGGCGGCGCCGCCGCAGCGCTCAAAGCCGCAGGCGCGCGAGCGGACGAAGTGCCGGAGGCGCTTGCGCTATGCCAGAAGAAAGACGGAGTCTGGGCGTGCGGACATGATGCGCGAGGACTCACTTACGCGCTGCTGGAATTAGCGGATCGCGTGCTTTACGCGTCCGACGTGTTCGCCGCGCTTGCCGTGCCTCAGCCGATCACCGAGCGTCCGGCCAATACCGTTCGCAGCATCACGCGTCTGTTCACCAGCGATGTCGAAGACAAGCCCTGGTTCAACGACCGCGAAATGTGGCCGGCGTATCTCTCGATGCTGGCCGCGCAGCGCTTCAATCGTTTCAATCTCGCGCTCGGCATCGGCTACGACTTTCTGAGAAACGTCACCGACGCTTATTTCATCTTCAGTTATCCGTTCCTGCTTTCCGTGCCCGGATACAACGTGCGCGTGCCGCAATTGCCCGACGCCGAACGCGATCGGAATCTCGAGATGCTGCGCTTCATCGCGCGCGAAACCGCGGCGCGCGGCATGGAGTTCCAACTGGGCATCTGGATGCACGGTTATCAGTGGAACAACAGCCCGAGGGCGAACTACACCATCGAAGGTGTGACCGCGGAGAACCACGGACCGTACTGCCGCGACGCGGTGCGCGCGTTGCTTCAAGCCGTTCCGGAAATCAGCGGCGTCACGTTCCGCATTCACGGCGAAAGCGGCGTGCAAGAGGGAAGCTACGAATTCTGGAAGAAGGTGTTCGACGGCGTCGCGACGTGCGGCCGGAAAGTCGAAATCGACATGCACGCCAAGGGCATGGACCAAGGCATGATCGATACGGCGCTGGGCTCCGGCCAGCCGGTGAAGATTTCGCCGAAGTACTGGGCCGAACATCTCGGCATGCCTTACCACCAGGCGGACATTCGCGAGCAGGAGCGGCCGCGACCGGGAGCCGGAGGATCAGGTCTGATGGCACTCAGCGCCGGCTCGCGCAGTTTCCTGCGTTACGGTTACGGCGACCTGTTGCGCGAAGACCGCAAATGGGGCGTGCTGCATCGCATCTGGCCCGGCACGCAGCGGCTGTTGATCTGGGGCGACCCGCTCACGGCCGCCGCTTACTCCCGCGCGTTTTCATTCTGCGGCAGCGACGGCGTCGAAATCATGGAGCCGCTTTCGTTCAAGGGCCGGCGCGGTTCCGGCATCGCGGGCGGACGCTGCGCTTATGCCGACAAGTCGCTTGAATCCGCGTTGGGATTGGCAGAAGTACGATTACAGTTTTCGCGTGTGGGGACGGCTGCTTTACAATCCGGAGACCGAGTCCGGACGTGTGGCAGCGCGCGATGCGTCAGCGAATTCGGTCCGGCCGGCGCGGATCTTGAAACCGCGCTGGCCAACTCGAGCCGCATCCTGCCGACGATCACCACCGCGCACGCGCCGTCGGCCGGCAACAACACCTATTGGCCGGAGCTTTACCTGAACCACTCGCTGGTCGATGCCGTCGCGCTCGGGCCCGTATTCCGACAGCCCGTCGCCGCGCGTTTTCGGAACTGTCAGCCCGCTCGATCCGCAGTTGTTTTACCGGATGGTCGACTTCGCCGATGACCTGCTCAAAGGCGAGCGCAGCGGGAAGTACACGCCGATCGAAGTGGCGCAATGGATCGAGGATTACGCCGCCGCCGCCACGGCATCGCTTGCGCGCGGCGAGAACCGAGCGACGGGGAAGGACCGGCCCGAGTACCGCCGACTGACAATCGACATCGCCGTGGCCGCGGATCTGGGCCGCTTCTTCGCCGCCAAGTTCCGCGCGGGAGTTCTGTACCACCTCTTCGACCGGACCGGCGATCGCGCCGCGCTCGAAGCAGCGCTGAAGTGCTACCGCGCGGCGCGCGACGTGTGGGCCGGCATCGCCGCCCGCACCAAAGGCGTTTACATGGCCGACATCACGGTCGGCGAATCGCGCGTGTTGCGCGGCCACTGGGCCGATCGGTTGGCGGATATCGATGCCGACATCGCCGCGATCGCCGCGAAACTGGACTCAGCCAAGCCCGCGCAGGCGGACGGGCCGATCGCCCGCGCCATCGCGCAAGCGCTCGGACGACCGCAAAAGCGCGCTGTCACCGGACGCCACACGCCGCCGGCAGGATTCCAGCCCGGACAATCGCTCGCGATGGAATTCGCCGCCGAAAAGGATTACACATCCGCGCAGTTGCACTACCGTCGCGTGAACCAGGCCGAGCGCTGGCAGAGCGAACCGATGAAGTCCGACGGGCGCGTCTGGCGCGCCGCGATTCCCGCGGAATACACGCAGAGCCCGTACGCGCTTCAGTATTACTTCGAGCTGAAGTCAGCGCCGGATTCAGCGGTGTTGTATCCGGGTTTCGGCGAGCAGCTCACGGGTCAGCCGTATTTTGTGGTTCGAAGGGCGTAATTCCCAGTTACGCGTCCGCAGCGACAATCAGCGGAACAGGAGCGGCGCAAAATCGTTCAGATCGCGGCGCCACGTGAGCCATTCGTGGGCGGTGCCCGGCGATGAAAAGTAGACGTAACGGATGCCGGCCTTGTCCAGCATCCCGCGAAATGCGCCAATTGCTCCGGGAAACGGATTCGGCTCTTCTGTGCCCATGCCGATCCACAGGAGTTTGACTTTCTTATTGAATTCTTCCCCGTTCTTGAACGCGCCATTGAACGCTGTCGCCGGATCGAGCGCGTTTGTGCTCAACCCATTCATCGTGCCACTGAACGCGCCGATGTACGCGAACTTGTCGAGGTTGTGGATCGTCACCTGGCATGTTTGGTTGCCGCCCATCGAGAGGCCGGCCATCGCCCGGTGTTCGCGATCGGCGATTGTCCGGAAACTCGAGTCAATCATCGGGATGATCTCGTTGACCATCACTTCCTCGAACGCGGAATTGCCCGCGCCTCGTCCAGGAACTCCGGTGTTTTGTGGCGTCTGCCCCGCGCGCGTCGCATAGCCGTTGTCCATGACGATGATCATCGGGACGGCTTTCTTGTCTGCGATGAGGTTGTCGAGAATCAGATTCGCGCGGCCCTGAAACGTCCAACCGGTTTCGTCTTCACCCGAGCCGTGCTGCAAATAGAGAACTGGATAGCGCGTGCCGACGCTCGTGTCGTAACCCGGCGGCGTGTAAACAAAGCAGCGCCGCCACTGGCCGGTGATTTTCGAGAGGTATGGATGGATGCGCACTTCGCCGTGCGGAACGTCTTTGTAGGAATAATAGTCCACTCCCTTCTCTGGCACCTCGATGCCGCTGGAATCTTTGCTCGTGCCGTAGAACGTATGGCTGCCGGGATCGTTCACTTCGACTCCGTCCACCGCCAGCGAATAATAGTGAAAGCCGGGCACGAGCGGCGGAGTGGTGACGCTCCACACGCCGTCCGCACTTTTGGTCATGTCATACCGGCCATGATAGACCCGCACTTGAACGGACTGCGCGTTGGGCGCTCGCAATTGAAACGTGGCGCGGTTCTCGGAATCAATGCGAGGATAGGCGGCTCCCGGCACGTTGGAGGAGGCGGACCTGGCGTCGTCGGCTGCCTGCATTGAGCACATGGCGCAGATCAAAGAGCAGAGAACGGTGATCCATTTCATAATGATCTAATCTGCCGGCACATTTCCCGACACCGGCATAGTCCAGCGGGATTATTCAAAGCCAAGCCAGTCCAGTTCGACGTTGCCGTCGCTCCTCTGAGCAACAAAGAGATCATGCACGCCAGTCGGAGCGGTGGCGACCTTCGCATTCGCGACTTTCCAGTCAGAGCTTTTTCCAATCTCAACGGTTGCCGCCAATGGACCGTCCGGCTTGTCGAGATGGATTTCCACTGCTCCCCCGGTTGAAGACGCGGACCTGGCGTTCACAGATTTCAACGCGCTGTTTCCGAAATCAACCTTGTCAAAGCGAACCCAGGCGCTCTTCCCATTGAGAGCAATTTTCCAGCCTTCAAACGTGTTTGAAGAATTGAGGAATGAAACGGACACATCGTTGGTCCCGCTGATTGCGCTGTAGCGGTCAATTTGAATTTTGCTCTTCGCATTCACAATCCCAACGCCGCGCAGAGTTGGAATGACTTTCTTGATCGTTCCGTCGTCATTGAAATACAAATAATCCGCGCGGATGGATCGGTTCTTGTCGAAGTTCGGGGACAAATCTTTGTCGTGATAGAACAGGTACCACTGCCCTTGTACTCCACCAGCGAATGATGCTCGGTCCAGCAATGGCTTTCGTTCTGGTCGGTGATGACTCCCGTCCAGGTGTACGGCCCCATCGCGTTGGTGGAAATTGAATACTCAAGCCGTTCAGACTCGAATCCCGCGTTGGTCACTGCGTGCGGATAGGTGAGGTAATAGATGCCGTTTCGTTTGAAGGCGAATGGACCTTCGATGAGTCCGGGTCGGGGAAGATTGGCAATGCGTTGCATGCGGTTTTCCCCTCCAAAACCGCGGCGCTGTGGAGCATTGGTGACGCCGGGCATCACTTCCAGTTCCACCATGTTGTCCTTCAGCTTGCCAACCATCAGGCCGCCGCCCCCGGTAAACAAGTAGGAGTTGCCATCATCGTCAATGAGCACGCACGGGATCAATCCCTCCGGCGCCCGTCACCGGCCGATCGAGGATCTTCCAGGGACCGGATGGCTTCTCTGAAGTGGCAACCCCAATCCTGCCGCCAACGGGAAAATAGAAATAATAAGTGCCGTTTTTGAAAACGCAGTCCGGCGCCCACATGTCGTAGCCCTTGCGGTTGAGCCAGGGAACGTTCGTCTGATTGCAAATGACTCCGTGATCCGTCCAGTCCGTCAGGTTCTCGGAAGAGAACACATGATAGTCTTCCATGCAGAACCAGTTGGCCCGCGCACCGCTGCCCGGAGGGACCGGAATATCGTGAGAAGGATAAACGTAAATCTTGCCTTCAAACACTCTGGCGGTCGGATCGGCGGTAAATTGATCCATGATCAGCGGATTTGTGGCAAAGCTGTCGTTGGCGGAGAACACGCCCGCAAGGCTCAACGCCAGCAAATGAAACATGTGGCTCTTCATTTTTTTTCCTGTTGGTTACTTGGCGGCATCCAAATTCACAGTAAATCCCTTCAGCGGTTTGTCCGTCCTTGTCCAGAAATCGCGCGCAGAAGTCGCTGGCGCCGCTGCCATTGATAATCGCGCCGCGAATGATGTTCGGACCTTTCTTGAGGGTCAACGGCCGGGAAATCGCCGTCGTCAATCACTGTCAAGATGTCCCCATAAATGCCCGCGACTTCCTTTCCGTTCACCCACCAGATGGAGGACGCGTTGGAGCCAATCGCCAGACGCACGCCGGGCATGTCCTGCGGGCAATTGACTACGGTTACAGCCCAGAACAGTGCGCCGTCGGAAGTCTTGCCGTTGATGTAGGCAAAGTGGTTGAGGTTGACGTTGTAGTTGAGGGTGTCCACGGCGTGCCATGTCAGTTGGTTGCCCTCAACGGTTACTTTGTCACCATCCTTCGGAACGACCGTGAACTGGTCGGAAAAATAATTCGGTGTGCGCCGCCGCTTTGCTGGCATTCTCCCGTTGCTGGTCGCCAATGGCGATGGGCTCAAGAATCACCCACCGCGGGATGAACCCTTGAGCGTCGGGACTCGCTTCGGGGGAGGTCACGGGCTTGAGCGTGTTTTGGAAGGTGGGTGAGGGGCCGCTACCACGGGCACCCCGGCCGCCGCGGCCACCACGACCTTGCGCGGCAGCGTCAAACCCCGAAACTCCGGTCAACAGGGCCAGAGTGAAAGCTAAGAGGATGCGAGACTTGATCATAAAAGGAGTGGGCTGAGTTTGCGTTGTTCGCCGAAATCGCGTTTTCGCATGGGGGTTCACGGCATTTTGAACTGCCACCGGTTTTTGGGGCTGTTTGGATCGAACTTCGTGAGCGTCGCGGAACGGCCGCCGATCGCGCAAAGAGCCAGCGGTTCCATCCCGTCCGGCGCGGACTTCGGCATGATGCGCCACGTGCCGTCGGTAAGCTGATCCAAACGCCAGAGTTGTTCGGCTGCGCCAGTGAAGCTCGGCGCAGAAATCAATTCACCGTCCGCAGTAGCGGCGAGCGCGCGATCCGTTCCGGCGATGGTGATCTTGAAATAGGGCGAGCCGAGATAGCCGCCTGCGTTGGTGACTGCGGTAACGGTCCATTTCTGTTGGGCCTGCACCATGTAATTGCCCAAGCGAACGTCAATATTGCCTGAGGGCCAATTCGTCGAGACCTGCGCGACATCCTGCGCTGGAATCGGACCGCGGCCGCTGCCACCGAACAAGCCGCCTCCGCCGCCGAATCCTCTGCGCGCTCCTCGAGCGCCAGGCGCATTGGTGTCGCTGTTCGCGCCGAGTAATGCCTGGCCTGCTGGGGCGTTGGTGTCAGCCGCCCCTCCCGGTCCGCCGCGTCCGCCGCGTCCGCCGAAACCTGCAGCGCCTCGGCCGCCGCCTCGTCGCCCGCCACCGACCGGCACGCCTTCCACGGCCAGTTCGAGCGCCGTGCCTGTGCGGACGGATTCGATTTGGTAGGTGCCCTCCTTCATGTTCTCGCCGGCCTCGGGCCAACCGTCTTTCCACAACAGTGGGCGGACATCGAGCACACTGGCTCCGCCCCGATCCAGATCGGCTTCCCAGTGCATGGAGAATTTCTGCACGCCATCGCCCAAGATCAATCAGACCGAAGTGTCCGGCGCCAACGACACGGCCGCTGGAGGTAATGAGCAGCTTGCCGCCGCCCTGAATCATGTTGATTCCCTCGTGATCGAGGAATGGACCGGTGGGCGCTTGGGAACGGCCGACGCGGATGTTGTAACCCGAGTCGGCGCCGCGACAACAGCTCCCCTTAGTGCCCAGGAGATAGTACCAGCCGTCGTGATGAATCATCGTTGTTGCTTCGAGGTTGATGCCGATGTTCGTCGGGCGTTTGATCCGGGTGGAGCCGCTTCCCGCTCGTCGGATCGAGTTCGACCACTCGCGTGAAACCGTAGTAGGAGCCGTAGGTGAGCCAGAGCCGGCCAGTCGTGGGATCAAGGAAGGCGCCCGGATCAATGGGATTGATGAAATCGTCCGGGCCTTCATAACCGGCGATGCTGCCGCCGTCTTCCCATTTGTAGTCGGGGGAATTCGGGTCGAGGGTCTTGCTCCAAATCATCGTGACACCGGAAATGTACATGGTAGTAGCGGTCGCCGACGTGGATGACATCGGGCGCGGCGCCGCTCCGGGAGGCACGGGTCCCGGCTCGCCAGGTCCAGCCGTCATCCGACACGAGCGGCGTCCCGCCGGTTCCCCAAGTATAATATTTGCCGTCGCACAGCATGACCGTGGATGGATCATGAATTCCGATCTGGCCATCCAAAGCCAAAACAGGCGAAGTCAGCGGCAGAATTGCTGCCAGGGTCAGTAGTAGTTTCATAGGATTGTTCTGCTGGATTCCAAAAGGTTTAAATTTCAATCACTCTCCAGCCCGCTTCAGGATGGACTGGGAAGTATAACTGGTTCCGTCTGAAACGCTGAGCTAGTTAGGCGGCATGCCCGGAGAATTGCAACAAAAATCCAGTTGCCGCATGCGATGTGCGATGCAAGCGTGAACGAGCTTGCCCACGCTGAACAGCCCAGCTATATCACGAGGATGAAATTGTCCCAGGGCATCCCGTCTTTCCTCGAACTCTTCACGACACCAAAATGCGAAAACTTTCGTTTAAGACTGAAACCAGCTTCCTTTGAAATCGCCCGCGCCTGCATCCTGATTATCGTGCTGCTAACGCACCTCACTGGCGGAACACTTCGCGCCCAGTCGCTGCTCACGCAAAAGCCCGATGATCCGGGCGCGGTAGTCGTTACGCCAGACCAGTTCCCCGTGAAAGCGGACGGCGTCGCCGATGACACGGACGCCCTCCAGCAGGCCATGAACCGGGGTCGCGGCGGCATCGTGTTGATCCCCGAAGGGCGTTATCGTCTGACCAAAACCCTGTACGTCTGGACGGGCACGCGCGTGTTTGGTTATGGCAAGAATCGCCCGATCTTTGTCCTGGCACCGAACACGGCAGGTTTCCAGGAATCCGGACGTGGATGGCCGTTTGGCGACGGCAAGTACATGGTCCACTTCGCCGCGAGCCGTGAAGCCGATGGGACGGTTGTTGACGCCAGCGAACTGGATTTCAACAGTGCGATGTGCAACGTGGATTTTGAGGTCGGAGAGGGCAACCCCAGCGCCGTTTGCGTGCGCTTCAAAGTGGCCCAGCACAGCTACCTGAGTTTCATGAATTTCAAAGTGGGATCGGGACTCGCCGCGCTGGAGGACATCGGCAACCAGGCCAACAACCTGCACGTCACCGGTGGCAAGTACGGCATCATCACCACGCGGACCAGCCCGAACTGGCAATTCATCCTGATGGATTCCATTTTTGAAAATCAGATCGTCGCTGGCATCAAGACCAAGGACGTTGGTTTTTCGTTGATCCGTTGCAACTTCAGCCACATGCCCGTGGCCATCGAGATTCCCGAAGACGAAACCGATCAGATTTATGGCCGCGACCTGCGTTTTGAGAACATCACGAAAGCCGGCGTCAAGTTCGGCGACGCGAAGCACTTCAAGCATCAAGTCACGCTCGTGAACACCGCGTGCGCGGATGTGCCGCAGTTTCTCGGCAACGCGCTTGAGAACATCGAAGCCCCCGGCAAGTACTACGTTGTTGATCGTCTTTCCGCGGGACTGGAAATCGGGCCGGACGGTCGCGAGGTCGGCATTGTTACGCGCCACACGAAGCGGACGCTACAGTCGCGTGCCCCGATCGTTCCTTCCGACATCGCTCCGCTGCCCCCGATGGAGCAGTGGTTCACGGTCACCAACGCAAGCGATTTGCAGGCCACGATGAACGAACATCGCGTGCTCTACTTCCCCATGGGAAGCTACCGGGCGAACGCACCACTGATGCTCAAGGCTGACACG
This sequence comes from uncultured Verrucomicrobiae bacterium, assembly GCA_963760675.1. GTDB lineage: Bacteria > Verrucomicrobiota > Verrucomicrobiia > Limisphaerales > BOG-1460 > CAVXEG01. Next base: position 131,052 of record CAVXEG010000015.1, read on the forward strand.
GTATTGATTGGCCTGCACTGCACCAGGACCACGGTTAGCGCAATCGTCACACCCAAGGGTGGGTCAAACATCGTCAGCGGCTTGGGCTTCAGTCCCGTTGGGCAGTCGCCCAACATACTCTGGATGTCCGGCGAAAAGTCAGCGATGGATGACATCGCCTTCAACGGAGGCGGTTTTGGCGGCGGCTTTGGGAGAGGTCGAGGAGGACGGGGTGGCCCGAATGCGGCGGGTGCGACAAACGCAGCGGCGGCCACGAACTTGCCAGCCGCCAGAGGCGCTGATGGCGGAGGTTTCGGACGAGGTCGGGGCGGCGCAGGCGGTGATTCAGCGCCATACCTGGTGGTCACCAACGGTGGCGGCGGCGTCATCCGTAACGTCTGGGTGGAAGGCGGCGGCCGGTCCACCGGCATGCACGTTGAGAACACGTCCACGCCCGGCAAGATTTATCAACTCTCCAACGAGCATCATGGCCGTGTCGAAGTGGTGTTCCGTAATGCGCAGAACTGGGACGTTCACTGCCTCCAAACCGAGGAAGAGGGGGCAAACCAAAATACCTATGCGTTGGACATCCAAGACTGCAAGAATCTCCTTTTCGCGAACACTTACATGTATCGCGTGTCGCGCATCACTCTCCCGAAGACCTACGCGATCCAAGTCCGCAACTCCGACAACATCGTCTTCGACAACATGCACATCTTCAGCCAGACCCGGCTCCCGTTTGACAACGCGCTCCTGGAAGAAGGCAGCGGCGTCTTCGTCCGCGCCAACAACTTCACGCACCTGACCGCGAGCAAGGCGATGAAGAAGGGATCCCCTCTGCCGCTGCCCGCGGCTTTCGCCAGGGACGCCAAACTGGAGACACTGGCCACCAACTTCAGCAACGCGACGAGCCTCACGACCGATGATGCCGGTCGCATCTACTTCACCGACGCCGCCAGCCGCAAGATCTACCGCTGGAACGATGCCGACAAGAAGGCCGACGTGTTGGCCGAAACATCCGGCCAACTCCAGCCCCAGGTCATGGGCTTCGTCAAGCCGTCCACGCTGCTCGTCGCGGCCTTTGCGCCGGGGGCTCGGCAGGTTGGCGGCATCTACAGCGTCAACATCATCAGCGGCAAATTGGAGTCAGTAACCGAAAGTCGCCGAGCCGAAAGCCGGCACGGCACTCCTGCTTCCCGTGGGCCTGCACAACCGGATGGACATCATGCAGGAATACATGCGGCACCGCGGCTATCGCTATCGCCAGGGCAGCAACACGTCGATCATCAGCGAGATTGAGAACGAGCATCGCGGCTACTTCTACGCGCCGGATTCCAACGTGGCTCTTATGGCCGGTGGCACCGGACGGCCGATCATGCAGAGTTCCCAGATGGCCGTCATTGAACCCGGCCAGAACTTCTTCATGACTTCCGAAGACGACTGCCGCACCTGGGTTGCGACCCTCGACAAGGATTTCCAACTCACGGCGAAGCTTTTCGCCGACCGCGGGGGCAACGCCGTCGTGGCCGATGCCGAAGGCAACGTTTACATCGCCGGCGGCAACGTGGCTATCTACGACAAAAACGGGAAACAGATCGGCACGTTGGAAACACCGGAGCGAGCCTCCGGCCTGGCGTTCGGCGGTACCGATCGTAAGACGCTGTTCATCGGCGCCCGCTCGTCGCTTTGTTCAATCCGAACTCGGGCACCGGGAAATTGAATTGAGAGAGAACCTGAGCAGCACGTGAAGTGAAGGTCGCGCGCCTTAGAGGAAGTTCCGTCTTGTTGAATTGAATCCAGCCTTTGCTTCGGCGCTGCAAGCCGTGTTCATTGGCGTTGATTCATGGTCAATTCAAATTGGATGGCGGCCAATTCCGCGCCCGGTTCGTCGTCAACGTGGTCGAGTTTATCAGCGCGGCGATACCAATAGCGGCTGTTGCCGAGATCGCCCTCAATCTTGTGCAGCACGGCGTGAATCCATGCGGCGATGGCGTCGGCTTCGTATTGCTGAACGAGTTTGTGCGAGGCGTCCCATTTGCCGGCGAGAGCCAATTCCACCCCTCGGATCAGATCATCCTTAAGCGTAACTCATGGCAGATCGTCGAGCACTTTGCTCAATTCATCTGTGCCGGCGGTGCCCGCAATATAGTGTCCGACGACGCTGCGAAAGCTGTGCGCTTTCACCGGCGGCATTTTCCGCAGCAAATCCTGAATGAGCGTCCGGCCTATGGCGACGAAGGTGTTTCCGTTGTAGAAACAGAATGGCGCGAGCTTGTGACATTGGCGGCAGATGTCCAAAGTTTCGCGCAGTGTAAGTTCACATTTGCGGGAAGTTTCCCAAAGTTTTTGCGTGGGTTTGTAACCATCGGAGGCGGGCTTGTGAAGCGCGTTCTTCTTTTTGCAGAGTCCGGCGTTGATGGTTACGACTGTCTCCCACGGCCAGTCCTGCAACCAGCGCCGCTTCACTTGGCCCTGGCGGCCTTGCGACGGAGATTCGCTTTAATCTTGCTCAACGCAGAGACGCCTTCGCTCTTGAGATGGCCGCGTCCAGTCTTGGCAAACAGCGGTTCGGCTACGAAGCGGTCCTGTATGCGCAAGGCTTCGCGCATTGCCGCCTGAAGGTTTTTTTGCACCTGACTGGCTGTTGCCATGTGGAGAAGTTACCGCGGGAGCTGTGACCGGTCAATACAGCGGTTTCGCAGACGTCTCGGCTGACAACATCTCACCTCTGAATGCGCGCGGAACCGCCTTTCGCGAACGCACGCACTTGTTCCAGTGTCGCCATGGTCGTGTCGCCCGGGAAAGTCGTCAACAATGCTCCATGCGCCCAACCCAGGTTCACTGCTTCTTGTGGTGATTCGCCAGTGAGCAGCCCGTAGAAGAATCCCGCTGCATAGCCGTCACCGCCGCCGACGCGGTCGTACACGTCCAGTTCGCACGTCGGCGCAGGTGTACGTTTTGCCGTTCGAACCATGCAACCGCGCTCCAACTGTGACGGTTCGTCGAATGCACCTCGCGCAGAGTTGTCGCGACGATTTTGATGTGTGGATGCTTTTTGGCGACGTTGCCGATCATGCTGAAGAAAGCGCTCGGATCGAGTTTGTTCTTCGCAGCGACTTCCGGACCGGGAATTCCCAGGCCCATCTGCAAATCCTCCTCGTTGCCGACCAGCACGTCCACGTTCTTCACGATGCGGTCGAGCACCGCCACCGCGCGCTCGTGCCCGCCAACGATGTTCCAGAGCTTCGCGCGATAATTCAGATCGAACGAAGTGACGGCTCCGGCCGCTTTCGCCGCTTGCATCGCCTCGATGATGAGTTCCGCCGTGGTCTGTGACAGCGCGGCGAAAATTCCGCCGCTGTGAAACCAACGCACGCCTTCGGCGAAAATTTCCTTCCAATCGAAATCGCCCGGCTTGAGCAGCGCGCCGGCTTCATTGCAGCGGTTGTAGAAAACCACCGGCGCGCGCACGCCTTGGCCACGATCGCTGTAAACGGTCGCCATGTTTGGCCCGTGAACGCCGTCATGTTTGAAATGTTTGTAGAACGGTTTCACGCCCATCGCGCGCACGCGCTCGGCAATCAAATCGCCGATCGGATAATCCACCATCGCCGTGGCGATGCCGGTCTTCATGCGGAAACAATCCGCAAGGTTCGCGGCAACGTTGAATTCGCCGCCGCTCACGTGGATATCGCAGTGCATCGCTTTGCGAAACGGAACGATGCCAGGGTCCAGCCGATGCACAAGCGCGCCGAGAGACAAGAAATCCAGCGCGCCTTCCTTCGCGAATATTCAGACCGTTGCTCATTTCATTTCCTTTCGATTGATGATTACCTGCCGCGGGCCAATTCGACGCCGTCGCATGCAAAATAGGAACTTTCTTTGCTTCAATCAAGTTGCGCCGCGTGACCAAATTCGATTTGATTTGTCATTCCTTTGAGCGTTGGCTCAATGCGCATGAACAAACAGAAAGGAAATCGTTCCGAATCTCCTGATGCTGCGGACGCGGGCGCGCCGGAGATCCTGGAACAACTGGTTCAAAAAGCGGAACGCGCTGGCGCGAGCGACATTCATCTTCTCATGCGTGGCAACTCTGCTGATGTTGCGTTTCGGCTCGACGGCGTAATCGCGCCCATCGATTCATTGCCCGTTGGGATCGCCGAACGCGTATTCGGGCGAATCAAATTTCTTGCTCGCCTCAAAACGTATCAGGAATCACTGCCCCAGGATGGCCGGATTGACCGCGCGGAACTCGGAGCGCAAAACGATATTCGCGTCGCGACGTATCCCACCGTCACCGGCGAGAAGATCGTCTTGCGACTTTTCAGTTCCACCACCGCCAAGGCGCTCAATGAGCTTGCGCTGCCGGATTCGGCCCGCAATGAAATCGAAGCCTTCCTGGCCCAGACAAGTGGCTTGATGCTGCTCACCGGGCCGGCTGGCAGCGGGAAGACCACGACGATTTATGCCTGCCTCCACAGGCTCGCCGAAATGGGCGGACGCCACATCATCACAGTTGAAGACCCAGCGGAGCAAATCGTTCCCGGCATCATGCAGACCGAAATCAACGAAGCTCGCGGGCTCGACTTCGCGAAGGCCGCGCGTCATCTGCTTCGGCAGGACCCGCAGGTACTCGTTATTGGCGAAATCCGTGACGATGAGACCGCAAATATTGCCGTGCGCGCGGCATTAACTGGACATCTCGTCATCTCTACGTTGCACGCCGGTTCCTGCAAAGGAGTCTTCGAGCGCCTGCTCGTGATGAGCAGTGATCATTCCGCCGTCGCATCCTCATTGGAACTCGTGCTGAACCAGCGCCTCGTTCGCAAATTTTGCACCGAGTGCGCCGGAAAAAGTTGTGACGCTTGTCTGCGGACCGGCTACCGCGGTCGATTACCTGTTCTGGAGTGGTTGAGGGTCAACGACGAATTGCGCCGAAGCATCACGCATCACGATCTCACCACGGTTGCCGCCAAACCTTCTTTGGCCGAGCATGCGCACGCTCTCGTTGAAGCTGGTCTCACCAGCGAAGCGGAAATTCGTAGAGTCCTGGGGTGAAACACAGCGTGAGCCTTCGCCCGTTGCTCTGTCCAATCTTCTGGCGGTGAAAGTCTATGAACTACGACGAGCTGGCTTTCTTCAATCAACAACTGGCAGCGATGCTGCGCGATGGCATTCCGCTCGAAGGCGCGCTTAGGGAATTGTGCGCGGGCATGAAGACCGGTCCATTGCGCAGCGAGATGATGCAACTCGAGTCCGACCTGTCACGCGGCGTACCGCTCAACGAAGCACTCGCCCGCCGCTCACTGCCGGAGTTTTATCTGCGCATGGTTGACGTGGGAGCGCGAACCAATGATTTGCCCGGCATTCTCACGCTACTCGCCGATTATTATCAACGCGCCAGCAATGTGTGGCACCGCCTCAAGGGATTGATGGTTTATCCGTTTCTCGTGCTGCTCGTTTCACTTGGGTTCACGCTGATCGTTTCCGTGTTCGCTAAAAAATTCGTCGCCGTCGTCGCATCAGATTGGCTGCGAACTCCGCCACTGCTCCTGATGGCCGTTTGGATTCCGCCATTGCTCATTGGCTTGCTGCTCGCCTTGGGTCTGGCGGGGGTAAGCATTCCGAGTTGGCGCGCGCGCATTCGCTGGCGCCTGCCCGCCTTTCGCGAGGCAAGTCTCGCGCAGCTTGCGTCCGCGATGTCGCTGATGCTGAAGAGCGGAACGACTTTTCCGGAAGCGCTCACGCTCGCGTCAGCGGTTGAATCGAATTCGCCCGCCGGCGCGGCTCTGGCCCAATGGCGTTCGCTCATCGCGTCCGGACAGGGCAAACCCGAGCAATGGCCGCAGACACTTTATCCGTTCCCACCGATGTTCCTCTGGCTCGTCCGCAAAGGCGGTGAAGACCTTGCGGCCGGATTTCAAAAGGCCGCTGACATTTATCAATCGCGCGCTTCGTATCGCATCGAACTGGCGCTTTACGGCGCGCTTCCAATTTCCGTGTTGCTGCTGGGCCAAATGATCATCTGGCAGGTCGTGCCGCTCTTCCGGACCCTGATTCAGATGATGAACATGCTCGGCTCTTGAATATGGACGCACCCGATTCCCAACCACTGTTCGTCGCTGCTCAATTATTGTTGTTGCTGATTTCCTGTGTGAGCGCGCTGGCCATCGAATGCGCTGTCGTTTACGCGCTTTACTTTCTGATCACGCTCCCAATGCGCCGCAACGAACGAACGCGCATTTTTTTAGATTGCCTGGAACTCGGCCTGAATGAGGGGAAAACTCCCGAAACGGCAATCATTGATGCAGCGAACAGCAGAGACCCTTCTCTTGGTGCGCGCTTTCATTTGCTGGCAGCGCATCTGCAAAACGGATCACGACTCGGCGCTGGGCTCGGAAAAGTCCGGCGGCTTCTTCCGCCGCAAGTCACCGCCATGCTCGAAGCCGGCGAACGCATCGGCGACGCAGCCAAAGTGCTGCCCGCATGCAGGCGGCTCGTCGGCGACGGCACTTCGCAAACGCGCGGCGCGCTCAATTACCTGCTCATTCTGGCGCTGGTCGTTTCACCGGCTGCAATAATAGTTCCGCTGATGTTGTTTGTGCTGGTGATTCCGAAATTCAAAGAAGTCTTCTCTGGAATGATGGACGGTGCTCAATTGCCCGTGTTTACCGTCGCGTTTCTCGAAAGCAGCAGGATTATCATGGCCGTCCAAATTGCAGTGATTGCTTTCACGTGGCTTCTGATGTTTTCCTACATCGGCGGACCGCGGTTCTACGGCTGGTCGCGCCGGTTGCTTCCGGGAATTCCTGACTGGATCCATTTTCATCTGCCCTGGCGGCGCAAACGCCTGCAGCGCGATTTCTCCGCGATGCTCGCCGTGCTGCTCGACTCCGGCGTGCCTGAAAGCGAAGCGGTTGTCCTCGCAGGCGAATGCACCGCGAATTCCATTGTGCGCCGCCGCGTTGATAATATTCGTGCGCGCCTCAGCAGTGGAGTAAAGCTGCCGGATGCCATCCGCGCATTGGACGATTCCGGAGAATTGCAGTGGCGCCTCGCAAACGCGCTCCGCCGCGGGCGCGACTTTCTTTCTGCGCTCGCCGGCTGGCATGAATCGCTCGACGCGAAGGCATTTCAGCAGGAGCAAGCGGCAGCGCAACTCACCACGACCGCACTCGTCCTCTTCAACGGCGCAATTGTGGCGTGCGTATTCATTGGAATGTTTCTGCCTCTCATCAGCCTGATTCAGGCAATGACACTATGGTAATTCCGGCCCACAATAATGCGCGCACCCGGGGTTCGTTGATGATCGAACTGGCCATCGGGACCGCCATCTTGCTAGGCACGCTGCTGCCCATTGCGTATTCGCTGGCTTCTGAAAAACGCCTGGCGCGGATGTATTACGATCGAGCCGTCGCCATGGAAATTGTCGATGGCGAAATGGAAGTGATCGCCGCTGGAGGCTGGCGCGCGTTCGGAACCGGCGCACAAAACTATTCCGTCCATGCGGTAGCGGCAACCAATCTGCCGCAAGGCCAGTTCACGCTCACAATTCAAACGAACAAAATCCGCCTCGAATGGAAGCCGGCGATGAAACATTACGGCGGCCCGGTGGCGCGCGAGGTGGAATTCAAATGAAAGCCAATCAGAAATTCCGCAGCTCGCACAGCCGAATCGACGCATTTACGCTGATCGAAATGCTCGTTTACATGGGCGTGATGGTCATCGTTCTTGGGATCGCGTATGCGGCGACGTATCGGAGCATGGATGCTTCCGCGGCACTGCGGCGGAACGCGAACGACATCTCGCGTGCGCTGGGAGCGGGCGAGCGATGGCGCGCCGACATGCGTAACGCCAAGAGCCCACCGCAAATCGAAACCCTCGGCGCTGAAACGATCCTCCACATGCCCCAACCGAACGGCGAGATTGCCTACCGTTTCACCAGCAACTCCATCTTGCGGCGCGTTCAACCCGGTCCTTGGGCGGTCATTTTGCGCGATGTTCAGAACTCCGCAATGCTCGCGGATCGGCGCGACAACGTCACTGCCTGGCGCTGGGAACTCGAACTGCAAACGTCCCGCAAAGCAATCACGCGCACACGTCCGTTGTTTACGTTCATTTCTGTTCCGGTCAAAGCAAACAGATGAAAACCTCTGTCTCCTATTTGCCTCGTGCGGCACAACACAACCGCGGCGGCATGGCAACCATTGTGATCATGGCGCTCCTGGCGTTGGTGCTCCTGCTTGTGACGGCAAATATTCGCGCTCTTTCGACGCTCGGCCGTGAACTGAAGTTCATTGATAAGAAACAAACCGAGCGCTGGAAGACTCAGAAAGTGCCGAATGCTTCGGCCCAAGCCGCAGTTTCGGATTCAACAAACGCTCCCGCGGCGGCGCCCTCAGCACAGCGTGCCCGCTGAATTCGGATGCCATGGATCGCATCACCGTCATTCACAGATCTCTTTTGGTGTTCATCTGCGCCATCGCCAGCCTGATTCCTCTCGTTGGAATTCTGCCAGCCGCTTTCGCGCTGGGCATGTCCGCGCGCATTCACCGACGCAATCGCGGTTGGAATCCCGCCGCGGCTTACCTGGTCTGGGGGATCGCCTGGCGGTCTTCGGTATTTTAATTTCGGGAATCACACTGCTATCGATCGCAATTGCGATGATTTCGAACCAAAGCGGTTCGAACAGTCGCGATTTCGGTTTGTGGGACTGACTTTCCGCTTTTTCTTTCGAAGACTGCGCTCTACCCTCCGTCGCGTTCAGAATGGCTCTAAAGTTTTTCAACACATTGTCGCGCTCGGTGCAGGAATTTGTCCCACTTGATCCCGCCGGGAAAAACGTGGGGATGTACTGCTGTGGGCCGACGGTTTATGATTTCGCGCACATCGGCAACTGGCGCACATTTGTCTTTGCTGATCTCGTCCGGCGGTACCTGGAATTCAAAGGCTGCGACGTGAAGCATGTGATGAACATCACGGACGTGGAGGACAAAATCATCCAGCGCGTCCGCGAGACAAAAACTTCCGCTGCGGGAGTTCACGGGCAAATACGAGGCTGCGTTTTTTGACGACCTGAAAACGCTGAACTGCCGCGCGCCGCATGTCACGCCACGCGCCACAGAACATATTCCGGAAATTATTTCGCTCATTGAAAAGCTCATCACGCGGGGCGTCGCCTACAAGACGAGCGATGGTTCGGTTTATTTTTCAATCGAGAAGTATCGCGGCTGCGGCTGCAATTACGGGCAGTTGGTGAAATTGAATTTCGATGAGCTGCGCGTGGGTGAACGCGTGGCAGCCGACGAATACGACAAGGAATCGCTTGCCGATTTCGCGCTCTGGAAGGCGCGAGTGCCCGAGGACGGAGAAGTCTTCTGGCCGAGTCCTTGGGGCGAAGGCCGGCCCGGATGGCATATCGAGTGTTCGGCAATGAGCATGAAGGTGCTCGGCGAGAGTTTCGATCTGCATCTTGGTGGCGAGGATTTGAAATTCCCGCATCACGAGGACGAAATCGCGCAAAGCGAAGGCGCGACCGGCAGGCCGTTCGTGAAACACTGGATGCACGGCGCATTCCTTCTCGTCGAAGGCAGAAAGATGAGCAAGTCGCTTGGAAACTTTTTTACGCTGCGCGATTTGCTCGCGAAAGGATTCACCGGACGCGAAATCCGTTACCTTCTTCTTCAGGCTCATTACCGCGAGACGTTCAATTTCACGATGGAAGGATTGCAGGGCGCGCGACAGGCCCTCGCGCGGATTGATGAATGCATCGGAAAATTGCGGGAGATCGGGTCCACAGTCGCACAGTCCAGAGTCCACAGTCGGGCAGCATGCTTCAGCGAGTTTACTGAAGCGCTTGACGACGACTTGAACATTTCAGCGGCATGGGCAGTTGTGTTTGACTGGGTGCGCGAAACGAACAAACGCATGGCAGAGAATTTCTTGCCACCAGCCGACGCGGCGGCGGCGTTGGCCACGTGGGAGAAAATGGATTCCGTGCTGGGCATCGGCACGGCTGCGGATGTGCGAAGCTCCGGCGAGAAATTATCACACTGCTCGAATCGCGCCAGGCGGCACGCAAGGCGAAGGATTTCAAACGCGCCGATGCGATTCGCGACGAGTTGAAAGCCAAAGGTTGGATCATCGAAGACACGCCGAAAGGCCCGAAGCTGAAGAAGTCTGAAGCGGCAGAAATCGATGACCGCCGACCCAAGTCACCGGCGCTCGTGCAAAGTCGATCTCGCTATCCAACAGTGAAAGGCCTTTTCATCACATTCGAAGGCACGGAAGGCAGCGGGAAATCAACGCAAATTTCCTTGCTGGCTGAACGCCTGCGCTCCTCCGGCCATCACGTTCGCACGTTGCGCGAGCCGGGCGGCACTCCCATCGGCGAGGAAATCCGCCACACGCTCAAGCACAGCAAGAACAACACTGCCATGACCGCCGAGGCCGAGCTGCTTGCTCATGAATGCCAGCCGCGCGCAACTTGTCCGTGAAGTTATCCGCCCCGCCCTGGCTCGCGGCGAGATTGTCTTGTGCGATCGGTTCTATGATTCGACCACCGCCTATCAAGGCCACGGACGCCAGCTGATTTGAAGATGGTCAAGGCGATGATTGACGTCGCCGTCGGCGAAACGCGACCGGATTTGACGCTGCTCCTGTCTGTCCCCCACGACGTAAGTGCCGAGAGGCTTTTGGAGCGCCAATCCACCATGCCGTTCGTTCGCGACCGCATGGAGGAAGCTGACCGGAGTTTCTTTGAACGCGTCGCGAAGGGATACGAGGCCATTGCCGCCGCCGAACCGAAGCGCGTGAGAGTCGTTCATGCAGGAGGCAAGGCCGAAATCGTCAGCGGCGAGATCTGGAACATCATCGAGCCGCATTTGAGAGCACTGGCACCGCATTGAATTCACCAGCCGCAAGCGCTTGCTGAAATTCTACCGTTCGTTATCTTCTCAGCAGAAACTAAATGATCGAGGACACCGTCAGCAAAATTGAGGCGAAGATCCAGGCATCGGACTCCATCAAAGACGAGCGCAAGCGCGAGTTGCTACAGTTGCTCGGAACGCTCAAATCTGAAATCGGCGTGTTGTCAAAAACGCATGGCGATCAGGCTCAGAGCATCGCGGGCTTCGCGGAAGTCTCGACACACGAAGCGACACGCGCCGAGCAAAATCCAGAGTTGCTCGACCTGTCGCTCAAAGGACTTTCCTCATCGGTCGAAGGATTCGAGAAATCGCATCCGCAACTCGTCAGAATCGTCAATGCCATCAGCAACACCCTGTCGAATTTGGGGATTTAAAGCATTTACGATTGAAGGTTCCGCAGCGCGTAGTCCGTAAATCACGGAAAGCTGGCCTTGTCCTCATACGGCTCCAGCTTCGCAATCGCCGCCATGATTTCATCCGCCACCTGCTGATAAATTTCTTTTAGCCGCGCCTTGGAGCAGGTTTTTGCCTCGGCACGAAGGGCGTCGAAGTTCAACGGGTTTCCATATTTCACGGCGATCGCGCCGAGGCCGCGGAATTTTGATGTGGCGCCCATAGGCTTCGTAAGTTCCAAATACCCGGACGGGAATCACCACCGCGCTTGACTTGATAACGGTCAATCCGATGCCCGAACGCGCAGGCTGAAGTTTACCGTCACTCGTTCGCGTTCCTTCGGGAAACAGAATAATCCCGCCGCCGGCCAGCAAACGATCCAGAATCGTCTTCAGTCCCTCGGCTCCCCCACCCTCCCGATCAACTGGAACGGAATTCCAACTTCGAAGCAGCCACCCGATGCCGGGAAAGCGAAACAGACTTTCACGCGCGAGATAATTGATGTCGCGTTTCAAACCGGCCCCGACCAGCGGGGGATCAAGAAAGCTCGCGTGGTTCGATGCGAGAATCACCGGACCCGGTCCAACGGAACTCGCTCGGGATTGAAGACGTGCCAGCGAAAATATGTGGCATATAATGCGCGGAACGAAATCCAGCCGAGACGGTAGGACAAATTCATTTCAGCAATAGAGACGCAAACGAACGAGCTCGGACTTGAAGCCTTGTTGTTCATCTGCCGACCAAGCGTTTCCGAATGTCCTGAATCAGCATTTCGCTCGTCTGCACGCGAAGTCATCTTCGAGTTATCAATCACTTTCGCACCCAGCGCAATCATCAGCGGCGCGGCGGCACGCTGGCTGTCGCGCTGATCGCGTTCGGCTAGATTTTCGTGAACGCCTTCGGACGCCCGACGCTTGGCACGCTCTTCGAGATGCGCGTCGAGGTAATACTTGAAATCCGTTTCGGGAAAAACATTCGTGCCGATGTCGCGGCCTTCCATCACGAGATCGCCGAACTGAATGCACTCGCGCTGCGTTTTCTTCATCCAATCGCGCACCTTCGGAATCGCAGCAACATGCGGCACGGCAGCGGCGGTTTCCGGCGTGCGGATTTCCTGCTCCGGGAAATAGCCGTCCACGAGCAATCGGACATAGCGCAAACCGTCCTTTTCAGCGCATTCCAATTTCGTTTTCCATCGTCGGCACGCGTTGGCGACGGCTTTCGCATCGTGAACGTCAATTCGATTCTTCACGCAATGCCAGGCGAGCGTGCGATACATCGCGCCGGTATCCACATGAACAAAACCCAGCGCGCGAGCAACCAGCTTCGAGTTCGTGCTCTTGCCGCTGGCACTGGTGCCGTCAATCGCTATGACAATTGGATGCTTTTTCAAAGCGTTAAATCGTTGAACCGTTACATCGTTGCATCGGTGTCGCTGTCTCGCGTGCCGCTTTGTAAGCGTCGATATCTTCGAAGGTCTGAAAGGCCGGTTTTGTCTTCCATGCTTTCCGATTTAACGGTTTAACGATTCAACGATGTAACGTCTTCACTCCGCAAACAACTCTTCCTGCGACAGCTTGCGTCCGGTTCTTCCATCTAGAATTGTCGCACCTAAACCTCTTGGTGGTGGTGCGGCAAGCTTTGGAAGAAATTGGGGAACGTCTTCTTCACGCACGCGGGGTTCTTGATTTTGATGCCCGGAACTTTCAATCCAAGAATTGAAAAACACATCGCCATGCGATGGTCGTTGTAGGTTTCGATCTCCGCACCGTGGAGTTTCCGTTGATACACCGTAAGCGAGTCTCCCTTTTCTACAACGTAGGAACCGCACTTGGTCAATTCTGTCCGTAGAGCGGCAACTCGCTCTGATTCCTGTATCCGCAAGCGGCAAAGGTCGGTGAAGTGAATGCCCTTGTCCCGTCGCTCAAAACCCAAACCGCCCCACAGATCTGCCGCCATCACCATAGCCGTCATAATGCTGTCGCCAAGCTGCCCCTCACGCGAAATTTTCTCCGGCAATGGAATAAAGGAAGCAAAATCAGCGTCCACCTGCCATCCCGAAGTCGGCCAATTACGGATGATAATCGCCAATAGGTCGCCTTCAGAAGGGCCTGACGCTCCCAACGCTTGAGACTTGCGAATCCAATCCCAAAGTCTGTAGAATTGATCGGTGATCGTCGAATAGGGAGTATGATCTAAGAAATCTTTCATCCATAAACCTACCGAGACCAACCAGTTTGCGGCTTTGAAATAGCTTGCACTCGACGCATCCGGCTCAATCTGAAATTTACCGCCGCGATGCGGAAATGCTTCGATCAATTTCGAAGTCATCGCCACATACGGCGATTCCTCCGCGTTCTCGCCAACGACTTTGATTTGCCATCCGCCCGCTTCCGCGCACAGCAACAACGCCGAGGCGAACTGTGAGCTTTCGGCGATGTCCACGGTGCAGGACTTGGTGGGGACGCCGCGCTGCGGCGTCCGGTCGGCGCAGCGCGCCGAATCTACCTCGCCACCCCACATCCTGACGGGCAACCTTTCATTCCCCTTCTCCGATTCCACGCGATAGCCCAGCTCGCGCAATGCCTGAAACAATGCTGCCTTCGGCCGCTCGTTCATTCGCGGCACACCATGCAGGCGATAAACACCTTTCCCAAGACAAACAAACGCCGCGAGAAATCGCGCCGCCGTTCCGGCGTTGCCAACGAACAATTCCAGCGGTTGCTCCTCCGTCCCACCGGGCGGAACCGTGCCGCCTTTGCCATAAACCGTGATCGTGCGATTGCAGAATTCGTCCGGGTCCGGCGCCACGTTGATCATAAAGCCGAGTTCCTGGAGGCACTCGACCATGATTTGCGTGTCCTCGCTCCACAAAGCGCCTTCCAACGTCACCTCGCCGGTCGCAAGCGCCGCTAGAATCAGCGCGCGGTTCGTGATGCTCTTCGAGCCGGGCACGGTTATTTCCGCGCGCACCGGTTTGTCGAGCGGCACGATTTCGATTAAGTCAGGCAACGGCATTCTAAATTATCGCGCGAAGCTCGCGAAGTTTTTTAAGGAATGATCCTTCGCGTCCTTCGCGTTTTTCGCGCGACGGAACCTGTTCTATTCTGGCGATGGCGACGCCGAGCACGCGCACCAGTTATCGCGGCGCTTCTTCGCCGCTTCGAAAAACTCTGTTACCGCCTTTTCATCTGCAGCCTTCAAACCGCGTTCGAATTTCTTCAACTCAGCGATCAACGCTTCCAGAGCGCGCGCAATGTTCTTTCGATTGCTTAAGACAATGTCGCGCCACATTTCCGGTGAACCGGACGCAATGCGAGTTGTGTCCCGAAAGCCGTTGGCGCACAGCGCCGCTTGCTCCCTGGGATGCGACGGCTTCAAAACGAAATTCGCGAGCGTGGCCGCAACGACGTGCGGCACATGGCTGGTCCGGCTGACGAATACGTCGTGCTGTTGCGGCGGCAATTTCACAACGTGCGACCCGAGCGATTTCCAAAATCGCTCCACCTTGCGGACAGCGATACCATTGGAATTTCTTGTCGGCGTCAGAACGCACACGGCGCTTTCAAACAAATCTGCGTGCGCAGCAGCCACGCCGGTTTTTTCGCTACCTGCCATTGGATGGCTGCCGACAAAATGGGCGCCCGCTCTCCGAATCAGACCGCAAACATCCCGCACAACGCTCGCCTTTGCGCTGCCGACGTCCGTGACAATAGCGCCGCGCTTCAGCGCCGGGAGCATCTGTTGCACGAGCCCCCGCATTTCGGATAGCGGCGTGCAAAGAACCACCAATTCGGCATCGCGAACCGCTTCGCTCAAATGCCGGGTTGCGAAATCAACCGCGCCGGCTTCTTCGCATTCCGCGATGCTTGAATGCCTTCGGACATGGCCTGCCACTTCGCGGGCGAGCCGGCGTTTCTTCGCGGCAAGTCCGATGGACCCGCCCAGCAAGCCGACGCCGATGATTGCGATTTTCCGGAACTGCACGGACCGAAGATAGAGGATAGCGGACAGTGGATGAAAGATGAAATCCGCCCTGCGACACTTCACGAGAGCGCGATTGAGCGGCTCTGGTCTCTTGCGGATTTCAGGCAAGCATCCATCACCTGCTGTGTTTTCAGCGCGATTTGCGGCCAGTCATCATTCAATTTGCCTGATTGAACCTGATTCACGAAGTTGCGAATCATATTCGCTTCCTGGCTTGCATAGCGAACGCCGGTTGACGTGCCGGTGCTGGCGCATTTCACGGTAATGTTTCCGGCATTCACCTGAAAGAAAGGCTCCTCCTGACTCAAGGGATGAACGAAGTCCGGAATGTGGAGATAGCCTTTTGTCCCGGCAACGTTGAACCATTGCTGATACTCTGTCTGGAAGGAACTGAAGAACCCGACCGATGTTTCAGCGTCAAAAACCATTTCGCCCGAGAAATCAATTGGCACTGGAGAATGACTTCTGGTCGAGCCGCCCGACGAAAGAACGCGTCCTGACACTTCGCGGGGCAGTCGCCAGTGCATTGCCCAAAGTGCGAAGCGAATGCAGTACCAGCCGAGATCACCAAGCGAACCGGCGGGTTCAAGCTGGCTATGCACGCGCACATTTGAGTCGAACACGTCCTCGCCCATACGGAAACAAAAGATGGACATCATGCGCCTGATCTGGCCAACGCTCGTGCCGTCTTCGAGAATTTCGCGGACGCGGTCCAGACGAGGGTTGTGCATGAACATCACGCCATCCATGAATTGCACGCGATGTTTGTGGCACGCGTCAGCCATTTCGCGGACGTCATCCTCGTTGATGCCACAAGGCTTCTCGCACAACACATGTTTGCCCGCGGCAGCAGCACGAAGCACCCATTCCTTCCGCAAGCCCGTCGGGAGGGGAACGTAAACGGCATCCACATCCTTCGACGCAATGAGTTCCTCATAACTGCCCAACGCGACGGGCGCGGTGCCGAAAGCCCCTTCGCGCTGGCATTCGGAAATGAATTGCCGGCTGCGCTCAACGTCACGGCTGGCGACCGCAGCTACAACGGAATTGCCGCTGTGAAGAATGGCGCTCCAGTTCTTCCGCGCAATGTTCGCGGTACTCAAAATTCCCCAACGCAGTTTTTTCATAAATGTTTTATTATCCTCGTTCGTCCGCCGCCTCGATTTCATTTTCGATTATCAGGATGAGGACGAGGATTGCCGTGCCGCTTCGCGCACGCGCTCGAAAATGACCTCAGCAATTTCCGGCGCAGTGCCGACCGCCGAGGCGAACCAGACCAGCTTCCCATTTCTCTCGGTTGGATTGCGCCACGTCGGCTGCCCGGCGGCCAGACGTTGTTCCACGATTTGCTTCGGTTCACCGAGCAGAACCGGAATATCTTCCTGCGTGTGCATCCCGTCGCTGACGAAAAATGGAACCACAACGATGTTCCGAGTTCGCGCGAGGGCATAGCATTGTCCGATGCGCGGGTTCTCTTCCATAAAAATCGCCTGCACGTCGGAGTATTCCTTCTTCGCCCGAATCAATTCCACCTGTTGCTCGATTGCCCGGCGCGAGTTTGCATCTTGTTCTGTCCCATGACCGGCAATGAACAGCGTCGTCTCAACGGGCTTTGGCGCGCGTGGAAACGGATATTTCACAACCACCTCGTGAGCGCGTGCCAGCAACACATTTGTGATGCCGGGATGTGTGCCGACCGGTTTGCAGTAGAACAGATTCGAGTTTTCGGGAATGCCCAACTCGCCCGGAATAACGTTCGCGCTGAAGTAACCCTCGCTGATAAATAACGGCACGACGAAAACACGCTGCGCTGAAACGCGCGCCAATACCCGCTTGACCAGCGGCTCCTGTTTCCAAAACGCCTCCTGAACATCAGCGAAAATTCTCCGGCGCCGCAGTTCAGCCGCATGCTGAAAAACCGGCGCAGACGATTCACTGTTCCGCGTCGAACCGTGTCCAAGCACGATGAGTGCGGCGTCTGAAAAGCTCTCGTGAGGCACGGCCAATGGTTAGCTCACGAATTTTCAATTCGCAAGCATTGGAAGATTGGACACTCGAAATCTCCGCACACTCTTGGCGGGACCTCCGTGAATTCCTCACCGCTTTGAAGCTAAACCAAATCCAATGGTTCGTATTTGCGACCGATCCGCCAAAGGACACAATTGCCAGGCTAATCTCAAATACATTGTCGGATTTCTCCGTCCGCGGTTATTAAATGGGTGAGATGCAGCCGAAATCGGATGCTCAACTGCTCCGCGAATATGCCGAAACCGGCGCGGAACCGGCGTTCACTGAAATCGTCAACCGGCACACGAACCTCGTGTATTCTGCGGCGCTGCGACAAGTGGAGTCGCCAGGAGTTGCCGCCGAGATCGCTCAGAAGGTCTTTATCGGTCTGGCGCGGGGAGCGCGGGAATTGTGCCCGAGGCTGGCGGCGGAGGCATCGCTCGCAGGATGGCTTTGCCGCAGCGCCCGCAATCTCTCGCTGAACTTCCGGCGTGACGAGTTCCGCCGTCAATCCCGAGAAAGACAGGCTATGGAACAACTTTCTTCAATTCCCGATGCCGCTCTGGATTGGGAGCGGTTGCGCGTCGTGCTGGATGATGCCATGTCCGAACTGAGCGAGCGGGACCATGACGCGCTCGTGTTGCGTTTCTTTCAGAAACAGGATTTCCGCTCGGTGGGATTGGCTCTCGGCATGAGTGATGACGGAGCGCAGAAATGCGTTTCGCGCGCATTGGAAAAACTGCGCGAACACTTCTCGCGCCGAAACATCAACACCACGGCCGCCGCGCTTTCCATCGCCATTTCGGCGAACGCCGTCCAGGCCGCGCCGGCCGGCCTCGCTCTGAGTATCGCCAATACGGCTGCGGCAACCGCGAGTATGGCTGGAGCAGCAACGACCTCGGCATTCTTGAAGAGTCTTTTTGCGAGCAAAGCCGCCGCAGTAGTAGCCGGAGTCGTGACGATCGGCGCAGCGGTGCCATTCATTGCTTGGCACCACACGCAGGTCCGCCTGCGAACTGAAAATCACCGTCTCCACGATGAAGTTGATCGGCTCACGGCAGAGCAACAACGACTCAACGACCTTACCGCATCCGCGAGCGTGCTGCCTCCGTTGACAGACGCTGAATCAAACGAGTTGCAGAGACTTCGGGCCGAAACTGCGCGCTTGCGCGCCGACTCACAACAACTGGCGCAATTGAAAGCGGCGACGCAAATGCAGGACCCGGATTTTCGCACGATGCTGATCAAACAGCGCCTCGACGCCGCGCCAGAATGGAAGATTCCTGAACTGCAATTGCTCCATGACGAGGACTGGCTGTCTGTCGCAAAAATGCCGAACAAGCTCGAAACGGAAGACGATTTCCGTCGAGCATTTTCACGTTTGCGCCAATTCGCAAAGCAAGAATTCGGCACTGAAATCGTCAAGGTTTTGCACAGGTATGTGCGAACGAATTACGGCCAATTGCCTTCCGATCTTTCCCAACTCATGCCTTATGTTCCAGCAGCCGTTACGGCTGAAATGCTCGATCGATACGAACTGAAACAAACCGGCCTGCTCAAGGAGGTGCAACCTCTCGGTCAATACGGATCGCCCGGACATGAAAGTCCGGACACGGTACGCACCGCGCCAATAATCGTCGAGCGCGCGCCCGTGGACGATCAGTTCGACACCATGCTGTCCATTGAGGCGTACGGCCTTTCGACCCGGGAAGTGAATGGAGGCGGGACGGGCTCGGTTTCCTGGAAAGTCAGGCGAGACACCGATGGCATGCTCGAACTGGTAATCCCTCCGCCAATAAACGGCAGCAACGAAATGGTCTCGGAACCTGAATCAGGAACGGCTCAAGAAAATATCAATCCAACGGGCATCTGGACGTGGTACCAGTACCGCGGCGGCGGCGGTTCGTCGGGCCCAGGTGGGGGTTCCGGCAGCTCAGGTACCCGAGTGAAAGTGCTCTTAAAGCTGCAAGACGACGAAGGCAAATTGACTGGCACGCTCACCGAATCAAGCGCCGGTAATCCCGGCACGAACGAGATTGCGATTTCGAGCGCCGAGATCGTCGGAAATCGAATCGCGTTCAGCGTGGTTCGAGGTGGACGTTTCGGCAGTCCGTCCATTATCCGGTACACTGGGACTTTCACCACCAATACTATCGTCGGCGCCGAAGGCGATTATCTGAAATGGAATGCAGAACGCGTCAGATGAATGCTGCGCTCGAACCAATGCGAACATGACGAAACTGAAGACCTTCAGTTTGGTTTTTCTGGCAGCGGCGGCTGCCGCGGCCGGCTTCGCTATTGAACGGAATATCCGCTTGAGATTGCGTGATGAGAATCGTTCGTTACTTGAGCAACTCGGCACCCTCACGACGACGAACGAGTTCTTGTCGAATTCCGCCGATCGATTCATCAGCGCCCAATCCACATTGAGCAACCAAATTCAAGAACTGCTGAGTCTTCGCGCTGATCTGGCGCGGCTTCAGAATGATTCCTCGGAACTTGCACAGTCAAATGCGGTGGCGCAAAAGAACGATCCGACGTACCGCATTGCGGTATTGAAGCAACGTCTGGACGAGACGCCGGATGAAAAGATCCCTGAACTCGGACTGCTTTCGGAACGAGACTGGCGTTGGGCGGCCAGTTTTCTGCAGGAATCGGATGCGGCCGCATTTGCACGAGCCCGGGAACGGGCCAAAGAGAATTTTGTCCGCCGGCTCGGACCAGCCTTGCACCTGTATGCGCAGGCGCACGACGGGCGTTTGCCGTCTGCACTATCAGAATTGAAGTCCTATTTTCCGGAGTTGCCGGACGAATCTGTTTTCCAACGATACGAACTCAGGCAGACCGGGAAGCTGGTCGACGTGCCGCAAATTGATACGTATCCGCCAACGCAGAACACGGGAGACGCCGAACACGACGCCTTGGCAAATGCCGTGAGATTGAAGACCAAATCCTCACTACCTTGGACACAGCCCGTTGTCGTTGAGAAAGCGCCGGTGAACAATGAATCTGACTCGCTCTTCACGGTGACAGTTTGGGGCTATGCTTATCAGAGTTTTGGTTACGGGACCGGCAGCGGTTCCGGGACATGGGCGAAAGTAGGAACAAACGGATTGCCCGAACTTATCCTCCCGCGCCGGTGATTTGTTCTTCAGCGGACTTCTCGCTCTCCTGCGCATTGGGGATCATTGGGGCAGTCCATTCAATGAGCGGGAGCTGATCCTGGCGACATAGGACGGCACCGCCTCCCGTTCACGAAGGACAAACCGGTCTACTTGTTGCTCAGACGATCTGGAGCGGCTCGAATTTACGACCGAGAATCGGTTCGCTCCGCGTCTTGAGCCATTTCTCCAGCACAGCGGCATAGACTGAACGGAAGTCCACGCTGTACTTCAAGTCGCCCTGGAACAAATCCGCAGGTGCGAGGCTTGGATAGAGCCCCAGCAGCCCGGCTTTAACTTTTTCGCCAATGACGAACATCGGCGCCGCCGCTCCGTGGTCCGTCCCGCCGTTTGCGTTTTCGGAAACGCGCCGGCCGAATTCGCTGAAGGTCATCACGAGCACGCGCTGCATGTTCCCCTGCGCTTTCATGTCCTCGCAGAAGGATTTCACCGAGTCGCCAAGGTCTTTGAGCAAGCGCTCTTGAGCGCCGACCTGGTTCGTGTGCGTGTCGTAGCCACCCTGCGAAACATAAAAGATGCGCGTCGGCAGTCCGCCGCCGATGAGCTTCGCAACCAGCTTGAGGGAATTGCCTAATTGGGATGGCGGATACGTGGCCTTGTTTTCCGTGCGACTGCTGATGGCGCGAATTTCGTCTGAACTCACTTGCGCGTCGAGCGCAGTACGCTCAAGGAAATCGAGCACCGAACCGCTCGATCGGACGGTCGGGCCACTGAGCGCGCCAATAGTGCCGCCGGAATTCTCTGCATTGGATTGCTCATTCAACTCGCGGAAGGATTGCTCCATGCCTCCTTCACCCGCTCCTGTCCCGTCGGAACTGATGAATCGATAATTCTGAGGGTTCTCGACGCTAACTCCTTTCGGATGTTTCGCCGAAAACGCCTGCGGCATCTGACGTCCAATGTTGACGCCGACGGTCGGATCGCAGCCGGAACAGGTGTTGTCGAAATAACGTCCGAGCCAGCCGTATTTTTCGATGCGATTCGAATCGCTCGCGGTTTGCCAGATTTCCGTGGACCGAAAATGCGACCGGTTCGGGTTCGGGTAGCCAACGCCCTGCACGATTGCGACGTGGCCTCCGTCATACAGTTCCTTCAGCCCCGTCAAGCCGGGGTGCAATCCAAGCTGGTCGTTGAGCTTCAACACCTGATTTGCCGCGATGCCAATGCGTGGCCGTGCTTTGTAATAAAAATCGTTGCCGTGGGGGATGACGGTATTAAGCCCATCATTGCCACCAGCCATTTGAAGAATAATCAAAATGGAAGAATCGCGGCCGGTCGCCACTTGAGTTGCTTTATCCGCGGCCTCCGCCTGCAACGCGGAAAACGTGTTCGCGAGAAAAGTCGGCACTGTCCACGACAGTGCGCTGGTGAGAACGGTCGAACGCAGGAACTCGCGCCGGGTTTGGAGGGTAATCTCTCTTTTCATGTCAGTTGGTATTCGGGCGTGCACATGATCAATCGGATGGCGCCGCGAATATCGGACTCGTCGAGGTTCCCTTTCGAGTCCAGAAACTCGCGGAGTGCATCTTCCTGTTTGTCTTTGAGCTTCGCCTGCAGCATGCGTTTCTCGAGAGCGGTAATGAGCAATTCTTTGTCCGCGCGTTCCTGCTCTGTCAGGATTCTGTTCACGTCCACGCCACCGACGCGGAAATTTCGCAAGCGATTCTGAATTCGCATTCCCTGATTTGGACGCCGGACGTCACCCAAACCGGCAAGCGCGGACAAATCCCCCTGCACCAGCGTCGCGGATTCATTATAGCGAGCGAGCAGCGTGTTCGTCGTAATCCACGCTAGACCGCCATCCCAGCCTTTGACATTCGGTGGCGCAAACAAGTCCTGGCCCAGACTGCGCACGAGCGCAGCGGAAGCAACTGGAGGAGGCAATTCGCATTCGAGCATCCGCGTAGTGCCCACGAGCCATTGGACCGGGCTCTTGATCTGCTGGCGAACGATGGAAGGCGCGTAGAATTCCTCGCTCAGAAACATTTTCCGCAGGAGCGGCTTGAAATTGTTTCCGTCGGCCCGGAATTCACTCGCAAGCGCGGCGTTCAATTGCGCCGACGGTATTTCGCCGACGAAAAAGTTCCATAACCTGGCCGTGATGAAGACGGCGGCCTGCGGTTGAGCGACGATGTGCTCGAGCACATCTTCGCCCGCCAGATCTGCCCGTGCGGCCGAGAAACACCTTGATTCCGTTATCGTGCCACATCGGGCGCGCGATGAATTTCTGTTCCTCGCGATTGAGCGACCAGCCTGTGAGCGCACGTGCCGCTTCGGTGACGTCCTTTTCGGTGTAATGCCCTTCGCCGAGCGCGAACAACTCCATCACTTCCCGCGCGAAATTCTCGTTGGGATGCTCCTTCCGGCTTTGGGCCTGGTCGAGCCAGATCAACATAGCCGGATCCTGGGCAACCTCGACGAGCATCTGGAGCCAGTTGCCCGTGGCAAGCCGTCGCAAGAGTTCATTCTGGCGCCACATGTAGTAAGCGTCCCGAACCTTCTCCGCGCTCGTGGCAAAATGCCCGTGCCAGAAGAGAGTCATTTTTTCCTGCAACGGACGCGTGCCTTTGACCATCCGCTGAAGCCACCAGCCGCGCAGCTCCATGAATCGATCGCGCTGCAATTGCTGCTCGTCCTTCTGCATTTGCCGGCGCTGCTCTTCCGGAGCGGCGCGCATTGCCTCGATACGCTTCATCCTCTCCGGATCTGGCTTTGCCCAATCGGGATCGGCTGTGGGATCGGAAATCTTCTCGTAATCTACCAGCCAGGAAACTGCTTTCTCATGGCCGAGTGATAAAAGCTTTTCTATTTCAGACGGCGGGCCGCCGAAACCCGCCCGGTTCAGGAGATGCGCCGCGTTCGCGAAAGTCCATCCGGCGGCGTTCAACGGCTTCAACATATATTCAAAGACGATGAGCTTTGATAAAAGGTTTCATTAACCATCAACATCCTCTCGGCATGCCGAACAGAGCCGCGTTTTTACTGAAAACCCCAGCACTTGCCCGATGAAGCGCGAAGTTCGAATCGCTTCGCAGAACGTTAGCCTCTTGTCTCGGCTGTTTCCTCCCGTGACGGGAACTCAAATGTCACCTTGCCCGCGTCATCCATGACGAGATACGCGGGAAATGGCTTGCCTGCCTTGGAAATGAATTTGTCGATCAGATCAGTCCGTTTCGTTTCGAGCAACTTGTGAGCCTGCTCGCGCTCGATGGGCCGCTGCAAAATGACTTTGCTGATCTTGAATTTGCAGGGCTTCTTCTCCGCCTGCGACCGTTCGCAAACGTAAGCGGAATCCGTTTCAAACACTTTTCCGCCGCATTTCGGACATTTGCCGACAGGTTGTTGGCCGGTGAAATCAATTTTCGGTTGCGGCTCCTTTGGTGCATCCTTCGGCTTTCGCTTTTCGCTCGCGCGGCGCGAACTCAAATCTGACCCCGCCGTCCTTCAGCGCGAGAAACGCCTCGAACTTGCGTCCCGTTTTCTTCGAGACGAACCTTTGAGCAAATCCGTTTTGCCTTCGCTGAGCAGCTTGGTGATCTGTGCCGGGTCGATCTCCTGCTGCAAAATGATTTTGCCGGTCCGGAAATCGCAGGTCTTGTCCGGACCGACGGATTTCTCGCAGACGTAATTCATCCCGGCGTCGAAGACACGCGCGCCGCACTTCGGGCATTTGCCGAGCGGCTCCTTGCCGGTGAAATCCACCGGCGCGGCAGCCTCACCATTCTCCGCCTCCTTCTCCTTGCCGAAATCAAACTCGACTTTGAACTCGGGCGTGCAGCTTCAGCACGGCTGCGAACGGAAAGCCCTGCTTGCTGCGGAATCCTTGCAACGGCCCGATCTGCTT
Organism: uncultured Verrucomicrobiae bacterium; assembly: GCA_963760675.1. Taxonomy (GTDB): domain Bacteria; phylum Verrucomicrobiota; class Verrucomicrobiia; order Limisphaerales; family BOG-1460; genus CAVXEG01. The sequence continues at coordinate 155,372 of CAVXEG010000015.1, forward strand.
TTCGCTGATGAGCTTTTCGACTTCCTCAATTTCAAACATCCGGCCGCCAAGCGTTTTCCGGAGCGAGAAATCGCACTTCACGCATTGAAACTCCTTGTAGCTTCTCGTGGATTTCGCCGCCGCATTTCGGGCACGGCACATTCAGCACGCCGAAATCGCCGGGAATGGTGTCGTGTTCGAACTTCTTCGCGCGGTCACAATGTGCCGCGTCATGTCGGCGATCTCTGACATGAACTCATCGCGGCTCATCTGGCGGCGCTGCATCTGGTGCAAGCTTGAATTCCCAATCGCCGGTCAGTTCCGGCTTGGTCAGTTCCGGAATGCCCAGTCCGTTCAGCAGTTCCATCAGCGAAAACGCCTTCGCCGTCGCCTGCAAGCTCGCGGCCGTTGCGAACCATGTATTGCTCGTAGATCAAACCTTCGATGATTGCCGCGCGCGTCGCCGGCGTGCCGAGGCCTTTCTCGCTCATCGCCTCGCGCAATTCGTCGTCCTCGACCAGCTTTGCCCGCGCCTTCCATCGCGCTGAGCAGCGTCGCTTCCGTGAAGCGCGGCGGCGGCTTGGTCTGGTTCTGCTTCACCTCGATCGCGCTGGTCTTCACGGTTTCGTTCGGCTGCACCGGCGCGAGGTTCGGCGTGTCGTCGGTCTGCGCTTCCTTGCCATAGACCGCCAGCCAGCCCGGCGTTCACCAGCACTTTGCCCGTGCTCTTGAACGGCTCGCCCTCGACGCGCGTGATGCGCGTGGTCTCCAGAAATTCCGCCGCCGGATAAAAAATCGCGAGGAACCGCTTCGTCGACCATGTCGTAAAGCTTCTGCTCCGGCTCGCTCAAGTCCTTTGGCGCGAGCGTCGTGGGAATGATGGCGAAGTGATCGGAAACTTTTGCGTTGTTGAAGATGCGCTTGTTCGGCTGGACCCAGTCGCTCTTCAAAATCGTATCGGCAGAAGCGTGTAGCGCGTGATGAAAGCGGTGCCGACCGACCCATGGCCCGCGAGCATCTCCAGAGTATTCTTTACCGTGCCGATGTAATCCTCCGGCAACGCGCGCGAGTCCGTGCGCGGATAGGTGAGCACCTTGTGCCTTTCGTAAAGCGCCTGCGCCAGGCCCAGCGTGTTCTTCGCGCTGAAACCCAAACCGCCCGTTCGCCTCGCGCTGCAAACTGGTCAAATCGTAAAGCAGCGGCGAGAGCGATGTGGTCGGCTTGCTTTCCTCGGTGACGATGCCGGGTTTGCCGAGGCATTTGTCGCGGATGGCTTCCGCGCGCTGGCATTTCCCAGACGCGCTCCGGCTTGAGTTGCGTCGTCGCCGTCCTTGTCCGGTTTCGAAAACTTCTCGTCAAACCAGCGCCCGGTGTATTCGCCCGCCGCGGCGTCGAACGTGCCGATGACTTCCCAATAATCGCGCGAGACGAACTTCTTAATCTTCTCCTCGCGCTCGACCACGAATGGCCAGCGTCGGCGTCTGCACGCGGCCCGACCGTCGTTTTGAAAAAGCCGCCGGACTTGGAGTTGAACGCCGTCATCGCGCGCGTGCCGTTGATGCCGACGAGCCAGTCGGCTTCCGAACGGCTGACCGCGGCATCGGCCAGCGGCAGCATCGAAGCATCGTCGCGCAAGCGCTGCGAAGCCTTCGCGGATCGCGGCGGGCGTCATGGATTGCAGCCAGAGCCGTTTGATCGGCTGCTTGGCCTTCGTGTATTGGACGATGTTGCGGAAGATCAGTTCGCCTTCGCGGCCGGCGTCGCAGGCGTTGATCAGCGCGTCCACGTCCTTCCGTTTGATGAGCTTCGCCAGGACTTTGAGCCGGCTCTCGCTTCTCTCGATCGGCTGGAGGTCAAAATGCGGCGGAATGACCGGCAGGCATTTGAACGTCCACTTGCCGCGCGCGGCCTCGACGCCTTCGGGCGGGATCGAGTTCGAGCAGATGGCCGACGGCCGACGAGAGCACGTATTGGTCGCTCTCGAAGTAGTCGTCCTGCTTCTTGAAACCGCCGAGCGCCTTGGCGATGTCGCTGGCGACGGACGGCTTCTCCGCAATGATCAATGCTTTGCCCATTTTCTTTCCTTACACGATCTTCCCGGAAGGAAGCAATCTTTGTGCAAGTTGGCGGAAATTGGCGCAAAGCGTTTTAGAAGTCAAAAGGGAAAACAAATCCGCGCGATTCAGGTAGCAAACTCCTGATCAATTAAGATGCGTGTTCTGCTGGTGAGACCGTGAAGCATTATCGCGTTTTTCCAAGACAGTGCTCGCGGAGTCCTTTAGGCTTTCGCCTTAGCGATACGAATAAGGTCGCAACGCCAAAGCAGATAAACAAACAAGAGCCAATAAGTGCAGCCGACCCAGTTAGTGGTGCAGCCGCATTGTACCTGTTGCGGAACTTCGCCCGTGAGTAAACCTCCCACTCCAATTAAATGGCAAGCAGTCCTATCCCGATTAGAAAAGTCCTCATTGACCTTACAGGTTCCGAACAATGTCAATTAGCCTTCCCCTCACGCACTGAACGCAGAATGCGAAGTTGGACCGCCTCGCCCGGAATCAGCCTCAGCGCTTCAGGCGCTTTGACGAGCAGCGGCAGGCCGACCTCGATCCGTTCAGGATTTGCGACCGGCGTTTGCAGCATCGAGTCCACGGGTTCCAATTGCGAGCCAACTTGAATTACCGTGCCCTGGAAAACGGACTGACCAAAACCCATCGGCCGGACTTCCACGATGTCTCCCACGTTTGGCCGTTGCGTGACCGGTGTGTGCACCCAGCCGATGACCCGGTCGGAATGATGCCCGCTCACGACGACCACCTTTCCGCCTCTGTCCACGCGGTCGCCCGCTCGGCGGTCAATCTGGCTGATGAACCCGTCAATCGGCGAGCTCAGGACCATCGGCTTTTGTAATTGCTGAATGCGCTCGCGCTGCGCCTGGATCGAACGCTCGATAGCTTCGTCCGCGGGGCTGATCTTCACCGAACCACTCGCCTTGAGTTCGTTAACCGTTTGTTCGAGTTGCGCAACAGTCTTTTCCCTTGAAGCAATTTCGGCGCGGAATGAGTCGCGGTCGCGCTGCGCAACTTCAAGTCCCAGTTCATCGCGCGATGCGCTGCCGCTGGGGATAAGCTGGCTTTCGAAAAGCTGTTTCGCCCGCGTGTATTCCGCTTCCGCCTGCTGATGACGAATGCGCGCCAGCTCAAGGCTCAACTGTTCGTCAAGCAGATTTGCCTGAAGCTGGCCAAAGGAATCGAGGTTGCGCGTGCGGTCCACGTCGATGCGCGTCTTCATCAGGTGCAAGTCTGCTTCGGCGGCGGCCAGTTCAGCCTTGAGTTGATCCGCATCAAGGCTCGCGATGACGGCAAGGGCCTGCCCGTTCGTGACCGGTTCGAGGCGATCCACTTTCAATTCCTGCACCGTGCCGGCAACAGTGCTGATGATGTCGGAATGGACGGTTTCAATCTCGCCGATGATTGCACCGGGTTCGACGTAGTTCACCCACATCCAGCAAATGACAACAACCACCGCCAGAAACGTGAGCGGCGGTAGAAGGCGGACGCGGAGATCGTTCCAGCGCTGCTTCGGCGGAATGGGAATTGGAGAAAGATCGCTTTGCATCAGAGCTCCGATTCGTCCTGGGCTGCGATTGAACTGATTTGAGTAACGCCCTGCACGGCGCGCAATTCAGCAAGCAAATCATTCACGCGCGCCGGGTCGCGCATCAGCAACCAATACGAGAGATCGGCTCCCTTGCCTGACTCATCCGCGCGCTGGCTCGCGCGGTGGCTTCTGCGCGAGTGGCGAACCAGGAGATGCTCCATTTCATTCAATTCGCCGAGCGGACGCGACCAATGCAGGTTCAGAATCAAATCGTAACGATGCCGCGAACCGAAAGAACTGGCTGAAAGATAGAGCAGCGCCAGCGCCATGACCGCAAGTCCGCCCACCGCCGTGGTGAATTTCTGGCTGCCGGCAGCCATGCCGAGCGCGAGCACAAGCAGGATGTAAGTCGTGTCCAGCGTATCACGAAGCATGTTACGGAAGCGCACAATGGTGAACACAGCCATCATACCGAATGCGGTGATGATGTTGTGCGCGAGCACGTGCATGACAAGCGCGACGACCACCGGCATCACGATGAGCGATTTGACGAATGACCGGGAGTATGACAGGCCCGAATGCGTCGCCATATAAACCCACGCGATGACATGCCCGCCGGCAAACGCGAGCAACAATCCAAGAATCAACGCGGGAAAGTTCGTCGGCGCGCGGCCAATGTCGCCGTTGAAAAGTCCGTCAAGCATAAGAGTGGCAAGTGGTGGGTCGAGTGTTCACGTCAACAGTAGTCCATGATGGAAAATGTTGGGGCGGTCCGGACGACCCGCTCTTCGCCCGATCCCATAACACTTCCACAATATTTCGGCGCGCCGGTCTGAAGCAAATCAAAATGGCGCACCAATTCGTTGAACCAATCCGGGAAACGGTCGGTAAATTTAAGTTCAAGCACGATCTGTTTGCCGAATGGAGTCACCGGTCTTGCCATCCGTGTGGTAAAAACGGATTTGTGCTGCGGCTCGCCGCTCACATGCCGATCAAATGTCACGCGCACTGAGTTGTTGTTCTTGCTGACCCAAGCCTCGCGAAGATATCCCACGTGCATCATTGGCCACGCATTGAGCTTGTGCATGAGGTAGCAGAAACGCTGTAATGCCGCGAGATGATACGGTCTGCCGTCGGTTACATCTCTAATGGAAGGTAAGTGCCCTGCCAGCAAAGAGGCTGCCGCTTCGCGCCGCACCGCCCCACGCTGCTTGAGCACGCACTCATTCTCGCGTCGCTTGATTTCAAAGAACAGCGGCGACTCTGGATTTTCGTCGTAATAGCGAACCCGGAGTTTGAATCGCTTCTTCTCGCAGTGGACCGTCGCCCAATACGTCATCAACGCATCGGAATCGAGATAGAGGCTGTGCACAGGATACGAATAATCAGGTTTGTCTTCGCTGAATTTGTCCGGCACGAGGTAGCATCTGACCATGTCCCGGATGTGCGCGACCTGGCGCTCGTTCACGAAATACTTGCGCTCGAATCGCTGATGTTGCAGTTGGTCGTCCATGATATTTAACTAGCGTCGTTCAATGCTACATGACAGCTTAATTCCCGCCAGAGCTTTGCGTTGGCGGGGTTGAATGGAGGATGCTTCTCGGGAATTGCCGGACCTGACGCAAGTCGTTCGACATCATAGGATGGAAACCATTCTGCTCGTTTTGCAGAGTCGCCGCGTCGACAGCGCGGAGCGACTCATTCCTTGTTCAAGATTTGCCGTATTTTGTCCTGAATTGGGCTTCGAGGACGCTGTCAGGAGCTGCAAATCACAAGAGATCACCTTCTCGTGCTCGATCTCATTGCGAACTTGATCCCTGACTAGCCGCCCTTAGCTTTGGGGCCGTGATGAAAACTTCGGACCCTCTTCTTGTTTTTCCCGAACCTCGCGTTGTAGCCGGACTGTCGCGGAACGCCGCCGTGTTATTCATCGGACTGCTTGTGTGTTCCTGTGCAACCGGCTCCAAGGACGCAGCGCAGTCGTCGAGCGTCGCCAGTCCGGACGGACGACTGATGGCCGAGGTTCATCTCGATCCTGCCGGCGCGCCGCGTTACAGCGTTCGACTGAATGGGCAGGTCGTATTGGCTGAATCACGCCTCGGCCTGGTGCGCGACGACGCCGATTTTTCCAAGGGTCTGCGGCTTGTTTCGGTTTCTTCAGCCACGCCTGTTCACGACCGTTACGAAATCCTGACGGCCAAACGCCGCCTCAACAATTATGTCGCCAATCGAAAAGTTTATCATTTGCAGACGGTTGACGGGCGGAAGATGGACGTCATTTTCCAGGTGTCGAACGACGGCGTGGCGTTTCGTTATTTCTTTCCCGAAACGAGCGCGACTACGCATAAATTGATCGACGAAGTTTCGTCGTTCCATTTCCTGCCGGGCACGAAAGCGTGGTTGCAGCCGATCGCCGTCGCCAAAACCGGTTTCGCGCAGACGAATCCCTCGTACGAGGAATATTACCAGAAGGAAATTGCGGCCGGCGTCCCATCGCCAACCGGTGCCGGCTGGGTGTATCCGGCGCTGTTTCGTTCCGGCGACACGTGGTTGTTGGTCAGCGAAGCCGGGCTGGGCCGGAATTATTGCGGGACGCGGCTGCGCTCGGAATCGCCCGACGGCGAATACTCCGTCGGCTTCCCTGATCCACGGGAGATCATTCCGGGCGGCCCGGCAAATCCGGAATCGAAACTTTCCTGGCTCACGCCGTGGCGGCTCATCGTGATCGGCGATTTGAAAACGATCACCGAATCCACGCTCGGCATCGATCTCGCCGACCCGCCCGCGAAGCGCGCGGATGTCGCGGATCTTCCCGGCAAGGCGTCGTGGAGTTGGCCGTTGCTCGGCGACAGCCAGACGACCTACGCGACGCAAAAGCGCTTCATCGATTACGCGGCGGACATGGGCTGGCGTTATTGCCTCATCGACGCGCTCTGGGACAAACAGATCGGCTACGACAAGATCAAGGAACTCGTGGACTATGCCCACGGCAAGAACGTGAAGGTCTTGCTGTGGTACAACTCCGCGGGCGACTGGAACACCGCGCCGCAAACGCCGCGCAGCCTGATGGTCACGCACGAAAGCCGCGTGAAAGAGTTTGACCGTCTCAAGCAAATGGGCGTCGCGGGGCTCAAGATCGATTTCTTCGGCGGCGACGGCCAATCCGTGATTGACTATTACCACGACATCCTCGAAGACGCGGCGCCGTACGGCTTCGTAATGAACTTCCACGGCGCGACGCTGCCGCGCGGCTGGGAACGGACGTATCCGCACCTGATGACCATGGAATCGATTCGCGGTCTGGAATTCGTCACGTTTGCCCAGGCGAACGCCGATGAGGAGCCGACGCACGCGGCCATGCTTCCGTTCACGCGGAACGTTTTCGATCCGATGGATTTCACGCCAATGGCGCTGGACCGCATCAACAGCCGCGTCCAACGCCGCACAACCAGCGGCTTTGAACTGGCGCTGTCGGTTTTGTTCACGTCCGGCATTCAGCATTACGCGGAAATTCCCGAAGGCATGGCGAAGGCGCCTGATTACGTCCGCGATTTCCTCAAGCACGTGCCGAGCGTGTGGGACGACATGAAATTCCTCGACGGCTATCCGGGGAAATATGTCGTCATCGCGCGCAAAGGAAACGGGCGCTGGTACGTGGCGGGAATCAACGGCGAAGCGTCTGAGAAAAAACTGTCGCTGAATCTGACCGAACTGCCCGTTCGGACCGAGGGCACGCTAATCACAGACGGCGACGGCGGGAATCTCTCGTTTCGTCGCGAGACGGTGCGCGTTCCAACGAGCGGGACGTTGGATTTTACACTTCAACCACGCGGCGGTTTCGTGATGGTATTTGAGTAAGAGCCGTTCGGCGCGACGCATCACCTCGCGCGACTATTCGCGCAGCCCGGCCTTGGGATTGGGAACAAAGGTCGCCCTTGTCGTGTTTACCGATTCCAATTTTGGCGTTGCCCATTCCAAAATTCTTCTCGACAGAATAGAAAGGCGGAATAACGTCCAAACTATGAAAGGAAATGGGCAACATTCTGTCGCCTAGTACACTGTTGGACCATAGGGTCACGGATATGCGCATGATTCCAAATACGCGCGATGGATGGGTGGCTTTGGTGCTGTGCCCGTTTAAGGCCTACGTCGTTATGGGCCTTCCGGTCCTGGTTCTCATGAAAGCGTGGTTTGGCAGGAATCTGCCGTCGTACGTCAAATATCCGGAGGCAACTTATGCTGTCTGCGAGGGCTACTTTCTGTGCGGGGCAATTCTCCTCCTTGGGGCCGCGATTGAAGCGGTCATTTGCCGGCGGGGCAGCGCCACGCTCACGCTCGGATTTCTGATGCTGACTTTTCTAATCCTCGCGGTGCTCTGGCCATGGGGAATGGTGGGATGAATATTCGCTGGTCCAACAAGCGGGCTTCACTGGACGCGGCGATTGCGGTCAGTTTGCTTTTTGGACGCCAGTGGCGCCGCGCCAGTGAGCCCGAACGTTGGGCGGCTAAAGCCATGCAAATCCTGCGCGCATGCTCTTGATTCTAGCTCTGCTGACGCCACTCATGGTACACGCGAAGCACGTTGCTCCGCCTGAGATCCAATCGATTACGAATAATGGCGTTCGTTACGTCGTGCCGAATGACAGAGGATTGCGAGCCTACGTCGAGGCATGGGATGTTCAGAAAGGAGGGAAGCTGTGGGCGAAGACCATATTCACACACTGGTATATTCCGCCATTTGGCACCGAATGTATCCATTACGAGTATCTCGCCTCGATGTACCTTGTGAAGGACGAGTTGGTTCTGACTTCTGAGCGTGGGAGGATTTATGCATTGAATATTCACACGAGAGCCTTGCGGCGTATGAAGTCAAAAGAGCCCAACAAACCGGCTGCAGACAACGCCGGGATGGCGGTTCTGTTTGCAGCGAACATCAGTGGCCCGGTGTGCCTTGAGCCGGGGCGTTAGCCGGCATCAAGCGTTATGAAAGTTATCAAACTACTTTTGAAGATTGGCGGATGGGTTTTCATTTCCGTTGCCATCATTGACCTCACGATCGCCTTCTTCGTTTATCGGCACGCACAAACATTCGTTCAGACAGCCAGCCGGGCACAAGCGACGATTACTAAGATGGTGGAGCGAGAAGGAAGCGACCACGACACCTGTTATTATCCTGTTTTTACTTTCAAGGATTCCAACGGACAGGAGCAGGAGGTTTATTCTTCCAGCGGACAATATCCGCCAGCGTACAAGGTTGGCGACAGGGTTACTGTGCTTTATCTGCCAGATGACTCCGGGCACGCCAAGATAGACGGATTTTGGGAGCTTTGGATTTGGCCTGTTTTGCTGGGGGCTTTTGGTGTGATTGGGTTGTTTGTTTCGGTCGTGCAATTCGTGGCGGTATATTTTATCGGCAGATATGAGCGAAGAGTGTCAGCTAAAAATGCCACCCAAACAGATTAGATGAGAAGACAGAGCGGCGCGTGACGCCGGTTACACTCCGCCCATGAAAACCAACACTCCTCAAAACCAATTCAGCAGTTCCGTTGTTTCAACCTTCAGGCTGACTCCTTACTGATTCAGCGCTTCCAAATACCGCTCGGCTTCGATCGCCGCTGCGCAGCCCATTCCGGCGGCAGTGACAGCCTGCCGATAAATGCGGTCCGCGCAGTCGCCCGCGACGAAAACGCCGGGAATGTTTGTCGCCGCGCCTTTCTTCGGGATGATGTAACCAAGTTCGTCCATATCGATTGTTCCGCGAAAGAGCTGTGTGTTCGGCGTGTGGCCAATCGCCACGAACACTCCGGCGCAATCAATCGTGCTTTCGGCATTCGTCTTGAGGTTCTTGAGCCGGACTCCGGTCACCTTGTCCTGCTTCACGTCGAGCACTTCCTCGATGACGGAATCCCAGACGGGTTTGATTTTCGGGTGCGCCAGCACGCGTTCGGCCATGATGCGTGATGCGCGCAACGCATCGCGGCGGTGAATGAGATGAATCGCGGAACCGAACCGCGTCAGGTAGAGCGCTTCTTCACATGCGGAGTCGCCGCCACCGACAACGACGAGCGTTTTGTTGCGAAAGATCGGCAACGCGCCGTCACACGTGGCGCAGTACGTCACGCCCTTGTTCTCGAGCAGGTGTTCGCCCTGAACACCGAGATGACGATGGCTGGCGCCGGTAGCGATGATCAGCGTTTGCGTTTGCACCGTCTCGCCATCGACGGTCAACAGAATTGGTTTGCCGGAAAGGTCCACGCCCTCCAGCGTGCCGAACTGGATGCGCGCGCCGAAGCGTTCGGCCTGTTTCTGCATGCGCGTCATCAATTCGTAGCCGTCCACGCCTTCGGGAAAGCCTGGAAAATTCTCGACTGTGCTGGTGGTGGTGAGCAGGCCTCCGGGCTGTTTGCCGGTCAGAACGAGTGGTTTCAGATTGGCGCGCGCGGTGTAGAGCGCGGCGGTCAAGCCCGCGCAACCCGTGCCGATGATGACAACTTTTTCCATAGTCGGACGCGAAAGTAGTTTTGAAACCCGGCGTTGGCAAGTTTCGTGCCGCGGGCAGGAAACTGGCGTACGAGGCGTCCGCCAGAACTCGTCAGGCGCGCGCAACTCGATTCAGTCCAAAAATCCGGGTGACGTTTTCTTGATCCGAACTTGTTGGCAAGTTGCTGCCGAGAACAGCCAGGTTGGTCTTCCATCCAGACAACTGAACCGCTGTCGCTAAGAGCCCCCGTTGCGGCGCTTGCGCCAGCGGCTTAATCGAAGAAAGAACATTCCGAAGAAGAACGCACCACAGATGTTCACGCCAAGCGTGTAACCGAGTTTGTAAGTCAACCCGGTATTGTGCTGCGCGTAGATCACGACATCGTTACCCACGAGCAGATTTGGCCATGCTGCGGGCATGAGTGCGCCCTGCAACAGGCCCTGAAAGAATCCAGCCTGACGATGGCTGCGGTCCAAGGCGGCGGAGAGTTGGTGCATCAACCATCCAACCACGAACATGGCCGCGAGCACCAACAGGATGCGCAACACGATTCTGCACACCGTTGCTGCAGGTGCCGAGACTTTGGCTTGAGTGGCGGACATCGTTTCCGTACAGCAAGAGCATGTTTTTGAGCCGCCGCTCCACGCAAGCAGAATATTTTGACGCGCTGGATCGGGCCGAGGCGGAAATCATCGAATCCTACGAATCGCTCGCAAGCATTAACCGGCTGTTTCTGTTCGCCGAACCGTTTCAGCGATTCGTGCCCAGACTTCTCGGACAGGGCCATTGCCGATCGCTTTCCATCCTTGACCTCGGCGCTGGAGATGGTTCGCTTGGAACGTTGCTTGCGGATTGGGCGGTGAACCAACATGGCTGGGTCTGGCAATTCACCAATCTCGATGCCAATCCATCAGCGCTCCGTCGTGCTCGAGGCGAAACCAACATCGTCGGATCCGCACTCGCCCTGCCCTTTCGTGATACAAGCTTTGACCTGGTCATCTCTTCGCAAATGACGCACCACCTCACCAGCGATGAGAAAATCACTCGGCATTTTCGTGAAGCATGGAGAGTCGCACGCAAGGGAATTCTGTTTACCGACCTTCATCGCAATGTGTTTCTCTACGGCGCGCTCGATTTGTTTTTTCGGCTGCGGCGTTATCCAAAACATTTTCGTGATGACGCCTTACTGTCGGTCAGGCGCGGTTTCCGGATTGGCGAATTGCGCAGGCTGGCGGAACAGGCGGGCCTGACGGACGCCCGCGCTTGGCTTTATTTCGGCGCCCGGACAATTCTTGAGGCGAGGAAATCCGGAACGTGACTTTGTGCCGTTTTCGGCGATAGACGGTCCGACTTCGCACCGCGTCGAGCGCGCAACCACCAATCGAACCAGCGTACCGTATCCTTGAACGGGCGAATTTTGCTCCGCTCGTTGTTGTAAAGCACGCGAATGGGGACAAATTGAATTCCGAGTCCCGCGCGCGCAAAGGCGAGCAGCACTTCAGATTCAATCTGGAAATGCATTGCTGCGATTTCCAGTTGCGCCCATGCGTTCAAGTTCATGAGACGAAAGCCGCATTGGGAATCCGGAAGCGAGCAGCCGGCGAGATTGGAGATTGATTTGCTCATCCAGCGATTCACAAACCGGCGAATCCGTGGTATTGACTCTGCGTCGTTCATCCGGTTTCCAACAACCAAATCGGTGCCGCGCCTCATGTTGTTCAGGAAAGCTGGAATATCCTCGGGCGAATGCTGGCCATCGCCGTCGAGTGAGAGCGCCCACTTAACACCGTGTTCATGGAGCCAACGCCAGCCGCTGATGAGCGCCGCCGCTTTGCCTTGCGGAGACGAGTGTTGAATAACTTCTGCGCCACGGGCTTTGGCGAGGGCAGCCGTGGCGTCAGTCGAGCCGTCGTCCACGACCAAAACCGTCAGCGCGTACCGCCGAATTGAGGCGACGAGATCCGATATCGTCGCAGCTTCGTCCAGGCAAGGGACGACTGCGGCACAGTCGGCATCGGAAATCATGACGCTGAGATTAGAAATGGCCCGATAGGAACCAAGCTTTTTCTGGAGTTTTGGGGTTTTCACCCCTGAAACGCACCGCGAAATTGATTTGCGCTACTGCCAATGTCCGTTCTATTTTTCCCGAATCAATGACTGACCGCTTCACGCCGTCCGCCGAATTGCTTCGTTTGCGCGGAGAGCCGCAGAGGAACTTCCACGAAAGAGCCGCCGAGGCAGCAAAAGCCCGATTTGGCCAGAACGTATTTGTTCGCGCTGTGGTGGAAATCTCCAATTACTGCCGTGAGAATTGCTCCTACTGCGGCATGCGCCGGGATAATCGCAGCCTTTCCCGTTTTCGCGCGAATTGGGAAGAATTGGCCGAGCTCATCATATCTCATCGCCCTCCCAGCGTCACCGACGTGAACATTCAAGCCGGGGAGGATCCAATCGCAGTGCGGGAAGTCGTGCTGCCGCTCATTCGCTCGTTGCGACGCGAAACAGGATTGGGAATCAGCGTCTGCCTCGGCTCATTGAGCACGGCACTTTACTCAGAATTAAGGGAAGCTGGAGCGAGCATTTACATATTGAAATTTGAAATCGCCAATCCGTCGCGTTACTCGGAATTTTGCGCGCCGGGAAAATTTGAAGAACGAATCGGAAACATCCGGCATCTGGCTGAAACAGGTTGGCGCGTAAGTTCTGGTTTTATCGCAGGATTGCCGGGACAAACTGAAAGTGACCTGCTCGAAAATCTTGTGCTGGCTCGCGAACTGCCGCTCGATGGTTGCAGCGTCAGCCCGTTCATTCCCGGCGACGAAACTCCTCTGGCCATGGCGCCCATGGCGGACATCGATGTGACGCTCAATTGCATGGCCACGCTGCGCCTGATGCAGCCCGACTGGGTCATCCCCTCAGTAAGCGCGTTGAACCTTGCGGAACCCGGAGCGGGCTATCGTCGCGGACTTCAAACTGGCGCGAACCTTGTCACCATCAACCTGACTCCACCGGACATCCGAACCAATTACGTCCTCTACAAACGCAATCGATTCATCATGACCGAGGAACGGATTCTCACTGCGATTACCGCCGAAGGGCGCGTTCCTTCGAAACAAAGCCTGGCGGAATTCTGGCGCAACAAGAAGCTCAACGGCGCGCACGTCGCGGCCGCGCAGGAGCCAGTCCGCGCCTGAGCACGTCCCCTCCTGACAATGTTTCGGCTCTCTGTAATCGGGTTTCTGATTGCGCTTGTCCAAAGCGCAACTGCTGCCGCATACGAAGCCACCAACCTCTGGGAAGATAACGTCGGTTACTACTACAGCGAGTCATCGCCGGCCGTGAATTCCGATGGGACGATCTATGTCGGAACATGGGACTGCAAATTTCTTTCGATCAGCTCCAATGGCTTGATTAATTGGAGTTACTCGACGGACGCTGACATCAGGTCGTCTCCGGCAATTGCTGCCGATGGGACCATTTACTTTGGCTGTCGCGACCGGCGGTTTTATGCGCTAACCGTCAAAGGAAAACTGAAATGGTCGATCACAACCGGCGGCTGAGAGCCGTGCCCGACAAGAAGGCGGCGCTCTTGATCGTTGGTGACATCGACCAGTTGCCATCGGTTGGGCCCGGGCAGGTGCTGGCGAAGGTCATCTCATCCGGCGCCGTGCCGGTGGTGCGCCTAACTGAGGTTTTCCGTCAGGCCGCGCAAAGCCGCATCATCACCAGCGCCCATCGGATCAATCAGGGTTCGATTCCTGATCTCCGTCCGCCCGCAGAGGACAGCGACTTCTACTTTGTGGAAGCGGAGAAAATCCCGAAGTCGCCGTGCCGCGTATTCTCGATCTGGTCAAGACACGGATTCCGAAGCGCTTCGGCTTCGATCCGATCCGCGACATCCAAGTGCTGTGTCCGATGAACCGTGGTGGTGTTGGCGCCCGCTCCCTCAATGTCGAACTGCAGGCCATATTGAACCCCGCCGGCGATCGCAAGGTCGAGCGCTTCGGTTGACGTCGCGCCCGGCGACAAGGTCATGCAGATCGAGAACGACTACGACAAGGAGGTCTATAACGGCGACATCGGCTACATCGATGACGTCAATCCTGACGATGGCGAACTAACCGCGAGCTTTGATGGCCGGACCGTCACCTACGGGTTTGGCGAAGTTGACACCCCTGGTGCCGGCCTATGCCGCAACCATTCATAAGAGCCAGGGCTGCGAATACCCCCGCGTGCATAATACCCGTGATGACGCAGCATTACCCGATGCTGCAGCGAAACCTGCTCTACACCGGCGTCACGCGCGGCAAGAAGTTGGTCGTGCTGGTCGGGCGAGAAGAAAGCCGTCGCGATCGCCGTCCGGAACGTTTCAGGGCGACGGCGATGGTCGAAGCTGCAGGAGTGGCTGACGAAAAATCGATAAATCCGTGTCCGCTTTTCGGGTGCTGCGGAAGTCCAAGGCTGAATTGCCTCGGCGACTTCTGTCGCAAGTGACCCAAAGGCGACGTGGGGCGGATGCAAAATGACCAACTACTGAGAGCGCGCAAAATCGCCACTCTGTTGCCCCCGAGAGACAGGCATCGGGCGTTCAGCATGGTATAGTGCCCAGGCTTTAAAGTCTGCTCCGGAGGTCGCACACGCCCAGATCATAGCTTTCTCAACATGAGCCTTATGGACGCGAGACGCAGGAACGCGAGCGCCCTTCGATTGAGATTTTCCCAATCCTTTGCGAGCCGTCTGCAACGCCCGAGCCATGCGAAGGTTCTTTCGACGACCCAGCGTTTTGGCAAGACGACAAAGCCTTTAGCTTGATCCGAGCGCTTGACGATTTCGACGTTCACGCGTGCCAGTATTTTCGTGACGGCGTCGCGGAACACCGGGCCTTGATAGCCGCCATCGGCGTAGAGTTTCAGCAAGAACGGATACAGGCCGAACATGGTCGCCATGACCAGTGCACCGCCATCGCGGTCCTGGATATCGGCGGCGTGCACGATGGCATGGATCAGCAGGCCTTGCGTGTCGACGAGAATATGCCGCTTCTTGCCCTTGATCTTCTTTCCCGCGTCGTAACCCGGCGGATCAATCGAGACCCCCCTTTTTCAGCGCTCTTCACGCTCTGGCTGTCGATCACCGCGGCAGTGGGACTCGCTTCTTTTGCAACGGCCTCGCGGCATTTCACATAGAGCTCGTGATGGATCAGATCGAGCGTGCCATCCCAACTCCATAGGTCGAAATAATCGTACAAGGTCGAGCGCGGCGGCAAGTCCTTCGGGATGGCCCGCCACTGACAGCCAGTCGACAGAATGTACATGAGGCCGTTCACCACCTCACGCATGATCACCGTGCGCTTGTCGCCGCCGCGCTTGCCCGGAGGGATCAAGGGCTCAACCAGACTCCATTCGTCGTCCGTCAAATCACTGGGATAGCGCAATCGGCTCCGGTCATAACGTCCGCGATTTTCGTTCGTCCACATCGGCGGCCCCTCCAAATCAGGCCGCCACCCTTAAATCACAAATAATTCATACGATTCAAGAACTCACCGGACAGACACTTAGGAGTGGGAAGACATGCGAAGTATTTTGGGGGCAAGTCTCGGTGCTGCACTTTTTTCCTCTGCCGCCATGGCTGCACCGCTTTACGTTTCTCCACCGCCCACCTGGACGGGGTTCTACGTCGGCGGCAATATCAGTCGGCTATAGCTGGGGCGAAGCTCACACCGATATTGCGGCCGACGTAGAACCCGTAGGTGGGCGGTGGAGAAGCGGTGCAGCCATGGCGGCAGAGGAAAAAAGTGGGCCAAAATACTTCGCATGTCTTCCACGCCTCAGTGTCTGTCCGGTGAGTTCTTGAATCGTATGATCCATTTGTAATTGCGAGGGTGGCGGCCTGAATTCGGAGGGGCCGCCGATGTGGACGAACGAAAATCGCGATTATCCCAGTGATTTGACGGACGACGAATGGAGTCTGGTTGAGCCCTTGATCCCTCCGGCAAGCGCGGCGGCGACAAGCGCACGGTGATGTGGTGCCGTTGAGGTTGTCGCCGCCGCGCTTGCCGGAGGGATCAAGGGCTCAACCAATTCCATTCGTCGTCCGTCAAATCACTGGGATAGCGCAATCGGCTCCGGTCATAACGTCCGCGATTTTCGTTCGTCCACATCGGCGGCCCCTCCAAATCAGGCCGCCACCCTTAAATCACAAATAATTCATAGAATTCAAGAACTCACCGGACAGACACTGAGGCGTGGGGGGAGAGACGTGAAGTATTTTGGGGGCAAGTCTCGGTGCTGCACTTTTTTCCTCTGCCGCCATGGCTGCACCGCTTTACGTTTCTCCACCGCCACCTGGACGGGGTTCTACGTCGGCGGCAATATCGGCTATAGCTGGGGCGAAGCTCACACCGATGTGCGGGGATCGGGACCGCCACGAGTTCCTTGGCACTGCATACCCAACGAACTTCACCTTTGCCGGATCGAATTCATTCAGTTAAACGGGGCAATTGGTGGGGGCCAAATTGGGTACAATTTTCAACTGAACCGGAACTGGGTGGTGGGTATCGAAACCGACATTCAGGCCTCAGCTGAACGCGGAACCGGTTCATTTGTAAACTCGTTCTCGACCCGTTCTGCACAGGGGCTGAAGCGACTTGTTTCTCAATCCAACCGCTCACCGGCACAGCGCTGACCAGCTATGAGGCCAAGATTGGCTGGTTCGGGACGCTTCGCGGTCGAGTGGGGTTCTTGCTAACTGATCATTTCTTAATCTATGGGACTGGCGGCCTAGCTTACGGGAATGTCCAGCTTTCGGGCGCAACTAATACCAACGCCACCACATTCGACATTTCTTGGCCTTCCCCTTCCCTTCGGTTCCAATGCAACAGCATTCAGTGTCTCTAGACGAATGTCGGGTATTCAGTAGGCGTGGGTGCTGAGGGGTCTATTTGGCTTCCTCCGAGGTGGAGGTGGAAAGTAGAATATCTCTTTTAGACCTTGGGTCACTTGACGCTGCGCCAGCCTTCACGCTCGCCAGTCGCCTGGCTCCTTTTTCGCCTGTTACAGGCTCCATTGCGACGCATGCGCACTTCACCGACCAAATCCTGCGTATCGGTTTAAACTACGCATTTTGGGGCAATAAAGGGCTGCCGGCGGCGGCGACCATCGCTAAGTTCCGGACCTCGACGGTCCACCGAATACAATTATCGGGCGCGAGGTCTTCGACGCTGCGTCGTCACGCCCGGCCGCCTACCGCGAACGTCCGGAAGTGGCACTCCTCGCCAATTCGCCGCGCTGCAACGTGTCGTCTGCAGCTGAGGGCAGACCCGCCGTCATCGGCGTGACAGCGTGACGGGTTAGGATGAGCCGACCTCGCCTGCACGCCTACGGTTTCGACCACAAACGGCGACCGTGCGGCGTTTCACGACCGACGGGCTGAGCCAAGCCTCATACCGCGCCCACGCGCGACGGCGGCGCCATCAACTATGTTTTGAAGCGCCCGGCCGTGCTGGTCGGCTCTGCCTGGCCGGGCGCGAGCAGGGGAAGTGTCATGCAAATGGTCGTGCCCTTTCCTAGCGCGGAGACGAGCGTGATTCTACCGCCGAGCTGTTGCGTCACGAGATTATGGACGATGTAGAGGCCGAGGCCGGTACTGCCCTGCGCACGTCTCGTGGTGAAGAACGGATCGAAAACGTGACGCTGAACGTCCTCCGGAATGCCGCTGCCATCATCCGAGAAAGTGATCTCGACCTGCTCCATGCCGAGGCGACGCGCCTTGATCAGCACGTGTCCACCAGGCCCATCGGTGAAGCCGTGAGTGACGGCGTTGAAGATGAGGTTGGTCAGCACCTGTCCGTAAGCGCCCGGGTAGCTGTCCAGGGTGATGTCGGAGGGCATCTCGAGCGCAAGTGAATCTCGAGATTTCGGCAGGCCCGGCCGCACACTGGCCACGATCTGCTCGGTCACAAGTTTGAGGTCAAAGGTGCGCCGATCGGTATGGCTGCGATCGACGGCGACTTGCTTGAACGATTAAATCAGTTCTGTGGCGCGCTGGAGATTCGCGACGAGTTGGTTTGCACCGTCGCGACAACTGTCAGCGAACTCGGCGAGCAGGGAACGGCGCACCGGACCCGAGGCGATCTGGTCGGCGAAGTTCGCGCAGCGGTGCGCGAGCGTCGAGGCCACCGTAAGGCTGATGCCGACCGGGCTATTGATCTCGTGTGCAACCCCCGCGACGAGACCGCCGAGTGCGGCGAGTCTCTCGGTTTCGATGAGATAGCGTTGCGTTTCGCTGGCGTGCAGAGCTGCTTCGGCCAACCTCCTCTTGTCCCGGATTTCGGCAAACCGCGCAGCAAGAACCAATGCGCCGATCGTCACAAGTAGAATGCTGACTTGGGCCGCCAGGACGCGCTCGGCCACTGGAAGACCCGGATTACCGAAATAGCCAATGCCAAAGGTGGTCGTCCAAACGATTGAAAGGCTAACGATGAACGCGGCTGCCGCGGCGAAAACCGGGCGGCAACGAGCCGCAAGCCACAACAGCGGCACGAACAACAAGGCGACCGGCCCAACGGTCGCCAAAAGCTCCGACCGTTGGAAAATGACAAGTCCACTCACCAGGGCTAGCGCCGCGACCGCCAAAGCACCTTCGATCGAGCTCGCTCCGCGACGGCGGGTCGCGCGAGGATGAGACGAGCTCTATCAGCAACGGTGCAACCGTGATTATTCCCAGTCCGTCCGATGCGAGCCAGTGCTGCCAAGTCGTCAATATCGGCGTCGTCGTACTGTGAAACAATTTGAATGCTACGGCCCCGCCGATCCCCGAGACAGCGGCCCCTATGATCGCTGTCGCTGCCAATCCCAGCACGTTGCGCAGCTTGCTCAGTCTGAAATCCGAACCGAAGTAATGCCCAATGAGCCATGCCGTGAGCACGGCTTCCCCTGCATTGCATAAGGCGAAGAGAGCAGTGCTCCAGAGATTCCGGTCGCCCAAGAGATTCGCCACGATGGTCGCAGCCATCGTGCCGACAACAACCGGCCATCGCGCCCGGGACCCGAGAGCGATCAGAACGCCGGCGGACACACCTGCGGCGGGCCAGAAGACGGCGACACCCTCAGGTTTGGTCAGCAGAGCAAGGCTAAGCCGCGCTGCTACGAAATATACGATGCCGACCGCGACAGCGAGCCCGATCGAGCCAACCCACCGCGTCAGGTCGATGCCGGTGGACAGCTCATGCTGAACCTGTTTTCGTAGATTCTGCCGCACCCCGTGCTCCTTCCCCGCATGATCCTATTTCGCACAGGACTCGTGACGCCGCTACTCCCGCTATTGGCACTCTTCGCCAATTCGCTGCGCTGCAACGGCGCGTCCGCAGCTGAGGGCAGACCGTCCGTGGCGGGCATGGCATCGTCACGGCTGCCCGTGACCCGAAGGGGACATCCGGGCGGCCGCCCGATGCTCAATTGCGGGCCCTCAGACCGCTCTCTTGCCGTTGGGAAGAGCTACATGAGGCGGCGAATTCATCGCATTTCTCGCAAGCCTACTTACGGCTTGGCCGCTCGCGGCACGCGCGCAGAAAAGGCTATACGTCAATGATAAACACGACATCGTTCCAAACTCGTCGTCCTTTTCGACCTAAAGGAGTTGAGCCATGAAGTGCAGTAAGCGGTCGTTTGCCGTCGTCTCCCTCCTCTTCGCAGTGCTTCTGCCGTACGCCGATCTTGCCTCTCGTACCTTCGCGGCCGCTCAGACGGCTAAACAGCAATGCCTAAACACCTGTCGTGCACGCTATCGCGACTGTCGTCGTCTGAAACAGTTGCCATCGTTCGAGTGTCGAGGCGTTTACCAGGACTGCACCCGATACACTTGTACTGGTTTAGGACCAGGATGACCGATGTGCCTTTTGCCGTCGCTGCCGGGTGAGGATGTCCGCTCCTACGGTGAATTTAAGGGGATAAGCGAACTCATCCGGATGCCGCGAAAACGACGTTCATGACCCGAAGGCGAAGCAGAAAAATGCGAGCGAGGAAAAATGGGCCTAACGCATGACGACCGCTGGAATGTCTATTGCTGCGTGGGCGCTGACACCTAAATCGGCAACGTCACGGTGAATGTTGCGCCCCAAGCCAGGTCCCGGGCTTTCTGCCACCACCGAGCCGTTATGCAGATCGACGATCCGCTTGACGATTGAAAGACCGAGCCCGGTCGAGATTTCATTGCCGGTCGGCTTTGCTGAAAGGCGCTGGAAGCGTCCGAAGACACGCAACAGACCTCGGGCGACAAGCCAGCGCCCTGATCCTTGACTCGGATGACCGCATTTTCGTGCTGCCGCTCCAACGCGAGGTCGATGCGTCCGCCAATCTGACTGTACTTGATCGCATTACTCAGCAGGTTGTCGATCACCTCGCGCAGCCGTTCGCCGTCGCACAAAACCGGACAGGCAGGGGGCGTCATTACCATGATCGACTGTTGCTTCTTGGCCGCGAGTGGCTGGCTAGC
This sequence comes from uncultured Verrucomicrobiae bacterium, assembly GCA_963760675.1. Taxonomy (GTDB): domain Bacteria; phylum Verrucomicrobiota; class Verrucomicrobiia; order Limisphaerales; family BOG-1460; genus CAVXEG01. The sequence continues at coordinate 175,917 of CAVXEG010000015.1, forward strand.
TTCGGCAACTTCCTGAATACGCAGACAGGTCGGTCGCCGCGGCAAAATCGTGATGTCGAGTGCGTCGGCCTTGGCATCTGCCAGAACGCTATCGACCTTCTCAGTGAGGCGGGTAGCGGCGGCGCCAATCTGATCGATCTGCGCTCGCAGCCGATCGGTGAGCAATGGTCCTCGGTCGACCATGCGCATTATGAATCCCTGGCGCGGCCAACGATCACCGTAAGAGGATTTCTCAGATCATGTGCGAGCGTGCCGACTAGCTCGCTCTTGAACGTGTTTACCCGCCGCAATCGTGCCCATTGGACGGCGAGACGGTAATTCGCCGAAGTCAGCATTATGTTTGAGCGAGCGAGGCGCCCATACAGGCTTGTCGTCTCTGAGAGAAACACCACCAGCACGACAGTTGAGGTGATGAGCGAAAACACACGGCCAGCATAAAACCCCAGAGTAAAGCGGCCGGCGCCCAAGCCAATCGTCGCTAGTTCCGTGAGCAACGCAAAAGCCACAACCGTCAACCAGTGGTCGAGCGCTGAACATCGCCGGGTCCATAACAATGCTAGTGCGAGCACACATATCAATGCGTTCAATCCAACAACAAGATCAGCTAACGGAGTAAAGTGGATTTCGTCGCAAAAAGGGGTGACGAAATGTATCTCCCATGGCAATCCACGCAACTCCGCAGATCAGGCTGATTACGGTAACCACGCTCCAGCAAATAGCGAAAACGGGTGAACCTCGCGTTATGTTGTGTTGGGGGAGCTAGGTCTTTCATCCATGCGTAGACAAACAGGGAAAGCGGAAAACCAATATGCCAGAAGATATAAAGCCACGCAGTGGTCTGGGCACCAGCGCCAAGAAGGCCTGTCGGCGCAAATGCACCGGGAAAGGTGAGTGCATGTGGAATGACGATCAAAGCCGTAAAAAGATAGCCACTCCCGAGCACCAGAAGTGCGCGTGACCGAACAAGCGAGAAGTGAACAAACAACAGAATTGAATTATTAATCAGTCCATAAGTAAATGCACTTTCAGGCGGCATATTTGAGCGATGGTTTTTGGTAGAAGGACCGGATTTTTTCTGGGTCGTTTTGCAGTTGGCGCATGGATGCGCGGACCTTGGCTTTAAAATCGGCCTTGTCGGTAATTGTCATGCGGCCAACAGTGTCGGCCTTGAGGTGTTTCCAGACCAGTTCGTCTGGATTGCGGTCGGGCGAATAGGGCGGAAGAAAAAACAGCCGCAGTCTGCCGTGTTGGCTGTCGACAAAAGCTCTGGTCTTCTTGGCAATGTGGGCGGGGCCGCGATCGACGATCAAGAAAATCGCGCGCTTGGCGCCGGCCATCAGGCGCTTGAGAAACTCGATGAAGACCGCTGCATTCACCCCGCCCTTTTCTTTGATCATGAACCGCATATGGCCGCGCGCGGTAATCGCCGAGATCAGGCTCATGCGATGGCGCGCACCCGTGGTTTCGACGATGGGGGTTGCGCCCCTCTTACCCCACGTGCGCCCGGCATGATGATCGGAGCGCATGTGAGCGGCGTCGCCAAAGAAGATCTCGGCCTTTTCTCGCTGCGCCAGGGCTTTGATCTTCGGGTAGTCCTTCCTGAGCCATTGCTCGACCACAGCCTCGTCGCGCTCCTGCGCACGGTGCAAGGGCTTCTGGCAAGTGATGCCGAGTTGCGCCAGCAGTCGACCAACCGAATTGGCGCTCAACACGACCCCAAACTTATCCTTGATCAGCTTTGCCACCATGGCACGCGTCCACAGCGCGAAGGCGAACTTCAGTTGCAACGGGTTCTTCTGCGTGATGGTGTTGTAAATCCATTGCAAGGCGCGCGCATCCAGTTTGGGCGGCCTGCCCAAAAGCGGCTTGGCTTTCAGCGCTCCCCAGCCACCTCGCCGATACTGCGCCAGCCAGCCATAGATCGTACGGCGGTTGATCCGCATGGATCGTGCGACAACCTCGGGACTTTCGCCAGCCTGTACGCTGCGCACGGCGCGGATGCGCATCTCTTCCAGCGTCGTGTGATCCAGCTTGCGAGCATCGTCTTGTTTCATCTCCCTTCAGAATCAGACGAAATTCGCCCTGTCAATAAAAATGTGCAACTACTTATGGACTGATTAATAGATCGCCAGGCGATGACGGATCATTTCCGAGCCGTACGTGATGGCATCGAAGCTGATCAGATCGCGCGGGCGGCGTGGCCGCACCAGATCACGCCGAGCTCGTCGAGAGCCTGAATGCCGACGCCAACAGGATGCGTGCCGACTGCACCGACCGTGCCAGCCCCAATGGCGCTCTCGCTCATAGCCGGCAGGCTTAGAGTGGATGGCGAGATTTCGCGCGTCTGTGCGATATCATCGCGATCCGCCGAAGCTGTATCTCCCTCGCCGTTTCAAATCCGAAGTGCAACAGGGCAGCATAGACGGCATGGCGGAGTGAGTGGCGGGGGAAAGGGTCGGGGTCAAGGGCTTTAGTCGCCGGAGACGATGCGAGCGCAGCGAGCACCCTTGAGGCCGACGTTTTCTCCCGCCAGACTTTGCCATGTTGTGTATGCCGGTTTTTCTGGCGGTCAGATGGAGACTATCCTTGCGTGGGACAGCACATCTCACGGAGGAAAAATGCCCGAAGGCTATCTCCATCTGACCTGCGAACAACGCTGCCAGATTTACGCGCTCTTGCAAAGCGGCCACTCGCAAGCCCACATCGCGCGGCAAATTGGCGTCGATCCGTCGACGATCAGCCGCGAGCTTGTTCGCAACACCGGCGCGCGCGGCTATCGCTTCAAGCAAGCGCACGAGAAGGCCTCGCAGAGACGCGAAGAGGCCTCGGACAAGCCGCGCAAAATGACGCCAGATTTGGTGGAGCTGATCGAAGAAAAACTGACGCAAGAGCAGTGGAGTCCCGATCAGATCAGCGGGCGTCTGGCGAAGGATGGCGTCGCCTTTATCAGTCACGAGCGCATCTATCAGCATGTCTGGAAAGACAAGAAAGACGGGGGCACGCTGTATCTTCACTTGCGTCACAGCGGCAAAAAATACAACAGGCGCAAGGGCAAGAATTCGGGGCGCGGGCTGATTCCGAACCGCGTCGATATCGATCAGCGGCCTCCTATTGTCGCCGCAAAAAGCCGCATCGGAGACTGGGAGGCCGACACGATTATCGGCGCCAATCACAAAGGCGTTGTCATGTCGCACGTCGAGCGAACCTCCAAATACACCAAGCTCGCCAAACTGCCGGACAAGAACGCGGACTCTGTCGTGCAGGCCTGCGCACGCGTGCTTTTGCCGCTCGCTGACCGCATCGAAACAATCACTTACGACAATGGAAAAGAGTTCGCCTCTCACGCCCAAATCGCAACCTCGCTGGGGGCACTATCCTATTTTGCCAAGCCCTATCACTCGTGGGAACGCGGCCTCAACGAACACACTAACGGCCTCTTCAGGCAGTACTTCCCAAAAGGTTCCGACCTCTCTATTTTGTCCGATGCCGATGTCCAAAGGGTCGAGGACAAACTCAACTCTCGCCCCAGAAAGATACTCGGCTACCAAACCCCTCGCGAGATTTTCTTCAGCGCCAGAAATCTGCCCGTTGCACTTCACTGTTGAATGGGCGCCTTATTAGCCACGTCTCTGACGCCTCGGTTTCCCTAAGGTGGCTCCTGAAGGGGCGCGAATCTTCGCGTTTCTGGAGCTTTTTCGCTCCGGGGGCAAGCTTGGCGTGGTGACTGGCAGCATTCAGATCGGGCGTCCGGTAGCCTGCTAGTGTTCTGACCCATTTATAGGATTCCCAAGGGCCTGCAAATCAGATTGAACGGCGGCATGCGAAACATCGATGCATGCCTGTACGTCAGGCCCAGTGACCGGACGACACTGGAGCGGCTCGTCGCTGATGGCAAGACGCCGCAGAAAATCGTTGCACGCGCACGCATTGTGCTGCTGTCGGGTCGCGGGTTCGGCACGAATAGCATCCAGCGCGAGGCTCGGGTATCGAAGCCGACGGTTTGGCGCTGGCAGAAAGCCTACATGGATGGTGGCGTCGAGCGCTTGCTCAAGGACAGGGGCAAGGGCGCGCGCGCCGGCAAGAAGCCGATCAGTGCCGAGGTGCGGCTCGCGATCGTGAAGCGTACAGCCCAGGAGAAGCCCAAGCACGCAACGCACTGGAGCGCACGCATGTTGGCCGAGGAGATCGGCGTCGGCCACACGACCGTGCAACGCGTCTGGAAGGAGCATGGCCTCAAGCCGCATCTGACACGCCCATTCAAGCTATCGAACGATCCAAAATTCGCTGAGAAAGTAGTCGACATCGTCGGGCTCTACCTCAATCCACCCGACAAGGCAGTCGTGCTCTGCGTCGACGAGAAAAGCCAAATTCAAGCGCTCGATCGTACGCAACCGGGCCTGCCGATGAAGAAGGGCCGTGCTCAAACGATGACGCACGACTACAAGCGCAATGGCACGACGACATTGTTCGCGGCACTCGATGTGAAGACCGGCGAGGTCATCGGCGAGTGTCTGCCACGCCACCGCGCCAAGGAATTCATCCGTTTCCTGAAAAAGATCAACCGGGCCGTAGCCAAGCACCTCGACGTGCATGCGATCTGCGACAACTACAAGACCCACAAGACCAAGGAGGTGCAGGCTTGGCTCGCCAAGCATCCGCGCTTCAAGCTGCACTTCACACCAACATCGTCGTCCTGGATCAACCTGGTCGAGCGGCTGTTCGCCGAAATCACCCGCCAGCAAATCCGCCGCGGCGTATTCAAGAGCGTCGCCGAACTCGAGGCTGCCATCGAGACCTGGCTCACCGAGCGCAACGCCAAACCGAAGCCCTTCAAGTGGACCGCCAAAGCCAATATCATCCTCGAGAAGAATGCACGTGCCAGGCGCGCGCTGGAAGAAGACCTCGCGGCGGGTACTAAATGAATAAGTCAGAACACTAGGGCACCCGCTCAGTATCATCTGCCGTCGTAGGGAAACGCGGTTCGCTCGCATCCGTAAAGCGTTTGCGGCTCTAAGAGCGTGATCGGCGATGAGGTGATCGAAAACAGGTGAGCCGCACGCTTTATTTGCTGCAGCGCGTAAGTCAGGTAATGGCACTTAGTCTCCGTCGAGTGTCATTCGGCGTGACGGTCGGTCTCGAAGGCGGAGCAGAAAGTGTTGGCCTCGCCGGTGAGGGCCGGACGCACGGCAATCGTGGGCAAGAAACGGGTCGTGATCCTCAAGCAGAAGAAAGCCGTTCGCTCCTCGATGTGCGGAAGCGGTGGCGCGCCGGCATTCAAGAAGAAGGACAGGCTTTCGCAGCGCCTGCGAAGGTCTGACATGGTATGATTGGCCGAGAATGGCAGAACCTGCAGACGGGCATGGATGGTTCGAAGCAAGTTCGAGAGAGCCCCAATTGACATGCGGCGTTTTGCAAGCGTCGCGGTCTTCCGTTCGGTGCGAAGGCGAGCGCTGAGGCACCTTTCTCGGGGTTCAGCTTGTAGACGCCGCGCTCGATCCGGGTGAACTAACCGTAGACATTGCGCAGGAGAATGTTGGAGGCATTGGGATGGCCGAGCGAATGTCGCGGGCGGCGTGGGCCTTTCCGCGAGGGAGGCATGCGAGCGGTGCTGACGATAGGCGGTCATGATCGGCGATCTTGTCGATCTGCCGAGTGCGGAATCGCCCTGGCGGGTCGGATGCTCATGGATAAGCCGAGCGCGGCGTCGCGTATCCTGGCGGGGACGCCACGGTCTGTGCTCGACTAGCACTTCAACAAAATCCGGAGGACGTAGAAGTCCATCACCCGAACCGGTGAATTGATCGGGGCGACTGACATGGGCGACTCCACCCGCGCCCTGCTAAACTCAGGTGCAATTAATTGCACCTCTCACCTAGCCATTGAAGCAGCACGCAAGACCATAAATTGGTCGGGCGTGATCTGGGAAGGCGAGGAACTACTATCACCCCCGGCAATGCCTTGGAGATTTACACGGCATTACCCTGGCTAGCAGAGCAAATACTGACTGCCTCCCGCGAGCATGACGAATTGACCGCGCTATTAATTATGTGAAGCCGTCGAATTAGCTACCGCCCAAAAACCCTACGAGACACCTATAGGCGCGGGGCAAATCTACTGGTCATGGTTTTGGGAATTGGATCACACACGCCAGTCATCCGGGTTCGGCCCAAACCCGATCACCTTCACCGAAATCGAGGCATGGTCCCGGATCACGGGCAAAGAGCTACGCCCCGACGAAGTGAAAATCATCCGAGCAATGGATCAGGCCTGCTTGCAGACCAGCGACCTGAAACCTGAAGCCGGAGGCTAGCCGAGACTTCATGAAGCGAAGGCGGAATTATACCTTGCTATCAAGGCTATCCGCGACGATTACCGCCAAAGGCGATCTGGAAAAAGCCCTCGAAATAGCGCTCGTCTGCTTGTAGCACGAGCGTGTTCTCGACCTGAATAAATTAGTCAAACTCTTGCAAAAATATGGCGGAGCACGGCCGCAGGCCTCCGGGCGGCTTTTTGGGCTTCCCTGTTCCGTGGGCTCATGGTAGAACCAGCCATCGCCAAGGAGGGCGGCCCGTGACGGGCGGCCCTTCTTTTTTTGTGCCACGCCGTCACAACCCATTGATTTAGTTGGACTGTGACGGTGTGACGGACATGAATGCCAAGCTACTAGCCAAGCTCAAGAAGCTCCACGCCATACTGGGCTCGCCTAACGCCAGCGAACGTGAGGCTGCTTATCAAAAGATAGACGACTTGCTGCGAGCGAATCGCAAGAGTTGGAACGACCTCGACGAATTATTCGGCTGGGCGAAGGCCGAACCCTCGGAAGCCGAACCCAAGGAAGACGACGACAGAGTAAGCCAGGGGCCGCCTCCCGACGCGGGCAGCCTGCGATCTGAGTTACTCGATATAATCGTGCACCAGTTGCAAGACTATATCCAGTTGAATCCGCACGAATATATCGCGGTAGCCCTGTGGATACTGCACACCCACGTATTCAGCCAGTTCAGCATTACGCCCAGGCTCGCGTTGCTCAGTGCCGTCCGGGGAGTCGGAAAGACTACCCTGTTTGACCTGATAGCATTACTTGCTGCGATAGCCAAAAAAACCGACCACGCCACCCCCGCATGGATATTCCACCATATCGACAGCTATCGAACACCTTGCTGGTCGATGAAGGCGACAACCTCAGGACTGGCGGCCAATCCTGCGCTGCGCGCGGTTTTCAACTCCGATCACGAGAGGGAGGTCCATTGGCCGCTTCATAGGCGGGCAACCACGCTCCTTCTCGACCTTCACGCCGCTTGCGATCGCAGCGATTGGCGTGCTGCCGCTGCCGCTGATGCATAGAGCGATCGTGATCCATATGGCACGGAATGATGGCTCGCGCCCACTGCGCCCAGGCTCGACCTCAAGGATAAAGCTATCAGAGCGGACTTCGATGACGTGTATCGCTCTATCTGTGTGCTCACGCGTGATCTGGCGCTGGATACCGATCCGCCCATGCCGCTCGAACTGCGCAACCGCATTGCCGACAACTGGCGACCGCTGATCGCCATCGCTGATGCGTCTGGCCATGGAGAAGAAGCAAGACGAGCCGCCGCCATTGCGTTCTCACGCGACTATCATGATGACGACATCGCGGTAATTCTCCTTCACGACATCCGCACCGTGTTCGATGACCTGGGCGTAGATCGGATTACCTCTGCCGCCCTGGTTCATCATTTCAACGCTATGTGCGACAGCGAATGGTCCGAGTGGCGGGGCCTGCGCGAGGATCAGCAACCGCGCCCGCTGTCGCAACCACAGTTGGCCATGGTGCTTAGGCTGTTCCGCATCAAACCTAGAACTATCCGGCTTGGGCAAGCATTAGGGGACATGGCCAGGGCTACACGCGACTGCAGTTCGAAGCGGCATGGGGCTCCTACTGCACTTCAGGCGACACGGCGTCACAACCGAGCAACGTCAGGCACTTGCGCTATGGGTGACCCGTCATGCGCAAAGAGCAAAAAATCTCTCAGCGCGGTTTGGCCAAGCTAGCTGGCGTCAACCGAATATTACTGCGCAAGCTGGAGTCGGGCGAAGACAGGAAGCCTCGATATGATGGAAAAATTGCTTGCCGCGCTTGGCTACGAGCTTGAAGCCAGAGCGCCGGAGAAGTGACATGCCCCGCAAGCCTCCCGCACACAATCGCGCTGATGTCCGGGCCGCGATCAAGCTCGTAAAGGGCCTGGGCAAGACCACGCTGGCCATCACGTTTCTGACTGACGGCGCATTCAAGCTTGACATCGCGAGCCAACGGCCCGCGCGGGCAGAACCCGCCAACGATACGCCTAACGAGTGGGACACCATCTCATGACCCGCGCGCCGAAGTTCGTTCAACAGTTCGTCGATCGGCACGGCAAGGCGCGCTTCTACTTCCGCAGGCCCGGCCATAAGACCGTCCCAGGCTCCCAGGCTTGCCCTGGACGCCTGCGTTCATGGAAGCCTATGAACATGCGCTGGCAGGGCAGCCGTCGCCGATTGGCGGCAATCGCGTGCAGCCCGGTTCACTCCGCGCGCTCGCTGTCTCGTACTTCAACTCGATCGGCTTCCGCCAAATGAAGCCGAGCACGCAAGGCGTCTATCGGAACATCATCGATCGGCTGTGCGCCGAGCATGGCGACAAGCGCGCCGCGCTGTTGCAGCGGGAGCACGTCGTCAAGCTCATGGCCGCGCGCGCCGGAAACCTAATTCAGCGAATGCGTTGCGCAAGGCGCTCCGCGCCATGATGCGCCACGCTGTCGAGACCGGCTTACGGGCCGACGATCCGACCCGCGACGTGAAAGCGATAGGGTCAAGTTGACGGTTTCCATTCGTCAACGGACCAAGAGATTGCCCAATTCGAGGCGCGGCACCCGATCGGCACCCGCGCCCGGCTTGCCTTCGCGCTCTTGCTCTACACCGGGCAGCGGCGCTCTGATGTGGTGCGCATGGGCCGCCAGCACATACGCGAGGGCGTGATCCAAGTCCGCCAGCAAAAGACCGGAGCCGAGCTTTCAATCCCGGTTCATGCGACCCTTGCGACGATCATTGCCGAGACGCCGACCGGGCACCTGACCTTCCTCACAGATTGAATTCGGGCAGCCTTCGCCCGCGCAGGCTTTCTAATTGGTTTCGCCAGCAATGCGACCTCGCCGGCCTGCCCCATGGCAGCGCTCACGGGTTGCGCAAGGCCGCTGCCCGCCGGCTCGCTGAGGCCGGCTGCACCGAGCACGAGATCGCGTCCATCACAGGCCATAGAAGCTTGCAGGAAATCGTTCGCTACACGCGGGCGGCGGACCAGAAGCGCCTTGCCGTGTCGGCTATGGACAAGGTGCGACATAAGTGTGCAACCTGTCGCGGGGTTCACAAAAAAGCCAAAAACCATGACAAATCAAAGGGCAAAATTGGCGTTGCCTCCCCGCAGCGGATTGGCAAGGCTCATCTCCCGGATCAATTGGCGAACCTCAAGCGGCACCGTCGGTCGTCCCCGTCGCGGCCTCGACCGCCAACGCCAATAGGCTCTGAACCCCGCTCGGTGCCAGCGGATGACGGTCTCCGGCCTGACGACCGCAAGTGCATCTCGCAGGTCCGGAAACAGTCGATAGAGACCGACGAATATCGACCGGTCGAGACCGGCGCGGTCCGCCGCAGGACGATGAACTGAGGAATAGGGCTTGCTTATCTTCAGTTAATTATTGTCTTTCAAATACTTATGATTTGCCCATCGAAAACAGAGAAATCGGGGTAACGTATGGGTTAACGTTATGAAGGTTTCTTCCCCCGAAAGCCGGTTGGCATCGAAAGCGCCAGTTGTCCTCCTTCCTTCAACCAATTTGCCCTCTCACGGCGAAAACAGTTCGAGTCCCCTAGTGGAGCGCCAATGATTTCAGCATCTTAGCGCCAAAATGGAGCCTGACCCGGCCGGCATCTCCAACTTTTCTCCAATGGACGATGCATCCTTCTGGTCGGCCCAGCATCGCTAGTGTTCTGACCCATTTATAGGATTCCCAAGGGCCTGCAAATCAGATTGAACGGCGGCATGCGAAACATCGATGCATGCCTGTACGTCAGGCCCAGTGACCGGACGACACTGGAGCGGCTCGTCGCTGATGGCAAGACGCCGCAGAAAATCGTTGCACGCGCACGCATTGTGCTGCTGTCGGGTCGCGGGTTCGGCACGAATAGCATCCAGCGCGAGGCTCGGGTATCGAAGCCGACGGTTTGGCGCTGGCAGAAAGCCTACATGGATGGTGGCATCGAGCGCTTGCTCAAGGACAGGGGAAAGGGCGCGCGCCCCGGAAAAAAGCCAATAGTGCCGAGGTGCGGCTCGCAACCGGGCCTGCCGATGAAGAAGGGCCGTGCTCAAACGATGACGCACGACTACAAGCGCAATGGCACGACGACATTGTTCGCGGCACTCGATGTGAAGACCGGCGAGGTCATCGGCGAGTGTCTGCCACGCCACCGCGCCAAGGAATTCATCCGTTTCCTGAAAAAGATCAACCGGGCCGTAGCCAAGCACCTCCGACGTGCATGCGATCTGCGACAACTACAAGACCCACAAGACCAAGGAGGTGCAGGCTTGGCTCGCCAAGCATCCGCGCTTCAAGCTGCACTTCACGCCAACATCGTCGTCCTGGATCAACCTGGTCGAGCGGCTGTTCGCCGAAATCACCCGCCAGCAAATCCGCCGCGGCGTATTCAAGAGCGTCGCCGAACTCGAGGCTGCCATCGAGACCTGGCTCACCGAGCACAACGCCAAACCGAAGCCCTTCAAGTGGACCGCCAAAGCCAATATCATCCTCGAGAAGAATGCACGTGCGAGGCGCGCGCTGGAAGAAGACCTCGCGGCGGGTACTAAATGAATGAGTCAGAACACTAGCACCCGAGCTTGCTTCGAGCTCGGCCGCCGGCTGTCGTGAAGCGAGCCAGTACAAGTCTTGCTGTCGTGAAGCGAGCCAGTCTGAGTCTTCGCCTTACCGGGGAGATGCCTCTTGCGAGCGGACGTCTGTGCCGAAACGGACATCCGCTTGCGGGAGGCTGTGCCTCCAGATTTCGCGACTTCGCCAGTGGCAAGGCGGCCGTCGTTCTCCTCGGGCGCGGCTATCCCCTCGTCCGTAGTATCGATGGCTGCGAGGCCAGCGCATGTGATGCGAAGCGATGGCTCCGCTCTCGTCATCGCGTCGCCAGACCGGCAGCGAGCCACTGGCCCTAACCTCTTCCAGCAAGCCGGCGCGGATCAAGTTAGGACGACCTTTCCGGCTGCTTTGTCCTGAACATTCGCCGGCAGTTCAACGCCGCGATCGTCGCGCTGCGAAGCCGTAGAGAGAATGACGAGTTGGGTATCGGTGATTCTTGCCATCGGGATCCTCCGTTTTTCGGTGCAGCGTCATGCGCCGCCACCCCGAAGCCCCACCTTGGCCATGCAGCCGGCGGGGCAGGATCCCGAAGCGCGCCCGGCGCCGGAACGGTCATAGTACCGCTCCGTTCGCCGACGAATGCCAGTCCTTTCTGGATAATGTTATTGCTGGTTTAGGCCGGATCGGAGCATGGAGTGATCCGACAGCGGACCCTGCTGACAGCACCGTATCGATAGAGCACCAGACTACGTGACAGCCGTCCCGCGCAAGTCATGAAAGTGGAGGTCTGAAATCCCGGCCGCCGCTGTCGCCGCTTCCATTCTCGGGCGAAGTAGCGTTTTTTCCACGGTCGCCCCGTCCGCGTCGTCAAGATGACCGCCGCTGACCGCGGCAGGCCGTCCAGCATGCGCCGCAGCGCGGCGGTGCAAGGAATGGTGACGATCGGGGCCGGCTTGCCACCTCGCTTCGCCTTGCCCTGCCGTAGGGTCAAGAAGCGCGCCGTCGTAGTTCGTCCAGGCGAGACGGAGAATGTCGCCCTGCCGTTGCCCGGAATGTAGTGCGAGGATCAGGGCACGCTGCATTTCCAAGGGCGCAGTCGGCCTTCTGGGCGTTGTGGTTCTGCGCCTATCTGGTGGCCAATGGCACGATCACATGGCTGTATCGGCAAACATTCAGACTGCCACTCGAGACCAGCCTCCCATATGGCTTCCTCACACCGCTGGCCGGCGTGGTCGCGGCCGTCATCTGTGCGCTCCTCATCGACATGATCAGCCGCAAGCATTGGTATATGCTGGCTTTCCTCGCGGCGACGCTGCCCTTGACGGTCCTCGCCGCCCTCGGCGCCACGTCCGCGACGGAAGTGACACGCGGAAGGCGCGGCCATGCTAATCGTTATCGTCGGCGCCGCATTGCTTTCAGCCGTCGCGCAGCATAGCCCGGAGAGCGAACCATGACGACATCATCCAAACGGGATTTCCTTAGCATCGCTGCGGCCGGCTCGGCATTGGCGGCCAGCGGCGTCTTTTCGGGCGGGACGTTGGCGGCGCCCGCCGACAAGTCCCAAGGCGGGCGCGGGCGCTACGTGCTGCCGGTCAAGTTCGGTCTTGGCGGCGTGCCCTTAGGCAACGAGTTCGAAGTGGTCAGCGATGAGGATGCGTACAAGACGCTCGAGGCCGCCTGGAACGCGGGCGTGCGCTATTACGACGTGTCGCCGTGGTACGGGCTTGGGCTTGGGGAACGACGTTACGGCAACTTCCTCCACAATAAGAACCGCGACGACTATGTCTTGTCCTCGAAGGTAGGCAAGCTGCTCAAGGCGTCTCCGCACAACAACGCCAAGTCGAATTTTCCGTTCTCGCCGTCTCCCAACAACGTTGTGTTCGACTACACGGCGGATGGCGTGCGTCGTTCGATTGAGGACAGCCTGCAACGCATGGGCGTCAGCCGACTCGACATCGTATTCGTGCACGACATCTCGTCCGACAACAAACTGCTGCCGACCCCCTGGCAGGAGCAGTTCGCCATCGCGCTCAAGGGCGCCTTCCCCGCGTTGTCGAGGATGCGGGAGGAGGGGATCATCAAGGGCTGGGGTATCGGCGTGAACACGCCCGAGCCCATCCTTCGCGTCATGCAGGAGTCCGATCCGGACGTATGTCTGCTCGCCTCGCAATATTCGCTGATCGACCATGCGAATGCGCTCAACAACGTCTTTCCCGTGGCGCGTCAGCGTATCATTCCCCCGCCCGGCTCGCCCGGGGAGATCCGACGGTGAGGCCAAAGTGATCCTTGCGGACGGCCGGTGCCGAGCACTTTCGCATTATAGCGGGCACCCCGCGTTCGCGCGCTCGCTCAAGGTGGTATGACATGCTGATTAAGCGGCACGAGAAGAGTTACATCGTCGAGATGAGCCGGCGGTGACAGGTAAGTTGGTAGTCGAGATGATCGGCCGACGGCTTCGCTTAGCCACGGGGCGCGGCATCTCGCCTCAATACCCCCGGCTGGGCAAACTCAAAAGCCGACATTGCGTTAATCCAGCATCATCCAAAAACAACCCGCTTTTAGCGCCGCAGGGAGGCGAGTGATGGCATTGGCATCTGTGACACGCGAGCAGTTCAAGATCAAAAGCGAAGTGGAGGTCGTTCATATTCCGACCGGAGCGGTTTTTCAGGCATATCCTTACAGCAAGCCCGATGACATTCTGCAAAGCGTCAGGGTGGCTTGGGGCCGAAGCGGCGTACCGACAACGGGCCACTATGCCGAACAAGTTCGACGCATGGCATCGCAGTTGCTAGTTGAGCGAACGCGTCGAGTAGTCAAGGATCGGCGATTGGGCAATGCTGCTTGAGGACACGCGTCGCCTCGCAGACGCTTCAAGCGCTGTCGCGCCCAAACCCACGCCGAAGAATTGCGCCGACGGGTGCGCCCACGCGGCCTGGTGCTTCGCCTTCAGCTCGGCCTCGATTAGGCGGCGGATGGCTTCGGGGCGCGACGGCCCCCGATACCACGCATCGATTTCTGCGAGCGCGTCGTCATGCCAACGCGCAGCGGAACTTGTTCTCTCCGAGCCACGATGTGAAGGCGAGCGCTCGAAGGAACCCATTCGCGCGCCTCGGCGGCGCGCGAGGATTGGATTTCATGCTCGCGAAGCTCCCCAGCGATCCGGTCTACCAAGGTCGCCACCGTAGCATCGTTATCGAGCAGTTCATCAGACACCGCAATGCCGAGCGCTTTCTCCGCAAGGTACGAGAATTCGATGAGTGCGAGGTTATCGTCGATGCCGTGCATGACAAGCGTATCAGACGGAAAGACCTGGTCAGGTTCAATCGTCCGGCCATGGTATTCGGCTGCCATCCCGGCGATGATCCATGCCACTTTCTCCGCGACCTGCTCCCGGGTCATTGATGTACCTCCCTGGCAGAAGTGACCGCCGCGGTCCCCGCAAGAGCGGACACTGGGGAACACTTCGCCACCAAATTTGTAAACCTGCTCCTCCCCAACATGTTCCGCTTCCTGGACTCGACGCACCTCGCCAGGCGGCCCGTGGCGCAATGGGGATTGCGCGAACAGAGGAGCGGCAACGTGACGGAGTTCGTCACTCCTTTAAGGATGCCCGAACGTCGCTGGGGGCGGCGA
>CAVXEG010000016.1:0-482018 GCA_963760675.1 uncultured Verrucomicrobiae bacterium
GTGTTCATCGTATCCATGTTCGGGTTGGACGATTTTGATTAGCTCCACCTTGTCGAACTGATGCACGCGAATCATCCCGCGCGTACCCACGCCCGCCGCGCCGGCCTCGCCACGAAAGCACGGCGTAAAGGCGCAGTAACGGATCGGCAACTGTTTCTCCGCCAAAATTTCCTCGCGGTGAATGTTCGCTACCGGCGTTTCCGCTGTCGGAATTAAATAGAGCTTATGAAGTTTTTCCGAGTCGTCGCCTTCTGCCACGCCGTAATACTGATCTTTGAATTTCGGGAATTGGCCGACGCCTTCCAAACAATGCGGCCCGACCATGAATGGCGGCGAAACTTCCGTGTAGCCGTGTTCGTTTGTGTGCAAATCGAGTAGAAACTGAATCAAGGCACGCTCCAGCCTGGCGCCCCAGTTCGTGTAGAGGATGAATCCGCTCCCTGAAAGTTTCGCCGCGCGCGCGAAGTCCACAAGCTGCAATTTCTCGCAGATTTCCACGTGAGTCTTCGGTTTGAAATCGAACTTGGGCTTCTCGCCATGGACGCGAACCTCACGATTCTCTGCCGCGCTTTTCCCAACCGGCACCGAATCGTGCGGCACGTTTGGTACCTGAAGCATCATTCCATCGCGTGAAGACTCGCTCGCTTTGGCGACGGCATCCAATTCTGAAATTCTTTCACCCAACTCGCGCGTTTCCTTCTTCTTCGCCTCCGCTTCGTCGACTTTTTTCTGGCCCATCAGCGCTCCGATTTCCTTGGAAGCCTGATTGCGCCTCGCTTTTAGAGTTTCGACTTCCGCAAGAATCTTTCGCCGCGAATCATCGGCTTGAAGAACTTTTTCCACGAGGGCTTCATCCCCTGCCCCGCGCGTTTTCAGGCGCTCTTTGACAAAATCCGGCCTTTCGCGAATCAGTTTGATGTCGAGCACGGGCGCATTATAGATGCGACCTTCGACAGGGCAAGAGTGAGAATGAATTTGGAATGGATCGCTGCTTGCACGTTCAAGCGGGGCGAAGATAATTCCGCCATGCAACAACCGCCGTCCCCTGCCCTATCCGGTCGCGTGGCTTCGCTGCACCTGCATCCAGTTGAGCCCGGTGCGCCGCTACAGAACGCGCATGTAATCGAAGTCGTCGAGGGCAACGGAATCAAAGACGAGCCGCGTTATTTCGGACGGTTGAGCCGAAGGACCGGCGAGCCAAGCTTGCGGCAGGTCAGTTTGATCGAACGCGAGCAACTCGCCGAACATGCCGCTGCATTCGGCATCCAATCAATTCCGCCCGGAAAGGTTCGCGCAAACATCGAGACCGAAGGTGTCCGGCTCGTGGATTTGATCGGGAGACAAATTCAAATTGGCGAAGCAGTGTTGTTTGTGTACGAAGCCAGGCAACCCTGCCGGCAAATGGACGAAATCTGCGCCGGGTTGCGCGAGCGTATGAAGAACAACCGGCAAGGCGTGCTTGCGCAGGTCGTGCGTTCGGGAGAGATTCGCGTCGGTGATATTATCCATGAGTGCAGCACGGCCGCAGCGACCGTTTAGCCGCATCGGCGGGCGCTGTGGGGATGGCTTTGGCTCGCATCGCTGCTGCCGGGCATCCCCACCGATATCGAGTCGAAGATCTCAAATTAGTAATCCCAAGTCCGCACGGTTTCATTCCGGTGCTCATCTCAGATGACAATGTTAACCAGCATCTGGATGCGCGGGTCTCGCCACATAATGCGCGCCTGGCCTCGTTTATTCCCGAATTCTCCGCAGCCGCGCCAGCCACGGGCCCGGAATCCTGTCATCCCACGGATTCTCAGCGTGCTATGTCTGAAAGGATCGGCAGACCGGAGTTTCACTGAAATGGATTCAATGGAATCAAAGCCGCACTGCGACAGCAGAACGCAACAGCGGTGGCGCGTGGAAGAAAACTTCCTCGGAGCGTCCGTGACTTTAAGCAACAACATCACGAGCACGTTGTTGAACAGTCCGGCGCTGCGCTCGCTTGGCACTATTCCTTTTGCGGTCCATGCGGAAACCTCGAACTACATGACATTTTCGTCGGTTGTCAATTTCGCTGTTCCGGGCGCCGATGGTTGCTGAAAGAAACGCCGGCGTTTTCACTGCAACGCTGCTACACGTCAAAGACAAAATCCTTTAGCTTTACGCTTGCGGCGGAGAATCGGACCTGCTGTGGAGCTGCACCGTCTCGCGGGATTGGGTTGAGCAGGTTATCGAAGGGAACGGTTCTGAATCGACGGCGCTTTCCAAATGACCTGTGAACATCGAAATTGGCGGCCTTCGTTTGATAGCGCGGCAAAGTTGACAGTGCAATTCACTGAGCCATTTTAAACGGTGCGACCGAATCGAAGAAAGTTTCTGAAATACTCATTGCTTGGCACGGGAGGAGCGCTCGGTGTCAGCGCCTACTGGATTACCACGTCGAAAACTCGCGCGGCTCGTTGGGTGCGCACGCTCGCTTCCGATGCACGACGTGCCGTTGCTCCGGCACCCGCAAAACCAGATCCTTCCAAGTGGTCGGACAACGCGATCACGTTCTGCTGGATTGGCCATGCAAGCGTGTTCATGAATTTTTACGGCATTCGCATTTTGACCGACCCGGCGTTTGGCAAACGCATTGGAGTATCGTTCGGCAATACCACGATCGGTCCCAAACGTTACGTTGCACCCGCGCTCAGGCTGAACGAATTGCCACCCGTCGATGTTCTTCTGCTTTCGCACGCGCACATGGACCACATGGATTTGCCGTCGCTTCGACGATTTGCGCCAGAAACTTTCACGATTTCCGCGAAGACAACAGCCGACATTCTCGTCGATACGAAGTTGAGGCAAATCACAGAACTGCCGTGGAACGGTCGTGCGTCATTTAAGAACAAAGCTGGCGATTTGCAGATTGAGGCGATCGAAGTCAAACACTGGGGTCAACGCTGGCCAAGCGACTTGGCGCGTGGTTACAACGGCTACATTCTGCGTCGCGAAGGCAAAGCGATTCTATTTGGCGGCGACACAGCACAAACACCGCTGTTCGCGGAACTGCGGTCTCGCGGTCCATTCGAGGCGGCTATAATGCCCATTGGCGCGTATCAGCCGTGGATTCGGAACCACTGCACGCCCGAGCAGGCTGTCGAACTCGCCAACACCGCCGGCGCAAAATACATCGCTCCCGTGCATCATCAGACATTCCGCCTGAGCAATGAACCGATGAATGAACCCATCGAACGCTTTCAGGCCGCGTTGCAGAATGAGCCGGAACGGATTGCGTTGCGAAGAATCGGTGAGACGTTCGTCTGTAAAGTCTGATTCGAGCTGCGACCGCTTTCGTGGCTGCATTCAACTGTCGGAGGACACTTCGGTTTAACCTCGCCTTTTCCTTTGACCCGCTTCGCGCATTCGACTCATCATTCATCATGCGCAGGTTGATTCGTTGGATTGCTGTCGGATTGCTCTTCGGGATTCCCGCTCTGGCGTTCGCCGCTGGCGGGGCTGAACACGTCGTCCTGATTGTCTGGGACGGGATGAGACCGGATTTCATTTCGCAGGAACACACACCCACGCTCTATCGCCTCGCACATGAAGGCGTGATGTTTCAAAACCACCACGCCGTCTATTGCAGCGCCACGGAAGTCAACGGCACCGCCATCGCCACCGGCTGTTATCCGGAGCACAGCGGCATTATCGCAAATCGCGATTATCTGCCAAAAGTGGACCCGCTGAACTCCGTGGACGTACAGTCGCTCCGGGCGATTCGAAAAGGTGATGAAGTTACGGGTGGACGTTATCTATTACGCCCGACGCTCGAGGAAATTCTGCAATCCAACGGACGGAAAACGGTCGTCGCGGGAGCCAAGGCGGTTGCCGTTCTTCACGATCGGCGCGAGCGCTCGAAAGAATCCGGAGACAGCGTCGTTTTTTTTGAGGGCAGATCGTTTCCGCCGTCCGTCGCTGAAGGATTGACAAACGTTCTCGGAAGATTTCCCCAGCCGGTTTCGACAAGATCCGTTCTGCCAAACACTCCGCGTGACGAGTGGACCAGGCGCGCCCTGGTTGGAACATTCTGGTCGAACAACATTCCGCCTTTCTCGCTGCTGTGGTTGAGCGAGCCGGATTTTTCGCAACACGCTGCCGGGCTAGGTTCGCCAAAAGCGCTTGCCGCGTTAAGAAGTTCTGACGACCAGCTTGCCCAAGTGCTTGCGGAACTCGACAGACGCGGCGTGCGCGACAAGACGGACGTGTTCGTTGTGTCCGACCACGGATTTTCGACGGTGACCGAATCGGTGAACGTGGTCAGACGCCTTCGCGATGCCGGTTTCCCAGCGCGTTCCCAATTTACGTCCGCGCCAGCCGAGGGAGACATCGTTGTTGTTGGCGAAGGCGGCTCGGTGCTCTTTTATGTCATTGGGCACAGCGTGGAAACTTCACGCAAACTTGTGCGCTTTCTGCAAGAGCAGGATTTCACCGGAGTCGTGCTGACGCGCGAACCAACGGAGGGAACGTTTAGCTTGGAACAGGCGAACATCAATTCCGCAAATGCGCCGGATGTGGTCGTATCGTTGCGCTGGTCAGCTGAGAAAAGCAGCACAGGCGCGCCAGGTCTCGCCGGATGCGACACGGGTCACAAACCCGGGGAAGGCAGCCACGCGAGTCTCAGTCGTTTTGATTTGCACAACACGTTGGTTGGAAACGGACCGGACTTGAAGAAATCGCTCAACGACACTTTGCCCTCTGGAAATACTGACCTCGCGCCGACGATTCTGTGGTTGCTTGGGGTAAAGTCACCCCAGCCAATGGATGGCCGCGTGCTCAGTGAAGCGCTGACCGTTGACGCGCCGCCAGTGAGCGCGCCGGAAACGCGCCGGATTGAAGCGCGGCGCGCTGAGGAGAAATTCGTTTGGCAGCAGTATCTTCAGATCAGCCAGGTGAACCAGACGATTTATCTCGACGAGGGAAACGGAAGTCAGATCACAAAGGAAGCGCACGTGACAGATTAGGCACGCCCTGCCGAACGCGGATACAATCTGATTGAAAATGCTTCCGCCTGCCGCCAATTTGTCTCCATGCAATCTGTTTTTACCGGGCCGGTTTATGTGGTGCGCGACAACATTGACACCGACCAGATCATTCCCGCGCAATACCTGAACCTCATCCCGACGATTCCCGAGGAATACGAAAAGCTCGGCAGCTACGCGCTCTGCGGCCTGCCCGAATCGCTTTACCCGACGCGTTTCGTGAAGGAAGGCAAACTCGACAGCGAATTATCCTATCGTCGTGGGCGGAAAAAATTTCGGCTGCGGCAGTTCGCGCGAGCATGCGCCCATCGCGCTGGGTTCGGCCGGATGCAAGGTGGTTCTAGCCGAAAGTTTCGCGCGCATCTTCTTCCGCAACAGCGTCGCCACCGGCGAACTTTATCCGTGCGAAATCACCGAACGCCTTTGCGACATGCTGAAAACCGGCGACGTCGTCACGGTGGATCTCGATGCCGGAACTGTCACGCTCAAGAACACTGGCAAGGTTTATCAAATTCAAACCGCTCGGCGACGTGCGTCCCGGTCGTGGACGCCGGCGGACTTTTCAATTACGCGCGGCAGACGGGGATGATTGCGAAATGAACGCGGCGGCGCTTTGATCGTCGTTATCAAAATACCACTGGGGGCTATCAGAGCGCGAAGTGTGCGTTCAAACGCCCACTGTTCAACTCCGGGTAATCTGTTAAAACCCGGAATCGTGAATGCGCGATATTGGGAACTAAAACTGGCCTTCCCCACTCCTCCTCAAAATCATTTTGCTATCGCGCGACCGTATCGTCAAATGGACGCAATCCGGGTGGGTTGGCTGCTGCTACTGCAACTTTTGTTTCTGACGCCTAGCGCTGTTGAGGCGCAGTTCAACTTCACAGTCACAAACGGTGCGATCACGATTACGGGTTACATGGGTTCCGCTCCTAATGATCTGATTATCCCCGATTCAATTCCTGTCAAGGGAGTCAGTCTTCCTGTTACTGGCATTGCTGCCTTGGCATTCACCGGCAATTCCAATCTGGTCAACGTCACGCTCCCCGACAGCATCGCCACAATCGGTAGAGGTGCCTTCCGCGATTGTGCTGGGCTTCGCAACCTTGCGACTGGAAATGGCCTTACCAGGATTCCGCTGGAAATGTTTGATGGGTGCACCAACATGACCAACGTTACAATTGGCAGTAGCGTGACCAACATCGGTGCGGGTGCATTTTCTTACTGCCTTAGTCTGAGCAGCATCTTAATTCCAACAAATGTCACCAGCCTGGAAAACGGCGCGTTTGCAAATTGCGGTCTGACGAGTATCACGATCCCAAGCAGCATCAAGAGTATCGCAGACGACGCATTTTACCAGAGTTCATTGACGAATGTCGTCATCGCTGACGGAGTAACCAACATTGGAAATGAGACGTTCCGAGAGTGTGGAAACCTGGTCGGCATGACCATTGGTACCAACGTAGTCAGCATCGGCATGGCTGCATTCCTGTCCTGCACTCAACTGCAGAAAGCATTACAATTCCTACAGTACCGCCGAGTTGAACTCTAAAGCCTTTTTCATGTGTAGCAGTTTGACAAACGTCATTTTGAGTTCTCATATCCCTGACGTACCGGAGTCAGCATTTGGGGCATGTACCGCACTAACCAGCATCATCCTTCCCGGACAGCGTCACCAACATCGGAAACTTCGCCTTCCAAGATTGCTCTGAGTTAGCGAATGCCGCGCTTGGTAGCAATATTCTCAATATCGGACAATCGGCCTTTCAGAGATGTTTCAAGCTCCGCAATATTGTGATACCCGACGCCAGCGATCAACGTCGGAGGAGGAGCTTTTCGGTCATGCTCTGGACTGACCAATATCTTAATCGGGAGGAGCGTTCTCGATATAGGAAGCGCTGCTTTCGTAGGCTGTAGCGAATTGCCGGCATTCGCCGTGGACGATGCAAATGCAACATTCACCAGCGCTGACGGTGTGTTGTTTGATAAGGCCCAGGCAATAATGATCGCATTTCCCGGAGGGCGGGCGGGCAGTTATGTTGTGCCAATCGGCGTTGCCACGATTGGAGAATGGGCGTTTTCGGAATGTGCTTTTCTAACCAATGTGCTGGTTTCCGGAAACGTAACGAATATAGGTTATCAGGGATTTTCCAAATGCAGTAAATTGGAGTCAATAAACCTTCCCAATGGAATCAAGCGCATCGGAGACTGGGCGTTTTATCTATGTTCGGCACTGACCGGAATTGAACTTCCAAACAGCCTGACCAGTATTGGAGCCGACGCGTTTTATCTAGCGGGGCTGACCAATATAGCAATACCCGATAGCGTAACGGAAATCGGAACCGCAGCGTTCTCCGACACACCACTCGGAACTGTGACTGTTGGCGATGGTGTGGCCAGCATTCCGTCTGGCACGTTCCAGAATTGCAGCAGCGTGACGAATGTCACATTACCCCCCAGCCTCGATTATATTGGGAGTTATGCCTTTTTCAATTGCAAGAAACTTTCCAGCATTGCCATTCCTGGTAGCGTCACAAATATCGGAATGAGTGCGTTTCAAGGATGTAGCGCTTTAACCGGCGCCTATTTCAATGGGAACGCCCCCAGCTCATACTCGAACGTTTTCGCCAACGATACCCTCGCGATTGTTTATTACCTGCCGGGGACTACAGGGTGGACCTCCACACTCGGCGGTGCTCCGACTGCTTTATGGTTCTTACCAAACCCAGTGATTCTGAGTTTCGAGCCCAGCTTTGGCATTCGTACCAATAAGTTCAGTTTTCTCATCTCATGGGCGACGAACAGCTCCGTTATTGTGGAAGCTTCAACGAACCTAGGGGGTGGCGTTTGGCAACCGATTCAAACCAACGCGCTGGTCAACGGCACAAATGCCTTTGTAGATTCTACCTGGACCAACTATCCGCAGCGGTTCTACCGTGTGCACTCACAGTAGTTGTCGATTCGAGACTCGATGGGTGTGAACCTCCTCCCGAAACCTCGTTCGCTGAGACTGCGCCGCGGCACGTTCGCGTTGTCGAAGCAAGCCGCTGATTGGATTGTGGGGAGCGCACGCCTCTGGCGTGCACCGGTTGGCGTCCCGCCAGCCGGAATTCGCTTGAATCGAAACGATTCTAGCTGCGCGCGAGACGCGCATGCCCCCCAAAATGAATTTTACGCGCTGACGATTTCCGGGAGCGGAATCGACCTCTCATTCTACGAAATCGGTGGCCTTCGCGCGGCGTTTGCCACACTGCGCCAATTGCTCCACGAATACGACCGCCGCCTCCCTTGTGTGGAGATTCGAGACTGGCCGGATTTCCCGCGTCGCGGTGTGATGCTCGATGTTTCCCGCGGGCGCGTGCCGAAACTGGAAACGCTCCTCGACTTCGCCGAGCGGCTCGCGGATTTCAAGATCAACGAATTCCAACTCTACACCGAACACACATTCGCCTACCGCAAATACAAATCCGTCTGGCGCGATTGGGGCGCGCTCACGGCTGCGGAAATCCGCAAGCTTGACGCGCGTTGCCGCGAACTCGGCATTGATCTCGTCCCGAACCAGAATTCATTTGGTCACCTGCGCCATTTCCTCGAGGACCCCAAGTTGAAAAAGCTCGCAGAAGTTGTCGAGCCTTACGAAGACGCGACCGGCAAGTTTGTTCGTTGGCCAACCACGCTCGCGCCAAATCATCCCGGCACGCTGCCGTTTCTGCGCGGGCTTTACGACGAACTGCTCCCGAATTTTTCCAGCCACTTTTTCAACGTGGGCTGCGATGAGACGTGGGACCTGGGTCGCGGCCAAAGCAAACAACTCTGCGCGCGGCGTGGAAAGGGTCGCGTGTATCTCGACTTCCTGAAACGGATTCATCGCGAAGTTTCCGACCGCGGCAAAACGATGATGTTCTGGGGCGATATCGTTTTGAAATATCCGAAGCTGATTCCAGAATTGGCCGGGTGGAACGGGCAGCCTGCCCGTGTTGGTTGGCAACTTGCAAAGCAATTTTCCGGCGAGTCGCCGGAAGAAACAGGCCACCCGCCTGATCCACCAAGACCCATCGCTTTGAACTGGGGCTACGAAGCAGACCATCCCTTCGAACGTGAGTGCCGGCGATTCGCCAAATCAGGAATCCAGTTCTGCGTCTGCCCGGGCACTTCCACTTGGATGACTCTCATTGGCCGGCACGACAACGCGCTGGCGAATTTGCGCCACGCAGCCGAGGCCGGTCGCAGACACGGTGCGAATCGGTTACTTGATTACCGACTGGGGCGATGGCGGGCATCCGCAACCGATCGCAGTGAGCTGGTTACCAATTCTTGCCGGGGCGTCGTTGAGTTGGTGCGCTAAATCATTCGACGAACGACTGCTCGTGCCTGTCCTTTCCCGCGAAGTGTTCCACGATTCATCAGGCCGCGTGGCCAAAGCAGCGGCGGCGCTTGGACTGGCGCATCGCCGATTGAAATACAAGAAGCAGAAATTGCACGCCGATTGGCTGCGCCATCGCCGCGCCTGAACCCGGTTCGCGCGAATTGTTCTGCCATGAGGGTTCAACTTTCTTCTCCCGCATTCCTGCGAAGAACATCCTCGCCGCGCTGCGAGAGATCGAAAAGCAACGGCGAGTTCTGTCCACAGCCAGGCCGCGAACCCGAAGCGGGAGAATTTTGCTGAATGAATTGCTGCTCGCCGCACGCATGGCCAAGGAGTCCTGCAAGTTCATGCTCTGGCAACAGGCGGTCGCGAGCGGAAGGCGCGCAACCGCGCAGCGATTGGCGAAAACAGACATCCTCGAATTGCAGAAATTGAGCGAGGATTTTGATGCTTACTGGCCGGCGCGGAACAAGGGCGCAACAAAGAAGTGCTCGGCATTCCTCCAATGGCGCATCAAAGAGTATCGCGCGGCGCTCGCCTGATTTGTTCATCCCTTCAGCAGCGCTTCCGCGTGTTTTCGCGCGGCGTCGGTTTGCCCGCCCAACATGCGCGTCATCTCGGCGACACGTTCGGCTTTGTTCAGCAGGCGGATTTCAGACGTGGTTCGGCCGGCTTTGACCTGTTTGGTGACGGCGTAATGCGCGGTGGCCGCAGCCGCCACTTGCGGCAAATGCGTGATGCAAAGCACCTGCCGCCGTTGCGCGATTTGTCGCATCTTCTCGCCGACGGCGTTCGCCGTTTCGCCGCCGATGTTTGCATCCACTTCATCGAAGATAAGCACGGGAATTTCATCATCGGCTGCGAGTACCGTTTTCAGCGCGAACATCACGCGCGCCAGTTCTCCGGAAGACGCAATGGCGCGCAGCGGTTTCGCCGGCTCGCCGGGGTTCGCTGTGAACTGAAATTCGATTGTGTCGAAGCCGGTAGAAGAAAGTTGCGGGTTTTGAGTTTCGTGTTTGGCGTTGATTCTGGCTTCATCTTCGCCAAGCTCCAAACGCGGAGAGCGCAATTCTACTACCAACTTGCTTTGCTTGAACCCGAGTTCCGCCAGCTGCTTGTTCGCCGCCGCGGCTAACTTGCGGAATGATCTTGCGCCGTTTTGCTGAAAGTTCCTTGCCGGCTCGCGCCAGTTCCGATTCCACCTTCGCCAGCTCGGCATTGATTCGCGCGAGCTCTTCGTCACGCTGTTCTAACTCCTGTAGCTGGCGTTGCGCTTCTTCGCCGAAGGTGATCACGCCGGCCATGGCAGGGCCGTACTTTGCGCTTGAGAGAGTTCAGGAGGTTCAACCGCTCCTCCAATTCCCGCAACTGTCCGGGATCAATGTCGACCTTGTCCATGTACCGCGACAGCGCCGCCTGCAGATCTTGCAGAACGCTGACCACCTGTTCATGCTGAGACAAGAGTGTAGCCGCGCCTGGATCGACCCGCTGCAATTCCTGCAACGTTCGGCCAAGCACGCCCCCTTGCGCTAACATCGAGTTCTCGTTTTCAGACAGCAGATCGAGCGCGGTCTGACTGAGCTGAAGGAGCTTCGCGGAATTGGTTGCGCGTTGGTGTTGCTGTTCGACCTCTTCATCTTCGCCCGGCCGCAGCGCCGCGGACTGAATCTCGCTGCACTTGAAACCGAAGCAGGTCCAACTGCTGCGCGTAGATTTTCTCGTCCACGACGAGAGCGGTCTTCTGCTCCTCCAATTCATGATGCTGGCGAACCAAGTCGCCAAAATCATTACGCTGCTGAAGTAATCCACCAAACGCATCGAGGATCAACAAGCTGTTTCGCCGGTTGCAGCAGCGACTGGTGTTCGTGCGGCCCATGAATGTCCACGAGCCATTCGCCGATGGTCGCCAGCGCGTTGAGCGTTGTGGGCGAGCCGTTGATGAATTGGCGATTCGTGCCGCCGGCGGTGAATGTGCGCTTGAGGACAAGTTGATTGTCTTCACATGCCTCAAGGCCGTTTTCTTCGAGAAACGTTCTAAGCGGCGCGCGGAGTTCGGCAATATCGAAGACGGCTTCGACCGAACAACTATCGCTCGCCGCTGCGAATGAGCGTGCGGTCGGCGCGCTCGCCGAGCACGAGATTCAGCGCGCCGATGAGGATGGACTTGCCCGCGCCGGTCTCGCCGGTGATGACGTTGTAGCCCGGCTGCAATTCAAGCGTGAGGTCGGTCACGAGGGCGAGGTTCTTGATGCGCAGGGTCGTCAGCATTGGGCGCCAACAGATAATCACAATGCGCCGGGGCGCCAAAAGAAAAAAGAATTTGCCCGCCCGACTCGGCGCCTTCGCGAACAATTTCATTCGCCGAATAATCCAACTTTGTTAACTTTCACGGATAATTACATGGCGTTTGAATTTATTTTTCTCGGCTCCGGCACTTCGCAGGGCGTGCCGCTCATCGGAAAGGAGTACCCGCCGGAATTTCTCGCCAACCCGAAGAACCACCGCACGCGTCCTTCGATTTACGTCGCGACCGATCAGACCAAGCTGGTCGTGGACACGACGCCAGAATTCCGCATCCAGATGTTTGCGCGAGAATATCCGCTGGCTGGACGCCGTGCATCTTCACCCATTCGCACGCAGACCACATCATGGGTCTGGACGATTGCCGCCGCTTTTGCGATTTGCGCGGCGAGGGCGCTCTGCCGATTTACGCGAGCGAGTCGACGATGGAAGACGCTGCAACGCGTGTTCCAGTACGCGTTTACCGGCCCGTGGCCAAAGGGTTATTTCATTCCCGATCCGCGCATCATCGAGGGTCCGTTCACGATTCGGTGATTTGGAAATCACTCCCCTGCCCTTGCCGCACGGTTCCACGATCACGAACGGATATCTATTTGTGCAAAACGGTGTGAAGCGTCTGGCCTACCTCAGCGACTGCAAGGAAGTGCCGCCGGCTGTCGTCGAAACAAATCCGGGGAGTCGAAGTCGCCGTGCTGGACGCGTTGCGCCGCAACGCCGCACCGACACACATGTGTCTGGACGAAGCACTGACCGCCGCCCGGCGAATTGGCGCGGAGCGGACCTACTTCACGCACCTCACGCACGATTACGACCACGATATCGCGCAAGCGGAGCTTCCATCCGGCGTGGAATTCGCCTATGACGGCTTGAAGGTGAACCTCCGTTCCTGACCTTGAGAGTGTTTGACCATTCGTGTAACTTGGCGGTCAAAAGCTCCATGAGGGTCGTTTTGATTTTGGCCATTGTTGTGAGCGCGTGCGGAGCGATTCGTTTGCGCGGCGCCGATTCTGGCGATCAAGTCATTATCGTTTACAACACGCGTCTCCCCGAGTCGAAGAGTCTTGCGGATTACTACGCGCAGCGCAGGCATGTCCCGGAAAACCAGATTTTCGGGTTCGCCCTGAGCACGGGTGAAGAAATGTCACGAAGCGAATTTGAAGATTCGCTCCAAAAGCCGCTCGCGAAAGAACTCCAGGCAAAGAAACTCTGGCGCATCGGCTCTCAAATTATCGCTGCAACCAATGACCAACCCAGCCGCGTGGTCTGGAAGGTCCAGGAATCGAAGATCCGTTACGCGGTTCTTTGCTATGGAGTTCCCGTCAGGATAGCGCCCGCCCCAAATCACAAGGACAAAGACGAAGAAAAGTGGCCTCAAGCACTGCGCAGGAATGAAGCTGCGGTGGATAGCGAGCTCGCGCTCCTGCCTAGGATCGAGGAACGGCCGCCGTTAGCCGGCCCGCTGCCGAACTCGGTTTATACCGCGACCAACTCCGCAATGTTCAGTCCAACCAACGGGCTGCTCATGGTCGCACGACTGGACGGCCCGAGCGCCGAGATCGCGCGCGGTTTGGTGGACAAAGCGATTGAAGCGGAAACAAACGGCCTGTGGGGACGGACCTATTTTGATGCACGGAGCGTCTCTGACATGGGCTACAAGGTCGGTGATGAATGGATCGAGGGTGCCGCCGCTATTTGCCATCAACTCGGTTTTGAGACGACGCTTGACACTAATGCCGAAACATTTTCCGCAGCGTTTCCAATGAGCCAGATCGCGATCTACTGCGGCTGGTACAGACGTGGATGTCTCCGGACCGTTTACGCGCGAGCACGTCGAATTCATGCCCGGCGCTTTCGCGTATCACTTATTCTCCTATAGCGCCGGAATGCTCCGAAGCGCCAACCGCTATTGGGTTGGGCCGCTCCTGGCAAAAGGTGCAACGATCAGCATGGGATCTGTGACCGAACCTTACCTGGCGGGCACACCGAATGTCGCAGTATTCGTTGCGTGTCTGATTGGCGAGCGCATGAGCTTCGGCGAAGCGGCGTATGCGTCGCAGCCGGTTCTGTCTTGGCAAACCACGGTTGTCGGCGACCCGCTTTATCGTCCGTTTGCTAAATATGGGCCGCAGCTATACCAGGAGTTGGAACGCCAGCATAGCAAGTGGGTCGAGTGGTCCTGGCTGCGTGCGGCAGATTTGAATCTGGTAAAAGGAATTTCCCCGGCGCAAGTGGCGGGATTTCTCGAACAGATTGAAACGACCAGGACGAGCGCCGTCCTCACGGAAAAGGTCGCCGACCTTTACGCCGAACTAGGTAAGCCAGACTCGGCGATTGAAATGTACCGGAAAGCGCTCGAACGTAATCCGTCGCCACAACAACGCATCCGGCTGAGACTCACGCTTGCAGACAAGTTGAGCTTGGCGGATGCGAGCGATGAGAAGAAGAATTTGCCGGACGCGATTGCCGATTACGAGGCGTTGCTGCGTGAGAATCCCGACTATCCCGACAAGTTAGGGATTTACCGAAAACTTTTGCCTCTTGCGAAGAAGCTGGGAAATCAGGACGAAATCGCCAAGTACGAGCGGGAAATTAAAAGGCCTTCCGAATCGGCGTCGAAGCCCTAAATGGGATCTCACATCAGCGAAGTATTTGGACTGCAGGAAAACTTCCAGCTTCTGGGCACGGCGACTCCGACCATCGCGGCGATTCTCGCCGCAGTCCAAAGCGCTGATGCGCGATTCGCCTAGGCGCCCATTCCTTCCTCAAACGAGCCCGCGGCAAGCGGGAAGCACAGGTTGTCGCGCACGTACTCGATGCCGTTGGCGCTGGTGGCATCGAGATCGCGATAGGCGCTCTCGGCTTCGACAATCAGCGGCGCGGTCTTCGTGCCCATCACCTGGCAATAACGTTGCGGATAGCCGGTGTGAATCAGCAACTCCGACGTAACGCGTCATGTTCAGGTCGCCGGACGGGATGTCCACGAACTGCATCGCGCGCTTCTGCCAGCCCGGCTCCATCATCCGCAGCGGCAGGCCGGAGCGGATGACGAAGTTCTTCACGTGGCACGCGTAGATGCGCGGGCGCGACTTTGAGGAAGCGCGTCTCCCAGTTTTCGCCTTCCCAGCAATGCGACGGGTCGGCGTTCACCGCGAGGCATTTGTCGCCGTCGCAAATCTCGACCAGCATGTTGAAATCATCGGCGCACATCGCCGCCGTGCCGGGATGAATTTCGTGGGCCAAGGAAAATGCCAAGGCTTTGGCGTGCTTGCGGAGCTTCGCGGTCTTCTTGACGAAGCGTTCCTGGCCTTCCTTGAGCAAATCGTAGTCGCCGCCTTTCCAGAAGCCCCACGGATAACCCGTCGCCAGTTCCCAACCGAACGCCACGCCCCAGAACATCGGCACAATCTTCACGCCGCAGTTCGGCGCAGAGATCGAGCAGGCGCAGCAAGTAATCCTCGGCCCACTTCTCAATTTCCGCTGGCGATTTCTTCGCGACGTCAGCCGGGATGAATGGCCGGATCGTCGGGCTGCCGGTCCAGGCAGTGGTATGGACCCAGAACGGGCAATGCGCGGAAACGCCGTCCAGGCTGAGTTTGGCCTTGGCAAACGCAGCCTTGATCTCTTTGGCGCTCTTGAAGCCCTTGTCGGCCTGGAGCATGATAATTGGATGGCTGCGCGCCGGCCGCGCCGGACTTTTTGGCGTAATCCGAGGAATTGCGCGAGACTTTTGGCGCCGTGTTGCGCGCCTTCGATACTGGGATGGAAAGCAATTTGGCCATGTTTGTATTGGAGTTGACGTTTGGTTCTTCCGTCGTGTGGAAGCAATAATGGCGCGCGGTTCTGAAATCAACTGAATTCACGCGTTGCGCACGAATGGAGATGCGCGATAACTTTGGCCGGAAAAGATTCAGTCGGACACATCCGGCAGAGCTGGAGGTCTGATATTTTTAACCATGGCCATCTTTTACGACACACACGCGCATCTGGATTATCCGGATTTCGAGCCTGACCTCCCGCAAGTAATCGAGCGCGCTCAAGCTGCCGGCATCACGAAAATCATTTCCATCGGCACAGACCTGGAAAGCAGCAAGCGGGCGATTGCCCTTGCGGAATGTCATGATTGCGTTTACGCGGTCGTGGGCTGGCATCCGTCCGATGCTTTGAAGGCCCCCGCTGATATTCGCGGTTCGCTGCGTGAACTCGCGAAATCTCGCAAAGTCGTCGCGCTCGGCGAAACCGGGTTGGACTACCATCATCTGCCCAGCAAACAGCCCGGTGCGACTGCTGCCGACGATGAGCGATACAAGAATGCTCAGGCCGAATTGTTCCGGCAGCACCTTGAAGTCGCCGCTGAACTCGGATTGAACTGCGTCATTCACCAGCGCGACGCGTTGGAAGATACGCTGGCGCAGTTGCAGCCGTTCGCAAACCGCGTGCGCGGCGTGTTCCATTGCTTCGCGAACGACGCCGCTGCGATGCAAACGGATCTTGGCCCTGAATTCACTCGTGAGTTTCACCGGCATCGTGACATTCAAGAATGCTCAGAACGTGCGCGACACCATTGCGGCCACACCGCTGGACGCGCTTCATGCTGGAAACCGATTGCCCGTATCTCGCGCCGGTGCCGTACCGGGGCAAACGTTGCGAACCGGCTTACGTGAAGGAGATTTCCGAACTCGTCGCGAAGCGTCAAAGGCTGTTCGCTCGAAGAACTCAGCGCCGCGACGCGCAAGACGGCGGAGTTGTTCTTTCGGATGCTGGCGGACTGAGCTTGGTTACGTTTCTTGACGGCTGAATCAGCGTGTTACGTTTGTGGCGGAATTGGTTTGACCAATTGCCATGGCTTCTGTTGCTTCAACAGACTTCTTCTTCAGGAAATCCAAGGCGTTGCTGGCTGCGACGCGCGTGGGTTCATCGCCATCGGCAAGGCCGAGAAGAATCGGTTTCATTGCTTCATACTCTCCCGCAGGGTCCGAAAACACGGCTATTGCCATCAGCTTCTGACCAAAAATTGCAGTGAACCGATCGAACGACAATTCTGGATGCATCGTTCGAACCTGTGCAATTTGAAGCGCCGCCTCCGCAGCCGCCCGGATTTTTGGCTCTGTGTTCGTGACCGCATATAGCAGTATTGGAAAGCCCTCGGGCCCGAGCCTTGTGAGGCCGAAGGCTGCACCGGGAGCGGTGTTCGTATTGGCCAAGCACTGGATTAACAGAGGCTTCAATGCCGCGGAATCGGTTTCGATCTCCACCAACGCTCGCAGAGCCAGGTCCGAAGCAGAAAGCCCGACTGCTGAACCTTTGTTTTCGACGAGCCTCAGCAGGAAAGGTGCGGCTGGCTTGGCGGCTGGCCCTAAATTTCCAAGCGCCTCGAGAATGTTCCACCGCACGCGGTCGCTGGATGTCGCGACCAGCGCGTTGGTCAAAACAGGAACTGCCGCGGGACCAATGGCAGCAAGAGAGCGCGTCGCCAAAATACTCATTTCTTCGTCGGTTAACATATTCTCCAAGGCCGGAATCGCAGATCTTGCATCAGGTCCCAAAATTTGGATGCAAAGCATCGCTTGGAGATTTGGATTCCGATGCTTCGGCAGATGCAGCCGCTCCGATGACTTTTCGCGGAGCCAGTCGTCGAGTTTGTCGTACCAACCACTGTGCGATTTCTGTCGCAGTCGGTGAAGATAAAACGGCAGCGCCTTCGAGCCGACTGAGCGCACCACGTTGGTGATGGAAATCCATCTTGCTTCTGCTTGGGAGAACGATTCCTCGAATGGCGGGCTGTAATAGAGTCCGTCCAGTACCCGGCCCAACGGCTCGCCTTGGTAGCGCGGTTCCGCAGGAAATGATAACCACGCAATCACTGCAATTATCAATGCCGCTGCCCCAAGCAGTAGAAATTTGCGGTGCAACTTCATGGGTTCTTGATTCACGCCAGCGCATCGGCGATCAGTTCCGCCATATGCCGTGAGCGAATCGGAGTCAGGTGCTGCACCTGTTGCCGGCAGCTTGCGCCCGAAGTGACGAAGATCGTTCCATACGGCTGCGCACGCAGCTCCCGGATGAGCGGCTCGGCGACTTTGACCGACAAATCATATTTCGACTCCATCATGCCGAACGCGCCCGCCATGCCGCAGCATCCGGATTCAAGAAGCGACGCGTTGCGCTGCGGCAGTCGATCCACGAGCCGTTTCATATAACCCGGATGTGTCAGCGCTTTGATGTGGCAATGCGGGTGGATGACGACTCGTTCGGACCGGGAATTGAATCGTAGCGCCGCCGGTTCGGCGTTCAGCAACTGTTCGAGAAAATCCTGGAACAGAAAACATCGCTGAGCCACCGCATCAGCGTCGTGCAGGTTCAGCTCGCGATAGTCCTCGATGAACATCGAGTAGCAGGAAGGTTCGAGGAAAATAATTGGCGTGTTGTCCACGTCCTGGTTCAACAACGCAATGTTGTGCTGCCCGCTATGAACTGCCTCCCGGAGATTGCCCTGGCTGAACGCGGGCCTTCCGCAGCACTTCCGTCCCATCGCCAAGGACACTTCGAAACCCGCTGCTTCAAGCACCTTCACCGCCGCCATGCCGATCTCCGGTTCGTAATAGCGCACAAATGTGTCGTCCCACAGGACGACGCGGCCGCGGGTGGGTTGCGCCACGTCAGCCCGTTTTTCAAACCACCTATCGAAGCGCTGCCTGGCATAATGCGGCAGCGGACGGCGCGAGGTCACCCCTAGAAACTTGGAGCCAAAGAAACGGACGATGGATGAGTCCAACAGGGAATTGGCAAGCCACGGCATCTTGCAGCCGAGCCTGCCCAGAAAGTCAACCGAGCTGAACAACCTTTCCTGAATCGACAGCCCGCGGTTCTGAATTCGAGCGTACTGCAATTCAGTCTTCAACAACGCCATGTTGACGTTCGCAGGGCACTCCAACGTGCACGCTTTGCAGGAGAGACAATTACTTAGCGCCGCTTCCAATTCTTTCGAGCGCAGGGGCTCGGCGTTTTCAAATCCGCGTCTTTCGAGGACAGCACGAATCGCGTTGGCGCGTCCGCGGGTGGACATGATTTCCTCGCCGGTTGCGATGTAGGTTGGGCACATCGTGGGCGTCTGTTTGAGACAAGCGCCGCAGCCATTGCATTGTTCGAGGTTGCCCACGAACGATTCATCTCTCGCCGCGAAGGCCAGCACCGGTTCGAATCCGAGCTCCACCTCGTGGCCGGGCCGGATCCGCAGGTCGGAATCAAATTCAAAACGACCATCAGGAATGATTTTGCCGGGATTGAACAGGTTGTGCGGATCAAAGGACACTTTGATTTCCTGCATCAGATGTACCAGTTCAGGCCCCAGTTGTTCCTGCATGAATTCCGTGCGCGCGATGCCGACGCCATGTTCCGCTGCGATTGAGCCATTGAACTGTCTAATAAGCGCTGAGACTTTTGTCGCGATATGCCGGAACTTTCTCAGCTCTTCCTTCTCATGGAGGTTCAGCACCGGCCGAATGTGCAGCAGGCCGGCGGCGGCGTGACCGTAAAAGGAAGCTTCGACACCGAACTCTTCCATGATGGCTTGAATCCCGGCGACGTAATCCGACAACTTTTCCGGGCGCACGGCGGTGTCTTCGACCCCGGAAACCGGCTTGGCGTTGCCTTTTCTGCTGGTGAGTAATGAAAGTCCGGCTTTGCGCAATGACCACACGAGTTCTGCGCCGTTCTGCGTCTGCAAAATCTTCTTCCTCGAACCCAGCCGGCGTTTCCTGAACTCCGCAAGGCGCGGTTCCACTTCGTCAAAAAACTCCACGATGAGAATGGACTCGCAGGGTTTCTGGTCCAACTCCAGCAGATCCCGCGCGGCCTGAAATTCCAATCGGCCTCTTGTCTGATCGAAGAGGTGGCGGTCAATGTGTTCGATGGCGGCAGGCTTGAGATCAAGCAGTTCTATCGTCGCCTGCATCGCTTCCGCAACCGAATCGAAGAAGAGCAGTCCGAGCCCCTTCTCTTTTGGCAGCGGAACCAGTTTCAGTTCTGCGGTAATGATTGCGGCGAGGGTTCCTTCGCTGCCGCAAAGCAGGTTCACCAGATTACCGGGTTCCTTCAGACACCGATCGAGGGCGTAACCGGGCCAGCGCTTCAACAAGCCCGGCGGGAATCGTTCCGCTATCAGTAGCGAATTGAGGCTGACGATATCCTCAATCAGATCGCGCTGATGCGGCATCGTGTCGTGCTTGGGACCAATTCGGCCGAACTTGCCGCCGGACAGCACGAGTTCCAGTTCGGACACATGATCGGCCGTCGTGCCGTAAACCGGCGTGTGCGCTCCACTAGAATTGTTGGCAATCATCCCGCCGAGGGTCGCGCGCGAGCTTGTGGCAACATCCGGACCGAAACAGAGGCCGTGCGGACGCAGAAAATGATTGAGCTGATCCAGCACAACTCCCGCGCCAACACGTACGGTGCGGCGCTCCAAATCCAAATCGACGATTTGGCGATTGTAGCGGGAGAAATCGATCACCAACCCTTCGCCCACAGCTCCTCCAGCCAAACCAGTCCCGGCACCGCGCGGAATAATCGGCACGCCTGCCTGTGTCGCCGCTTGGATGATGGAACATGCCTGTCGAACACCGCGCGGAAAGGCGACGGCCATCGGCTCAACCTGGTAAAGCGACGCGTCCGTGGCGTAGAGTTGCCGCGTGAGATTGTCAAATGCGACTTCACAATTCGCTGAGGCAAGCGTCGAAAGCTGTTGAGTCGAACTCATCGCGCCACTTCCAAATTATCGGCGCTGCTCAACATTGACAATTAAGAAGGGGCTACAGAGAAAGATATTCAGGAAGACGCGCCTGTTCAGCATTAAGGTTGCGTTCTGTGACGCCCGGGTTGTTTCCGTCGTTCAGTCTTCGAGCCTCGATGTTTTGCATACAATTTTCGATGTGTCCCGAGACCATCGGCACTTGGTTCTCTTGCCGAAATAATGCTACATTCTGCCGACTCGGCAATGGGACCGCGTCGTTCATGCCCGAAGACCTGCAAATGAGAATTCACGGCGAGGCTTCGCTCGCGGCTCTGGTCTATCTGCCGGGCTTGCACGGCGACTGGACGCTCGTTGGCGGCTTCCGAAGGGCAATCGCCGGTCGCGCCCGCTTCATCGAGTTCACATACCCCCGCACGCTGACGTGGTCGTTGGACGATTACGCCGCAGCCGTCGATTCGATGCTCCTGGCGAATGGGATCACAAACGGCTGGCTGCTCGGCGAGTCCTTTAGTTCGCAGGTCGCCTGGCCGATAACGCAGCGAGACAAATTTCACACAGCGGGAGTGATTCTCGCCGGCGGTTTCGTGCGCCATCCGATTCAATGGGGCGTCCGGCTGGCCGAACGGGTTACCGGTGGCATGTCGCTGACTTTGATCACCCGAATCCTCTTTGGTTACGCGAAAGTCGCCCGTTTTCGCTATCGCCATTCACCGGAGACGCTCGCCAGCATTCAGGAGTTCATCGCGCGGCGCACAGAACTGGATCGCCAGGCCGCTGTACACCGCCTTCGATTGATTGCGCAGAATGATCCTTCCACTTGCGTTCGAAACCTTCGCGTGCCCGTTTTTGCGCTGACAGGATTCCTCGATCCGGTGGTTCCCTGGCTGTTCATCCGCCCGTGGCTGCGACGGCACTGCCCTGCCCTTCGCGACTACAAAATCATCTGGCAGGCCGATCATAATGTGCTCGGCACCGCGCCGGATGCGGCGGCCGACCAGGTCATGAGTTGGATGACCTCCGTTTGACCGGGCAGTGTAAGCTTGAAGAGAAGTTGTGTACCGGATAGGGCGCTTTGACGAACGATGTGCGCAAAACTGCCGCACCGTAATGGAAACGAGTCCGGCATCGCGGGTACGGGCTGCCGTCCATCTCGACTGGGATTACTGAGAGTCAGAAAAGACGATGCAGACAAGCTGGATTTTGAGATCTCTATTTTCAGGGATAATCCTTGATAGAAAATGGCAAGTCCGCTTTGATTAGGACATGTCAAAGGAACGGGCTGGGAAAGTCAGGCAGCAGGGTGTCACGAAAAGGAGAATCGCACTGATCCAAATGGAACGTAGCCTAAGCTGTTTAGAGGAGGGAGACCCGATCTCCTCCTTGACACTTGCGGGCGCATCTGAAGAAGTCCTTGCACGGATCGCTACTCGAAAAGGCAAAACACCGCGGGTAGAACACCTCGCCGAGTGGCGTGGAACTTTATATGATTTGATAGACAAGCCACGGCCATCACGGCGGAAATTGATCAGTCTGGAAAACGAACCCAGAAACGAACTGAAACATCAGGACGACGGAAGAAATGTCACTGTCAAAGAGGACTTTGTTTTCGAGGCGGAAAGTATGCTCTTGCGATGTATGTTCAATCACTTCGAGGCATTCGGCTGTTATCCGAAGAGCCGGAGACTTCGTCGGTGGTTTAACCACATGACTCTATGATGGAGGCATAATCGACAGATCAATTCAAGAACGAGACATTTCGTCCGCATGATCTCATTTTCGAAGGTCGGCGGATAGCTCTTTGTCGTGGCGCATTCTTGTCGGTGATGTCTAATGAACTGGAATCCGGACAATCGTGTTCTGAAATTCATGCGGGTGGGCAGTGACTTGTATTTTCCCGCTGTTCTTTGCTGCCCAGAATCTGTCGCACGGCAGGCCGCTAGCCTTATGTATTATCACGCGGAGGCTGGGTATTGTGCTCTAACGGGGTGGTACACACCGCCACGGCTGCTTGGAGGAAACGCAATTGCGCAGTGTTCGACCTACATCGCGTCAGCACCGGCGATTATGCAGGCGTTTATGGATATCACAAATGATCTGATGGCTTACTATCAGGAACGTGATCCAGTGGTTCTCGAGTCACTCAGAGAGAAGTGCGGGAACAGCTTTGCCTCGTTCGGTTTGGAGGAAGTGCCCGGGATTCTTGCTGCAATTCAGGACTACGATGCTACCTGAAGAAAGGTCATGTAACCAATCCAATGAAGCTCATGATGCAATCGAAAACGGCTACCCGTTCTGTCGCAGCAAAGATGTCCGGGTCATCGCCTCGACGCCGCCAGCCCTGAAAGGCTTCCAGGTTCAGTGCGAGAACTTTGGCGCCCGAATGATACCAATCGTGTTTCGAGTTCGCCTTGTGTGCCAATCTACGCGCGGTATATTCGCACGCAAGATATGACCCGACAAGAAGTGCTCGATTTGTATTTCATGGACGCGCGAAGCAAACTCATCGATCTCGCGGCGTTCATGGACCGCGTTGAGCGCGCGGACGGCACAGAGGATTTTCGGATGAAAGCTTTTCGGGAAGCGATCCGCGAATTGAGCGAGAACGATTGCAAGCGTGCGAAAAGAGTCTTGCTTGCGTTTAGCGACCCAACCGAAGAACCGGTTGACAAAGCGCCGGGCAAAGGCGCGGTTGGCGCATGGCGTAGCCACGAATAGGCAGAGTCGCCTTCAAGTTCTTGCTAACCTCCACCGGACTATGCACTACATCGAACCTCACGCTCACATGGTCAGCCGCGTCACGGATGATTATACGAAAATGGCGC
Source organism: uncultured Verrucomicrobiae bacterium (assembly GCA_963760675.1). Taxonomy (GTDB): domain Bacteria; phylum Verrucomicrobiota; class Verrucomicrobiia; order Limisphaerales; family BOG-1460; genus CAVXEG01. The sequence continues at coordinate 23,248 of CAVXEG010000016.1, forward strand.
TGGCTGGATGTCGCGTTGTTTGCGAACCGGCGTTCTGGGCCGGCTTCGATCGAAGTTCGGCAGATGGCTTTTACGACTACTTCTGCCAGCTCACAGAGCACGAACCGAAACGAGCCGCGAAGTTCGGTCTCGCGCATTTCTGCTGGCTCTGCATCAACCCAAAGGAATCGGAGGACATCAAGCTCGCCGAAGAGGTCATTGCAATCATCCCCAAATTCCTCGGACGCCCGAATGTTCTCGGCATCGGTGAAATCGGGTTGAATAAGAATTCACGGAACGAACTGCGCGTCCTTGAAATGCACATTGATCTCGCCGCGCGGCACAACCAGCTCATTCTCGTCCACACGCCGCATCTGGAGGACAAACTCAAGGGCACTCGACTCATTATTGACGCACTCAAGAGCGACCGGCGCATCAAGCCTGAGCGAGTCATCATTGACCACGTGGAGGAACACACGATTGAGTCTCGTGCTGGACGCCGGCTTCTGGGCAGGCATGACGCTTTATCCTGAATCGAAGTGCACGCCGCCGCGCGCGATTGACATGGTGGAGGTCTTCGGCAACGAGCGCATCTGGATGAATAGCGCGTGCGACTGGGGCGTGAGCGATCCACTTGCGGTGCCCAAGACAGCGCTGGAAATGAAGCGACGAGGACACGCGGAACAAGTCGTCGAAAAATTGGTCTTTCGGAACCCGCAAACGTTCCTGAGCCAATCTCCCAATTTCAAACTACCAGCCGCGTAATTCTGACGAGGTTCCGGCGCTTGAATTGACTTCATTCGCGCGCCCGCCACAATCTGCCCGCGATGTTGGCGGCGTTGCTAACCACACTTCTGTTTTCGATGTCGGCAGTTACCGGACGTCGGCTCGCGCACTACGTCAGCGGAACACAGGCGAATTTGAGCCGCTTACTGTTTTCAGCGGTACTGCTTGGGACATGGTCGCATCTGTTTGGCTTCGGCATTGGAGGCATCGCGTTTCCAATTCTTTTCGCCAGCGGCTGTGTGGGATTTGGGCTTGGCGATCTCGCCTTGTTCCAGGCGTATCCACGAATTGGCGCGCGGCGAACGATGGTGCTCGTGCAATGTCTGGCAGCGCCGTTTGGCGCGCTTATGGAATGGGTTTGGCTGGGACATGCGCCCACTGCGGTACAGGCTGCCTTCGGCGCGTTGATTCTGATCGGAGTCGGCATCGCATTGATGCCGCGCACAGGCGAAGCCCAGCCCGTGCAGGGACTTTGGATCGGCATCTTCTTTGGCGTGCTTTCAGCAGTCGGCCAGGGAGGCGGTGCGGTGATCAGCCGCAAAGCCTATGAAGTCGCTGCGGACGCAGGTGAGCCGCTCAGAAGTATTCATGACGGCGTCAACGCGGCGTATCAGCGAATGCTCGGAGGCATATTCATTTCCGGATTGTTCTTCCTCTACCTGAAACTCGCACACAAAGCGGCCCCTGAGCGCAAAGGGGATTGGTCCAAAGCGTGGCCGTGGCTGATTGGCAATTCAATGTTTGGCCCAAGTTTCGGCGTGACGTGCTTTCAATGGGCTCTCATGACCGAGAAAACTTCAGTCGTGCTTCCGATTGTCGCAACCACACCGTTGGCAGTGATGCCTTTCGCACATTTCATGGAAGGAGATCGCATCACGTGGCGAACGGTTTTGGGTGGAATGATCGCCGTGGCGGGCGTCATTGGTCTGACTTTGGCGAAGTGAATTTTTTCATGGAGTTCCGATATCAGCAACGGCACTAATGGACTAGCGCTGCTGCCCAGAATTTCAAATGCTTTTCCAAGTTGCTGCGTGTCTTTGAAAGCTGCACTACGGTTTGTCTTTTCCACTCGTCCAACTGCCCGTACTTCTTCCATCAATAGCGGCAAGGCATTGGTTCCAAGTTGTCGAAGCTTCTCGATTGCCTCTTGCTGTTTTTTCCGATGCTCTGACAAAACCTCGCGGTCAGAGTCGTTCCAAGTTCCCTCGGGTTGGGAAACAACCAAGGCGTCAAGCAACGCTTTGAACGCGTTTCGTTCTTTGGCCGGTATCTCTGTTCCCAGTGTGGCATTGGTTTGCTGGGAGTCGCAGGTGGCTTTAGTCAAGATCAGACCAACCACAATCGCGATGATCAGCTTTTTATGCATTGTAATTCAATCGCAAGGAGACTTGTTATCTTTCCACGCGCCGTCCCACGGCGTCATCGCTTGCGGCAGCGCGATGCCTTTCACTCCACGTAACCCGGCATGCTCCGGCTGCTGTATAGGTTGAGAGAATTGGTTGAGCAATTTGCGCGTGGCAAGGCCGGCCCTTCGTCTTCCCGCCGGATTGGCGATCTTGCGGTTTCCGGCGGGTCTTGTCCCGGTATTGTGGGCTACTACGGAGCACATAACAATGGGTGTACTTGAATTGTTGTTCAAAGTCCACAGGGCTTCTTTTGGAAATTGCCGGCTCCTCACATTGAGGAGTTCAGAATTCGTCGCGCTGCCTCGCGGAGTGCATCCACGAGTTCGGGCGGCTCAACGACGACTGCATCGCCGCCCCAGCCCAGCACCCAGCGTTCGACTTCGATCAGCCCGGACAACTGCATCCGGAGTTCGACGCCTCCGTTCTTTAGTGGCCGTAACTGCTGCGATTGGTGCCATTTCTTCTCGCGAACGAGGTCGGCAACGCGAGCATTGAATCGGATCACAACCTTGTATTGACCTTCACCCGAATGCACGCCGAAGCTCCCGCTCAGGCGCTCCTCCAACGAGAATTTCTGCGGCCGATCAAACGTCTTCCCGGTGGGCCGCACCGATTGAACGCGAACGGGAACGAACGTGCGAATGTCCTTCCGTGCGTGGTCGTACGCGAAGAGATACCATTCGCCGTTGATGTTCGCGAGGTGATACGGATCGATCAGGCGCTTTTCCGGTTCGCGTGAACCGGCTTTGCGATAAGTTAATTCGACTTGCTGGCGGTTGGCGGTGGCTTTGGCGAGTGCGTCGAAGATTTCGAGGTTCAGAACCTGTTCGGCACGCGTCCGGAACGAAATCGTCTGCTCGATTTCAGAGAGGTTCAGCGAAATCGTGTCTGGCAGCGACTGCTCCATCTTCTTGATCGCGCTCAATAGTGGCTTTTCGAAATTGGTGCCGCGATATTGTTGGAGTGCTTTTTCGGCAACGATCAACGCGAAGAGTTCTCCCTCGGTAATCTGGACCGTCGGGAACGCGTTGACTTCCTCAGTGTAGAAATAGCCAAACTTGCGGCCGTCGTATTCGATTGGCAGTTCCAGCCTGTCGCGCATGAATTCGATGTCGCGATGGATGGATTTGGTGCTGACCTCAAGCTGCCGTGCGAGCGTCGAAGCGTTGGGGAACTTGCGCGACTGGATTGCCTGGTGGATTCGGAGCATCCGCTCGAGCGGTGGACGGGACAAAGGCGATTTGCCCGCATCGCGAGCCTGCTCAATAGAGCGCGGCTGGACTGCGGGCAGCGACCGTCGCGAACTGCTGTTGGGTGTCTTCAATGACTACCGCCCCATTCAAGCTGTGATCGGCGGTCGCACGCAAGAAAACGATTCGTTGGAAACCGCAGCCGCCCAGGATGGATTTCCAGTCAGAAACAATTTTATCGAGCACTTCGTCCTGATAATTCCAACCGACGGTCACGATTGCCATTTCGCGCGGCACGTTCAGTCGCTGTACGGCAGGGCGAATGTCGTCACGTTTAAGCTGCCGGAGGAATCCACTGTTATCAGAATAGAACGGCTGGACCATAAAGGTGTAGTTCCAGCTTGAAAACCGCAGCACTACGCTGGTTGAGCGCGCTTCATTAAAGCGATGCACATTGAACGCGTTTTGCTGAGTGGTGGCACATCCGGCGAGGAACAAGGAGAACACCGCGAGGAGAATCATTCGTGGACCGAGATACAACTTCTTCATGACTGGTACAACTTTGGGCGAGTTTCAATTCGCCGCTGCATTCCTTTTCAGCGAATGTTGTGCCGGATTGCGTTATTCCGAATAACTTGCTCGTGAGTCCCAATCTCAGCCCCGTGCGGAAGTTCCGCTCGCCAGAATTGGCGGAGGTGGGTCTTTATTTGTCGAAATTCTCCAGCATTTCCGCGCGACAAAACGGCGAAATGCAAGGGGACTCGTGCAGTGTGCGAGAGTCGTTGTTGTGAAACACGGATAGCCGAAGCCTTTTTAAGCTTCAGTATCTGTCACGGAAGAGAATCGAACTGGCGAGAATCAAGACACCCGCGAGCTTGAGTGCCTCGTTTCGAGATGTCCCACCTGATGAAACTGCGCTGCCCGGTTATGCGCCTTTGTCCAGCTTGGCGAGCAGTTCGTCGTTGGTCTTGTGCTTCTTGAGCGCGGCGATGAGCGTTTCCATCGCTTCGACCGGGTTCAAGTCCACCATCATGCGGCGGAGCTTGCGGACGGCTTCGATCTGGTTCTTCGGGAAAGAGCTTTTCCTCTTTGCGCGTGCCGCTCTTGGGAATGTCGATGGCCGGGAACAGGCGGCGATCGGAGAGCTTGCGGTCGAGGATCAAGCTCCATGTTGCCGGTGCCTTTGAACTCCTGGAAGATCAGCTCGTCCATGCGCGAACCGGTATCCACCAGCGCGGTGGCGAGGATGGTCAGCGACCCGCCCTCTTCGATCTTGCGGGCGGAGGCGAACATCTTGCGCGGGATTTCCAGCGCGCGGGCATCCACGCCGCCGGTCATCGTGCGGCCGCTGCCGCCGTGAACGCTGTTGTAGGCGCGGGCCACGCGGGTGATGGAATCCAGCAGCACAAAGACGTCCTTGCCCGCTTCCACCATGCGGCGGCAGCGCTCGATCATGAAGCGCGACAGCCGCACGTGCGTTTCCAGATCCTGGTCGTTGGAGGAGGCCACCACTTCGGCTTTCACCGAGCGCTGAAAGTCGGTGACTTCCTCGGGCCGCTCGTCAATGAGCAGCACCAGCACGTGGACTTCCGGATGATTGGCGGTGATGGCGTTGGCGATCTGCTTGAGAATGGTGGTCTTGCCGGTGCGCGGCGGGGCGACGATCAGCCCGCGCGTGCCTTTGCCAATGGGCGTCACCATGTCGATGACCCGCGTTTCGATCAGGTCCGGGCTGGTTTCGAGCCTGAACTTCTCGATCGGATCAATGGTGGTGAGGTTCTCGAACCGCACGGCCTTGGTGTAATCCTCGAAGGCCATGTCGTTGACCTTCTCGACCGATTTGAGCTGCGGGCTGTTGCCGCGGTGCGGCGGTTGGGTCGGGCCGGCGACTAGGCTGCCTTCGCGCAGGAAATTGCGCTTGATGGTGTCGGGCGTGACGAAGATGTCCGTCGGTTTGGGGTGAAAATGGTTCTCGGCGGTGCGGAGGAAGCCGAAACCCTTTTCGGAAATTTCGAGATAACCGGAACCGGAGTCGCTGTGCCATTGCTGTGTTGTTGTTATCTGTGCTCATACTGATTGTGTGTCGTCGAAGGTTTCAGAACTGAATCCCCGAAAACCGCTTTGAATTTTGAATTTTTGGGAAGCTGCTGCGTGCGCCCATTCTGGAACCACCGTCCCGCCACACGCTGCTATCAGACCTTCGACACGTATTTAATTACGGGCAATTCTCTCGAAGCGCAACAAGTATTTTTGAATTCTCGCCCTGCCCTCGTGAAGCGATGGCGCACAATCCTCAGCCCATTCGACCATCGGAAAATGGTATCCGCTTGCCGGTGGCCGGAGAATTAACCCCCCACTTCCGCTCGGGCTTCAGCCGCCAGCGGCGTGCTGAGGTAGCGTTCGCCGGTCGAGCAAGCAACGGTGACGATCATCTTGCCCTTGTTCTCCGGACGTTTGGCCACTTCGATCGCCGCCCACGACATTCGCTCCGGAAGAAATGCCCGCGAGGATTCCTTCCTCTTTCGCCAGCCGCCGGGCCATGGCAAAGGAGTCGTCATTGGTGACCTGAATGCACTCGACGATCTGCGGCTTCCCCTTGGATCCTTCAGGTGCAGGTTCTTGGGAACGAAACCGGCGCCCGGTGCCCTGAATCTTGTGCGGGCCGGGCTTCAGCGGTTGGCCGGCGAGGGTTTGCGAAATGACCGGCGAATCCTTCGGCTCGACCGCGATGGCTTGGAAGGAAGGCTTGCGCGGCTTGATGACTTCGACAGCAACCGGTGATGGTGCCGCCGGTGCCGACGCGCCGCGACCAGGATGTCCACCTTGCCATCCGTGTCCTCCCAGATTTCCTCGGCGGTCGTCTTGCGATGAATCTCGGGATTGGCCGGGTTATCGAACTGCTGCGGAATCCAGGAGTTCGGCGTCTCCTTCGCGAGTTGCTCGGCCTTGGCGATGGCGCCCTTCATGCCTTCGGTGCCCGGCGTCAGAACCAGCTTCGCGCCCGAGCATCGCCAGCAGCGTGCGCCGCTCCAGCGACATCGTCTCCGGCATGGTGAGGATGAGTTTGTAGCCCTTGGCCGCCGCGACAAACGCCAGCGCGATGCCGGTGTTGCCGCTGGTCGGCTCGATGATGACCGTGTCCTTCTTGAGAATCCCGCGCTTCTCCGCGTCCTCGATCATGGACATGCCGATGCGGTCCTTCACGCTGCCCAGCGGATTGAAGAACTCGCACTTCAGCAGAATGGTGGCGGGCACGCCGGCGGTGACCTTGTTCAGTCTCACCAGCGGCGTGCGCCCGACGGTTTCGACGATGTTGTTATAGATGCGTCCCATAAGAAATACGAGTGAAACGGTTTCAATTGGCGAATTGTTTCAAATACTCTCCAAACAGGATTCAAGCGCAAGCCTTTTTCACAACCCATATTTCACGCCAAGTTTGAATTTCGCGGTTCGAACCGGTTCATAAGCTTTGAGGCACTCACGGTTCCGGCACATCAGTTGCGCCACCTGTGGTCTTGCTGCTCGGGCTGGCCTATAATCGGTTCATTTCCTCAGGCGTGCGTACAATACGCTCGCCATAAAGGATGCAATTGAAGAACAGGCGACCCACCCAGTCCTTCGTCACGAACGCGTTGCTGCCCGGCACCTCCTTCGTCGAGGCGACCACATCCTTGTCGAGGTCGATCACCTCCATTCGCAGTTGACTGAGCTGTTCAAAACCGGGATTCGAGAGGTCCACATCCGCCGAGAAGTGCAAAATCTTGCGGCCCGTCTCCCAAAGGACCCAGACATCGTTGCTGACCGTTGAGATCGGCGCCAGATACAGGATTTGATCCTCCGTGAACGGAGCCGGGTGCGCCTTTTTCAGATAGTCGGCGATCAACTTCCTGGCGGCGGACCGAAGGTTGTCGCTCACCGCCACGCGGTTGGTCCGGTTGGCAAAGAGGTAGTCCCGCACTTCCGACAAGGCATAGCGGGCCACCTGGTAATTCGAGCGCGAGGCGGGCGGATCGAGTTGCCGCGTCACGCGCTTGATCTTGAAGGAGTGGTCCACGATCTCGAGATTCATCTCGGGCACCGTGTAGTCCGAGCGTTTCAGTTCCACCCGCATGTTCACCGCCGGGATCCACAGTTCAGCAAACTCGCTCCGGTCGCCGGCATCCAGGCGGGGATGCAGCGGGCGCGTCCAGACTTCAAGGGTGTCCAGTTTGCCCGCTTCCAGCACATAAGACTGGTCGAAGTTCCAACGATAGAGATGCCTCATCACTTCGAGAGTAAATTGCTTTTGCAGGACGGATTTGGAAATAGCATCATCGCCGGCGACCGCGTCGTTCCGGGCGGTATTTGACGAAGACACGCAGCCAGCCAGAGCCAGCGTCACGATCAGGCAAGCAACGAACGGATATCTTTTCATTTTCTTTTCTCCAGAGTGTAAAAGCGGTTTCCGCCCAGCGCGCCTTGAGAGCTGTCCGGGATGAAGACAAACGACCCTCCCGGATCGAAGCCGCGGGAATCCGTCATCCACGCGTAGCCGTGTCCCGTGACCGGCTTCGAGCCGACCTTGCGGAGTTCGGCAAAGAGATCTTTGGCGGCCGGACCAGTTTGAAAGTATTGCCGCGCTAGGTCGCGGGCGTAAGTCAACAGGCTCGCCATCTTGCCGGGCTTGCCGCGGTTCGCCAGCTCCAACAGGTAAGCCACGCGCTCATGCACACGGGCCACCGCCACCGGGCGCCCGTCGGAGTCCTTGTAGAATCCATCCACCTGGCCTTTGACACCGCCCGCAGTCATCACGTCAACCACGTTGCTCGCCTGGACAGCAGCCACCTGTTTCTGAGTGTAGCCCGGCGGAATGATGCTCAGGCGACAATGCAGCACCCAAAGCACGGAGAGCATGGCGGCTTTTGAGTCCTCTACGCTGACGTAGGGGCCTTCGCCCGGGAAGGGCGCCTCGTTGATCAATAACAACGCCACGTAACCCGCAGGCGTCGAAGGCGAATCCAACTCGACGTTCGCACCCTGGGCCGGCCAGCCACCCAGAACCAGCCCCATGAATGCCAGCGCGAGGGTTGTCAGTTTGGTCTTGTGCATGAACTCGCTTTCGTGACCCGTAATGAGAACCGGGATTGCTGGTTTTGTTGGGTCCATACTTAACCGTGCTCATCCAAGACGCGACGGCCGGGCGCCGTCACGGGTTCGCCCTTTTCAATATTCGCGGCGATTTGCTGGTTCAGGGCGGGGAGTTGGGCGAGCAAATCTTCTTTGGCGCTGAAGCCGTAGGCGGTGAGGACGGCGGAGTCCAACTCGGCGGCGGTCTCGGCTTGCAGGTGCTTCAGCACGTCCACCTCCGCCCGCAACGCGTCCAGCTCGGCCATGATCCGGCGTTGGGTGTGCCAGTTCATTTGCGATCTGGCACGAGCACAATCTTGCCGGTCACGCCTCCCTTCCCGAGCAACTCTTGCGCTTGTTTTGCCTCGGCAAGTGGAAATCGCTGCGCAATGATCGGCTTGATTTTGTTTTGTTGAAGTAGGTCGAACAGGGCGAGTAAATTCTGGCGAAACACGGCCGGCTTCAGTCGTTTGAGCGTCTGGATGCTGTAAGGGATCACTCGTTTCCGGCCCGGGAGCAGCCAGCCGCCAGCGATGTACAAGCCGAATATGGCGATTCCACGAAACCGATGGCGCGCACCTCCACGACCTGAAGCCACCCGCCCCCCGCGCAACGAGCCCGTAAGGCCATAAGCCACCACCCGCCCCCCACGTCGAAGAGCCTTGCGGGACCGCCAGATATGTTTGCCTCCGATCCCGTCGAACACCGCATCAACGCCCTCGCTCGTGAGCCGGTGAACTTCTCTCACGAAGTCTTGATGCTCGTAATCAATCGCGATTCCGCCCAAACCGGTGACGACTGGCTCACTCCGCGATGAACAGGTGCCATACAACTCCAAACCGGCAAGTCGCCCGAGCTGCAATAATGCCGTGCCGACTCCGCCGGACGCGCCGTGAATCAAAACCCGCTGGCCCGATCTGACCTTCGCCGAGTGATGCAGCATCTGGTAGGCGGTGACGTAATTCAAAATGAGGCTGACCGCCTCGGCTGCGTCCAAGCCGGATGGCACCGGAACCAGTTCGCGTTGCGGCAGACAAAGGAACTCCGCGTAAGCACCGTGGATTGGCAGGGCAGCAACTATCTGACCTGGTTCGATTCCGGAGACACCATCGCCGAGCCGATCCACCACGCCGACCAGATCCCAACCCGGCGTGAACGGCACTGGGGGCGTCTCGGGATGAATGCCCTCGCGCATCATTACATCGGGCAAGGAGACACCTGCAGCCAGCACCTTCACCCGCACCTCACCCGGCTTCGGCTCAGGGCACTCTTCTTCAATTACCTTAAGTGCATCGGGTCCGCCGTAGTGAGTGACGATGATGCGTGTGTGTTTCACTGGCAAATCAGCTTGGGCGTTGTGCTGGCTTGATGCAATCCTCCGTCACCAGTTTCTTCGCGTCGGGATAATTCTTCGGCACACCGGGCGCGGTGACGGGTTCGCCCACCACAATCTGCGCGAAGCATTCACGGGGCAGGTTAAGAGGAGGGGTGGTGGACTTTGTCATTGTGCCAGAAGCCCGTCCAAATCCAGGGCGCGAGTGAACATGGCCAGTTCTCCACCAACCGAGCGTGGCCATTCGGATTCAGGACGATCCCAGTAAAGCTCAACCCCGTTGCCATCGGGGTCGCGCAAATAAAGCGCCTCACTCACGCCATGATCCGACGCGCCGTCCAGTTCAATGCCCGCCGCGAGCACACGCCGCAACGCGACCGCCAGCAAGGCCCGCGTCGGAAACAAAATCGCCACATGATACAATCCCGTCGTGCCTTGTGGTGGCGGCGAGCCTCCCTGGCTCTCCCATGTGTTCAGCCCGATGTGATGATGGTAACCACCCGCCGAAACGAACGCGGCTTGCGTGCCGAAACGTTGCTGCAATTCAAAGCCCAACACGTCGCGGTAAAAATGCAGCGCGCGTTCGAGGTCGGCGACTTTCAAGTGAACGTGGCCGATGCGCACATGTGGGTCAATTGGCTGGTTGCTCATACGTTGCTATGAAATGGAACGGGCGATGACAAATGCCGCTGCTGCCGCCAGCCCGCCAATCAGTGTCGTTTGCAGTCCGCTACGAATCACCGATGTTCCGGTGAATCGGCCTTTGATGCCGCCGAAAACTCCCAACGCCACCAGCGTCACGCCGACGGACACCCACAAAGCCCGATGCGCATCTGCAAAAACCAGATACGCACTCAACGGAATGATACCGCCCACGACGTAAGCCAGGGCGATGGTCAGCGCACTCTTCAACGCGCGGCCCGACACCGGTTTTTCCAGGCCCAATTCGAACCGCATCATGAAATCCACCCAATCCTGCGGTCGCTGCCGCAAGGCTTCCACCACGGAAGCGCTCTCTGCATCCGTCAGGCCATAACTCTTGAAGATCTCCCGGACCTCCTGCGCTTCCACATCCGGCACGGTGACGATTTCCTGCTCCTCGCGCAACCGCTCGCTCGCGTAATGCTCCGCGTCGCTGCGCGCAGCGAGAAACCCACCCAAACCCATGGCGATGGAGCCGGCGGCGATTTCCGCAAAGCCCGCGGTGACGATGATGTGTGACGACGAGATCGCGCCCGTTAGACCTGCAGCCAGCGCAAAGGGAACCGTCAATCCGTCCGACATGCCGATGACAACGTCACGCACCGCTTCGCCAGCCGTGAAATGTTTTTCAATATGCGGTGTTAAAGGCATAAACAGATCTTGGTTGCGTGTCGCGATGAGCGACAACTCCGGTGTTCGGGTGGCACTTTGCAGGAAAGGGAGTTCCATTCTGCATTGAAAAGGCCCGGGATGGCCGTGCGAGCGGGCGCAAGCGAGTCAATTTGAGTATCCCGGCTCTCATAGTTTCCGGTCGATGGATTACTTGATCATCTCGGTCACCGCGCCGGAGTCGTGCACGTCATCCGGATGGCGGGGTCGGATTGGTAGCCACTTAATGCCCTTGGCGGATGCGATAGAACGCCATGTCCACATCCTTGCCGAGCGGGTCGGCCCAGACGAGTTCTGGCGACTTCGCCACGAATTTGTGCACGACGTTCCAACCCCCCGGCTTCAACTCATACGAACTCTCGATCAAGTAGGGCGCGTTCGTGGTCAGATTCACCAGCTTCAACTCGAACGCCCCGTCCTGCACTCGGCCGTACTCGATGCGCGCTGTCACGGGGGTTTCATCCGGCAGGTCCCCGGAGAACACCGCCGGACCGATCACTTGCACGGACTGCTGCGCCGCGCTGAACTCCTGCACGTTGCGCGCCGCCAGATAACGCCGGAACGCCTTCACGTCCACTGCATCGAACGCGAGCTTTTGAGGCTGTTGAAGGAAACGGATGGATGAATCCGCCCGGTAATAAATCCAACTGTTCGATCCCGCCGTGCCTTCGCTCCACCAGAGATGGAACCCGTCCGCATCAATGCTCGTGCGACTCCCGCGATCTTCCAACTGCTGCCCGGTGGCAGAACGGCTCACTACTTGAAAAATTTCCTCTACCATGCCCTGACCATTCGTCACCGCGCTGGTGGCAGCATCAAAAATCTGATAACGGTACTGCGCCCGGCAATAACGGCGGTCGGGGTCGGAATTCGACGCGGAGGCAGCGGCGCGCGATTCCGGGAGGAACTCCAGCCAAAGCACGGCGTCCTGATTGACGATCACGATGGGCCGGCCATGCTCCACCCGCATGGTCTTGCTCACGCTGGTGGCGTGCGCGGCCAGGGACATTGATACGCTGGCGAACAACACCAGCAACACGCGTGAGAAAAAGGAAGTCATCATAATCGCAGCCAGATTGGCCAGTGGTTGAAATTCAATGGTTCAATGCAGTGTTTGACGAAAACCGTCACAATTTACTCCATCTCTATGCAATTACGATTGTGGCTTAATACAATCCGCCGTCACCAGCTTCTGCGCGTCGGGATAATTCTTGGGCACGCCGGGAGCGGTGACCGGGTTCGCCCTTTTCAATCTTCGCGGCGACTTGCTGGTTCAGGGCGGGTTGGGCGAGTAAATCGCTTTTGGCGCTGAAGCCGTAGGCGGTGAGGACGGCGGTATCCAGCGCGGCGTGTGACTGGACGATTGAGTTTAATTTCCCTTCAGTCGGTAAAATGTGTTACCCGTGATCGGGCCATTGGTGAACACGTATTGATTACCGCTCACCTCCGGCGTGCCGCCAACCGCCGTCCAAGCATTCGCAAGATTCACGTTCGTCACGGACTCAAGCGTGAAATCGCCGTAGTAGGATTCCCAAGAGAGGACCGCGTCGGTCGTGAACATCTGAATGTTCAAGGTCGGACTCCCCAATTCAAACGCCCCGATGTCACTGCCATCGCCGCCACCGGCATTGGCGCTGGTCGCGAAATCAAAAGGACGAGGCGCACCGCGTTGATCGGTCGTCAAGCCCAAGCTCTTGCCCTTGTCAATGGCCGGGCTGTTGGAGAGCAGGGCCATGGTAGGAGTCGGGCCGCCGTTGTCCCGCAACGGGCCGAGCAATGGATCGGTGTTCACCTGGGTGCCAAGCGTTCCGGTTGTGAACCCAGCGCCGGGGTTATCGCTGCTGAGGTTGTAGTCGTAGGTGACGACACTGCCGGAGGCGTTTTCTATGTTCGCTCCGCTTGCGCCCGCTTTCAGGATCGTGTTTGCGAAGCTCGCCGTTGCGCTGCCGCTGGCTCCGTTGTTGAAGACGCCGCCGCCGGTGTCACCGGACGTATTCCCGCTTAGCGTGCAGGCCCAGAGCGCGCAGCTTGCAACGCCGGTGTAGCCGTCGTTGTAAATGCCGCCGCCGTGACCAGTGACGGCGGAGTTCGTGCTCAACGTGCAGTTGGTCAAGGTCAACGTCGAGTTGCCGGAGGCTTCGCCGTCGTTATAGATGGCGCCGCCGTTGGCCGAGGAATTGCCGTGGAACGTGCTGGCGATCACCGCCAAGGTCGCGCTTCCGGAGGGTGCCGAGTTGTTGAAGATGCCACCGCCGGTGAAAGCGCCAGTGTTTCCGCTCAGCAGGCACGCCCAGAGCGTGCAGGTTGTGGAGCCGGAGGTCGCATCGTTGTAAATGCCGCCGCCGCGACCGGCACCGGCTGAGTTCGTTCTGAGGATGCAGTTGGTCAACATCAACGTCGCGCTGCCCGATGTCTCGCCATCATTGTAGATGGCACCACCGCCGCCGGACGAGTTGCCGCTCAACGTGCTGCCGATCACCGCAAATGTCGCGGGACCACCGCCGGACGAACCGTCGTTAAAGATGCCGCCGCCATAACTGCCAGCGGAATTTGCGGCCACGAGACAGTTGCTCACCGTGAGGGTCGAATGGGAGTTGAGGATGCCGCCACCGGAGCCGCTCGTGTAGCCGTTGGTGATCGTCAGTCCGGAGACGGCAGACACGCCGTTAGAGGTGTGAAACACGCGACTTACGGCGTTGCCGTTTACGGCAAGAATGTTCGCCCCGGGGCCCTGGATTGTCAGGCTCTTCCCAATCAGCAACTCACCACCAGTGAGCGTGATGGTTCCGGTGACGTTCGTGGCGAAAGTAATCGAATCTCCCGGCGCGGCATCCACGATGGCCTGCCGCAACGAGCCGATGACTTGATCGTTTGTGTTGGACACCACCAATGTCCTCGTCGGAGAAAATTCGACTGCCCCGATGTCGGTGCCGTCACCGAACGACGCGTTGGGAATGGCAGGATCATCGTATGACCGCGACCGGCCGCGCTGGTCGGTGGTTAATCCAAAGCTATTGCCTTGATCAATCGCCGGACTGCCGGGCAAGGGCATGTGCGTCGGCGTCGGCCCGCCGTTGTCCTGGAGCGGTCCGAGGATTGGATTCGTGTTGATCTGATCCCCTACTCCGCTCAAAACGCCGCTGCCGCCGTCGCTGCAGAGATTGTAGCCGCGTGAAATGATCTGACCGCCAAAGCCGTTGATGTTGATCCCTGAAGCGCCGGCTTTCAGAATAGTGTTTCCGATCTCCAGTGTGCCTTGGTTGAAGATGGCACCACCGTCGCCCGACGAGTTCCCGCTGAACGTGCTGGCGGTTACAGTCATTGCGGATCCGAAGCCGTTGTATATGCCGCCGCCCGATGTGCTGCCCAAGTTGCCGCTGATCGTGCAGTTGCTAATCGTGATGTTTCCACCGTTGTTCTCGATGCCGCCTCCCCGTTCGGCCCCGTTGCCGCTGACGGTGCTGTCTATCAGCTTCAGCGTCGAGAAGTTGTTTTCAATGCCCCCGCCGAATCGGGCCAAGTTGCCGCTGACGGTGCAGTTGCTAATTGTCAGCGTCGAGGAAGCGTAGTTGAAGATTCCGCCTGCGATACTAGAGCCATGGCCGTCCCTTACCGTCAGGCCGGAAACGCTGACAGTCGCGTTGCTGACAACGAACACCCAACTGAAGTTTTTGCCGCTGACGGCCAACACATTTGCGCCAGGGCCGATAATATCGAGACTTTTGGAAATCACTAACGCGCCGCTGGTCAGCCCGATCGTGCCAAAGACCGTATTGGAGAAAACAACAGTATTGCTTCCACCCATCGCGTTGTTGTCAGAGATTGCCTGTCGCAATGAGCCGGCACCGTTGTCATGGTTGTTGTAAACGAGCAGGTCACTCGAGAAGACGTAAGGACCGAGCGACAGCCACAACGCCGTGACAAGCAGAATCCTTTTGCCTCGAACGGACGGGACACAGGTTTTCATAGGCTGGTCTGATTAGAAGACCTATGCCACAGGTTAGCGTGGTTTGAAAGGCAATCCTGGCGGTTCAACCCGAAACCGGAGCCCTCACTGACTCAGACCAGGGTCAGCGGCTTAATACAGTCCCCCGTCGCCAGCTTCTTTGCGTCAGGATAATTCTTCGGCACGCCGGGAGCGGTGACGGGTTCGCCGTTTTCAATCTTCGCGGCGACTTGCTGGTTCAGGGCGAGGAGTTGGGCGAGCAAATCCTTCTTGGCGCTGAAGCCGTAGGCGGTGTCGAGCGCCCTTCAACGGATTCGCGTCGGGCACTTGAGCCGTTTGGGATTTGAGCCTCTTGGGAAGTGGCGAAAAGGCTTTGCCTAGGGCAAAGGCCGAAGGCCGACTGAGCGGGAGCGAAGAAGCCCACTGGCGAAAGGAGTATGGCACAGTCGAAAGCCCGCGAGGACCGCATAACAAACGATAAATACATATTGACTAACGATACTTATTTAATGCAATATGGGAAATACAAAAACTAAGAACCAAAGATGAAAAGAAGTTCAACGATATTTCTCCAAGTAGTCATTGTGCTCATCGCTATCGGCGCGCTTGCCCTTATGCTTTTGGAACCTCACCTTGAAGGCAGAAACGCGCACGCCACGATCTTCCAGATATATGTCAACGATCCATTCCTGGCGTATGCCTACACTGGGTCGATTGCCTTTTTCGTCGCGCTCTATCAAGCATTCAAGCTGTTGGGTTACGTCGGCACGAAATGAAGTATTTTCGCAACGTTCTGTGAAAGCGTTGCGCACTATTAAATACTGCGCGATGACCCTTGTCGTTTTTCTTTTGGGAGCAGAAGCCTACTTCAATATAGTTCAGCGCGGCAAGGGGGAGGACATTGCCGGCGGTGTTATGATGGGTCTTTTCCTGATTTTTGTTTCCGTCGTAATTGCCACTGCTGCGGCCGTGTTTGAAAGGACTTTACAAAGTGCCGTAGAGATGAAGTCCGAGAACGATTTAACGGTATAAGGAAACCAGCATGGCAATCATCATTAACATCGACGTCATGTTGGCGAAACGGAAGATGAGCGTCACCGAGCTCGCCGAGAAAGTCGGCATCACGATGGCCAATATTTCCGTGTTGAAAAACGGCAAAGCTAGAGCCGTCCGGCTATCAACCTTGGAGGCGATTTGCAAAGCGTTGGAATGCCAGCCTGGAGATATTTTGGAATACAAGCAATAAGAAGGGAATAATTACGGCAGGAACGCCGTGCCGCCGCCGTCTTCATCAGCTTTGCGAATGCGGAATTCCGTCGAGCCGCCTACGTCGAGACAACCCGGCTGGTCAAAAGCTTGAAAGAGTCGGTCGAGGAAGATTTGTGCCTGCCCTTTTTCGTCGCCGGTGACGTTCTTGCCACACCATGCGGTGAATTCAGCGAGTTTGTCCCGGCTCGGCATGGCGGGGTTTTACACAAAGACACTCATTGCAGCAATTCCGAATGGATTCAGACAAGATGGGAAGCGCCGTCAAAGTTCGTACGTGAAGGCGAAACAGGAGTTGAATCAGACCGAACAAGCCCTATATTACCGCCGTTTCCGCGGCAGCTTTGAGGACTTGTTTACTCTAGCTCTCTGGTGGAGCGAGGCTACTGACGAGCCGGGCTCGCGAGTACGCTCGCCCCACCGCAAGGCCAGATTGGCCAGTACTGTGAGGCGGAATGATCATGCAGTTTTATTTGCTCAAATCGAAAATTCATCGCGCGACCATCACCGGCGGCAATGTGGATTATGAAGGCAGTCTGACAATTGCCTCCGACCTGATGAAAGAAGTCGGCCTCGTGCCGTACGAGCGCATCCTGTGCAGCAACATGGCGAACGGCCAGCGCTTCGAGACTTACGCGATTCCCGGCGCGCCCGGTTCGGGACAAATCGTGCTGAACGGCGCGGCTGCGCATCTGGGCAAGAAAGGTGATTTGCTCACCATCATGAGTTTCACCAACGTGAGCAACTCCAGGGCGAAGAAATGGAAACCGAGCGTAGTTGTTCTTGGCCGGAGCAATCGCATCGTGAAGAAGCGAGGCAGTTAGAGGCACGGCATTAGTTTTCACCCAAAAGAGGTTTGCCTCGCATAAGCGCGAGACGTATTCTCAACTCAAAGAGAAATCATGAGCGCCACCACTCCGCAACATGAAGTGACACGGTTGAAGGTGCTTTGGCAATATGATGTGCTCGACACTGTTCCGGAGGAAGTTTTCGACGACCTGACGGAACTGGCCGCGCGCATCTGCGAAGCGCCCATTGCTCTCATCTCCCTCGTGGATGAAGATCGGCAGTGGTTCAAATCCAAGGTGGGTATCACGATGAAGGAAACCTCGCGCGATGTTTCTTTCTGTTCGCATGCGATCCGGCAGCAGGGACTTTTCATCGTGGCGGACGCCACCAAGGACGCGCGCTTTTCGCAAAATCCGCTCGTGACGTCCGATCCGAAAATCCGCTTTTACGCCGGCGCACCGCTCATCACTCCGGATGGCCACGCGCTCGGAACGCTTTGTGTGATTGATAAGGTCCCTCGCGAGTTGCGACCCGAACAACAGCAAGCGTTGCGCGTTCTCGCGCGTCACGTGATGACCCAGCTAGAACTCCGCCGCCACGCGCGCGAACTGGCTGCTGCTCACGAGGCCCGTGAAGCTACAGCGGGTGAACTGGAGAAATCGCGAACGGAAATTGCGCGACTCAAAACGGAGTTGGCCCACCTGAAGACAAAGGGAAATCTCTCGGGCAACGGCGCAAAGGCCAGGAAGCGCAAGACGCGGTAGGTGTGCCTCCTAATGTAATTTCCTGCTTTGGAATAGATGGCAGGGACGCCGCACTGCGGCGTCTGATCTGCGCCACACCCGACCCTGCCTGTTCCAATCGAGAGTCAGTCAACGCCGCAAGTTCAGGTCAGTTCCAGTTTCGCAGCGGGCGAATTTCGCTTTTCGTAAACGAGTTCGGCGCGCTTCTCAATAAACTGCGCCATGATGCTGACGGCGATTTCCGGGACGGTTTGGGAACGGATTTTGATTCCGACCGGACACGCCAGCCGCGACAGTTCTTCGGCCGTTGCGATCTTTTCCTCCGCGAAATGCTCCAGAATCGTCCGCGCTTTGCGTGCGCTGCCGATCATTCCGAGAAACAGAAACGGTTTATGAATCCAATCCTTGAGCACGAGCGCGTCGTGACGATGCCCGCGCGTTACAATCAGGCCGAAGGCTGGCCGCTCCGGCAACGGCAGATCCATCAATTGCTCCCACGTGCCCACCTTCAACGCAACTTCGTCAGGAAAAAAATCGTGATTTGCCAGCGCCGGCCGATCATCGAAAACGGTCACGTCAAAATCCAACTGCAGCGCGAGCGGCGCAACCGCTTGCGAGATGTGACCCGCGCCCGCGATCCACAGCACGCACGGTGAAGAGAGGATTTCCTGGTAACGCCAATCGCTCGTCTCATCGGATGGCAGACGGGCATTCCCCTGCCCTTCAATTCGAGTGATCGAAAAATCTTTCTTCACGCCCCAGGTCATCGTGGATTTGCGCTCCGCTAATTCTTTCCAGAATTCTTTCCCGAGCTTTTGCGCGTCCGGCAAGATCACGCCAAACACTTTGCCACCGCAAATCAAGCCGTCGTCCCAACCAAAATCGTGATCGAGCAGCAGATCAAATTCCTCGGCTTTGCCTGTGCGCAACGACTGAATCGCCCGTTGCTGAATCTCCGCCTCCAGACAGCCGCCGCCGAGTGTTCCGCGGATGCGCCCGTCGTTGTAGAAGATCGCCTTCGCGCCTACCTTTTGCGGACTGGAACCTTTCACGCCCGTGATGATGCCGAGCGCCACAGGTTCGCCAGCATTGGCAGCTTCAGAGAGAGCTTGAAAGACGATGTTTCTCACGTGCGAAGCGTCGCGATATCGGAATTCAACACGCACACAGGTTAAGTTCCCAGTGAAAATCCGCAAGCTCGCGCGGAGGCATTGAAAGTCCCTGCAGGCTCGGGAAAATCTTACTTTCGATAGCTGTTGATGAGATAAAGAATGCCCGCCAGCGCTCCCGAAACAATGATTCCCGCGATGATCGTCCACCGAAGAACGGCCATGCGTTTGCGGCGCGCGGCGCGGCCTCCCATTCCGGGCAACAAATAGAACCGCTTTCGTTGTTTCTCGTCTTCAGGCCAGGCCATGGATGCGTCTTAGTGCGTCACGGGGAATTCGGAACTGATGCTTTCAAACCCGCAAATCGTTTCGGGCTGAACCGCATACTCCAGAAACCGCTCCGTCCAGTTCATCTTTTGCGAACGCTGCCGACTATCATTGCACGGAGTAGTATCTTGATTTCGGCGGGAAAAGCACGAGAAATTTCCGGCGGAAAGTCACGAACACCGAAGCGAACGGAAACTTACCTTCGCCGCCTGGAAACCAGGAGCGCACCGCTGCTCAACTCCGCCAACGCGATTACGCATGGCTCGGGAACAATCTGGACCGTGAAGGATTGAAAGCCGGGTCCAAGTTCATTCACGCCTGGATTCAATCCCGGCAGGGTGAACAGCGGTGAAGCGCCTCTCAATTGCGACGTGCTGTAATTCGCGCCGGCATATTGGCCTGTGGCTTTCCACGCCACCACCATGAATGTGACCGGCCCTGAACTGTAGGGGGGAAGACCCACGAGTCCGCCATCGAAAAATCCCGCGGCAGGCGAACCGTCGGGAACCGGCGGACCTGGCAACGGAGGTTGTGAGCGGCCGAACACCTCGTTGATGCCACTGGAGGTCAGCAGCGCCGGGTCAGTGATTGTTCCCAGCCCGAAGTAAAGCGTGGCCATGAATTCGCCGCCAACGAGCAAGCCCTCCTTGCCCGTCGGCACGTTCGCCATCGCATACGAAATCGGCGCGTAAGTTGTACCGTAGTTGTTCGAAAAACGAATCGTCCCCTGACCGTGGCACGTGAAGGCTGCGGACAGGGTGAGATTCATCCAGAAAAGCAGAAGCATTCGTTTCATAAGAGTTCATTTCGTTTTCAACTCCCTTCTCCACCTTCAAACCGATTACACCGCGCAGTTGAGGAACCGTCAAGAGGGTTTCGTGGAACTAAATGTTTCTTGGGACTTGAATGGCGTTTCACGGATTGATTGTGCCTTCGATTCGTGCATCCTCTGAGCAATTCGTCATGATTCCTCCGACCCGCTATCTCGCCCGACTGAGCGTTGGCCGGACGATTCTCTGGTGCTACGCGATCTGGTACGTCGTGAACGTCACGAACCACTTCGAAACCCGGCCACGGCTATGGCTGACATCGGTCGGTCTCAGCGCAATCATCGGCACCGCGCTGCTGATTGGCATGCGCGCGTCCAGCCGCGGCACGACTGAACTGGAAGGCTGGCAGATTTTCCGGCTGTACCTGATGCCGTTTTGCGTTTCGAGTTTTTCCGCCCTTGTGAAAGACGCCGGCTACCTGTTGGTCTTTCCGCCGACACTCAAGGAAAATCTGATTGGCCTTGCGTTAATCGCTTTGTTCATCGCGCTCGTGCTGGCACTCAAAGCCGTGAAACGATGTCGCGGTTGAACCGCGCCCCTCAAGCCCCTGCTGTCGCGCCTGCCAGGTCCCGGCTCAAGTGCTCGTGCCAGGGATGATTCTTATCGTCAGCGACCGCTTGAATGCGCGTGCGCATCAGCTCCAGCACCGGCACCGATGCGCGGTCATAGACATCCCCTTGCAGCAATTGCGTAATTTGAAGGCGTGCCTCAGGACGCGACAGCAAGTCGAAGAACAAATGCGGCAATTGATAGTAAAGCAGGATGAACTCGCGCCAGATGTCCACACCGGCGCGCACCGTCTTCTCATATTCGGCAAACGCGCGGGCGCTCACGTCGTCATGACCGAGTGCCCGAATGATGGCATCCGCGGCGCGTTTGGACGGATTCGAGCGCGACGCTCACGCCAGACGAAAAAATCGGGTCAACAAAACGGGCGGCATCGCCCACAAGCAACCAGCCATCCCCGGCGAAACGATCCATCACGTAGCTATAATTGCCTTCACGCGAGAATTCATGAATCCCGCGGGCACCAGCCATCCTCGTTGCGAGCAGTGGGTGACTCTCGATGTGACGTTTGAAGAAATGTTCCGCCGTCTCATTGGCTTTGGCGAAGTCGCCACCCCGGGTGATGATACCGACAGACGTGACCATGGGATTGATCGGAATCAACCAGACCCACGCGCGCGGTTTGTTCAGGACGTGAATGTGGATAAAGTCCGCGGTCTCGATCGGGCCACGATCCACGCCCTCGAACCAGTTGTGCACGGCGAATTGATCGAACAGCGCGTCGTGATGTTTCAAATGAAACTGCGACCCCAGCAGCGTGCTCCGGCCGGAAGCGTCAACGACCAGCCTGCAGCGCAGCAACCGTTCCTGGCGGTTTTGTTTGATGCGAACGCCAACTGCCGCGCCGCCGGTATCGAATTGGACGCGGTCGGCGCGGGCGGCTTGGAACACCCTTGAGCCCTTCCGCGCAGCATGCTGAAGCAGCAATTGATCGAAACGGCCGCGGTCCACGTGATACGTGTAATCCTGTGTGAGGCCAAGTTCGGGAAATTCCCGGAAGCGAATCACGTGCTGGCGTTCGTCCGCCCAATGAGTCCAAACCGCGCCGTGTTTTTGTACGAACGATTCGCGCTCCATCACGGGCAGGAAACCAATGTCTTGAAACACGCGCGTCGTCGAGCAGACCAGCGATTCGCCGACGTGACGGCGCGGGTGAACAGCCTGATCGAGAATGATATGATTGATACCCGCACGAGAGAGGTAGGCGCCGAGCGTTGAACCTGCCGGTCCGCCGCCGATGATGACGACCTGCGCGTCCAGCGTTTCTTTGCCTGCCCCCGCGGACGCGACGGGGGCAGGTTTGGAAATTTCAAACGGTCTGGCGTCCGTGTTGTCGCGTTTGTCGGCGCCGGAAGAATTTGAGTTTCCGCCCGGAATTGCGGCGGGGGCCGTCCCGAAAATATTCGCCGTCTGCCCCGCGAAGTGAAGCATTTCGAGAATTTCCCCGCGAAGACTCAGGAACTCGGGGCTGTTCCGTTGACGCGGGCGTTCGAGATTGACCGCAATCGTCCGCTCAATTCGTCCGGGCCGTTGAGTTAGAATACCGATGCGGTCGCTCATGTAGATCGCCTCGTCGATATCGTGGGTCACGAGCAGCGTCGTTGTGCGCCGCGTTTGCCACAATCGGAGCACTTCGTCCTGCATGCGCATGCGGGTGAAGGCGTCGAGCGCGCCGAGCGGTTCATCGAGCAGCAGAATCTTCGGGTGATTGATCAGTGCGCGCGCGAGAGCGACGCGTTGAGCCATTCCTCCGGAAAGGTGATGCGGGTACGCGTTCGCGAAATCTTCGAGGCCGACCAGGCGCATGAACTCGTCCACTTCATGGCGTTTGCTGTGAAGCAGGCCGCGCGCGACAAGGCCGGATTGAATATTGCGCCGCACCGTCAGCCATGGAAAAAGATTCGGGTCCTGAAACACCAGACCGCGTTCGGCGCTTGGTGCCGTGATGCGCTCGGAGCCGACCCACAGTTCACCAGAGCCGGGGAAATCAAGTCCGGCAATGAGCCGCAGCAGCGTGGATTTTCCACAGCCACTTGGGCCGATAAGCGAAATCAGTTCGCCGGCGGAAACCGACAATGAGAGGCGATCCAGCGCCAGAGTGTGAACCGACGGGTTTTCTGGCGACGGAAAGCCTTTGGCGATCTCGATGATTCGCAGGGACGAGCCTTCATTCGAAGATGGACTTGCGGCAGCGATCACCACTTGATTACTCCTTTCTGCCAGCCGAGCACACGGTCGCGCACCTTGAACAGCAGCGTCATGATCGTCGAGAAGAACGCGGCCATGATGATGAGCGCCGCGAAGACTTTTCCATACTCCGCCCATCCCTGCGCCCAGCTTACGTACCAGCCGAGGCCGGATTTCACACCGACGGTTTCGGCGACCACAAGCGTCAGGAACGATGCGCCAAGGCCCATGAACAGTCCTATGAAGATGCTCGGCATCGCCGCGGGAATCGCGACGCGAAAAATGAGATAAGCGCGGCGCGCACCCAGTGTGCGGGCGACATCGAGATAGGATGCTCGCGTGTTGGAAACGCCTGACGCGGTGAGCATCGTAACTGGAAACCAGACGGCAAGGGCAATCAGCCCGACAGCCGAAAACATCGCCGAAGGCGATAGCACCATCGCCAGAGGAATCCATGCTGTTGCGGGAATTGGGCCGACAACCTTGAGCAGCGGCATGCCCCAATAACGCGCATGTGACGACCAGCCGATGCAGACTCCCGTCACCAGCGCGATGGCCACGCCTAGAATATACCCGGCGAGCAGCAACAGCAGAGAATGCCATGTGCTGTCGAACAGAACGCCAGCATCGTCCAGCATGCTTTGCAGCACAGCCGCCGGCCCGGGGAAATACGGCAGCGGCAGTAATCGAAAGCCAGACGTGATCAACTCCCAAACGCAAAGCGTAACCATCGCGGCGGCGAGAATTGGAAACGTTCGCCGCATCCAACGCTGGAGTACCGGCGAGAAGCGCTGCGCGCCAGCGCAAAGCAAAGCAGCGACGCCAATGCCACCAAGAAAAATCCCGTAAACGTCATGCGAATGGGCCTGTGTCAGCGGTTCACGCTTGATTGCCCAAAGGTGGATCGCGAAGGCTATCGAGGAGGCAAGCGGGACGCACGCAAGCGTTCGCTTCTTCAACCGGTTTGATACGAGGGACGCCGGTGGTTCAACGCGCTTTTCTGGAATAGCAGCGCGCGTTGATTCGCTGACAGGCGTAGAGGCGGTGCTCATTTGGCCGGCAACACCAGACAGCCAGGGCAGAACGGATCCGGACCGTCACCCCATGCGTATTGGCGAATATCCAAGGCCGGAGAAACCTGGCCACCGGCAACGTGTTCGACTGTGAGCGATTGCAGCCATTCGTCGGACACACCGTCCAGATGCACAAAGGCGCGTTGGGCGAGTGCGTCAGGATCAGTGGATGGATTCAGCATTCCGGCGCGTTTCATTTCCGCCGCAGCGGACTTCACCGCCGCTTCAGCTCCTGAAACACTCGGAACATAGCGAAGATGCGAGATGGCGATCGTGTTCTGCTCAACCGTGGAAGCCAGATACTTTCCTTCCACTGATAACTTCGCCGCAGCAGCCGGATTGGTTTCAACCCATTTCGCGGCCTTGAGCAACGCCCGGGTTGCAGCCGCAACCGCTTTGGGATTCTTTTCGAGGAACTTTCCGTTGGCGAGCACAGCACAACAGTATTCATCCTGGTAAGGCGCATCCGCAGCCTGGTCAGCAACGTTGCGCACCTTGCCTTGGGCCAGCAACAGGCTGCCGATCGGCTCGGAATCCGCGACGGCGTCCACCTCGCCTTTGTCCAGCGCCAACCCGAGTTCGCCCGCGGGAAAAACGAGCCATTGGATTTCTTTGCTCGCGTCAATGCCGTGCGCGCCAAGCACCCGATTCGCAAAAATGAACGGCGGCGTCCCCATGCCGGGCACTCCGATGCGTTTGCCGCGAAGGTCCTCGATGGAATGGATGCTGCCTTTCGTTCCAGCCTGGACGCGCAGGCAGCCGCGATGGATTCCGCCTGTGAACTTCACATTGAGTCCTTGCTCGATGGGTTTCAGAAAATACATCACGAGGTGATGCGTGACATCAAAGCCGCCGAGCGCGAGCACGTCCTTGTAATTCACCCATTCGCATTTCACGAGCGAGACATCAAGACCTTCCTCTCTGAAAAAACCCTTCTCGACTGCTGTGAAGATTGGCGCTTCACACGTCAGACCAATGTAACCGACGCGAATTTTCATCGGGCTTTCCGTCGAAGGGCTGGCACCGACGTCCTTCAAGTTTCTGCCACAACCGGTCATTACGAACGCGATCAGCAGCGTGGTGGTGGCCGCCTGGATTATCCGCAGCGTGAAGGAAGCGCGTCTGTTGGAGGTGGCATTGAACCAAAGTGGTCCTGCAAGCGGCGCGCTCACGGGTGTCATAGGCTTCATTGTGGCATCTGTTGGGGCGGAAGAAAAGTTGATTTCTCTTGGCGCAGTCCTCTTTGCCTGAGATGAGTCCTGGTCTTTTTTTCCCGACCGCGAAAATCGACGGACGTCCCTCCGGCTACGAATTGTTTCTGCGTGTCGGGTCAATACCGGAATATCGCGGACACGAAAGTTTTACGAAAAAAACTCTTGATAAGAAAATCGGCCTGCGTCATTATCGTCGCACGCTAGGTAGCAATGTGCAGACTACCTTACTCAAATCATCCGATAAACGAAGCTCGCCACCGCGGCAGTGCTCTGCCCTCTGTCTCGAGGCTGGCTCCTAGTAAACTCACCCAATAATGAAAGCAAAACCACGTCTTCAAAGGTTACTGCTGCTCACTGCAGGAACGTTGTTGATGGCGCTTCCCGCCACAGCAGCTCTCGTACATCGCTATAGTTTTAATGATGCCCCCGGTTCGACTAACGTAGTGGACTCAATCGCGGGCTCCAACGGCGTGCTTCGCGTCGCCACCGTCCAAGGTGGTGCTGGCGGCGTGGTGCCTACCCTCGACGGTTCCAAGGTCACCTTGGACGGCGTTGGTGGCTATGTGGATTTGCCAAACGGAATGGTTTCAACGTTGACCAACGTCACATTCGAGTTCTGGTTCACTTGGGACACCGGTGGCACCTGGACCCGCCTTCTGGACTTCGGCATTACTTCCGGTGGTGAAGACCCCGATGGCTCACACGGCTCCGGCACCGGCAGCAATTACTTCTTTGTCGCCACGACTGCGGGCAGCACACCGCGCGCGGCGATTACCTCAATTTCAAACGGCAACGAAGATATTATTAATTCGTCCACGAACCTGACGCTGCATGTCCCTTACTTCCTGGCGGTCACTTGGGGACCCGAAAAAACACCAAACATGTATATTAATGGCAATGCAGTCGGAACCGGCAACGTTCGACACCCGGCACGCTTTGTCTGTCGTTCGAGACGTCAACAGTTGGCTGGGCCGTTCGCAATGGGGGGATCCATTCTTCGGCGGCAGCATCGACGAATTCCGCATCTATAACAACATGCTGGGGCAACTTCAAATACTCGCCGACAACGCTGCTGGCCCGGGCATTATCAATGCAGCTCCCGAAAATCCGACCTCCATTACCCTGAACGTCCTTTCCAACATGACGGTTGGCGTATCTCAAAACGCGACCATTACCGGCGTGTTTCCGACTTACGGCACGGTGACTGTTAGTGGCAGCGAAGTCACCATAACCTCGTCCGCCACCAACATCGTATCGGTCGGAGCGGGCAACACGATTGACGGCCAGAGCGCCTGGCACTTCGACCATCACAGCTTCACTGGGTGGGCAGACCAACACCGCGGACCATCACAACGGCAAATCCAGTGGCCTTTACCGTGCTCAAACACCGCTATAGTTTCGGTGCGCGACAGGCATCGACGACGGCCAAGGACAGCGTTGGCACTCAAGACGGTTTCGTCATTGGCCCTCTCGGCGCAGCACCTCCAGTGGTCATCAGCAATGGCGTAGCGAATTTTCCTTATGGTGGCCCTAATCCTACACCAACGCCGGCTACATCCAGCTCCCGGGTGGCTTGATCTCGACCGAATTCACCAATATCACGGTTGAATTGTGGTTCACCTGGAACGGCGGCAATGTATGGCAGCGCGTGTTCGACTGGGGCGACAGCAACAAGGGAGCGGACCCGCACGTCAACAGCGGTGGTCGGGATTACATCATGTTTACCCCGGCGCGCGGCGGCAATGGCAATCGGACTGAGTTCCGCGCGACTCCCGATGGAGCCGCCTACTTCTCGTCGTTCTGCGACGGGCCTGGAGTGGCTACCACTACCAACGTGGAACACCATGTGGTTGCAGAATTCTGCCCGGCTCTCTCTTATCAGGCTCTCTATGTTGACGGTTTCCTCCTACAGGTGAACCCCACACCTGCGGTTGGGTCAGGAACCAACTTGAGCCAATTGCATGACCCGAACGTCTGGCTTGGAATGTCGCAGTATGCTGACCCGGCGCTGAACGCAAAAATCAATGAGTTGCGGCTATGGGAAGGCCTCTTCAATGAGGTCGACGTGGCCGTCCACCGCAAAGCCGGTCCAGATGCGACGCTGCCTCTAGCGGCCCCTGGCACCCTGCAATCCATCTCGCTCCAGCCGATCAAATCGCTTCACGTCGGCGATGCGACCACCCTTCCCGTGACCCTGCTCGGCGACTTCCAGAATGTTACCGCCGTGGACATCACCGGGTTGAATGGTGTGGCGATGCAGTCTTCAAACACCAGCATCTTCACCGTCACGGTACCCGGCAATGCGTCGCCGACGGTATCCGGGATTAGCGCTGGTACCGCTTCATTGGTTGCGACGTACCAAACCTTCTCGTCGACCACCTCGGTCACGGTGTTGGCCCCGACCTCAATCTCGGTCACCAACCTGCCGTTGACGGTGGATCAAGGTTCTCCCACCATTACGGTGCGACTGTTCGCGAACTTCGCCGATGGAAGCAACAACGTGGACGTGACCCTGTTTGCCGGCGTGACTCGCAGTTCGTCAGCCACGAATGTTGCGACGATCACCACGAACGGTGTCATCACGGTGCTCACCAACGGTACGACGACCATCACCAGCACTTACGGTGGACTGACCAATCAAGGTTTGCTTACCGTGCTCGCTCCGACCAGCCTGATCTACACCAACCTGCCGGCCACGCGGGATGCGGGCGGTGTTAACTTCACGGTTGCGTTGTTCGGCATCTTCTCTGACGGGAAAACCAACAACGTCACCACTGCCACTGGCGTGACTCATAGTTCCTCAGACACAAATGTCGCGACGATTAGCGGCACTGGTGTGGTCACGTCACGGAATGTGGGCACCACGACCATCACGAGCACCTTCGGCGGCCAGACCGTTCAGGGAAGCCTGACGCTCCAGACCCCGGCCAACTTTGTCGCTGGCTCACTGATCCATCGCTACAGCTTCAGCGAAGCTGTGGACGCCACAACGGTGACCGACTCGATTGGTGGAGCCAATGGAGCGGTTGTGAACCAGGGATTCGGCCAGACCAATGGAAACTTCAATGGCACTGGTCAGTTTGTGTTCACGGGTGGTCCCGCCAACGCAACTCCAATCACGAATTCATACATCAACCTGCCCAATCGACTGATTTCCGTCCTGAACAGCGTGACAGTCGAAGGTTGGTACACGTGGACTGGTAACCAGTGGAACCGCCTGTTCGACTTCGGCACCAGCAATGGTTCTCTGGATGTCACCGGCACCAATTATCAGGAGGACATCATCGGCGGCTCAGGCATCGCCTATATGTTCTACACTCCTTATGGCACCGCAACGCAGACTCCGAGAATCACGGTTTCAAGGAATACCGGAGGCATCCCGAATTTCACCAACAATGAATTCGTTGCCTTCTCGTCCGGTTTGGGTGCCATCTCGAACAGCCCAACGAACAAGGTTCATTTCGCCTTCGTTTACGACTTCCCGGATGGCGTCTGCCGTCTTTACATCAACGGTCAGCGCGCCGGCACGGCTGCAGCCGCGTTCCCGTTGAGCGTCGTGAACGATCTGAATGACTACCTCGGTCGCTCCGCGTATTCGGGCGACGGGTTCTTCAACGGGACGATTGACGAGTTCCGCATCTATAGCGGTGCGTTCCTTGACAATCAGATCCTCGCTCACTTCCAGGCCGGTGCGGACACGCTGCCAGTGATTGTCAGTTCACCCCAGTTGAGCTTCACTGTGGGTGGCGGTAATATCACGCTGACCTGGCCGACCAATTCCGGCAGCTTCACGCTCAAGAGCTCATCGAAGGTCGGAGTGGGTGCGTTGTGGAATCCGGCAGGCTCACCAACTGTGGTGGGACCGAACTATCAAGTCGTTGTTCCGATAGGTACCGGCAACGCCTACTTCCGCCTCGAACAATAGAGTGAGTTTGCCTGGGTGCGCCTCAAGCGCACCCAGCGCCGATTCAAACGGCTACAATTGCGCGGAATATCGGGTTATCAGCCTGAGTTCCGCGCAACTCTTGTACAGACCTCGGTAATCCCGGGAGGTTTCCAAGCAATTGTCATCGGAGAAACCGGAGAAGCACTAATCGTTCTATTGCGGCACAACCGACTCGGCGTTTCCAACCTACGCGACGATATCACCGTCCGATTTCGTTCCCACCCCACACTCCCCTGTCCTCTTGAATGCACCAGCCGTTTTTCCTCTTGCGAGGGTCGGAAATTTATTTACAGTGCTAATATCCTTGAACTGCTAACAGAACCTGTTCTGATGACTTGAAGCTCGCAACTCTCGCCATCCGGGCAGTAGAGAGATTTGCTGTCAGCATATGAGAACTAAAAACGAGACACGCCAGGAAACCCGGCCACCCAAGGGTTTCACTTTGATCGAACTCCTGGTGGTCATCGCCATCATTGCCATTCTTGCGGCCATGCTGCTGCCAGCCCTGGCCAAGGCCAAGGAGAAAGCAGTAAGAGCCACATCTCTTAACAATGTCCGCCAAATCGTTTTGGCGTTCAATATGTATGGCACGGACAGCAAAGACAAATTGCCTCAAGGTAACGGAGGGAATTGGGCTTGGGACATTCCTACTCCGGCGTCGTACCAAATGCTGCTAAGTGTGGGCAAGCAAAAGAAAACGTTTTATTGCCCCAGCACGGCGCCTCGCTTCACTGACTTTGAGAATTTTTCCGATCCGCTGGCGATTTCGCAACCGACTCGGACTCTGTGGGGCTTCGGCATGCCACCCGGCGGGGATGACTCCGCTCCAGGTTTCCATATCATCGGGTACGAGCCCGCACTGGATAAGGGTCAACTCATCGACTCCAATCGAAACACGACCTTGCAGGCTGAACCAGTGCGTTATGGTGGCCTGACTCTGCCGCCTCCGCCGCAAACAGACCGCGTGCTGGTTGCCGACGTTATCATCTCAGCCCAGGCGCCCACGCCCGGGAGCTACAACAACACGACGAAATTGAGCTACAATTACACTGATGTGGCAGGGGGATTCTACAAGCACCATGTCTCCGCTCATTTGAAGGGGCCGATCCCTCAAGGCGGAAACCTCGGATTCAAGGATGGCCATGCGGCGTGGCGCAAGTTTGAACTCATGGATCAAAGGGCAACCGGACCAGGCTTCTGGTGGTGATTTTCACTTTATCCGCATATCCAACCCGGTTCATTCGTTTGAACCGGGTTTCTTTTTTATCCACCTTTGGACGCGGCTTCAGCGAGAACCCACAACAACTCAACGCCCACCCGGTCAGCATATTCTTTACTGCTCGTGCCGTCTCCCGGGCTAAGTCAGCTTGGGCCCGGACGCTCAAAACCAGCATGGCTAAACTATTTCTCGGACTGGATTCCAGCACGCAAAGTCTAAGCGCGGTCGTTGTTGACCTCGATCGTCGAAAGGTCGTTTACGACAAATCGCTTAACTTCGATCAGACCCTGCCAAAATACCGCACACACAACGGCGTTCTCCCGAATCGCGATCCTCTGATCAAACACAGTCCGCCGTTGATGTCCGCGAGTGCCCGACGTTACCGTTCTCACCCCTCACTCCACCTGTGCTTTTGTATGCACAGGTGTTTTTCCGCTTGCGAGGGTTGGAATTATATTTACATTGCTAATACAATTGAACTGCTAACAGAACCTGTTCTGATGACCTGAAGCTCGCAACTCTCGCCATCCGAGCGGCAGACAGATGCCAGCCAGCATATGAGAACTAAAAACGAGACACGCAAGGAAACCCGGCCATCCAAGGGTTTCACTTTGATCGAACTCCTGGTGGTTATAGCCATCATCGCCATTCTGGCGGCCATGCTGCTGCCAGCCCTGGCCAAGGCCAAGGAGAAAGCAGTAAGAGCCACATCTCTTAACAATGTCCGCCAAATCATTCTGTCGCTGAATATGTATGGCACGGACAGCAAAGACAAATTACCTCAAGGTAACGGAGGGGCTTGGGCGTGGGACATCCCTACGCCGGCGTCGTACCAAATGTTGCTAAGTGTGGGCAAGCAAAAGAAGACGTTTTATTGCCCGAGCATGGCGCCGCGCTTCACCGACTTTGAGAATTTTTCCGACCCGCTGGCGATTTCGACACCGACTCGGACTCTGTGGACCTTCGGCATGCCGCCTGGCGGGGATGACTCCGCTCCGGGTTTCCATATCCTGGGATACGAGCCGGCGCTGAATTCGAATCTGCTCATTGATTCAAATCGAAATACGACCTTGCAGGCTGAGCCGGTGCACTATGGTGGCCTCACTCTGCCACCTCCACCGCAAACGGATCGCGCGCTGGTCGCCGATGTTATCATCTCAGCCCAAGCGCCTACGCCCGGGAGCTACAACAACACGACGAAATTGAGCTACAATTACACTGATGTGGCAGGCGGGTTCTACAAACATCATCTCTCTGCTCACTTGAAGGGGCCGATCCCTCAAGGCGGAAACCTCGGATTCAAGGATGGCCATGCCGCATGGCGCAAGTTTGAGTTGATGGATCAAAGGGCAAACGGACCGGGTTTCTGGTGGTGATTTTCACTTTATCCGCATATCAAACCCGGTTCATTCGTTTGAACCGGGTTTCTTTTTTATCCACCTTTGGAGCTGCCGCTTCAGTCGAGGAAACAAGAACAACGGAGATCAACAGAGCCCACCCGGTCAGCACAGGCCACCGGTCAGCATATTCTTTACTGCGCGTGCCGTCTCCCGGGCTGGTCAACTCGGGCCCGGACGCTCACAACCAGCATGGCTAAACTATTTCTCGGACTGGATTCCAGCCCGCAAAGTCTAAGCGCGGTCGTTGTTGACCTCGATCGTCGAAAGGTCGTTTACGACAAATCGCTTAACTTCGACCGGACCCTGCCAAAATACCGCACGCGCAATGGCGTTCTCCTGAATCGCGATCCCCTGATCAAACACAGTCCGCCGTTGATGTCCGCAAGTGCCAGACGTTATCGTTCTCACCCCTCACTCCCCTGTGCTTTTGAGTGCACAGGCATTTTTCCCCTTGCAGGGGTAGGAAATTTACCTAAACTGCTAAGAGAAACGCTCGGTGACTCGAAGCTCGCAACTTTCGCCATCCGAGCAGCAGATAAATGCCAGCCAGCATATGAGAACTAAAAGCAAGTCACGCCAGGAAACCCGGCCATCCAAGGGTTTCACTTTGATCGAACTCCTGGTGGTTATAGCCATCATCGCCATTCTTGCGGCCATGCTGCTGCCAGCCCTGGCCAAGGCCAAGGAGAAAGCAGTAAGAGCAACATCTCTTAACAATGTCCGCCAAATCGTTTTGGCGTTTAATATGTATGGCACGGACAGCAAAGACAAATTGCCTGCAGGTTTCGGAGGCGGTTGGGCTTGGGACATTCCTACTCCTGCGTCGTACCAAATGTTGCTAAGTGTGGGCAAGCAAAAGAAAACGTTTTATTGCCCCAGCACGGCGCCTCGCTTCACTGACTTTGAGAATTTTTCCGATCCGCTGGCGATTTCGACACCGACTCGGACTCTGTGGGGCTTCGGCATGCCACCCGGCGGGGATGATTCCGCTCCAGGTTTCCATATCATCGGGTACGAGCCCGCACTGGATAAGGGTCAACTCATCGACTCCAATCGAAACACGACCTTGCAGGCTGAACCGGTGCATTATGGTGGCCTGACTCTGCCGCCTCCGCCGCAAACAGACCGCGTGCTGGTTGCCGACGTTATCATCTCAGGCCAGGCGCCTACACCCGGGAGCTACAACAACACGACGAAATTGAGCTACAATTTTACTGATGTAGCAGGCGGCTTCTACAAGCACCATCTCGCCGCTCACTTGAAGGGGCCGATCCCTCAAGGCGGAAACCTCGGATTCAAGGATGGCCATGCGGCGTGGCGCAAGTTTGAGCTGATGGATCAAAGGGCAACCGGACCAGGCTTCTGGTGGTGATTTTTACTTTATCCGCATATCCAACCCGGTTCATTCGTTTGAACCGGGTTTCTTTTTTGATACGCCCTTGCTGCCAACAATCAGCCGAGGAAACCGACTCTCACCGTAAGATCGGCAAAAAATCCAACGAAGAGTAAGCAGGTAGCACAATTACGCATCTTCATGTCGCATCTGTTGGTTTTCCGGATCGCAATGCGAGATGCGGCATGCATTAGTTCGGGCTTGCCCACTTGTTCGGCATATCCTTTACTGCGCGTGCCGTCTCCCGGGCTAAGTCAGCTCGGGCCCGGACGCTCACAACCAGCATGGCTAAACTATTTCTCGGACTGGATTCCAGCACGCAAAGTCTAAGCGCGGTCGTTGTTGACCTCGATCGTCGAAAGGTCGTTTACGACAAATCGCTTAACTTCGATCACACCCTGCCAAAATACCGCACACAAAACGGCGTTCTCCCGAATCGCAATCCTCTGATCAAGCACAGTCCGCCATTGATGTGGGTGGAAGCGCTTGATCGGCTCTTCGCGCAGATGAAGATGGATGGCGTCGCGCTCGGCAAAATTCTGGCGGTGAGCGGAAGCGGGCAGCAACATGGCTCCGTTTACCTTAATAAAGAAGCTGCGGATGCGCTCGAAAATCTCGCGCGTGCAAGGACCCTGGCTGCCGGCTTGCACGGGGTGTTTTCCCGAGCCGCTTCGCCCATCTGGATGGATTCCTCCACCAGCCGGGAGTGCGCCGAAATCCGCCAGGCGCTTGGGGGTATCAAAGCCGCATCGCAGAAGACCGGCTCAGATACATTTGAGCGTTTCACTGGCCCTCAAATTCGCAAATTCCACAAGACCGATCCCTCGGGATACGAACGCACCTCCGCAATTGCATTGGTGAGTTCGTTCATGGCCTCTCTCCTTGCGGGGAAAATTGCGCCGATTGACCACGGTGACGGCGCGGGCATGAATCTCATGGACATCCACGGCAAGATTTGGCTGGCCGAAGCGCTTCAAGCAACTGCGCCCCGGTTGAACAAAAAGCTTCCTCCCCTGGTTTCGCCATGGGCGGTCATCGGGCCGATAAGCCATTACTTCGTCAAAAAATACGGTGTAAATCCAGACGCAGAAGCGCTCGTTTGGTCCGGCGATAACCCGTGCAGCGTCATTGGGCTCGGTCTGGTCAAGGAAGGCATGGTCGCGATCAGTCTCGGTACGAGCGATACCTATTTCGGCACAATGAAACGCTGCCGTACCGACACGCACGGCGAGGGGCACGTTTTCGGTTCACCGACGGGCGATTACATGACGTTGATTTGCTTCAAGAACGGCTCTCTCGCGCGGGAGAGGGTGCGTGACATGTACCAAATCAAGGACTGGAAAGGTTTCGGAAAAGCCATACGCGCCGCGGCACCTGGAGTGAATGGCGGCATTTTGTTGCCGTGGTTCGAAGCCGAAATCGTCCCACGCGTCAATAAGCCGGGGATTCATCGCTTCGATTTGGATGCCGAAGACGCTGCAGCAAACTGTCGCGCCATTGTTGAGGCGCAAATGATGTCCATGCGCTTGCATTCGCAATGGATGAACGTGTCGCCCGCGTGCATTTACGCCACGGGTGGCGCGTCAAAAGACGTGCCGCTGCTTCAAGTCATGGCCGACGTCATGAACTGCCGGGTGTTGCGCATCGAAATCTCCAAAAGCGCCGCCCTGGGAGCAGCACTCCGAGCCGCCCATGGATGGCTCGTGCATAATGGAAAGAGGCCTCGCTGGGAAGAAGTTGTCTCGGATTTCACCCGACCCGTTCCAAAAAGTGAGATCCGTCCGGATGCAAAGGTGGCGCGCATTTATGACAAACTGATGGAGAAATATGCGCGCTGCGAACACGAAGCTCTCGCAAGAATTGCAGAAAGTCAGGCAAGCGATGCGTTGGATCGATCACAAAAGAGCTGAGTTGCAATTTTGGCCCGGTCTGTTAAACGTGGCAGTGACAAGCGCGGGTGTGGTTCAATGGTAGAATGCGGGCTTCCCAAGCCTGAGACGAGGGTTCGATTCCCTTCACCCGCTCCAATGTTTATCAAAATACTTGCGAAACAGTGCGGGTAAAACGCGGCACGTTTTTCTTTTTTAGGAAAACTTCATTGAGGTGGTTCTCAATCATGGGGACCGTTCCTCTTGTGAAGATTTTCAGAGCCTTGACGCGGCCTCAACTCGAATTGCTCTTCATGAAGAATAAAACCAGTGTTGGTTGCCCGCCGCCTGCCGCCCGCCGCTCCCTCGCGTCCGCGCCTTGGTGGTTGGTTGTAGCAGTGTTGGTCGTCGCTGCTGCAATTGTATTCAATAAGTACCGGCAGTCCCGTGTCTCCGCTAAAAATTCCGAGACAGGACCGAAGCAGGAAGCGGCTGCCGCGTCACTGTTCGCTCTCTCGATTCCGAACAAGACTCCCGCGCCCGGACCCGCCCCGAAGGGGATGGTGTGGATTCCCGGTGGTGAATTCTCAATGGGATGTGTGGCACCTTCCGAAGGAGCCTGCACCATGGCCACGATGAAGTCGGTGATGGATTCTCAGCCCGTACACCGGGTTTACGTGGATGGTTTCTGGATGGATGAAACCGACGTGACCAACGACGAGTTTGAGAAATTCGTCAACGCAACCGGCTACAAAACCCTCGCCGAAATCGCGCCAACCGGGAAACAGTTTCCGACCGCGCCACCAGGGAATCTGGTGGCGGGTTCCATGGTTTTCACGCCTGCGAAAGAACTGGTGGCACTCAATGATTACTATCAATGGTGGCGATACTTGCCCGGCGCGAACTGGCGTCATCCAACCGGGCCGGACAGCGACATCAAAGGCAAGGGGAACGTTCCGGTGGTGCAAATCGCCTACTCTGACGCTCTGGCCTACGCGAAGTGGGCGGGCAAACGGTTGCCGACCGAATCGGAGTGGGAATTCGCTGCGCGTGGAGGTTTGACCGGCAAGACGTTTGCCTGGGGTGATGAGTTGCGGCCGGGAGGCAAATGGATGGCGAACATTTTCGAGGGCCAATTTCCGGTGAAGGATACGGGCGCAGATGGCTTCGCAGGCATCGCACCGGTGGCGCAATTTCCGCCAAACGGTTACGGGCTCTACGACATGGCCGGCAATGTCTGGCAATGGTGCAGTGACTGGTATCGGCCGGATGCCTATGCACAACTCAAACTGGCTGGCATTAATCTGGCCCGTAATCCGCAGGGCCCGACTGCGAGCTTCGATCCCGACATCGGCCAGCCCGAGCGGGTTCAACGCGGGGGTTCATTCCTCTGCACTGACGAATATTGCACTCGTTACATGGTAGGAACGCGCGGCAAAGGAGACGTTGATACCGCTAGCAATCACTTGGGGTTCCGCTGCGTGATGGATCCCAAATGAATGGAATTGCGGCAAGTACTCGCAATCCAGTTCAACTGGGCCGGGATGATGGATTCTATTGTGGTTCTCGGTGGGTTGCCGGAAGACGTCGGCGATCACAAGGCCTGTCGTCTGTGTTAGGTGGTGATGACTTGCGCTAAAAGGATCAATTCAGTGAATCCGGTTGTGGCTTGATTTAGCGAAGCTCAACTCTCTCGATCATTTCTTCTTGTAGTGTGATGCCGGGTCCTCCCAACCGCTTAACGTCGGCCGTCCATTAAACGGTTTGACACCCACGTGCTTGGCCCATTCGCTATACCGAGACTCCATTTCGGCCATCTTTTCCGGCATGGAGTCAGCCAAATTGTGAGTTTCCATGCGGTCTATCTTCAGGTCGTACAGTTCCCAGGCGTGACCGGCCACACTGACCATTTTCCAGTCGCCCAACCGCACGGCACGGTTACCTTCGTGCTCCCAGCCATATACAACGTCAGGACGGCTTTGTCCCACCAACACGGGAATCAGGCTACGCCCCTCCACGGGCGTGATCGCATTTCCTTTATATTCCTTGGGATACGTGGCTTTGGCCAATTCCAGCAGCGTGGGCATGAAGTCGATGACATGCCCGATTTCACCACTGATTCCTGGTCTGATCCGGCCTGGCCAGTACGCAATCAAAGGTGTCGAAATGCCGCCCTCGTGCACAAAGGACTTGTACTTACGGAACGGCGTGTCGGACAGACCCGCCCATTCCAAGCCGTAGGAGCCATAAGTGTCCTCCGGTCCGGGCATGATGGACGGGTCGTTGCCGAAGCGAACCCGCTTCCTGTCGCGTGTCACGATTGGGAACCCGTCGCCAAGTCCCTGCGCCGTGACTTCTTCCGCGCAGCCTCCGTTGTCAGACAGGAAAATGATGAGCGTATTGTCCACTTCTCCGCGAGCTTCCACTTCCTTGATAATCGCCCCGACGCCCTGATCCATGCGCTGTATCATCGCCGTGTACACCGCCATTCGCTCATCGAACCAATCCCTGTACATCGGGTCAATGTCGTTCCAAGGCAGTTCCTGGGGATCGCGCTCCGGCAAAGGCCAGGCGGGATCAATCAGCTTCAGCGCCACTTCATTCTCGTAGCGCTGTTTCTTGAGCACGTCCCAGCCCGCCTTGAACTTGCCCCGATATTTTGCGATGTCCGCTTCAGGCGCTTGGAGCGGGAAGTGCGGCGCTGTGTAGGCCATGTAGAGGAAATAGGGTTTGTCCTTCTGCTGTTCATGGATGTATCTCACCGCGTGGGCCGTCAACGCGTCAGTAAAGTAATAATCCCCCGTGGTTGCGGGCAGCCTCTTCCCGTCTTCCATGAGCGAAGGCGGATTGTAGTAGCTGCGAATGGACTGGATGATGCCGTAGAAATGGTCGAAGCCCCGGCCAGTCGGTCCGTTCTCAACCACGCTCGGAGAATTGGGTCGCCATGGCGTAACGTGCCATTTGCCCGACATGTAAGTTGAATATCCTGCTGCCGATAGGCCTTCGGCCAGTGTGATCGCCTTGCGCGAAAGATCCCCCGCATAATTGCGGCTGGCCCCCACCATGTCACCGATACCCGCCTGGTGAGCGTACAATCCTGTCAACAGCGCGGCCCGCGTGGGACAGCAACGCGCCCCGTTGTAAAATTGCGTGAATCGAAGGCCGCCTTGCGCGAGACGATCAATGTTAGGAGTCGGGATTGGCGAACCGTAGCAGCCCAAATCTGAAAAGCCCATATCGTCCGCCAGTATCAGAATAATGTTTGGCCGGGTTGCGAATTGCGCGCGCGCCGGATCGGCATCCGGCCCTGACGCTCCTCCCACTTTCCAGAGGCAGGCAACGACCAGCGCCGCCGCAATCACCCCCCAACGCACCATCGCCCAAAGCCTCACAGTTCCAAAACGCGACACTTCTCCTGCGTGTGCTGTTGACATGATTGCTTCAGATTGACCACTTAAGGCCCGCTGTCAATATTCCTATTTATTAATTTCCTATCGCTGGATGGATGGTCATTCAGTCGTTTTCAAGGCATGCTTCACCTCAACACCGTCCAAGCTTGTGCCGCAAGAAATCCAAAATTTTGGAATTTGTCGTTGCGACTTTTGTCGTAAAAGTAAGGACATAAATCGAAAGCATGCCGTTTGCAGGGCGCATCGGCGACGCATTCCCACAACCAGGAGAACAGATACGAGCGTTCGATTCCCTTCACCCGCTCCAACATTCAGAAGGAGCAATAGAATCAATACTTTTGTACGTTCCTCGATCCTTCAAAATGCCAAACTGAGAACAAAAGTGAGAATGACCGCGGTCATCTTATTGCGTGTTCTCCCTAAGAACTCCTGCATTTGCGGAGGACCGCTTCAATGAGGAATGAAGAGACGCGAACGATCGGGTTGGCCAACGCGACTTCACCACATCAGGAATCTTTCGACCGCTTTGCTTTCGGTTTGACACTGACAGCCCAGTAGTCGTTAGCCAGCCTGACCATCTTTGCCAGTTCCTCGAAGGAGGAAGGCTTAATCATGTAGGTGTTCGCGCCAAGATTGTAAGCCTTCTCGACGTCGGGATCCTGTCGCGACGAAGTCATGATGATAGTTGGAATGACGCGATACTCAGGATGCTCGCGCCCACTGGACTGGATTGAGGATGTTGTTCTTTTTGAACGCCATTTTGACCAGCGTCGCGTCGTTCTCTTCATCTTCAACCAGCAGAATTGTGTAATCCGAATCGTCCATAAAAAACCGGCCTTCAACTTATCATCGAGTCGGGCATCCTGCGTCGCGTGCGCCTTTCCCGGGGAAAAACACGCGCTCATCCAGCCGCCGGCAGCTCAAGCCAGAAGGTGCTTCCCTGCCCATTGCGGGATTCAATCCCGACGCTCCCGTTCATGCGCTGAATCGCTTTGCGCACGATCGCCAAACCCATGCCCGTCCCTTCGTAACCGGCGTGAGGGTGCGCACGTTGAAACGGCTCGAATACTTTTGCCTGCAAAGTTTGCGGGATGCCGATGCCATTGTCCTTAATAAAGAGCCGAACAATGGCGTCATGTTTTTCCGTCCACACGCGGACCCTGGCCCTCGTGTCGGCATGGACAAATTTCACCGCATTGGCCAGCAGATTAGAAACGCATTGGACCAGCGAGGCGTGTGAGCCCAGAACAGAAAGCAATGGATGTTCGACGGTGATTGCTGCATCGCTTACCCGGATTGCTGGATAGGTGTGCATCACTTCTTCAATGAGTTTGTCCAGATCAATGGGAATGATGGTGAGTT
Source organism: uncultured Verrucomicrobiae bacterium (assembly GCA_963760675.1). Taxonomy (GTDB): domain Bacteria; phylum Verrucomicrobiota; class Verrucomicrobiia; order Limisphaerales; family BOG-1460; genus CAVXEG01. The sequence continues at coordinate 63,068 of CAVXEG010000016.1, forward strand.
CGTTCCGCCCAACTCGGCTGTAGGTCAACACTTCAAGAATCAGTCTGTCCAATCGCACGGCGGATTTGCTGATTCGTTCCAGGTAGTCCCTGCCGCGGGCGTCCAGCTTGCCCGCGTACTCAGCGAGAACCGCGTGGGCGAAACCTTCCATGGACCTCAATGGCGATCGCAAGTCATGTGAAACGGTGAACGAAAATGCCTCCAAATCAGCAATGGTCTGCTGGAGTTTAGCCGTGCGATCATCCACAAGCGCTTCAAGATTGCGGGCGTAGTCCTCCAAATCCTTTTGCGCCTGCACGAGCGCCAGTTCCGTTTTTTTGCGTTCGGTGATGTCGGTAAAAAGGATGGCGACTTTTTGGTGTTCGGGCTGCCCAATCCTGTAAGCATAGACATCAAACCAACGGTTCAGGGCTTTGGCCTGGTTTTCGAAACGAATGGGTTCTCCGGTCAACGCCACTTTTCCATAAATTTCAAACCAATGCTCTTCATGCTGCGGCACAATCTCGCGCATCCTTTTGCCTTGGGCGTTTCTGATCCCCGTCTGCTTCTCAAATGCCGGATTGATTTCGAGGATACGATAGTCCTGCGGGTGATTGCCTTCGTCAAAAATCATTTCAATCACGCAAAACCCTTCATCCATCGCGTTGAACAACAAGCGATATCGTTCTCCCGCCTCGTGAATGGCTTCTTCAATGCGCTTGTGTTCAGTGACGTCGCGCGCGATTTTCGAGACGCCAATGATGCGGCCGGACGGCAACTCTTTCAGCGCTGAAACCATCAAGGAAATATCGACTTTGGAACCATCCTTGCGCTGTCGAACTGTTTCGTAATGTTCGATCCTTTCGCCGCGGCGAATTCGTGCGAGTACTTGCCCTCTTCATCAGCGCGCTCTTGCGGGATGATGACAGAGACGGATCGGATGACGATTTCTGGCTTGCCGTAGCCAAAGATGCGTTCCGCGGCGGGATTCCAGTCCCTGATAATGCCGTCCAGGTCCATGCTATAGATAGCGTCTTCGGAATTTTCGACGAACGCCGTCAATTTCCGCGCGGTCATCTCCGCTGCTCGTTGTTCGGTCGCGTCGCGAAACACTAGCACCACTCCATCCACGTCACCGTTACGTCCGCGTATCGGTGCGGCGCTGTCGTCAATTGGCTGTTCTCGTCCGTCCTTCGAGATGAGAATGGTGTGATTCCCCAATCCCACCATTGCTCCCGTTTTAATGACGCGCGCGACGGGATCCTCAACTGGCTGCCGTGTGACTTCGTTAAGGATTCTAAAAATGCTGTCGAGGGGAACGCCGGCAGCATCCTTTTCTTTCCAGCCGGTCAGGTTTTCCGCCAGTGCATTCATGAATGTCACCCGGTCGTCCTTGTCTGTCGCAATCACCGCATCCCCAATGCTTGCCAGAGTCACCCGGAAACGCTGCTCACTTTTTCGGAGGCGTTCGCGTGCCTCGTGCTCTTTACTTATGTCCCGCGCAATCTTTGATGCGCCAATGATCGCGCCATTCGCATCCCGGATGGGCGAGACGGTCACGGAAACATCCACATCGGAACCATTCTTTCGCAGCCGCACCGTTTCAAAATGCTCCACCCTTTCGCCGCGGCGGACGCGATCCAGGATATAATCCTCTTCCTTAATGTGCTCTGGAGGGATGAGCACCGATATGGGCCGGCCGATCGCTTCAGACGATTTGTAACCAAAGATATGTTCCGCGCCCTGATTCCAACTCGTGATGATACCGTTCAGGTCCTTGCTAATGATCGCGTCATTCGAGGATTCCACGATCGCGGCCAGGAAGGCCACCGTTTCCAATTCGAGATGTCGGGACGCTGTTTTGGACTGCAACCTCTCCACACGGTTGTTTGCACCGCCATTCGACGAACGCTCGCTATTAGACTGCCGGCGCATATGAAGTTCTTGCTCGTCGTCTCCGTGGGTAAACGCAGGCGCGGCTGAATCTTCAACACAAGTTCGTGCTTATTGCTGTAATTTATCAATGGGGCAAATTGCCCCGGGCAACTGCCCAGAGCACGAGTTTGTTTCTTGTGAAAAACCTTCCTTAACTCGCCTTTGACGCAGACCAGAACCCGCCTTTTTGTCACGATTTCTGAAGCAGTGAGTTCCGGCTTTTGCGCTGGCCGCCCTCTCCAGTTTCATGCTCACGAGCGGGTTAGCATCCGCATACCCCAAACGAATCGCTTCACCCACAGTACGAGAGGGGCTTCAGTTCAAGAACTGGCGTATTTTGCAGACCCTTTCTTCCCGTGCGCTTCTTGAAACTGATATGCCAATCCACATGCTCAACACCCTGACGCAAGTTAGTGGCAGTGGCGAACTGATTCGCTCTCGCAGCAGCCAAAGCGCAACCCACTTCCACGCATCTTCGCATCTCCGAAAAGTTTCATCCGTTGCGCACTGCCGATCAAGGAACTTGGGAACCCAATCCCACCCCGCACCGTTTAACAATGGAGTTCCCCCGGCAGGAAACGGCCTGCAACACTACTAAATTACCCAATTAAGCAGGACACTCTGAACCATTTGGAAGTATTATTGCGGTCACGAGGGCTCGATTCCCTTCACCGCTCCAACCTTCAAAAGCATCGTCGGCAGTGTCTTCGACGACCAAAATCGTCCTGGAACGATACATCGTTTGTAAACGACTTTGTCCACAGCTTCGAGATTTGCAAACGAATTCTGCTCTTGTTCTAACACGTTGTTTCCTCCGTTACGAGCCGTGAGAATCCTCTCCTTCGACACAACGTAAGGGGCAATGACCCCATATCCAAGCGATTGCTTCAGATGCCACTTTCTACCAAGAATGCAGGAAATACATGTCTGAACGCAGCGTAATTCTCCTGGCCGAAGATCGAGAGGACGATATTGTCCTCATCCGAAACGCATTCTCGCGGGCCAATATCCGGAATCCTCTTTTCGTGGTGAGGGACGGGGAGGAAGCAACAGCTTATCTCAGAGGAGCAGGTAAATACTCCCGTCGTGATGAATTTCCACTGCCCGATCTCCTGCTCTTGGATTTGAAAATGCCGGGAATGGACGGTTTCGAGGTTCTCAGATGGATCAGACAGCAACCCGGATTTTCTCAATTGCGCGTTCTGGTGCTGACCTCATCGAACCAAATGCGTGATGTCAATCAGGCCTATCAGCTCGGCGCAAATTCGTTTCTGGTCAAGCCGAATGATTTCGATGACTTCACCGAATTGAGCAGGCTCATTCAGAATTTTTGGCTCCTTAAAAGCGTCCCGCCTGAAACGTTTCGGCCTTCTGACAATCCAAAGGATTCAGCCAGTTTCGGAAATCCAGGCGGGAACCACGGTTGAACCGGTTCCTCCGACCGCATACCGTCTAAGAGTGTGTATCGAATCAGGAATCCGCTGCATTTCGGATGGGTGGAAGCGAGCTGCGTCCCCAAGACCATGATTAAGATTGCAGAGAGCCGGATTTTGAATGCGTTTGTCGCATTTGTTTCTTTCGCCGATGCAGGTCAAGGGAAGTTGCAACAGCTACTTCGCCGTTCGATCGGGTTCGCCGAGCAACGGGCGCATGATTTTCACGCGCAGCAAGTAACCCGCATGGTTCGGATGCACGCGGTCGGCGACCCACAAGTCTTCCCGTGGTTGACCATCCGGATTGAGCATCGCATCCCATAGATCGATGAAGAAAAGGTTCGGTTGGGTGGCAATGTATTCCTTGATCAGCCGGTTCGTTTCCTTTCGTTTCGGCGCCTCGTCCCATCTTCCGGGTCCGGGTGTGAGGCTGGAGTAACCAATGGGAACAGTGGGCAGGCGCGCCCGCACTTTGACGACGAAATATTTGAAGTCACTTAAAGCCTGTTCCGGGCTCCGACCAGTATGTATGTCATTGCCTCCAACATGCAGGATGATCATTCGCGGGCCGTACGGCAGCACCAGCCGGTCTGCGAAATATACAAGGTCGGATGTTTGGAAGGAGTCGATGCCGCGGTCCACTATGTTATAGTCCGGCAGATCCTCGCCACCGTCTTCCAACGGAAGAACTGGGAATCGCCCAAGAGCAGAATCGCTTTTTGTGGCGGAGGATTGGTCCGATCCGCAGCTTCGTACGCTTGAACGTTTCTTTCGAAACGATTGCTGGCGATGATGGTTGAGTTGTTGGATTGCGCGTGCGTCCCAACGGCGAGCGTGAATGTGAACAACACGGACAACAGGCGGCATTGAATCGAAGGTGAATCAAGGGTTGCGCGGTCTCTGATCATAAGAATATTCGCCAATCAACACGTGAATTGAGGTTCATTCTCCGGTTGCAGATACAAATGTCGAGGGCAAAGGGCTTATGAAAATACTCCGCAATGCCAACTGACGCCAACAGCGGACTAAATCCGACTCGGAAATGTGATATCCGCAGTATGCTCACTCTCGAGGTTAATCAAAACCCGGCCAAATCAGATCGACGGTTTCGATTTCTTCATCCGCTCCACTGATTCAATCTATTCGACGCGCGTCCCCTGAAGTTCGCGCTTCCTCCCTGCTGCTTCGCGCCTCAGCGTCAATGCGGCTGACGAAAATATAGAGCCCGCCGCAAATCAAGAACATCACGCCGGATATGATCGCAGCCGGCAGGACGACCTCATGGTGACCAGCAAGATATGATTCTAGTGTGGCCGTCAGCAACCACATTTGGACGATAAGCAGCAACGCAATCAACGCCAGCGCGCCATCGAGGGCTGTCAATCCATGCTTCCGTTCCGGAGCTCTTTGCTCATTCGTGTTCATGTTTCCTTTCCCACGTCCATTCCGACGGCAATCAAACTGTCCCCGCGTCGCTCAAGAATGACCCGTGGAAGTGGACGCGGTGGCGGACCTCGCAGCACGTCGCCGGTCGCGACCGCGAAATAACCTTCGTGACACGGGCATTCGAGCCGGTTCTTTTCTCGCGCGTAATAGATCGCGCAGGACAAATGCGTGCACTTCTGGCTGTAAGCCACAAAAGTGTGTTCATCCGGCCGAATCAGAATGCACGGATCGTTCTCAGTAGGATAACGGAACAGCCAAACGCCACCGATCGGAACATTATTCGCGTTGCAGATTTCTTTTTCGGCGTAAGTCGGCGTGTGGCTGAAGCAGGACCGTAATAAAATCCACACATTGCCGGCAAACATGCCGAGGCTCGTCAGCACGAGGAACTTTGTGAATTGGCGTCGATTGACGTACTGCTCGTCCGCGCGGTTGATCGAAAACTCATCCTGCCAGAGTGGTTCCTTGCTGGAACGACGAAACAGTTTCACGGCTTTGCCTCCCACATGTAGTCCACGACGTCCACCAACACGGCGTCTCTGGACGGTGGAACCATCATGAACACCTTCGTTTTTACGTTCTGTTTGCCGAACACAAAAACGTTCGTCGGCTTCTCGCGTCGCGTGCGCTCGATCTGCTCGCGTGGAACGTAAGCCAGCGCCTGGCTCGGGCACACCGTGGCGCACATCGGACGTTTGCCTTCCGAAGTACGGTCGTAACACATGTCGCACTTCATCATCTGCTCCAACTCAGTCATCATTTTCGGAATCCCGAACGGGCAGGCCAGCACGCAATTCGAGCAGGCGATACAGCGCGGCTTCAATGAAGACTGCACAATGCCGTCTTCCGTTTTCTTGATTGCATCCGCAGGGCACACCTTCGCGCATGTCGGATCATCGCAGTGCATGCAGACGAACGGGACCGTGGCGATTGTGTTGGTGCGGTCGATGAAATCGACATGAATCATCGGCGTGCCGCGGTGTGTTTCGCATTCGGCACACGCATTGACACACGACTGGCACCCGATGCAGCGCGAGGGATCAACGTAGAATTCGTAACCGAACATCAGGATTTCCTCTCTGCGTCCCTCGCCGCCCAATCCGGAGACGTTTCCGCTTTGCGAAGGCGGCACGCGGACACTTTAAATTCCGGAATCTTGCTGCGCGGATCCAGTGTGCGGTGCGTGAGCTTGTTCGCGCTCTTCGGGCCGGCCCAATGGTACGGAATGAACACAGTATCGGGCCGAATTGTGCGCACGACCATTGCACGCAAAACGATCTCCGCGCGTCGAGTCGTAATCGCAACCCAATCGCCATCCTTGATGCCATGCTGCCCGGCCAGACGCGGATGGATTTCCACGCGCGGCTCGGGATATTGGTCCACCAACGCGCCGATGCGGCGAGTCTGCGTTCCCGAAAGATATTGGCTCACCACGCGGCCGGTCGTCAGATAAACTGGGAAGTCCTCGTCCACTGGATCGCCACTTTCCCGATAAGGCGTGAGCTGGAACCGGAACTTTCCGTCGCGGATGAAATGATTTTCCGTCTTCGAACAGCCGCGGCGTGCCGGGATGCTCCAGCGAGGAGCACGGCCAGAACACGCCAAGTTGCCGGTCGATTTTTTCGTACGTGATGCCGTAATAATCCGCGTGACCGCCGCGCGATGCTTCGCGTAATTCATCAAATATTTCGCGTGAAGATCGGTACAGGGAAAAACCTTCCTTTGCCCAAGGCGGCGCGCCAGACTCGCAGTAGATTTCCGAATCAACTCGCGCGTTTCCGGGCGGATCGACTGCTTGTTGAATGTGGAGCACACGGCCTTCAACGTTTGCCACCACGCCTTCTTCCTCCTCCTGCAAACTGCCCGCGAGCACCACGTCCGCGTGATGCGCCGTTTCCGACATGAAGAAATCGACAACGCCGAAGAACTCCAGCTTCTCCAGGGCTTCCCGCGTGAAATCAGAGTTCGGCAGCGAAACAAGCGGGTTGAAACAAATGGAAAGCAGCGCCTTGATTTCGCCGCGATGGATCGCGTCCATGATTTCCTGCGCGGTCAACCCGGCCTGCGGAATTTCCTCCGGCGCGATTCCCCACACTTTCGCGACATGAGCGCGCGCTTCGGGATCATTAATCGATCCGCTGGCCCGGCAACTGGTCACACTTCTGTCCGTGCTCGCGTCCGCCCTGGCCATTCCCCTGCCCTGTTATCATTACACAACCCGCGCCTTCGCGGCCGATGTTTCCGGTTGCGAGACATAGATTGATTACAGCCGAACAGTTTTCCACGCCCTTCGATTGATGTTCGATGCCGCGCGCGTGGAGCGCCAATCGCACGATCCGCTTCGCCAAACCAGTGCGCGGCTTTTTCGATGGATTCGGCGGCACACCGGTCAGTTCCGCCGCGCGCTTTCGGATCATATTGTTTAACAGACTCGGCAACCTGCTCGAAACCGGAAGTGTATTTTGCGATAAACTCACGGTCTTCCAGGCCGTCGCGCAAAATGACATGCAACAAACTCATCAACAGAATCACGTCCGTGCCCGGCCGGACCGGCAGATAGAGATCCGCATTGCGCGTAATGGGCGTCATGCGCGGGTCAATGACGATAAGCTTTCCGCCGTTATCGCGACAGCGCCAGACATAGTCCGTCGTGATCGGTGAACAATCGGCGGTATTGGAGCCAGCGATAAGAAGCACCTGTGACCTGGCGAATGTCTTCCAGGGATTTGGCGAGCGGTCCACGCCGAACGCGAGCTTGTAAGCCGTCCCGGCTGAAACCATGCACAACCGACCGTTGTAGTCGATGTGCCGCGTGCCCAGAGCCACGCGCGCGAATTTTCCAAGCAGGTACGACTTCTCCGTCGTCAGTGATGCTCCGCCGTACATCGCCACCGCATCTTTACCGTGGCGCTCCTGAATTTCCCGCAACCGTCGTGCCGTGAAATCGAGCGCTTCATCCCAGGTTGCGACGCGAAACCCAGAATCGGTTCGCATGAGCGGGATCGAGCAGGCGATCGGGATGATTGTTCTGAAGGTAGCGCTTTACGCCTTTGGGACAAAGCATCCCGCGATTGAACGGAAACTCTTCCCACGGCTCGAAGCCGATGACTTCGTTGTCGCGAACCTTAAGTTGGATGCCGCATTGCTGGCCGCAAAAACAGCAATGGGTCTTCACGAGTTTGTCCGCCGGATGCCGCGATTCATCGCGCCACCCTCGCGGCGGCGTGTAATTCAAATGTGGACCGTAACGGTCGATGAGTGTTTCAACCGGGAGCGGAGGCTCTAGCCATGGTGTTCCTCCTTCAATCGCAGTTGCGCGGACGCAATGGCCTTGCGTTTGCAGGCCGGGCAGAGCTGTTGCCAATGTCCGGCGGGTCCGGGCATTGTGTAATCAAATCCCAATTGCTCAAGCACGAGTTTCAAATCCTGCACATGCATTCGCGACGCAAAGCGCTGACCGCACCGAGCGCAGAACGCACCCTCGTCCTTGTCGCCCGCCGCGTGGTAAAATTTCACCCCAAGCTGCGCCGGACGTTGGAAGATGTGAAAGAACTTCCCGAACGGCAGGAAGAGCAGAGCCGCGATGACTGTAATCGCATGAAGAATCGAAAGAAAACCGTAAAACGTTCCGCGCAACCAGAGCGTTGAAGCCGTGAGCGCAAGACCGGTAATGGAAATTGCGAAAAGCAGAATGAAGGGCAGAAAGTCCATCGCGAAAGATTGCACCGCCTGTGCGCCGCGATCGCAGCAATCGGCGCCACAGCGACAATGCGATTCCCGCAATCACAAGCAGCGCGGCGAAGTCCAGTCCATGGAAAACTACCCACGAAAGGATCGTTCGGATTTTGAAAGCCATGACGGGGAAGCCGAAGAGGTAGCCCACGTAGATCATTTGATCGTTCGGGGCCGATCAAAATAAATCCAGCCGAATACCAGAGGAAATGTGATTGCGGCAGCGAGCAAGCAGCCCCAGAACAGAAACTGGTGCATCCACCAACGCAAACGCGAACGGCGGTAAATGAACGTCTGCCAGGCAATGTTCCGCCCGCTCAACGCGAACGCGCGGATCGTGCTGCGCAGGATGCCTTCCCTCCGAAACATTTCCCAACCCCGGCGCCAAAACACTTTTGTGGGCGGCTTTTGCAACCAGACGTAGTAGTGATAACAAACGCCCCACCACGAAAAGATGCAGGCGAAAGTATAGATGACGAGCGCAGCGTCAAAGTTTTGGAGGTTCCGCGATCCGACCACGATTGCAGCGACAAGAATGCCCGTCAACATTGTCGCCCAAGCTCCCGCGCGCAGGCGGTCCGCCGCGCGTGTTGAAGCTCCAGGCAATGTCAGCTCCGCGGTTTCCTGTCTTCGCAGGAAAACTCTTGCATTCGTGAACCACAAGACTGTTGCAGTGGCGGACAGTAATACAAAGCCCGGCCACACAACGCCGAAGCTCTCTCGGAAAACGCCGAGCAACAGCGGCGGAAAGAAACCTCCAAGGCCGCCGAGTGCTCCGACAAGACCGCCGACTGTAGCAGTTTGTTTTGGAAAGAATTGCGGCACGAGTTTGAAGACCGCGCCGTTTCCAAGTCCTAAAAGCGCCGCGCAACCCAAAGCTCCCACCGTAAACGGAAGCATTGCCGGCCACGCCAGCAGCAATGCGAACAGGGCAATTCCAGGGAATGCTCCCGCCAGCACACGCGCGCCGCCGATTCGATCCGAAAGCCATCCGCCCACCGGACGCAGCAATGTCGCGAGCACGACGAATCCCGCAGCACGAAAGCCCGCGTCCGCCGCGCCAAGGCCAAATTCATCGCGCAGCAGCAATGGGAGATATATTGAGAACGCGACGAAGCCACCAAACGTAAGAAAATAGAATGCTGCAAGCGCCCACGAAAGTTTTTCGCGCGTGAGCACCGAGATCATTTCCCGCAGACCAGATGGACGTTTCGCTCCCGGCGCATTGCGCGCGAGAATGGCAAACGCGACCGCCCAAAATACAAGCAGCACTGCCATTCCGCGATAAACGGATTGCCATCCCAAAGAAACCGCAATGACAGGTCCGAGGAACACGGCTGCTGATTGACCGATGTTTCCCAACCCATAAACTCCCAATGCGCTGCCCTGTTTTTCCGGTGGCGTCCAGCGCGAGACGTAACCTACTCCGACCGCAAACGAAGATCCGGCCAGTCCAAGAAAGAATCCGACAACCAGAAGTTGCTGATATGTTCCAGCGAATGGAACCAGAAATGCAGGCACTGCGCTTATCACCATAAGCAGCGGGAAAACCACCCTGCCGCCGAGTCGATCCGCCAGCATTCCGACAGGAATACGCGCCAACGAACCGAGCAGCACAGGTGCAGCCACCAACATTGACGTCTGCCCCGGCGTCAGCTCGAACATTTTTCGGAACTGCGGCGCAAACGCGCTGATCAATCCCCACGCTGCGAAGCAAAGCGTGAACGAAACGGTTCCCAGCGCGACGTGCAACGAAAAAGAGGTTCGTGACGTGTCCTTCATTGAGCGCAACTCCGAGAACATTGCGGAGGATTCGGATTTTGCCAATAGATTAATTTTCCGTTCTTTGATTCTGTCCCGAACAAAACATTGTTGCCTGACACTTCGGCGGCTATTTTCCTGCCACACTCACATGTTGAAACGCTCCTGGATTCAAAAGCTGTCGGACTTCAGGGAAGGTGCTACTTTCCTGAGGCGGTGGGGCTTAATCGGCATTTTGATTGGCATTGGTTCAGGTATTGGAGCGCTGGCGCTGAACTCGCTCATCCAGTTTTTCAACCACTATATTCTAACGGGACTGATCGGCTATACGCCGCCGCTCCCGGGCGGAGAAGGCGCCGCGGCGGAATACACTCTTCATATGAGCCGGCCATGGCTCCTGCCGATTGTGACAACCGCGGTCGGACTTGTCGGCGGTTTGCTGGTCTGGAAACTCGCCCCAGAAACCGCCGGCATCGGCACGAACGCGGCCATTCGCGCCTTCCATGCAAACGAGCGGCTCAAGATCAAGACGTCGCTGCTTAAACTCCTCACGTCGGCGCTGACCATTGGAGGCGGTTTGACGTCAGGGCGCGAAGGACCGATTGCGCAAATCGGCGCAGCCACGGGGCCAGCCTTGCAGACGCGCTCAAGCTTACTGCTCGGGAACGGAACATCGCGCTGGCAGCCGGACTCGGCGCGGGCATCGCCGCCATATTCAAGGCCCCGCTCGCTGGTGCCATCATCGGCGCGGAGATTTTTTACACCGAGGATTTCGAAGTGGAGGCTCTCGTGCCCGGCCTTGTCGCTTCGGTGATCGGCTACACGATTGTCGGTTCGGTAACCGGATTTCAGCCTGTGTTCAATCCACCTCCGGAAGTAACGCAGTTCGACCATCCGGTATCGCTCATATTCTTTGCGCTGCTCGGCGCCGGTTGCGGGCTGCTCGCGCGTCTCTTGTTCGCGGTCTATTTCCGAGTTGAACGCTTGTTCAAATCGTTCCCGCTGTGGCTTGCGGCAGCCATGGGTGGGCTTGCCACCGGGCTGATCGGTCTCGCGATTCCGACCGTAATCGGCACCGGCTACGGTTGGGCACAATTCGCCATAGCGCAGAAGGCAAACGTTCTCGCTCCCGCGCTGCTGCTGCCAGCAGCATTCGCCGAAATTGTGGGGGCTTCGTTCACGCTTGGATCAGGAAACGCTGGAGGTGTCTTCGGTCCAAGCGTTGTCACGGGAGGAATGTTTGGAGGAGCGTTCGGCTACCTGGCAAATTATTTCTTTCCGTCCGTCGTGCCGCATCCGGGCAATTACGCCATCGTGGGTATGGTGGCGTTTTTCGCGGCTGCGGCAAAGGCACCGATTTCCACCATCATCATGATTTCGGAAATGACCGGCGGTTACGGTCTGTTGGCACCCGCCATGTTCGCAGTCGTGACCGCATTTATGCTCTCTGGCAGGAAGACGATCTTTCCAGCACAAGTCCATAGCCGGCTCGATTCGCCTTTTCACGCGGACGAATTCGAGCCAATTGCATTGCGCCGGGTAAAAGTGGCCGACGTCATGATTCATCTTCCCGCTTGCGTGAATGTGAACGCGTCTGCGCCGGAGGCAATCAGTCTGATGGGTGATTACGGCATTGCCAGCCTGCCGGTTGTTGAGAATGGCCGGTTGAGCGGGCGAATCACTTTGCTCGCCGCCAGTCGCATCCCTGAATCGCAGCGGCAGGCGTGTTCAGTCAAAGAAATCATGTCGTCGGTCGCGTATCCGAACGAAGACCTGTTTACGATCCTCGAGCGTTTTGCGGCAAAAGACGTCGGCAACTTTGCGGTGGTGGAACGAGAGCGGCCAACCGTCCCAATCGGGCTCATAACACGATCGGGTCTTTGGTCTGCGCTCGAAAACGCCAAGCACCAACAAATAGAGCGCCTGCAAACCTGATCATAGCCGTCAGCCTCGGACGCTATTACTTCTCATCCGTGCTCATCAACGCAAATTCCATCTGCGCTCCTGCTGGCCGGCGAAAGGCCGCTGTTGACAATTCCATTCCGCGTTCGGGAATTCCCGCTCTCCTTCGCGCGACTTCGAACAGCGCATTCGTTTGATCAGCAAAGATACCGCTGCCCGACATTCGCTTGCTCCATTCGGAATCATAAAGATTCCCACCGCGAATTGATCGGATGCGCTTCAAAATCTTTTCCTTCCGATCCGGAAAATGTGTTTGCAGCCATTGCTCGAACATCGGAGCGACCGCGTGCGGCAGGCGCAGGATGACGTGCCCCGCTGACTTCGCTCCCGCACTCGCCGCCGCATCGAGAAGAGCGGGAATTTCCTCGTCGGTAAGTCCTGGAATTATCGGCGCCAGCAAGACACCAGCCGCAATTCCCGCATCAGTAAGTCGCCGAACCGCCTCCAATCGCGCGGCGGGCGGTGAAGTGCGTGGTTCCATGATCCGCCGCAGTTCGGAATCGAGTGTGGTCAACGAAATGTGTACGCAAACCGCGCGGTGCCTCGCCAGTTCTGCCAGCAAATCGACATCGCGCGTCACCAAACAATTCTTCGTCACGATACCCACCGGATTTCGGAATTCCGCGAGAACTTCGAGGCAGCCGCGCGTCAGCTTCAATTTTCGCTCTACAGGCTGGTAACAATCCGTCACCCCGCTCATGGCGATGACTTGCGGCTTCCATGTTGCCGCGGAAAGCTCTTCGCGCAGCAATTTCGGCGCGTCCATCTTCACCATGATTTTGGTCTCGAAATCCAGGCCGGAGGAAAATCCCAGATATTCATGGAACGGCCGCGCGTAGCAATAGACGCATCCGTGTTCACAACCACGGTATGGATTGACACTCGCGCGAAACGGTATGTCCGGGCTGTCGTTGTAGGCGATGATCGTCTGGGAATTGTCCCGTAAGAATTCCGTTCTTGGCGCCGGATCGTCTTCGGGATTCCAATCTGCATCGCGTTCAAGCGTAATTCTCTCAAAACGATTCGGCGGATTGCCCAAAGCGCCGCGACTGCGAAGTTGTCCAGATTGATTCACGAGCTTAGTTTACATTATCGGGAAGCCCCGGCGCAAATTTCTGCCCACCGAGGATTCATTCCAACTTATTTTCCCGAGCAAGTCGGTAAAGGCACTGATCCGCAACCTACCGCTTGCACGCAATGCTTTGCCACGGTAGAACTCCGTCCGGCATGAGTTCCTTTTTTAAACCACTCGACCTCAAACGAGTCAAAGTCTTTCCGCTCGCGCAACGTGAAAGCCTGAGTCCAATCGACCGGATTCTGGTGGACCCGACAAAGCTGCCGCCGGAGTGCTCACTGGCGATTACAAAACTCATTCAGGATTGCGCGAGCAAAATCGTCGCCGCACGCGAAAAGCAATCGGCCGTCATCCTCATGTACGGCGCGCACCTTATTAAGAACGGTGCTCACCGCATCGTGAACTCCCTCGTCGAAAATGGCTGGATTACGCATCTTGCCACGAACGGCGCCGGAACCATCCACGACTGGGAGCTTGCATTCCTCGGTCGCACGGAGGAAAGCGTCCGGAAAAACGTGGCGACTGGCACCTTCGGCACCTGGGATGAAACCGGCCGCAACATTCATCTGGCGCTGCTCTCCGGCGCGTTGCAGGAGGAAGGTTATGGCTGCAGCCTTGGACGATTCATCGTAGAAGACGGCGTGACGCTGCCTCCCGCCAAAGAACTGGAGAACCTTTTGCGCGATTCGTCATCGCATCCGCTTGCGCCTGCGCGCGCGGAACTGCTTCAAGTGATGCTCATACACACGCTGCCGTCGGGTCGAATCGAAGTGAAACATCCATGGAAGAGCACCTGCATTCTGGCGAATGCGTTTCAACGAAACATTCCGTTCTCCGTTCACCCCGGAATCGGCTACGACATCATCGCGAATCATCCGATGTTCAACGGCGCTGCAATTGGTCGGGCGGCGGCGCTGGATTTTGCGCTGTTCGGTGCGTCCGTTGAGAATGTTGACGGTGGCGTTGTGCTCTCGGTTGGTTCGGCGATCATGGCGCCACAGGTTTTCGAGAAAAGCATCAGTTGCGTAAACAATCTGCGCCTGCAGGCAGGACGGACGATCGTTCGCGACCACACGTTCTACGTGGTGGATATTCAAGATGGCGGAAATTGGGACTGGTCGCGCGGCGAACCGCCCAAGGACAATCCGGCCTACTATCTGCGCTTCTGCAAGAGCTTCTCACGCATGGGTGGCATCATGAATTATGTCCAGTGCGACAACGTCGCGTTCCTGCACAATTTGCTTTCTGCTCTGGAAACCCGGACTTCTGGCTCCTTGCGTTGACGCTCGCCGCGCATGTGTCATTCTGTCTGAAATGAAGCGGAAGGCTCTGTTCACCAGTTTTGTTTTTGCCGCCTTGGTGGCCATTGCAATAATCTTCTCGCTCCTCGTTCCTCAAAGCCCGCCCGCCCCTATTCGACCACCGCCGAATCCGAATGGCTTCGACACCTTGCTTCGAGCTTCACAACTTTTGGCTCCGGGAACGTCTGATTTTTCCAAGCTCGATGAGATAACGCTTGCGGCAATTGTAGATTCTAATTCGAACGCGCTTCAAATCGCCCGCATCGGAACACAACAGGAATTTCTTTTGCCGATGGAGTCCGGCGATGCTTTGACGCACGCACATGCAGCATTTCTCCCGAGCTCCAAGCAACTGGCCTGCGCATTTGCTGCGGAAGGACGGCTTGCCGAAATACAACACCGTAACGCCGACTCATCAAAATCATATCTCGACGTTGTGCGGTTGGGTGTCCAATTGGATCGTGGCGGACTGCCGATAGATGGGCTGGCCGCATTGGCGGTTGAATCCATCGGAACCAGTAATCTCAGACGATTGTCCACACAGTTGGACTCGAACGCCTGTCGCGAGACCGCCGAGACTCTGGAAGAACTGGATGCGTCGAGAGAACCGTGGTCGAAGATCATTCAACAGCAGGAGGCTTATCTCCAACGTTCAGCGTTCAGTCTCAGAGAACGGGCCTTGCTGATCTTGAATTCGCGATCCAGGAAGAAGAGCGAAGAACGGTCGGAGCTAATGATCAACGAGCGGATTCTGCAAACGCGCTGTCTCATTCTTGATCTCGCCGCGCGCGCCTACGAATTGGATAAAGGCCATCGCCCGACGAGCGCATCCGATCTTGTTCCCGACTACCTCAAAGCAATTCCTCAAGACCCGACGACCGGAACGAATCTCACTTTGATACCCTGGCTGCATCGCCACGATACACACAGCGCGCCGTGCAGGTTTCGGCTACGACGACTTCCGTGAGCAGAGGAAGTTTCGGTTTCAGCTTCTGCCAAATCCAAGTGGCGATATTTTCGCTGGTCGGATTTTCCAGTCCTGGAATCTCGTTGAGATAACGATGGTCGAGCTTTTCCCAAATCGGTTTGAATACCGCCGAGATGTCTGCATAGTCCATCACCCAGCCCAGTTTCGAATCGCACTCCCCTTCGACCACGACGTCCACTTTGAAGCTGTGCCCGTGCAGCCGGCGGCATTTATGAGACTCCGGCAAATGCGGCAGCAGGTGCGCCGCTTCGAATTGAAAAGTCTTCCGCAGTTGAATCATAATGTCTGTCGCTCCCAATCCGTCCACGTGACCAGGTCTCCGAGCGCCGGCCGGCCATCGTGGCGCCACATGAGCGGTGGATTCTGCATTTGCCCAAGCGGACACACCCGGGCCGCACCCCATCGCGCCAGATAGTTTGCGAACTCCGCTGCTTTTTCCTCCGGCGCTGCCAATCCAACCGTCGAAACCTTCTCCCGAACGCTGTCCGCATTTCGAAGCGCTTCATCCAAGTCCCCAACGCCTTTGACGTAGATAAATCTGTTCAAACACGAGAGCTGAAACTGCGGGTCCGATTCGTAAACCACCGTCCATGCCGTCGAGCCTTTGCTCTGCCAGAATCGCGTATCAGGCGAGTGCGCGGCACGAACTTCGTAGAACGCGCGGCGCGAGGCAATCGTTGCCGCGGCTTCGGGTTTCAACGCGCCTCGGGGTTCGGTTTCCTCCCTTCTCGTCAACTCATCCGCGAGCAATTCCGCGAACTGCTCTGCTCCGACCATTCCGCCGTGCTCGACGTAAATCACATGTGGCGACAAGCAGCCCAATTGATTCCAGGCAACGATGTCCGTTGCCGCTCCCGCGATGATCTTCTTCGCGTTGAAACCGGACAAAACTCCGTTGGCCACGTAAGCGTAGCTCACGCGCTGTCCATAACCTAGAAAACGCGTCTTCATCGGAACATGCCGCCGAATGGCTGCTAAAGTTTCATCACTGCCCGTCGCAGTGACGCAATCGACCTGTTCAAACAGCGTTTTCTCCAGATCCCCATTGCCGCCGCGCCATTCCGCGATTTCCAGGCACGCGCCGAGCTTTGGTTCGGCTTCGTAAAGCGAGTGCGCGAAGAGCCGTGGCAGAAACGATGCGCCGCTGGCGCATTTGACGAATTGAGCGGAACGAGTAAGCACGCCGAGAACGACGCTCATCATCGCGGGCGCGGGAAGATTCCCGGCGGTGATATTGGCGAGCATCTTGGGTCCGAGCGCTAGTGCACCACGCGACAGCTTGTTTTCGGCGTCAGTGAAAACAATTTCGTCAAGCCGCCGCGCGTGGCCAAGTTCCTGCACCAGCAGCGCATTGAAATTCTCAGGCGTGAGCTGGCGAAAGAACGAGTCCAATCCATTCGCCAGCGTCGCTGCGGAAAATCCTGTAGCCCCCGGTCCTTGCTCGAGCGCGACTCTTCGGAACGAATAATCTTCCTGAAGCCAGTTTTCCGCCACGCCGCTCAGCATCTCTATGAGACTATGTGTCGAACGCGCAGCCAGGTACTGCTCGCGATTACGCTTCAGCGTCTGGCACGCTTCACCAATCATTGCTGCAGTCAATGTGGCTTCAGGCGGCAGGTCAGCGAGAAAGTAGTTTGGCAGGTTCATATCAGCGCGAGCGAATTAATTGTCGCGCGATTCAACTGCCATCAGTGAGCAGCCACGCGGCTCCGATTCCATGGCGCGACCG
Source organism: uncultured Verrucomicrobiae bacterium (assembly GCA_963760675.1). Taxonomy (GTDB): domain Bacteria; phylum Verrucomicrobiota; class Verrucomicrobiia; order Limisphaerales; family BOG-1460; genus CAVXEG01. The sequence continues at coordinate 80,409 of CAVXEG010000016.1, forward strand.
AGAAGTTCGAAGCCATTTCCCCGACGCACCGCCAGATCTTCCGTCTGAATCGCCATGACAGACCAGATATTTGCCAGGTCAAATATGCGCAACAGCCCGGTTTCGCCTTCTTCAACTTCGTACCCGGTTTCCGGAGAAATCACGTGCGCGCGTGCCCACAGAGGAAAACGAAAGGTTCGAACTTCGAGTTCCGAGCTCCGATTTGGCAAACCGTGCGGCGCAATCGGCACTTTCCGGTCATACGCCTGCGAACTCAATTCGCTCATACCATATTCGCAAACGATGTGCGATGCCGGCACGCCGAGTTGTCGTGTCATGAATGAGCGCAGTTCGCTCCGTGGCATGGAGCGTGAACGGCCTTTGTATCCACCGGTTTCCATAATGCGCGTGCCGTCGGGTAACGCGAGCTGAACTTGACGGTTCTTCATTACATCCAGCAAATGAACAAAGGAAAAGGCTGTTCCAAGGAGCAACACCGGATTTTGAGTTTCAGCTCTGGACTTCAACCTCACCAGTGCAGCATCAAAGTCGAGTGCCCACGCGCCATCACCGGACAATCGCCCAACAAACGCGGATTTCGGTTCGCCAATTCTTTGCCGCACACATTCAAACATGTGGACGAGCGATGAATGCGGCGCTTCGGATGGCGGTGGTGTAAGTGCCACGAGTTGAAGTCCAGGCGCTTTACGGCGCCCGTCATCGAGCACATGCGCTCGAAACCAGGCCCACAGCGACTCCTCGTAAGTCTTCAGCGACTCTGGAGAATGGAAATGCCGGCTCGGCTTTTGAACGGTTGTTCCACTTGAATGAAATACATTCGTACGCTCAGCTATCGGCAGGCACGAAACCTCAATTTCCTTGAATGCCGCCGCGGGAATGGCCGGAATTTGCGTCCATTGTTTCACGATATCGGGACTGATCCGTCGCGATTGGCAGAATCGGCGATAAGGCGAGTTTGCCTCGAATTGTAGCGCATAAAGCTCAAGCGCAAAATCGTTAAAATCATCGTTGCTGTCGCTGGCATCTGCCCGTGAAATGTTCGACGATGATTCGCCCGGAAAGAACCGTCCGCGCAATCGCGCTGCGAAGTCTGAGAATTTCGAGGTCATGCGGTTTTTTAATTCCGGCTGGTTTTCCGCTACAGCCGGATGCAATCATAATCCATTCGACTTGCGCCGCAAGCAGCAGGTTTTGCGATCACCGGGGTAGACTCACGCTGATTGTCTTGCACTCGCCACGAAACTGATGAACGTTGGCCGCCTGTTTACAAACTATGAATCTAACGACTGTTTTACTAAAGCCTGGCGAAGCAGACCGCGTCCTCGCCGGACATCCTTGGGTCTATCACAGTTCAATTCTCAGGCTGACGCATGCAGCCGCGGATGGAGACGTTGTCCAAGTCAAAGATCATCGGCAGCGATTTCTGGGTGTCGGGTTGTACAATTCGAAATCCCGAATCAACGTCCGCGTGTTGTCGTCAGAACGCGTCGAAATTGATGAACGGTTCTTCGAAGAACGTATCCGAGCGGCTCTTGCGGTGCGCCAAAAGCACATGCCGGACGCAACTTCGTTTCGCGTCGTGAACGCGGAGAGTGATTTTCTTAGCGGACTGATCGTGGACAAATATGAGGACGTGTTGGTCGTGCAGATTTCGTCGCTCGGCATGGATCAGCGGAAGGCAATGATTGTTGCCGCATTGCAAAAGATTTTCTCGCCTCGCACAATTGTGGAGCGAAGCGACGTTGCATCGCGGAAATTCGAGGGTTTGCTCGAAGCGAATGGTGTTCTCGCGGGCGAACCTGTCACCAGACCACTTCTTGTAACGTTGAACGGCTTGAAGTTTGAAACGGACCTCGCCGCCGGACACAAGACCGGAATGTATCTCGACCAGCAGATCAACTACCGGTACGTCAGCGAATTTGCGAAAGGCACGCAGGTGCTGGATTGCTTCAGTTTCGTTGGCGGATTTGGATTGCACGCCGCGCGCGCCGACGCTGCGCATGTTCATATGATTGACCAAAGCGCGGAGGCGATTGCCGCCGCAAAGCGCAACGCGGAAGCAAATGGGTTGGTGGACAAATGCTCGTTCGAGGCGGCGAACGTTTTCGACTGGTTCAAAGCGCAAACCCAAACCGTGCCGAATGAACGACTCGTCCCGAAGTTCGATCTCATCATTCTTGATCCGCCGTCGTTCACACGGAATCGCGCTTCCGTGCCAGATGCTCTTCGTGGTTACAAAGAGATCCATCTGCGCGCGCTCAAGCTGCTCAAGCCCGGCGGGACACTCGCGACGTTTTGCTGCTCGCATCACGTGAACGCCGGATTGTTCCAGGACACCGTGCTTTCTGCGGCTTACGATGCGCGCAAAATTCTTCGCCGCGTCGCCACTTACTCGCAATCGCCCGATCACCCTATCATCCCGATGATCCCAGAGACGGAATACCTCAAGGGCTTTGCGTTCGAAATGGTGCGCTAACGTCAGAATAATCGCCGAGGCGATTATCTACTTTGTAACAACTCCCGCTGCCACGCCATCAATTCACCCGCGTGCTTGTCCCAATTGCGGGCCAGGTCGTTGAGCGTGGCGCGGCTGGCTATGAGTGTCGGGTCAATGCCGAGTTCGTGCGCGCGAGCGTCGCGGCATTTTTGAAGTTCGAAATGGCGTTTCCGCTCGGCATCGGTGGGCCGCCGATTGATGCGTTCAAGCAATTTCGGGAACTTGTCTGGCGGAAGGCCAAGTCCCTCGGCAATGGCGTTGGCTATTCCTTCTCGCCGCCGGTCGGACACATTTCGAGGAATGAACAGATCGACAGGACGGCCCGTCGCGGCGGCTGCCGCAATATCAATGAGTGACTGATGGCTGATAACGAAAAATGGCGGACGATTTGCTGCGACAGCTTCGGATTCGCGCCACTGCCATAGCTCGCGAAGAATCGCCAGAGCAGGCCGGCCCAACAAGTGACTTCCCTTGACCCGCCACACGGAATCCATATCCGCAGGACGGTTCTGAGTGCTCTCAGAAACCAGGCGGGCGCAAGCTTCCTCGTGCCAGGCGAGGCGGCCCCTGGCTTCAAGCGCAGCGTGGAGTTTGTCTTCGAGCGGGCGCAGATAATGCGTGTCATTCCGCGCGTATTTTTCCATCCGTTCGGTGAGCGGACGCAAGGCCCAATTAGCCTTCTGCGGTCCTTTCTCCAGCTTCACGCCGAGATATTTTTCAACAAGGTTGCTATAGCCGAACTGGCGATCTCCCAGAAGGCGCGCGGCGAGCATCGTGTCAAAAATGGCGCTGGGCACAAACTCGTGGTGCTTGCGCAACAAACGCAAATCATAATCCGCACCGTGCATTATCAATTCGTGCGCAGACAAAGCATCAAGAACCGGATCGAGATTTAATCCCGCAAGGGGATCAATGAGTTCATCACCAGCGACGGTGCTGATTTGAATGAGGCATACCTTTTCAGGATAAGCGTGGAGACTATCGGCTTCGGTATCCACCGCAACCCAGGTCGCTGCGCGCAGGTTCGGGAGAAATACCGAGAGCTTCGCTTCCGTGTCAATCACGCCGCAAATATATTTGGGACGTGGTGAATCGGAAGATGAAAGTGATTTCGCGAATCGAATTTCTTAAGACTTCCCCAGATCCCAGATCTGCAGCTTGCGACAGCTCGGTCAATTTAGTTGGCGTGACCGGCGAGATTGCAGGTGCATTTCTCCCGCACCTCGTTGAGCGAGTAAACGCCACGCGCAGGACAATCTGGCTTGTGATCCAGGTAAGCATCCTCACCGAAGAGATCCTCGTCTGATGGCGTGGCAGTCGGTGGTTCTTGATGCTCAACGGCCCACTGCAATTTCGCGCCGTCGATATTTCTGCGATTGATTGCACAGGCGCGCTTCTGCGCAATACCAACAGAGCTGGTGAAGTTGGGCAATGCCACAGCCAGAATGATCCCAATAATGGCTACAACAATCATGATTTCAATCAGGGTGAATCCGGTTTTGCATTTCATAGTTCGTCTTCCTTTCTCGTCGGTCGAATGGCGCAACGGTTTGATCTCTCTGTTGAACAAAGCGCGCATGAAAAAGTTTCGCAACCGCCCGAATGTCGAAAGAGTTGCTCAATGAAACAGGGCCGCGCCATTGAGACACGGCCCCGGGGGATGGAGTCGGGCAGAAATTAAAGCAGGTTGCTGGTTCGCCGCTTAATTCTCGAGATCGCGATTTGAGCACCAATTGATTGCAGAAGTTGCTGTGCCGAGCACAAGGACTTGCCCAACTGCGCGCACCGGCGGAGCTGCAATTCGCCCAAAGATTTACCGCTCCGAAGAAGGCGGATTGCCTCACAGCATTCCTCGCGGGTCGCTTCGATGTGGGACGCGAGGAATGGCGGGCCAATGGTGTGACGCCTGGATGCGACCATGCGGTTCGCTTTGGTTTGGGCGGACGGTCGCATATCCCAACGCCGACTATTTGGTTCTGCTTCTGCGCTGCAATCGCGCCAGTGTCACGCGCGTGACTGCGGATTTGAGAATGTGATGAGCGGCAGCCAGGGCATCATCCAACCGAGCGCATTCCTCGAGCTCGGCTTCGTCCAAATGCCTCTGGTTCACGAGCGCCTCGGCCGCTTCGCAGCATTGATGTCGCAACGCTTGGATGCTGTATGCCTGAAGAGCCGTGCGGCCGATGGGTAAAGGGATTTTTGTTTTTGTTTTCTTCATGTGAAGGCCGTGAGTTCAGCGCCAATGAATTGTCCAAAGAACTGCACCAGCTGCTGCGGTTCATCACAATGCAAGCGGGTTACCCGACGATGGAGACGAACAACATTGCTATTCCGCAAATCATTGGAGGGCGTTTGCCAAAGCGCTGTCAGCGCAACAGGAACAGACTCCAAAATGACATCCGTCCATTCGATTCGAATTACCATCCGAGTTGGCATGTTCATGTCAACAACCTGGATCGTGTTGCGCGCGGCGTCCCACCGGCTATTGGCAGATGATGGACATTTATTGCGCCGCGAGAGCAATCAACGGTTGTCACTGTAAAACCGCATTCTGGTCTTCCGTGCTCGCGGGAGCTCGTCAGAATCAGTCAATGGGGTGCTTGCTTGGCATCATTTCACCCGCTTGCTAGAGTGAATGTTTTCCCAATAGAATTCTGTATGAATCTAGCCCGTGCGTTCGCTCAATCCGCCAGGCAGCATGCGGACAAGACAGCTCTTTTTTGGGGTGACCGCGAGTATTCCTACCAAGAACTGAGGTTCCAGGCGCTCTTTATTGCTTCTTTGCTTCGCGAACAGTTCGGGACCAAACCGGGTGACCGCGTGGGGATTTGGCTGAAGAACTGTCCTGAATTCGTCTCCGCTTTGTTTGGCATTCTCTATGTCGGAGCCGTGCTTGTTCCAATAAACAACTTCCTGAAACCCGAGGAAGTCAACTTTATCCTCTCAGACGCAGGCATTGACGTCATCATTACCGATGCGGAACTCAGCGGTCATTTTCAGACCCTTAAGACCATTCGACCCGCGCTCAAGCTATTGAACGTTGAAAAGGTGCTTGCCTCCTTTCGCGCAGATACCAGTCCGACATTTGAAGATCCCGACCTTAATCTGCCGGAGCGCAAAGAAACGGATCTCGCCCTTCTGATTTACACATCCGGCACGACGGGCCGTCCCAAGGGCGCGATGCTCTCGCACGCAAACCTGCTGCACAACATTGAAAGTTGCCGGATCGTCTTGCAGACGGTCGAGGCGGACCGAATGGCCGTACTCCTTCCAATGTTTCACAGCTATATGCTGACTGTCGGCTTGCTCCTGCCGTTGCTTGTAGGTGGCTCGATCGTCCTCGTGAAGTCACTTCATCCAGTGCGCAACGTCATTCAGGAGATCTTCGAACGACGCGCTACAATTCTTCCGGCCATACCGCAATTCTATCGTGGTCTGGTGAATGCGCAGATCCCGGCGCCATTGCCGTTGCGAGTTTGTATCAGTGGCTCTGCTCCCCTGCCCGTCCAAATCCTTCATGAGTTTGAAAAGAAATTCGGCATTCCGTTGATCGAAGGCTACGGCTTGAGCGAGGCAAGCCCGGTGGTGGCAAAGAATCCGCTCAACCTCACGCGCAAGCCCGGCTCTATCGGCCTGCCAATTCCCAACGTCGAGATGAGCATTCAGGATGATTCAGGGAAACTGCTCGCTGCCAAAGAAGTGGGCGAGATTTGTGTGCGCGGCGGAAACGTGATGCTCGGCTATTGGAATCAGCCTGAAGAAACGCGGCGTGCCTTCCGCAACGGCTGGCTTCTCACAGGCGACATCGGCTACCGCGACGAGGAAGGCTATTACTACGTTACCGACCGCAAGAAGGACATGCTGCTCGTCAACGGGAACAATGTTTATCCGCGCGAAATCGAGGAAGTGATTTATCAATTTCCCGGAGTGAAAGAGGCCGCGGTTGTGGGCCAGCCGGATTCGCGGCGCGGCGAACAGGCAGTGGCGTTCGTCGTTCCCAGCGAAGGCGCCACAGTGGACGAATCGGCGCTGCTGAAATTTGTTCGAGAGAGATTGGCGGATTACAAAGTTCCGCGCAGAGTGATTCTCAGTTCGGCGCTGCCGCGCAATGCTACCGGGAAAATCTTGAAAACGGCGTTGCGAGAACAATTTGGTTAAGGCCATCCGCAACTGGCACTCGTTACTTACCGGGTGCAATAATTCTTGCTTTCCGTCGAGATCGAGTTCGCTGTTGAAAACTCCGCGCCTGCATTCGGCGGAAGAGCAAACCAATTGGTCATTCAGTCGGACGTATCGTGATGTCTTTCAACTGCGCCGGTTCTCGGCCCACAATAATGAGCTTGTGGGGACCTGCTGATAGCTTGAATTTCTTGGGGTTGAATTCGTCGTTGCCTGCGTCGGAATTGCCACGCCAGCTTGCCGTTCGTGGCTCGAATCCGTCCGTCACATCCACATCCCAGATCATGTCGGGGTCTTCGGGTTGAGAGTCCACATTGAGGTAAAACGAATTTGAATCATCACCTGGCGCGTTGATCCTGGCTTCGATGACATATGTACCGGCGTTTGTGATCGTGAAATTAAAAATCGCCTTGCCGCCGCCTTCGAGATCAGTTGTGTCCGGTTGACCGAGGAATCCGTTGGTGAAGACCAGCGGAGCAGTGATCTGCGCATCTGACAGAGAAAGCTTGATTACGGGTTGCGCCTTGTTCGTGATGGATGCGGAACCCGAATCAATGTTCGTATTTGCGTTCTGAGCTGGCGATGAAGTGGCAACTGTTCCGGCCAGAATGAATGCAAGGAGAGTTCTCATGCGACAGACTATGAGGTATCCGCCCCAATATTTTCAATACCTAACTCTGACTGGCACACATCGCCTAAAATGCCCGCCCTGTGGCGGTTGACGACCCGCTTCGAAATCGCCTACCAGGTTCGAGTCACGTGAGTTAAGACGAGCTATCCCTTTACGAGTTGACGGTAGGAACAGCCCGCCCATAAGCTATTTCTCATGACCGCCGCGGTGCATGAAGCCCCGAAGGCGGAAAGTCTTTATGCCTGAAGGATATTGCGTTAAGTGCAAGGCCAAGAAGGAAATCGTCGATGCCGTGGAGGAAGTGATGAAGAATGGGCGCAAAGCCATCAAGGGCAAATGCCCCACCTGCGGCACGGTGATGTTTAAGATTCTGGGCGGCAAAGCCGCCGGCTGTTCCGGCCTCTGAACCTACCACGCCCGAAACAGCCAATTAGACCATGTCTCAACAACTCGCTTACGTCATCATCACCCCCTACTCGCTGTACAAGTCGCGCACCGGGGGGATTTTGAGCCGGCTGATCACGCGCACCGGCCTGGAACTCGTTGCCGCCCGGATGTTCGCGCCAAGCGCGGAACTGGTGAAGCAATACTCTGAGGCAATCATCTCTGCCAACGATCCCCAGGACCGGCGAATTCAGGAACTGATTTGCGATTACATCCTCCAGAACCTCTCCCCAGACCCAAAGACCGGGCGCCGACGGCGGGTCATGATGCTTTTGTTCAAAGGTGAAGATGCCGTGCGCAAGACCCGGTCGGTCATCGGCAATATCAGCCCGGACCGCCGCGGCGGCGAAACCATCCGCGATACTTACGGCGATCTGATCATCGATGAAAACGACCAGGTGCGCTATTTCGAGCCGGCGGTGCTGGCGGCCCCCACTCCGGAGGAAGCCGAAGCCAAGCTCAAGCTCTGGGCGACATATTCGGACAGCGATGGCGGCATCCTTGAGAACGTAATCGCTTATCAGCCCGGGGAAAGACCGCAACGCACGCTTGTGTTGATCAAGCCGGAGAATTTCCGCTTTCCCTCCGGCCGGCCCGGCAATGTGATCGATTTCTTTTCGCGCACGGGCTTGTTCATCGTTGGCGTCAAGGTCCATCGGATGAGCGTGGCCCAGGCCATGGAGTTTTACGGTCCAGTCCGCGAGGTCTTGCGCACGAAACTCAAGGACGTCGTCGGCGGCGCGCAAAGCCAGCTGCATGGAAAAGGAATTCGGCTTCAAGATTCCGGCCGGAGCAGGAGCAGCAGCTTGGCGAGATTCTCGGCCCGATTTTTGGCGACAATCAGTTCGAGAACATCGTCCGGTTCATGTCTGGCCGCGCCCCATCCGAAGTTCCACAATCGGAGTGGAGCAACACCCGGCGCCGAAAAATGCATCGCGCTGGTTTATGAAGGCGTCGAAGCGGTGCGCAAGATCCGCGACGTGCTCGGGCCGACCGATCCGTCGAAAGCGCCGCCCGGCTCTATCCGCCGCGAATTCGGCCAGACCATCATGGTCAATGCCGCTCACGCCAGCGATTCGGCAGAGAACGCCAAACGCGAAATGGGCATCGTCAACGTTGGCGAAAACAATTTCCGCCAGCGTCGTCGAAGAATTCTACGGGAACTTCTAGTGCTGCAGCGCATGGCTCGCGGTCCGCCGTTCCATCGCGTTATCGGTTTACTCCCAATTACGAAGGTTAACGTTGAGTTGGATTCGCTGCGATCTTGTCCAATGTCCTTGCCCCAAATAGCACTTTGCGCTAGCTTGCGCGAACTATGGACAGCAACACACCTCCTTCTCCTGATTCATTGCCTCCATCGCCGAGTCCGCCTCCGATAATCACGGCACCGATGCCTGCGCGTCCGCCGCGACGCGGCAGAGGTTGGATGATCGCAGCACTGGTGCTGGTTATTTTGCTCGTTCTCAGCGTGCTGCTCAACTTCAGCCAGTTCGCCAGCAGCATTATGCCCGTACGAGTGGCTCGCTCGCGAACGGTCGGGCCGCGATTCGACGAAGCGATTCTCAAGGATAATGGCGCCAGCAGCAAAATTCTGGTCATTGACGTGGACGGAATCATTACGGGTCGTGCCCTGGATCAATCTGGCTACTCCATGGTGGACGTCATCAAGGATGAATTGGAACGCGCTGAAGAAGACGACCGCGTAAAAGCGGTCCTGTTGCGTGTGGATTCCCCTGGCGGAGAGGTGCTGGCCTCGGATGAAATTTACCGCGCGCTCGTGAATTTTCAGAAAAGCTCGCGCAAGCCGGTCGTGACTTCCATGGGCGATCTCGCCGCTTCGGGCGGTTATTATATTTCGTCCGCTTCACGATGGATTGTCGCGAACGAGATGACGATTACCGGAAGTATCGGTGTGATCATGCACACCTGGAATTATCGCGGTCTGATGGACAAGGTCGGCGTGGCCCCGATGGTGTTCAAGAGCGGCAAGTTCAAGGATATGTTGAGCGGTGAACGCTCGACGAACGAAATCCCGGCTGAAGAACGCGTGATGGTGCAATCGCTCATAGAAGAAACCTATGCTCGTTTCACCAATGTCGTTGCACAGGGACGCAGCATGGCCCACGAGAAGAACGAGCAGGAAGGCAGGAACCTTGCGAATGATTGGTCGGAGTATGCCGACGGCCGTGTCCTCTCCGGTTCAAAAGCATTCGAACTCGGCTTCGTGGACGAGCTGGGCAATTTTGATGACGCCGTAAAACGGGCCCGTGAACTCGCCGGTATTCGGAACGCGAATCTGATCCAGTACCAGCTTCGATACGATATTTCCGATTTGTTCCGGCTCTTTGGTAAGAGCGAGCCCTCAACCATTAAAGTGGATCTTGGTATGGACACTCCAAAACTCCAGGCCGGCCAGCTCTATTTCCTCTCGCCGACGTTTCTCCGTTGACGAAAACGTGAAGGGCGTCACCGTCATCACGCATCCTTTGGTTCAGCGGAACCTCACGCGACTGAGGGACAAGCGGACGCGCCCGCAGGAATTCCGCCGCGTGCTTGGCGAAGTCGCCTCTCTCATGCTCTACGAAGCAACTCGATCGTTCGCCACGGAGCGCGTGACCGTCGAAACTCCGCTCGCGCCTGCGCGAGGTGTCAGGTTGCGCCGCGAGGTCGTGCTTGTGCCGATCCTTCGCGCCGGATTGGGGATGCTCGACTCGATTCTGCAATTGATTCCCAACTCCCGTGTCGGCTTTATTGGTCTGAAGCGCGAGGAAACCACCCTGCGTGCCATGTTTTATCACAAAAGTCTGCCGCCCGATCTCAGCGCGTATGAAATCATTCTCATCGATCCGATGCTTGCAACGGGCGGGAGCGCGGTTGCAGCAATGGATTTGCTCACCGAACTGGACGCGCGCCACATCCGCCTCGTGAATCTGGTCGCCGCGCCCGAAGGTATCCGTCTCGTTCAAAAGCATTACCCCAGGCTGCCCATTTTCACGGCAGCCATAGATCGCAAGCTGAACGAAAAAGGATACATCGTTCCCGGTCTCGGGGACGCTGGCGACCGGTTGTTCGGGGTGTGAGTTGACCGGAGATCGTTACCGCGTGCGCCATACCGCGCCGAATCCCTGTTGAGGACGCGACTTGATGGCGCATTTTGTTTCGCCTTCAGGCCGGAAACTACCTCATTTCCGAACGAATCCAGCGCTCTGTCAGTGGCACGACTTCGGCTCGGTTTTGAACAAGCACTAACAAGCTTTGTCAACAATTAGAGAAGCTGGACGTGGAATTCGTGGATATTCCGTAAGGATTTTGCAGGCCAGCCGACGAAAGAAAACATGTTTCTAGATCCATTGTGGCTGCTGTTCGCGATCCCGGGGCTGCTGATCGGGATTTACGCTCAGATCAAGCTCTCCTCGGCTTATGCCCGGTATTCGCGCCAGGGGGTTGAGTCCGGGTTGAGCGGGGCTGAGGCTGCCCGCGAGATTTTGGACCAGGCGGGACTGAATGACGTCCCGATTCAGGAAGTTGGCGGTCATCTCACCGATCATTACGATCCAACGAAACGCGCTTTGTTCCTTTCGTCCGAGAACTTTCGTGGCCGATCACTCGCGGCGGTGGGAGTTGCGGCTCATGAATCCGGCCATGCCCTGCAACACCAGGCGGCTTACGCTCCGTTGAACATCCGCATGGCGCTCGTGCCGATAACTCAATTCGCCAGCATGGCTTACCTGGGGATTTTTTTTGTGGGCATGTTTCTCCATGCGTTCAACGTGGTCTTGCCGATCATCATCGCAATCTTCACGATTCTCGCGTTGTTTCAACTCGTAACTCTGCCAGTCGAATTCGATGCCAGCCGCCGGGCCAAAGAACAATTGTTCCGCCTTGGAGTGGTTCGCGAAAATGAACGCGGCGCTGTCAACAAGGTGTTGAATGCCGCTGCTTTGACTTATGTTGCCGCGTTGGTTTCGAGCGTGATGCAATTGCTGTATTACATCAGCCTGGCGCGAAACAACCGGAATTGAACCAAGGACGCCATTGCATTTATTCGCCGCATCGTCGCGCCGTGGGCATAACCCCCTATTTTCTCCGTGCGCAGGTTTTGATAGCTCATTGTGGAACGACCAAAGGAGTCGAAATTATAATTTGCTTGCGAAGGCGCAACTAACATTTAAGTCTTGAAATCATTTATGCCTGCGAAGGCCCAACATCGCAAAACGGCGCGACGCGCACACAACGGGCGCTCCAATCGAACCGCGCGGATCCAGGCTCCGAAACTGCGCTCGTTACGGCCGTATCTGAGAGACGGCTTCAAAAAAAATGATCTGGCTGCTGCACAGAAGATTGCTCCGCCCGCCGCACCTGCCACAAAGTCAGAGCAAGAAGTTGCCAATGCCTCCGTCGCGGTTGAGAGCGCGCCGACTGAAGAGGTTTCGACGCCGCCCGAGCGAGAGCGATCCAGCTACGACGGCGACACCGCCATCAAGCTTTACCTGCGCGAAATCGGCCAGGTCAAACTGCTCACGCCGCAGGAGGAAATCGAACTGGCCGCGCGCATCAAGAAGGGCGACAAGAAGGCGCGCGAGCAGATGATCAAGGCCAACCTGCGCCTGGTCGTGAAGATCGCCCGCGACTACGAAGGCATCGGCCTGCCGCTGCTCGACCTGATCAGCGAAGGCAACATCGGCCTGATGAAAGCGGTCGAGCGCTTCGATCCGGCCAAGGGCGGCAAGCTTTCCACCTACGGCTCCTGGTGGATCAAGCAATCCATCAAGCGCGCCCTGGCCAACCAGTCCAAGACCATCCGCCTGCCCGTCCATCTGGTGGACAAGATTTCCAAGATGCGCCGCACGGCGATGCGGCTGCAGGAGGAACTTCGGCCGCGAACCGACCGACGAGGAACTGGGCGAGGAACTGGGCATCACCGCCTCGCGCGTCGCGCAGATGCGCATGGCCGCCATCCGGCCCGCCTCGCTCGACGCGCCCATCGGCGACGAGGACTCGAACAACTTCGCCGAAGTCGTCCAGGACGAAAACGCCGACACGCCCTACGAGCAACTCGAAGAAAAGACCGTCACCAAGATGCTGCAGGAGATGGTCAAGACCCTCGACCCGCGCGAGGCGACCATCCTGCGCTCCCGCTTCGGCCTGGATGGCGGCCCGGAGAAGACGCTCGAGGAAGTGGGCGAGAAGTTCGGCGTCACCCGCGAGCGCGTCCGCCAGATTCAGAACATCGCCCTGAAGCAAGCTGCGCAAGATGATCGAGAAGCTCGAAGCCGCGAAAGCGAAGTGATGTAGCACAGGCATCTTGCTTGCTCTCCTTTCGGAAGTGGGCTCAGTGTAACACGTCCCCGCCGGCTTGGTTCTGCTTTGCCTTCGCTGGAGAGACTTCGTCGGGCACCCCTGCGCCGGTACGATTCAATTATTCCGGGTGGAACAGCCAGGTTGGCTGTTCCCGGCGGCAACTTGCCGCCGGGTTGTGGCCGCGAAAACGGCTCTCTATTCGTTGCTCGTATTGGCCAGACCAGCGGACTGGTAGCCCGCCAGAACGGGCAAGTTGCCCGTTCCACCTGCATTTAACTGAATCACTCCGGCTGATGCGCTGTTGCACACGTCAAGTGTGACACCTCGCACTTGACACCCCTTCCCCGCTCCGCCTAAACACTGCGCATGACAAACGCCGCTCCCACGCCTTCCGAAATCGCGCAGGCCATTCGGAACGTTCCGGATTTTCCCAAGGCTGGAATTCAATTCAAGGACATCACCCCCCTGCTCGCCGATGCGCGCCTGTTCTCCGGCGCGATCGATCTGCTGATTGACGGATTCAAGCCCGGCGAAGTGGACACAGTCGTCGGCATTGACGCGCGCGGATTCATTTTTGCGGCTGCTGCGGCGCTGAAACTCCACGCCGGCTTCGTGCCTGTGCGCAAGAAAGGCAAGCTCCCCTATCAGACTCACGAACAGGAATACGATTTGGAATATGGCACCTCGACCATTGCCATCCACGTGGACGCTTTAACACCTGGAAGCCGCGTGCTGTTGATTGACGATCTTCTCGCCACGGGTGGAACCGCTGCTGCAGCCGCGGCGCTCGTGCAAAAACTCGGCGCAACCATTCTTGAAATCTCCTTTCTCATCGAACTGAAATTCCTCAACGGCCGCGACCGGCTGAAGAACCAGCGCGTGCGGTCATTGGTGGTTTATTGAGCCAGATTGGCCGCCGAAATGCAGCCTGTGTCGGAACGAATGAGGCGTTCATTTCCCGACGAAAAATTTCGTTGTGCAGAAACCTGCGTCCAGAATAGTGTCATCCATGAAACGAGATAGGCTGCAAGCCCCGCGGTCTACTTAGATGTTAGGCCGCTATGCACGCTGACGGGAAATCCGATCTCGACGGAATTTACGAAGGCGCACGAGACCTTTTCCTGCGTGGCCAGCACGACCGCGCACTCGACAGATTCCAAAGCATCTACGAGGTCGATTGCACCTTTCGAGACGTTGCGGAGATCGTCAATGACTACTACGACACAGCAAAGGATGAGTGGCTTGCAAAATATAAGACTCGATTCCAACAGCAACACGGAGCGGCCTAATATGGAGATAGGCTGCAGAATGTTTTTCGTTTGAGATCTCAATTCGTTTTTCATTTTCCCGCTTCCCGCTAGACTCCCGGCGTGCATTGGCTCCACGCATTGGATGTTGGCTTGTTCCGTTTCATCAACGGAACGTTGAGCAATCCCATCTTTGATTTCCTGATGCCGTACGCCAGTGGCAAGGACGCGAAGGTGATCTTCTTTCCGTTCGTGGTGCTCGCCGGGATTCTGCTCATCTGGAAGGGCGGCGCGCGCGGACGCCTCTGCGCTCTGATGCTCGCGCTCATCATCGGCCCGGGCGATGCCCTTATCAGCAATACAATCAAGCACCTTGTCAATCGCCCGCGCCCGTTTGTGACCCTCCCAGACGTCCGGCTGCCCGCAAGCAAAGGAAACAAAGCCCGCACCGAAGCCATGGCCAGCGAAGAGAATCCCGTTTCGCCAAAGCCCAATTACAACAGCATGCCATCGTCGCACGCGGCAAACTGGTTCGCCGCCACGATGATTCTGCTGATTTATTATCGTCGCAGCATTTTCGTCATGCTGCCGCTTGCATGCATCGTCGCCTTTTCGCGCATCTACAACGGCGTTCATTACCCGAGTGATGTGCTTGCGGGCGCGATTCTCGGCGCAGGTTACGCCGCAGCGACGATCGTCATCCTCAATTCGCTCTGGAAATTCGCGGGACGAAGATGGTTTCCACTTTGGTGGGAAAAGCTCCCGTCACTGTTGAATCCTGATTGCCGAACTGACACCACTGCTTCGGAAACAGAATCTACACCGGCGGTCACCCGTCATTCATCCATTGAGGCGCATTGGCTGCGTCTCGGTTATCTCGTCATTGCTCTGACGTTCGCTGGCCGCTTGCTTTACATCGCCAGCGGCCTGATCGAACTCAGCGGCGACGAGGCATACCAATGGGTTTGGTCGAAGCACCCTGCCCTCTGGTACTACAGCAAGCCGCCTCTGATCGCCTACACGCAATGGCTCGGAACGCATTTGTGGGGCGACAACGAATTCGGCGTCCGCTTCTTTTCGCCGGTCATTGGCGCGGTGCTTGGTTTTCTATTGCTGCAGTTCTTCGCCCGCGAAGTAAACGCACGGGCAGGATTCTTTTTCCTGCTGATTGTGACTGCCACGCCTTTGATGGCTGCCGGAGGTGTATTGATGACCGTTGACCCGCTTTCAGTTTTGTTCTGGACCGCCGCGATGCTTTCGGGCTGGCGCGCCGTTCAACCGGACGCAAAGCTCGCGCCGTGGATTTGGACTGGCCTGTGGATGGGCCTGGGTTTTCTCAGCAAATACACTGAGTTGTTTCAATGGCTGTGCTGGGTGGTTTTCTTCATTCTCTGGAAACCGGCGCGCGCGCATCTTCGCAGACCCGGGCCGTATCTCGCGCTTCTAATAAACCTGCTCTGCGCGTTGCCCGTCGTGATTTGGAATCAGCAACACGGCTGGGTCACGGTGAGTCATGTCGTCTCTGACAATGCCCGACTCGGCACGGCCTGGAAACCAACGCTCCGGTATTTTTTCAATTTCATTGGAGCAGAGGTGATGCTCTTGAATCCGATTTTTCTGGTCGCCACGGTTTGGGCTGCAATTGCCTTCTGGCGTCGCCGGGGGCGTGATCCGCGTCTCGTTTACCTCTTCAGCATGGGCGCGCCGCTGTTCCTGTGTTACCTGCTGTTCACGTTTCATTCCAACGTGCTTCCGAACTGGATTGCTCCATCGGTATTGCCGTTGTTTTGCCTTACCGTTTGTTACTGGGAAACGCGCTGGCGCCTTGGCCGACATGGAACCAGGCCCTGGTTCATCGCCGGCATGATCATCGGGCTCACAATCATCACCGTGATGCACGAAACCGATTTGATTCAGGTAATCGTTGGCAAGCCGCTCCCACCCAAGATCGATCCGCTCACGCGCGTCCGCGCTTACGACGAGCTCGCGCAAATCGTGGGCGAGGCGCGGACGAAACTGCTGGCGGAAGGCAAACCCGCTTTCGTCATCGGCAACCACTACGAAACCACCAGCATGGTGAATTTTTATTTGCCTGAAGCGAAGACGAACCTTGTCACCAACCCGCTGGCGTATTGCGTCACAACCGAACGGCCCGTAAACCAGTATTACTTCTGGCCGGGATATCTGGAGCGCAAAGGACAGAACGCTATTTTCGTCCGCGAACTCAACATGCCGGGACTTGTTCCATCCTGGATTCCCAAATGGTTGAATGGACAAATCAATCTCAACCGGACTGAACCGGTCAATCGACCTGCGCCAGCAGTGTTGCAGCAGCAATTCGAGTCCGTGACCAATCTGGGTCTGTACAACGTTCTCTATCGTGACCGTGTCTTCCACATCATTCAACTCTTCGAGTGCCGCAATCTCCGGTAAGCACGGCCCACCCACGCCCACGTCTTTTGCGACGCTCGAAGTGCGGGATTACGATCTCGGCGCCACCCTGAGTTCAGGCCAGGCGTTCCGATGGAATTTTCAGGATGGCGCCTGGAGCGGCATGATTGGGAGCCGTTGGGTGCGGTTGCGCGCGGACCAGTTTTCGATCCGGGCCGAAACCGCTGAACCGATTAGTGACTGGAACTGGCTCACGCATTATCTCCAGACGGAAATTGATCTTGGCCTTGTGCTGGCGACATTCCCAAACGAAGAACCGATGAACACGTCGGTGAACGCTTGTCGCGGCCTGCGTTTGCTCCGGCAGGATCCATGGGAATGCCTGGCCTCGTTTATTCTCTCTTCGACAAAACAGATCGTCCAGATTCGGCAAATCGTCGCCGCGCTGTGCGAACGATTTGGCGAACCGATTTCCGCTCCGCCGCAACACACGCCCGCCTACGGTTTCCCCTCGCCAGAGCAAATCGCGCGCGCGACCGAAGCCGAACTTCGGGCCTGCAAAATGGGCTTTCGCGCGCCGTACCTGCTCAAAACCGCGCGGTTGATTTCCGAAGGGAAGATTAGCTTGAACTCGCTTTATGATGTTCCCGTCGAAACTGCGCGCCTGGAGTTGATGGCGCTGGCCGGCGTGGGTCGGAAGATTGCCGATTGCGTCCTGCTGTTCGCGTACGGCTTTCAGTCAGCTTTTCCGGTGGACGTATGGGTCATCAAAGCCTTGAAGCAACTCTATTTTGCCCGGCGGCGCGTCACCGCGAAACGGCTGCGCCATTTCTCCGAAACGCATTTCGGCCCGAACGCCGGGTACGCCCAGCAGTATCTGTTTCATTACATACGGACAAAAGCCGGTCGCACATTGCGGAACCGTCGCGGGTAGATTTTTGTTCAATGGGTGGGATGAGACCCCATCCCGCCGTGCCCGGACCAGGGTTATTCGTAACCCAAGGTTTTGAGGCAATGAAAACTTCACGAATCTCAATCGGACTCTGCGATGCCATGCACGTCAAAAGCGCTGAACTGTGGCTGAAGCTTGGCCAACCCGTGCAGGCATTGATGGAATTGCAGCGGCTGGAATCGCGAGCTCAAAAACATCCGTGGACGCGAAGGGTATTCCGCTCCGCGTACAGCACGATGTGCCAATAGCGCAGTTGTCGCCGCTGCTCGCCGAATTGGCTCGGACCATGGGCGCATCTCATTTTCTTGCAGATGGTGGAACTCGTGGCGCTGCGACGAGTCGCGTCGTGTTCAGCGACGCGAATGAATCAGTCCCGCAGATTCGGCCGCTGAACGCGGCCGAAATGGTCGCAGCGCGACCATTTCCACCACTCTGGACAGGCGCTGCAATAAACTGAGATGCGCCCTCGGGCCATCGAACGGCTACTTTGCCTTCGGCAGCGCGTTCTTGCCTGCGTAAACCGCGTTCTTGCCGAGAATCTGCTCGATGCGCAGCAGTTGGTTGTACTTCGCCAGGCGATCCGAGCGGCTGAGCGAACCGGTCTTGATCTGGCCGCAGTTGGTCGCCACGGCGATGTCCGCGATGGTCGCGTCTTCGGTTTCGCCGGAGCGATGGCTGACAGGACGGCGGTGTAGTTGTTGGTCTGCGCGAGTTCGACGGCGTCGAGCGTCTCGGTGAGCGAGCCGATCTGGTTCACCTTCACGAGGATCGAGTTGGCCGTGCCGGTATCAATGCCCTTCTGGAGGAACTTCACGTTCGTCACGAACAGATCGTCGCCGACGAGTTGGACCTTGTCGCCGAGCTTGTCGGTGAGCTTCTTCCAGTTCGTCCAGTCGCCTTCCGCGCAGCCGTCTTCGATGCTGACGATCGGATACTTGCCGCAGAGCTTCACGTAGAAGTCGACCAGCTCGTCGCCCGTAACGGTCTTGCCGGTGCTCTTCTTGAACGTGTAGGTGCCGTTGCCGTTGTAGAACTCCGAGGCCGCGACATCGAGCGCGAGGAAGATCTGCTTGCCCGCCTTGTAGCCGGCGTCCTTGATGGCCTGAAGGATGGATTCGATCGCGTCTTCGGCGCTGTCGAGCTTCGGCGCGAAGCCGCCTTCGTCGCCGACGGCGGTGCTGAGGCCGCGCTTCTTCAGCACGGCCTTGAGCGCGTGGAAAGTTTCGGTGATCGCGCGCAGGCCTTCGCTGAAGGTCGGCAAGCCGTGCGGCATGATCATGAATTCCTGGAAATCAATCGGCGCATCCGAGTGCGCGCCGCCATTGATGACGTTGGCCATCGGCACGGGCAGGACTTTGGCGTTCGGCCCGCCGAGATATTTGAACAGCGGCATGCCGAGCGCTTCCGCCGCGGCTTTGGCGTTGGCGAGCGACACGGCGAGGATGGCGTTCGCGCCGAGCTTGGATTTCGTTTCCGTGCCGTCGAGCTCGAGCATGATGCGGTCAACCGTGAGTTGGTCGAGCGCATCCACGCCGCGCAGCGCCGGCAGGATCTTTTCGGTGACGTTCTTGACGGCCTTGGAAACGCCTTTGCCGCAGATAGCGCTTCTTGTCGCCGTCGCGCAGTTCGATGGCTTCGTGTTCGCCGGTGCTGGCGCCGGAAGGCACCGCCGCGCGGCCCACCGCGCCGCCGGCCAGAATCACGTCCACTTCCACCGTTGGGTTGCCGCGCGAATCGAGGATTTCACGCGCCTGAATGTCATAGATTGTGCTCATTTTCGTTTTCGTTTTCCTGAATCAAATTCCAATCGAACGGAGCGCGTATGATAAGACCGGCGCGAGGCGAGTCAAGGAAGCGCATCAAGGGCAAATCAAGCCGTAATTGCTCTTGCTGCGTCAACTTCGCATCAATGCGTCATCAAATAGAAAATCGCGTTTACCGCGATTGGATAGGCGCGCGTTTCGGAAAATTGTTTGAAGTAAATCTCGTTTTCCCCTTCCCGTTCCCAGCCGTCGCCGGTGTCCGAGTTGTGCAGCGCGAGAATCATGATGCGTTGTTTGCCATCAAACCACGCGCGGACGTGCGGCTCCTGTGAGCCTTGCCCACGGAAAAAGGAGGCGAACGACTGCGGGTTTTCAGGGTCGTAGCTGCGTTGCCACATTTGAATCGTCGGCACCTGGAGATTCTTCTTGGGGCCGTGAATGTCAAAGACGCAATGAAACAGCGGATGATCCATCGGCAATTCCACCCAATCACGGCCGGGCAGCACGCGTTTGATTTGGGCTTCGAAATGTTCCCAGCCCTCGTCGCCCCAAAAATCATCAGCCAGCAGCGCGCCTCCGTTCTCGAGATATTTGCGGAGAATCGGAACTTCCTCATCGCGCAATTCCAGTCCGCCTACTTGACTCATGAAGATGAACGGATAATCGAACAGCGACGGATCGGCCAGCTTCAAAACGCGTCCGTCCGGGTCCACTTTCATCGAGGTCAATTGCTGCAGGCGCGCAGAGAGATTCAAATCGCCGTCGGGATAATCGTTTACCCAACCAAGCCAGCTCGGCCGGCCCGGCTCGGATTTGTAAATAATCCGGGTAAATGTGAACACGTCCTTATCGAACGCCGGGTCGTTGGTCCAATCCGGCAAATCAATGCTGTGCGGCGCGGTTTCACGCGCAGTGCGAACTGTGTCCTCGTTGACGACTTGACCTCCCTCAGTCTGAATAATCGGGCCGGAATCTCCACCCCAGAAACGGCGACCGCCGCGACCCCGAAATTGCGCGACGCAGAAACACAGCGAAAACACCAGCACCGCAGCCGAAAGAACGATCTTTCGCGAGTTTTTCATGGTTTGGCGATTCTGGAGGACTGTGCCATTGTTCGGCCCGGGCATCAACCACGGAGAAGCGCGGCTTCGAGAGCAATAATTTGCCGAGTTTACCCCTTTTCCATTGCCTGCATCGAAAAGGAGGTTTACATCTAAAAAGACCGGTTATGCCCACGGCAAATGTCATCCAATTGCGCCAGCTCCTGAAAGAAAAATTCCCCGGCTTGCGCACGAGGCTGGATGATTTTCCCCCTCCGATTCCGCATTGGCCGACTGGTTTGCCGCAAATAGACCAGCACTTGCACGGTGGTTTGCCCAAAGGCGCGCTGACTGAAATCGTCGTAACACGAGCAGGCGTGGGCGGGGCGTTGCTCATGGCTTCATTACTGCGCCAGGCTGCGCGGCAAATTCAAATTGTTGCATTGATAGATGGCCGGGATTCGTTTGAGGTCACTCAAATCGAAGAAGAATTTTTGTCCCGGCTGCTCTGGGTGCGATGCCATTCCGTCAACGAGGCTTTGAAAGCGGCCGATCTGCTCTTGCGTGACGGCAATTTGCCTTTGTTGCTGCTGGATCTCGCTGCGAACCCGGGAAAGGAAGTCCGCAAAATTCCAGCCACCACGTGGTATCGTTTTCAGCGTCTCGTCGAGCAAACTTCCACAGTTTGCGCGGTGCTCACGCCGCAAGCGATGGTTGCTCCGGCCCAGGCACGCGTAACACTCCGCTCGCCTTTTTCGATCGATGCGCTGGAGCGGGACGGGGAGGAACTGCTGGGCGAATTGAACGTGGAAATTTCTGAAACCCGCCACGCCAGCGAAGCGCGCGAAGCTCTGCAAAACTCCGCCTGATCCGATTCTAAACGATTAAAGCTTTGAACGATTCAACACAAAGGCATGTTTGCCGTCATTTTCATTCCGAATTTTTCACTTCAATCGGTCCTCCGACATGAACCGGAACTGCGGGCCGGTGCCATCGCTCTTATTGATCCCGCGCTTCCAAAGCCGGTCATCGTTCAACTCACTTCCGTCGCGTCCGCGTGCGGTGTTCGCGAAGGTCTGACCGTCAGCCAGGCCATGGCGCGTTGCGGTAATTTGATCATCCGATCGCGTTCCGTTTCCCAGGAGAATTCCGCCACGGAAACTTTGCTGCAAACCGCTTATACGTTTTCGCCGAATATCGAAGCGACCGCGCCCGGCATCTGCACAATGGAGTTGAAGGGACTTGGCCTGCATGAGGACTCCCCTCGGCGCGACTGGGCCGAAGGGATTCTTCAAATACTGGCCCAATACTATTTGGAAGCAAAAATTGGAATCGCGCGAACCCCGGAACTGGCGTTACTTGTGGCGCACGGAGCTGAGCGAATCTCAATTGTCGAAAGCGCGGATGAATATATCGTTCCTTTGCCGATTGCCGCGCTTAATCCTTCTCAGGAACTTTCGGAAATTCTTTCGCGTTGGGGAGTTCGCACCGTCGGAGAATTTCTCGCGCTCGGCAAGAATGAAGTTGCTGAACGACTCGGCGTGGAAGCGTTGGAGTTGTTTGCGCGCGTTTCCACTCATTCCGTCCGTCCGCTCAAGCTCGTCTTGCCGCCGGAAGCGTTTACGGAAGAAATGGAATTCAGAAACGAAATCGAAACTGCCGCGCCGCTGTTGTTTGTCCTGCAACGCTTCGTCGAACAGCTTTCACGGCGATTGGAAGCAATTTATCTCGTCATCGCCGAGTTTCACCTTCATCTCGGCCTGGCTTCCGGCGCAAAGTACGAGCGCATTTTCAAAATCCCGGCGCCAACCGGCAACAGTGAAACACTGTTCCAAATGCTGGAAACACATCTGGAAACCGTACGCACCGATTCGCCGATTGTTTCGCTGAAGCTGACAGCGGTCCCAGCAAAACCGGAAACGCATCAATTCGGACTTTTTGAATGCACGCTGCGCAACCAGAATCAATTTGTCCAGACGCTCGCACGCATGAGCGCGCTTGTTGGTGAAGAAAACGTCGGGACACCGCAATTGATTCCAAGCCACAAACCGGATTCGTTCCGCTTGCTTGCACAGAATTTCGATTCTGTTTCAACTCGCAGTTTGGAACTTAAAATTAAAAACTGCGGCTTACAACTCCGCCGCTTCCGCCCGCCAATGCCGGCGCATTTTGAATTTCGCAGTGAGAAGCCCGCGCTTGTTCGCAGTGACATTTTGACCGGTGCGATCGCCAAAGTTCGCGGCCCGTTTTTCAGTTCCGGCAATTGGTGGGACGCCAACCGCTGGGCGCGCGAGGAATGGGACGTGGAAACGAGCGACGGTTCGCTCTTGCGGATTTTTCGATCGAGCGACGGCTGTTTCGTGGAGGGGGTTTATGACTGATTACGTCGAACTCCATTGCCGGAGCGCGTTCAGTTTCTTGCGAGGTGCATCCACACCAGAGCAACTGGCCGAGCGGGCAGCACAATTGCAATTGTCAGCCGTCGCGTTGTGCGACCGCGATGGAGTCTATGGCGCGCCGCGATTTTTTGGTCGGGCTCGCGAGCTTGGCATTCGACCAATAGTGGGTGCGGAACTGACAATGACAGACGGAGCAATCCTGCCGGTGCTCGTTCAATCGCGTCACGGCTACGAAAATCTTTGCCAACTTTTGACACGCGCCCATCTGCGAAATCAAAAAGGCCAATGCAGCGTGCTCTGGGACGATCTGCCGGAATTTGCAGAAGGATTGGTGGCATGTGCGAATGCAACGGTTTTTGGGAGCGCGCGCGTCTCGCGCCCGGTCTTCAGCGTCCCGCCGAAAACACCGGCGGGCCAGTCATCGGCGGATGAAAACCAATCAGGCGAACGTCGGTTCGCGGGTGACACCCGAACCGACACAGGGGACGCGCGTGCTCCCCGTTCAATTGAAAAACTGCTCGGCGCCTTCGGTCGTGAAAATGTTTTCATAGAAATCCATCGTCACCGGATTCGTGGCGAGGAGAAAGCCGTTCGCTCGATGATTCAACTCGCCGGCCATTTTCATGTCCCGCTGCTCGCGACGAATGGCGTTTTGTATTCGACGGAAAATGAACGTCCGGTTCTTGACGTGTTCACGTGCATTCGTCACCACACTCATCTGGACGCCGCCGGGAAGTTGCTGGAGCAAAACGGGGAGCAGTATTTGAAAAGCGCGGCGCAAATGCGCGATTTGTTCCGAGATCTGCCGGAAGCCATTGAAAACACAGTCCATCTCGCCGAACGATTGGATTTCACGCTCGAAAATCTCGGCTATGAGTTTCCAAAATTCATCACCCCGAACGGTGAACCCATGGAATTGTATCTCCGTGAAATGACTTTTGCCGGCGCTCGAAAACGGTATCCGAATGGAATTCCCGATAAAGTGAAGAGCCAGCTTGAGCATGAACTGCATTTAATCAATCGCCTCGGCTTTGCCGGTTACTTTCTCATCGTCTGGGACATCGTGAAGTTTTGCCGGGAAAATAAGATCATGGCGCAGGGGCGTGGCAGCGCGGCGAACAGTGCTGTTTGTTTTTGCCTGCACATCACCGCCGTGGATCCGGTCGAAGTATCAAACTTCTGTTCGAGCGATTTCTAAGCGAAGGACGCAAGAACCTGGCCGGACATTGATATTGATTTGCCGAGCGGTGAGCGGCGTGAACGGGTGATTCAGGAAGTTTACCGGCGTTATGGCAAGCGCGGCGCGGCAATGACCGCAAACGTCATTACATATCGCGGGCGCAGCGCCGCGCGCGAAATCGGCAAAGCGCTGAATCTCTCGCCGGACATTTTGAATCGCTTCTCGAATCTTTATGCCGAATGGCGATTTCCCGCACACGCTGGATTTACTGGCGCAGATGGAGAAGTCCGGCCTGCCCAAGACAGCATCCGCGCGCGGCTGCGTTCGCGGCGCTTTTGCAAATCCATAACCGGTTTGCCGCGCCATCTCGGCCAGCACTCCGGCGGCATGATCATTTGCCAGGGCAAACTCGATCAAAGTGGTCCCGCTTGAAAACGCCTCGATGCCCGGACCGCGTCGTCGCGCAATGGGACAAGGAGGATTGCGAGGATCTCGGCATCATAAAAGTGGATTTGCTGGGACTTGGGATGATGTCAGTGTTGCAGGATTCCATGGAACTATTGCGCAAGCGTGGCGGTCCGGTCGATATTGCGCAATTTCCCGCAGACGATTCAAAAACGTTCGAAATGATTCGGGCGGCGGACACCGATCGGGGTCTTTCAAATCGAAAGCCGTGCGCAAATGGCCACGTTGCCGCGCATGAACCCGAAACATTTTTACGATCTCGTCATCGAAGTCGCGATCATCCGGCCTGGCCCGATTCAAGGGCAACTTGATGCATCCGTATCTGGCGCGGCGAGCGGAAAGGAACCAGTCAGTTATTATCATGAAAGCCTCGAACCCCTGTTGAAGCCGATTCTTGAGCGCACGCTTGGCGTTCCTCTGTTTCAGGAGCAGATGCTCGAGATGGCGATGCGCCTTGCCGATTTCACCGGAGCAGAAGCCGAAGAGTTGCGGCGTGCCTTGAGTTTCCATCGTTCCAACGAACTGATGTCGCGCGTTATAAAGAAACTTCGCGCCGCGCTGGCTGCCAAAAACTTTTCGAACGATGTGGTTGAGAATATCATCGCTGCAATTCAATCATTCGCGCTTTATGGTTTTCCAGAGTCGCATGCCATCAGTTTTGCGATCCTGGCTTATGCGACGGCTTACTTGAAGGCCCATCATGCGCCTGAGTTTTACGCGAGTTTGCTGAACAATCAGCCAATGGGCTTTTACTCATCGGCCACGTTAATCAAAGACGGGCAGCGACACGGCGTGAAATTCCTGCCGGTGGACGTGATGAAATCGGGATGGGATTGCTTCATTGAAGGCACGCAGAGTCATTCGACAAATCCCGCCGCGGATTTTTCAGAGAGGCGGCAAATGGTGCTGCCGTTCCCCGCCGACAAAGTTGGTGGAGAACGAGACGAACCACAATTCCCGGCTTCGGATTCTCCAGTGCGCCTGGGCTTACGCGTGGTGAAAACGTTGAGCGAGAACGGCGCGAAACGGTTGGTGGTGGAACGGGAAAGAGCTTCCTTTGCTTCGCTCGAAGATCTCAAGCGCCGCGCGCGCCTGAATAAGGACGAACTGCGGACACTGGCTGAGATCGGCGCATTGAATTGTTTTGCGACTCATCGCCGTGGAGCTTTGTGGGAAGTGGAAAAGAAAGTGCGCGAAGGGGATTTGTTTGAGGGGAGCGCACGCGTCTCGCTCGCGTGCGTTACCGCACGTTGTTTCCACGCACGGCGGTGCGCTCTGCCGCGTTGACGAGGGCGTCAACCGCCGCACACGAACCGCGTGCGGTGTCCAGGCTTCTTCCCCGCTCGCGCCGATGAATTATGCCGAGCGTATTCAAGCGGATTTCAAAGGCATGCACCTCTCCACCGGGCGACATCCAATGGCTTTGTTGCGTCCCAACCTCACCAACGTTTGCCGCGCCGGCGATCTGTCAAAAGTGCGGCACGGCTCACACGTTCGCATTGCAGGGAATGTCATCTGCCGGCAGCGGCCGGGCACGGCCAAGGGATTTGTTTTTATCAGCCTCGAAGATGAAACCGGCATCAGCAATGCCGTCGTAACGCCACCAATGTTCGAGGCGAACCGTCTGGTGATTACAGAAGAATCATTTCTGCTGATCGAAGGCAGACTGCAGCACATCGACAATGTGATTCATGTAAAGGCCGAGAAAATCGAGCGCCTGCCCCATGATGAGCTTGTTGGCGCACAGTCCTACGACTTTCATTGACGCAACCCGCGTATAACCTTCGCCACTACTATTAAATCAGAAATAAATTTCTTCATCTCAACATGCCGCGATTCTTCATCCAGTGCGCGGAGAATCGAAGACGGATGGACTGTGCTCATAACTTTTTCGGCAAGCGACGAATCAATCAATTCGCCTCGTTGCTGGCTCACCCGAAACTCTTTTCCGAGCAGAGCCTGCCCAGCGGTTGCACCCAGACAAACGAGCACCCGCGGCTTTAACACTGACAATTCGGCATCGAGCCACGGCCGGCACGCGGCTATTTCGCGAGCATTCGGTTTCTTGTGAATACGGCGTTTGCCTTTCGGTTCCCACTTGAAATGCTTCATCACGTTGGTGACATAAACTTCGTCGCGATCTATTCCCGCTTCCACTAACGCTTTGTCCAGGAGCTTTCCGGCCGGTCCAACAAAAGGTTTGCCCGCGAGATCTTCGTCATTTCCTGGCTGTTCACCGACGAATACGACCTTGGCCTCGCGCAATCCATCACCGAAAACGGTTTGCGTCCCCCTCTTCCACAGCGGACAAGCCCGGCAATCTCGCGCCGCCGCCCGCAATTTCGCTATGCTCGGCCTTTCTGGGACGAGTGGCGCTGCGGTTCCTACAGCGGGCGATGGCATGGAAAACACCCGTCCTAATGGATGGGTGGCGTGGGTGGTGGGATGATTTGGATGCTGCTGCCGACAGGAATAACGACTCCGCCCGCCCCCGTTCCACGTTTCGCCACGGCTGAAACTCCGGCGTTGATCGCGACGGAGCTGACAAACGTATTCAGCGCAATTTCAATGTACTTCCTCAAGTCCCGATATGGCGTGAACGGAACGTAAACAATGTCCCCCGCTTCAAGAGGAATATCGTGCCCTCTGCCTTCGACGACCGCGCGATAATCCACAACCGCAGCCTCCGGTTGCGCAAGCGAACCGCGAATGACCATCACGTGATATTGATATGCATCCCGCACGATTCCGTATGCTCCCGCGATCGCCGCGGCGACTGTCATTCCTTCGGTATAAGGAACTGGTTTCGCCTGGACAACCGCGCCAAAGACATAAACCTGCTTTGTATAGGCCGGCGTAAAGTAAATGAAATCGTCCGGTTCCAGATAAATGTTCTGCGTGAGATCTCCCTTGTTTAGAAGCCGCTCAAAATCAATTGGCAGGAATTGGCCATGGCGCACGATAAAGCTGTGGTGCAAATCCGCGAGGTCCTCGCCCATGGGACCGCCGGTCACCTCTCGCGTGCCCGTGAAAGTCATCGAGCCGCCCGCCATGGATATTGCTTCCAGCAACGTCATGGGCGCGGGCATTGTATAAACGCCTGGCGATTGGAAGCGGCCAAGCAGCCACACGCGTTTGCTTTGCACATCGTGCACGCTAATGTCCACCTGTGGTGTTCCGCGAATGTACTTCGCGAGACCTTCCTGCAATCGCTCCCGCGCCTGCGCGAGCGTAAGTCCCCATACGTCGATCCCTGGCAATAAATTGAAGTAGATCTTTCCGTCCGGCCCAACGACGGTCGTAATTTTCGAAGGCGGGTCCCCAGGCATTTCAATATCGAGTGATGATCGTGCGCGGGGAACGGCGGAACTTCCCAAGTTCTTCGTCGAACTTCGACCTTAACTCGTCCACGGACAATCCGGCCGCCAGCACGTCCTGCGCTTCCAGATAACTGATGCGGCCATCCGGTCCAATGGAAACTTCCGTACGCGTCAACAGCGGTTCGCCATACAAAGCAAACGTCAGGACATCTCCCGCACCTAGCGTCAGATGCTGCTGCCACGGCGCACGCTGCGCGGGGCTGACAACCGAGAATGAATGATCGCTGCTGGCCTCGAGCGATGCATTCGCAGAAGCAGCAATTCGACGCTCCGCACCAGCGGAAATATTCGTCTCCTGAGCGCTGCTGTTAGAAGAGAGAACAGATGCAATTGCAATTCCAGCAAACCAGCGCGGAAATCGCTGCTTGATTGATTTTCCCTGCTCGCGATTCAGCACCGCTCCCACGAGATTACACCGCGCATT
Source organism: uncultured Verrucomicrobiae bacterium (assembly GCA_963760675.1). GTDB lineage: Bacteria > Verrucomicrobiota > Verrucomicrobiia > Limisphaerales > BOG-1460 > CAVXEG01. The sequence continues at coordinate 108,702 of CAVXEG010000016.1, forward strand.
CCGCAAAGTCTCCAGTTGTGACTTCGTTTCACCCGCCTTCGCGACCTGGCCATCCGCCAGCCAAACGAGGTTCGGCAAATGTGAACCGAGCAGGATAGCTTCAGGCACGGACGCCGGAGGTAACTCCACGAAGATCATGAGGTTTTCAATCTGTCGCCATTGATTAAGCGCGGATCGCCACTGTTTGCGACGTTCCAGGTTCCACACCCAACCGGGCAATGGAATGTGCACTTGTGGCTGCGAGTTGGGACCGGTCAATCGCTCGGTCACCTGAGAGGGCGTGGCGAGAACATTTGTGGCCAGCGCAACCGCATCCTCCTTCAAGGAACCGTTTCCGTTCGCGTGATCATTCAACCGGGCGTGATGCTCCAATGTTTCTTCGGTGATCTGATTCGTTTCTCCAAGGTGAGCCGCCGGCTTGGTCGCAATGGTCAGAACCCGGAACCCGCTAAGACTGGCGGCTTCAGCGAGCAGCTTGATCCAGGTCGAACGCCCTTCACGCTCGGCTGATGATGTGAACCCACAAACCAATCCATGATTGGCCGAGCGGCTCAGCCGTCCTTGCAGCAGAGTCCACGTGCGGAACGCCCACTGCGCGCGTTCCGCTTCCTTCATCGCGCGCAAGTCGCCCAATGACGTAAGCACCGGCATCCGCGCCACGCGCTTAAGGTCTTCGACGTTTTTGAGCCGGCTGTCAAAGGCCTCGACCAGAAACAGCAGCGCCAGGCTGCAACCCATTCCGAAGATTCCTCCCAAAATTGTCAGGGCACCCATTTTTAACCGGAGGTGCGATGACTTCACGGTCTTCAGTGATGCCTCGGCATTGACGCGCACATCCCCTGGCGGGTCTGCCGCATACAACTGCGCCTCGGTCGCTCGTTTTGCGAGATCAACGCGGGCGTAATCCAACGCGTTCAGTTTCGTGCGAACGATTTCGAACTCTGGATTCAGCATTTGGCCACTCCGCCCGACGGCATTTGTGGACGAAGAAGCGGCGAGTTCTGAAAGCGAGGCGATTTGTTGCCGCTTTGCCTGCACCAATGGGTTATCGTCGGTGAAACTAACCAGCAGCGTGCTCAATTCAGCGATAGCTTTTCCCAACTGTTCCTGGAGTTGTTGCGCGCCCACTCCGGGTTGAAGAGAAGTGGCGAAGCTCTGGCCGAGCGCGTTTACGTTTGTGCCGACCTCAGCAAGTTTGTTCGTGATTGACGGAGGAACCGCCAGCGCCCGAAATCGGTCCGAAAGTTCCTCAACCTGCTGGTCCATGTCCGCGAGTTGCTTTATGAGATAATTTTTCGCGAGTTGCTCGGCCTGCGAGGCTTGAAGCGCTTTTGTGTAGGCAACCACCTCGTTCGCGTAATTGTTGGCAAGATTAACCGCCTCCTGGGCAGTGGGCGCGGAAAGATAAACCTTGACGATTTCTGATTCCGGCTGCGGATCAACTTTCAACAATTTGACGAATTTATCGGGCGGAATCGGCGGCTGAACGCGCTCCCCGACTCGCCGCAGCAAGTCTGGAGACATGATCAAGGCGGCAAAAGTATCCGGCGTCAGCGGCGACGCCTTTAAAAAATCGCTTTGCCCTGGACTTTCATACCGAAGCAACTCTGCGGATGCCGTAAACTTTTGATGGACCACGAATCCGCCAAGTGCCAGGCAAAGTCCTCCAAAAATGATCGCGCCGATCACCAACCAATGCCACCGATGTGTCACAAGATCAGCAAAAGTCCAAAAATCAAGGACCGGAGCAGCCGTGTGCCCGTTCGACGCGGTACGGGCGCTCGAACTCCCGTTTGAAGAATCGGCATCTCGCCGACTGCGAGCTTGGCCGCCGTTGCGGGAATTCAGCGGTCCCGGATCCTTATCAGATTCTTCGTTCATGCAAATGGCCCGGATACTGGCCCGGGCTGAACTGTGAATAGCGTAAGTAGGCGCGCAGCGGATTTGTTAGTGGGTGAAGACCCGCCCGAAACGAAGGAATCGCCCTACGCGGAGAAACCTGGAGTTTGTGAATTACTGCGTGCTGCTGGAATCGATACTTCCACCTGCGCGCTGGTCGCGGCGAGATAGCAGTGCCGACAAACTCATACCGGAAAGTGATTATGCTTGAGCCAATACCCGTGCAAAGCCTGAATAAGGTCCGTCAGCCCATCGCTGGTGGTAGGTTTGCAAAGGTAGGAATTTGCGCCGGTGTCGTAAGCGCGACGGATGTCTCCGGGATCATTGGAGGATGAGAAAATGATTATGGGCAGCTTCCGTAATTCGGGTTGCTTCTTAACGTATCCCAGCACTTCAAAACCGTTCATCTTGGGCATCTTGAGATCCAGCAGAACGAAAATTGGAAAAGGATGCGCATCTCGGTTTTCAAAACCATTTCTCCCCAACAAATAATCAACGGCTTTCTCCCCATCCGACACGGTCTGCAGCCGCAGGCCCAGGTTTGCGCGCTTGACAGCAAGCTGAAGAAGGAGCGTGTCGTCTGCATCGTCGTCAGCAACCAACACTGATACCTGCATCGTCGTCATTTCGGGTGTATTTCCTTACCACATAGAATGGGCTTTGCAATAGCCATGTGATCCCCAGAGCGGTCTCAAAAATTCCGTAAACGCCTTTAGTCGCTGGGGAGCCGGGTTTACATAACAATCATGCGACGAAAGGTTTCTGAATCGGCGAAATTGCGAACTTCAACCCTTTGTCGGCGCGATGATATCGGACGGCGCTATTTCTGGCAACAAGCTGCGCCTTCTTGAGAGAAGTTGGGGCTCAGATGCGGAATACAGAATCCATTCCCCGCAAAACGAGCAATGCTCCCAGGAGAAAAATGGAAACGGGAATGGCCACCCGAAGTCTCGTCCGAAATGAAACAGGAATGAGTCTTCCGGCAATTCCAATGGCCAACATCATCGGCACAGTGCCCGCGCCAAATGCAGCCATATAGACTGTCCCACTTGGATACTTCCCGTTGTAGTTGCGCCGGCGCATGCCACATAAACCAAGCCGCATGGAAGAAACCCGTTGAGCAGGCCAAGCACGACCAGGGATCCCAGTGATCGCTGGCGCAGCAAGCCCGACATTCGCGATTTAAGCCAGTCCACCACGGCAGTGGCTGGTGACCACGGGCTATTCGCGCGACGTGAAGAGTCCAACAATCAGCAGCAAGCCCAAGGTGATGGAAACCCAGCGTTGGATGCCGAAGAACAGCAAGGTCTATCCGGACAATCCAAAGAATACCCCCAGCATGCAATAGGTGAGGATTCGGCCCGCGTTGTAGCTCAATCGGCCAACAATAAATCCCAACGAAGAATTTCCGGTTGCGGGCAAGGCCAACGCGAGAGGACCACACATGCCGGCGCAGTGCACGCTTCCAACCAAACCAATTATAAATGCAGTCCAGTATCTCTATTGAAATTTCTCCTCAGGATTTGGCTTTGATGGGAACCTTTCGCCGACAATAATCTTTCGCATCCACGAAATATTCCTGCCCGTCCAAAGCCCACGAGATTCGAATCTTCCACAAACCGTGCTTCAATTCACCCGTGCTGATCGTTTGAACACCGTTCACATCCGGCGCGAGCTTCATTTCGCGATCAAGTTCGTAGAGGAAGGTCTGTAAAGCTGTATCCGACCATCGAATTTCCGCGCGAGTTGTCCAGCCGGAACCGACACCCGGAGCGTCTCGCTAGGCGCCGTCGTAAACGACTGAGGCGCGCTCGCCAAGCTCCTTTGCGTGATCCAGGCCATTTATTCGTTTCTGGAATCTGAGTTCCTGCTCGTAGTAGTCGGCACTGACCAGATCCACCTTCTGGGCGCAAGCCATCACGATCAAACCCGCGGTGCCGGCGAAGAAAACGACGAAGGCAGCGATGATGCCGAGCGGCCAGAGATTGCGGGTGGTCTTCATATCATGTTCACTGTGCAGGTGTCGTCCCGCGGGCCGATGAACCCGGTTTTGAGCGTTTCCAGGCGGCGGCCCTGGGAATAGACACCCACCGACCAGCGGTGTCGTGCCGGGTTTCATCACCGCCGGGTCCAACTCGATCAGCACCGAAGTCTCCGCCAGTTTCTGCGGCGGCACGACGATGTCCTGGCCCATGACCTGCAGGTCGCCCGGCGATGTTCTCCAGCTTGAGTTCGATGGGCATCTCGCGCGAGGTCTTGTTCACCACGCTTGACCGTGTAGAGGTTGCTGAAGTGGCCGTCGGGCATTTGCTGGAACAGGGCGCCCGGCGCGCGGAGCAGGGTGGTCTGCACATCCGAGCGCGTGAAGACGAGGAACGCCAAGCAGCGACGCCCAGCGCCAGCAGCACGACCGTGTAGCCGACCATGCGCGGCGTCACCTTGAGCCGCTCGCCGCGCTCGATGCCGTTAAGCGAGGCATAGCGGATCAGGCCGCGCGGACGCCCGATCTTGTCCATGACGTCGTCGCAGGCATCGATGCACGCGGTGCAGTGGACGCATTCCATCTGCGTGCCGTTGCGGATGTCGATGCCGGTCGGGCAGACGCGACGCATTGCCGGCAGTCGATGCAATCGCCGATGCCGCGTGCCTGGCGCTGCTCGACGGTCTGGCCGCGATGCAGCGGGCCGCGCTTCTCGCCGCGCTTGTAGTCGTAGGCGACGACGATGGTGTTCTCGTCCAGCAGCGTGGATTGAAACCGGCCATACGGGCAGATGAACGTGCAGGCCTGCTCGCGGAAGCGGGCGAAGATGGCGTAGAACACCAGCGTGAACAGGATCATGAACGTCAGCCCGTCGAGGTGGTTGCCGGGTTGTCGGTGATGATCTGGAACAACTGCTCGGTGCCGATGATGTAGGCGAGCAGCGTGTTGCCGATGATGAACGACAGGCCGAAGAAGATCGCGTGCTTGAGCAGCTTTCTTGACGATCTTCCGCGCCGTCCACGGCGCGTTGTCCAGCGCGCGTTGCTGCGTGCGGCGTCGCCTTCGATGAGGTATTCGATCTTGCGGAAGACCATTTCCATCAGCACGGTTTGCGGGCAGGTCCAGCCGCACCAGAGCCGGCCGAACGCGGCGGTGAAGACGATGATGCCGGTGAGGAAGATCAGCATCGCCACGGCGAAGATGACCATGTCCTGCGGCCAGAAGATCTGGCCGAGGATGGAGAACTTGCGCTCGACGATGTTGAACAGGAGCAGCGGGTTGCCGTTGATGCGGACGAACGGCCCGGCGAACATGATCGCCGAGCAGCAGCCAGCTCAGCCAGGTGCGCGCGCGGATAGAATCGCCCGCGCGGCTTCTTCGGGATAAAGCCACTGCCGCCGGCCCTCCTTGTCCGCCGTGGCGAGGTGGTCGCGGAAATCCTTCCAGTCGATCGTCCTGCGACGCTGGCGGTTCGCGGCTGCTTCGGTCGGCTCGGGAGCATGGGTGCTTCGCGGAGCACGTGCGATCTATTCAAACTCGCTCGGCCCGGTCTTCGACCGGCGCCTGGTTCTCCGGCGGCTTGGGATTCGGCGGGTTGGTGCCGCGCAGGGTGTAGATGTAGCTGGCCACGGCGTGAATCTCGCTCGGCTTCAGCACGCTCTTCCAGGTGATCATGCCCTTTTCCGGCACGCCGTTCCAGATGGTCTTCACGTTGTCCACGAAGTTGGAGCCGTGGATCCAGTAATCGTCGCACAGGTTCGGGCCGACCAGTCCGCCGCCGTCCGGGCGATGGCACGGCGCGCACAGCGTGGTGAAGGTCTGCTTGCCTTGCGCGAGCACGCCGGGTCCTTGCGACGGCTGCAAGCGTGGCGATGCTCGCTTCGAACTTCGCCATGGCCGCGGCCTTGATCTGCGTCGCCGACGCTTCATTTCCTTCGTGTATTCGGCGGCCTGCAGGTCGCCCGCGCCGAGGACGTGGTAATAGACCATGTAAACGACGGCGAAGACGATGGTGAGGTAGAACAGCCACACCCACCAGCGCGGCAGCTTGTTGTCCAGTTCCTGGATGCCGTCGGCCTCGTGGTCGAGCAGCAGGGGATCGTTTGGTCGTTCATTCATGGCGAGATTCTCCTGGGTTCGTGGTCGGTGTCGGTCGCTGCTCGTCGTCCAGCGGCAGCGCGCTCATGGCATTCGAGATACGGCTTTCTTCAGCCGCAGCGCCCAGAGCAGCACGCCGCCGAAGACAGCGAAGAACAGGCAGATCGAAATGACGCCGTAGATGCCGATGCCGCCGATGTCGTGAAGAACGTTTTGAATCATAGGTCAGTTCATTCGGCTTGCGGGTTGATGCGCGCTGGCCAGCCGCGTTGCGGCGCAGGCGCGGCGGGCGCGGCTTTGATGTCCGTGCCGAGCCGCTGCAGATAGGCAATCAGCGCAATGATCTCGCGGTCGGTCTGGCGCGTTGATCGATGCCGACCTTGCAGGTTCATCACGACCTTCGCTGCCTGCGCCTGCAAGGTCCTTCTGCGCCGGCGCCGTTTTCGTAGCCGGCGGGATAAGGCACGCCGACTTTGCGCAGCGCGCTGATGCGCGCCGGCAGCGACGATGGTGTCGAGCTTCTGCGTCAGCAGCCACGGATAGCGCGGCATGATCGAGCCGGGCGAGGTCGAGCGCGGATCGTCCATGTGATTGTAATGCCAGGCGTCGGGATACTTGCCGCCGATCGCGGTGCAGGTCCGGCCCGGTGCGCTTCGAGCCCCAGAGGAACGGATGATCATAGACAAACTCGCCCGCTTTGGAGTATTCGCCGTAGCGCTCGGTCTCGGAGCGGAACGGCCGGATCATCTGCGAATGGCAGCCGACGCAGCCTTCGCGGATGTAGATGTCGCGGCCCAGCACTTCGAGCGGCGTGTAGGGTTTCACGCTGGCGATGGTCGGGCACGTTTTCCTTGATCAGATACATCGGGATGATCTCGACCAGCCCGCCGATCAGCACGGCCACGAGCGCCAGCACGGTGAAGGTCATCGGCTTGCGCTTCGAGCCAGCGATGGCCCCAGGGATGCGTCTCTTCGGCGTGGCTCTCGGTGCGCAGCGGCGCGGCCTGCGCTTCCTGTCTCCGGCACGAACTTGCCGCTCTTGGCCGTCTTCCAGAGGTTGATAGGCCATCAGCACGACGCCGATGATGTAGAGCGAGCCGCCGATGGCGCGCAGGCGATACATCGGGATGATCTGCACCACGGTTTCCAGGAAGTTCGGGTATTGCAGGAAGCCGTCCTTGGTGAACTGCTTCCACATCAGGCCCTGGGTGATGCCGCTGCCAGTACATCGGCACGACGTAAAACATCATGCCCAGCAGCGCGATCCAGAAATGGTAGTTGGCGAGCTTCGCCGACCAGAGCTTCGTGTTGTAGAGCCGCGGGAACAGCCAGTAGAGCAGCGAGAAGGTGAGGAACCCGTTCCAGCCCAGCGCGCCGGTGTGGACGTGCGCGATGGTCCAGTCGGTGTAATGCGAGAGCGAGTTGACGCTCTTGATGGCGAGCGTCGGGCCTTCGAGCGTCGCCATGCCGTAGGCGGTGACGGCCACGACCATGAACTTGAGCATCGGGTCCTGGCGCACTTTGTCCCACGCGCCGCGCAGGGTGAGCAGGCCGTTCAACATGCCGCCCCAGGACGGCGCGACGAGCATGACGCGAGAACACCATGCCGAGCGATTGCGCCCAGTCCGGCAGCGCGGTGTAGAGCAGGTGATGCGGCCCGGCCCAGATGTAGATGAAGATCAGCGCCCAGAAATGAATGATCGAAAGCCGGTAGCGAGAACACCGGCCGGTTCGCCGCCTTCGGCAGGAAGTAATACATCATGCCCAGGTACGGCGTGGTGAGGAAGAAGGCGACGGCGTTGTGGCCGTACCACCATTGCACCAGCGCATCCTGCACGCCGGCATAAATCGAGTAGCTCTTGAACAGCGCTGGCCGGCACTTCCAGCGAGTTGACGATGTGCAGCACGGCCACCGTGAGCGCCGTGGCGATGTAAAACCAGATCGCCACATACATGTGCTTCTCGCGGCGCTTGAGGATCGTGCCGAGCAGGTTGACGGTGAAGACGACCCAGACCACGGCGATGGCGATGTCGATCGGCCATTCCAGTTCCGCGTATTCCTTGCTGGTGGTGAGGCCGAGCGGCAGCGTGATGGCCGCGGCGACGATGATGGCCTGCCAGCCCCAGAAGTTCAGCCAGCTCAGCGTGTCGCTGAACATGCGCGCCTTGCAGAGCCGCTGCAGCGAATAGTAAATGCCCATGAACATGCCGTTGCCGACGAAGGCGAAGATCACGGCGTTGGTGTGCAGCGGGCGCAGCCGGCCGAAGGTGATGAACTGCAGGTTCAGGTTCAGCTGCCGGCCAGAACAGCTGGCACGGCGGCCAGCAAGCCCGGCGCTCATGCCGACGAGGCCCCAGATCGACGGTGGCGATCGCAAAGGCGCGGACGATGCGGTTGTCGTATTTGAATGTTTCGACCGGCGCAGACGCGCAGCTGGCTCTCGCGCGTTAGAACGTTGCGGAATCGTGTTGTGACGCTTCGATACTCATGGTATGGGTGTTGATGATTGCGTTTTGCTGTCGGAATTGGTATACAACTGATCGGTGCGCCGGTTGTCATCCTCGGTCAGGATGCGCATGGAGGGCGTGCAGGTGTCCTCGAACTGGCCGGAACGCACGGCCCAGATGAAGCCGGCCAGGAAGAGCCACCGCGACAGCCAGGCTGCGCAAGGATCAGGATGAGGATGACGTGATCGGATGCTCGGCTGACCTCGCAGGTCTGCGGGCTGCCGAAGTTGCGGAGCTTCGGACTGCGCCGATGTCGCAGCGTCGATTCTCGCGTCAGCCAATGCGGCGCGTTCGCGCGGCCCAGCGTCGTCGCGCCGCACGCGAACAGCACGACCGACATCGAACTCAGCGGCATCAGAATCGCGCAAACACCGGCGAGAGGATGCCCGCCGCGGCGATGCTGACGCCGACAGCATTGTAGACAGCGGAAATGCCAAAACTCAACCGCACGATTCGCGTCGCCTGCGCGCCAGGGCGAGGATTCCGACCAAGCTGCGGACACTGTCGGCGTCCAGGATCACGTCGCTGGCCGGCGAAAAGCGCCCTGCGTCTTCCACCACCGCCACGCCCACGTCGCTTTGCTTGAGCGCGCCGGCGTCGTTCAATCCGTCGCCGACCATCATCACCGTCTTGCCGGATCTGGAGTCCCGGATGAAGCCGAGCTTGTCCAGCGGGCTTTGGTTGAAATGCAGATCGCGCATTCGGCCCGAACAGACCGGCGAACCGCTCGCGCTCACTTTCATTGTCGCCGCTCAGCAGAGCGAGCTCATATTGCGCGCCGAGCACGGACGCAGCAGTTTCATCGTCTCCGGCCGCAACGCATTGGCCAGAGACGAACGCGCCCGCGACATCTCCCATCAATCGCGAGGCAGGACAATGCTGCCGGGCGGTACATCGCAGTCGCGCGCTACCCGATACGCGCGTCACGTGCCTCCAGCCACGCCCGCGAGCCCAACCGAGATTTCACGTCCCTGCACGCTGCCCTTCGATGCCGCCAGCCGGGCGTTTCGATGAATCGCAGCCGGCAACGCTGCCGTCCGGCAAAGAATTCGTCTCCTATAGCAACGCACCGATGCGAATAGGCACGGGGATGCGTCGAGTGCCGCGCCAGCGAGAACAGCCAGATCGCTGCTGTCGGCTTCAATGGAGCAGCAAAGGCATTATCATCGCCGGTCGAAGGCGCGTGACAAGTCACCGCTTTGCCCTGCCTGCGGTGAGGGTGCCGGTCTTGTCGAACACAATCGCGTCCACGCTCGCCATGCGTTCGAGGACCAGCGCGTTTTTCAGAAGACACCCATGCGGGCCAGCAACCGTTGCGCCGTGCCCAGCGCGAACGGCGCGGCCAGCGCCAGCGCGCACGGGCACGCGACGATCAGCACCGAGGTGAACGCCTTGAGCGCGCCAGCTGATCGCCGGCGGCACACCAACCACAAGATCGCCGCCCCGACCGCCATCGCGATGACGAGACGGTGAAGCGCCGGCTGTAGCGGTTGGTGAGCGTGTTGAGATTGTCTTCGCGGTCCTTCTGGAACGCTTCGTGATTCCAGAGCGAAGTGAGATAGCTTTGGGAAACCGGCTTGACCGTCTCGATCTTCGATGGCGCCGCCGATCTGCTTTCCGCCCGCGTAAAGGTAATCGCCCGGCTGCCTTGCCACCGGTTCGGATTCGCCGGTGACGAAGCTGTAATCAATGCAGCGCCGGCCACTCGGTGAGCTGTCGCGTCCGCCGGAATCAGTTCGCCGTTGCGCAATGACGAGCCGATCGCCGACGCGCAGTTGCGAAAGCGAAACCGTTCTTCTTCGACTCACCGTCCAAGGTCTTGCGCCGTCGACGCGTCACCGACAGCGGGAAGAAACGATTTGTAGTCGCGATCGAACGCCAGCCGTTCATGGGTCTTCTGTTGAAACACCCGCCCGCAGAGCAGGAAGAACACCAGGCCCGCCAGCGAATCCAGGTACCCGTTTCCGCGCCCGGAGACGATCTCGAAGCGACTCTGCCCGTAAAGCGCCGCCAGGCCGAGCGCGATCGGCACATCGAGCGTGAGCACTCGCTGCCGCAGCGAAACGAGCGCCGACCGCCAGTAATCCGACGCGCTGTAGAACAGCACCGGCGCAGCAAGCGCCAGGCTCAGGTAGCCGAAGACGAGCTTAAAAGGCGGTCCGCTGAAGCTGTCCAGCCCGAGATAGTCCGGCAAACTGAGCAGCATGATGTTCCCGAACGCAAACCCGGCGATGCCGATCTGGAGCCACTGCTTCTGGTACGCTGAACGTGGTTTTCTTGCTCCAGCTTCCCGAGCGTGAGCGCCGGCTCGTAGCCGATGGACGCCAGCAGCGCCACCAGTTCGCTTAGACGAATCTTCTGCGGGGCAAACGTAATCGCCACTTCGCGTCGCGGGAAATTGACCTGCGAATGCCCGATCCCGGCATGCAGCCGGAACAGGTTCTCCAGCAGCCAAACGCAGGCAACGCAATGAATCGCCGGGACCTGAAAGGTAACGCGGCCGATCTTGCCGTCCGTGAAATCGAGCAACCGCTGCTGAATGGTCGGTTCATCCAGATAGGCCCATTGCTCACGTTTGGCCTGAGCACGAACACGAACGCCCGGGGACTTTCCCAAATCATAGAAGTGTTCCAGACTATGTTCAGCAAGCAAATCGTGCACGACCTGGCAGCCCTGGCAGCAGAAATTATTTCTGCCCCGGGCAAACGCAAAGTCTTTGCACGGCTCGCCGCAGTGATAACAGCGCGACGGACCGCTCACAGCACCCGCGACTTCGCGGGGTTTTTGATTAACAACTGCGTTCACACCCGTTTGCTCAATGGGAATCGTAGCAGTTACTAGCAGTCTGACTCGGAGAAAGGCTTCTCCTTTTTTGCCAAGTCATGTACCTGTTTTGGCCAAGTCACAGTGTCCGCAAAAACGAGCCATTCTATGGCAAAGGCGGTGTAGAATCGGTTCCCAGCCCGCGCCATGATCCAGGTCGTGAAGAATTACAACCAGCACAGCGGGAGAAATGGACGGAGCGGGAACGGGCATTCCGCACTTGATTCTGCCATCTCGCATGAGGCGGCTTTTGGGTATCCCAGAGATTTTCTTCAAAACCGCTTCGTTTATCTGGTGATTTCGCCGCGCGCACGCGGACTATCGGTCGGCATCAATGTGAACCCGATTGTGAAGTGCAACTTCCATTGCCTTTACTGCGAAGTAGATCGCACCCTGGCTCCGCAGGCCACGCAGTTGGATATCGATCGAATGGCAACTGAGTTGAATCAGACGCTCGAACTTGCGAACGCCGGCTGGTTGAGGCAATGGCCACGTTACGCAAACCTTCCAGAGAATCTGCTCCAGGTCCGTCACGTGGCATTGAGCGGCGATGGCGAGCCAACTCTCGCGTCTCAATTCGTCGAGGCAATGCAAGCAGTGGCGCACGTCCGCGCCACAGGCCAGTTTTTCAAAATTGTGCTCGTCACCAATTCCACCGCTTTGAATCAACCGCAAGCGCAGGAAGGCATCAGGTTTCTCACGCGCGAAGACGAGGTTTGGGCCAAACTTGACGGAGGAACGCAAGAGTATCTGAACAGGCTCAACAGCTCAGCCATGCCGATTGAAAAAATCCTGGACAATATTCTGACCGTTGGCCGGCGGCGACCAGTAGTGATTCAGAGCCTGTTTCCGTCGATCAATGGCGAGGCGCCGCCTGCCGCTGAAATCAAGCAATACGCCCATCGTTTAAAGGAGTTAAAGGACGACGGCGCGGAGATTTCGCTCGTCCAGATTTACTCTGCAACACGGCCAATGGCGAGGATGGGTTGCGGTCATCTACCCTTGAAGACACTGTCCCAAATCGCGCAGACGGTTCGGAAGGTGGCCGGATTGCGCGCCGAAGTGTTTTAAGCCGGGCGCACCATCTTGCCTAAATCATTAACAAGCTCAACGCTGCTCAAGAGCTTCAGAGTTTTGTCCAGCTTTGCAGGCTTGTGACTGATGCACTGTTCCAGCAAACTGCGTGTAACCACAGTTGGATGAATCGATGAAACGCCGAACTCACATTTTTCCATACATCCAGACAACTCCGCTTCACAATTCGCATTTCCAAACGTCCAGGCCGGCGACTCTTGTGAAGACGTTCGCGACAGCGTTGTGGTTTGTTGCACTTCCAGTGTGCATCATCCAAGCCCAACCCGGGACAGTAACAAAGACTCCGAAGCAGCCGGCCGCGAGCACACTCGTGGGTACATCCGCACCGCCACGTCCGAACAGTGCCATTATCCCGCAGCCGAATCCGGGGTTCATGTCGAGGCACAACAACTTTGTGGAAATCGCGAAGCGGGGAGACATCGACGTCCTTTTCATCGGTGATTCGATCACCGACTGGTGGCGGAACCCCGGGAGCCCGCAAGGATCAAATGGTGTCCTTGCGACCGGTGGCAAACAGGTTTTTGAAAAATATTTTGGTGCGATGAAAGTGGCCAATTTTGGGATCGCCGGTGACACGACCCAAGGCGTCCTGTGGCGATTGCAGCACGGAGAAGGAGAAGGTTACTCTCCCAAAGCCATTATGCTCATGATCGGAACGAACAACACCGGCAGCAATTCTGCCCACGAAATCGCCATGGGTGTGGCGGACGTGGTGTTTGAATTGCGTAAAGATTTTCCCGACGCACGAATCTTGTTGCTGGCGATTTTTCCCCGCGGCGACCGTCCGACTGCCGCGGCGAAGATTCCGGAAATCAACAAGACCATCTCGGCCCTTCACGACAACCAGCACGTGTTCTTCGTGGACATTGGCCCGAAGTTCCTCGCCAAGGACGGCACGATCCCGCGCGAGATTATGGAAGACGGTCTGCATCCTACCAACAAAGGTTACGAGATTTGGGCTGAAGCGGTGCATGACACACTGATGAATTGGCTGAACTAATGTGAAATTATGAAACATTCCATCCGAGTCTTTGGAGCGGCCGTTTCGGCTGCATTGTTGTGCCATTTCTCTTTCGCGCAAACGCCTCCCGGCGATACAGCCGCGAGCTCAGCCGGCAACACGAACACCGCGGCTCGTGGCCGCGGATTTCGCGGACGCCCGATGAGACCCGCCGATCAGCCGGCTCCAAGGACCGACAGAAATTCGCAAATCGCCCACGAGCAGTTGCTGGAAAAGGCGAAGAAGGGAGGAGTTCATATTTATTTCGAAGGTGATTCCATCACCCGCCGCTGGGGCGCGACTGATTACCCGCAGTTTCTTGCAAACTGGAAGACCAATTTCTTTGGCTGGAACGCCGGAGACTTCGGTTGGGGCGCGGACTTGATCGAGAACATTCTCTGGCGCCTCGAAAACGGCGAATTGGACGGAGTGAATCCGAAAATTATTGTCATTCTTGCCGGCATCAATAACGTCGGAACATTTCCGGGTGGCGATGCAAAGATTGAGAATATCACTCGCGGAATTAAAGCGCTCGTGAAGGTTTGCCAGGAAGAAGCGCCCAATGCCGTCATCATTCTCACAGCACTGTTCCCTCGCAATGACAACATGGCCGTCGTTCCGGAAATCGATAAGATCAACGAGAACATCGCAGCAATGGCTGACGGAAAGAAGATTCGCTACCTGAACGTAAACGACAAACTGGCGGACAAAGACGGGAAACAATTTCCAGGCATGTTCGTGGACAGGCTGCATCCCACCGTTAAAGGCTATCAGGTCTGGGCAGACGGATTGAAACCAATCTTCACCGAAATTCTTGGCCCGCCGGCGAGCACGGATCACGCTCCCCCGCCGACAGGTGACCCGAGCGCCGCCGCCAAACCGGTCCCAACCCAACCATGAGGCAGCTGTCTTTTTCGTACGGGTTTGCTTTCGGTGTCATTTCTTTTTTTCTCTGCCAACCGGCATTACCAGCCGGAGTCCCAACGCGCGAGCGGATTTCAATCAACGACAATTGGCGATTCACCAAAGGCGACCCGACGAATTGTCCGGTGAGCCTGCTTTACGACGTGCGGCGCGCGCAGCAACTTCGCCGCTTTACGCAGGAAGCGGACGGCAACGCGGCGATCAATGAATCCGTTGCGAACGAGTCAAATGCAGCAACCGTAATCAAACAATGGATTCTCCCAAGCGGCAACGCATTCATCAAAGAGACGTCGCGCCGATTCACTCGGCCCGAAGGAAACGTCGGCGATGGCGTTGCGTACGTGCAGCCGGACTTCGACGACAGCACATGGCAAAAAATAAATCTGCCGCATGACTGGGCCATCGAAGGTCCGTTCACAAAATCCGGCGGCGGTGGAATGGGACGTTTGCCGAGTGCAGGCATCGGCTGGTATCGAAAGAAACTCGACATTCGATCAGCGGACGCAGGCAAATCCATTTTTTTCGATGTAGATGGCGCGATGTCCTACGCGACAGTTTGGTTGAACGGCAAAATCGTTGGCGGCTGGCCGTTTGGTTATGCGTCGTGGCGGTTGAATTTAACTCCTTATGTGAAGCCAGGCGGCGAAAATGTCCTGGCGATCCGACTGGACAATCCACCGAACTCATCGCGCTGGTATCCGGGCGCGGGAATTTATCGCAACGTGTGGCTCGTCAAGACATTGCCAATCCATGTCGGACAATGGGGAACCTATCTCACAACTCCCGACGTTTCGCGCGAACGGGCCACCGCGAATTTGAAAGTGACCGTGGACAATGACTCAAAGCAAAGTGCGAATATCATCGTGACAACAGAGATTTTTTCGTTGGACACGAACGGAAAACAATCTGCGCGTGCGGTGGCAACTATCGCTCCGATCAATTTGCATGTTGCGTCGAACAGCAATGCCGTTGTCGAAGGCGGCACGACGATTCTGAAACCAAATCTCTGGGGTCCTGCCCCGACACAGAAACCAAGTCGTTACCTCGCCGTCACAAGTGTTTCGCAGGATGGAAGAGCCGTTGATACATACGATACTCCATTCGGTGTTCGCACACTGAAGTTCGATCCGAATCACGGCGTGTTTGTCAACGGCGAGCATATCGATTTGAAGGGCGTTTGCGCTCATCACGACCTTGGACCGCTCGGCGCGGCGTTCAACACCCGTGCAGCGGAGCGGCAACTGGAGATGCTTCAAGAGATGGGTTGCAATGCGCTGCGCACGAGTCACAATCCGCCCGCGCCGGAAATTTTGGAACTGGCGGATCAAATGGGCTTTCTCGTCATGGACGAGTCGTTCGACGTGTGGGCGCGTCAGAAGACGCCGTTTGATTTTCATCTCATTTATCCGGACTGGCATGAGCAGGACTTGCGTGCGCACCTTCGGCGCGACCGGAATCATCCATCTGTCATCATGTGGAGCATCGGTAACGAAGTCGGCGAACAGTTTGCCTCCGGCACAAGCGGGGCAGAATTGGCGAAGGAGCTCAACGACATCGTGCATGAGGAAGACGCCACACGCCCCACGACGACAGCGATGAACGTGGCTCGCCCCGGCAGCACCTTCGCTGCGGCGGTGGACCTCATCGGCCTTAACTACCAGGGCGCTGGCGTTCGCACCGCGCCGGGCCAGTATGCGGCTTTCCATCAAAGTTTCCCGGACAAAATGATTTTCAGCAGCGAGAGCGCATCCGCCTTGAGCAGCCGTGGCGAATACGTTTTTCCGGTCACGACGAACGTTAGCGCCGCCGTCGGACGAAATTCCGGCGAAGATGTGCAACGACGGCAAGTAAGCGCATATGAGTTGTATGCGGCCGCCTTTGGTTCATCGGCAGATAGAGTGTTCGCTTCGCAGGAAAAAAATCCTTTCGCCGGTGGAGAATTTGTGTGGACCGGCTGGGACTATCTCGGCGAGCCGACGCCCTTCGATGCTTCGCGCAGTTCGTACTCCGGTATCATCGACCTCGCCGGTTTCAAGAAAGACCGTTTCTATTTGTATCAGGCGCATTGGCGCCCGGATTTCCCGATGGCGCACATTCTGCCGCACTGGACATGGCCAGAGCGCATGGGGCAGATCACGCCGGTTCAGGTGTTCACTTCCGGTGACGAAGGCGAGTTGTTCCTCAATGGCAAATCTCTCGGTCGAAAGAAGAAGGGCGCTTATGAATATCGTCTCCGGTGGGATGATGTCGTGTATCAAGCCGGCATGCTGAAAGTCATCACCTACAAAAACGGAAAACGTTGGGCGACCGACGAAGTAAAGACCGCAGGAGCGGCTGCCACGCTCAAAGTGGAACCGGACCGTGCCAAGATTCGATCGGATGGTCGCGATTTGTCTTTCGTCACAGTCACGGTCACGGACAAGGACGGTTTGATGGTGCCGCGATCTGATAGTAAGATCCACTTTGATATCGAAGGCCCGGGTGAAATCGTCGCCACCGACAACGGAGACCCGACGGACTTTGAATCATTTCCGTCCCACGACCGTCAGGCGTTCAATGGACTTTGTCTGGCAATTATCCGCGCGAAACCCGGACAACCCGGGAAGATCAAACTGACGGCAAAAACCGACGGCGTGAAGATCGGAACGACGTCCATCGACTCAACGCCCAAATAATTGATAGCCGCTCCGTTTCTGCCAGGCGCGTGGACCCCGGTTGAATGCGTCGTCGTGAGGAGGAGACCCGGGTCGCTAAGTTCGTTTCTCGTCCGCATCGATGTAATCGACAAAACACTGGATGTCATCGCGATGTACCAAACCCGATTGCCGTTTGCGCATCTTCAACCGCTCCTGCATCGCCGCGTCGTCCTTGCGCGGATAGTTGAGCATGCGTTCGCGCTGTTCGGCCTTAACTGAGTCGGGTTTCTTCACGTTTTTCAAAACCCAATCGCACACTTCACCGTCCGTGAGGCTCTTGCGCACGACTTCAATGAACTGGTTGGCATCCACGCCTCCGAGTTCCAGCCAAAGCTGATCGAATCCCTTGCAGAAATTGGCCTGGTAGTCCGGATGTAATTTGCCGGCGAGATGCAGTCGGATCTTGTCGATGAAACGCGGCAGATGCATCCAGCCGCACATGGTTTCACGAGGGCTCCGTGGATAAATGATTTCGCTCATGGAGAAATGATGATTGGCAACGGGCTTGTGTCAAGGCGGCGACAAAGCAATGGTGGGATCGTGCGCGATAGGGATTTCCCACGCCCTGCCCTAAATTCGTTTTTCATCCGCGTCATTCAAATCCACGAAGGTGTTGATGTCATCGCGATGGGAAAGACCGAATTCTCGTTTCCTCTGAATGAACCGTTCCCGAGCGGCCGCATCTCCGGCTTTGGGCCGATCCAACATGTCTTCAGCATGAGTCCGCTTCTCGATCTCGCTTCGCTTTAAGTTATGTCGAATCCAGTCGCATACCTGTCCATCGGTGATTGAATTTCGGACCACTTCAATCATCTGCTCGTGCGTAACACCCGCTGCCTTCAGCCACATGCCGTCGAAACCTTTTCCGAAATTGGGTTGATAATCCGGGTGTAATTTGCCGGCGAGGTGCAATCGGACCTTGTCAATGTAACGCGGAAGATGTGTCCAGCCATCCATCACTTCACGTGAGCTGCGCGGGTAGATAGTTTGGTCGGCCATGCACAAAGCATGGCGGACGAAAAGCCGGAGTCAACTCCACATCATGAGGTGTGGAGAGAGTAAAGATTCTGAAGCTTGCGGTGATCGCGAGATAGGGTAAAATCCCAATTGATCTCCTTACAAGCGCAACCGGTATCATCGCGAATGTCGTGCTGGAAACCGGAAGCAGAATCTATAACGCATTGTGGCGAGAAAAGATCATCAAGTATTGAGAGTCCTTCATATCGAGGATGACGCGAATGACGCTCTTCTTCTCGCCAAGGCATGCATGCATGCCAATCTACCCGTGGAACTTTCTCGCGTTATGGACGGAGAAGAAGCCAAGGCTTACCTGCTGGGCGAAGGAATTTATGCAGATCGCTCCAAGTATTCATTGCCGCAAGTCATTGTTCTGGATCTCAAGCTCCCGCGCACTGACGGCTTTGAGCTTTTGAAATGGCTCCGAAACCACAAGGATTTCGCTCGTTTGCCAGCGCTGGTATTTACAGCGTCGGTTTCGCGTGAAGACCAGGCCAAAGCCATGGCCGCTGGCGCGAATTCCTATTACGTCAAGCCCGCTTCGTTCGAGGCGCTCGTTCAAATGGTGGGAAGCCTGTTGAATTAATCGAGCGATTTCCTGTTTGGATCGTTCCATCAGAGTCATTCAAAATTTGATCACGCCGCAGGCGCCCAATCCAGAGAAACCATTGATTGGCATGAGCAGGCCAGATTGCGAAAAGTTTCAAAAACGAACCTCACCCACTTTTTTCTAGTCACAAGAGAGCGTGAGTCTTAATCTGAGGTCGCGGTCAACGACACACGCTCTTATGGACATTATCTTCAACTGCCCGAAATGTGAACAAGAGCTGGAGGTGGACAGTTCTGGCGCCGGCTCTGAAATAGAATGCCCTTCTTGCGGAGCGACGATCACCATCCCACAAGCCGGCTCCAAAGGAACGCGGACGAGCGGCAGTTCCGATACGACCGGCAGCATCCCCGTTGCGCTGCCGCTGCCCGTGAATCCCATCGCGACGTCGGCTGCCGCAAAAATTGAGATGCACCTCAAAGTGCCGGTGCACGACAAGCCCGGCGAAAGCCTGATTGCAAAGCCGCTGCCGCCACTGGAGGTCGCCGCCAAGGATACTGATAAGAAGATTCGCACCAAAACGATCCGTCATACGGATTGCATCGAGGTCGGCCATGACCGTTTCGACGAGGTTTGCAGTCAGTTTTTGATGAAGATTGGGGAGACGAATATCATCAGTATCAACAGCATCAATTACTCGTATCTCGACATCGGCACACAAAAACTCCTCACTGAGTACGGGATATTGGTCGTGTATCGAGGCTAGTTGCGTCGCGTGATTTGGGCGGCATTCTGCTCTTGTGTTGATTTGTGGGCATCAGTACCGTCCGCTCATGAATCGCCGGTTCGCTTTTTGGCTTCTGCTGATCATTTGCGTAACCTGCTTTCCTTATCGCTCGCCCGCTCCGCTCATCTACACACCGGGCGAGGGATGGACTTACGAGCCTGTTGGCGGCGAAGGCAAGTGGCAGCGCACGCGCGCGAAGGACCAGCTCATCGTTGCTCAGGACGCGTTCGATAAGAAGGATTATTCGCTCGCCTTGAAAGCCGCCCGGCGCACCGTGCATGTGTGGCCCCTCTCGGACTATGCGCCGCAGGCCCAATACCTCGTTGGCCGCTGTTACGAGTTGAAAGGAATGGATGAACAGGCCTTCAAGGAATATCAGAAGTTGCTGGAAAAATATCCGAAGTCCGTGAACTACGAGGAAGTTCTCCGGCGGCAGTACGAAATTGCGAACCGCTTTCTTGGCGGCGAATGGTTCAGGCTGTGGAATTATATTCCATTTTTCCCATCAATGGAGAAGACCGCCGGGCTGTTTGATAAAGTTGTGAAGAACGGCCCGTACAGCGAAGTCGCGCCGGACGCACAACTCAAGATCGGTGCCGCACGAGAAAAGCAGGGGAATTACCCCGAAGCTGTCAAAGCTTACGAACGCGCGGCTGATCGTTACAACGATCATCAGAAGATTGCCGCTGACGCGTTATTCAAGGAAGGATTGGCCTATCAGAAGCAGGCCGCCAAAGCCGATTACGACCAGAGCACCGCCGGGCAGGCGATGGCCACGTTCACCGACTTTATTACGCTGTATCCTGATGACCCGCGTGTAGCCGACGCGCAAAAGCAAATCGCAGCGCTCAAAACTGAACAGGCCCGCGGTAATTTCGAAATTGCGCGGTATTATGAACGGCTGAAAAGACCGCAGGCCGCCAAGATTTATTACAATGAAGTTGTGCGCCTGCTCCTCGATAATCCGAATTCGCGCGAATCAGTTGAGGCTCTCAAGAAACTTGAGACGTTAGGCCGTGAACACTAGCACCGCTCAAACAATCGCTGGAACCGATAACCATGCGTCTGGTTAGGTCGCTTTCAATCCCTTTGGCTTTGCTCCTCTTTTGCGGATGCGCGGGCTACAAGCTCGGTCCATCGGGCGGTTTCGCGGCGGGAGAGAAATCGGTTCGGGTTACTCCGTTTTCAAATCAGACGATGGAACCACGCCTGGGCGACGATGTCACCACGGCGCTCCGCAGGGAATTGCAGCGCGATGGAACATTCCACCTCTTAACCCACGGCGAGGCGGACATCCTGGTTTCTGGTGTGCTCACGCACTACAACCGACATGAACTGAGCTTTGTTCCGCATGACGTCCTGACCGTCCGCGATTATCGCGTCAGCGTGGTCGCTCACGTCACAGCACGTGAACTGAGCAGTGGCAGGGTGCTTCTGGATCGAAACGTGACAAACTACACGCTCGTCCGTATCGGTTCCGATCTGGTCAGCGCCGAGCGACAGGCGATGCCTGTGCTTGCCGAAGACCTCGCGAAGACGCTGACCGGTTTGCTGGCGGATGGCACCTGGTAATGCGAAATTTCTTGCGCGCCAAACGCAATCTGATAGGGAAAAACGGTCAATCCAACTTACAAGACCAAACTATTTATATATGTCCAAATCTATAACTAAAATCGGAATCATTGCCTTGTTGACCGCAGCGGTTGTCGCGATGCCGCTACAGCTCACGGCGCAGACGAATAAGCCGGCATCCACAAAAAAAGAAACGAAAGCGCGGACTCCAACCGTAACGCCGTTTCACGGGAAGCTGGCGTCCGTGGATAAAACGGCCAAGACAATCACGATTGGCGAGCGTACGATTCAAATCACCTCGGAAACCAAGATTATGAATGGTAACAAACCTGGAACGTTCGAGGATGCCGTGGTCGGCGAGAACGTAACCGGTGGTTACAAGAGCGAGGATGGGAAAATGGTGGCGACCAAAGTAACATTCAGCGCAAAGAGCTCAACGAAGAAGAGCACCACGAAAGAAGAAAAGAAGCAGATGTAAGAAATTTACGCGAACGCGAGGCAGGCCCTAATCGGCCTGCCTTTTCTATTTTACCGAACTATCGGCGCCACCAACTTGTTTTTTTTGGATTGGGCTGTTCCGGTTGCGTCGAAAGCTGTCGCAGCAATTGGGCGCGGGCGGCTTCCAAAGCCATGCGGAATTCAAAATAGCTCGGATACCTCTGGCCGGGATCTTTCGCGAGCACACGGCTCAACGCGTCGCTCGTGGGCTGTGTAACCTCAGGCAATACGAGATTCGCCGGTGTCAATGGCGTATGAACGTGCGCGGCGATGAGTTCTTCAACCGTTGGGGCATCAAACGGAACATGGCCGGTCAACGCGTGATAAAGCGTGCAGCCGAGACTATACATGTCTGAGAGGAATGTCTCTTTCTCTCGGCGGATCTTCTCAGGAGCAACATAGTACGGTGTGCCATGTGTTTCGGACGGTGATTCTGGTTCTGCTTCGACGCTGCGGGCGAGTCCAAAATCAACAAGCTTCGGTTCATTGTCCGCGTCAAACAGGATATTGCCCGGCTTGATATCGCGATGAAGCAAATCGTGTTTCAATGCCATGTCGAGCGCGGAGGCAATCTTGATTCCGATATCCAACACCTCGAGTTCCGCCGCGCGCCCCTGCTTGTCAATCTTCGTATCGAGACTGCCGCAATCCGCAAGTTCCATGACGAGGTAACGCTGCCCTTCCCCTTCATCGAACGTGTAGATATGAATGATATTCGTGTGATTCAGCGAAGCGCAGGCGCGAGCTTCACGGTAAAATGCTTCGAGAGCCTTGGGGTCGTTCAACAACTCCTTCTTCATCAGCTTCACTGCCACATTCCGAGCCAGCACTGTGTCGAAGGCCCGGTAAACAGTGCCCATACCCCCGGAGGCAATCACGCTGCGCAGTTCGAACTGCCGCAGCACCAGCGGCATCATGATCGAATGGCCACACTTCTGGCACGGTTGAGTGGCCAGTGGTGGCAGATCACCGGAAATAAAAACCTTGGTGTCACAAGCACTGCATGTGACCATTTTCAATGGAGCGCTCATCGATTCTCAATCCAACATTCTTCTTCCCGGCGTGAAATTCCACTGCAAATTGCACATTTCGGATGCTTACGAGAAGACAACTTCTCGTCAACTGCATCGCTCGACCAGTCGGGGCGAGGACCGGCCAGCAATCCATTCTTGGGCTGTTCTCACCGCCCTAAGATAGTTCGCTTACGCGGTTTGCGTGTTTCGGACAAGATATTTTTTGACAACGGACTCAATATAGTGTGATCTCAGGCACGTTAGAAATATGAAAACCACGTTTACATTCAAGCTGGCGCAGCGGCCAAATCAGTCCCGAATGGTCGGGATTTGGCACCGTTGCACTCGGCTCGGTGGAATCGTGGGTGAAATGTTCTAATAAGAGACTAGTTTCCAAAAAACCCGCGATTGTCAGTCAATCGCGGGTTTTTTGTTTGAAAAATAAAGGCTCGAATAGAACGAAAGCATAAGATGAATACAAACTACAAACGAGTGCCGACCAGGTTCGGACCTGAGACACGTTTCGAAGTAAGGCCAGCGTCGTTGGCTCCATTTCGAGCGACTCAGGAAACCGAGTTGGAACGGCTGAAGAATCGATTGCTCCTGAAAACATTGAAGACAAAGGACTGGAGATTTAATGCCCACGTCCGGCGGGCTGCGAACGAGGCTGCCGCCTTGGCTTGGGTGACTCCTTATCCCTTGCTTGTGTTCCCGGAGCTATTTGATGAAAGAGTTGAAGCCGCGCTCTTTCACGCGAGACGCCAGGATGAAGTCAGGCGACGCAGCCGAGAGCTGCTGGCGTTATGAAAACGCGATTCCTGGCTCTCCAGATTCTCAAACGAGGAGTCGTTTCCAGCAGCGAACAACGTGTCGCGCTTCTGTAAACGGCTCCTCGCCCTTTTTGTTCCCGGTTTACATCCCCACGGCCTCAGGTCAACACCCCGCTGCGAACTCGGGGATAACGCGGCACCATAGGCAGCGTACCGTGCGCCTTGGCCTGCCCACTCGGACCTGCCGCACAGCCATTGCGCTGTATGATCGATAATTTTGCGTGCCGACCTGAGGCTCCGCCCGTGGCCGTGTTCGGCGTCAGCTTCGATAATGTCACCACGTCTGACGCCATCGAGCACATCGAACGAATGATCGTGTTGCGCCAACCGCATTACGTGGTCACGGCAAATGCAGATTTTCTCGCGCAGGCACAAAGGGACATCGAACTTCACCGTATTTTGCTCGCTGCCGACCTTGTGTTATGTGACGGCACGCCGCTGGTCTGGGCCTCGCGGATTTTGGGCAACCCACTGCCCTAGAGAGTCGCAGGCGCAGACATTGTCCCCAAACTAATTCGCCTCGCGGCAAAAAAGAACCATCGCCTTTTCTTCCTTGGCGCCGCGCCTGAGACGTGCGAACGCGCAGTCGAAAAACTCCGCCTGCAATTTCCGGGTCTCCCGGTGGACTGTTACTCGCCACCCTTCGGAAGCGTGCTTGAAATGGATCACGATGAAATCAAACGCCGCATTCTCAAGTCAAAGCCGGATTTGCTGTTCGTCGCTCTAGGTTGCCCGAAGCAGGAAAAATGGATTGCGATGCATTACAAATCATTGAATGTGCCGGTTTCCATTGGCGTCGGCGGCACGGTGGACTTTCTTGCAGGCCAACTAAGGCGCGCGCCGCTTTGGATGCAACGAACGGGAACCGAATGGATTTTTCGCCTTGCGCAAGAACCACGCCGGTTGCTTCGTCGCTACATTACAGACCTACATGTATTCGCCTCGAAGCTGCTGATCCAATGGTGGCATCTCAGATTCCATTCGCGGTCTGGATCAGCCTCTCGCAGTTCGATCGCGCTTATTGAAATTCATGAAAATCTGCAGCTCGTAACACTACCTTTTCGCTGGGACCTGAAATCTGCGCGCGAGAACTGGTTCGTAGTGGACAGTGTTCTTGGCAGCCCGAGAAATTGCATCCTCGTCGCGAGCGGCGTGGAGTTCATTGACAGCACCGGAATCGCCTTGCTCACCAGGTTTCAGAAGACGCTTCGTGCGGCGAATCGTCAACTCATTCTCGTCGCGCCAAGTATCGCGCTCAGGCGGGCGCTGCGATTGATGCGGCTGGATCATTATTTCTCGGATGTTCCAGATGTCGCGAGAGCAAAACACATGATCAGCACTTCCACAGATCAAGAACCTGTGATCGCGCTGATCAAATCATTTTCCACAGACGTTTCCCTGGCGTGGCGTGGTGAAATTACGGCCGCCAACGCATCGCTTGTATGCGAGCTCACCGAGCCACATGTGGCTTCCCCGGGGCCGCAAGAGTTAGTCATCGATTTATCAGCAGTGCGTTTCATCGACAGCAGTGGCGTCGGCGTGATGGTTCGCATGAAGAAGCTCGCAACCGAAAGAGGCCGTGAGTTGTCTTTCGTGCGCTTATCTCCAACGGTTCAGAACATCGTACGAATAGCCAGACTCGAGGAATTTCTCCTTTCGGAACCGGCGCGGTCGCGTCCTCAAACGGTGGCGTACAAACCCGCCCGGCTCGCTGCGACATGATGCGATGCGAATTGGAATTTCCACTTCAGTGATTCAGCGAGGACAAACGGGCATTGCGCAGTATCTTTTCGCGCTGCTGCGGGCTTTTCTTTGGTTCACGCAGCGGCACGAGTTTGTTCTGTTCGTGCTGGAGGAAGATTCGTCTCTGTTCGAATTCCTCGAAAATCACATGGAGATTGTTCCGGTCCCAGAAAAATTTCGTTCCCCCGTAAAGAACATTGCGTGGCATCAAACCAGGCTGCCGCAACTGGCGCGGTCGTACTCACTCGATGTGCTTCATGTGCCGAGCTACCGCCGCATGTTATGGCCGAAGCCTTGCGCGCTCGTGGCAACCATTCACGACCTCGCTCAGTTTCACTTGAAAGGAAAGTACGACTGGAAACGCATGTTCTACGGACGGGTGATCGCGCGCAAGCTGGCGGGCCGACAAGACCAACTCATCGCGATCAGCAAGAACACTGCACGTGACGTTCGAGATTTCCTTAAAGTGGACCTTGCGCGAGTAACCGTCATTCACAATGGTCTGGAACACGAGCGCTTTTTCCCAGGCTCGCAAACCGACGCGAAACAACAGACGGCGCAACGATACGGGCTGCGGTTTCCATTTTTCCTTTATGTTGCCCGCCTGGAGCACCCCGGTAAGAACCACGTTCGGCTAATCTCTGCGTTTAACCAATTTAAAAGCTCGACACGATCGAACTGGCAACTTGCTCTTGGCGGGAGCGATTGGCATGGGGCTGAAGTAATCCACAAAGCCTCAATGCAATCACCGTTTCGTTCCGACATCCGTCTTCTGGGATTTATTCCGAACGAAGCGCTCGCGAATCTCTATCGCGCGGCGGACGTCTTCGTCTATCCATCACTCTATGAGGGATTCGGCATGCCCCCAACGGAAGCGATGGCGTGCGGATGTCCCGTGATCTGTTCAACGAGCGGTTCATTAGGTGAGATCGTCGGCCAGGCGGCCGCAATCGTCGATCCTAGAGACACAGTTTCAATTGCGGAACAGTTGATTGAGGTGTCGGGCAACATGGAATTGCGCAATAATTTGCGAAAAGCCGGCTTGGCCCGAGCACGTGAATTTGACTGGCAAAAAGCAGCCGCGCAAACACTTGAAGTTTACGGTCGCGCAGCCGGCCCTCCCTTCCCCATGCGAAAGAAACGTCATCAAAAGAATGGCTGCGAATGGCTGCTGAGAGTGCGGATCCACGAAATGCCTGACTTTGGTAAACTTGCGGGACACGATGTGCTATGCAATTGCATTTCCGCGAATACGGTTGCGGAATACCATTAATCGTCCTGCACGGCTTGTTCGGTTCAATCCAGAACTGGCACACTGTCAGCCGCGAACTTGCCTTGCAGTATCACGTGTTTGCTCTCGATCAACGCAATCACGGTGATTCGCCCCACAGCTCCGAGATGAACTACGCCCTGATGGCGCGTGACGTGCGCGAGTTTCTCGATGCACGCTCTCTTCGCGCAGCGCACGTCCTCGGACATTCGATGGGCGGAAAGACGGCCATGCAATTCGCTCTGTCTTATCCGGAGCAGGTGAAAACATTGATAGTTGCCGATATGGCTCCGCGTGCTTACGGGCCTTGCCACGAAAACATCTTCAACGCATTGCATGCTCTGGACTTGAAGCTCTTTCAGAGCCGCGAGGAGATTGAACACGCGCTGGCCGGCTCAATTTGCGATCGAAGCGTGCGCCGGTTTCTGCTCAAGAATCTCAAGCACCGCACCGACGGATGGTTTGAGTGGAAGCTCGATCTGGAAACCATTGCGCATAATTATTCCGCATTGAACGCCGCGATCGATTCTGCCGGCACATTTCCCGGCCCAACCTTGTTCATCCGTGGTGGCAATTCGGATTACGTGCGAGATGATGACCTCTCCGAAATCAAACAACTATTTCCCGCCGCAGAGATTGAAACTCTCCCTGGTGTGGGCCACTGGCTTCATTCCGAAGATCCAAAAGCGTTCATTGAACTCGTCCGCCGATTCCTCGGACGATCGGCTGGAGAACTGCAAGCTGAGAAAAGTATTCATGCTGATAAAAGATTTTCCCCGCTTGACTGACACTCGACGAGTTTCCATATTGCCCTCCCAACTTTGGGTGGATCGAATGTAAGAAACGAAGATTGTATGCCGAAGGCCCGAACGTCCACACAGAAGAACAGCACACAAGCGGGAGAACACTCCAAATCCACGAGCAAAGTTACCGGCTCAACCACAATGCCGGATAAAAACGGATCTTCGATCAACGGCGCAATTCCATTTTCCCACAACGGACACACGAGCGATTCACCCAGGATGATTGCGCCAGGGCCTGCTCGCAGCGCGGAAATCGCGGAAAAGATCAAGGAACTTGTTCGGCTCGCACAAGAGCAAGGATACCTCACGTACGGCGACATCACCGAAGCTCTGCCGGAGAACCTCGTCACGGCTGAGGATCTCGATGAGATTTACACCAAGTTGCGCAACCTGGAGGTCGAGATTGTCGATCAGGCCGAGGTGGACCGCATCAAGCAGCCGGAACCCGAAGAGGAAGAAGACAAGACTCGTTTGGACATTCTGGACGACCCGGTTCGGATGTACCTCAAGCAAATGGGGCAGGTTCCGTTGCTCACACGCGCGCAGGAGGTCGAGATTTCGAAGCGCATCGAAGCCGCGGAAAATGAGGTAAAGCGTATCGTTTGCAGCTTCGGTTTCGCCGGTAAGGAACACATCGCGCTGGCGGAGAAACTGATTTCCGAACCGCCGAAAGAGCGTTTTGATCGCGTGATCCTCGACAAAAAGATCGATAGTCGCGACGCCCATCTGCGCGCAATCCGCAAACTCATCAGGATTGTGAGGGAACTGGACCAGCGCGTGGATGAGAAATTCGCGGCCTGGCAGAATCGGGCGGAGAAAGAGAAACGAAACCGTTTTCAGTCCGCCTTCAAACAGAGCGATCTCAAGCTGCAAAAGTCATTCGATAAATTCTACTATAAGCAAAAGGTCATTGAGGAAATGGCCCTTGTTGCGGAAAACATACACGACAAAATCCAGTTGGGGCTGCGCACGATTCGTGAGCTGGAGGATCAACACAAATCCGCCCAGGCCCAGGCCATTGTTCAGTCCGAAGAGCGGAAGCTCAACGCGCTCGAAGAGTTTGTCCGAATGCCCTGTCAGGAGTACTTGAAAGCGTACGAGCAATTGAAGCTGTATTCCGCGAAAGCGCTCCAGGCGAAAACAGAAATGGTCGAGGCAAACCTGCGGCTCGTTATTTCGATCGCCAAGAAGTACACCAACCGAGGTCTCTCATTTCTGGATCTGATCCAGGAAGGCAATATGGGGCTGATGAAAGCCGTCGAGAAATTCGAATATCGCCGTGGCTATAAGTTTTCCACCTATGCCACCTGGTGGATTCGCCAGGCCATAACCCGCTCGATTGCCGACCAGGCCCGCACTATCCGCATCCCGGTGCACATGATCGAAACGATCAATAAACTCATGCGGATTCAGAAGCGGCTCCTCCAGGATTTCGGCCGCGAACCTGCACCGGAGGAAATCGCCGACGAAATGCAGCTTCCGGTCGATCGCGTCCGCGCCGTTCTGAAAATGGCGCAACAACCCATTTCGCTTCAGTCGCCCGTCGGAGACAGCGAAGACACAAACTTCGGCGACTTTATCGAAGACAAATCCACTGACAGCCCGTCGGACATGACAAGCTTCAGCCTGCTGAAGGACAAACTCACGGATGTCCTTTGCAGCCTCACTGAACGCGAACGCAGAGTTTTGGAATTACGCTTCGGCCTTGGAGACGGTTATTCGAGGACCCTCGAGGAAGTCGGAAAACAATTCAAGGTCACGCGCGAGCGCATTCGACAAATTGAAGCAAAAGCCCTCCGGAAAATGCGCCATCCCACACGTATCCGACAGTTGCATGGCTTTCTCGAGATTGAAGAACCTGAATAGCGCCGAATTAACTTGTCGAGCCCTTCGGCTCGAACATTATCTTCTAGCAATTCATACGGGCCCATAGCTCAGCGGTCAGAGCAGGCGACTCATAATCGCTTGGTCGCAGGTTCAAATCCTGCTGGGCCCACCAGCAGGAAAGACACTGAAATAAAGGGGAATCTGGATCTTAGCATCTGAGTCCGTGCTCCTCGAAAGACCTTGTTTGGCCAATTTGAACTGGTCGTCTCTACCGGCGAACTCATTGGCCGGAGCATTGGTTAAGTTCAGACAGCTTTGTTAACTCCGCGTCTCGGCGTCTCTGCGATTCAAAATCCTTCGCGTTGAATTGGCCAATGCGCTAGAAAGTAAAAGCATGAAAAACAGCACCAGCAATAAAAAGGAGTTGTCGCCAAAGCAACGGGAAGAATTGCTCAAAGCATTGAAAGCCCGGTTTGAGAAAAACCCGAACCGCCATAAAGGTCTGGATTGGGCCAAGGTCCAGGCTAGGCTGGAAGCCAATCCGGAAAAGCTGTGGTCGCTCAATGAAATGGAAAGCACCGGCGGCGAACCGGATGTCGTGGGTCAGGATAAAAAGTCGGGCGAATACATCTTCTTTGATTGTTCCGCGGAAACTCCCAAGGGCCGTCTCAGTGTTTGTTACGACCGTGAAGGGTGGGAGTCGCGGAAGGAACATCGGCCGAAAAATACCGCCATGGATATGGCCGCGGCCATAGGCGTTGAGCTTTTGACGGAGGAACAATATTTCGATCTGCAGAAACTGGGCGAGTTTGATTTGAAGACGTCGAGTTGGGTGAAACGCCTGCTGATATGAGAAAACTCGGCGGCGCGCTCTATTGTGATCGACGCTACGGCCGCGTGTTCGTGGGTCACAACGGTGCGCAGTCATACTATGCCGCAAGGGCGTTTCGGGGTGTGCTGAAGGTTTGACCGCAACCCGGCCTTTTAGGGCGCGGAGGATGCAGAATTATCAGAGTGGAACCGCGGAGACAAAGAGACGCGGAGGTAGATCAATCGTGAAAGGCACTGCCGGCTGCTCAGTGATTGAGCACCAATGCGTCGTGGCCGAGGTTCGGGTTGCGATGCTCAGTTCCACGGTCTCACCTTGTTCCCTGAGCCATGGCGATACTGTTCTTTGGATCGAATCGTGGTTCATTTTTCCTCGTACATGTGGGCATCAGGAACGATGGAGATCGGGTAGCGATATTCTTTGCACCAGGCTTCACAGGCGTTGAGGTAGGTTTCACGTTTGTTCCTGGCCCAGGTTGGTGCTTGGGCGGCCCAGGCTTTCTCGTCCGGGAAATACACGTGTTCCTTCCCCATGGTGAACTCGAACACGAGCGTGCCTTCGGGGCTGACAGCTTCGAGTTCTTCCCGCCAGCGGCCGCGCAGCGTGATGCCGTTCTTTTCAAACAAGTGACTGCTCACTGGTATTTGCTGGTGATCATGGTGATGAATAGGACCGCCAGCCCGAACAACCAGGGACCGAACGCAATCAGCAGGGCCAGTTTCATATTCGGTTTGAAGATGGAAAAGTAGAAGCCTGCCGCGCCTAATCCCAGAAAAAGCACGGCAAAGATAACGGTGGTGGTCTGGGAATATTTGCTCGTGTGCAGCACGTGGATGGCGTTCAGGAAACAACGCAATCCCAAATACATGTCCACCGCACAGAGCAGCCATACAAGGAATTTCATAAGAACAATCGCTATTGTGGCGAATGGCAGCGTGACGAACCACTCATTTTTCAATCACTGACGGCACAGATGATCGCCATAGTAATCGTCCGTTATCGGCGTCTCGCGGTGCGCACTCGTGGCCGATTTCCTTTGCACAAAAAACGGGTGGAGCAGGCGCTGGGCGTTCAGGCGCTTTTGCACCAATGCGCTGTGGCGGAAATTCGGATCATCAGGTGAGCCCAGCCGGATACCGGCCAATCCAGCGAGCGGTTCGCCGGTGACATGTTCCATCCGGTCAAGCACTTCACCAGAAAATTCTTGGTTGCATTCGAAGACGGCTCGTTGACTTTCGCCGGTGGGCGTTGTATTCCGAGTCCCGGAACCTGGAGCAATACTATGAAAAAATATTCAGCACTCCTGCTCGGCATCTGCGCCAGCACTTTCTGCTTCAACTCATCACGAGCACAGGCAAACAGAGTTTACGTGGGCGCGGATGCCGGTGGCGCTCTAACGAGCGATATCACTATCAAAAAGTTCTTCGGGCCGGTCGCCCCCGGGACCAAGGTCAAACTGGACCCCGGAATCCGCTTCGGTGTGGTTGGCGGTTATCGGTTGACGGATTGGTTTTCGGTCGAAGGCGAAACCGGCGTGATTGGAAACAACATCGATTCAATTACCGGCGCCACGATGCATGGCGATGCAACATTCTCGAACGTGCCGTTTCTCGCGAACGTGCGGCTACAACTGCCGAAGAGTCGTTGTCCTGTGACGCCTTACATTGGCGCCGGCGCCGGCGGATCGGCTTCAGTCATCGATCTCGAGCATCATATTGATTTAGGCGGCGTGCAAATGAGTGGAGGCGACGCGACGGTGGTGTTCGCCTATCAAGCGTTCGCCGGGTTACAATACAGAATTAATGACCATATGTCCGCCGGCGTGGCGTATCATTATTTCGCAACGGCTGGACCGTCATGGGAGGCTGACAGCAGCAGTGGCACGACAACGGACCACTTACGATTTCGCGACGTGCAGAGCCACGCAATTACCGCGACTTTCGAATATCGCTTTTAAAACGCCGATGGGCATGCCCGCATCTCATGCGGAGTTGATGCTTCGTCAGCAGGACTGCTGCGTGTCACGACGGCTTTTGCAGGGCTGAAGCATCTGTTTGACGATGCCTCACGTTCCGACGTCCGACACCTCCCGCAAAATGATTGTCGAGGATTTTCAGCGATTCGGTGCTGGGGCAGCGGTCCGGAATGCGGTGGTTTGTTGGAATACGATATTGGCGTCGCTAATAAGGATCACGGACAATCCCCAGTTGGCCAGAAACCTATCGGTCCAGTCCTACGGTGCTCGCAATCGACCTTACATTTCTATGGACATTCATCCCGATGCAGAGTTCACTTGGAGGAACCCGTTCAAGCAGAATAATACCATGGCCGAAGCAAGCAGCCGTGTCAGGTTGGAAGGAAAACTATTATGACAAAGAAAACACTACTCATTCTGGTTTCTTTCGCAGCGACTGCCGCTGCCACGCTATGTGTCGCACAAGAGCAGACGAATTCAGCGACGCCCGGCGGGCGCGGAGGTCGGGGTGGCTTTGGCGGTTTTGGAGCGCGAGGTGGACCTCCGCCTGCATGGATTGAGCCGGGATATGACGACCATCAGAACATGATGGATCAACTCGGCATCAAAGCGTTGCGCCCCGGCAAGAGCGGTAACAATCAAACTGGCCCGGGCTTCGAGGAAGCGACCGCCAATGACTGGATGGCAACGATGCCCGATGCGCTTACAATGAAGGATGGGACGAAGGTCACCACCGCCGGAGCAGTGGACCAAGCGGCGGGCCGAAATCCTTGAGGACTTCGAGCGCGAGGTCTATGGGCGCATCCCTGCCAACGTGCCCAAGGTTACCTGGGAGATTACCAATACCAGCGAAGGGGAGTCGGGTGGCGTCCCGACAATTACCAAGACGCTGGTTGGGCATGTGGACAACAGCGGTTTCACCAACATCACCGTCAACATTCAAGCCAGCTTCACCGTTCCGGCAAACGCGCGGGGACGCGTTCCTGTCCTGATCCAGTTTGGCGGTTTTGGCGGTTTTGGCGGCGCTCGTGGCAGAAGTGGTGTTGCTGGTCCTGCAGGTGGCACCAATGCAAACCGCGGAGGCGGCAGAGGAGGTTTCGGTGGTGGTTTTGGAGGCGGCATTCCCGCGCAGGCCATTGCCAAGGGATGGGGTTATGGCTCCATCAATCCTGGAAGCATTCAGGCAGATAGCGGCGGCGTTGCGCTGCGGCAGGGAATTATCGGTCTCGTCAACAGAGGTCAACCGCGCAAGCCGGAAGATTGGGGTGCCCTGCGCGCCTGGGGTTGGGGTGTCGGCAAACTGATCGACTACTTTGAGGCGAATCCGGACTCGAAGGTGGATCCGAAAAAAGTGGGCATCGAAGGCGTTTCGCGTTACGGCAAAGGCAGCCTTGGTGACCGAGGCATTTGACCCGCGCGTCGCCGTTGCGCTGGTGGGCTCTTCGGGTGAAGGCGGGGCCAAACTCCATCGCCACGATTACGGCGAAGCTGTTGAAAACCTGACCGCTGGCGAATATTACTGGATGGCCGGCAACTTTATGAAGTACGGCGCCTCGGATATCAACGGCAAGTCCATGAACGCTTCCGACATCCCCGTGGATTCCCACGAACTCATCGCCCTGTGCGCCCCGCGCCCCTGTTTTATCAGTGACGGTTCGGAGTCAGGTGGTGATCCCAAGTGGATCGATCACCCCGGCACTTACCGCGCCGGCCTCTTGGCTTCACGGGTCTATGAGGTGCTAGGCAAGAAAGGGTATGGAAGCGATATCCAGGACTGGGTCCATGCGCCGTTGCCACCCGTGGAAACGCTTGTAGGGGGTGATCTGGCCTTTCGCCAACACAGTGGGGGCCACACCGATGGTCCCAATATCCCGACCTTTTTTGAATGGGTCGGCAACTACATCAAGTCACCGGCGGCCCCGGCGACATCGGCGGCACCGTCATCTAAATAGCTCATAAGGGCGGGGACAGAAACCTCCGCCCTACCCTTTTCCTCAGGAAAGAACACTAAGTGGGGCCGCCCGAAACCGACCTGCATTCGTCCACACCGATATTCCCGGCGTGGTCTTGTTGAGGCGAGTTTAAAAAGGTGTCGAGGTATTTGGTGTAAAACAAATTTGTAATCTGCCGTATCGCGCATTAGTGGATCCAGCTCTTGAGCGTGTCGCCAACGGCTGACGCCCAGATCTCGTAACCTTCGGCATTCGGGTGGAGATTGTCGTTTCGAAAACCGATCAGGTGTCCTTGGGCGTCGAGGAACTTGTCGTTGATGTTTCTGAAGAAAACGTGTTTCCCGTCGTCCAGCCTGGCGATGATCTTGTTCGCCTGGTCGTTCTTCAGGCGATTGGGATCATTCGGACTGGCGCCGCGCGGGAAGATTGCCAGAAGCAGAATCTTCGCGTCGGGAAAATCCTTCCGCAGCTCATAAACGACAGCACCAACGCCTTCGGCGATCTCAGGTCCCGTATTGCCGCCGGTGTTGTTTGTGCCGAGCATCAGCATGACGGCCTTTGGCTTGTGCCCCTGGCCTTCGCCATTCTGCAGGCCCCAAAGCACGCCTTGAGTGGTATCGCCTGCCACCGCGAAGTTGGCGATGCTGATGTCGTCAAAATATTTCTTCTGCACTTCGGTACCGCCCTGCGCTCCGCCTTGCTGCCACCAGTCAGTGATGGAATCGCCCTCGAAGAGAATGTCAAAATCGTTGGTTTGGGCAATTTCAACGAAGCGGTTATGGCGTAGCGTCGTGCGGACGCCGGTCTGGACG
This sequence comes from uncultured Verrucomicrobiae bacterium, assembly GCA_963760675.1. Classification (GTDB taxonomy): domain Bacteria; phylum Verrucomicrobiota; class Verrucomicrobiia; order Limisphaerales; family BOG-1460; genus CAVXEG01. The sequence continues at coordinate 143,200 of CAVXEG010000016.1, forward strand.
GGACGGATCGCGGAATTCTCACGAGGAACCTGAACCGTGAGGAGCGATTCATATTTTTTCAGCAGTTCCTTGTCACTGGAGCTTTCGATGAAAGTCCTGAGGTCCGCGTTTATCTTGTCCACTTCCGCCTGCGCGGGCCGAGCCATGGCGACTTCGGGCGGCACGGGCGCGGGAGGCCCTGGAGGCGCGGTCGGGCCGCGGCCAAACGCACCGAATCCGCCTTGTCGAGTGGCGGGCGCTGCGGCACCGGGCGCGTTTTGGGCGCGCAGAACGAAGGGGTTGGCTGCGCACAGAATCGCGCATACAAGGAGCTTGAATATCAGTTGCCTGTTCATCTTTGGTTTATGGGATTGTGGTGGTTCGTTCTTGTTTTAACAGGTTTGTTTCCTGTCGGCAATAATGTCCAACGGACCATTGATCATGGCGCTCTCGCGCGGCCTAGGAAGGCTAATCAGAATTCGGAACATCACTTTATCAAGCTCGTTGCCTGTCGCGGTACCGAGCGCGGATCGGCGTGTCGAACGGGATTAGTGCCAATGTCGGGGAAGGGACCCGGGATCCGAGTCTCTCCGGTGGTGTTCCCGAATAGATCGCAGTCGATACGATTGAAGACATTCACACTCGAAAGCGGTCTCTGACTGGTCATGGTGAGTTCCAACTGGTCGGGGTTGAAGTCCAATGTCATGGACGCCATGACGCTGTTCGTGTCCCAGCCGTGGGATTCGCGCCATCCGGAAAGGTCGAGCCACTGTTGTGAGTTGGAGGTGAAATACCCGAAGCAATACTCGGGCATGGACACAAAGACGTTTCCGCCGGAGCAGTTATTCGTGTTGATGAACGCAATGGCTCCCTTCCCGCAATTGGCGAAGATGTTGTTGTGAATACAATTCTCCTCGCAGGTGCCACTGCCCATCCGTTCTTCGCGCAGCACCGGAAAAACGCCGGCATTATCGCAGCGGCCGAACAGGTTCTGTGCGATGAGCACGCGATCCGAGGCATGAATGAAAATGCCTGACCCGGCCGCGCCGCGCTGACCGGGCGTGCCGGGCTCGGCGTTGCGAACATCCCAAATCACATTGTTGTCAATCTGGTTTGCAGCGCGGTTCATTTCCATGTGGACGGCGGCGCTCACAGTCAGCACGTCGGCGAGGACATTGCCGGTGATGCGACAATTGGAGTTATTGCTATCGAGCCAGACGGCGTTCGCGTGGCGAATGTGACGAATGACGTTGCGGCGAAATAGCATGTTGCGAGCGCCGTGGAATTTGGCTGCGGCGGCTTCCCAGGCGCGCTCGGCATCCGCCCAACCGCACCACTCGATGAGATTGTTCTCGATCAGGACATCCCGGGTTCCCATGCCGCAGATGCCGCAGACGCCGCAGTAGCGAATCGTGTTCCCGCGAATGATGTGACTTGAGCCGGCTTGTGGCACGGATCCGCCACTCCAGTTGCCGTTGCCGATATCGAGGCCGACACCGTTAGCCCATTCGATGGTGTTGCCCTCGATGATCCAGTGATTGCCGCCGGCGGTGGAAACCAGGCCGCGTTGCGGCGGCGGGTAGCCGTTACCCGCGTGCTGGAACGTGATTCCCTTCACGCGGATGTAGCCAAGACCACTTTGCAGAGGAACGAGGACCTGCTCACGGGTCGTGATTTCGATCAGCGGCCTCGAGGTGGTGTTTGTGGGCACGCGAATGTGAATGGCGTTTCCGGCGTTCTCCACCCAGAACCTGGCATCCGGCGAGCCGCCGATTTCCTGCATGATTGCACCGCCGCGCACGCGAACGGGCAGTCCATTCCGGCTTGCGGGTTGGTTTGTGACTGGCGGCATGGGAATCGGAGAACGCAATGGTGTACTGCCCAGTTCGCGAGCCTGTTCCACCGGCTCCAGCGGTTTGCCGTTGACGAATACCAATCCGCGTCGGCGAAAATACGGGCCCATATCGACTCTCTTGGTGTCCAGCCAGGACCAATCGCCCGGAACACTGGCAAGGGCGAAGGGATTGTAGGCGTTGGGGAACATCGTGCCGGTAAGTTCGTGCTGCCACTGCCACGCGTTCGTTTGGTCGCCGCCACCTCGGGCGCGCATGGAAGCGGAACTGGGCAGCCAACCATCGTCGAGCGGCTCGGAGCCTCTCACGATGACTTTCGCTCCCGGAGCGGCTTCGTAACTGATCATCTTGTCCGGACCCGTGCCGCCGCGCGCCGGGCGAACGCACTCGCGGTAAATGCCGGAGGCAATCACAACGCGCTCGCCAGGCTGGAGAACCTCGGCGGCCCTGCTGATGGTGCGAAAGGGGCGCTCGCTGGTGCCGGGGCCGCTGTCGCTGCTGCCCATCGAACTGCCATCAACATAATACGTCTTCGAGAAACGCAAGGGCTGCTCCCAGTCAGTAAATTCCGTGCCGTCCGGGAGACGCCAGTCCGAAGCCACGGCCGGGTGGCAGACGAAAGACAAGAGAACGCATGCCGCGCATCCAGCGACCGCGGCAATCTTCACTGCATATTTCTCCAAAGGCGATTTCATGCACAACATCCTGGATCGAATTACGAGTTAACGAGCCCACGTTCGCGGCGGCTGCGGAGTTCGTCCTTCCGAAACAGCCTACGCACGCTATTTGGCCGGCTGTGTGTCAGACTGTTTCACCTGGTATCCGAGGACGGAAAGCAACTTTTCTGCATACCGTTTTCCGAACTCCCGTTGACCTTCAGCAGTGAAATGCAGATGATCTGGATTGCACGGCAGGCCCGCCGATGAAACGACATAGGAGTTCGGAAGCGTTTCGGGAAGCTTCTTCAGAATTTCATTGAAGGCTGCTTTCTGGCCCTGGTGGTCGGCGTTAACCACTTCGCCGGCGAGCAGTGTCACGTCTTCGGGCTTTAGATTCAAATCCTTCATCAGATCTCCATAGACTTTCTTGACCTTCCTGGGCCAGTCCTGATCGTCCACATTTGATTCGCCCTGATGAATGAGAATTCCTTTGATCACTCCGTCCTTCTGGGCGATTTTCGCGAGGTCAACGAGATACTGGTAAGGGTTACCGTCGTAAACATTGGCGGCAGGAATTTTCCAGGAATCTGCGGCGGGAAGATTCGTGAGATAATTCCTGAAACTGTCCTTGTCCCACAATTCAATCTTGGTACCGGACACCGAGCACTTCACAACACCGATGCGGATTTTCGGCGGCAGGTTGGATACCATCGTTCTGCCGAAATAATCCACTATGGATATGCCCCTGCCTCGCGCGGTCAACGGCGGGACGGCATCATACCATTTGCCCTTTTTCCAGCCGCGGCTCGGATTGTCAAAATCCGCGAGAACCTGAAAGCGTTTGTCAACGGTCCGGTCCGCGTCGTTCATTCGTCCGCCGCTCTCCATGTTCGACTGTCCAAAGCAGAGGAAGATCCAGAAGTTCGTATCCTGCGAGAAGGTGTTCGCAGTTGAGACAAGCAATCCAGCAAGCAAGACCAATCGCAATTTCATTTTGTATGAGTTGGTTTGATGTTCTTTCGGATGTCGCGCCGAAGTATCGGCATGCTCGGCCTTCAATTGTAAAACCGTGATCGAACCATCCGGCTGAATTTCACATCGGCGCAAGTTGCACCTGTCGATGGAGTTTTAGTCCTGCAGGCTCGTTCAGGTCAAGACGCTTTGCGTTCCTTCCGAATCAATCTTGGATCGGCCGTCCAACCATGCTCACTGAGCAGTCTGATTTGCCGCACCAGGCGTAGGGGTCTGCAATTGGAAATCGATGCAGTTATTATCGGTGTCGGCGCCATTCGAGGATAGCCCCATACTCCTGTTGGGCACGCTGGCGGCCGGACCGCCTCGCCTGCCCAAGCCACCTCTGCCGGAGCCGGGCGCCACAACAATGCAGCCGCCCTGGGTTTGGTCACCCTCGAAGGTGGCGAGCTCGGGACTGGCGATTGTCCCGTTCGCGCTCGAGCTACTCTGCCGGGATCCGAAGACCATGGCGTCAACGACTACTTTGCCGGTCACGTCCATCAGCGCGATTGATCCGGCACTGGTGGAGAGCGGGTTCCCGAACCACTGATTGGGCGACGGCGGTCCTTGGTAACCGACTGACGAGGCCAAGGAGTTGACCACAGCCGCGCCGTATTCGTGACCTTTGCTGAGCGGTTTATCCAGTGTTATGCCACTGCCCAGCGCCTGCACCGCATCGCCGCTCAAGTGCGGAAAGCGCGTGGCCGGCGAGAAGCTGATTCCCGTTCCCGCATCGGACACGTCAATGCCCGACATGTGATCGAACTTGAGCGGGGCGGCCAGTTCGAGTTCCCCTGCTCTCCCTGCTCCTCCTCCTCTTCCGCCAAAGCCGCCACGAGCGATCGGAGCCGCGACGGAATTGATGATGCTCTTGACCGCGACGAGTTCCTTGCGTGCGCCGGTGTCCACGATCAATGTATCGCCGACTGTCATGTCTGCGTTGGCAACGACTTTGATGTTGGCCGCGCCTAAGGCGGTCGCCTCGAACAAAGTTGTTTGCGTTGCCGCCTTGCCGATGGCAGTGACGGTCGCCAGTTCGTAATTGCCGCCAACGTCAATGCCGATCTTCTGGCCGACCTCGAAGCCGGTCGCGCTTGTCACAGGGATATTCGTCGAGCCGGCTGGAATTGTGAGCCACGGTCCCGTCGACACCGGAATGAAGAGCGTCGTCATGGCGGCAGCAGACGTGCCGATGCTCGCGATCGTCCGAGTCTCGCCATCAACATCAATTCTCTGGCCAACTTCGAATCCAGTGGTGCTCCGTACATTGATGGAGGTCGCGCCTGGACTCGAGGGCGCTGCCAACCCCGAACTGGACAGGCCGAGCAGGTAGAAACCACGAGCGGCGAGCTTCGTCCCGGTCGGGAATGTAGCCAGTTTCACGGGCGCCCATTGGCTCAGGGTGTTGACCAAGCTCCAATCGGAGATGTCAATCTCTTTGTCCGAGGCATTGTAAAGCTCGATGAACTGGTCTGTCGCGTTGGTGCTGGTGCTGAAACAGACCTCGTTGATCTTGATCGGGAACGCATTCCGCGCCCTCTGCAACGATGTGTCGGATTGCGCTCCGCTGGCAACCGAGTCTGTCCATTCGGCTTTACCGATCAAGAAGCCCGCGCCGGGCGACGCTGATGAGGTGATCTTGAACGTTGCGTTCACACTCGCACCCGGCGCGACAGGGTCTATGAATGTCTTCAACTTTTCGGCGGCACCCGAGACTAGAGAGGTCCAACCCGCTGGCACGGCAATGCTCAACTTGACTCCCGTCGCCGGCTCTCCAGTAGTGTTCCTGAATGTCACGGTTGCTTCCTGCGAAGAACCAGGCGTGAATGTCGTGACCCGCGGCGATAGGCCAACTCGCTGCACATCATACCTGGCGGCCACGATGTTGGTCTGCACCGCATCCGTGGTGGCTTCGGTCGGATATCCTGTCGTCATCACACCTTCATAGAATGTTCCGGCCGAACCATTGCCGTTGTCGCCGCCGTTGCCCAGGAGGATGCCGCCTTTCTTGTGCATCGGGAAATAGGCCGCGTTGTTACTCGAGCCGGGTCGAACTCCGCTGTAGAAAGTGGTCAGACCGCCACTCTGCGCGTTGCCGCCGCGGAGATCCCACTTGTTGCCGCCGCCACCGTCAACGACAGCAGTCACGAAGCGCCACGAATCAATGGTCGGAGAACCGGCGTTCTTTTTCGCGTTGTATCCCGAAAACAGTCCGGCCTCCATGTCGGACATAATCCACGGGCCCGGGCCGTCACCGCTCCCCCACGCTGTGGCGGTGCCGAAGTAAACTGTTTCCATCGTACCGGTGCCCACGGCACGACCATTTGCCGAAGAGTTCCCGTAGTCAAAACAACAGCCGCTGTCGTAATGCGTGCCGTCTATCACGTAGTAGATGCCCTCCGGCTCATCATTGATCGCGATACCGGTGGCGTTGTTGTTGCGGAATCCCATGCCCGGAATGATATAGACGCCATAAGCCTTGTGGCCGCTGATCGTAATCGGCGCCATGTCCGCGATTGGCAGCGTGTTGAATCCACCCTTTGCCGGTCCCTTGAATGTTCCCGGGGACGCCTGATAGAGGTGGTTGCCTTTGCCGGACTGATCATAGATGCGGCCGATGAAACAAATCGTGTTTACGCAGAAAGCGTCCTGCGCTGCCGCGTCGGCGTATCCGCCCGGATCCGATGCGGAGGGTTGAACAATGCCAATGTCCAAGGTCTTGTGGTCCGATTGGCGCACGACCTGATAGAGCGGGCCATTGTAGGAGGCGGATAGCGCGCGGGTGGTGCTGTGCGCAGCCACACAAGGAGTGCCGCCAGCGGCGTAAATGTCACAGGGGCCTTGCGGCCTTCGTCCCGCACCGGCGTGGGCAGTGGAAGTCACGTTTGATCGGCAGGCCACCATTAAGATGATGGGGAACGTGAGCGCCACTGCGAGCAGCATCAGGAGACTGACTTTCGTTTTCATCGTTTATTCTAAAACTTGTTGAAGGGAGACTTCAGGGTTGAATCTCTGCCCGTGATCCTGCAACGACCACGGCGATTTGCGCGCCTCAGTTGATTTCGCCATGGGAGAAACGAACATTCCCTTGTGCGGCTATGCCACTTCAAGTCCGCGCATCCAGGCGCTGACAGGCAAGTACGACGATCTGCAATTCGACTCCGCTACGCACCTGTTCACGTTCACCGTTTCACCACATGACTCCCGAGCTTTCAACGGTCAGCTCGGAGTTGGCAACGGGTGCTGCGCCACAAATCAGATAATGATTTGGGCCGCGATTTGTCGTGCGTCGTTCCACCTCATTTAGCATCGGTGACCTTGTAACCCAGCACTTCGAGCATCTTCTCTCCATATCGCTTTCCTAATTCCCGGTAACCTGCCGGAGTGAAATGCAAATGGTCCGGACGCCCCTCGCAGCCGGTCGAGGAAATGGCGTACGCCGTCGGAATTGTCTTCGGCAACTCATCAATGATCTTATTCATGCCCGCGCAAGCGCCATGTTGATCGGCGGGCACGAGTCCGCCCGCGAGCAGAGGAACTTCCGCAACCTTGAGATTCAGGTCTTTGATCAGGTTGTCGTAAATGCCTTTGACCTTGTTGGGCCACTGCCTGTCACCGTTGTTTGATTCTCCCTGATGCAACAGAATTCCTTTAATCACTCCATCCTTCTGCGCCAATTTCCCCATTCCGACAAGATACTCATAGGGATTTCCATCGTAGGTCTTGATAATATTTTTCATCCACGACGCCGCGTTTGTCGCGTAACTCTGAAACGTATCTTTTTCGAACAACTCAATTTTGCAGCCAGCCACGGAGATATTCACCACGCCGACTCTGATGTTCTTCGGAAGATTTGCGACCAACGTTCTGCCGAAATAATCGGACGGGCACAGACCGGTGGAAGGCCGGCACAATGGAGGCATCGCGGAATACCACTCGCCTTTCTTTCTACTCATGCCTGGAAAATCAACCGCGGCGAGCATCTGAAAACGTTCATCAACGTTCGTCTTGTCCTGGTCTTGAACTCCCGGAAAGCCCTCCATGTTCGACTGCCCGAAACACAGGAAGATCCAGAAATTCGTGTCTTCCGAAAACGCGCTTGTGTTGCAGAAGAGCAAACCGATGAGCAAGAGCAATCCTCGTGTGAGTATCCTTTTCATAGAATTCGACTTGTTATTAGGTGGACAGAAACCTGGGTCTTGTGACCCGTCCGTCGTTGGGCTGCGGGCTTCAAACGAATTGGCTTTCGCGAAATCACCAAGCACTGCGCGATGCTGCCAGAGCACGGTCTAGCATGTCAATCGGCACCTGGCACGAAAGTCCATCCAACACGGACTGGGCCCTGCATAATTGATTTTGACGCCGTTGTGCGCAATCCAGCCGAACCGACCAAATTCAAGGTAGAATACCATCCCGTACGCAAACGATTGGTTTCATTTGAACGCCGTGGGTTATCGCGCGATGGCAAATTCGATTGGTTTGAAGTTGTTCGCAAAATACACCGCATTAATCGCGCTGGGATTTCACGACTTTGATTACTGCATCGTACGCCGCCCAGGCTTGCCTCGCCCGCCAGATTGCTCTGGATTCGGGGAAAATCCGCCCGGTATCCTACCTCGTTGTATATGCGTGATCCCACGACAAGCAATCCGCACGAACGCCGTTACTCCAATGGCGAACTAGTGCGCCGTTTGCTTTCGCTTGCGTGGCAGTTCCGCGGCGACTGTTTGCTATCGCTGGCCATGAGCCTGACGCTCCTATTACTCGCTTTGCTTGGCCTGCAATTGCTGGGTACTGTCGTTGACGTAATTCGTCATGCGCTCGATCCAGGTCAACGCGCGCCGATCTATCCGTTCGGCTGGATCCCGCCTGTGTCGTGGGATCCGCTGCACATCATCACAGCCCTTTCACTCGCCATCATCGCCCAAGCCGTGGTGCGCGCGGTGCTCACCTACCACTACAACATGGTCACCGCGCGGTTGACGCAGGGAAAAATTGTGCCCGATCTGCGCGACCGTATTTATGCCAAGCTGCAGACCTTGAGCTTCCGTTTCTTCGAGGTCCACGGTTCCAGTTCGATATTCAATCGGGTCACCGGCGACGTGCAGAACACGCGATTGTTCGTGGACGGGGTGGTATTGCAGGGAATGAACATGCTGCTCACGCTCGTTGCGTATTTTATTTTCATGTGGCGCATCCACCCGCTTCTTACGCTCGCGTGTCTTTCGGTGACGATTGGCCTGTGGTGGGTAACACATTACTTCTCGGTGCGGCTTCGACCCGGTTACTTGCGCAATCGCGAACTGTACGACGCGTTGGTGGAGCTTTTCACGGAAACAGTCCGCGGCATGCAAACGGTGAAAGGCTTCGCCGCCGAAGTGCATCAGATGCGACGATTTGAAGCTGCGAATGTGGCGGTCTCCAGCCAGCAGAAGCGGATCTTCATCAATCTCTCAATTTTTACACCCGTGACTCAATTGCTTTCGCAATTGAGCCTCGTCATTTTGTTTGCCTATGGAGGCTGGCTGTACGTGCACAATCAAATTGCGCTCGGCACAGGGCTGGTCGTCTTCGCCGGGTTGCTCCAACAATTCAATGGCCAGGTCGCGAACATCACCACAATCGCCAACTCCGTTCAGCAAAGTTTCACCGCGGCGCGGCGCGTCTTCGAGGTGCTCGATACTCCGATTGAAGTGCAGAACAAGCAGAACGTTCTGATGCCAGCAAAAATAGAAGGCCGAATCACGTTTGATCACGTAACTTTCGGCTATTCCGCGGAAAGAGCGGCGTTGTGCAACATTTCGTTTGATGCCGCGCCGGGAAAGATTATCGGCATTTTTGGAACGACCGGCGCGGGTAAGAGCACCTTGCTGGGATTAATTCCGCGCTTCTACGATCCAAAGCAAGGCCGGATTCTGGCGGATGGACGCGACTTGCGAGACCTCGACCTGGACGCGTATCGGCGCCAGATCGGCATCGTCTATCAGGAAAGTTTTCTGTTCTCGAACACGGTCGCGGCGAACATCGCCTTCGGCAACCCGCACGCAACGCAGGAGCAAATCGAGCAGGCGGCGCGGGTGGCTTCCGCGCACGATTTCATTTCCGCGCTGCCGAACGGTTACAATACCGTGCTGGGCGAATCCGGTGTGGACCTTTCGGGCGGCCAACGCCAGCGGCTGGCGCTCGCGCGCGCGCTGTTGCTCGAGCCGCCTGTTCTCATTCTCGACGATCCGACAGCGTCGGTGGACCCGAAGACCGAGCATGAAATCATTTCGGCACTTCGCCATGCGATGTCGGAGCGGACCACCTTTGTTGCTGCAAACCGTCTCAGCCTGCTGCGCCGGGCAGACGTAATTCTGGTCCTCGAAAACGGGCGGCTCGCGCAGACGGGCACGCACGACGAGCTGGTGCATTGCCCCGGCGTGTATCACGAAACCGCGCTGCTGCAACTGATGGATCTCGCAACCCCGAAATCGGCATGAGTGCGAGCGCTTCTTCCAAACCGACGGTTTCAAGGGAGGCGAATCCGGCAGCCGCGCTCGATAGCGCGCGCGAGGCCATCACGTATTATCATCCGATGGAGGAGCGGGAGGCGGATCGCGCACCGTTAAGTGCAAGGTTAATTCGCCGCATTTTCACCTACACACATCCTTATGCTGCACGACGCAATTGGCTCTTCATCCTCACATTCGCCCGCGGACTGCAACTGCCCGCCTTGGCGTGGATGATCGGCAAAACCATCAACGGCCCGATCGCGGGCCGAAATCTGCCCGGGATCTATCTGCACGCTGGCATTTACCTTGCGCTCGTTTTGCTGATGGTTATCACCCTGCATTTCCGGCAGCGATTCGCGCTGGAGCTGGGCGAGGCTGTCGCGCACGACATGCGCGCGGAATTCTTCCGCAAGCTGATGACCCTGCCGATGTCGTTCTTCAACAAAACCAAATTCGGCCGCATCATCAGCCGTATGACTTCCGACATCGACAGCGTGCGCGTGGCCGTGCAGGACGTGGCATTCGTCGTCACGATTCAGGCGGTGCAAATGACCGTCGCAGCCGCGCTGATGGCGTTTTACAACTGGAAGCTGTTTTCACTAATGCTCATGCTCGTGCCGGTCATCTGGGTGGTCAATGACAACTACCGGCGCGAAGCCAGCCACCGGTTGCGCAAGGTGCAGGAGACCTGGAGCCGGCTGACTTCCACGCTTGCCGAATCCGTCGGCGGCATCCGCGTGACCCAGGCTTTCGTGCGGCAGGAAATCAACGCCGGCTTTTTCCGCAAACTGGTGAATCTCCATGGCGAAAACAACGTAGGCGTCGCGCGCGCCTCAGCCGTGTTCATTCCGCTGCTGCAGATGAAGAGCCAGTTGTTTCTTGGGGCCATGGCGCTGCTCAGCGGCTACGGCGCGCTGCGCTGGCACGGCTGGCTGCACATGGAAGTCGGCGACCTGGTGATGTTCTTCTTCCTGGCGAACTTCTTCTTCGATCCGATTCAGGTCATCGGCAACCAATACAACCAGGCGCTTGCGGCAATGGCTGGCGCCGAGCGGTTCTTCCGGCTGATGGACGCCCGAACCCGAATGGGAGGACCCGCCAAACGCGACGGCACTGCCGCCGATTCGGGGCCGCGTTGAATTTCAGGAGGTGCATTTCGAATACGAGCGCGGACGGCCGGTGCTCGAAGATATTTCATTTGTCGCCGAGCCAGGACAAACCGTTGCTCTGGTCGGCCACACCGGCAGCGGCAAAACCACCATCGTGGGTCTGCTCCAAAAACTTTATCTGCCAACGCGCGGACGCGTGCTGGTGGATGATCAGGACCTCGCGAACGTCACCAGCGATTCGCTGCACTCGCAGATGGGCAGCGTGCAGCAGAACAATTTCCTGTTCGCCGGATCGGTCATCGACAACATCCGCTTCGCGCGGCCAGACGCGACTGAAGCTGACGTGCGCGCGACTTTGTGCGCACTGGATTGCCTGGATTTGCTGGAAGCGTTGCCGCGCGGGTTGGAAACGCAGGTGGGCGAAAAAAGCGCCGCGCTTTCGCTTGGTCAACGCCAGCTTATTTGTTTCGCGCGGGCACTGCTGGCCGATCCACGCATCGTTGTGCTCGACGAAGCCACGAGCGCGATTGACAGCGTCACCGAAGCTCGGCTCCAGCGCGCGTTGGAGGTGCTGCTGCGCGGCCGAACCGCGTTTGTCGTCGCCCATCGCCTGAGCACGATTCGCAAGGCGAATCTGGTTCTGGTGATGGAGCAGGGCCGGATCGTGGAGCGCGGCACGCACGCAACGCTGCTGGCGCAAGATGGCGTTTATGCCCGACTGCACGAGGAATTTGTCCGCAGAAGCTCCAGAGGATAATGGTTCCATCGAAGCAGCAATAGTAGTAGCAAACCCCAATTGTGCGTTTCCACGCACGCTCTCAAGATGGCGGCTGGTATGCGGCTGCTTTTCATTCACGATCGCTTCGGCGCGATGGCAGGCGCGGAAGTCAACGCGTACGCGACAGCTGCTGAACTAAAAGCGCGCGGCCACGATCTGGCAATAGTTCATGGACCGGGAACCGGCATGAATGAAGACGCCTGGCGTGAGGTTTTTGCCGATCGTTTTCCACTCACCCACGGAAACAGCGCCAGTGCAACCGAAGGCGCGCTGCGAAGTTTTCGGCCGGACATGGTCTATCTCCACAAAATGACCGATCTCGCTGTCATTCGAGAATTGAGGCAATCGAGCGTTCCAGTTGTCCGCATGGTGCATGACCACGATCTCTATTGCATGCGAGGTTACAAATATTTTCCGTTCAGCCGGCGAATTTGCACGCGGGCCGCAGGATTTCATTGTGTCTTTCCATGTGGCGCGGTTCTGGCCCGAAGCCGAAATGGCCGTTCGCCCGTGAGCTGGGTAAGCTATCGCGCGAAACAAGAGGAAGTCCAATTGAACCAGAAGTTCGCCTGCATGATTGTTGCGACGGGCTATATGAAGCGCGAGCTTCTCCGCAACGGCTTTGACCCGCACCGAATCGAAGTTCACGGGCCGGTTCCACCGGAACTCGATCTCAAACCAAACAGCTCTTTCGATGAGCGGAACCGTATCATCTACGCCGGCCAAATTATCCGCGGCAAGGGCGTGGACGTGTTAATCGAAGCACTCGCGAGTGTGCAGACGCCATTTGAATGCGTCATTCTTGGCGATGGCAACCATCGGAGTCATTGCGAATCGTTGAGCCAAAGACTCGGATTGAGCAAACGAGTTCGCTTCGAAGGGTACGTTTCTCAAGAAAACGTGCAGGAGTTCTACTCCGAAGCAAGCGTGGCGGTGGTCAGTTCCATCTGGCCCGAGCCGTTCGGCGCGGTTGGCATCGAAGCCATGAGACATGGGCTGCCGGTCGTCGCTTTTGACGCAGGAGGCATTTCCGAATGGCTGATCGACGGAGAAAACGGCTTTCTCGTTCCCTGGATGGATCGAGCCCGATTCGCCGCGAGGATTGAACAATTGCTGCGAGACAAAGCACTTGCCCGAAAACTTGGTGAACATGGTCGGCACCTGGCGCTGGAGAAATTCGATTTTGACAATTACATTTCCGGGCTTGAGTCGTTGTTCGCAAGGGTCGTCAATGAAAACGTCGTCGCACCTGCCACATGAAACGCCAGCGATCAACTTTGTTGGTGGCCATCGTTGGCGGAAGCGGTTCTGGAAAAAGTCTTCTTGCGAAGCAACTCCAGGCCGCGCTCGGGAGAAACGCAGCGCGCATTGTGCTCGATGATTTCTATCGAGATCGTTCCTCTGTCCCACTTACTCGCCGTTCGCGTCTCAACTACGATCACCCTCGCTCAATCGACTGGGACTGCGCGGAGCGCGCGTTGGATGACGTTTCCAATGGCCGCCCCACTCCCCTGCCCCGCTACGACTTTAAAACACATTGTCGCATGAATCGCATCGCGCACCTTCGGCCAAAGCCCGTTGCGCTGGTGGATGGTTTATGGTTGCTGCTCCGACGGTCGTTGCGCCGACGGTTCGCAATGAGCATTTTTATTCGATGCGATCCGCGGACGCGCTTGAAGCGTCGCCTGACTCGTGATTGCCACTCACGCGGCCGCACTGCTCAATCAGTGCGAGAGCAATTCACAAGTTGCGTGGAACCGATGCACGCACGATTCGTGGTGCCGCAGGAGCGCTGGGCAGACGTGATTCTGAAAGGCGATTTCGGCGCGCGCGAAGTTCAGTATCTCACACGACGATTACGGGCGCGGCTTGAGCATTCAACAGCGAAACCCAGAGAGCCAAGTCGGCGCAGCCGATCACGGCGCAATAAATCGACATCCCACCAGCATTCCAACAAATGAAAGCGCAACTATTTGGCGACACTTTGAAGATATCAGAGCTCGTAGAACTCAATGCAAGCAACGCGAACAACTTTCGCGATCAGGTCCGCGGTGCGCTGGCAAACGGCGAGCGCCACATAGAAATCGATCTCTCTGAGACCACGTTCGTGGACAGTTGCGGCCTTGGCGCCCTGATAGCGCTGCATAAAACGGCCTGCGACCGCAACGGCACCCTCCGGCTGTTGAATCCGCGTCCGGCCGTGGAACAGATTTTGGAGCTGACCCGTTTGCATCGTGTCTTTGAGATCATTAAGCGTTGATTCCATGATGGGCTTTCCGGAACCATCCGAAACGCGAGACCTCAGGCTTTCACTTGCGAGTGATCTTCAACAGGTGCGGCACGCGGCATTCGCAGTCCGGCAATTCCTGTCGCTGCAAGGATGTGACGATGAATCATTGATGGCCTGCGAACTGGCATTGGTTGAGGCATGCAATAACGCCATCCAACATGCGCCCCCGACTGCGAAGGACAAACCAGTCTTTGTCGAAGCAATCTGCGAAAGCTCTCGAGTCGAATTGCGGGTTACGGATCATACGGGTGGCTTTGATTGGCCCGATCACGTTGAATTACCGTGCGCGAGTAATGAAAGCGGCCGCGGATTGTTTTTGATTCAATCGTTGATGAACAGCGCCGCTTACTTTCGATCTGCCGGCGAAAACGTATTGGTTCTGCGGAAGACAAGAATTCAGGCTGCGTCTTCTTCCTCAGAAAGTCCAGGAACCATGAGGACGATGCCGAATACAGATATTTTGTCCCGTAGCGAAGTCACAACACCCAAGGCACCGGCCCGAAACGGTCTTGTAACACTCGAATCTGAAATTGCCGGAGCCATTCAACGCGCCTTCCTGCTGGATCATTTGCCAGAACTGCCGGGCGTCGAACTGGCGCAAAGGAAAATGACCATCGCGTGCGCTGGACATTGCCCTTTATTGCTTAAGCCCGAAGGGCGCGAAGGAATCAAGACCTATTCGCCTGATGGCATGCCGTTGGGCATTTTACCTGATAGCACCTTCGCGGACGTGGTAGTTGAATTAGCTGAGAACTCACTCGTGCTCATTTACACGGATGGGATCACCGAAGCGATCAACAGCGCGGGCGAACGCTACGGTCAAGCGCGATTGATGGATTGGTTGCAGCGGACAGGCTCGGCACCGCCGATGGCTGAAGAATTGAAGCAGGAACTCGTGAGTGATTTGAAACAGTTTCGGAATGGAACGGCACTCGCCGATGACCAGACGTTTCTAATCGCGGTTGCAAGACCGTCGTTGGCCGTGACGCAACTCTCGCTTTCCGTCGCGGGAAACAGAGCGTCCACGTGAAACCGGTTTTGCCATTGTTTATTTTCGTTGATGCCTGTGGATGGGAAATCGCCCTGCGCTATCCATTTTTGCGGAAGATGGCGCCGGAGCGGAAGCGACTCCGGTCGGTTTTTGGATACAGTTCCGCGTGCGTACCTTCGATTCTCAGCGGACGCTGGCCGGATGAACATCGGAACTGGTGCTATTTCGTTTACGACCCGGTGCATTCGCCTTTCAAATCTCTCCGTCCCTTGCGCTGGTTGCCCGAAGCAATCACAGGTCGTCGCATCTTTCGAAGATGGCTTTCACGGTTTTTAAAGACGCAGCTTGGGTTTCGTGGCTACTTCGATCTGTATAACATCCCTTTCAAGCACATTTCGCTTTACGATTTCACCGAGAAGAAGAGCCCGCTGCAACCACGCGGCATGAACCGAGGGCCGAATATTTTCGATTTCCTCGAAACCCGCGGAATCCCGTATCACGTCAGCGCGCCTGAAAGGAGCGAAGTGGCAAATCGTGACGCGCTCATCCGTCACGTTCAGGCCGAGAAGATCGATTTCGCATTTCTGTACTGGCCGGGACTCGACGGCCTGCTCCACACGGTCGGGAATCAGGCGCCGGAAATTCCCGTCAAACTCCGCGAGTACGAAACCTGGATTGAAATGATTTTGACACTGGCGGAACAACATTATGCAGAGGTGCCTCTCTACGTCTTCAGTGATCACGGCATGGCGAACTGCGATGACTTGCTCGATTTGAGAAAGAGGATGGAATCATTGCCACTTCGGATGGGACGCGACTATGTCGTCGTTTATGACTCTACGATGGCGCGTTTTTGGTTTTTCAATGAGCACGCACGGGCGCACATCACGGCTGCTTTGGAAAATATTCCTCAAGGGCGGATTCTCTCCGACATGGAACTAAAGCAATTGCGCGCTTTTTGGGGGGGATCGCTATTTCGGCGAGCTGATTTTTCTCGCAAACGAAGGTGTGCTGATTGTCCCCAGCCACATGGGAAACAAACCCATTCGCGGCATGCACGGATATCATCCCGACGCGAAGCACAGTTTCGCCATGCTGTGCACCAACCAGCCGGAAATTCCGGAAGACATCACCGCCATTCCCGACATTTTTAATCTGATGTGCCGTGAAGCCGAGCAGGCAAACGCGCGAAATTCGTTTCCCACTCACGCGGCGCAGGCGGCATCCGTTTGAATTGTGAATCCATGGCTGAACCTCTCGTCACGATTATCGTGCGCTCGTTCAACGAAGGCTGGGCATTGCGGGAGACTCTGCCCGCCATCCGCGCGCAGGATTACAGGAATTGGGAACTTCTTGTTATTGATTCCGGTTCCACGGATGGCTCGGTGAATCTGATTCAGCAGGCGAGGCCGGATTACTTCGTTCAGATTCGTCCCGACCAATACAATCCCAGTCGCGTCATGAATCTCGGAATGCGGCTCGCGGGAGGTGAATTCGGCATTTTTCTGAATGCCGACGCCACGCCGCAAGGAACAAGCTGGCTGGGCCCGCTCGTTTCGGCGCTCCAGGATTCTCAAACTGCAGCCGTGTTTGGCAAACAGATTCCACGCCATGATTGCCGGGCAGTTTACGCGCACGATTACGAGCGTTGCTTTGGTTCGAAACGCGAGTCCGTTCATTGGGATCATTTCTTCAGCATGGTCAGCAGTGGCCTTCGCAAGGACATCTGGGCAAAGCGCGGGTTCCTCGAAACGATGCAGTATTCGGAGGACGATGAGTACACGCGCTGGTGCCAGGCGGAGGATTACCGAGTTGTCTATGTTTCCGAATCAGTTGTAATGCACTCGCACAATTACACACCGAAGCAAGCCTACAAGCGCAGCTTCGGTGAGGCCCGGGCACTCGCAGCCGTGTGGACAGGAAAGCCCAGAGACATTAACTGGCCACGGACGGTGCTGCTCGGCTGGCTGAATGATATGCGGCGGGATTGGACGTACTGCGCGCGCGGGCCGACTGCGCGAATGGCCGCACGCAGTCCGCATTCGATGGGAACAGCGCCGCGCGAAATTCACCGGCTTTCGCCAAGGATGGAAATTTTATCGAGATGGCAACGCAAGATCGTGAGCGCGCGATTCACTCTCGACGGCAGTGACGCTCTTGAAGAACAACTCGCGCGCATCTGCGAAATTGTGCGTGAGGGTGTCGAGCCGATTATTCCGGCAAACAAACTGGAAGCGCTCGTGCTTGGAGGGGGATACGGTCGTGGCCAGGGCGGTGTCCTGAAAACTGAACACGCTGACGCGCCTTACAATGATTTGGAATTCTACGTCTTCTTGCGAGGCAACCGGCTTTGGAATCAGCGTGTTTATGACCCGACTCTGCGCAAGCTCGCGGAGCGACCTTCGTCCGAAACTCTGCACGTCGAATTCAAGATTGAATCTCTTGAGCGCCTCCGCAACGGGTCCGTCAGCATGTTCACCTATGACCTGGTATCAGGCCACCGCGTCATTTCACAATATCAGGCGTCACCCGAGAGCGTACCCAGTCGATCAGGAATGCAGCTGTATTCAGAACCCGATAGCGGAGCACCCATGGCGTTCGTCGTGCGATCGGCTGCTTTCGCCACGAAACAACCGTTATTTGCCGGATGCGAACACCATCTCAACAGCCGGGCCATTCCAATAAATGAAGCCACGCGTCTTCTCTTCAACCGATGCACCGGTCTGCTCCTGGCAAAAGAACTTCTTCGGAAAGGCGATCTCACAAAGGAAGAGAACGATTTTATCGGCCGTGATCTGGCCAAGGCGCAACTCGCCTTGGGTGATGCCGTGTTGACTGCTCTCGGCCAATATCATTGGAACTGCATCGAGCGACACGAGCGACTGAAGCGACTTATCGAACCGGATGGGCTCGCGAATCTCTCGGTCGTGCGGCATCATCATGCGCTCGGCGTGGATTTCAAATTGCATCCCGAACGCGTGTCGAAGTCGAAACGAGAATTCGCAGTGATGCATCAGGAAATCTCCGAGCTTACCCGGCAGGTCTGGCTGTGGCTGGAAAGCCGCAGGTTGGCACAAACATTTTCGACCGCGCGTGATTACGCGTTTAGTTTCGATCCCAAGTGCCCGGAGGTTTCACGAGGCCGAAGTTTTCTCTTGAATCTAAGGACGTTCGGAGCTGGGATTGTGTTCGATCGGATGAAGTTCCGTTATCCACGCGAGCGTTTGCTGAATGCGCTCCCGCTGCTTCTTTGGGAAGACGCTTCAATTAAAGACTTGAATGTAAGATGCTATTTGCAGAATCAATTACGCACGACAGCATCGGATTGGTCCGGCCTCGTGGCGGCATACAAAGCCATCTGGACGCATTTCGGCTGACGTGAATATGCCGGCACAGATTCTGTGGCCAGTTTCATCCAGTCCGCCGCCTCTCAGAGATAAAGAAGTTCATGTCTGGGCGGCATCTCTTGATCTCGCGCCTCCCGCGCTGAACGGGCTGGCAGAGCTTCTCTCCGAGGAGGAGCGTGAACGCGCAACACGGTTTAAATTCGAGAAACACCGAAACCGTTTCGTCGCGGGGCGGGGTTTCATGCGTGACACGCTGGGCCGCTATCTTCAAATAGCTCCAGAAAAGGTCGAATTCACCTACAACTCACGAGGCAAACCCGCGCTGTCGCCCTCGCGTTCGGGTCGCGGGCTCCACTTCAATCTTGCGCATTCAGAAGATCTCGCATTGCTCGCCATCACGAGTGTTGGGGCCATCGGAGCGGATGTGGAATCAATCCGTCCCGTGAAAGACGTGGATGACCTTGTTGCGCGTTTCTTCTCGCCTCGCGAAAGCGAATTGTTTCAAAAACTTCCGGACAAACAAAAGCCGCCGGCATTTTTCAATCTGTGGACGCGCAAGGAAGCTTTGTTGAAAGCGACCGGCCAAGGAATCACCGGTTCATTGAGCGAAGTCGAGGTTGCTTTTCTGCCCGGCGAAGAGGCTCGGGTGTTGGCGATGAGCGGTGCCCCGGAAACAGCAACGAGATGGATGTTGCGAGAGCTTGTGCCTGCTTCGGGATTTGTCGGCGCAGTGGCAATTGAAACGGCGGGACAGGTTTCCATCCTGTCTCTGAAATGCTTTGGATATGGAGCAGGGACAATGTGTCAGTCGGTTCAGTGATACTCCTGCAGCGTCTTGACGCCGTAACCGGCTTTCTTGAGCGCGGCGATGCCGAGCGCGGCGGCTTTGGCGCCGCTGAGCGTCGTCATGATCGGCGTGCCGGTATAGACGGCGGTGGTGCGGATTTTCACTTCATCCGCGCGCGGGGCCTGGCCGGAGGGCGTGTTGATGACGAGTTGAATTTCCCGGTTCTTCAGCAGGTCGATCGCGTTGGGCCGGCCTTCCGGCAGCTTGAAAATGCGCTGCACTTTCAGCCCGGCCTTCTCCAGCATGGTCGCCGTGCCGCCGGTGGCGACCAGTTCAAAACCCAGATCGGCGAATTCCCGCGCGACTTCCGCCGCTTCGCTCTTGTGCGCGTCGCTGACGCTGATGAACACGCGCCCGCTCAACGGCAGCGGCGCGCCGGCCGCCATCTGCGATTTGGCGTAGGCGATGCCGAGGTCGGCGTCCAGACCCATGACTTCGCCGGTCGAACGCATTTCCGGCGAGAGCAGAATGTCCTGGCCGTGAAAGCGGTTGAAGGGAAACACGGATTCCTTCACCGCCCAATACTTCGGCCAGATTTCCTCGGTGAAGCCGAGTTCCTTGAGCGTCTTGCCGGCCATGACCTTGGCGGCCAGTTTCGCCAGCGGCACGCCGATGGCCTTGCTGACGAACGGCACCGTGCGCGAGGCGCGCGGGTTCACTTCCAGCACATAAACCGTGTCGCCTTTCACGGCGTACTGCACGTTCATCAGGCCGATGACCTTCAGCTCGCGCGCCATCGCGTGCGTGTATTCGCGGATGGTGTCGATGACCTTCTGCGAAAGCGTGTGCGGCGGCAGCACCATCGCGGCGTCGCCGGAATGCACGCCGGCAAATTCGATGTGCTCCAGCATGCCGCCGATGACGATCGTGCCCTCGTTCGGGTCGTCGAAGTGGCCGACGTCCGCGATGCAATCCACGTCCACTTCGGTGGCGTCTTCCAGGAACTTGTCCACCAGCACCGGCCGTTCGGGCGAGGCCTCGACCGCGAAGCGCATGTAGTGCTGCAGCTCGGCGTCGGAATAGACGATCTGCATCGCGCGCCCGCCGAGCACGAAGCTCGGGCGCACCAGGATCGGGTAGCCGAGCCTCTTGCGCGACTGCGAGCGCTTCGGCTTCGTTGGTGGCGATGCCGTTGGGCGGCTGCGGAATGTTCAGCTTGCGCAGCATCGCGGCGAAGAGCTTGCGGTCTTCGGCGATCTCGATGCTCTGCGGCGAGGTGCCGATGATGTTGACGCCGTTCTTCTGCAGGCCGAGCGCGAGGTTCAGCGGCGTCTGCCCGCCGAACTGCGCGATGGCGCCCCAGCATTTCTCCCGCTCGTAAATGTGCAGCACGTCTTCCAGCGTGAGCGGCTCGAAGAAGAGCTTGTCGCTCGTGTCGTAATCGGTGGAAACGGTTTCCGGGTTCGAGTTCACCATGAGCGTCTCGAAGCCGTCCTCCTTGAGCGCGAACGCCGCGTGGACGCAGCAGTAATCGAACTCGATGCCCTGGCCGATGCGGTTCGGCCCGCCGCCGAGGATCATCACCTTCTTCTTGTCGCCCGGACGCACCTCGTCATCGCCGCGGTCGTAGGTCGAATAATAATACGGCGTGTAGGCCTCGAACTCGGCGGCGCAGGTATCCACGAGCCGATAGCTCGGCACGAGGCCGAGCTTCTTGCGCTCGGCGCGGACGTCGTCTTCGGTCTTGCCGGTCAGATGGGCGATCTGCCGGTCGGAGAAACCGAGCGACTTGGCTTTGGCCAGTTGTTCAGCGTTCATGCGTTCGCGCGCGGATAAAATCCGGCAAAGCAAACCGGAACACGATGCGAGTGTCGAGATTGAAAACGGATTTCAGACAAGCCCGGCTACACTGTCCGAACGCACGGCTTCTTTCCTTTCCCGGCACCGCAGCAGGGTGCGGGGCTTCTGAGCGCTTCAGCCGCCCATTTGGACAAGCAGCTCCTCTCCCCACCCATCTCCTCCACTGCGCGGAGGCGAGGGAGTTCGGTTCAGGCCGAATTGCGCCGCGCTATAACTGCGTCACCTTCCAGCCGTTCTTCTTCAACAACTCCACCACGCCTTCGGCGCCGACAAGATGTCCCGCACCGACGATGACGATGGCATTCTTCGATCCGCGAAGCAGTTCCTCGATTTTCGGCACCCAACTCCGGCTGCGATCCGTCACAAGCCGTTTGAAAATGCCTGGCGAATCGCGCATCGCATCGTTCAACAGCTTTTCAAGCTGTGGCCCGTTACCGGTCTTCCAGGCGGTGTGCATTTCGTCAAAAAGCTTCTTCGTGTCGTCGATCTCCTCCAGCGTGCTCTTGACCAGCAACTCTTCTTCCTCCCTTGAAAAATCGGTTACCAATCCTATCTGGAAATCCACGGTTTCGAGCGGGACAATCTGATTGCCCCGGTCGCGGGCCTTATTGAAAAAATGCTGGTCAAGGCCCAGTTCCGGATTCAATCCTAGCTTCTGCAGTTCCATGACTTCGAGCATCACCACAACCATCACGGGCTTCATCTGGGCGAACATTGCCAGCGGCAACCCAGCGTCCTCCGCGTGTTTTGAGAGGCTGGCGTAAGTGCCGGCGGACAATTGGTCCTTGAGAGTCTCGCCTTCGGGCAGCGTTGCCTTGCTCAACATTTTGAGCTGCACGCCCATGCTCTGCAGTTCACCTATGTCCGTTTCAAACACAGCCACCTGCGCGTTGCTGAAGGCGGATTCAATCGGCGCGGCCAGCGGATAATCGCTCTCTTTCAGGAGATGCACCGAACCGAGCAGATAAACGACGTTGCTTGCGCCCTGCACTTTCCAGAGCGGATGCAGATCGTTTGTGGCGGCACGTGAGCGAAACGGAACAGCCGGTTGAAGTAGGAACAATGCCAGCAACAACCAACCGGGAGAACGGAGCTTCAGTACTTTCATGTGTCAGCAGTGAACCGAATCAGCAGACCCGCTGCGAGCAGAAAATGTTACTTGAAGTTTGAGTTGCGGAACCGCTCGGCAACTGCGGAGTTGGTGGTGATAGCCAGACAGTAATCCGGCCCAGCGGCAATGGCGACCACGTTGCTCAAACCTTCTGGGACGGTGGCCGCGTATTGATCGTTGACCATGCGGCCCCACGTCACAACGGTGCCGTCCTTCTTGAGCGCCATGCTGTAGCCTGGGCCTGCCGCGATGGAGACGACGTTGCTCAGAACTTGTCCATCTATATGAACCTGCCCAGAGGAAATGAATTCAAGTCCATCTGGCGAATTAGTGGTGGGAATCCCGGTAGCCTCTCCGACTTTGTTCCAGCCCCAGCCGATCACGGTGCCATCACTCTTGAGCGCCAGCGAGTGTGATGCACCGGCAGCAACTGCAATGACGTTGCTCAAGCCTGCAGGTGGCTCAGTGAATTCCTTGTTGTCCGTCTTGCTTCCCCATGTCGCCACTGTCCCGCCGCGTCGCAAGGCGACACCTCGTCTGCCGTACCCGCCCGGCCCGACTGCAATAGCAACCACGTTTGACAGATTTTCTAGCGAGATTAGCTGCCTATAATCAGGATTGGATGAGCGGGTTGCCCACCCAATTACGGTTCCATTGCTCCTGAGCGCCCAAGCGTAACTCAATTCTGCAGTAATCGCCGCTATATTGGCCAAACCCGGGGGAACATAATTGCCTCCAGACGCTACAACCGTCCCGTCTCTCTTAAGCGCTAAAGTAAATCCATCCGCAGCGGCGATAGAAATGACATCTTTCAATATCTTTCCATCAATTCTTACAATGCCATTCGTCAGAATTGTTGCCGAGTCACCGCTCGTCAGGAGCGTGTTTTCGAAAGTGGGTTCATTTCGCCCGTTCAAAGCCCACGCCACCACCGTGCCGTCATCTTTCAGGGCAAGACTCTGAAGCCGGCCAGCACTTATCACGATCGCATTGCTCGCAACCAGCTTCGTGGGCACAGCCTCACCCGTGAAAGCATTCCTTTCTCCCCATTCTATAACGTAGCCTTCAGACCAAGCGCCTGGACGAGATAAGAACAAAGCGCAGCACATCCACAATATTATTTGAATGGTTTTCGTAGTTTGGAATTCAATTCGACTTCACCGGATAACTCGACAGCGCCCGCATGTATTGGGCGCGCTCGAAGGCGCTCGGATTGTCCGAATTCTTCTGGCTGAGGCTGCCGCGTAATTGTTGGACGGAAATGTATTCGTGCTCCTCCATCCACGCGATCAGGTCACGCTCGATGGCGCGGATTTGCGGAATGCCATGGCGAATCAGTGTCGAACACAGCATCGTCACGTCCGCGCCGGCCATGAGCATTTTCAAAACGTCTGAAGCGCGATGAATCCCGCTCGTCGCCGCGAGACTGGCGCGAACGCGGTCGTAAAGAATCGCAATCCATCGCAGCGGCACGCGCATGGCCATGGGCGTGCTCAACAGGATGTTCGGCTTTACCTCGAGCGATTCGAGATCGATGTCCGGCTGGTAAAAACGGTTGAACAGCACCAGCCCGTTTGCGCCCGCATCATCGAGCCGCTTCGCCATGTTGGCAAAGTTGCTGAAGAAGGGGCTCAGCTTCACGGCGACTGGAATTGTCACTTCGGATTTCACTGCTTTCAAAATATCCAGATATGCCTGCTCGACGTCCGCGCCAGCGACATCCATATCAGTCGGGATATAATAGATGTTCAACTCGAGCGCGTCCGCGCCCGCCTGTTGGATCAATTTCGCGTGTTGCGTCCAGCCGCCGACCGACGAGCCGTTCAGGCTGGCGATGACCGGGATGCGCACCGCCTTCTTTGCGTCCGCGATGTGCTTGAGATATTCCTCAGGGCCGAGGTGAAATTCCCGCGGCTCGGGAAAGTACGTGAGCGATTCCGGCGAACTGAACGTCCCGTGCTCCAGATGATGATGAAGCTCGAAGCGGTCATGCCGCAGTTGCTCCTCGAACAGCGAGTAGAGCACCACCGCTGCCGCGCCCATGTCTTCCATCTTTTTGATGTTATCGAGTTCTTCGGAGAGTGGCGACGCCGCCACAACCAGGGGCGTGCGCAGTCTCAATCCCATGTAATGAGTCGTGAGTTCCATAGGGCTTCCTTTCTCTACGGTTGTTGGTCCACAGTTGAAGCCGGTTTTGCCGGCGTGGCCGTTTGCCCATTCGTGCCTTTGGTGTCGCGTCCCGCCAGGAACTGATAAAACTTCCAGCGGCGATCCGCATCCACCTGAGCCTGCGCAAACAACTTCTTGGCTTCGTCAGGCTTGCTCTTGGTAAGCATCTTGAAGCGGTTTTCCGAGAGGAGATAATCCTGCAGCTTTGATTTTGCCGCTTGCGAATCCAGTTGCAGCGGGTTTTCTCCGGCCTGCGCGCGGCGCGGATCATAGCGATAAAGCAGCCATTGGCCTGATTCGACCGCGAGCTTTTGTTGCCGCGCGCCAACGCCTGAATCGAGCGCGATGCCGTGGGCGATGCAATGACTGTAAGCGATGATGAGCGAAGGGCCGTCGGTACGATTCCGCTTCCACGAACGCCCGCAACGTCTGCTCGTCCTTCGCGCCGAGCGCCACACTCGCCACGTAAATGTTGCCGTAGGTCATCGCGATGAGGCCGAGATCCTTTTTGCCCATCGGCTTGCCTCCTGCCGCGAACTTTGCCACCGCGCCGCGCGGCGTGGACTTCGACATCTGCCCGCCCGTGTTCGAATAAACCTCCGTGTCCAGCACCAGCACGTTCACGTCGCGTCCGCTGGCGAGCACGTGGTCGAGTCCGCCGTAACCGATATCGTAGGCCCAGCCATCGCCGCCGATAATCCACACGCATTTTCTGACGAGCATGTCCGCAATGGGCAACAGCGCCTTCGCTTCCGGCGCGTCAAGTTTCGCGAGCTTCTGCTTCAACGCGGCGACGCGCTCGCGCTGTTCGTAAATGGCGGCTTCGTCAGTTTGGGCGGCATTGACAATTCCGCTCACGAGATCGTCGCCGACCTGCGACGCAAGTTTCGCCAGTAATTCAGTGGCGAATTCCCTTTGCTTGTCCAGCGAGACGCGAAAACCGAGACCGAACTCCGCGTTGTCTTCAAACAATGAATTGCACCACGTCGGACCACGCCCAGCCTTGTCCACGCAGTAGGGTGTCGTCGGCAAATTGCCGCCGTAAATCGAGGAACAGCCGGTCGCGTTCGCGATGAGCGCGCGGTCACCGAAAAGCTGCGAAAGCATTTTGATGTAAGGCGTCTCGCCGCAACCCGCGCACGCGCCGCTGAATTCAAACAAAGGACGCAAGAGTTGCTGCTGCCGGAGCTGCGTTACCTTGACCTTGCGCCGATCCATTTCGGGCAGATCGAGGAAGAACTTCCAATTGTCGCGTTCCTGTGCGCGCAGCGGCGCCTGCGGGCGCATATTGATCGCCTTGAGCTTGGCTTCGGTCTTGTTGCGCGCGGGACAAATGTCCACGCACAAGGCGCAGCCGGTGCAATCCTCGGCGGAGACTTGCAGCGTGAACTTCAGTCCCTTGAACTCCGGTGAGCGCGCGTCGGTGCGCTTGAAATTCTCCGGGGCGGCCCCGAGCGCGCCCGGCTCATAAATCTTCGCGCGGATGGTCGCGTGCGGGCAAATCGCCACGCACTTGAGACATTGTATGCAGACCTTTTCATCCCAAACCGGAATGTCCAAAGCGAGATTGCGCTTCTCGTACTGCGCCGTGGCCGTCGGAAACGTTCCGTCGGCTGGAAATGCGCTGACGGGCAAGTCATCGCCTTCACCCGCGGCCAGACGGCCCAGGACTTCACGCGCAAAACGGGGCGCTTCAGGCGCAATATGCGGCAGGAAACCGCCGCTGCCGTTGGTCCGGTTCGGCACTGGCACCTCGTGCAGATGTTCGAGCGTGTTGTCCACCGCCTTAAGGTTCATCGCCACGATCTCCTCGCCCTTTTTGCCGTAGGTCTTCTTGATGGAATATTTAATCGCTTCGATGGCTTTTTCGCGCGGCAACACGCCGGAAAGAGCGAAGAAGCAAACCTGCATGATGGTATTGATACGACCGCCCATGCCGCTGTCGCGCGCGACCTTGGTCGCATCAATGACATAGAACTTCGCCTTCTTTGCGATGAGTGATTCCTGGAGTGGCGTCGGCAGCTTCGACCAGACTTCGCTCTCAGGATACGGCGTGTTCAACAGGAAAATACCGCCTTGCACAAGCGGTTTGGCCATGTCGTATTTCTCAAGGAACATCGGTTGATGGCAGGCGACGAAGTTTGCTCGGCTCACGAGATACGTCGAACGTATCGGCGCCGGGCCGAAGCGCAGGTGCGAAACCGTCATGCTGCCGGACTTCTTTGAGTCATAAACGAAATAGCCTTGCGCGAAGTTGTCCGTGCCTTCGCCAATTATTTTGATCGAATTCTTGTTCGCGCCAACCGTACCGTCCGCGCCCAACCCGTAGAACAAGGCGCGAATCACGTTGTCTGGTTCGGTCGAGAACTCGTGGTCAACCGGGAGGCTGGTTTGCGAAACGTCATCCGTTATGCCGACGGTGAAATGATTCTTCGGTTGCTTCGCCCCGAGATTCTCGAACACGGCATTGACCATGGCTGGAGTGAACTCCTTGGATGAAAGGCCATAACGGCCACCGACGATTCTCGGAAGGATTTTCAAATGACCAAATCCGTTCATCAATCCTTCGGCCACGGCGGCGACGACATCCTCATACAGCGGTTCGCCAGTTGCGCCGGGTTCCTTTGTACGATCCAACACCGCGATGGACTTTACGCTCGCGGGGAGCGCCTCGACGAATCTCTGCGTGTCGAATGGCCGATAGAGCCGCACCTTGAGCACGCCGACCCGTTCACCCTTGCTCAACAGGTAATCAACCGTTTCGTGCGCGGCTTCGCAGCCGGAACCCATCAGCACGATGACGCGATCGGCGTCGCGCGCGCCAACGTATTCGTAAAGTTGGTACGCACGCCCCACCACCTTGGCAAATTGCTCCATCGCCTCCTGAACGGCCTTGGGACAGGCCGCGTAGAAAGGATTGCACGCTTCGCGGCATTGGAAATAAGCGTCTGGATTTTGCGCCGTGCCGCGGAGCACCGGATGATCCGGTGACATCGCCCGCGCGCGATGCGCGGCAATCAGCTTGTCATCCACGAGCGCTCGCAGATCGGCGTCGGTGAGCATTTCAATTTTCTGGACCTCATGTGACGTGCGAAAGCCATCGAAGAAATGGATGAAGGGAATCCGTGAACGCAGCGTCGCAGCCTGCGCTATGAGCGCGAAGTCCGTCGCTTCTTGAACGCTGGCGGAGGCGAGCATCGCCCAACCAGTGGAACGGACCGCCATTACATCGCTGTGGTCGCCGAAAATGGAGAGCGCGTGCGTGGCCACTGCGCGAGCCGTGACGTGAAAGACCGCTGGCAGAAGTTCGCCGGCGATTTTGAACATGTTCGGGATCATCAACAGCAGCCCTTGCGATGCCGTGTATGTGGTCGCCATGGACCCGGTTTGCAGCGCGCCGTGCACACTGCCGACCGCGCCGCCTTCGCTTTGGAGCGCAACGATGGACGGGATCGTGCCCCACAGATTTCTTTTGCCTTCGGAGGCCCACTGGTCGCAGAACTCCGCCATCGGCGAGGAAGGTGTGATGGGATAAATCGCCATGACTTCGTTCAAGCGGTAGGCGACGTGCGCGACAGCTTCGTTGGCGTCCAGGGTGACTTTTGGTCTTGTGCTCATTTTAGTGAAGAACTGTAAATCCATCCGTCTCGGAAAAAGCGTTTGGGCGCCGACGTTCAAACAACGTTCGAGCAGCCGGCAACCTTTGAAGAAGGTTAAATCAGCCCACCCCGCCGGCCCTCACATATTTTGTCAAAGAAGCAACATGGCTTGCTTCTGCTGAACGTAACCCGCCGCCAATCATCTCAGCGCCTTAACAGTCGCAATCAAATGCGGAGGAACTTTGCTGACTATTGAAATGGCCGTTCGCCTGCTTTCGATTTTGCTGGTGGTGAGGGTTCTCGCAATGGAAAGAACCAGGTGGGAAGTATTCTGCTACCAAAAAAGCCCAATTCACCTGTTGTGCAATCGAGGCACTGCGAAGCGTTGACTTCACGAGATATTCCGCGCTCGGGCACCGAAACAATTACAGTCCCGAGTGGCACCCAGACTATGTCATGTGCCGTGATAAGAAAGACAGCGTTCGTGGCGTGGACAACCGCATTCGTTAACCTCACTTCGTACTCGGGCATCGGCTTTGCGGTGCGCGTTGAGCAAAACAGTTCGCCGCTCCGGAACGTCAACCGGACTCTATCCACGCTCGAAGACCCCCTATGCGTTCCACTCACCTTATCAATATGGATTATCGTGTTATCCAGTAACCGAATTCCATCGCGTCTTGTCCGGGTATCGCGATACCAAGATATTGGCAGGAACTCTTCGCGAGTAAGGGGCCGATATCGGCTTCCGGGTCTTATATCAACGTACGAGTCATTGGCAGTTTGAATCTCGCATCCTGGCTTCAAACGCATTCCACGTTTGACTTCGTTCCACGGTCCACCATCCGTACGAAATCGCGCATTGCCTTTGACAACCACAACCACGGAATCAAGCTCCTGCAAGTCCGCACCAACATTCGGAGGAGAGCGGCAACCGCACATGACAAGAACCGCACAGAGTACCACCGCTATTGGCGGCGAATTGACAGCTTCCACGGCAGGTCGCTTTGGCTGGTTACAAGGGATTCTCATGATGCGTCGAACCAATGCTGCACTTCCTTCAGCCATCGCTCGATCTTCAAAACGTGTACTTCACCGCAAGCGAGACAAGATTCCGCGTGTACTCACGGCCATTGGCGTAAGTGGCCCCCGGAGCGCTCGTTGAAACCTGATTTACTGCCGAGTCGTGGAAGTAATTTAGCTCGGCGATAACGTGTTTGGTGAACGCATAGCTCGCCATCGCGCTCGGTGTATAAATCCAATCCTCCCGATGCATCGGCGCCTGCCAGTCGCCGATGTAAAGAATGAACCCGATACCGACAGTGAATTTCTCCGTGAATTTGTGGCGCCATGACAGATCATATTTGATGTCCTCATACACGCTCTGGCTCGTGAACGCGGGCTGCTCGAAACGTGTCAGCTTGAGCGCCACGGTATCGGCGTCCGTTGGCAGCACCGCGACGGTTCCATCGACATACCAAAGCAGTTCATCGCGATTGAATCCGGCGGGCATGTTGTGTTGCCAGTTCCGCACGTCTGGTCCGGCGAGAATGGAAACCTTCAGCCATTTCCACGGGGAGCCTTCCACTCCCGCCAGGAACCGCTGGTAATCATTGGAGAATCTGCTTTCCACACCGAGCAATTCCCCCTGCTCCTGGTGCCCGAATCGGTAACCAACGACGAATTTCGTTCCTTTGAATCCTTCATAACCCGCGTCCAGTCCGCCGTTCACCTCCCAACGATCAATGTAATTGTCATAAACAAAGTTCGTCCGGTTCTGCGGCAGGTTCGCGCGCTGCGTAATCTGGAAATCATGGACGTAAGTGCTCACGACGGGACGGACGAACCATTTCCCAAATGGAAGCGCGAGTTTGAACCCATCGCGATAGACCGCCTGGTCCCGCCGGTCACGCAATGGAATTCCGCCAATGGCCCGGCAATCGCCCGGCCGGAGTGTCGTTACGCCGAGATGATTTCCATCGATCCACACCACGTTGTTCAGCCATTCGTAGGACGCATTCTGGATCTTCCCGTTGAAATTAACCGCGCCGCGGTGCGCGAAATAATCTTCAGAAGGCGCAGAGTGATACCACACAGCATCGGGCGCATAGGAAACCGACGCAGCAAATGCCGGACAGGCGCGATACGTGAGGCCAACGTACGGAGTCACTGTGGTAACGAACGATTCCTTGTGGGGAACGGCGATGATCGAGTTCGGCGGCGGAACGATGCTGGGGTCCGCCCGAGTATCGAGAATGTAAACATTGTCATCGTACGTTTCCTTCACCGTCAGTTCAGCTTTCCAGGTAATATTGGTAGGCAACGCACGCGCCAAGACTGGCCCCAGGAAAAGAGCCATAAGTGCAAGGCATGTTCTATTCATTACGTCCTTTTGGATTCAATGCGCGAGCTTGATGGCTGCGAGCTTTCTGAGACTCGGTATGTCGGTGTGACTTTTGATCTGCAGCCGCACGCCTGTTCCTTCGGGATACTTCTTCGCCGATTTAATTGCGGCAACGACGCGCTGCGGCAGCTTCGTTTCACGTGCTGCCTGCAGTGCCTTGTCTCCAAGAATGAACGCGGCCGTGAATGCACCCTTGGAAGGTCCTAGCCAGACAACGGTGCGTCCCTTTCGTTTCACGCGCAGCGACCAGCCCCACTTCTCGGAGTAGGATTTCCACTCGTGAATATCAGCGCCATGTTCCTCAGCAAGACCCGCGAGCAGTTGGTCCCAAACAGATTTCACCGGGCCAAGCGCAGCGGCCAATTCCTCGCCGGTCGGCTGTTTTGTTTGTCCAATGAAGGCGTTCATCGCAATTGAGCTTCGGCCGGGAACGGCTCACAAACGTGAACTCATTCCCGGCCCTTTCCGGGGTCATTGTTTGCCCTTGACCAGCAATTCGACGACGTGCGGATCCGCCAGCGTCGTTGTATCGCCAATTTGATCAACAGCGTTCTCGGCAATCTTGCGCAGGATGCGGCGCATGATTTTTCCTGAACGCGTCTTTGGCAGACCGGGGGCGAATTGAATTTTGTCCGGCACCGCGATTGGGCCGATTTCCTTCCGGACGTGATTGTTCAACTCCTTCTTGAGCTCGTCGCTCTCCTGCACGCCGTCTTTCAGCGTGACGAACGCATAGAGGCCCTGCCCTTTGATATCGTGCGGCATCGGCGCGACTGCGGCCTCGGCCACTTTCGGATGGCTCACCAGCGCGCTCTCGACTTCGGCCGTGCCGATGCGATGGCCGGAGACATTGACGACATCGTCGATGCGGCCCATCAGCCAATAGTCGCCGTCCTCGTCGAGCCGGCAGCCGTCTCCGGTGAAGTAAATGTTCGGATACATTGTGAAGTAGGTTTCGATGAACCGATTGTGGTCGCCCCACGTCGTGCGCATCATGCCAGGCCATGGCTTCTTGATGCAGAGCTTGCCGCCTTCATTCACGCCAACGGGCTTTCCGTCGTCGCGCATGACGACCGGTTCAACGCCGAAGAATGGACGGTTCGCGCTGCCTGGCTTGAGCGTGTGCGCACCGGGAAGCGGATTGATCAGGATGGCACCCGTTTCGGTCTGCCACCAAGTATCCACAATGGGACAACGTTCCTTGCCAATAACCCTGTGATACCAAATCCAAGCTTCGGGATTGATTGGCTCACCCACGGATCCGAGAACACGCAGCGTGCTCAGATCGTATTTGTTGGGCCATTCTTCGCCGAGCCGGATGAGCGAACGGATTGCAGTAGGCGCAGTGTAAAATACTGTTGCCTTGAACTTCTCGACGATTTGCCAGAAGCGTCCAGCGTCAGGGAATGTGGGCACACCCTCGAACATGATGCTGGTCGCGCCATTGCACAGCGGACCGTAACAGATGTAACTATGCCCGGTGACCCAACCAATGTCCGCCGTGCACCAGAAGATGTCATCGTCATGGACATCGAAAATGTATTTGTGCGTCAGCGCAACATGCAGGAGGTAACCTGCGGTTGTGTGGACGACGCCCTTCGGTTTGCCAGTCGAGCCGGACGTGTAAAGAATGAAGAGCGGATCCTCAGCTTTATTGACCGCGGGTGGACAATCTGCCGACGCCTTCGCCATCAAATCGTGAAACCACACGTCCCGGTTCGACGTCATGGCGCATGGCGCTTCGTTGCGCTTGACCACGATCACCTTTTCGATGCTCGGCGTATGCTTCAATGCTTCGTCGGCGATGCCTTTCAACGGAATGCTCTTGCCGCTGCGCAGCGAAACGTTCGAGGTGATGAGAACGCGGCACGCCGCGTCGTTAATGCGCCCTCCGAGCGCTTCCGCGCTAAAGCCACCGAATACAACAGAGTGAATCGCGCCGATTCTCGCGCACGCGAGCATCGCAATCGGCAATTCCGGAATCATCGGCAGATAAATCGAAACGCGGTCGCCCTTTTTGACACCGAGCGATTTCAGGACGTTGGCGAATTTGCAGACCTGCTGATGCAACTCCTCGTAAGTGAGCGTTACCACGTCGTTTTCAGGTTCGCCCTGCCAGATGATTGCAGGTTTGGTCCTTGTCGTCGTCTTTAGATGGCGGTCCAGACAATTAACCGTGACGTTGAGTTCGCCGTCTTCGAACCACGTGTGCTCAATTCTTTTCGCGGCGGTGTCCCAAACGTATTTCCGCCCGAGCGCCGGCTTCTTGAACCAGTCCAATACTCCCGCCTGCTCCAGCCAGAACTTGTCCGGCTCCTTGATGGAGCGTTCATACATGGCCTCGTATTGCTCGGCGTTGATGTAGGCGCGTTTCATCACTTCCTTGCTGGGAGGAAACGTGCGGTTCTCCTGAAGCAGGGAACTGGTGGAAACGGTTTGGGTTGGAGTGCTCATGGTGTGTCCTTTCATGGTTGAATCGTTCAGGGCGTTCGTCGAATTCTGTGGTTAGCGCGGACTGGCTGACGACTCGCGCTCGAAGGCGCATCCAGTCCGTGAAGGGGGAACAGGATGCTCGTCAGGGCATCCACTGTCGTTTGCAGGGCCGGCTCAACGGCATGGCGTTGCTCCGGAGCCACCGCCAGCGCGCGATCTCGCAAGCCACCGACCCATTCAGAACTTGCCAGCATCACTCCGCCCATGCCCAGCGCAAAATCTGCATCTTCGTCCTCGCCGCAAAAAGTCCGCCAGGCCAGCGCCCATCCACGGACGGTGTTCTCAACATGGTAACCACCGCCGCCCGCAACGAGCACCGGACAATTGACCCGCATCACTCGCTCAACAATCTCGACAACGACATTATTGGTCATTCGCAAGTGCGTCAGCGGATCGCCCGCGAGAACATCCATGCCGAGTTCCAGAACCAGGGCCTCAGGTTGAAACACCTCCATCATCGGGATGACGACTTGATCGAACGCCCTCAGATAAGCTTCGTCGTAGGTTTCCGCTGGCAGCGGTACATTAATGTTGTAGCCCCTGCCGCGGCCGCCGCCGATTTCATTTTCAAACCCGCCCCAGGGGAAAAGTGTGTTGCCGCTCTCATGCAGCGAGATCGCCATCACATCGTCGCGATCGTAGAAAGCGCTTTGAACACCGTCCCCGTGATGCGCATCCACGTCCAGATACAAAACACGCTTGCCGCACTCCGCCAATCTCATGCAGGCCAAGACCACGTCATTCAAGAAACAGAAGCCCGCGGCACGTTCAGCCATGGCATGGTGAAAACCTCCGAGAAGATTGAATGCCACATCAGCTTTTCCATCAATCAGCACATCTGCCGCCGCGAGTGCCGCTCCGCAAGCCCACGCGCCGTAATCGAACATTGCTTGGAACACGGGAGTGTCTGGTCCGCCGAAACCCATTTGAAAGCCATCGATGGTCAAATCGCCGGCCGCTGCGCGCTGAAGTTCCTCCAGATACTGCGCACTGTGGAATCGCCCTAATTCAGCGAGAGTCGCGCGTCGGGCCAGAGATTCGAAGCGATTCTCGTCACCCAACAGGCCGAACGATTTCAAACGCGCACGCGTGAGGGTGGAGCGCTCGGTTTTGAACGGGCAATCCTGCGGGTAGTTTAGCGTTTCGATTTCGGGAGAATAGACAAAGGCGAGTTTGCTGGGGCTCATGGTTCAAAGCTTCGCCTGCGAAGTGAGTGGCCCATCGTACCGCACTGCGAGGATGTGGTATTCTCGCGCAGTGCCAAAGGCCCGCGGTTTCGTGCGCCTCGATAGTTGCGTCTTGAGATCATCTGTCTCCGGGGTAGTTAGACCCTGCGAGCAGGTCCGATCCATTTCGCCACGGCGGCGAGTCCATCTCCGCCGGTAAATCGGCTTTGCATCTTCCACGACTTTTGAGCGCCAGCTAAATGCTATGGAGATGATCTTTGTCCGAGTTTGCTCTCATAAGCTAATCTCCTTCCAGATGGGCATCTCAACTATTTTTGCTAATTGTTTGATTTTTTTTGGGCGGGTGGAACTTGTGTCGCGTATCCCGGCTGGATACGATCAAACATCGTTCGAGAATCCTCCGCGCCTATTTGGCGAGGTGGGCAATACCTGGTTTCACGCGAGCTATGCGAAAGTGCAGACTCCTGTATCCTTTCCTTCTCTCCGTCTCGATATTGGCGAGCAACTCGGGAGCGGCTGAAGAAAGGACCGGCTCAGATCCATTCCGCTGGCCTCAGATCACCCAACAAGCCAAACCGTGGACGCGTTGGTGGTGGCTTGGCAGCGCCGTGGACGAAACAAATCTTACGCGACAGTTGACGGAGTTCCGCGACGCGGGATTCGGCGGCGTCGAAATCTGCCCCATCTACGGCGCGAAAGGATACGAGGATCGCTACATTGATTTTCTCTCACCCAAGTGGATGGACATGCTCGCCTATACCATAAAAGAAGCCCACCGACTGGGACTCGGCGCGGATCTAACGACCGGCACCGGCTGGCCATTCGGCGGGCCGCATGTGAACACCAATGACGCCTCCTCGCGTGTCAACATGCAACCCTACGAACTTTCAGCCGGCGAATCGCTGAACGCGCCGTTGTTGAAAGGCCGGTTGCAAACGTTGATTGCATTTTCCGGCGGCCAGTGGCTTGATCTCACGGCTAAAGTGAACGACGGGAAGCTCGACTGGGTTGCACCGGCCGGTAACTGGAAACTCTACGCGATGGCGCTCGATGGTCCGGTGCAAAAGGTCAAGCGTGCCGGTCCGGGGGGCACGGGCAACGTTCTCGATCCATTCTGCGTCCCGGCGCTCAATCGTTACCTCGCTGGTTTCGACAATGCGTTCGCGGACTATCGCGAGAAGATGCCACGCTGTTTCTTTCAGGATTCTTACGAGTATTACAACGCGGACGGCGAGCCGGAAATCTTCCGCGATTTCAAAAGACTTCGCGGATATGATTTGCGAACGCAACTTCCCGCGGTATTCGGCGAAGGCGACCCGGACACCGTTGCTCGCGTGAAAGGCGATTACCGCGAGACGCTGGGTGATCTGCATCTTGAATTCGTCCGACGTTGGACAGCCTGGGCGCATTCGCGCGGAAGCTTCACGCGCGAGCAAGCGCACGGCGGGCCAGGAAACCTGATTGACACCTACGCGGCTGCGGACATTCCCGAAATGGAAATTTTCGCCGGATACAACGAAAGCGGCATCCCGATGATGAAATTTGCCGCCTCGGCTGCCCATCTCACCGGCCACACTCTCGCGTCTTCCGAATCGTTCACGTGGTTGACGGAACATTTCCAGGCGTCGCTCGCGCAAGTGAAGCCGGCGGCGGATTTTCTGTTCCTTTCTGGCATCAACCACATTTTCTTTCACGGCATCCCCTACTCTCCCGCCGAAGCGCCATGGCCCGGCTGGCAATTTTACGCGTCCGTAAATTTTGGGCCCGAAGGCGGGTTGTGGCACGATCTGCCGGAGTTCAACGCTTACGTATCCCGCTGCCAATCCATACTGCAGTCCGGCAAACCATCGAACAACGTTCTGCTCTACGTGCCGTTCCACGATAAATGGCAGATGGCTTCGGGCAATCTGTTAATGAATTTCGAGACGAGCGGGCAGTGGATGGAATCAGAGCCGTTCTATCAAACCGCGATGACGTTGTGGAAGCGCGGATATGCGTTCGACGAAATCTCGGACCGGTTGATTGAACAGGCGCGGGTGAAAGATGGCAAAATCGTCATTGGCGGAAATTCATATCGCGTTCTGCTGTTGCCAAAGATGCGGTTGATTCCTGAAACCACGTTGCGCAAAGCAATCGCCTTGGCACGCGAAGGAGCCACGGTCGTTGTCGAAGACAAGTTGCCGGAAGACGTTCCCGGACTGTTCAATCTCAACAAGCGCCGGGCGGAATTGAAAAAGCTGCTCAAGGTGATTTCACCTTCGGGCGCCGGAAACAACACTGTATCGCGTGCGGCAATAGGCAAAGGGCAATTCCTTTACGGCGCTGCCGACGCACTGATGCAGACCGCCGGAGTTCCGCGCGAGGAATGCATTGACGCGGGACTGCGGTTCGTGCGGCGGAGCTGGTCGCGCGGATACCATTACTTCTTCGTGAACAGCAGTGAAAAGTCGGTGGACACCTGGTTCACGCTCGGCACACAGGCGAAGTCGGCGATTATCCTCGACCCTTATTTTTCCAATCACGTCGGCGTGGCGGCATTGCGGCAAAGCGCGGGCGGCGCGACGCAGGTTTACCTGCAATTGCTTCCCGGCCAGTCCTGCATTCTGCGCACGTTGACCAATTCCGCCGCGTCCGGGCCCACTTGGAGTTACTACGAAACGAACGGTACGGCGCAACCCTTGGAGGGAAACTGGAGTGTTCGGTTTATCGAAGGCGGACCGGAATTGCCAAAAAGTTTCGAGACGCGCAAGCTCGCGACATGGACCGAACAGGACGATCCCGAGGCAAAACGCTTTGCCGGTACCGCGCGTTACACCATCGAGTTCGACGCGCCGGCTGGCGTCGCAGACGATTGGATTCTCGATCTCAGGCCGCGTTTGCGACGGCGCACGCGTCAAGCTCAATGGTCGCGACGTCGGCGCGTTGTGGAGCGAGCCGTTCAGAATCGCCGTCGGCAAATTCCTTCAGCCCGGCAAGAACACGCTCGAAGTCGAAATCACGAACATCGCGGCTAATCGCGTTCGTGACCTGGATCGGCGCGGAGTGAACTGGAAATATTTCTACGACGCCAACGTTGCGGCGTACCGCTCACGCGGCTCATTCAATGCCGCCAATTGGCCGCTGCGCGATTCGGGATTACTCGGGCCGGTCACGATGATGCCCATGAAGACGCTGACTCTATCGCCATAAGCAAAACTGCGCTTACGCCTGCCATGCTGATTCTATTGAGAAGATCCGCCCCCTTGACCCACGCGCTTTTTGGCCGCTCCGAAATTCCAAAAGAAATAGCAAAGCGTGCCATTCACCAGAAAAAAACCGCTGATAACCATAATCCCAACCAATTTCTCATGCTTGTCTGCGAGAGCACACTCTGCGTCGAATGCAGCTTTCGCGGCGGCTAAGCCTGATTCCTTCCACTCAAGGAATGCCGCCGTCCGCTCCTTAAGGCGATATCGATCCGCCCCAGATCTCGGCGAAACCAGAAAAATAATCTGCACCAGAATGGCGATGATCAGAACGATCCTGACGGGCGTCACCTTCATGTTAAAATCAAAACGTAATCAAGCTATCGAAATCAGCAAATTCTTGGCAATTGTTCCCCGCTGTGCATGTCTAGAATCCGTTGCACGCCGATGGTGCTTTTCAGCAGCACTCTCCCACCGCGTTGATCGCTGACGCGCCCGATCCTGCAAGCGCCAAACTCCGGCGCGTGTGCTCGCAAGATTTCAAGCGCGCGTTCTGCTTCGCGCTCGGGGATGAACGCGGCGAATCGTCCTTCGCAGGCCACGTGAAACGGATCGAGCCCGAGAATCTCGCACGCTGCACGCACGTCTTCCCGAACCGGAATCAGTCTTTCCTCAACGGCAATCACCAGATTGGCGGCCTCGGAGATTTCGTTGAGCACGCTGGTCAATCCGCCACGCGTCAGGTCACGGAGACAGTGGATTTCAATTCCCGCCAGCAACAGTTCGAGAACAACATCCGCCACCGGCGCGGAATCACTTTCAATTGTGCTTTCAAATTCCAGCCCTTCACGCACGGCCATGATGGCCATGCCATGCCGGCCCAGATCACCGTTGACGAGAATCACATCGCCCGATTGGACGCTCTGCGGCGCGATATTCAGCGAGTGCTCGACGACGCCAATACCCGCCGTGTTGATGAACACGCCGTCGCCTTTGCCTTTGTCCACGACCTTTGTGTCGCCGGTGATGATTTGCACACCTGAGCGCTCCGCCGCCTGCTGCATCGAGGAAACGATTTTCCAGAGGGTTTCCATTGGCAGTCCTTCCTCGATAATAAAGCCGGCGCTGAGATAGAGCGGACGCGCACCGCTCATGGCGAGATCATTCACCGTTCCGTGGATGGCCATCGAGCCAACATTGCCGCCGGGAAAAAACAGCGGGTGCACGACGTAGGAATCCGTCGTGAACGCCAGGCGTTTTCCATCCACGTTGAAAACACTCGAGTCGTGTTGCGCACCGAGGAAATCGTTGCCGAACGCGGGCACAAACATTCTGCTAATCAACTGGTGCATCAACTTGCCGCCGCCGCCGTGCGCGAGCAGGACGTTCGGGTATTGCTGGATCGGAATCGGACACGACGCCGAGAAATTCAGAGGATCGTCCGGCATAGTTAATCAGATTCGTTACGCGGCCATAGGCTCGCGGCGATACCGATAATACGCCGCGCACGCGCCTTCGCTTGAAACCATCGTTGCGCCCAATGGATGTTCAGGCGTGCATTGTGTGCCAAACGCGGGGCACTCAGCCGGTTTGATTTGCCCCTGCAACACAAGCCCGCTCCGGCATTCAGTGGATTCATCAACATGCCGGTCCGCTATGTCAAACTTTTGTTCCGCGTCGAAATCACGATACGCCGGCCGCAGGCCAAGCCCGCTCCGCGGAATCTCGCCCACACCGCGCCATTTTCGCGGAACGACCTCGAACACTTCGCGGATGAGCTGCTGCGCGGGCCGATTTCCTTCGCGGCAAACGGAACGGCTGTATTGGTTCTCAACCTCCGCGCGACCGTGCTCCAGTTGCTGTACACACATCAAGATGCCATGCAGGATGTCGAGCGGCTCAAATCCCGTGACTACAATCGGCACGCGATATTTTGACGCGATCGGAAAATATTCTTCGTATCCCATGACGGCGCAGACATGACCGGCGGCAAGGAATGCCTGCACGCGGCACGTCGGCGAACTCAACACGGCTTCAATCGCCGGCGGCACGAGCACGTGCGAGACAAGCATTGAGAAATTTTTCAGATTCTTCTTCGCTGCTTGATATACGGCCATCGCTGTAGCCGGAGCGGTCGTTTCAAATCCGACTCCGAAGAAAACGACTTCCTTCGCCGCGTTTTGTTCAGCCAGCTTTAGCGCATCCATCGGCGAATAAACGATACGCACGTCGGCACCCATGGCTTTCAGGGAAAGCAGGTCAGTCTTGCTGCCGGGCACGCGAAGCATGTCGCCAAACGAACAGAAAATCACGTCACACCGCGTGGCAATCTCAAGCGCTTTGTCGATCAGTTCGATTGGGGTGACGCAGACAGGACAGCCAGGACCGTGAATGAGCGTGATGGCTTTCGGCAGCAATTCATCAATGCCGAACTTCACAATCGCGTGCGTCTGTCCGCCGCAGACTTCCATCATGGTCCAAGGCTTGGTCGTGACACGGCCAATCTCACGCGCAAATTTTTGCGCTGCCTCACGGTCGCGATATTCGTCCATGAACTTCATGGTCCAGCCTCCTTCAATTCATCGAGGCTCTCCATCTGGCGGACGTACTCGAAGACCTTTTTTCGCTTCGTCCTCGTCCACGCGGCTCAACGCGAAACCCACATGCACGATGACATAATCACCAACCGTCGCATCGGGCACGTACGCGAGACTGGCTTCCTTGAGGATGCCGCCGAAATCAATTTTGCCGACGCGCGCGAGTGGTTCATCGCCGCTGATGCTCGCGATTTTTCCTGGAATTGCCAGACACATGTTCGTTTACCTTAACCTTTCTCGCGGAGTGCGGCAACGATCTGACCCAGCGCAATCCCGCCATCGTTCGGCGGCACGCGCTGATGCCAATACGGTCGAAAGCCTTCCGCCTCCAATCGCCGCACCGTTCGCTCGGTCAAATATCGGTTCTGAAAACAGCCACCGGAAAGCACGACGCGCGTTTCGCCAACGCGTCTTGCGACAGCAACGATCATTTCAGCCAGCGTGTTGTGAAACCTCGCGGAAATCTCGGCCACGAGAACGGCGTGACGCACATCGTTGCGAATCGCTTCAATCATGGGAGCCCAATCCACAATCATTGGGGATTGCGTATCGCGGCTTAGCAAATTGTTGTAGCACTCGTCGGTTTCCACATCGTCAATCGCAAATTCCAGTTCCATTGCAGCCTGCCCTTCAAAGCGCGTCGTGGCGCGAAGGCCGACAAGCGCGGCGACTGCATCGAACAACCGGCCAGCGCTTGATGTAAGGGGCGAATTGATCTTTTGTTTTAACATCCGCTGAACCGCAGGTAATTCGTTATTCCACATTCCGCGGAGAAAATGCTGAAGATCGACATTAAACGCTGCGTCACCGAGCATTTCGTAAAGCACCCCAAGAGCTGAACGCCGGGACTCTTTCACCGCGCGGTCGCCGCCCGGCAATCGAAACTGGCGGAGGTGCGCGACGCGTTCGCAGCTCGTGCCGGTCACGTGAAAAAACTCGCCGCCCCAAATCGCGCCGTCGAGTCCGTAACCCGTGCCGTCCCACGCAACGCCGAGCACGGGAGGCTCCAATTCATTTTCAGCCATGCACGAAAGAATGTGCGCGACGTGATGCTGAACAGCCACGAGTCTTACAGCGCGCTTGGATGCATCTTCTGGTGACTGCCGATCACGCGCGCCCCTCACCCCATCCCTCTCTCCCTCTGTCGGGGAGAGGGTGCCCTTCAGGGCGGGTGAGGGGTCTTGAGTTGTTCTGTTGAGGACCGCTTGACGAGTTTCGCCGCCCGCCACACCGTTGGCAAATCTTGTCGAGAGATAATTCGGATGGAAATCGGCAGCGACGACTGCAGGTTTCGCTTCGTAGAGTTTCTCAAAATCCGCAATGACGCGGCGAAATGCGCCGAACGCCTGGTCGGTTTCCAAATCACCGATGTGCTGGCTCAAAAACACCTGTGGGCCGACAGAGAGCGCGACGGTGTTCTTTAGATGCGC
Source organism: uncultured Verrucomicrobiae bacterium (assembly GCA_963760675.1). Taxonomy (GTDB): domain Bacteria; phylum Verrucomicrobiota; class Verrucomicrobiia; order Limisphaerales; family BOG-1460; genus CAVXEG01. The sequence continues at coordinate 184,533 of CAVXEG010000016.1, forward strand.
GCCAACAGCCAAAATGCTGTTGGACTTCCGGGCTTCGGATTTTATGACGATCGGCAGGGGCGCGTAGCCGCGTGCGCGGCGAAGCACCATTTCCCGATCCATCATTACGCGTACGATGGAGTCGTCCACATGGCGAACGATGGGCCGGTTGTGAACCAGGAACACATCGGCGATGCCGCCAAGTCGCACCAGCGCTTCGTGTTCATCAATACAAATCGGCTCATCGCTCAGATTGCCGCTCGTTGCTACCACTGGAAAACCAAGCAGTGACATGAGCAAATGATGCAGCGGTGTGTATGGCAGCATGATGCCGAGGTTTGGATTTCCAGGAGCAACTTCGTCTGGAATTTGAACCCGGGCTCTTGAACTTCGAGATTGTCTCCATCGTTTGAGCAAAACGATTGGCGCTTCCGGCGACCGGAGCAGCCGCTCTTCCGGCGGAGAGACTTCACAAACCGCCTTGATCGCATCTGGCGACGGGAACATCACCGCAAATGGCTTTTCTTCGCGATGCTTGCGTTCGCGCAATCGCTGGACGGCGCGCTCATCGTGCGCCGCAACCATCAAATGAATTCCACCGAGGCCTTTCACTGCTACGATTTGACCAGAGCGAATCGCATCCGCAGCGTGCTCCAACAAAGAGCGTGCGTCGGTGCTGTCGGAAACCGGTGAAATGCGCTTCTCACTGTCCCACAACTCGAGCCGTGGCCCGCAGCCCGGACATGCGTTCGGTTGCGCGTGGAATCGGCGATTGCGCGGGTCGTTGTATTCGGCCTGGCATTGCGGACACATCGTGAATGCTTTCATGGATGTGTTCGCGCGGTCGTATGGCAGCGCCCCAATGATGCTGAAGCGCGGACCGCAATTCGTGCAATTGGTGAACGGATAAAAGTAGCGACGGTTCGCGGGGTCAAAAATCTCCCGGACGCAATCAGGACACGTTGCTATGTCTGGTAAGACGAGCGCGGTTTTGTCGCCGCCCGCGTCGCTTTCACGGATTTCAAACTCGTTGTAGCCACATGCGTCGAGCCAGCAGGATTCCAGGCTCTGGATAAAGCTGCGAGGTGGCTTTTCCGTTTCAAGACGCAGGAGAAATTGTTCAAGGCTAATTCTGTCGCCCTCCACTTCGATGAAGACTCCCTGGGGGGAATTGTTCACCCAGCCGCTCAGGTTGAGTTCATTCGCCAGACGGAAGACGAAGGGCCGAAAGCCCACTCCCTGGACCGCGCCCCGAACGCAAAGTTTCAGGCGCGTTCGTTCGAGCGCGGCAGTTTGCATATCACCTTTCGATCTCGAAACCCTCCAGCACCATGTCCGTCGAATTTACGGGCTTTACGTCCAATGAACTACACTTCGGACACATTTCCGGCAAGTGATGCCCGTGGAATTCGTGTCCGCATCCGGCGCAGCGCAACAACGGCTCGACTTCATTCAACTTCAAGGTCGCGTCCTGAATCATCGGACTATCCTTCTTCACTAGATCAAAACCGAACTGAACGTGATCAGCGCTGTGGCTTGTAAGCGCGTTGAAGCGAATCTTGATCAGCTTTACGCGTTTTGCATTTTTGGCTTTCGCCTCATTTTCAACCTTTTCAATGATGGCGCGAACTAAATGAACTTCGTGCATAACGTTTTGGCAGTTGCCGCTGCAATCTCCACCCGGAGTTCCGACAAAGCGACCCTTCTATTGCCCAAGCCTTCCCGTTTTTTGCCAAGACCCCCCAATGTCTGGCATCCCGGCTAAAACTTTGCCGATCAAAGCGACGACGAAATGACGCGAACTGGAGTTCCTAAAGGGATTCCTGTTCTGTGCGAGGCGCCGACTCGATCCACGAAGGTCGCTTCCAATCGCTCAATCATTGCCCGCTTCCTCGGCCAATCGGAGAATCGTAGCAGCCACGATCAGTCATCCTTCCGCACGAATCTTGAAACCTTCCTTGGTATCCTGTCCGCATGTTCCGTCCACTCGATGATGTAAAATGATCGCATTGCCGTCCGGATCGAGGAGAATCGCCGCATAACAGACTGAATAATCCGTCGGCTCGGTTTCAAAGCGCACGCCCTTCTTCTTCAATTCCGCGCAGGCGGCAAACACATCGTCCACGGCGAGCGCAATACGTCCTCCGGCGGTTTCTTTTGGCATTTTCACTCCGCCGTGTAAAGCGAGCGTGATGTTGCCGCAATTGAACTCGGCCCAGTTGCACTCCTCGCTGCACACTTCCTGCACCAGACCGAGTGTCTCGCGATAGAATTGCGCCGCTCGCGCGAGGTCCGACACTTGATACATCATGAAATCTGTACCGCGAATTTTCATTTTCTTTCTTTCTCCTCCATTACGCTGCCGTCCGACATCGGTATCCCTATGAATGACAATCATCGAGTTGTTATTCCTTCCACAAGTTCTCAGCAACAAATCAGCGAGCAAGCATGCGACATCATTGAATTCGCTCAGTCCCGCGGCGAGATGACGCTTGATACTCGATAAAACCGAGATGGCCACCTGGTACCGTTCTCATGAAGCACGCTATTCGTTGTTCCATCTCCAACCACATTGTTCGTAAGCGCGATCCACGATCCTCCATTGAGGTTTTCGATTGATTCCACAGCGTAGGTCTGACCCGGAACAGTGGTGAAACTGATCCAACTGCCGGCGCCGCTCGGATAAAATTGAACGATACGCGGCACTCGGGGCTGTCCGGTGTGCCAAATGGAGAAACTGTAGGCCGGGCGATTGCCCCCGGCATTGAATCCACCTCCGACGAGCACATCGGGACCGCGAAGAGCCAAGGCCAAAACTCCCAAATCCGTGGGCCGGATCCCACTGCCGAGCGCCAACCAATTCGTGCCGTCCCAACGCGCGATGTGATTCACGCTGAAGCCGCCACTGTTCGTAAATGGCCCGCCAGCGTAAAGTTCGCCTTCGCCGGCCACCAGCGCCCACACCTGGTCGCCGAGCCCGTTGCCGAGCGGGGACCAATGGGAACCATCCCAACGCGCAACGTGATTGGCACCGCTGCCGCCCGCCTGGGTAAAATAGCCACCTGCATATACATTGCCGCCGCAGATGGCGAGGGCATTCGCCGAGTCACCCAGCGCGGGGTTGCCAAGTGCCGACCATTGGCTGCCATCCCACCTCGCCACGCCAATAGATATGACCGATCCCGCCAATGCGAACGATCCCGCAACATAGACGTTCGTGCCGTCAATCGCGATGGCGAGGACCGGCCCGTTCACACCTGTTCCCAATGTAGACCAACTGGCGCCGTTCCATTGCGCGATATGGTTCGCACTGACACCTCCGGCTTTTGTAAACGTGCCTCCGACGTAAACGACATTGCCCCGAATGGCGAGCGCCCGAACGGAGGCGTCCATTCCAGTGCCGAGGGCGGACCAACCGACGCCGTTCCAACAGGCGATTTGGTTGGCGCTGATGCCGCCTGCATTTGTAAACGACCCACCTACATACACATTGCTGCCGCTCGCCGCGAGCGCATAAACGGTGGAATTCAGTCCGCTGCCGAGGGCCGACCAACTTTGTCCACTCCACGACGCAATGCGATTCGCCGGCACACCGGCAGCACTCGTAAAGGAGCCTGCGGCAAAAACGTTCGTTCCGACGGTCGCAATGGCAAATACTTCGGAAAAATTGAAACCTTGGTTGAGTGCGTACCAATGGCCCTCGTTCCACCGCGCGATGTTGTAGGCCGCAACACCGCCAGTCGTTATAAAATTGCCACCGACAATGAGACTGTTGTGGAAGAATCCAATGGCGCGGCCAGCGCCGTCCTCGATGCCACTGCCGAGCGACGACCAACTGCTGCCGTTCCACCGCGCGACATTGCTCGCGCTCACACCACCGGCTGCCGAGAATGTTCCGGTGGCATAAACATTGGTCCCGCTCACGGCAACAGCCAGCACGGCGCCGTTGATTCCGCTCCCGACCGCCGACCACACGCTCCCGTTCCAATGCGCAATGTTTGTCGCGCTGACACCTCCCGCATTAGTAAACGCGCCGCCCACGTAAACGTCGGAGCCGCTCACGGCGATTGACCACGGTCGGTCGTTCTCGGGGAAACCCGTCCCCAACGCCGACCAACTTGTGCCATTCCAGCGAGCAATAAAATTTACTTCGAGGGCGCCGGCAAATTGGAAGGAACCTCCGGCGTAAACGTCCGAGCCGCTGACCGCAATCGTGTTCACTCCCTCGCTTAATCCCGTCCCCAATGCCGACCAACTGCTCCCGTTCCATTTCGCGATGCGAAGCGCGGTGTTACCGCCCGCCTTCGTAAAAGCGCCAGCCACATACACGTCAGTCCCACTTACCGCGATCGAACGCACCTCGCCATTGACGCCGCTGCCGAGTGCCGACCAACTGCTGCCGTTCCATCTGGCGATTCGATTCGCAGAAACGCCGCCTGCAGTGGTGAAGTTGCCGCCGACATAAACGTTGGTTCCGCTGACGGCGACGGCGAGCGCATTGGAATTCAGTCCACTGCCAAGTGCCGACCAACCGCGACCGTTCCACTTCGCGATATTGTTGGCGGCAACACCGCCCGCCGCAACGAATGTGCCGCCGACATAAACGTCGTTACTGCTTACTGCGATCGCGTGAGCACCGCCAAATATCCCCACCGGACCGAACCGCTCGTCCCATTTTTCATCGTCGGCGATGGCCGTCGCCGCAACAAACATCCCCAGGAGCGTTGAGAGAATTACCTGCGGCAAAACGATGGTCGGGATTCGGTCAGAGGGAAGCGGCTTTGATTCCCGCTGGCCGGGTAATCGGGCCGACCCGGCATTCATGGGATGGGGCACGGAAGCTTCGACAGCTTTCCGGACAGATGTGATTTTCCTCCCGCGTGGACCGGAGTCAATCCACCATTATTGTTTCTTCCCTGGCAAAGTGGTCCGGGTTCGAAACCGGAACTTCGATTGCGTTCATGGCTTCGCTGCCAAGTATAGGCGCCCTCCCGATCTGCTTTACTCTCGTTTGAACGTGAAGACGCGGACTCCCTGGCCGCCATTGACACTCGCAGGTCGCGCTGTGTTGCCGGGTTCTGCACCGGCAATCTTCATCTCGTTGCCCTGGAGTTCAAAAACCGCGAGCCCTGTCTTGCCGGCGTATTCTGGCGCTGGCATTTTTACGAAGGTTAAATCCATCTGATTGGGTTCAACGCTGTCGTTTACCACGAAGGTGCCGCTGCCAATTTCATTGGTATGGGCGTCCCAATAAGTGAATTGGTTGCCTTTGAACTCGATAGTGATCTTTTCTGTTCCTCCGCTCTCGAAACCGGACCAACGGCCTTGAACCGATGGTTTTTCGGTCGTTTGCTTTGCGCAGCCTGTCATGCCAATGAAGACAAGGCTCGCGAGGATTGTTGCATCGATTATCTGTACGATTTTCATGTCATCAGTGGTTGGTCGGAGTTGGAGGTCGCACGTTCAAATGTCGCCGCTTCAAAGCAATGCCTGGTGCATTGAAGCGGACTGCTACCGCACGACGAAAAGATCCAAAATGATCTTCGGCTTTATTGGCGCTTAAGAGAAACGACACGCAAGCCAGGTCCCGGTGTGACAGCCGGGGGCCGGGTGTAGCTTCCCGGAGGGAACCATGCCAGCTTGAGTTCGTTACCCTTGTGATCGACACTGAACAGCACCTGTTTGCCTGCCAATGGCTGAGGATCGGTTATGCTGATATCAAGCGACCCAGGTTGCTGATCCAGGTAAATGATGGAGATCGTGCCGCTGAACGAATCGCTCTCATTGGTGCCGTGGAATTCCAGCATTTTGTTGCCAATCTTAAACTGGCACTGCGCTGCTGGATTTTCCATGTCGGAGCCGACCCACGTGCCGTCAAGGGCGCCTGAGCCGGAGACTTTGCCGCCGGATTTATTGCAGCCCGTGACGCCAGCCATCAACAGAGCTCCAAGAACGATTGTGCTTACGATGTGTGTGGTTTTCATTTCGCGTTTGAGTGTTTCTGCAGCGGTTCCAAAAGCCGCGGGTTGCGTACGACATTCCAGAACAGGTGCCGCCAGCTCCCGCTCGTCGACTGCGCCCATCATAGCGCATCCTGTAACGAATCGGCAATAGAAAGCTCTGGATGGTTGAAGCGTCTCAATTCAAGATCGAATATGCGTTCAACGCGAAGCGTGGATTTCCCTGCGACATTACGCCGTCCGGAGCTTCAGAATCTCTTCAACGGCTCGCGCGAAGCCGCGTGCTGCGAGCGGAGAAAGTTCCTCGCCAAACTCCATGTTCTGCACAGGAATGGTCAGCCACCAGGCCGTGGGACAGTGAGCAAACACATCCCGAGCCAGCACAAGCAACGACTTCGGGTCAGCCGTGTGGGTCATAACTTGGGTTTCCTCCGCCGGCACAATCGGTCGAAATGAGATTTCGCTTGAAGCGTCCATCGCCGCATCAACGAAAACCACTGTGCCTGCTTTGGAAATCGCATCCGCCAGTTCGGGTGTCAATTGATGGCAACTGATGGCGCGAAATCCGGGAAGGTTATTTGCTGCGATGGCCGCTGCGGCTTTCGGTCCGACTCCGTCGTCGCTCCGCAATTCGTTGCCGTAGCCGATGACAAGCACATTTAAGTCGGGACACATGAATCTTCCTAAACCACTTTTCGGTTAAGCGATCTCCACTTCATCTGAAACACTTTCCCGAAGAAAAAACCTTAGCTTTCTTCATCCACAAATCCCGTCAGGACTTTTCGCACAGCCTCGCGGCTTTGGTTGGAAAACTTGCTCTCTCTCGTCCATACCGAGTGTAAATGATGATGCCATCAACAACGAGAAAGGCTAAAAAGATAACTCCAGCCCGTCCAAGCTGAACACGAGTGACGTGACTGGAAACCAGCCGCAACTCTTCCTGATACGCAGCTTCGTTCTCAGGTGACCGGTCATCCGCCACAGCTTTGAATGCGGCACCACGCTCGTCACGCCGGTAGGGATACTCTGCTAAATTGACAGCTCGAAAGCTGAAGATCGCAGACAACACAATCTCCACTGCCAAAACCAAGGCGATCAAACTTATGAAACGCACAGCTCTCATGCGACCAGTAGCCAACGATCAGGGTGAGCGACCGCCGCCGACACGAATGATGGAGCGCAACAGGCGCTTTCGAATCCCCGCCAAGCGTCGAACGGAAGCGTGGAGCGGCGACTCGTGTGCATCCGATTTTTAGGATTCAGGTTCATCTTTGCGCTTTTGGCTGCCCCGTAAGTCCTCCTCAAGCCGACCGACACAGCCGAAGAGGTCGGAGAGCAAGTCGAACAAACGCGACACGGCATAAGCTATAAGACTCAGGAGAAACACCACTGTCGCAAGCACCCAGCCGTATTCCAACAAGATGAACACAGCCGCAACAGCGCCGAGGGCGCTTGCTGCAAGGAGAACTACCTCCATTTTTCCCGCGGACTGACGTCGCTCGTAGATGGAGTCGTATTTCATAGCCTAGAGCATGCGCATTGCATCCTGACGAGGTGCTATCGTGCGGTCTGCTCTAACCGGCCAGTCAATCAGTGCGACGGCAAACCATGCCCAAATGGAGTGCATGCCCCAAGAAATGCCTTCATGAAATGCGATCCCATACCAAAAGTCTGCAAGTTGTTCACTTCCGGCATTTGCACGCAAAAGAAACTCAATATAATAAAACCACCATAAAACTACGAACGCGGTCATGATGCCAACACGAACGCGATATGTCGCCCAAGGCGTGTGCCTAATTCTTTTGGCCACGAAGTTGGCACCACAGTAGCCAATGCCGCTCAAAACAGTCGGTATTGCCAACCCCATCAAACCTCGCACAACCAATCCAGCAAATGTCACATCTGACGCTAACATTTCTTCAGCAGCTTAACATTTAAGTGAGCGACGAAAGAGGCTGGTTTCCCAGCCTGATTCTTTCACCTTGATGGACAGTCATAGCAAAGAAGCTCCGTTGAGACAATCCGAACTTCACTCGCGAGCAACCGAGGGGCGCATCTCAGTTTCTTACAGAAGGTGGGACTCGTCGCGCTGCGACGAGTCGGGAATGAATGGTCGCAGCGCGACCATTCCCACCATTTACGTTTTCGGCAGCGTGATCATTCCCACCACTCTGCAGGAGCGTCACAAGAAAGTGAGATGCCCTCGCAACCGAGTTGGCCCGCATTCAACCCCGCGCAATTTCGTTCACGACGCTACCGTCTGATGCCACGAGTTGAATGTGCAGCGGCATCTGGCCAACGGCATGGGTCGAGCAGCTCAGGCATGGATCGAACGCGCGAATGCCCGCTTCAATGCGGTTGAGCATCGGTTCCGGAATTTTGTCGCCGCGAATGTAATGCCGCGCGATTTGGGCCACGGTGCGGTTCATCGCGAGATTGTTCTGGCCGGTGGCGATGAGCAGGTTGACTTTCTTGATCAGGCCGTGCTCGTCCACCTCGTAGTGATGGAACAACGTCCCGCGCGGCGCTTCGCTCACGCCCACGCCTTCGAGTTTGTTGATGCCGGCGTCGGCACGAAGGTTGTTCGACAGCAGGTCGGGGTCTTCAATCATCTGCTCGATGCGCTCAATGCCCGCGATGATTTCAATCAATCGCGCGTAATGATACAGGAACGAGGACGTGACGGCGCCCTGCCCGTGCGCCTTGAACTCGGCCAGTTCCTCGTCGGCAATCGGAGTGCCGATGCGTTCGCAAATGTTCAGTCGCGCGAGCGGACCGACGCGATACATCCCATCCGGATAACCAAGCCACCGATAATACGGCGACTTCAGGTACGACGCCGATTCAGTCGCCTCGCCGATGTGCTCGCGATAAGCCGCGGGATTGATTTGGTCCGCAATGATGTTGCCGCTGCCGTCCATGAAACGGAGCTTGCCGCCGTAATGTTCCCAGCTTCCGTCCGGCGCGATGAGTCCCATGAAGAGCGATGAGAAGTTTCCGAAGATGCGCGTCTCCGCCTGGTGTGTCTTGAGGAGGGTCTTGAACAGCCTCAGCGCATTCAAGGCCGTTTCCCGGACCTCAGGAAGCCACTGAATGATGCGTTGACGGCCCTCTTCCGTGAGCGGTGAACGCACGCCGCCCGGCACCGCCCACGCCGGATGAATTTTCTTTCCGCCAAGCAGTTCGATGATTTCCTGGCCGAACTGCCGCAGGCGAATGCCGCCGCGCGCGAGTTCCGGCTGTGCTGCAATCAATCCGAAAACGTTCCGCTTTTCTGGCGCGGCATCGAATCCGAGCAACAGGTCTGGCGCGCTCAGATGGAAAAAGCTCAGCGCGTGTGATTGGACGATCTGCCCGAGGTTCATCAGCCGGCGCAACTTCTCGGCGGCGGGCGGAATTTCGACGGCGAGGATCGCGTCGCCGGCCTTGGCCGACGCGAGCAGGTGGCTGACGGGGCAGATGCCGCAGATACGACCGGTGATGCCGGTCATTTCGCCGAGCGGCCGGCCTTCACAGAATTTTTCAAACCCGCGGAACTCGGTGACGTGAAAGCGCGCGTCGGACACCGCTCCTTCGTCATCGAGTTGAATGGTTATTTTCGCGTGACCCTCGATGCGGGTGACGGGATCTATGACGATGCGTTTTGACATATCGAAATCTTTCAGGCGAATTCAGGTTTTGATCTGGGCGCCGGCTTTTTGAAAGAGCAGGATATAAAGAATCGGCAAAATGCCGACAGTGTTAAAAATGGCCAGGCAGATAAACCATGCCAATTGATTGTTTCGCGCGCTCTTCCACAATGCGATCAATTTCCAGACGCCGTCCCAAATTGCCACGAGGACGACCACGGAAATTATCAACGCCAATATGGCCGGTTTCATCTTTGCGCCTTCATCCAAATTTTAAATCTGCTCCGGCAAGATGCACCCCCTGCCCTGCCAGCACCTGCTGCAGAACCGATTTGATTCGTGCCGCGGGCGGCGGGCAGCCAGGCAAATACAAATCCACCGGCACGAGTTCGTGCACCGGCGTCACTCGCGGGGTGAGCTTCGGAACAATTCCTGGCTCACAGGGAATTTGAGGCGTCACGTCCGCGCCTTCTTTATACGCGCGCTGCAAGAACGTTCTCCGGATCGCCAAGCGGATTGCGCATGGCAGTAACATTGCCTGTCACCGCGCAATCGCCAAAGCGACAACGATCTTCGTGTTCTTCCGGACGCGGCGCATCATTTCGACATGATCCTCGTTCGCAATTGCCCCTTCCACCAGGACCACGTCCACATTCTCGGGATATACCTTGATGTCCATGATCGGGCTGTAAACGATTTGGACCGCCGAGGCGAGATCAATGAGCCATTCGTCAAGATCGAGGAACGACATGTGGCAGCCGGAGCAGCCGCCCAGCCAGACGGTCGCAACTCGCAGAGCGGGCGTCTTCGGTGCCTGGCGGTCGCTGCCTGATACATTTGCGGAGGCGAGGCGATTTTTTTCAAAAACTTCCGTATTCATTTTCTTTTCCTGTGAGACCAGCAGTCGATCCTATCCAGAAATCCATTGCTTCTTCTCGCGAGCGGTGACGATGAATTCGAGCTTCTCGCGGTTGTGGCCCATTTCTCCGGCGGTCGCGCCTTTCTTGAACAACGCGCCTGTCGGGCAGGCATCCACGCATTTGCCGCAATTGGTGCAGGTTTCCGAGTAACCCCACGGCTGGTTGAGATCGGAAATGATGATGGATTTCGCGCCGCGGCCCGCCACATTTTTGGTGCCCGCGCCTTCGATATGCCAGCACGCGCGCACACAACGGTTGCAGAGGATGCAGCGATTGTGATCGATGCCGTAAAGCCGGTGCGTGATGTCCACGTCCCATTTCGGGAAGTTGTAGTCGTAACGCACGTGATCCATGCCGTGCGTGTACGCGAGCGTCTGGAGTTCGCAATGGTCGTTCGAGACGCAAACGGAGCAGACGTGATTCCGTTCGGCGAACAGCAGCTCAAGAATCATTTTGCGGTATTTCCGCAGACGTTCGCTGTCGGTCTTCACTTCCATGCCTTCGCGCACGCGGGTCGTGCATGCAGGCAACAGCTTCGGCACACCCGCGACCTCCACCAGGCATAATCGGCACGCGCCGACATCGTAAACGCCGTCCATGTGGCAAAGAGTGGGAATCGTGATTCCCGCTTCCTCAGCAGCCTGCAGAATCGTGGCGCCTTCGAACGCGCTGATTTGTTTTTCGTCAATCGTTAATGTTTTTGCGGCCATAATCTGAAATCAGTTCATTTGGGCAGCGGCAATTTCGCTTCGCCGTTGCCATTGCGGCCATACAGCTCCGGCTTCAGCAATTCCTCGTACTCGTTTCGGAAGAATCGGAGCGTGCTCAGAACAGGGTTAGGCGCGGTCTGGCCAAGTCCGCACAGGCTCGTGTTGCGGACCATGTCGCAGAGTTCCTCCAGTTTTCGCACGTCACTCGCGGTGGCCTGACGCCCTAGAATCTTCGTCAGCAACGAATGCATCTGGACAGTGCCGGCTCGACAAGGCACGCATTTGCCGCACGATTCATCCATGCAGAACTCCATGAAGAACCGGGCGACATCGACCATCTTCGTGCTTTCGTCCATGACGATCATTCCGCCCGAACCCATGATCGAACCGAGTTTCGCCAGCGAATCGTAATCCACCGGCGTATCAAGCGCGTCGGCGGGAATGCAACCGCCGGAAGGTCCACCGGTCTGCACGGCTTTGATTTTTCCGCCGTCGGGCGCGCCGCCGCCCATTTTCTCGACAATGTCACGCAGCGTGGTGCCCATCGGCACTTCGATGAGGCCCGTGTTCGTGATTTTCCCGGCGAGCGCGAAGACTTTCGTGCCTTTGCTCTTCTCCGTTCCAATTGCCGCAAACCAATCCGCGCCTTTGCGCACGATGGGTGCAACGTTGGCGAACGTCTCGACGTTGTTAATCAGCGTCGGACATCCCCACAATCCGCTTTCAGCCGGGAATGGCGGCCGCGGTCGCGGCGTGCCACGCTTGCCTTCAACGGACATCATCAGCGCGGTTTCCTCGCCGCACACAAAAGCGCCGGCGCCGATGCGCAAGTCCACGTTGAAATTAAATGGTGATTCAAAAATCCCGCTGCCGAGCAAACCTTTCTGCTTCGCCTGCTTGATGGCGGTTTGCAGGCGGCTGATTGCGAGCGGGTACTCCGCGCGCACATAAATGAAGCCCTGGTTCGCTCCGACCGCATACGCTGCGACAGCCATGCCTTCGAGCACGCTGTGCGGATCACTTTCCAACACGCTGCGATCCATGAACGCGCCCGGGTCGCCTTCGTCCGCGTTGCAGATGACGTATTTCTGCGTGTTCTCGGTTTTCGCAACGGTGCCCCATTTCAATCCTGTTGGAAAACCAGCGCCGCCGCGGCCGCGCAAACCGCTCTTGACGATCTCATCAACAACTTCCGCCGGCGTCTGCTCCCGCAGCACATGATGCAGGGCTTTGTAGCCTTCTGCGGCGATGTACGATTCGATGCGCTCCGGGTCAACGTAACCGCTGTTCGAAAGCACAATTGAAAATTGGTTCGTGAAAAATGGATGCTTCGGATCGCCACGTTGCGCGTCGGTCTTGCCGCCTTTCAGTGTGCCGACGACAGAAGCGGCATTCTCCGGCTCAACTTTTTCGTAGAGCGCGCCGTCCGGGTCAAACTGCACGAGCGGTCCCTGGCAGCACAGCCTCATGCAACCCACGCCGCGCACTTCCACTTCATTCTCCAAGCCGGCTTCTTTGACGGCCTTTTCAAGACCCTTCTTCACAGCCTCGGAATTGGAGGACATGCAACCGGCCGCCATGCAGCAGCGGATTGTAAATTTCTTTTGCGCAGCGCGCTCGGCCTCGGCGATTTCGTTTAATTCATCAATTACCATGGCCAATCCATCCTTTCACGTGTTCGATGGCGGTTTCCGCAGTCTGGCGCGGTGTCACCGTTCCGTCATAAACCACCGCTGGCGCAATCCCGCAGGCGCCAATGCACCGCGCAGTCAGCAGCGAAAGCTGGTTGTCCGCCGTCGTTTCGCCGGCTTTGATTTTCGCCTTGTCTTCAACCGCAGCCAGCACATTGGCCGCGCCACGCACATAGCACGCCGTGCCAAGACAGACGACGCAGGTGTGCGCGCCTTTCGGCTTGAGCGTGAAGAAATGATAAAACGTCGCGACGCCGTAAACGCGGCTGGCGGGCAGCTTCAATTTGTAAGCGACAAAGAGCAGCAGATCGTCTTCGAGATAGCCGAACAATTCCTGCGCTTTGTGAAGCACCTCAATGAGCGCGTCCTGCTTGAACTGGTGTTTCTTCATGTGCGCTTCCAGAATTTTGAAGCGCTTGTCGCCGCTGGCGTGTTCCAGGATTTGCGGCAGCCTGTTCTGTTTTTGTTTTGAAATTGTGGCGATCATTTCGGGTGCGGCGCTGCGCCGTGTTGCGGCCGTCGGTTGCGGTAAACGCAAAGGGTAGCCTTGAAGACAATGGAATCTGTCCAGCGAAACGGCTCCGCCGAAATTGGCAATTGTTACACGGATTTTGTGACGCGGAACGAAATTGGCGGGCGTGAATTTCAGGAGCGCTATCAACGCACTCGTGCTGTGAATTACACTGACGGATGGCACGTGAGCGCGAGGGCCGGGTGCAGACAGGGCTTTGCCCTGCATTACAATCAAAGCTCAACCCGATTGTCGCTTGCGGGCGACAGCGAAAATAGCAAAACTCCGCTGGCGAGGAGAACCAGAGAAAGGGTGGATGGTTCGGGAACAATCTGCAATGAAACCAGATTCCAGTTCGCGCTCGCCGGGCCCCCCTGAATCTCACCCCATTCCACTCCCGAAATGCCATTTGGAAGAGAAATATTGTGCAGGTAATCGGGAACTCTCTCGGTGCCATCCACCCACAAGGAAGCCGTTTCGGCTGCGGAGCTGTAAACGATCCGATAGCTGTGATAGCCAGCGCCTCCTCCGTTGAGAACAAAACGATTCAACCCAACCTGCACGAAAGGATCGCCATTGTTTACGGAGCCGATGCTCATCGCGAATGCCTCTCCGAGGCCAACGATACTGTTCCCTGATGAATCTGGCGTAGGAATCTGAAGTGTAAGTGAAAAGATCCAATCTGACCCGATGGTTTCAGTCTGCTGTATTGGGTTTAGGCTGTAGGTATATGAGATACTGTTATTCACGTTGCTGACAGTCGTGTTCCAGGCACTAACTCCGCTTCCACTCACAGGCCCGACGGAGGCTTGGGTTCCCATGGACGTTAAGCTATATCCTTCTGTTGTTGGGTTGGCGGCCCCGCTGTGTTGGAAGAGGACTGTTCCTTGGCTATGGCCAAAATATGGGGTTATGACAGCGAGCACCAAAGCAAACAATGGCAACCTTAACTTCATAGTTCCTCCGTTTCGTTCATTGACAACTGCACGCTCCCGGCGTGTAGAGCATGTTGAGAATGGCAAACTCAATTTCGTTGCTGCTGGAACCGTCGAACACCTTACACACGAGGGAGCGGATTGGATTACTTTCAGAATAGGGAATTCCCAACCAGCAACCGTCAACATCTTCGTTGTACTGCGACTCGACCCACTGGCCGGACGCGTCCTTGTAGTGCATGCCCTGGCCAAGGACGGTGACGAGATTCGTGGTTTGGACGACTTGTCCGAGTTGATTCGTGGTTGCTCGCGTGACTTCCACGACCTTGGTGTTTGGACCGCGTTCAACGACACGACCGATTACTGCGGGTGAGGGTATAGGACTGGCAGCAGCGGTTGCCAGCGCTCCAACGATCCAAATCAGCCCGACTTTCATTTGGTGCGGTCCTTTCCTAAGCGTAGCCAGCTTTTATCGAAAATCGCGAGCGCCCGTCTCTCCGCTTATTGGGATTTCTTCAACTGATTTTGGCCCCGCGTTTCGAGCGCCCGAGGACGCTGTCGGTTGAAGTTATGAGAATGGATCAAAAGCGCTTCTCTCGCGCACCGCCCACCGACTGGAAATCAATTCCTAGAACTGGTTTCACAAGTCTCAGAGTGGTGGGGCGAGCGTACTCGCGAGCCGAGATCGCTTCAAATTGCAGCCGGCTGCGGCTCGTCAGTAGCCTCGCCCCACCTTATGAAACCGGTCCTAGGGGTTGGACGTGGAAGATTGTTCGCCGATCTGCCAGCGCTTCCAATCCGTGAGCAGAAGTTGATCGGGCCAGAGTGTGCCGGGAGAATTCTTCAGTGGAAATTCGGGAATCGGTTTTCGCTGAAGGATCCCTTTCACAATCAGATTGCCCCAACTGTTTTCGCCCGCGCGCAGCCAATCCGATGCGAACCGGCCGTCGAGTGTCACGGGCGTCAGGTACACTGCGTTCACCGGCTTCAAGTAATCGTTGATTGAAAAAAAGTTTTCCCGCGATCCGGGATCCTGCGGGTCGCGTGTCGCGTAAAGAGTCAGCCACACGCTCTGCCGTTTGCCGTACCAGGCAATGGCCCACGGAATATCGCTCATGATCAATTCATTTGGCTTCATCAGCGCGGCATTTTCAGTAATCAGAACCGGTTGATACGGCGGATATGCAAGGGGCGAACTGCCCGGCGGCAGGAGCGCAAACGCCATCGGCAGGCAAACCAGCGCAGCAAAGATGCCAATGACGGCGTAACGAAGTTCGGCCGCGGGCAACTGGACCTGATCCAGCAGTATGAAGAACAGACCCACGCCATAAATAATCACCAGCGGCGCAAACAGAATGAGCAGGTTCTCGGAATTGATTCCCGGAGAATCCTCCGAAAGCTGCGTCTGTCCCATCGCCTGCACCACAACAAAAAGGCCAAGGCCAAGCAGCAGAAAATAACGGATGCGGCGCAATGCGGGATTGCGGAATCCGACCAAAAGTCCGGTCAGAAAAAGCGCCGCTATCCAACCTCCGCCGATGTCGAAAAGACGGTTTTGCAGAATCGCACGGGTGTTCGTCATCAGTTTTATCCATAGCAATCTTGTGAAAACATGAAGATCAGGATCAAGCGAGCGCTCCAACCGATCTCCTGGAAAGGTGCCGGTTCCCTCCAATGCGGCATAAGTAGCCGTGCCGAAAGGCGCGCCACTGACCGCGTAATTGCGGATAATCCATGGCATCATCACAACCAGAAAACCTCCCAAGACCAGAAGACACACCGGCACCCGCCGCGGTCCTGCAAACAGAACAAGGAACGCAAGCACGGGCAGGATGATCCAGGCAAACGAATATCGAGTAAGACCGCCCATCCCTGCAAGCACGCCAGTCAAAACCGCCAGCCCAAACAGCCCTTTGGCGCTCCATTTCGGTTCGCGCCCTTCGCTTTCAATCACCGTCAGGCACCAAATCAAACCCATAAAAATAAGCATCAGCAAAATGGTTGAGAGACCCGAAACGCAGAAACGCCACAATATTTCCGTGCCGAGAATCAGAATCGTCGCGGTAAACGCCACCCTTGAATCAAACACCCGGCGCGCCCAGAAAAATGCCAGTGCTGCAATTCCCAGCAGCAACACCTCATTGAAAATCGCAATCAGGAAATCCGGCTGATAGCGGACGAACCGGCCGTCGCTGCTCCAAAACGCCTTGGTCTTTGAAACATTGAAATCAAATGGCAGCGCCTTCATCAATCCAGCCAGCACGACGGAATAAGCGGGCGGATTGGAAATGTCCGGATGGGCGGACTTGAGCCGCGCAAAATCCACCGGCTTTCCCGCTTCTGGCGCGGTGGGATTCTGTTTGTTGACCCGCTCGACGAGATAAATGCTGAACGGGCGAACGAACAGCGTGGCGTATCCCTTTCCTTCGGCGATGTTGCGGGCCAACTGCGCCGAGTCCATCGCCTCCTGAGTGGACATGTTTTTGAAGCAGCGCAAATTATAGAGCCCCAGAAACGCGAGCGCCGCAAGAATCAAGGACGCGTTTCTGATGTACCGCGCCCCTCCGGCAACTTCGAACTTGTGGATGATGTCTTGTATGAATGGCATGTCAGAATTCTTCCAGATGATAAGTGTGCAGCTTGCGATGCAGAGTCCGCCGGCTCATCCCGATTTTTTGCGCCGCGAGCGTCCGGTTTCCGTGAGTTTCCCGCAACGCGCGGATGATGAGCTGCTTCTCGGCTTCCTTCACCGTGAGATCGTTGCGGGCCAGCATTCGTTGCGGATCCGCTGTCGCGCCAGCCGAATCGCTGCGCACTGAGGCTGGCAGATCACGGCGGGAAATCTTTTCGCCACGGCTCAGAACGACGGCATGCTCAATTGACGTCCTTAACTCGCGTACGTTCCCGGGCCAGGAATAATTCATCAGCGCTTCCATCGTGTCCGCTGTAAAATCGGTAATTGGCTTTCCGTTTTCCTCGGCAAACTCCTGAATGAAACTTCTGCGCCAGCAGCGGAATATCCGCCATGCGATCTCGCAGTGGAGGCAGGGTGATTTCCACGACCTTGAGCCGGAAATACAAATCCTCGCGGAACGTTTTCGCCTTCACCATTTCTTCGAGCTTCCGGTTCGTGGCGGCCACGAGGCGCACGTCGGCAGTGAGAGTTTTGTTCGAACCCACGCGTTCAAACGTGCGTTCGACCGAGAAAGCGCAGCAGTTTGACCTGGAGTGACGCATCAATTTCCCCGATTTCATCCAGAAACAATGTTCCGCCTTGCGCCTGTTCGAACCTTCCGATGCGTCGCTCATGCGCGCCGGTGAACGCGCCCTTCTCGTGCCCGAACAATTCACTCTCCAGCAGTGTCGGAGCGAGCGCCGCGCAATGCACGATGACCAGCGGCTGCCTCGCGCGCGGACTGAGCTGATGAACCGCGCTGGCGATGAGTTCCTTGCCCGTTCCGCTCTCGCCCAGCAGCAACACCGTCGTACGCGTCGGCGCCACCTGGCGAACGATGTCGAAGACTTCCTGCATCACCGGTGATTCGCCGACGACATTTTCCAGTCCAAACTTGGAATCAAGCTGCTGGCGCAGTGAAACGTTTTCCGTTTCGAGATTCTGCTGGCGCAGCGCGCGCGCAATCCGCATTTCCAGTTCATCAATTTGCAGCCGGCCCTTGGCGATGTAATCGTCCGCGCCATGCTTCATCGCTTCGACCGCGAGTTCCTCCGAACCGTAGGCCGTCATGAGAATGCAAATCGGAGGTTTCGAGAGCGACTTGGCGCGCGCGATGAGTTTCATGCCGTCCTCGGACGGAAGCCGGAAATCCGTCAACAACACATCAAAATGTTCGCGCTCGAGCAATTCCATGGCGGTCTTGGCGTCTTCAGCGAGATAAACGTCGTAGCGATCCTCAAGCGCGGCGCGCAAGCCTTCGCGCGTCGTTTTTTCGTCGTCCACGATTAACAGCGTCGGTGTCATCTCCGAATTCCGCGCTGCAGATTAACGACCGCACGACTCTTAAACAACTTTCAAGTTGCGGGCGTTCAATGGAACGAACCCTCATCGCTCGCATTCTCAAAATTTCTCCGTGCTTCCGCCAAAGACGAGGAGGAATCGGAGTTCAATCATGCAACGGCGCTTCCAGCAGCCGCGGTTTCCGCTCGTAAAGGGGCAGCCAGATGCGGAAGGTCGTCCCGCGCCCGACGTGGCTTTCCAAATCGATTCGCCCGCCGTGGGCGCGAACGATGCGTTGCACGATCATCAAACCCAGGCCGGTGCCCTTCTTCTTGGTCGTGTAGAACGGTTCGAAGATACGGTTGATTTGTTCCTGTGGAATTCCGCCGCCGGTGTCCGCGACGCTGACCCAGACCCCGTCCGCGCCTTCACCGGTTTGCAGCGTAAGCGTGCCGCGCTTGGTCATCGCCTGCATCGCGTTCTTGATGAGATTGACCAGCGCCTGCTGAATTTGCGTGGCGTCAATCGGCGACAATGGCAGTTGCGCGGCGAGTTTTGACTTGCACGTTTAATCCGCGATTCTCCAGTTCCGGCCGCAAGAGACTCAACGTCTTCTCAACGACCTCATTGAGCGACGCGAGCTTCAATTGCGGCGGCGCGGGGCGAATCGCGTGCAGAAATTGTGTAACGATGTAATCCAGCCGGTTGATTTCGCCTTTGGCGACGTCGAGATAATTGCTCCAGCTTGCGCGCTGATTCGACAGTATCGGATTCAGCCGGACGTTTGCGAACGCGCGCTTCGAGTCCACCATGGCTTCCGCCGACCGGAGGCGGTCTTCAATTTCTTCAACTCGCGCTCCATGAGTTGCAGATGAATGTGCAGCGCGTTGAGAGGATTGCCGATTTCATGCGCAACGCTGGCGGCAAGCAAGGTCAGCGCCTGGATGCGTTCGCTCTCGATGGCTTCAAACGTCTTCTGCCGCGCTTCGGTGGCATCATGCAAAATCAGCGCCACGCCGGAACTGCCGCTGGCTTCCCCATCCAGCGGCGCGGCGTAAAGCCGAAGAAAGCGCGGACGCGGATAATGAACTTCAAATTCGTGGCGGACCACGCGCTGGCCCCCGGCATGCGTCGAACCGCAGGATTTTTTCCCATTCGAGCTCGGGCAGAAAATTTGTGATCGGCTGGTCTTCGACTGTCGGCCTGCAAGCCGAGCAACCGCGTGACCGCCTGGTTGAAATAAATGATCCGGCCTTGTTCATCCACGACCAGCACGCCGTCTTCGATGGTGTTGAACAGCGTTTCGAGAAAGCTTCGCTCGCGCGCCAGCCGCTGCACGACCGTCTGCAGACCCTCGGCGTCGAGCCGTCCGATGCGGCCAAGCACCTTGTCGAGAAAACTGGATTTGGAAGCCATGGATGTTCCAGGTGCGCGTCGTCAGAAAACTAAAACCATTTTCTCTTCTTAAAATACCAGTACGTGGCCGCGGTGGAAATTACCGTGACCGCCGCCGCGACCGGATAGCCGTGCTTCCATTACAGCTCCGGCATGTCATGGAAATTCATCCCATACCAGGTTCCGATCATCATCATCGGTGTCGTGATGACAGTGATCAGCGTCAGCAGCTTGACCACTTCGCCCGTGCGATTCGACGACATGTTCAGGTAAACCTGCAGGATGCCTGTAAGCGAATCCGTGTAGCTCTGCGCCAGTTCCGAAATGTGGAACAGCGCGTCGTAAACGTCGCGGTAGTAGGGCACCAGATGCGCCCGGATCAGCTTGAACTCTCCGCGGGCAAACCGCGCCAGCACTTCGCGCTGCGGACCGATGATTTGCCGCAGGTGCAGCACTTCCTTCTTCACCTGAATGATCTTGTTCAGCGTCTCCTGCGTCGGCGATTGCAACGCCTGTTGCTCCAGCTCGGCAATCTCCAGCGACAACTCGTCCAGCGCCGGCTTGTAGTTGTCCACGATGGAATCCAGCAGGTTGTAGGCGACGCGATCCGGCGCGCGGGCGATATGCACGGTGCCTTTGACAGCCTGTTCCTCGGTCATGGCAACGCTGCGCATCGGAACCTCGTGATACGTCACCAGAAAATTCTTTCCCAAAAAGAAGTTCAATTCGCTCGTGGCAAATACTCCATCCTTGCGACTGTAGTCCACCGCGTGGATCACCATGAACAGATACGGCGTGAACTTGTCCTCCTCCTTCGGCTGATATTCCTCCACCTTCGGCGATGGACTTGCCGTTACGCAATCCTCAATGGACAAGCGGATGGAAATGAAACACATCCTCCAGAACGATACTTGGTCTCCTCCGGTGTCGGCTTCTCAAGATCCACCCAGAGGAAACAGATTCGTGTCGCTCAAGAGCGTCGGCATCAGGAACATTTCGATGTTCTTGCTGTGCAGCCGGCCTTGAGTTGTAAAGACGAGCGATCGAATCATTCTGTCGCGCCCGCGCGCGTGCGTCATCTTAGACTTGAGCGGAGCCAGCGCAAGTTTGTTCGCGGCGACGGCAATATTCTTTGGCCCGTTGAACCTGCTTGCTCCGCAATCGGTCAAAGGACAGACTGAATGCGCCGCGCTGTTCGGAGCGCGCGATGAATATGACGACATCTGAACTGGAAAACGAATTCAACCGCCGCGATTTCATCAAAGGCGGCTCCATCGCAACGCTGGCAACCTTGCTGGGGGGCGTGCCGCTGCTCGGACAGGATGCTTCGACAAATTCACCCAGCTCGAATGTCACCGTTCCCAAAGTGAAGTGTGCTCTCATCGGCCTGGGTGCATGGGGCCGCGAAATTCTTTCCACTCTCGGTCGCCTGCCTCAGGCTGATGTGGCAGCAATTTGCGACACATACGCTCCGTCATTGCGCCGCAGCGCGAGCGCCGCGCCGGGCGCAACACAGACTCCGGACTACAAAACGATTCTCGACAACAAGGACATCAAGTCGGTCATCATCGCCACGCCATCGCATCAGCATAAAGAAATCGTTCTGGCCGCGCTGAAAGCCGGCAAGCATGTCTATTGCGAAGCGCCGCTGGCGAATTCCATTGAAGACGCGCGCGAAATCGCGCTCGCAGCCAAAGCCGCAACGAAGCAGGTGTTCCAATCCGGCCTGCAGAAACGCTCCGATCCCCAGCGGCATTTTCTGCTGCCGTTCATCCGGTCCGGCGCGCTGGGCAAGGCCGTGATGGCCCGCGCCCAGTGGCACAAAAAACAAAGCTGGCGTTTCGCTTCGCCGAGCCCGGAACACGAAAAAGAACTGAACTGGCGCCTCGACAAATCCACCTCGCTCGGAGTCGTCGGTGAAATCGGTATGCACCAGTTGGATCAAGCCGGCTGGTTTCTGGATTCACAGCCGGTGGCGGTTTCCGGTTTCGGCACGATTACACTTTGGAACGATGGCCGCAGCGTTCCAGATACCGCGCAGGCGGTGATTGAATATCCCAAGGGAGTCCGGTTGATTTACGATTGCACGCTCGCCAACTCGTTCGATTCCGATTACGAGATTTATTACGGCAGTGATGGCGCGATCATGTTGCGCGAAAGCAAGGCGTGGATGTTCAAGGAAGTGGATTCGCCACTGCTGGGCTGGGAAGTCTATGCGCGCAAGGACTCGTTTTACAAGGAAACCGGCATCGCGCTCGTGGCGAACGCCACGAAACTCTCTGCGCGGAGCGACAACAAACCCGCGGTGGAAGTGCCGGAGACCCCACCACTCTACTACGCGCTCGAAGCGTTCCTGCGCAATTCACACGAGGTGGGCACGGCCGTTGAGGACTACATCTCCATTTACGGCTCCGATGATCAAAGTGCTTTGGTGGAACACATCTCAAAGGTGCATCAATTGCCCGCCGCGGGTTATGTGGACGGCTATCAGGCAACCGTTCTTGCCGCGAAAGCCCATGAAGCGATCATGTCCGGTCAGCGAATCGTTATCAAACCGGAGTGGTTTCAGTTGAGTTGAATACACCTGGAACGTCCAGTATCCATAAACTGATTTATGAATAAACGCATCTTCGCATGCCTAACCCTAAATATCCTGTTAATCGCCTCCACAAAGTTGCTCGCCGCCGATGCAACGAAACGCCTCAGCCCGGTTCCCGGCCCCGAAAACAAAGTGAGAATTGAAGGCACGTCGTCGGTTCATGACTGGCAGGTGGAAGGCCACCTCATTGGTGGATTCGTCGAAGCGGGCGCAGGTTTTCCATTCGAGCCGGGCGCGGCGGTCCAGCCTGGAAAAGTTGAGGCCAAAGTTGAAGCGTTCATTCCCGTGCGTTCGCTGACGAGCATTGAAAAGGACGGCAAGCCTTACAGCACCAGCATGGATGACATCATGTATGGAAAACTTTTGCAGCCGACGAATCCGCGAATCACTTACCGCCTCCAGGAACTCGTGCTGAAAGAACTGCCCAAGAGCACCAACGCGCCATACCTTTTAGATACCAAAGGCGACCTCGTCGTCGCGGGCGTCACGAACACCATTTCAATGCCGCTGCAGGTGACTCCATTGGGAGCTGGGAAAGTAAAAATCGCTGGCAGCACAAGCGTGAAGATGACGCAGTTCAAAATTCAGCCGCCCGCTCCCGCCATTGCGCTTGGACTCATCAAGACCGGGGACGAAGTGAAGCTTCTTTTCGAGTGGATCGTCGCGCCGAAAGCCGCTCCTGCTGCGAGTAGTAAGTAGTCATCACGCTACTGGATTCGACGCATGAAAGCTGTGATTCTCGCGGCCGGCAAAGGGACCCGAATGCGAGAGCTGACCAGCGCGTTGCCCAAGCCCATGCTGCGCGTCGCCGGGAAGCCAATCCTGGAACACATTCTTGAGGGAATCATTGCCGCCGGCATTCACGATGTGTTTATCGTCACAGGTTTTCGCGCGGACACGATTGAGAGTTATTTTGGCGACGGCTCGAAATGGAATTTGCGTATCGCGTACGGACGGCAGGAAGTTCAGGACGGCACGGGCAAGGCGGCTGAACCAGCGAAGGCGTTCGTTGGCACTTCACCGTTCCTCCTGACCTACGGCGACATTCTCGTGAAGCCGGAGACGTATCAGCAGATGATTCACCGCTTCAACGAAGGCGATTTTTCCGGTCTCATCACCGTCACCCGCGGCGAGGACGTAACCAAAGGCGGATTGAATTTCTTCGACGAACAATTCTGCCTCAAACGCATCGTCGAAAAGCCGGGGCCGGAACAACTGGAACAATTGCGCCGCGACGGCTCGTTAAAGTCGGGCGCGCCGGTCTGGTACAACGCGGGCATTTATATTTTCAAACCGGCGCTGTTCGACTTCACGGCTAAGCTGAAAAAATCTCCGCGCGGCGAATACGAACTCACGGATGCGATCAACGCGATGCTTTCGGCCAATCTCAAAATTGCCGGCATGGAAATTCAAGGACGCTGGGTGGACGTGCGCGATCCGGAAGTGCTGGCGAAGCTGGTATCATCCGAGAGGCGAGTATTCAGACCGGCAGTGCTGCCAGTTTTCGGATTTTACTTCGGCATGGGCCTGTTTGGAGGAATTGCAGCTTCTTTCCCCGACACGCATTTTACTGTGCGTTGGCTTGCGTTTCTGCTTCTGGTGGCAGCCTTGGTTTCAGCCTTGGCGACATTTTTTATTTGGCGTGTCGGTGCTGAGGTGCTGTCGTCCGACGGAATGCAGATTTGGTCCATTCGTGGTCGTCGTTTGTTGCCTTGGCAAGACCTCGTGGCAATCCGGCCATTCCCGTTTTTGAGACTTCTGTACTTGAGATTTTTCTCAGAGGCTCGTGGTTCACGCCGGGTACTCATTTTTCAGCGGCAGTTAGGAGAGTTCCGGCGAGTTGTTATGGATTTAGTGCCGAAAGACAATTCAGTTTGGAGGCATTTGGATGATGCCTAACTGGGTAATGACCGGCATCATCTTTCCGCGCTGAATGACTCACACTAAATCATCCATGAAGGCTTCCGGCTCAACACCCCTTCCACGCTGTCTCGCGCTGCCGACTGCGCTACGAGACAAACCTCGGCTCGTGCACGATTCCGCAGCCGTGCTTGCCCAGGAGTTCGACGAATCTCGCGATGCCACGCTTTTCGTCGGTGCCAAGGTGGTAATGGATGTGCCAGTTGAAATAGTCCTTCCGAAAATCCTCCGTGTATTCCGTCCGGCTGCGAATGATGTGGTCGAGCGTATCCAGACCGAAGTCGCGCGCTTCATAAAGCTGCCGCCGCAGGGCTGAGTTCTCCACGCCGTGCCGCAACGCCCAGACCGCATAGACAAACGGCATCTTGGTCATTTCAAACCACGCCGCGCCAAGGTCGAGAATCTCGTGTTCATGCGGTCCGAGCAAGAAATCCAACGCAGGGTCGCCAATTAACAGGACAAAATCCCTTTCCTTCGCGGAGTCGTAGTTCGCCAGCGGTTTGAACTCCGGTTTCAATCCGCGCTCGGCGAGCAGCACGCGGAGCAGGTTCACGCTCGTCAGCGATGCAGTATCGCAGAAGACTTCGCGCACTTCCTCAATCGGTTTCCGGTGCGCGAGCAAAACGCTTTTCACCTCACCGAGGGACGCAATCGCGATTCCATCCAGAATGTCGTAGCGGTCGTTGAACAAAACCTCCGTGATGCTGACCAGCGCCGCGTCCAATTCATCGCGTTGCAGCATTTCAGCAAGCCTGGAAGGGGTGGCAAAAAGAATTTCATCTTCAAGTCCGCGCGTCAGCGGCACGGCGTTCAGATAACGCACCGAACCGACGCGAAACGGCGCGAGCGATTGTTCCAGGCCAGCTTCACGCTGCCGATTCGCAGTGAGTTGATCGCGTTCGATGCGCCGCGCGATTTCCTCCGCCGACTCCGGCTGCGCCATGCGGAGTTTCGGAATTTCTTGCGACATGACGAAGCGACTTTAGCGCAAAGAGGCGGCGCGGCAAAGGAGAACCCGAAGGCCCCCGTTCAACCGACTGTTTCCGAAATCCGGTGCGGCGCAATCTCATTTCCGTCTTCTTCGTGCCCGTTCATTTCAGGTGAAACTGCCGACTCTGCGGATCGCTCCAGCGCTTTCAAGACTACGAAAAACGTCGTGCCCGCACCGGGAGCACTTTTGACCGAGATTCGCCCCCCGTGCGCCACGGTGATTTCCCGCGCAATCGAGAGACCAAGTCCGGCGCCGGTTTTCGTCTGTCCGGGAACGCGGAAAAAGCGATCGAAGATTCGTCCCTGATATTCCTCCGGAATTCCCGAGCCTTGATCCGTTACGCTGAACTGTACGGAATTGTCCTCGGCGCGTTCAGCGCGAACTGCTATTTCACCTCCGGCAGGCGAGTATTTAATCGCATTTGTGATCAGGTTGTTGAAAACGTGGCTGATGCGCTGACGATCCACGGATACCGCCGGCAAATCCGGCTCCACACTGCACGTGACCTTCAACCCTCGCGATGAAATTTTGTCCACGGCGTCTTCGATGACCCCCTGAAGCAGTTCGCCCGGAAACACTTTTTCTTTGCGCAGGTCGCCGTTTCCTTCTTCAAGCCGCGCAAGGTCCATCAAGTCGTTGAAGATTCTCAGCAGCCGTTCGGTGTTGTTGCGCGCGGTCTGGACGAGTTCATCCTGTCGCGCTGATAGTGAGCCGAGGGATTTTTCGGACAACAAATGCAACGCCATGCGCACGCTCGTGAGCGGCGTGTTCAACTCGTGGCTGACGGTCGCGACGAGGTTGGTCTTGGCCGCGTCGAGCAGGCGGAATCGTGTTACGTCGTAAAGCACCACGGCCACGCCAAATAATGCGTTGTTCTTGTCGCGCATCGCAAGGACGCGCGGCAGGAAGAATGTTTCGGCGTCGTTCACGCGATACGAGATGACCTCGTTGAACGTGTGCGGCAGAAAATTTTCGCCGCTCTGGAGTGCTTTCCTCGCGACGAACTGCAGTGGATTCGGCAACTCGCCATTCAACTGAAGCGCGGATGCCAGATCCGCCGCCGCGGGATTCTTGAGTTCAATCTGACCCTCGTTGTTCAGAACGAAAATGGGATCCGGAAAGGATGCAAGTGTTGTCTCAGTCGTCCGGTGCAATCGGACGATTTCCTCGGAAGTCTGGCGGCGGTAATCTTCGAGTTGCGCGGCCATCTTGTTGAAACACGCAGCCAATTCGCCCAGTTCGTCCTTGGAAGTGACCGGAACCGGATGGCTGAGATCGCCCTCGCCCAATTCGCGTGTAGCCCGCGTCAGCGATTGAATCGGCCGCAGAATGGAGCGGCTGAGCTGGTAACACGTGAGGATTGACAGGACCAGCACGATGCCCATGCCGATCATGACCACGCGCGTCACGTCCTGAGTCGTTTGTTGAACTCCCCTGCTGGTTGCCAGCACGGCCCGATAATGAAGGCTCCTGATCCGGTCGAGCGCCGCGCTCATGCGGCCCAGCATCGAGAACGATCCGACGCGATTGACCTGATCTTTTGGCGAACGAACGGGATTCAGTTTGTTGAGTTCCTTCGTGAACGCCGCATAATTCGTTTTCAGTTGCTCGTTCAATTCCGCTTCGCCGCCCAGTGGAACTCGCTTAAGCTGCTGGTTCAGCACATCTTCAAATTGCTTCTGACTGGCGATGAAGGTTTTTCTTTGCGGCGCGGGAATAATCGAAGCCGCATGCACTTCCTTTTCCATCTGCGACAGCGCCTGGCTCATCGTATGCGTCAACGCAATGCTTTGGTAATTCTCGGTCACAGTGGCATCCACACGCGTCGCGAGTCGCGAGAAGAGTTCGATGGCGACAAAGCCCAGCGCGAGCAGGACAATGACGAACGGCAGGACGGCTAAAAATAATCGGGCGCGCAGCATTGCAGATCAGGTGGTCATCTTTTTTCTCTTGCGATAAAGTGTAGCAGGGTCGATGCCCAGAATCCGAGCGGCTTCCTCCATCGTGGCCGCTTGCTGCACAACCCGCGCAATGTGCTCGTTTTCCAGTTCCTCGAGAGAAATCTTCGAGCCGACTTGAATGCCGGGTGCGGGCGCCTGCGGCACGGATTGCGAAAGTTTCTCCGGCAGGTCCGGCAGTTCAATCTGATCACTACCGGCGAGAATCACGGCACGCTCGATCACGTTTCGCAATTCGCGGAGGTTGCCTGGCCAGGCATACTCGCGCAACGCATTCGCAGCCTCGCCGGTAAAACCGACAAGAAGTTTGCCGCATTGTTTGCCGAAGAATTGCAGATAACTTTCCGCGATGCGTTGCACGTCTGCCCGACGCTCGCGCAACGGCGGCATCTGAATCGAGATGACGTTCAGGCGATAAAACAGATCTTCACGAAAGCGTTTTTCGTGAACTGCGGATTCGAGATTCCGGTTCGTGGCGGCAATCACGCGCACAGCCGTCCGACGCGTCTTGGCTTCCCCTACCCGCTCGTATTCCTTTTCCTGGAGCAGCCGCAGAAGTTTGGGCTGAATCTCCAGCGGCAGTTCACCGATTTCATCCAGGAACAACGTGCCGCCTTCCGCTTGGGCCACTTTGCCGACCTTGTCCGCGACGGCGCCGGTGAATGCGCCTTTCACATGGCCGAAAAGTTCGCTCTCGAGCAACTCACGGGAAAGGCTTGGGCAACTCACGGTAGTGAACGCGTTGTCCTTTTGGGGACTGTTCGCGTGAATCGCGCGCGCAAGCACTGTCTTGCCCGTCCCGCTTTCGCCCAGCAGCAGAATCGTGGCGGGAGTCGCGGCGGCTTTCATTGCAAGATCAACGATTTTTTGCATCGCCGGCTCGGATGTGGCCAGGTCCAAAGTCGGCGCGTCAGAGGCGAGCCGCGATTCCAGCTCGGCGACGCGTTCGCGAAGCTTTCGCGTTTCAGCGACCCTGCCGAGCACCTGGCGAAGCTGACCCGGCGTAAAGGGTTTTGAGATGAAGTCAGCAGCGCCACGCCGCATCGCTTCAACTGCGGTTTCGATGGACGCGTAGGCCGTGAAGACGACAACGTCCATCCGTGAATCGAGCTTCAGCAATTCCGGCAGCAAATCCAGTCCGCTGTCACCGTTGAGTTTCAAGTCGAGGAACGCGATGTCGTAATGGTTTGTCTCCACTTGCTGCAACGCGGACTCGCGGCTCGATGCGCCGGTGGTGTGGTGTCCGATTGCTTCGAGGGCCACAGCCGTGGTCCGGCGGATGTTCTCTTCATCGTCAATTATCAGCACACGCATCACGCCATTTGACTTCTTCGGCTGCATCTTTCCAAATTAGCCCGCCGGCAGCCCGCGCGCGAGCCTGTTCTTAGAGCAAGGTCTGAAACTTCCTTAATCGCAACTGCCCTTCCCAGCGTTTGCGCCATGAACGAATGAACCCATCTGCCAGGTGATTAACCGCACCCCGGTCGATTCCGCCACGCGCATGGGCGGACGCGACGGGCCATTCAACACCCCGCAGAATTTCAATTGTGAACGGCGCGCCTTCATTCCATTCAGCCAGGGGCAACCTCGTCCCGGTGGTTGCGCCGATGCATTGAGGATGATTCACGCTGTTCATACAGTCACGTGTGGGTTTGTTCTCCAAAATACAGCGCCACGTGTGCCAGTGTTCAGCAATCGTGATCCATCAACAAACGCCTCAAGAAACGAACGGCGTAAATCATTCCGCATGCAAATTGCGAGGGGACTGCCCCCGCGCACTGGCATCCTGCAATTTGGAAGAACACGGACCTTGCTCAATCGAACGAGCACGCCGCGTGGTTTCGTGAAAACGCGATAGCGAGCAAATATTTTCCGCAAAATGCCCGTGCTGGTATTTCATTTGCAGAGGGCGCCCGCGTGTGTTCAACACGTGACGAACGGAATGCGGATATTTTCTCAAAAAACTCTCCGCGTAATCAGAAATCTCTTTTCGTCTATGTCGCAGCTCTTCTGTGTTTGGTTTTCGTCGGACGGTTTCCAGCCGGAGCAACACAAAGTGTCACGCTGGCGTGGGACCCGAGTCCCGATCCCGCAATCGTTGGGTACACGGTCTACTACGGCTCGGCGAGCGAGGCCTATACGGAGCAAGTCCCCGCCGGGAACTCGACCAGCGTCACGCTTTCCAACTTGCAGGAAGCAGTAACATACTTCTTCGTGGTCACGGCTTCGGATGCCTCCGGCCTTGAAAGCCCTCCCTCGAACGAAGTTTCCTACACAGTTCCCGGCGTGATGCTGAACATTGAAGAACCGGACTTGCCGGATTTCCCCAACTGCGTCTTCATCACGGCCTCGGGAACTGTGCCGCAGACGTGGACGCTCGAGGAATCAACCGATTTGCAGACGTGGGTGCCCTTCGTCACGGGCACGGATATTCCCGTTCAAGTGCCAGTTGAAATCGACGCGCAACAAATGTTCTTTCGGCTCAAAGGCGGGTAGCGACCGGTTGCGTGTTCCTCATGCACCGGTCAGTCAACCTTACTTTAGTGCACGTGCAATCCGGATATTCTCAGCACAAATAAGCCAGTAATATTAATCCTGAAATAATCGTTTCGTTTTCAGCGCCGACGGGACTGAACGTTCCAGTCCAGGTATCCGTGGAATTAGGGAATGTGCTTCAAGTATTTTTTCGCCTGTTAGGAAGGAACCGCCGGTGCAAACTTATTGGCCATGCAATCTGCAATCGCCAACTTTACTTTAGTGCATCGTGCAAGTCGCCCCTGGTCAGCACAAAGAGGCATTAACATTAAACCCGTGATACTCGTTGCGCCATTCACGCGATTTTGCGGCGGTATGGACTTTGCTAAATCGTGACGGACTCAAAAAACGAAAAGGATTATGAAGACTTCAAATCAACTTTATCTTGGTTTCATTTGCGCTGGCGCTGTGGCACTGACAATCGGCACTTCATTAGCCAAACCTCCGGTCATTCCGCCAGGCATCGCGCGCGGACACGGCACGGACATTCTCCACTTGTTCCTGCATTCCAGCCTGACGAACACAGGAGTAGAACCCTCTGCTGCAGGCACAGTCCAGTTGAGCCAAAACGAACAAGGCAATGCGAACAATCAAAGGTTGAATGTCTCCGTCAGCGGTCTTGAGACCAACAACACCTACCTGCTCTTTGCCATGCTCGACGACGACACCAATTTCACCTTCATCTCCGATTTCAACACCGACGACGGCGGCAATGCTTCTCTGCAATACGTCAACATCGGCAGCGCGAATGGAAACGGAAACGGGCACGGGAATGGGCACGGGCACGGACTTGGATTGGGTCACGGTCATGGTCACGGACCCGGCCTTCTGTCATCAAGCTTGTTGAATCCGCTGAGCGATATTCGGCAGATCGGTATCTTCAACGGCAGCACACAGGCCGTGCTGACGGCAGACATGACCGCTCCCGACGATTTCCAATACCTCGTGAAGCGCAACATTAGCGGTAACGGTGTTGACGCTGACCTCCGCATCAAGGCGACTGCCAGCCAGACTCAGTTCCGGCTCAACGCTTCCGGACTCAATCCGACAAACGATTATTTCCTCGTGCTGAGCGGTTCCATTGTGCAGACGAACAGCACGGACGCTAACGGAAATCTGGCGATTAATTCGCTGCTGACGAATCCAGCGGACATTTTGCAGGTCCACACTCTGGCCCTCTGGGACAGTGCCAGCAACAGTGTCGTGAGCACTGAATTGCCTTAAACCCCGGCACACCCGAAGGGCTCGCGCCGCCGGCTGGTTCCCCTCCGGCGGCGTCAATCGTTTATTCCATTCCTGACGTAATCATCTGCTGCGCGCGGCTTCTGTGAAACGGGTTCTCGAATTGACAACGAACCAGACCATCGGTTGGACGGAGAAGTGCCACCATGCTCAGGGAAACATCGGATCCGGGGATGGCAGCGTTGAGCAGATCTAGAACGCGGGGCTAAACCAAGCCCTACGAGACTCCGGCATCGCAACCAATCGGATTGCCATTCCCTGATAGGACATCAGGACGTGATGCCCGCCGCCGTTGCTTACAGCCACTCCTTAATCTTTTCCTGATACTTGTTGTAGATGAAGCCGAGGACAAGGAGCACGATACCGAGCGCCATGAAGCTGAGGACCCGATAGATTGTATCCAGCTTCCAGACATCGAAGATGAAAACGCGACCGAGCGCCGTCGCCAGCACGCCCAGCCCGACCCAGCGATAAACCCGTTCGCGCCATAGCATGCCACAACCGAACAGCACCAATGCCAGCGCCGACCATGCCGCCGTGAGATAAAAGGTCCCCGCACTTTCACGCAGCCACCGATGGAGCAGCAGCCACAGGGTGAGTCCGCCAAGAACAATTGCCGCGCCGTGAATCGCCGCATCGAGTTTGTACCGCTCAGAAAAGTTTTTGGCGAGGCGCTGTTGCGCAAGCAGCGCGAGAATCGCAAAGAGGTTCGGCAAATAAACCGTCGGTGCTTCGTGCAGCGGTACCCAGAACATTCCAAATCCAAACAACGTGAACGCGGCGCTGAACAGCAGTGCTTCAGAATTTCTGCGCCAACCAGCCCACAGAAAAATCAAAAGGCCGATGAATGCCGAAACCCAAATTCTTTCCTTCGCCGGAATATATTCAGAGATCCACCACAGCGACATCGCCAGCGCCATCCAGCGATAAATCATCGCGAGTTGCAGAAGCGGATCGCGGATTTCCTCGCTCGCGTCCGGGCTTTTTTGAAACCACTTCACCGTGGCGAATGAAAGGGTGCCCAGCACAGCAACTGGCGCGAGCGGGAAATGCCAGGCGGGTTTTTCGTTCGCGAGTTGCAACGCGAACTGGCCGATGCTGATGAACAGAAAGATTTGTGCGCACGCCGCGAGCATCCACGCCCGGGTGAACACGCCGTAAACAGTGATCGCGAGCGCAATCAGACTTGTCATAGTCAGCCAATCTGCAGGCCGATTCAGCGGCTCCAGCCACAAATACAGAACCATCATGACTGCGAGCGCGTAAAGGGATTGCCAAACCACGTGCGGCTGCGGGCAGGGAACGGTCCGCTGCCGTTGTCGCCAGTGGGTGAGCGCGACGGTAATCGCGATGACGAGGAGAGGATTCCACCATGGCGGTGTGGAGTTCGAATCGAAATAGCGAAACAACCATGTTCCGTGCGCGAGCAGGAGATAAGCCTGGCCGAGCAGCGACAATTCGCGCACACCAATCAAGTAAACGGATAGGCTGAACACCAGCGCTTCCGCTGCCAACACGAGCGGAAGATTTTCCGAACTCGTGTTGTACCATGTCGCGGCAAAGCAAGTGATCAATGCGAGCAGCGAGAAGAACGCCGGCACTGGGCGCATCGGGTTCTTGTTGGCGGACAACTGGCGATGCGACCAAAATGCGTTGAACACCATCAGAGAGCCGACGGCTGTTTCCATCAACAGCCCGTGCATGTCGTCCCGTTCCAATCCATCGATGCCGTAACCCACCGCTAACGCGCCGGAAAGGTATGAACCGATTTGCAGAACGAGACTCCTGCGCGCTGATCCAAGCGT
The DNA here is from genome assembly GCA_963760675.1 of uncultured Verrucomicrobiae bacterium. Lineage (GTDB taxonomy): Bacteria > Verrucomicrobiota > Verrucomicrobiia > Limisphaerales > BOG-1460 > CAVXEG01. The sequence continues at coordinate 217,268 of CAVXEG010000016.1, forward strand.
AAACAGAACTACGCTTTCCGCGCCAAGCAGCAGCGCGAGTTTCAGACCCGTATATTTGGCGATGAGGCCAATCGTGACCAGCATCAGGCCTTGCGTAAGATAGGAGTTTTTTGTGAGCGGTTCGGCGGACAGCGTTCGACGCGCGAGTTCAGCAAATGCGAGCAATACCGCTCCATAGCAAAGCGAGAATTTCCAGAAGTCGCCCTGCTGGACCTGGAGCATTGTGAGCAGGAACATCACGAAGAATTCGCTGTTGTTCAATGTGAGGAAGGCCGCGCGGTTTGTGCCGCGAAGTTGTTCGCTGCTTCGAGAGGAACACCGCCGACGTGAACACGATCCAGTAACTCATCAGAAAGTAAGTGCCGTGCCACAGACCTTCGCCGGGCGAAGCCCAATGCCAGTTGCTGCCGTCAAAGAATCGCCAGAACCCGTAAGCCGCATACGTCGCGACCAGGCTTGCAAACGTGAGACCCGCCCAGCGATTGCGCACGAGGAAGAAGACGGCCGCGATGGTCAACAGCAGATTCGAATACAGCGTGAACGAACCGACGCGTGTGATCACGGAGGTGTAATAGGCCAGCCCCACCGCAAATAACGCGAGCACCTCAGACTTTTTGCGGTCGGCGATCCAAACCATGAAACCAGCCCATGCCAGCAACATTGCGCCGTCCAGCAACGGACTTTCAATGACGCGCAGGTTCTCGATATGGTGCGCCGCGTAGGTCGTGAAATAGACAAGCGCCAATCCGCCGGCGAAGAGCACTTGCGCGTAATTCTTCAGCGATTCCTTGACGGCTTTGCGCTGCCACCATGCGCCAGCACCGAGCAATAAAGCACCCGCGAAATAGAGCAGCGAAATTTTTCCTCCAGCGCCCAACCTGACAATGAAGTTTTGGTAGGCGTAATTGCCGAAGAAAACCATTCCCGTCAGCAGCATGACGATGCCGATCCGGACAAGCCAGTACGTGCCAAGCCGCATCTCGAACGAGCGCTTCTTTTTGCGGTTGCGATTTTGCGAAAACAGGCGCTGCTGTCGGCGCGGCGGGATGACACAATTGGCGCAGCCGCGAACCGGCTGAGTAATGGAATGGTTGTGGGAATGACCGGAGGCGCATTGGAGGGGTGAGGCTTGTGGGTGGCAGCTGGACGTGCCGGCTGCGCAATGGCGCGGAGCAATTCTTCCTGGCGGTGTTCCTGGCGATTGGCTCCCTGGCGCTCTCGGGGCCGGAGCGCCTTAGGCGATGGCGGGTTGCTCCTGCTGAACCTCGATTCGATGAGCCTCAACTGCCTGCCGAGCAGTTCAAGGTCCTGTTCCAGTTTCGCATGCCGCTGTTTGAGCCATTCCAATTCCGAACGGTCTGATTCGTTCATAGGGTTGGCAGCGATGCGCCGGCCGCAGCGCCGTTAATGCGGGCTCATCGTAGCGCCCTGGCACTCAGCACGCGAGCGAAATGCATACGGAGGAGATTCTTCGTCTCTCCATGAACAAAGGCTCGAAGATGCAGCACGCTGGTATCAATGTCCGGCACCAGCTTCAATGATTCGATATAAGTCTGCGGCACCGGCTCCAGCCAGACGGTCTGCCATATTCCCGAACTCGCGTGAAAGAACGGGGGCCGGGGATGCAGCATCTGTTTCCCCCGAGGCTCCGGAATCCGTGTCGGTTGGGTCCAGGACACCGACACAACCAATTCCTGTTCGGCTGCCGGGCTTCAGCGCATCGGTAATGTCAAACGTGAATCGGTCGTAGCCGCCTTTGTGCGTGCCCAATTCCTTGTCGTTCAGCCAGACTGTGGTTTCCCAATCCACAGCCTCAAAATGGAGCAAGACTCGTTTACCCCCCCAATCGCGGGAACGCTGAATGTGCGACGATACCACAGACGTTGTCTCTCGGTGATCAGGCGGTGCTTCGTGTTTGAGAGAACCGATTCTTCTGGAAATGGAACAAGTATTTTCTCAGATAAGTTGCCCGCGTTCGTTTGTGTCCGAAACGTGACGCCGAAATCCCAAAGGCCATTCAAATTCAACCAGTCTTGTCGTGCCATTCTGCGGCCAGGGATATTCAGAAGAGTGTTTGTAGCGTGGATTTTCCGTTCCCGACCCAGTCAACATCGCTGACTGGCCAGCAGCGGCTGTCGGCCCAATTGCTAAACACAGGACGGGAACTATGAGCGCAGCGAAAATGTGGCGGCAGGCCGCAAACTCCAAAAGCTCATCTGGAATCATTGCCTGAAACAGGTGGTCGCGCTTCGCTGTTGGTTGCGTGTTGACTTCCCGCCCTTACCCCATTCGAGTTGTCCGCCCCTTTCAAATGCTGCATGTTCTCCTTCTCTGCTCTAGCTTTCTCTAATACTTGGATTAGCATTGGTTGCGGTGATTTGGTGTGAGCGTAATCGAAAACAGTTGATCCATTCTGGTCCTTAAGGTCCAAATCTGCTCCGTGAGCTATCAAATCTCTTACGACGTCCACGCCTTCATCTCCACGTTGCATCGCCCACATCAGAGGTGTCTTGCCATATTTATCGGGCAAATTAACATCTGCTCCGGCTTCGATCAGATAGTGAACGACATTTGTTTGATTTTGATAAATCGCTCCAATTAGTGGTGTCCACCCAAAGCTGCTTTCAACTTTTATGTTTAACTGTGCCTTGCTGCGCCAGGAGCTTTACTTCTGCAAATCCCATCCCTGGGGCATTAAAAAGGGCAAAGTTATCATAGTTACGTCCACAGCTCGTCATGAACACAACCGCAATGACGAACATTACCGCAGTGGCGACGATTGATTTATTCCGTCTTATGTAAATGCTCATTTTGGAATCGCTCCCACGTATTCAATCATACCGTAAGCGGTAAGATGTGCTTCTCACACCATGGTCTGGCCCAATTGATATGGTTGGCGTGTATTGGGCTGCAACAGTCCAATCCTTCCCAACATGCGTTGTAAATTCATAAAGGTCATCTATATCTTTCGGATCTGCTGGACGTAGCTCATCCAATGATCAAGTTCGTGAACACCAGAAGTAAGCCTTGCGGCTAGCACTCCTTGCGGACCAGTAGCGCTCAACTGAATCACAGCATGTATTGTTACTTCAAAATCTCGAGGACATTCATCACGCAACCAGAGTTTGATCGTTGCCGACGGATCAATCGGTCCACTGAATTGCAGGAGTTTCCCGCTCCGGGGTTCAAAGGATTGGTCCAAGGATTGGTCCTAGTCCTGATCGATACGGTTGAGTAAGCTCGAGTTCCTAGGATAAGTGACATTCCGGATGCTGCCCATGCAGGTTGTCCCCACGTTCCTTCGCCCCCGAAAGGAAAAGTCAGGGAAATGTTGCCCTTCACTACTTCAAACCTGTAATCCAAAAGTCCAAAATAATCTGCACACCTGTGCTAGCGACCATATCGTGAGAGGGATTTAAGACCAAATCGGTTGACACTTCAATGATAGAAAGTGTCAGCATGCAAGAGAATGAACCAGTAGAGAAGAAGAGGAACAACACCTCCGCCCCTAGGGGCGGACCGCCGAAAAATGGTGCGACGTTGCTCGCTTTGAGGAGCGCCTTCGGGCCGTCAAGCTGCACCTCGAAGAAGGCTTCACCACATCCGTAATATCGAAGCTGAATCGGTCGTAGCCGCCTTTGTGATTACCAAATTCCTTGCTATTCACCCAAACTGTCACCTGCCAATCCACAGCCTCAAAGTGCAGCAGGAGTCGTTGCCCCTTCCAAACCGCGGGGACTGGGAACGTGCGGCGATACCAAAGACACTGTCTTTCGGTAATCAGGCGGTGGTTGCCGCTTTGCAGGGCGGACTTTTCTGGAAACGGGACCGAAATCTGATCGCTGAAATCTGGCGAGTTTGTTTGCGCTCTGAAAGTGGTGCCAAAATCCCAAAGACCATTCAAATTCAGCCAATTCTGTCGCTCCATTTGAGGCCGGGGATATTCAACATGTGCGTTCGTTGTTGAAACTTCTTTACTCCAGGGGGCCGATATTACTGGCTGGCCACAAACCACGGCCCTCGATAGAATCGCAATGCACAGGAGTGCAGCCGCAAGCACGTCGGGAACTTGGCGGCTCCTCAACACAGCCTGACGCCGTCGCGTTTTGTACTCGTTTATCGGAGCTTGTCGTCATGAGCGAAAAAACTCCCAGGTTCACGGAGGACATGAACTGAGTGGGTATGTATCGGATCATGCACGAGAAGCCACAATGGAAGTTCTTCTTGCCACCCAGCCCGCTCTTACACCTTCACCTCACACGCCGGCTGGAGTCTGTTGTCACGTCATCGGCATCAAAAATCCTGCCGATAATATGGTTGTCTGATTTTCCTTGCTCACCATAGCTTTTCAGAACGTATGCATTACTGTCGAGCGGCTGGTAAACTATTGGATTATGCCATGCGTCTAAGCACGGGTATGGGAGATCCAGTTTATCTAGGCTGCTGGGTAAGTAACCATGCGCTCGATAAAAACGTCCGATTGCTTTGCTGGTTCTATTTATTGTAGAGAGAGTCCGATCATTATCCGTCATACTGGGGAACGTTAGCGAAAACAGAACTGAACATGTTATCAACACTAGCGCCAGCAAGACGAGCAGCCCTAATTTTCGAAAATTCATAGCACCTAATTCAGATCTCACTGTGTCCAATGCCTAGGGGCGTCGGCGAACTCAAGAAGTGAGTATTGCACGCAGTTGAAGTCGAACGGTCGATATAGATCTCTTGTTACATCAACTCTTCCTTCCATGTATTTCAACCAAGTTTTGTCCTGATCAAGCGTCGATTCCCAAATGGCCAAGTTCTTGACGCCTCCAGTGTAGTCCATTTCGTAAATTACCCCCTTCATAAATCCTGCGGGGCGCAAAACAGGCCACCCCAACCAATACAAAGAAGGCCAACTCCAACCCCAAGGGTGTTCATAATCTAAACCGAAGGAGAAACAACGCTTGGTTACCAATTCGTCGCAATCCGAATCTATTGAATGCACATCCACACATACTCCCAGATGTATGGCGTCTTGCCCAGGCCTACCACTATTGTTGCCGCGTTGCAGATAAATTCGTCGGCCTAAAATGTCCCAACGAGTGATTGGATTATTATCCACAAAGCCATACACTGAACCGACGATTTGAATTTGATCTGGGAGTTGACGCATATCCGCAACCTCCGCTTCTCGGGTGAGAAGGAAGGGCAGTTGAAGTGTCGCAGCCCCCGCCTCCTGAATCGAATCCCTGCTGAGCCATCTTCCCATGGTCGGGATAAGAGACGATATTCAAAGAGGTACAAAATCTGTCCAGTTGTCTGAGCGCTTCGCCGAGAACCGGAACGGATTCTCCTTGGCCATCGCGCCCGTCGCTCGAATCGTCCGGCCAAACGCTTCGTAGTCGTAATTCGCGCTCACTGTTCCGTCGCTCGCTTTGGTGAGCATCGTAACGTTTCCGTTTCCATCGTAAGCATAGTAATGAACTCCGTTCGCCGCGCTGTTCAGCATCAGCAATCCGCCCACGCCGCCCGCTCCATCCATGCTCCCGCTCAAATCCAAGCCCCACACATACGAACGGATCAGGTTGTTATTCGTCGCATTGAGTTCCGCAATGTGCCGCCAGCCATCGCTCAGGAATTTCAAATCTTCTGTGACCACATCCCCGCTGCTGAGGTCGAGCGTCGTCTGCCGGATCCTTCTTCCTTTTCCATCAAATTCCCAGACAACCTTACGCCAAGAGTTTGTAGGAGTGCCTGAAAGACTCTCCACTTTGGTCAATCCGTTCCTTTTTCTAGCCAAATCTTGTAGAGACCATGCGTCGTCCCCAACCACACACAACCTCTTTCGGGGTCTTCAGCGATGCGCAGGGGGGATTGTTCAGAACCTAGGTAAAATGCTTCACCGGTCTGAGAGTCTGCGGGAGCACTTGCACTAAATGTGGCCCATGGCGATAGAGAAGCTCAACGAAGCGTCCAAACCGACCCTTTGATTGCAGTATCCAGCGTTCTTCGCCAAAGCTCGGCTGCAGCGCGTTCCCGATGAGTCTCCTTTTTGGATGAAGTATCCATCATACGCGCGCGCGACCACGCGCCCGTGCCCGTCAAGTTCAGGCACTACAAAATCAACATTCAACCCCTGAGGGCGCCCATACGCCTTCCACCCCTTCCCATCGAATTCGTAAAGTGGCGCCATCGGCGGCCCGGCGTCTCGTTCCTTTTGCTCCTGAGCGACAACCCCAATCGGCCCTTGGTGCACCAAGGGTTCCGTTAGTTTCCGTGGGCACTTCCTCCGAAGAATACATATTGCCCGTTGGTTGCTACTACCCCACACCATTGAGAAGGTCGCTGCTTCTCTACGCACTTGGCGTAGGTAGGGACTGCTAAGACAGGTGGTCCAACTTTATGCTGGCCAGATTATGTCAGCACACTCTCGTGGCTGGGAATCCAAAGAGCTCCGGTTCTATGTCCGCCAGCCATACCGAGCATGCCCAGAGCAACTGCGCGTGGGCTACAGGCTTTAGGCTTTCATACTGACCGTCATGAACCGCGTCAGCGGACAACGCCCCCCAAACCATTACCGTGACAGGCGGCCCTCAGCAAGTTTCGCGGGTCCAGTACGTGGTGCATTACAATAAGCCGTGCGATGGCAGACTAAATCGGTATAGAAATGTCCTTTTCTGGTCCAGAGTTACCATGAGTAGACACTCAACCCGGTAACCGTCACAAGCCATAGTGGGTAACGCAGATCGACCAGAATGCTCGTGAGTTTCACGCTGGGTTGTCATAAGATTCTCCCTTGCCGGGCGATTTATAGATGACCATTTTCAGAACTGTACCTCTCAAATTTGAAGACGGGTTGCGGCCTCATTGAGTAGTGTCGCCGTCTCGACTGGCCAGCCGGTCTGGGTTAAGCCAAGGCAAAAAAGAGAAATGCGGAATAGAGCCAACTTCATAGTCGATAAGAGTGTCTTTAATTATGCCGGAGGGAATTTTTCGTGAGTTTCCTTCGCGAATTGTTTGGCGGTCAATTCAAAAAACCACTGGGCATCCGCACACTTTTAATAGCGAGCAATCTTGGGCCTTGGCTAATTTGATCAATAATGCCAATTCCACACAGTTTTTCACAGCGACCCGCGCATGTTGTAGCAGCCAACACGATTCCCCATTCGTTCGCCACGGAGGTTGATCATAGATGATCATACATTGATTCCATTTAAGACATCGATCCCTGCCGGCCCGGCGATACCCCTCGAATATTTCCCACGAAATAGACCAAATCCAGTCGTCTCTCCAACTATGCCGCACTGGACAATTGAACAGCCTATTCACGCTATTTACAAAACGATGAGCTTGGCGCAGTGGGCGCGGCACCGCACCCCCCCTATCGGACCGCGAGGATCTCCGCTTTTGTCCCAAGATTGTGGGAACATATTGCTGGGGCCCCCCAACCTCAAAGAAGTGTCCTACTGGATCACCAAAATCGAGAGGATCGTTTTGGACAATTAGGTAAACATTCGTTTTCTTGATTCCGAATTGAATACGCGTATGTCTGCGAGTGAGGACCTTGAGCCCAAATTCGTTGATGGGATCACGGTCTAGCCACCGTCCCAACGACGGATTATAGAGCCGATATTCATAAAGCACGAAGTCCGTCCTGTTGTCGGTGCGCTTCGTCGAAAACCGGAACGGATTCTCTTTGGCCATCAGTCCTGTCGCTGCGAATTGTCCTGCCAAACGCCTCGTAATCGTAATTTGCACTGACCGCTCCGTCACTGGCTTTCACCAGCATCGTTGTATTTCCATTTCCATCGTAGGCGTAGCAATGCACCCCGTTCGCCACACTGTTGAGCATCAGCAATCCGCCAACTCCGCCTGCCCCACCCATGCTCCCGCTCAAATCGAGGCCCCACACGTACGAACGAATTAAGTTGTTGTTCGTCGCGTTGAGTTCCGCAACGTGCCTCCATCCGTCGCTCAGGAATTTCAAATCCTCGGTCACAACATAACTGCCGCCGCTACCATCATACGTCGTCTGCCGGACTCTTCTTCCCTTCCCGTCAAATTCCCAAATCACCTTCCGCTTCGAGCCGGCCGGATCGCTCGCAAGACTTTCGAGTTCGATCAGCCGATTCTCAGCGTCCCACGTGAAGACCCAGCGCCCGTCATTCGTCATGTTCCCGTCCAAATCGTAGCCGAACACTCTCCATTGGTCTTTGCCACAAATACATTCCCTGATTGCGAGGTCTGGCCCGTTGCCGCGACTGCGATGTTCGTCCACAGCGCTGCGGAACTGTTGTTCACCTGCAATTCTTTCCTGAAATACTCCGCCTTGCGATAGACGCTCTGGCTGTTCACCGTCACCGTGCTCGTCGAAAGCGCCGCACCCATGATGTCCACGTAACCCGGCACATCGCGGCTGGTAATCTGGTTCAGCGAGTTGTTCGTGTAATTGGCCGTGCGCAGGTTTGTGCCGTTCTGGTCGCCGCCGCTCTTGGTCTGTGTCCGGTTGCCGATGTCGTCAAAGGTGTATTCAAACTGTTGCCCGGCCACTTTGGTGCCTTCAAACCAGTATTTCTTGCCGGAATTCACCTGGCCCAATGAATCGTAGCCGTAGCTCCAATAAGAGCCATCCGCTTGAGTGGCGCGAGTTCGTTGGTTGGCGTTATTATAGGTATAGGCGTAGGACGCGCTCGCCGACGCGGAGGAATTCGTCGCCGAGGAAATGGAACCCAGCCGGTTCAGATAATCGTAGCTCTTGCTCGTGAGCATGCGTCGCGTGCTACTGTTGGTGAATGCAATCTGGCTCACCAAAGGCGAGTTGGCAACGTAACTGTAGGTCGCCGCGCCGATGGAGGACAGGCCGGAATCATATCCGGTAACGGTCTGAAGCGAACACCGACAATCGTCTTTCCGTTGTGCAGCACATTTCAAACCTCAGCGAACTTGGTTTCCAGGTAAATCCGCCGCTGAAATCATCACCACAAACTCGCCTTTCAACTTCCGGCTTTGCGCCTGCTGTAACAGTTCCGACGGTTTGCCGCGCAGGAATTCCTCAAACTTCTTTGTTAGCTCTCGCGCAAGCACCACGTCCCGTTCCGGGAAAATATCGGCAAGTTCTCCAAGCAGCTTTTCGATCCGAAAGGGTGATTCATAAAGCACGAGCGTGCCGCGGAACGGGTCCGAGAGACTCCAGTGTTGCGGCGCTGGCCGGATTTGTGCGGGAGAAAACCAATGAAATGAAATTCGTCCGTTGGCAATCCGCTCGACGTAAGCGCGGCAATCAGCGCGCATGGGCCAGGAACGGATTCGACGTCGCATGCCGGCTTCAATGGCCGCTTTGACGACCCGCTCTCCGGGATCGCTGATTCCGGGGCTGCCCGCGTCGGTGACGAGCGCGACTTTTTCGCCGCGCCGGAGCCGTTCGATGATTTCCTCGCTGCGCTTCGCCTCGTTGAATTGGAAATAGCTGAGCAGCGGCTTGGAAATGTCAAAATGCCTCAGCAATTGTCCCGTGTGCCGAGTGTCTTCAGCGGCAACGACGTCGCATTCCTTCAGTACCCGCAACGCGCGCAACGTAATGTCTTCGAGATTGCCGAGGGGCGTGGCGACAAGATAGAGCGTGCCGGGAGTCAGCGGAGATTGCATTTTAAGAGTTCATCTTGGGTATCCGCAGTTTCATGGAATAAAAACCCATCGCAAGTACGAACAGAATTCTTGCGGCAATCTCATCGCGGACAGTTAGCCACAAATGAAGAAACAAAGGAACAGCGAAGTTATGCGGCGCGCCAAGCAATCATCAAGGCACGGATACAACCAATATCTGTCCTTGCGAGAGCGAAACCATCTGATCCAGCACGGTCGTTCCCTGTTTTTCGATATGAATATGGTGGCGTCCGGGCTGCAACCGGAATTGTGTGCTCACCTGATTTGTCACGTCGAAGGTGAGCAGGTTATCGATTACGACATGTGAACCCATGGCGTTGCCGGTCAATTCGACTTTTGACTGGTCTTCCGACGTTGCTCCATTTTGCGATGGTGACTGGCAACCCACCGTCAGCGTCCCTGCACAGAACAGAACCAACAGCAAGGTTCGCAATGCGACGGAAAACCTATTCCAAGGTTTCATAAGAGAATTCTCCTCTCAGGAAAAGTAAGACCGATCAAGCGTGCGTCGAATGGGGTGTTCGCCGGGTTCAGCGTAAAAAATCACTTGGTGATGCCGCGCTGACTGGTGCGGACGAACTGGACGAGATGTTGAATCTCTGGCAATGCCGGCAACTCCTTTTCGATCTGGGCGAGCGCATTGGGAATGGTCAGGCCGTTTCGAAATAAAATTTTGTGCGCCTGCCGCAGGGCCACCTGCGTTTCCTCGGGAACACCGTTGCGTTCGAGCCCGACCTTATTGATCGCGCGGGTCTCGGCCGGGTTGCCGTCCACCAGCATGAATGGCGGCACGTCCTGCACCACCTTGGCGCAGCCGGCGACGATCGCCATTTTGCCGATTCGACAAAACTGATGGACAGCCGAAAGCCCTCCCACCAAAGCACAATCTTCGATGAGCACGTGTCCGGCGATGGCCGCCATGGAAATGATCACGCGGTTTCCCATAACCACATTGTGGCCAATGTGACTGCTGGCCAGAATATTGTTATCCGAACCGATTACGGTCGCTTCGCCGTCGCCGGTGGCACTGTGGATGGTGACGTTTTCCCGGATCCGATTTCGATCACCAATCTCTGTGCGGGTAATGCCACCTTTCCATTTCAGGTCCTGGGTTCGCAGTCCGATGCTGACGAAAGGAAAGATTTCGTTTTCGGCACCGAGAGTGGTGTGCCCGTCGATGATCACGTGAGAATAGAGCCTGCAGCGCGGGCCGAGCTTGACGTGTTCGCCGACCACGCAATATGGCCCAATGACACATCCTTCAGCTACCTGTGCGCCCGCATGTATCACTGCCGAAGGGTGCACTGATATCATAACCGCTCCAACTCAGGCTGCAGCATGAACGTCACTTCCGCTTCGCTGACAACTTCGCCGCGGACCTTGCACACACCTTTCGCCTTGCCGATTTTTCCCCGCGTTTTGGTCAATTCCACCTCGATCGCAAGCACATCCCCAGGAACAACCGGCTTGCGCCATTTGACGTTCTCTGCGGACATGAAATAGGCGATCAGTCCGGAGTTGCTGGCGTGTTTCAGCATCAATATGCCCGCCGCCTGCGCAATGGCCTCCAGCTGCATCACACCAGGCATGATGGGATGACCGGGAAAATGTCCCTGGAAATAGGGCTCATTGATCGTCACGTTCTTGATTGCCGTAATACTGTTGCCATCGATCTTTGCTACGCGATCCAACATGAGGAACGGATACCGATGCGGCAGAATCTGCATCACGTGGTTCGCGTCGAGTGCGCCATCCTGATCGACGAGTTCCATCATGGCCTTCTCGTCTTCCTCACGATTCGCTCGAACGGGCGGCGGGCCAAACGCCTGAGCGGCCCGCATCGGTTCTTCCATTTGCGCGTTGATCAGGCGGACGAGCTCGCAGTTGGCCGCGTGACTCGGCTTCACAGCAATCAAATGGCCCTGAAGCGGCCGTCCCAAAAGAGATAAGTCGCCAATGATGTCGAGAATCTTATGGCGAACGAACTCCTCGGGATACCGCAATGGCTCCGTGGTCAAAACTGCGTCATCGCGAATCACCACCGCGTTTTCCAGGCTACCGCCGCGAATGAGACCGTTCTGGATCAGGTACTCGATCTCTTCGTAAAAACAAAACGTCCGCGCATCAGCAAGCTCCTTCTCCCAGCTTTTCGATGTCAATTCGATACTGAAGAATTGCGTAAAACGGCCCTGCTTGTCTGAACTGGTGCAACTGATCTTAAAACCCTCGTCTGGAAAAAGCGCCATCTCGGTTTCGCCCATTTGGAGCTCGACCGGTTGCAGCACCTTGTAAGGCTCGCGCCGTTCGCTTTGCGGCACAATGCCCGCCGACTGGATCAGCTTGCAGAACTCGCGCGAGCTGCCGTCACCGATGGGCGGTTCGTTCGCATCAAGTTCCACAACGGCGTTATCAACGCCGTATCCGGCAAACGCCGCCAACACGTGTTCAACAGTATGGACGCGGGTGTTCCCTTTCGCCAGCGTGGTGGAGCGGTTGTTTTCAACGACGTGCTCGACCCGCGCTTCAATTTCCGGTTTGTCTTCCAGGTCCACGCGGCGAAATCGAATGCCGCTGTTCGGTGGCGCGGGAAGAAAAGTAATCGTCACTCGATTGCCGCTGTGCAAGCCGACGCCCGAGAAGCTTGCCGGACGATTAAGTGTTTGTTGATGCAGCACAACAGGATTAAACAAACCGCTGTTGCGCTTGGCAAGCGGCGAGATTTTGATTGTTCCTCCGCGCCCGCCGCATTCTAGCGCAAGTGATTCGCTGTGTCGGCAACGCCGGTGACGACCTCCTCGCGCGTCTTCAAATTCCGAATGCGAGCATAGGCATCGTTATCAAGCCTGACTGTAAACGAAGCCTTCAATTCTTGGGCGCGCTTATATTGCTTATCTGGTTTGGCCGGCGTGAGCGCGTATTCCACCGCGAACCCGACAGCCCGCAAGTCGTGGATGAGTTTCAAGGAATGCGAGCGCAGGTTTTCATCTTCGATGATGCAGAACACGTCGGTCACGGCATCAAACTTCGGAACCAGTCCGCGCGCTTTGAGCAGTTCAAGCAGAACGACGTCGCCCATGCCGAACCCCAACGCAGGCAGGTTCACTTTGCCGCCACTGATGAGCTTGATGAGGTTGTCATAACGCCCCCCGCCTGCAATCGCTCGAAATTCTCCTTTGCGATCGAAGGCTTCAAAAACGACGCCCGTGTAATACGCCAGCCCGCGGATGACGTGATAATCCACTTTGACGAATTCGCTTAGTCCCCGCGCGCGAAGATTGTTGAGGATTGTTTTCAGTTCCGCGGTTGGTTCACCGCCCTCGATGAATCGAATGACTTCATCATAAGAAATACCGAGTTCCGCCAGTTTCTTTTTGCTTTCCTCCGGTTCCGTGCGTTCCAGTTTGTCGATATTTTGAAAGAAATTGTACTCGTTCTGGCCCCCGTCGCTGGATTCCTGCCTCCTCGCCTCGTAAAAGCTTTGCCACGCGTTGCGGCTGCTGAGGCGAATGACGAAATCCCTTTCCGTCAGGCCAAGCGAGCGCAAAGAATCGACGAGCAATGCAATCAATTCCGAGTCCGCGGCTGGATCGGTTTCACCGATAATGTCGGCATTGAGCTGAAAGTGTTCGCGCAGCCGGCCCTTCTGCTGTCGCTCGTAGCGAAACAGTTGCGGAATAGCGAACCATTTGATGGGCTTTTTATAGTTCCGTTCGTGAGCGGCCACCATGCGCGCGAGCGTTGGTGTCATTTCCGGCCGTAATGCCACCGCGCGTTCACCTTTGTCCGCAAAGTTGTAGAGCTGGGCTACGATTTCGTCGCCGCTCTTGGTCGTGAATAGTTCCAGCGGTTCCAGCGGCGGGCCGTCGTATTCTCGGAAGCCGTAACGGCGCGCGGTTTCACGCCACTTGCCGAAAATGTATTGGCGGGCATCAGCGCTCCAAACATCGGCGTGCGGCAGCGGTTCAGGATAAAAATCACGAAAGCCGGGCAAACGTTCCATAAAGTGCATTCCACGCGAAGGGCGTGGCAAAATTTCGCCGAATACTAGGAAGTGCACTTCGAAAAGAGAAGAGCAATCACGTAGAAGGCCTCCTGCACTTCATCGTGCCGACTAAAAACTGGGATTTGCTTGCGCGTCACCCAAATCGAAATGATTCCGCTTTCCCGCCTGCATTCCTTACCCGTTCAACTCAATGAACGGTGCGCAGGAACACTTGGGTGCGCTTTAGCAGACCGCTAGGCTTGAGGCGACGGAGCAGCAGGTTTAGTTGCGCCGAGCTTCAACACTTCAGCGCGCATTTCTTTACCCGGTTTGAACTTCACGACCGACCGCGCCGGAATCGGCACATCGGTTTCGGGAGCGTTGGGATTCCGCCCGACGCGCGCTTTGCGGATCTTCACTTCGAAGACTCCGAAGTTACGCAGTTCCACTTTGTCTCCCTTTGCGAGCGCTTCGGCGATATAGTCCAATGTCTTCTGCACGACATCCAAAACCTGCTGTTGGACGAGCCCCGTCTCGTTACTGATGCGGGTTACCAAATCTCGCTTGGTCAGAGTCATATTTTGCTTTGGGTGGAAGGTTTGTTTTATCTGACTGAGCCGGGTATAACTCGCGCTGCCTTAACGGTCAAGCTGTAATGACACTTAAATAGTGCCTTGCTGCGCGCTGCACCCCACCGCCTCTCGCAAGCTCGCCACCCCTATGGCCTCCAATCGCTGAATCAATCGCGTCACAATGCCCTTCGCTATGGCCGGACCTTCGTAAACCAACCCGGTATAAACCTGAATCAGCGAAGCGCCGGCTGCGATCTTTTCCCAGGCGTCATCCGCATCGAAGATCCCGCCGACGCCGATGATTGGCACCCGCCCGTGCGTTTGCCGATAAACGTGTCGAATTATTTCCGTACTGCGTTCGCGTAGAGGTCGTCCACTAAGGCCACCGGCTTCGAAATAGATTCTTTGCACCACAGGATTGTTCGTCTCGGGTCGCGTGACGGTGGTATTCGTTGCAACGATGCCAGAAATTTTGCGCTCCGGCAGTAATTCCAGAATTTCGTCTAGCGCATCGAACGACAGGTCCGGAGCTACTTTCACAAGAACCGCTTTTTGATTCCCGACGGATGCGCCGCGTTTGTCGTTTTCTTCCTGAATCGCAGCCAGTATTTCATCGAGCGCCTGTTTTTCCTGAAGCTGTCGAAGATTTGGCGTGTTCGGTGAGCTTACGTTGACGACGAAGAAATCCAAGTACTGCTTGAGAATACGGAAAGAATTTGCGTAATCCTCCGCGGCGTTCTCCAACGGGGTGATTTTTGATTTTCCGAGGTTTATCCCAACCGGATGCGCCGGCCAGCGACCGGATTCCTTCCACTCGCGAAGTTTTTCAGCGATTGCTTCGGCCCCGAGATTATTGAATCCCATTCGATTCACAATCGCTTCGTCTGGGATAGCACGGAAAACCCGCGGCGATGGATTCCCGGGCTGTGCGTGCCACGTGGCTGCGCCGAGTTCGCAGAAGCCGAATCCCAACGCTTCCCAGGCCGGCAGCGCTTCCGCGTTCTTGTCCATGCCCGCGGCAATTCCAACGGGGTTTGGAAAAGCCAGTCCGAAAAGCTCGACCGGCAGTTTTGGCGAACCAAACAACGATCCCACGGCATCACAAACAACCGGATGCCGGCTCGCCCAGTTAAGTGCGCGCATCGTGCGATTGTGAATGTCTTCGGCTTCCTGAGTGAAAAGCACCGGGCGGACAAAGTGGCGATAGAACCAACTCATTGCGGAGGTTTTAGCGGAAAGCTGGTATCGGAGGAAACAGGAAATTGATTACTGATTTGAAACCGAGAGTGTGGCTTCACACTGCGGACGCATTCCAACACTCCTCCAAAATAATTTAACCTCCCAAAGTGACTGTCGTTGTGGCAGCCGGTCGCGCCATGATTTCATGACTGTTCACGCCTTCACCGTTCTTCTGCACGGCTTGTTCGAGGATCTTCCGGTAAGTCGCGAACGCCAGCAACGGCCAGGCGTTCCGGTACATGTCGTACTTCAGATAGAACACTTTCGGGAAACCCGTGCCGGTCGTCTCGTGCTTCGGTCCAGGAGCCGTCCGGGTTCTGCGTGCGGATCAGATACTCGATGCCGCGCCGAAGGCTCGGGCGATCCGGGATCGTCGAACGCGCACAAACCCATGACCGCCCAGGCGGTTTGCGAGGCGGTGCTCGGGCCCTGGCCTTTGAAGACCGGATCGTCGTAGGTGTTGCAGCGCTCGCCCCAGCCGCCGTCTTCGTGCTGCACGCTTTCCAGCCAGTCGCGCGCTTTGAGCAGCCACGGCTGCGTTCATGTCGAGGTTCAGCGCGCGCAGACCGCGCAGCACCTGCCAGGTGCCGTAGATGTAATTCACGCCCCAGCGGCCATACCACGAGCCGTCCTCCTCCTGGTGCTCGCGGATGTAATCGCAGCGCCTTCTTGCACCTGCGGATGCTCGACGCTCCAGCCTTCGTAGCCGAGCAATTCCAGAATGCGCGCGGTGATGTCGGCGCACTCGGGATCGAGCATCGCGTTGTGGTCGGCGAACGGCACTTTCTCCAGAATGCTTTTGGTGCAGTCCTTGTCGAACGCCGCCCAGCCGCCGTCCTTGCATTGGAAGGTCATCATCCATTTCAGCCCGCGCTGGAAACATTCGTCGCGCTTCTGTCGGATCGTCGGTCGGAATCTTGCGCAGCGCCAGCAGCACCATCGCGGTGTCGTCCACGTCCGGGTTCCACTTGTTCTCGAACTCGAACACCCAGCCGCTCGGCTCGACCTTCGCCGGGTTCTTGTACTGCCAGTCGCCGCGGAACCGGATTTCCTTCGTCATCAGCCATTCGGCCGCGTGCTTCAGCTGCCGGATGATCGGCGGGCACGCCGGATTCGCGCAGGCAGATGGCGACGATGGCGGTGTCCCACACCGGCGAGAAGCACGGCTCGATGCGGACGCTGTCTCCGGTCTCATGCTCGAGCTTCTTCAACTCGCGCTCGGCCCGCGCGCACCTGCGGGATGGTCGTCCGGATAGCCCAGCGCCTTGAGCGCGATGAGCGAGTTGAGCATCGCCGGGAAAATCGCGGCCAGACCGTCGCGAGCCTTCGAACCGCTCGAGCATCCACTGCTCGGCCTTCCTCAGCGCGCGTTTGCGGAACGGATGAATGCCGTGTCTCCGCGAACCACTCGGCGAACTTGTGCAACCGGTCCAGCCAGAGGAAGAAATTGCGCCAGGTGAGTCCGCTCCGGGTCGGGCGCCAGCGCCAGGTCGCGTTCGTGGATGCCCTCGCGGGTAAAGCTCGTCGAGGTTGACGTTGTTCTTCGAGCGGGCGCGTGGGCTTGAAATGGTTGATGATGGCCAGCGGCACGAGCATGGCGCGCACCAGTTGCTCATCTCCCAGAAATTCACGTGAAACCATTTGCCGATGAGGATGCACCTCGCACGGAATCGTCGGCACGTATTCCCACGGGAACAAGCCCGAGCAGCGCGAGGTAGAGCTTCGAGAACGTGTTCATCCGCGGCACGCCGCCGAGGTTCAACGCCACTTCGCGCGCGCGCAGCATGCGCGGATCGGTGACCGGCACGCCGGCCAGCTTCAGCGCCAGATACGCCTTGATGGTGGCGTTCACTTCCGACGGGCCGCCGTAATAAATGTTCCAGCCGCCGTCGGGCAATTGCATCGAGAAGATGTGATTGACCGCCTTGCGCTGCCATTCGTGGATCCACTTTGCCGTTCCAATGATGATAGGCGACCGTGTCGGAAACGAGCGTGGAATCCACCATCAGTTCGCCGACCCAGTAGCCTTCCGGCTTGCTGGATGCCGAGCAAATAGTCTTGCGACCGCAGAATTGCGGCATTCAGGCGGTCGGGAGATTTGGACGCGGAAGCGTGCCGCGATTGGTCCCCCAAACGGTTTTCTTCAAACGTGGCAGACACGCCCTTACTCTGCGAAGCCAGTTTCATGCTGTAAAGACTTAATGCACTACGCTACCCGCCGTTTCTTGCCCGCATGCGAAAATTGCACGACTTTGTTTCCCTTTTGACTTCGAGTCATATCTTTCGTTCATCCGCATGATATTTGCAAAGACGAAAATATATTTTTCACTTTGCGCCGCCAGCCGTGAACGTTAGCGTCACCGCTAATGCGTTTCTGGAAATACCACGCACTCGGCAATGATTACCTGGTGATCGATCCGCAAGAATTGCCGCGGTTGCTCACGCGCGAAGAGATTCAAAGGATCTGCCATCGCAACTTCGGCGTCGGTTCGGACGGCATTTTGCTCGGTCCCCTGCCCTCGCAAAGAGCTCTCTTCGCGCTCCGCATTTTTAATCCGGACGGCAGCGAAGCGGAAAAGAGCGGCAATGGTCTCAGAATCTTTTCGCGCTATCTGTGGGATCGCAAACTTGTCGGAACAGATGAATTTGGAGTCGAAACCCGCGGCGGGTTCGTGAAGTCAACCGTCTCCGACAACGGGAGAATGGTGTGCGTTGGAATGGGAAAGGTCAGTTTCGACAGCGAAATAGTTCCGGTGACCGGATCGAAGCGTGAAGTGATCAATGAAAAGATTTGCGCCGGCGGACGCGAGTTTACCTTCTGCGCAGCGACAATTGGCAATCCGCATTGCGTTCTTCCGCTCGATGAAATCAGCGCCGAGCTTGCGCGAGAATTCGGTCCGCTGCTGGAAACGCACCCAAATTTTCCGAATCGCACGAACGTGCAATTCCTGAAAGTGATCGACCGCGCGAATATTCAAATTGAAATCTGGGAGCGCGGCGCAGGTTACACACTGTCCAGCGGCAGCAGCAGCAGCGCCGCAGCCGCGGTCGCGCGCAAGCTTGGCCTCTGCGACAGCTCAATTACTGTCCATATGCCGGGCGGAAAACTCGCCATTGAAATTCGCGAAGGCTTCGATGTCCTGATGACCGGTCCGGTAACGAAGGTGGCCGAAGGAATCATTGCCGAAGAAATATTCCGGTGAATTCTGGAATCCGGCTCCCTGGGGCTGCAACGAACGTCGCTTCAGAATGCTCTCAGCCCGGATAATTCTCCATCAGCCGGAGCATTTCTTTCACGGCGGCCGCGAGACCCACACTCACAGCCCGGCTGATAATGCTATGACCTATGTTCAACTCCACGAGATGCGGGACGCGGTGCAGCAGAGGCAGGTTTTGGTAATTCAATCCGTGTCCTGCGTTTACCTTAAGTCCGAGGTCATGTGCCTGCTTCGCGCCCGCAACAAGCCGACCCAATTCCGTGTCGCGCTTGCGCTCGTCATTGAAGTTTTCTGAGAAAGCGCCTGTGTGCAGCTCGATGAATTCCGCGCCAGTCCGCGCCGACGCTTCAATCTGTTTCGGATCAGGCGCAATAAACAGGCTCACTCCAACACCGGCTTGCTTCATCTTCGCCGTTGTCTCTGAAATCGAACTTGCATTGGCGACGACATCCAATCCTCCTTCCGTCGTAATCTCCTGGCGCCGCTCAGGGACTAGGCAAATGATGTCCGGCTTGAGTTTGAGCGCGATGTCCACAATTTCCGGCGCGTTCGCCATTTCCAGATTCAAGCGCGTCTTGATGAGTTCGCGAAGCTTCCACACGTCGCGGTCCTGGATGTGCCTGCGGTCCTCGCGCAAATGCGCGGTGATCCCGTGCGCGCCCGCAACTTCACACGCCAGCGCTCCCACGACGGGATCCGGCTCGCCATGTCCGCAGCTCCGATAACGAGCTTCACGGAGAGTCGCGATGTGATCAATATTCACGCCCAGTTTCAACATGGATTCAGAACGAAAGCCGCCGGCTCAGATCGTCAGGCGCATGGCAATCGCAACTGACATTCGTTGATTCGGTTCAATTTGCAAGCGCGTTCCACTATTCTTGAATTTCAGTGCAACAAATCGGTGATTTGAATTTGCGTCGGGTGGCGAAACGCTGTTTTTTATCGGGCGTGCCAAAAGTACGGTCGTTCTTCATCTACTGGCTTCCAGTGGTTCTCTGGATGGCTGTTGCTTTCACAGCCTCCGGTGATACCAGGTCCTACCAACATTCCTCGCGCATCATTGCGCCGTTGCTGCGCTGGCTCTTTCCTCACATTTCCCAAGGCACCGTTGATTTCATCGTGCTGATCGCACGCAAATGCGCCCACCTCACGGAATACGCCATAATGGCGTTTCTATTCTGGCGGGCGCTGCGAAAACCACGACGGCACGATCCCCGCCCCTGGTCCTGGCGCGAGGCTGTTATTTCCATTGTCTGTGTCGCGTTCTATGCGAGCACGGACGAAATGCATCAATTCTTCGTGGCGACGCGCCAGGCATCTGTACATGACGTCGTCATTGACACCGTCGGCGCGGCTGTCGGAATGATTCTGCTTTGGTGTTACCACGTGATATCCAGAGGGCGAGGAGGCGGCAGTTCCAGAACCTCTGAAGCCACACTGGCGAATCCATGATTCCCAAATTTGATTTGCGCCGGTAATCTCCAGTTCACCCATGAGACGTCCGCTGGCATTGGTCGCGATGTTCTACGCTGCCGGATTGCTGCTGGCCGGGATCGCGCAACCGCCACTGGCGCTGCTTTTCTCCGCGTCGCTCGCTCTGGTCGCGCTCGCGCTGCTTTCCCAAAAGCTGCGGCCCGCTCTGGTTTTGCCTGTGGTTGTCCTTGCCGGCTGGACGAATCTCGCTTCGCGCACTGCCGTCGTTTCGCCAAACGATCTGAGAACGTTACTCGGCGACTCGGCCGCCGAAGTCACGTTGCGCGGCAGACTGGCCGACACGCCAAGCGAACGCGTGTACATGCAAGACGAGGAGGAATCGTTTCGCACCCTGGCGCTCGTAAACGTTTCTGCACTGCGGCATGGCACAAATTGGCAAAGTGCCTATGGAAGAGTCGTTGTCATCACACCCGGCAAGCTTCCAGAAGCGTTCTTTGCAGAGCAAACGGTGCAAATCTCCGGGGTCATCGCGCCTCCAGCAGCGCCATTGGCGGAAGGATTGTTTGACTACCGCACATTTCTCAAGCGCCACGGAATTTATTTTCAACTCAAGGCCGAGTCGCCCGGCAATTGGTTCTTGCTCTCTACAAACTCGCGCCACCCAATCAGCGACCGCTTCCTGGCTTGGGCCAAAGCCACAATCTCCCGCGGCCTCCCGGTCGAAGATAAACCGCTTCGCTTGCTCTGCGCCATGACGCTCGGTTCGCAAAATCTGCTCCCGAGCGAAACTTATGAACCGTTTATTGAATCCGGCACGATGCACATTTTCGCGATTAGTGGGCTCCACATTGCCCTTATCGCAGGAATTCTTGTGAGTCTCCTGCGCGTTCTGCAAGTATCGCGCGCGTGGTGCGGGCTTATCGTAATCCCGCTCATCTGGTTCTACACGGCCGCAACCGGCTGGCAACCGTCCGCGATTCGCTCAACGATCATGATGAGCATCATCATCGGAGGATGGGCGCTCAAGCGGCCGAGTGATATGCTCAATTCTCTCGCCGCGGCGGCGCTCGTCATTTTGGTCTGGGATCCGCAGCAATTGTTTCAAGCGAGTTTTCAACTTTCCTTTTTGGTCGTCTTGAGCATTGGTCTGTTTCTTCCGCCACTTGAGCGGCTGCGGGACCGCTGGCTTCGCCCCGACCCACTTTTGCCTCCTGAACTGGTTCCACGCTGGAAACAGTGGCTGGGTTCTCCACTGCGCTTTGTAACGACCTGCCTCGCGGTTTCGCTCGCTGCATGGCTCGGCTCATGGCCGCTGACGGCTTACTATTTTCATTTGTTCAGCCCCATAACACTGCTGGCGAACTTGTTGATTGTTCCATTGAGCAGCGCGGCGCTGGCGTGCAACATGGGCAGCCTGCTCTGTGGCGCGTGGTTCCCCGGGGCAACGGAACTTTTCAATCATAGCGCCTGGTTCTGGATGCTGCTGATGACGAAGATCAGCGAGTACGCGGTGCGGACGCCAGGTGCTTTCTTTTTCGTGCCTGCGCCCGCAATCGCGGATTTCGTCATCTACTACCCGGCGCTGTTCGCAGTTCTTTCCGGTTTTGCGTTCGCTCGCGCACGACGCATTTGGACCGCCGTGGCAGCAGTTTGTATCGCCATATTCTATTTTGGCCGCTGGCACGCAGTGCTCGAAACGACTGAAATTACAGTCCTGCCGCTGAATGGCGGTCACGCCGTTTATGTGGACGCGCCGGGACGTAGTCGCGATTTGCTCGTTGATTGCGGCAACACAAATTCGGTCGAATTCGTCATGAAGCCTTTTTTACGAGCGCAAGGCGTGAATCGATTGCAGCACCTTGTGCTGACACACGGCGACATGCGGCACATCGGCGGTCTGGAGTTGCTGGAAGATTCAGTGCCCGTTCAACAATTTGTCACCAGCACTGTGCGTTTCCGTTCGCCTGTTTATCGAAGGACAATCGAAGCGCTGGAAAGGAACCCGGAGCATTGGCGCGTCGTGACCAGTGGCGACGAGATTGTTGAATGGAATATCCTGCATCCATCCCGCGAAGATCGGTTCTCCCAAGCGGACGATAATGCCATTGTCTTGCGCGCTGACCTCAATGGGCTGCGGATCTTGCTGCTTTCGGATTTGGGCAGGCCCGGCCAGAACGTTCTGCTCGAGCGCGGCCACGACTTGAAAGCGGACATCGTTGTTGCCGGATTACCTGAACAAGGCGAACCAGCATCTGAAGCGCTCCTGGACGCGGTGCGTCCGCAGTTGGTCATCATTGTCGACTCGGAGTTTCCGGCGACAAAGAGGGCGAGCGCGGTGCTCCACGAACGGCTCGCATCAAGGCGAATACCGGTAATTTATACGCGCTCGTCGGGTGCTGTGACGATTACTGCGCAGCCAAAGCGATGGAGTGTCCGCGCTATGAACGGATACCAGTGCGGCTCGGACGCAGTTTCACGGCAGTAAAATAATCTTTGTCATTTGTCTCGGCGCAGTGCTACGTTCAAGAGGTTTCGCCAATAACGAACGACCATTGGTCATGAACGGGCGCAAACAAATGCTTCGAGAGTCGCGTGAGGTCCAACGTGCGTCGCGTGGTCCACTCTCCCGAAGAAGCGCCAATCTCCAGGAGGCTCCTCCATGATACCCCCCGGCACAATCAACGAAATCCTTCATCACAAAGGCACCGTCGTCTGGACGGTTCCACCAGACGTAACCGTTTTTGAAGCGATTCAAATAATGGCGGACAAGAACGTGGGCGCGTTGCTCGTGACCGACAAGGAAAAATTGGTAGGCATCATTTCCGAACGCGATTACACGCGCAAAGTTGCCCTGAAAGGTAAATCGTCCAAAGGACTGAAAGTGCGCGAAATTCTTTCCGAAAATTTGGTGCACGTCGCTCCAACCCATAGCATCGAGGAATGCATGCGACTGATGACCGAACACCGCGTCCGCCATTTGCCAGTGATCGAAGGCGAAAAGATCATGGGCATCATTTCAATCGGCGATCTCGTGAATTGGATTATTTCTGCGCAGAGCACAACCATTCGCCAGTTGGAAACCTACATCAGCGGTTATCCCGGCTGAGTGCCAGCGAATAAGTCAGGTATCTTCCTGTCCACAATCTTCCGTTTGCCGCCGGACCCATGGCATGGAGTCAGGAACCCATATGGATTCCACTGACCATCCGATTGATTTCACCATCGCGTGTGGCAGCTTTTACCATGACACAAAGACGAACAAGATCCACCCAAAGGCCGCGAGCCGCCACGACCGATGTGTTGGGTGGCGCGCAGCCCAATCCGCCTGTTCCAGCCAAATGGAAGAAGCATTTCAATCAACTGATTCGGTTTCGCAATTGTCTGGTAAATCGTCAGAATGATCTCATCAAGGATGCGGCCGAAGAACAACCAACGTTCAGTCTGCACATCGCCGATGCGGGGACGGATAGCTTTGACCGCGACTTTGCGTTGAGCCGGATTTCGTCCGAACAGGACGCGGTATATGAAGTCGACGAGGCGGTGAAGCGCATTCACGCCGGCACCTATGGCAAGTGCGAACTGACTGGAAAACCTATTGAACCCGAGCGTTTGGATGCGATTCCATGGGCGCGTTTTTCCGCCGAGGCTGAAAAAGAGCTTGAAAAAGAGGGCGCCGTCCGCCGCGCCCGCCTGGCCCCTCGCGAAGCTTTGTCGCGCGGAGTGACCGCTGAAAACGAAGCTGGAGGTTCCACCGAGGATGAACAAATCCAGCGGGAATAAAGCGTCATAACCGCACTGCAATGATCTCGAACCCAACCCAATCTCTCCTGAAAAAACAGGCTGGCCAAACCGCCGCCCCTGCCCGATTCTATCGCGGTTTCGAGGAAAACCGATGTTTACTGGAACTTACACTGCGATTGTCACGCCGTTCAAAGGCGGCAAAATCGACGAAGCTGCTCTTGCCCGCCTGATAAGGAATCAGATCCGCGGTGGCGTGGACGGCATCGTGCCGGTTGGGACGACAGGCGAATCGCCTACCGTCGATTACGATGAACACATTCACGTCATCGCGCTTGCGATCAAGTTCGCCTCCGGGAAAGTTAAAGTGCTGGCCGGCACGGGCGCAAACGCGACGTCGGAGGCGATTTATCTCACGCAAGAGGCGGAGAAACTTGGGGCTGATGGCTCTCTGCAAGTCGCGCCATACTACAACAAGCCAACACAGGAAGGCTTGTTTCAGCATTTTCGCGCCATCGCGCGCGAAACCAGGCTGCCCATCGTGCTCTACAGCATTCCGGGACGCTGCGGTGTTGAAATCGGTGTCGAGACGGTGCGGCGGCTCGCGGTGGGATGCAAAAACATCATCGGCATCAAAGAGGCGGGTGGCAGTTGTGATCGCATTAGCCAGCTTCGCGCCGCGTGCGGTCCACGCTTCGATATTCTAAGCGGCGATGATTCTTTGACTCTGCCGTTCATGTCCGTCGGGGCAAATGGAGTGATCAGCGTCGCATCAAATGCTATTCCTCGCGAAGTCTCGCAAATGGTAAAAGCGTTTTTATCCGGAAATGCAAAAAAAGCCCGGCTGATTCACCAGAAGTTCTATCCAGTGTTCAAGGACCTGTTCATCGAGACAAACCCGGTTCCGGTCAAAGCCGCGCTGGCGATGATGGGCATCATCGAGGAGGAATATCGCCTGCCGCTTGTGCCGATGAGCGCGAAAAATCGCAAGACACTGCGCGCAACCTTCAGGGCCGTCGGGGTCTTGAAATAGTTCCCACTGAGGCGCAGAGAAGTTTGCGCCTTGGATATTCACGGTTCAAAACATGACCAAGATCATCATTACCGGTGCCAAAGGCCGCATGGGCCAGGCACTCCTCAGTTGCGCCTCGCAATTTCCTGAAATTCAAGTCGTCGGGCAGATCGATCAGGGGGACGATCTCAGCGCGGTGATTGCGAAGTGCGACGCCGTGGTTGATTTCAGCTTTCACAATGCGACTCCGGGAATCGCGGAGTTGTGTGCGAAAAACAAGAAGGCGCTCGTTGTTGGTACTACGGGCCATTCGGATTCGGAGCAATCCGCCATCCGCAGTCGCCAATCCGTAATCCCGATTGTCTGGTCGTCGAACTATTCGACGGGTGTCAACACACTTTTCTGGCTGACTCGCAAAGCGGCTGAGATTCTGGGCCCTGGATTCGACCGGGAGATTGTCGAGATGCACCATCGGACCAAAAAGGACTCCCCGAGCGGTACTGCGAAAGCGTTGGCCGAGATTTTGGCGAGCGTTCGCAAGGAGCAACTCGAACGAGTCGCGCGGCACGGGCGTGTCGGGATCGTTGGGGAGCGGACTGCCGCTGAAATCGGCATTCATTCCGTCCGCGGCGGCGATGTGGTAGGCGATCATACCGTCATTTTCGCGAATGTCGGCGAGCGACTTGAACTCACACACAAAGCGTCGAGCAGGGAAACCTTCGCAAATGGCGCATTGCGAGCCGCGCAATGGGCCGTGAAGCAGAAACCCGGCCTTTACGACATGCAAGACGTGCTGGGACTTCGTTAATTTGCGATTTACGATTCGTGATTTGGAATTTTAACTGCCTGCGTGAACAGCGGCACAAAAATAAAAATCCCGGATCAGCAGCCAAAAATCGCCCTCGTCGCGCTTGGTTCAAATCTCGGCAACTCGCGCGAAGCAATTTACGAAGCCTGTCGGCAGCTTCAGGCATTCTCCAATGAACCGATCCTCAAATCATCACTATGGCGCAGCGCGCCGGTGGATTGCACGTCTGGCTCGCCGGATTTTGTAAACGCAGTGGCTGTGCTTACGCCGAAGGAGAGCGAAACCCCGGAATCCCTGCTTGAAAGGCTCCAGGTCCTCGAAAAGGAATTCGGTCGCCAACCAAAGAAAGTTCTGAATGAACCCCGCCCGCTGGATTTGGACTTAATCGCATTTGGAAATGAAACTCGCGCAACGAAAGACCTCACATTGCCGCATCCACGCGCGCATCTCCGCCGCTTCGTGCTTCAGCCGCTGGCGGAAGTCGCACCCGATTTTATGTTGCCCGGACAGACGAAAAGCGTTGCGCAATTGCTTCACGATTTGCCCACCAGCCAGAATCTCGAACCGCTCGACTGATTTTGATCCGCCACTTCTCGCGGCAAAAGACTCAAGGCTGCCATTCGAAGTAACCAAGATTCAATTCAGGAAAAATATTGTCCTTCTGCTCGATTCCATTGAGCCATGCTTCGTCTATCCCCGTGCTTGCGAGTTGATCATGGAGTGCGATGAAACGCAGCAGGTGATCCCTCACTCGTTTCCGGGCGTATTCCGGACTCGTTCCCGTCCTCAGGATGAACGGCCAGTCGCTCGATTGCGCGAGCAATAATTCGCGAGCCGCCTGCCTGAGCGCCCGTTTCTGCAGCGCATTCGGATTCGGAAAACGTCGCACCAGTTCTGTCATTCGTTCCTGCGCGATTTGCAGGTGCGGATAAATCCACTCGTTCTTCTCGTTCAGCCAGACGCGCAAGTAGCCTTCCTCGCCCCAACTGGACGCGCTGGGACTGGCGATTTGATTCGACGGCTGCTCCTTCAAGTATTCCTCCGGCGTGATAAACCTGAAAACCTTTTGGTCGAACCACGCTTTCCGCATGAAATAATCGAGGAATTCCGGCCCTTCATACCACCAGTGTCCAAACAGTTCAGCGTCGTACGGCGAAACGATCAGCGGCGGACGATCCATGATTCCCGCGAGTTCACGAATTTGCGCGGTGCGTCCCTCGAGAAAATGTTGCGCGTGGTCCGCGGCCCTTTGCAGAGCGGCGGCGCGCTCGTAAATCCGCTTGTCCGGCGTATCGCCGCTGATGCGATAATACTTGATGCCGGTGAAACCACGCTGGTCCGGCGCCGGCAAATGTGGTTTCACGTAGTCGAAATCCAGATCGAAGCCGATGTCCCGATAGAAATCGCGATACCGCGGGTCACCTGGATAACCCTCGTGCTTGCTCCAAACTTGTTTGGCGGAATCCAGGTCGCGGCCGAACGCGGCGACGCCATTCGACGTGAAGATCGGTGCGAACACGCCGTAGCGTGGACGCGGTGTCGCGTGCAGAATTCCATGCGTGTCGGTGATGAACCAACGGATGTTCGCCTCCCGCAAGATTTTCTCCACACCGTCCACATAAGCGCATTCCGGCAGCCAGATGCCGCGCGGATCGCGGCCGAAGCAACTGCGGTAATGGTCCCGCGCCACGAGAATCTGCGCACGAATGCCGGGCACGCGGTTTGCCAGGAGCGGAAGCAATGCATGTGTCGCGGCACTCGTGATAATTTCCAATTTGCCAAGTTCCTGAAATCTGCCAAACGCCTCAACCAGGTTCCGCTCGCAGTCGAAATACGACGCGCGGATTGACATGAATCGCTGATGATAGAATTGCGCGAGTTCGTGAAGCGGTTTGTCCCAGTGCGTGCGATAAGTCTCCTTTTCCGCAAGTTCAATTAACCCGTCCAGATGCCGTACGTAGCGGTCCTGCAGCAACGGATCGAGCAGCATCGAGCAAAGCGTCGGGGTCAGCGTGAGCGTCAGGCGCGTATCCATCCCGTCACGCTCCCATCCCTGCATCATCTGCAGCAACGGCACGTAAGTTTCGGTGATGGCCTCGAAGAGCCAGCTTTCCTCCAGGAATTTTTCATGTTCCGGATGCCGGACAAACGGCAGGTGTGCGTGAAGAACGAGCGAGAGATACCCTTGCATCATGAATCAGGAAAACGCCAAATGCCCTGCCCTCAACGAACCAACGCGTTTCGGGCGAGTGGGCATCAAATGCTGAAGACTGATCATTAAAAAACTCAATCGTCAAAATCATCCGTCAATTGTTCCGCAAGCCAGGCACTCGCCCAAAACAAAACGATGCCAAGCACAATCAGGACTCCACCGATGACGCAGTGCCACGCGCTGATCTCGGCCTTCCGCATCCGGTGGCTGACATATTCCAAACCAATTTCGAGTCCGCCAAAAAGTACCAGGCTGGCGGCAATCAGGCGAATGACGACACGGACGGGGCGGTTCATCCGTCGAGATTCTCTGCGGAAGGCCGCTTCAACACGGAGGCTTGCGGATGCTCTCCAACATCACCGCGATATTCAGTGCGCCGACTGAACTCCAATTCCGCGGCGCGCCCGTCGGTCTGATCCGCTGAAACTGCGATGATAGGTAGATCATACTTTCCATCCGGCAGAGCAAACCGGTAGCTGAACGAACCGTCCGGTCGAAGCCTGATTGTGCGCCCGCCAATCGTCACTGTGGCATTGCGCTCGGTCGCGCCATAGACAATCAGCTCCGCATTCACATTGAACCAGAATCCCTTTGCCGCTTTCTTGCCGAGCGACGGACTGGAAATCCCGCCAACTGCCTCCGCGGGTGACGTTGGGGCGCCCAATTGTTCAGCGCCGAACTGCGCCGCCGAAATTGATGCCAGTTCCTTTATTGCCCGTCGACGAATCAATTCCGTGATTTCCATCGAACCCATCCAGACTCGCCGCACGTCGTCCATGCTGATGATTTTCGCAAGCGCGCGCTCCTGCGCGGGTGTCCATTGGCTTCGAGTGGATGCCGTGAGCGTCCTCGCACGTTCCGATGCCGTCGACGGTTTTCCATGCGCTGGTGCTTTCGTTTGCGTGGGCACACTTGGCAATTCCGGAAGGTCCGCGTGCCCCTGCGCGCGCAACTCGCGCACCGCCTCCGCCAGCGGCGGATTTTCATGCACCTCTTCTTTCACGAGCGACAGCAGTTTTGCCATCGGCAGCTCAACCGGTATGGCCGCGAACTCGACTGACGTCTCTGGAGACACCGAGTCGGGCGGAGTAAACGTTGAGCCGGAAGTTGCAATGACGATCCATTGTCCGCGTGTCTGGTAGTAACCAAGCTGGGCAACATATTTCGTGCGCGCCTGCTTCACGTGGACAAACCAGTGGCACGATTCCGGGTGCACGTGAATTTCTTCAACCAGTCGTGACGACACCGCGTCGGCGAATATTCGCAACACGAGGTGGCGATCCGGGGAAAGCGCGTTGTAGCGGAGTTGCTGTTCGCGCGTGAGGTCCCAACGCGCGTAAAGCCAATGTGGATCGCGCGCGGCCAGCAGCAGTTGCTTCGTGCCGTAGGCTTCCGGAAGCTCGCCCTCGCTCTCAAGCTTCTCCAGCGGCGGCAACGGACCCAAGACGTAGCGTTGACCCGGCCCGCTTGCAGGCGGAACGGAGGGCTGATCTCCTTCGAGCAAAACGGGCGGAATCTTCGGCAAGGGTTTGCGGGCCTGAGGAACTGAAACAGGGCGAGTGCTGATCTTCTTCTCAGCAACTTGCGTCTCGAAGGTCTGCCTGGTTAGTCCCGCCGCAGCTTCCCGCCGCGCCGCCGCAGTCTTCTCCAGGGCTGCTCCTCCTGATTTTCTTCGTCGGACAGCCGTGGATTTCATCCTGGATCGCTTTACTGGGCGGGCAGTGGCAGAAGATTTCCTGGCGATTCTTGCGGCGGATTTCGAAGTCACAATTCGCCGCGCACGAGAAGAACCGGCCGGCTTTTTTCTCGGAGACGATTTCTTCGGTTTCATAGCGTTGCTCGCGAATTGACTCGTGGCAGCCTTCGCAAGGAGGTTATGGCGGGGCCGGACACGGCGCAATGGCATTTTGGGAATGGTTCGTTTCGCGCCTGAATTTTTCTGGCAGAAACACGCCGTTCGAGATTTAATCGAGTCATGAAAAAGATCCTCCTGAGAATCGGCATTGGTGTCGTCATTCTCATCGTGGCGGCGGTTTTGATTGCAGGTCTCTTTCTGGACAGCGCGGTAAAACGGGGTGTGGAGGTGGTCGGGTCGAAACTCACCAGGGTGGATGTGAAGCTCGGTAGCGCGAGTATCTCGCTGCTGTCCGGTTCCGGGAAGTTGCGCGGGCTGGAACTTGGAAATCCCGAAGGCTACAAAACGCCGCATTCGACCACCCTCGGCACAGCCAGTCTGGCGTTGCGACCCGGAACCATTCTTTCCGATAAGGTCGTGATCAAGTCCATCAATCTCGAAGCGCCGGAAATCACGTTTGAAGGCGGCCTGCTGGGAAACAATCTCAGTAAGATCGTCGCGAATATTGAAGGGACCAGCAGCAGCACCAATGAAACGGCTCAATCCAAGGCTGCCAGCCGGAGATTGCAGGTGGATGATTTCGTCATCACCGGGGGCAAGGTGCACGTAGCACTGACGGATTTGGGCGGGCAGTCAGCGACTGTACCGCTTCCGGAAATCCATCTGACGGACCTGGGTACGGGATCGGATGGAATCACCGTTGCCGATTTATCGAAGAAAGTTCTTCAGGAGATTCTTGTTAAGGCTACTGATGCCGCCAAGGATGCCATCGGAACGAGCGCGGCCGGACTCACGAAAGATCTCGGCACGAACGCCAGTGAAGACGCGAAGAAGGTCGGCAAGAGCATTGGAGACTTGTTCAAGAAAAAGTAAACCGCAGAGCTTTGCCAGACTTACTGACCCAGAAGAACGAGCTGCCGGAGCCACATTCAGGAATCAGCGCCGTTCGGAGTAAACATACCGCCACATACGCTCATTGTATCGGCGAGCGTAAGCAGCAAGAATTGGAAAGTACTCGTCCTGAACGCAGCCTTGGGGGCCGATAGCTATCCTCTCGTATCGGCTGAGTATCCCAAAGGCGTCCTCGCCTTCCGGCACTCCCGGTGCGAACGGGGCAAAACCACCCACGTAGCAAAACCCTATTTTGCCGGCGGCAATATCACGCTCCGCATCAGTAACAGCGGTGTCGGGGTTCGGCCTTGTAGCGCAACCGTAGAGAAAACAGCCAAACAGTATTCCCATTAGAGCATGAGTTTTCATTCTGCTCGGCATGCCGACCCTCAAAGCCTTATTGATCCAAAATCCGCAGCGTGTACTCAGGCGACGCCGCACTGTCGGGAATCGCTTTACCGAAACCGGTGGTCTGAAAATCAAACTTGTAGTGGTAATGGACCACGTTCGTTCCGGGCGGCACCGGCACCAATCCCTCCCAGCGATTTGTCATGAGTTGCGTCGGCCGCATCGGATACGATTCCATCCCGACCACGACTTGCGGATTGATGCTGTTCCATTGCAGCGTCTGCTGGCGCGAAGCAAGCGCGACTTCCACCGGATAAAAATTGTTGGAATTGCGCGCCTGCTGCTTCGGCGTGAGATTCGTGAATGTGGCGGCGCAACCTCCGAACAACAGTGGCAAAATCAATAACGGCAGAGTTTTCTTCAACATGCGGGCAGCCTGACAAAGCACGAAAAGCTTGTAAAGGTGGATTTCGGCACGCTGCTCGAGTGAAAATACGAGATTTGCTCCCGCTCAATTCGGGGCTTGTTGCCACCCAGGGATTGCTCTTCCTTTGTCATTCAGGAATTGAACGAGCGGCATCTCCGGCAACGGCTTCAACCCCGCGATGAACGTCTCCGCGTTCACCACCGCGCCCTCGGTGCTTGTATGCGTGTGATCGGCGGGAAAAAATTGCGCGACCTTCTCCTCGCCCATTTTCTCGTACAGGCCGGCGGTGATGTCACTGTGATCGAGGAACGAAACTTTTTCCTCACCGGCAACCTGCTTCGCCCATTCAAGCATGTGGCCCATCCCGCGCTCGACTCTTCCGTCCTTCCAGATGTTTCGGACGGTCGTGGACGAAACAATCGGCGTGGCGCCTTTAGCCTTCGCATCTGTGATGAACTTGCGCAGGTACCAGCCGAAGGTGTGCACCGTCTCCGTTTTTCCATCGTCACTAGTAACCTCCAGCGTTTGGTCACCGATGCCGGGAAGATCAGCACGGTATGGCGCGCTTGTGACACTGCCGTCGTCGTTATGACCAAACTCAATCACGACAAAATCGCCCGGTTTCAATGCATCCACGACTTTCTGCCATGCGCCTTCGCCGTAATACGTCCTGAATGAACGTCCACCGACGGCGCGGTTGATCACATTCAACTTGTTCGTGTCGAAATAATCGATCAGCACTGCGCCCCAACCGCGATGCGTCGGATCCCCGGTTGCCGCGGTCGAATCTCCCACAATAACCAGGGTCGGCAGTTTGGGATTCGCTTTCGCAAAATCCGTCGGGCTCCAACGCGCGACGTCGTCGCGCGGAGAATGCCCCTGCACGCGAACTGCACTGCGCATGCGGTTCGCGTCTTCTGAGTTCTCCGTGGGACTCGATTGCGAAGCGGATCGCCCGGCAGCCGTTCCGAGGCTCAACATTGTTGCCGCAATCATGCAGCAGAAAAACAAGTGTCTCAGATCCACATTCCAGATTCGCATACAGCAGCTATCTCACGTATCCATTCTCCTGAAACCATTTCGCCGCGTCGGCAAGCGCCTGTTTGGGCGGCGTCTGCGGCAGGCCAAGTTCGCGAATCGCCTTGGCCGGATTGAAAAACATCTTATATCGAGCCATGCGCACACCGGCCAGGGGTGCTTTGGGTTCCTTGCGCGTCAAGAAGGAAATGCCCTCGTTCGCGTACGCCGCGCCGAGCGCAACGGTGTAAGGAATCCGCAGTTTCGGAGCGCGCACGCCGGTGATTTCTTCCAGCACCGCGAAAGCTTCTTGCATCGTCCAGTTACCTTCGGCATTGCCGAGAATGTAGCGCTCACCGATGCCTCCTTTTTCCGCGGCAAGGATATGCCCAATCACAACATCGCGCACGTGGACCCAGTTCAATCCCGTGTCAAGATACGCCGGCATGTTGCGGTTCAGAAAATCCACGATGACCTTGCCCGTGGGTGTCGGCTTCACGTCGCGGGGGCCTACAGGCGCAGTCGGATTCACGATTATGACCGGCAGTCCTTTTCGCACGAGTTCGATGGCGACCTGTTCCGCCTGCCATTTCGAACGCTTGTAATGATTGCTCATCTGTGTTTCCGAAACAGGCGTGGCTTCATCCGACGGAATCACTCGGCCGTCCACCGGTTTCGGCAGGCCGATGCAACCGACCGTGCTCGTGTAAACGATGCGCGCGCAACCCATCGCGCCGGCAGCTTCAATGACATTGCGCGTGCCCTCCACGTTCGTCATGTACATCGGACGATAGTCGCGCAACCACAGATGATAACTCGCCGCGACGTGAAAGCACCAATCGCAGTCTTGCATTGCTTTCTTGAGTTTGTCCCGATCAGCCAGGTCGCCTTCAACACGTTCGAACTTCGCTCCAGCCAATCCTCGCAGGTCGCTTTCCGGACGAAGCAATGCCTTCACGCGATGCCCGCGCGCGATGAGTTCATGCACGAGGTTTGCCCCGATAAATCCTGAAGCGCCGGTGACGAAGCAATCCATAAAAATTCGCGAACTGAAAGTGTGCGGCTCGGTTGAATTAACGGACTTCCGCGATTGTGAACGCGAATTATCTGAAGTTCGGTCCGTGCGCGCAATCCGTTTCCGCGATTCAGCAGAATTAAAAGTTTTCGCCTTTACGTCCGGCTCTTGACATGCAAACGCCGCTTGGAAAGAATTCACGCCGTCGTATGCCGGTAAAGAGCAGTGCGCGAAAAAAGTTGACCCGCAAAGAAACGCGGGAGCTGGACGTCAAAGTGGAATTCATGGAGGGCATCGTTCGGCGGGATCCCGCCTACGTTGAAGCGTTGCAACTCCTCGGCGACTTACTACACGCAGCGCGGCAGATTCGACCAAAGCCTCAAAGTGGACGAAAACCTCTCGCGACTCGAGCCGCGCAATCCGCTTGTCTTTTACAATCTCGCTTGCAGTTACTCGCTGACCGACCAAATCAATCTTGCCGCGACCGCGCTTGAAAGGGCGCTGTCCCTGGGCTACCGCGATTTCAAATGGCTCGCGAGGGATCCCGACCTGCGAAAGCTTCGCAAACATCCGATCTTCCGAGACATCGAAGACAAAATCCGGAAGATGAAGGTAAAGGTCACCTGAGTCTATCTTCGCGCGCCGATAAGATTTCACTCGCGCCATGAATGTCACCGTCCGCGGACGCAGTCGCCACTATCGAACCGTCGCGTTTGACTCTCGCCGCAACGCCGTCCAGTTGATCGAGCAACGCCTGCTGCCGCATGAATTTCAGATCGTCTGCACACGGGACTTCCGTGAAACCGCGCGCGCGATTGCGGATATGGTTGTGCGGGGCGCGGGCGCAATCGGCGCGACAGCAGCCTATGGGCTGGCACAGGGAGCGCTTGCCT
Organism: uncultured Verrucomicrobiae bacterium; assembly: GCA_963760675.1. GTDB lineage: Bacteria > Verrucomicrobiota > Verrucomicrobiia > Limisphaerales > BOG-1460 > CAVXEG01. The sequence continues at coordinate 251,574 of CAVXEG010000016.1, forward strand.
TTCGCGGCAGGGACGTCGCGAAATTTTCCAAACATCTCGAAACCGTTTATCAAACGCTCAAGGCCGCGCGGCCCACGGCGGTGGATCCAGTCAACGCCATGGATCAGGTCTGCGCCGCAATGAGCGCCGGAAAGACAGTGGAGGAACAGCAAGCCATTGCTGTTGCCGCTGCCGAGACATTTGCGGATGAAGACGTGCGTCATTGCCAGGAGATCGGACGATACGGAGCGAAGTTGATTCGTAACGGAACACGGATCCTGACGCACTGCAACGCCGGCTGGCTTGCGTTTGTGGACGTGGGCAGCGCCACTGCTCCCATGTATGCGGCCCACGCTCGCGGAAAGAGGTTCTATGTGTTTTGCGACGAGACACGTCCGCGTTCTCAAGGCGCGACGTTGACGGCGTGGGAACTAGCGCAGCAGAAGATTCCGCATCAAATCATCGCCGACAACGCCGCCGGTCATCTGATGCAGCGCGGAGAAATCGATCTCGTCATCGTAGGCAGCGACCGCACGCTCGGCCGCACCGGCGAAGTCGCGAACAAGATCGGCACCTATACCAAAGCCGTGCTCGCTAAGCGTCATGGAATTCCATTCTACGTTGCGATTCCGCTCTCGACGATTGACTGGCAATTGAAGTCCGGCTTCGACATTCCCATCGAGGAGCGCCACGAAAGCGAAGTGCTCGGCGCGTGGGGCGTCGCTGCAAATCCGAAAGCGGCACCTCGGAACAATAATACTTCCCGGCGCGCGTACGTGCGAGTTGCGAATCCGACGAGCCGTGCAAGAAATCCCGGCTTCGATGTCACCCCGGCGGAATTGATCACCGGCATCATCACACCCGCGGGGATTTTCAAGCCGCACGAAATGTGGGCACGCCGTCGCGATCTGGGCTGGTCGGAGGAGTAAATCAAAGTCATGCCACGGGCTTCAGCAGTGGCGCAACGCTGGCGCGAAGTTGCTGTCGCGCATGATAAATCCGCATCTCCACGGCCTTGACCGAGCATCCCAGCATTTCAGCGATTTCCGCCTGTGGCAGTTCTTCGTATTGCGCCAGAACCAGCGGCACGCGCAATTCCTCCGGGAGCGACGCGACCGCGCGCCTCACAATTGCGGCACGTTCCTCCGCCTCGAGATTCTCCCGCGGAGACAATTCCTCCGCGGGAAGCGCTTCAAACTGCGATGCTTTCTGCGCATCCGCGCCATCGAGCGAAAGGTGCCGGTGCCGCATCAGCCAGCGCACGCGGTCACGAGCGAGATTGGTGGCGATGGTGTAAAGCCAGGTGGAAAATTTTCTTCCGCGGCGGAATCGATCCCTATTCCGATAAACGCGGACAAAAGTTTCCTGCGTGAGGTCTTCAGCTTCCTCCTCGTCCTGAAGAAGACGGATCAAATAGTGAAATAGCCGCTCTCCGTGGCGTCCCATCAAATCATTCAGCGCCGCATCATCACCACCCATGAGACGCGCCATGTCCGCCTGGTCTTGAGCATCACTCTCCGTGGTGTTCATGAGCGGCGGCGTCCCCGCCAGAAGTCATCATTTCATGCTGCGGCCCAAGAGTGCAGCCAACCATCCATGCAAGATAGCGCCGGCCCTGGTCAGGCGGCATCGTTTTGCTGACCTCGTAAAAATGTTCGAGCATCGCCTTCTGGCATTCCGCCCGAAGTTGCGCCGCTTCTTGTAATCCTTTTTCAATCTCCGGCGTGACCGCGCTCGAAGCCGCAAGCAGCGTTTCAATTTCTGCGTTCTTCGCGTCGATTCGCTTGCACCGTTCGACACACGCGGTTGAATACGTTTCGTGCAGTTTCGAAATGCGCGCGAACTCGTTGTTTGAAACGTGAAATTCCGTCTGAAGCCACGCCAATTCCGGAACGGCTGCGCGCTCGATGTGGCGTGATGGAGCGGAGCAGAGGAAGTACGAACCACCGTAGGCGAGTAACGCGAGCAGGAATCCGCCGAATAGAACAGGCCATGCGCGTTTCATAGTTCAGTGATGAATCCTCTGGTAAGGATCGACCATTTGCACGTAGCGAACTCCAAGCGTTTCCGTCGCGCGCTCGGACTTCACGTGTGCCTGCCAGTAGCCGGCCATCAACCCCACCAGCAAGAGACTCGTCACGTAACTCACGACAAATGCCGGACGGGGCGTGGTCCGCTCGATCCAATTCTGTAGAAGCTCGAACGGGCTGGCAACGAGAGGCTCACCACGTTCGACCCGTCTCCAGACCGCCTCGCTGAAACGCGGCGGCAATGCCGAATCAATCTTCCATTCGTTTAAAAGGTTGTTCAGCGATCCATCACCTGGATTTGGAGATTCGGATTTCATAGCGTTTCGGGCGGCGGTAAAGCCGCCCGTTCAGGTTTCATTGACGTTTCGTTCATCATCGCGCGGAAGCGACCATGCACGAGTCCATCGTGCAGCATTGGCTTGCGGCCCCGGGCCACATTTCCTTGACTTTCGGCGACGCGGCAATTTTCGCGCTCGGACAGCACGGCTTCGGCACAGTGCTTTTGGCAGCCGTTTCCGGGGCAACTTTAGCAGACACATGGCGCTCTTCCAATGCTTGACGGACTTTGGGTGATGCGGCGATGCCGTCGTTGACAGTTTTGAATTGAGCGATAGCTGGTGCCGTCAGGCCGAGGGTCACAAGGGTGATAAGCAGGTTCGTTTTCATTTTCATTTTCCAAATGGGCAATTGCTTGCCTCAATCTGGATACGTCACCAGAGCCCGTATCACTCCGAATTTGTCCCTGGGCCGAATACAAAAATTACTTCACCTGCTGCGGCTCGTGCCAGGTATGGCCGTTTTGCGCGAGCAAATCGTCGGCGGCCACCGGGCCCCAGGTTCCGGCCGCATAGAATTCGCGGTTCGACAGCGATTTGCCTTCCCAACCCGCCCGGATGGAGTCCACGATCTGCCACGCGGTTTCGACTTCATCGCGCCGGATGAACAGCGTGGCGTCGCCGACCATCGCTTCAAGCAGCAGCCGCTCGTAAGCTTCTGGCGTGTATGCGCCGAATTCGGAGTCGTAGCTGAAATGCATCCGCACAGGCCGCACGCCGAGTGACGTGCCCGGCACCTTGCCGTTGAAGCGAAGGTAAATTCCTTCGTTCGGTTGAAGCCGAAGCGCGAGGGCGTTCTGGTCGAGTTGCTCGCCGCATTGCGCGGCGAACAGCACGTGCGGCGTGGGCCGGAACTGGATGCGCACTTCGCTCGCGCTGATCGGCAGACATTTGCCGGTGCGCAGATAAAATGGCACACCGGACCAACGCCAGTTATCAATGAACAGTTTCAGCGCGACGTAGGTTTCGACGTTGGAATCCGGCTTCACTTTCGGTTCCTGCCGATAACCCGGCTGCGGTTCGCCGTCCACAACGCCGGCGAAGTATTGTCCGCGCACGACCTGCTTCGGCCACGTCCTCAGGCCGCATCGGGCGGATGGATTTGAGCAGCTTCACCTTTTCGTCGCGGATGGATTCGGCTTCGAGCGACACCGGTGGTTCCATCGTGACGAGCGAGAGCACCTGGAGCATGTGGTTCTGCACCATGTCGCGCAGCGCGCCGGCTTCCTCGTAATAACCGCCGCGCTGGCCGACGCCGAGCTTTTCGCTCACGGTGATTTGAACGTGATCCACCGAGTCGCGGTTCCAGAGCCGTTCGAAAATCGAGTTGGAGAAGCGGAACATCAAAATGTTCTGCACCGTTTCCTTGCCGAGGTAATGGTCAATGCGAAAGACCTGTTGTTCGTGGGCGAAGCGGGTCAGTTCGTTGTTCAGCGCGTGCGCCGAGTCGAGGTCGTGGCCGAAAGGTTTCTCAACGACGATGCGCTGCCAGCCTCGAGCCGTTCTTTGTGCAGCAGGTCGGCGCGATGAAGATTGCTCCACCACCTCGCCGAACTGGCTGGGCAACGTCGCGAGATAGAACAGCAGATTTTCGCGCAAGCGGCGATTGGCCAAACGAGGTCAGCAGTTCCTCCAGTTTCCGGTAGGCCGCGGCATCGGTGATGTCGCCCTGGCAATAGAAGACATGTCTTGGCGAATTCGCGCCAGACCTTGTCGTCCACCGGTTTGGTGCGGGAGAACTGGTCGAGCGCCGCGCGCAATTCCTGCCGCCAGGAGTCGTCGGTCTTCTCGCGCCGCGCAAAGCCAATGACGCGGAACGTCGGCGGCATTTGTTTTTCCTTGAACAGATGATAAAGCGCGGGGATGAGCTTGCGCGCGGTCAGGTCGCCGCTCGCGCCGAAGATGACGATGGAGCACGGCTCGGCAGGCTTGCGGGTCTCGCCCAGCTGGCAAGTCACGGATTTTTCGAGTTGTTGCAGTTCGGGCATGCGCGGAAAATGAACGACGCGGGAGAAATTTTCAATGTTTCTTCCGTCCGTTTTCTGAACGCAACTTCACGCGCTCCGTCCGAATTTCCGTTCCAGCTCGCGATAATTCATTTCAATCACCGTTGGCCGGCCATGAGGGCACGTGTAAGGCATCACGCACCGACGCAGATCGTTCACAAGACTTTCCAGTTCCGGCCCCGCGAGCGGATCGTTTGCCTTGACCGCGTGACGACAGACGGTTTTCGCCACGGTATGCTCGCCAAGACGCAGTGAATTGACTTCCGCGCCCGCAGCTTTGAGTTCATCCACCAACTCGACAACGTAACGGCGCGGATCGGTGGCTTTGATAAATGGCGGGAGCGCATCCAGCAAAAACGTGCGCTCGCCGAAGTCGCTCAATCCGACGCCGAGCCGCGAAAGAACGGGAAGTTGCGTGCGCAGAAACGCCGCATCACGCGCGGAGAGTTCTACCGTTTCCGGCAAAAGCAGCTTTTGCGAGGGGGCCTGCTCGTTGCGTTCGAGCCGGTTGAGCATCTGCTCGAACAGAATCCGCTCGTGCGCGGCGTGTTGATCGAGCAGGACCAAACCACGATCGGATTCAAGCACGACGTAGAGCTTGCCAATTATGCCGACCAGCCGGAGCGGCACGTTGAGAAGCGGGACAGGCGAGAATGATGGCGCTGGCGTGGTGCGAGTCTCGTGTTCCGTGGATTCAGATTCAAGCGTTGCCTTTGAACCCTGGATTCTGAACTCCGAACCGGCAACCGAACTTCCAAAACCCATCTTCAGCGGCGGCTGTTCGGGTGGTGCGAAGTCCGAAGGGAGCGGTGCGAAAGGAAGACTCAATGGCGGCGCAGGCGTGGGTGCGGGTGCTGCTTCAGGGTTTTTGTCAATGGTCCCGGGCACCGGCGCTCGTAAATCGGTTCGCATTTCATCCTTCTCACTTTGCCCTTCGCGATGAAACTGCAGCAGCGTTTCGCGCACGGCCTGCGCGACAAACCGCCGCACCTCGGCTTCGCGATGAAACTTCACTTCGCGTTTTGCAGGATGAATGTTCACGTCCACCGCACCCGGATCGATTTCCAGAAACAGGCAGCACACTGGATAGCGCCCCTTCATAAGCGCGGTGTGATAACCTTCGAGCAGCGCGAAATTCAGCCCGCGATTCTCAACGGGCCGGCGGTTGACGAACAGGTGTTGATCTTCACGATTTGCGCGCGACACGCCAGGAGAGCCAAGGTAACCCCAAACGCGAAGAGAGGATGGGGGATGGTCAACGGAAGATTGCTCATAGTTTGCGTCTGGTTCTTCCGATTCGATGGAATATGGAGTTGTGAAATCAACAGGCAAAAGCCTCTGCTCGTTGCCGATTAGAGCACGAAGCCGTTCGTCTAACGCGGTGAGTTTTGCGCCCGGGCCTTCGCCGGATTTCACGGCCGCAAGCTGCCATACCAAACGCCCGTCTTTGTGATATGCAAACGCCACTTCCGGAAATGCAAGCGCCGCCAGCGTGAGATAATGCTGAATGTGCGCGGACTCGGTTTCCTCAGTACGCAGAAATTTCCGGCGGGCCGGCAGATTGAAAAAAAGCTGCCGCACTTCAACACTGGTTCCCGGCGCGCTGCCGGCGGATTTCACTTCGATGATTTTGCCGCCGCTGATGACGATTTGCGTGCCTTCCGGCGAATCCGAGTCGCGTTCACGCGTCGTGAGAGTGAAACGGCTGACGCTCGCGATGCCAGGCAATGCTTCCCCACGAAATCCCATGCTCGTAATCGCGGCCAAATCTTCCGCGCGGCGGATTTTGCTGGTGGCATGACGTTCGAGGCATAACAAGGCGTCGTCGCGGCTCATGCCGGTGCCGTCGTCAGTCACGCGAATCAGACTGCGTCCGCCCGCTTGGATTTCCACCGTCACGCGCCGCGCACCGGCGTCGAGCGAATTCTCCACCAACTCCTTCACGACGCTGGCCGGGCGTTCGACGACTTCTCCAGCCGCGATTTGGTTTGCGACCTGTTCGGGCAGCAGGCGAATGCGGTTCATCAATGCTTCGGCAGCGGGAGCGTGAAGTAAAAGATGGCGCCCTTGCCCGGCTCATTCCGCGTCCAGATGCGCCCACGATGATCTTCAACAATCTTTTTGCAGATCGACAGGCCAAGCCCGGTGCCGTGCTCCTTGCCGTATGTCGCGAATGCTTCAAAAAGCTTCCCCGCGATTTCGGGTGCAACTCCCGGACCGGTATCCTCAACTTCGGTGACCAGGTCAGCGCCGTCCTTCTGGAATCGCAAAAAAATCCTTCCGCCCTCAGGCATCGCATCGGTGGCATTCTGAACAAGGTTATGAAAGACGCGGCCCAGACGTTTGGAATCGAGCCGCAGTTGAACGGCAGGCAGCGAACCGATGACTTCAATGGTTGTGCGCCGGAGCCCCGCTTCCGCGCACAGCTCAGGAAGCAGTTGCTCGACAAATGCGCCATAGTCCGTGAAGCCCAGCACCTGTTCCGGTTGGGCGCCTTGGGTGAAATCCAGAATGTCGGTGACCATGTCGCTGATTCGCTCGACCTGTTTGCGGATGGTGGCCCCGGCCTTTTGTCGCATCTCCGGCGGGGCCTGGCTCATCGCGGCCATTTCCGCCGTGATGCCGATGATGTTCAGTGGATTTTTCAGATCGTGCACGATGGAACGCGCAAAACGCCCGATGATCGCCAGCCGCTCAGCCTGCAGAATTTCCTGCACGAAACGTTGATTGAACTCGCGCAAACGATGGCTGATGGCGCGAAGCATTTCGAGTGAAAGCACTGGTGAGCGTTCAATCATCGCCAGCAACTCGTCACGAGGAATAAAATAGATCCGGCTGTCGTGTGCGGCTGTGGCGCTGGCGGAACGCGGCTTGAGTTCGATCACGGCCATTTCTCCGAACATTTCTCCTGGCCCGAGCTGCGCAAAAACGCGGCGCAACCCTTGCCTGATCTGTGCAGAAATTTCCACGAGCCCTTCCTTGACCACGTAAATGCCGTCGCCGTTATCGCCTTCCTTAAAGATGTCACGCCCGGCCGGAAATTCTTGTTCGCGCGCGATGGTCTGCAACGCGGCAAGCTCGGTCCGGTTGAGATTCCGGAACGGGTTGCTGGCTTCGAGAGTGACCATGCGGTCACTTTAGGAGAAAAAGAAGTCGCGTAAAGCAAAGAGATAAGACTGCTAAAGGGTTGCGCAATTAGGATTTCTGGCATGTTGCGCGAAACTTGACGCGACCGCCGCCGAAAACTAGTTTGTCTGCCGCCGTTTGGTGGTCGTAGCTCAGCCTGGTTAGAGCCCCAGATTGTGGATCTGGCTGTCGCGGGTTCAAATCCCGTCGACCACCCCATTCAAGATTTCGACAGAAATATATATATATATTTTGTTAATTTTTTGTGCGGCTTCATTCACCCGCATGGCTCACAACCGGAATCTTCGCATTCAAAAATCCACAATTTCAAATTGAATTCGCCAATGCCTTGACCATTCCGGCAAAACCCGGTTTGTTATCGCTGAATTCTGTTATGAATTCATCCAAACCTTCGCTAGACGACTTGCGGATCGAACGTCCGCCGGCACAGCCGTCGCGGCCAAAGACCTGGCTGCTTGGAGTGGCAGCCGCCGTGTTCGTGTGTGCAGTTCTTTTCTTCCTGTTCCGTTCGCGATCGGCGGCAGTCGAGGTGCGAACCGCGGTTGCTCGGGAAGTCACGACCGGTCCCGGCGAGTCCCGAACCGTGTTGAACGCTTCGGGCTACGTCACGGCGCGACGCAGGCGACGGTTTCTTCCAAAGTCACCGGCAAAGTCATTGAGGTGCTGATTGAAGAGGGCATGAAAGTTAAGGAGGGCCAGGTCCTCGCGCGGCTCGACGACACCAATGTTCAGCGCCAGCTTCGACGTCGCGCAGGCACAGTTGGAATCGGCCCGGAGCGCCGTCGAGGAAACCCGCGCGCAACTGAAGCAGGCCGAACTGGAGTTTCAGCGAGTTCACGAACTTGCGCGACAGCACATCGCCTCGCAATCCGACCTCGACCGCGCCGAAGCCGAAGCCAAGGCTCTCCAGGCCCGCTTGGACCCGGGAAGAACGCGACGCGGTTGTCGCGGAGCGCCAGGTGGCCATGTGGCAGCAACAGCTCGAGGACACGATCATTCGCGCGCCGTTCGCCGGCATCGTCACCTCCAAGAACGCGCAGCCGGGCGAAATGATTTCGCCGATGTCGGCGGGCGGCGGATTCACGCGCACGGGCATCTGCACGATCGTGGACATGGAATCGCTCGAAATCGAAATGGACGTGAACGAGAGCTACATCAATCGCGTCGAGCCGGGCCAGCCCGTCGAGGCGACGCTCGATGCGTATCCGGACTGGAAAATTCCCTGCAAAGTCATCGCGATCATTCCCACCGCCGACCGGCAGAAATCCACGGTCAAAGTGCGCGTCGGTTTCGACAAACTCGATCCGCGCATCCTGCCGGAGATGGGCGTGAAGGTGGCGTTTCGCGAAACGCGACCAGCGGCGCACGAGTGCCGGCCACGTCGGTGACGTGTGCCGAAAGTCGCGCGGTCCAGCAACAGGACGGCCGCGACGTGGTGTGGGTGGTGCAAAACGGCACGGCCGAGCGCCGCGCGGTGACGGTGAGCAGCACGCGGGCTGACGAATGCGGTAATCAGCGCTGGCGTTGCCGGCGGCGAACGGGTGGTGGTGAATCCGCCCGCCGGATTTGAAAGAATGGCGCCGCAGTGAAAGAGAAGAAGTCATGAACGAACAAGCCAAAACCAACGGCGCGCTGGTGCGAGTGGACGGCATCGAAAAAGTCTTCCATCGCGGTTCGGAGGACATTCACGTGCTGTCCGGATCTGCATCTGAAGGTGCCGAAAGGCGAATTCCTCGCGCTGATGGGGCCGTCCGGTTCCGGCAAGACCACGCTGCTGAATCTGATCGGCGGGCTGGACCGCCCGACGAAAGGCACGGTGAGCATCGCCGGCGAGCGCATTGAACGAATTGTCCGACCGCCAGCTGGCCGCCTGGCGCGCGCGGCACGTCGGGCTTCGTGTTCCAGTTTTACAACCTGCTGCCGGTGCTGACGGCCGAGCGCAACGTCGAACTGCCGCTGCTGCTGACGCATCTTTCGAAGGCCGAGCGGAGGAAGCATGTCGAGACCGCGCTGGAGATCGTCGGCCTGTCGCATCGCACGCGACATTATCCGCGCACAGCTTTCCGGCGGCGAACAGCAGCGCGTCGGCATCGCCCGCGCCATCGTCACCGACCCGACGTTGCTGCTGTGCGACGAGCCGACCGGCGACCTGGACCGCAAGTCCGGCGACGAAATCCTCGATTTGCTGCAGGCGCTGAACCGCGAGCACGGCAAGACGATCATCATGGTCACGCACGATCCGCACGCCTCGGCGCGCGCGTCGCGGACGGTGTATCTGGACAAGGGCCAGCTCAGCACGAGCCGGTGAAATGAAAGCCGACCACCGATGAGATTGCCGGCACACATTGCATGAAATTCCTTCACCTCGTCTGGAGCAATCTTGAAGCGCAAGAAGCTGCGCACGCTGCTGACGCTGCTTTCGATCTTCGTCGCGTTTGTGCTGTTCGGCTTGCTCTGCGCGATCAAGGAGGCGTTCACCGGCGGCGTCACCATGGCAGGCGCGGACCGGCTGTCGTGCGCCACAAGGTTTCGCTCATCATGACGCTGCCGGTGACCTACAAGGCGCGCATGGAGCGGATTCCCGGCGTGGCCTCGGCGTCGCACTTCACCTGGTTCAGCGGCATTTACCAGAACGAGCCGAAGAATTTCTTCGGCACCTTTCCGGTCGAACCCGGAACCGTTCCTGGCGATGTATCCGGAATACACGCTGCCGGAGGACCAGAAGCAGGCCTGGCTGAAAACACGCACCGGCGCGATCGTCGGGCGCTCGCTCGACCGAAGCGGTTCAAGTGGAAGATCGGCGACCGCGTTCCGCTGACTTCGCCGATCTGGCCGCGCAAAGGCGGCGAGCGCGTGGGAGTTCGAGATCGTCGGCATTCTCGACGCCGCAAAGAAGAACGCCGACACGTCGGGCTTCTATTTCCGTTACGATTATTTCGACGAAGCCGCGCGTACGGCGAAGGGCTGGTCGGCTGGTACGCGGTGCGCGTGAAGGATCCGGATCGCGCCGCGGAAATCGCCAAGGCGATTGACGAGGAATTCGCCAATTCGCCTTACGAAACCAAGGCCGAGCCGGAAGGCGCGTTCATGCAAGGCTTCGCGCAACAGATCGGCGACATCGGCACGATCCTGATCGCGATTCTCAGCGCGGTGTTCTTCACCATCCTGCTGGTCGCCGGCAACACGATGGCGCAGGCCGTGCGCGAGCGGACCGAGGAACTCGGCGTGCTCAAGGCGATGGGCTTCACCAACGAACTCGTGCTGGCGCTGGTGCTGGCCGAATCCTGCCTGATCGCCGGCCTCGGCGGACTGGCGGGCTTGGGCCTGGCCTGGCTGATCACGTCGCGCGGCAGCCCGGTGCCGTCCATGCTGCCGGTGTTTTATCTGCCGCCGCGATACCTGGTGATCGGCGTTGGCACTCGTCGCTCGCGCTCGGCGTCGTCGCGGGAATTCTGCCGGCGCTGCAGGCCATGCGGCTGCGAATCGCCGAAGCGCTGAGGAGGCATGCGTGATGAAATCGACTTCGACACCATGCTCAACTGGCTCTCCCAAGTCGTCTCCGTCACGCTGTTCAATCTGCGCACGATTCCCGAGCGCAAAGGCGCGGCCATCGCCGCCGCCGTCGGCATCGCGGGCGTCGTGGCGGTGTTCGTCGGCGTGCTGTCCATCGCCGCAGGGTTTCCGCGCGGCGATGACGGTCACCGGCGCCGGACGACGTCGCCATCGTGCTGCGCAGCGGCGCGGACACCGAAATGACCAGCGGCCTTTCGCGCGAGGAAACCCGGCTCATCGCCGAGCGCCCGGCGTGGCGCGCAACGCCGACGGCCCGCTCGCCTCGGCCGAACTGTTCGTGATCATCAATCTGCCCAAGCGCTCCACCGGCACCGACGCCAACGTGCCGTTCCGCGGCGTCGAGAAGGCGGCGCTGGCCGTGCGCGGCGACATCAAGATCATCCAGGGCCGCACGTTTCGAACCGGGCCGCAACGAAGTCATCGTCGGCGCCGGCGCGGCGCGGGCGTTCGCCGGGCTGGACGTGGGCAAGAAAATCCGCGTCGGCCAGAACGAGTGGGAAGTCGTCGGCATCTTCTCCGGCGGCGGCGGCGCGGCGGAATCGGAAATCTGGACCGATGCCGCCGTGCTCCAGCCGGCCTACCATCGCGGCGACTCGTTTCAATCGGTCTATGCGAAGCTCACCTCGCCGCAGGCGTTCCAGCAATTCAAGGACGCGCTGACCACCAATCCGCAGCTCAAGGTGAAGGTCGTGCGCCAGGCGGAATTCCTCGCCGAGCAATCCACGATGCTGACGCAGCTTCATCGAAACGATCGGCGTCTTCATCGCGGCGATGATGGCGCTGGGCGCGCTGTTCGGCGCGCTGAACACGATGTACAGCGCGGTCGCGGCGCGCACCCGCGAGATCGCCACGCTGCGGGCGCTGGGCTTCGGCTCCGGCCCGGTGATTCTCTCGGTGATGCTCGAATCGCTGGCCCTGGCGCTGATCGGCGGCGCCGTCGGCGCGCGCTGCGGCCTATTTCGCCTTCGACGGTTTCAAAGCGGCGACCATCAACTGGCAGACCTTCAGCCAGATCGCGTTCGCCTTCGCCGTGACGCCGCAGCTGCTCGTGCGCGCCATCATCTGGGCCGCGGTGATCGGCCTGATCGGCGGACTGTTCCCGGCCATCCGCGCCGCGCGGCTGCCGATCGCCGCGGCGCTGCGGGAACTGTGATGCATCGTTTGTGATTCGGTCGGTGTAGGCACTGCTAAGGCGGCGGGAAATCACTCGTTCCCGTATAACTCAGTCGTCTGTTTCAACACCGCAGCGTACGTTTGACACTTATGGCCGCGCCCAGGCGCTGCCCACCTGGATATAAATGGCGGTGTTATCCGGGCCGAACGCCACGTCAATTCCCGTGTGCATCCCATAAGCGCGAGCGATTTCATAACGCAATCCCACTCCGCCGGTGGGAATTATTTGTGCGCTGTCCAAACGTTCGAAATGATTCCACGCCGCCCCGCCACCGGCAAAACCCACCACGCTGAAGCGCTTCCAGAACTGCCATCGTAGCTCACTTTCGAATTGGGCCACTTCTTCTCCTTGATAGCGCAGCATCGGTGCTCCGCGAGTGCTGATGAAGGGTCTCAAATAAAAAGGTTCGTTGCCAAAACTCGCCGCGCCTTCGACTCGCAGCCCGAGGAACAGTCTTGAACCAAGCGGAATAAATTGCATCGCGATCAGACGAGCGCGTTGGAATTCTTCGTCGGAGCCCAGCGCACGGCTGAATAGTCCTGCCGACGCATCAAGGTAGGTCCCACGGGTTGGCGTAAAGAAATTGTCGCGAGTATCGTAGGTCAGCGACGGCGTAAATCCACCTACGTTCGATTCGTGTTGAAAAGCAGGCAAACCAGGTGCGCCTGGCGGCTCGTCAAAACTCACCTCAGTGGCCGAGAAAGCATAGCTGACTCCCACCCAGAGACGTGAATCACCGAGGCGATATCTGGCCTGTGCAACGCCACCTTTGGGCTGAAGATTATAACGCAAGGGATCGTCTGCCAGCAGCCGGTCGTGACCGATTCCATAAAAGTCGAGATTTGCTGATGCGTAAATTGCCCCAACCAGCGTTTGCAGACGATCGTCATGCCAATAGCGCATGTCACCCGCCACCAATCCCCAACTTCCGTTCATCGTGCCCAGGCCGCCAACGACACTGATGTTGGGTCTCCCAAGTCATCTTCCGCCTTGGGCAGGGGCTTGCTCAGGAACATCAAGCCTCCGGCTGCGCCGTAGCCCACCGCAGGCTCGGTAATCGGGATGACCACAGGAAGGAACCCATACCTCTGCGCCAAAAATTCGCTGACATCGAGCCAGCCGTCGTCAGCCGAGCGGAATTTTGACGGCGCGTTTGTTGCGGCGGACGCGCTGGCGGGTGTTGTCTCTGCCTTCAACGTCGCGCCGCGATAGCCTGAAAGAGAATCAGCAAAAGCCGGCCTTTGCTGGCGCATCCTGCTATCGCCACTATTATGTAGCCGGCCAGCTGTCCGTCTTTGTCATATAGGTTCGGAGCGCTGTTCCTGACAAAAACGTAAGGGTTCTTCTCGTCCAGAAAATTCGACTGCATCATTTCTGTTGCTTGCAGCGTTTCGTGCCCCAACTCGTTGATTGGATCGCGGCTCAACCACTTTCCCGTTGAAGGATTGTAGAACGCCTGCGCCTCTCCACATGCCAGCATCGCGAGTCCCAGAAGTACGAACATCAGTGTCCGTTTCATATTCACCTTTTCATTTTCGATTCTTTTGGCGCGGCCTGAGCGCCGTTAGATTCATTCTCACCGTTTGTGCGGGACAGCCGCGACTTTCCGTTAGCATTTGCCTCGAATGTTCTGAACTACCAAACACCAGGGAAACTCCCCGGTTTGAAGAACAGACGTTTCCCGTCAATTGAATATTGAGGATGTATGGTGTTGGTGGCACAGAAATGGGTAAGGGACCAATCAATTCTGAATTCCTCGCCGTCTGCCGATAAACCGACCCACGTCGATCCCTTCTTTTGGTACGTTCCCACGATGCTCTGAGACAGTGGAGAAACTAGAACAATATTACCATTTGCCAATCGCCAATAGGAACTCGGCGTGGTAGCCATATTCTTGCATTCATACGCACCTTCCGGACCGTGACTAATACGGGACCAGAACAGACCGCCCGTGACAATAGCGCACGTCGCCAGAAAGGCAGCCGTCCAAAAGAGAACTCTCGTTCTCCCGTAATTTCGCGAGTAATTCACTGATTCACTACCGGAGGAATTTCTCCAGGTGGCTGAACGTAGTCTGCGCTCTTTCCGGATTTACAGTCGTAAGTGTACGACTTGACATATGGTATTCCCGGACCCTCTTTCGATTTCTTGGGTGGCGTGGGATCGACCTGAACTTCGCCGTCCGCCTCGATCCGAACGAACCTAACATTGATCTTCTTGCAGTTGCACTTGGCACAGCCGCAAAACTCTTTCGCCTTCTGCAAAGCCGCTGATTCCAGCAGTTGCATCAGATAGTTTGCGTTCCAAAGGTTCTTGGTAAATCCCCCGGGAATTATGCCTTCTTCGTCATGGACGCCCGCATCAATTCCCCAATCAACTTCGACGTCTCTATCCTGCGTCGGAGATCCTTTTATTACGGAATTCATGAGGTCATCTCCTAGCCCTTGAGAATTGCTTTGGGGCCAGCACATCAGCGCTGCACCAGCGCTGCCCTCATAAGGTGTCTTCCACCTCCAATGTCCCGGCACCCAAGCGTGACCATAGAGAACCACAATTTCACACTTGCCGACATGCACGATCCGAGACTTTTTTTGGATCACCAACAATCCCAACCTGTCGGTAAGATCCACCGGGGAATTCTCCACGAAGCCGTAAAGGTTTATTCCTCCTCTTTCTTCGATTGGATCGCGGCTCAACCACCTGCCCGTCGAAGGATTGTAGAACGCCTGCGCCTCCCGGCTAGCAAGCAGGACGAGCAGCGAGAGCACCGACATCAGCATCAGTTTCATTCTCATCGCGGCCTTTCAACTAAGCATTCTTCCGAGCCATTGGATTCGAGAATTCATCCTCTGCGGCATTTCTATTTAGCCACTGTCTTTCATTTCAAGCTTGTCTCGGTTTGTCGGGAAGCCGAGAGGCTTCCAATGCGGAAGGTTTGTTAGAAATGTAATCCGCCCGTCAAAGCAAATCGCAACAAAGCCTGTTAAGGCATTTGTCGGATGCGTCACTTCCAACGGCCAGTAAGCAGCAATGTCGTCTTGATGAGAATCTGGCGTGACCCAAAGAGCTGTTTCAGGATTGAGCGCAATCCAGACATGGTTGCTTCCGGTTAACAATCGAAAGTAATCATATCCAGCCGGACGACGGGCTTCTTCAACTGCAATAATCGCGCTTTCTACTGCGTTGGTGTTGCCACGGCTGAATTGGTCTCTCGTTTCGCGTTGAAGGACCGAATAAATCGTCAGCAGTTGCGAATTTGCTCCATTGAATACTGCCTTTGCCGAGCTATTCGGAGCGTGCCCAAACAACAAAGTCGTGACCAGCTCCGACGGGTTTCCCTGCCCCGGACGCAGTCCAATCGCTACAAGATAAACGAGTAACAGAACCAGAATTACCGCCGAAACAATGTATGCAACGTTCTTTCGTGTTCGAATCATATGGTTTTCCGCATTCACGGCGTGTGTATCAACGTTTCGTCAAAGTGGTACTTGGTTGCGGGTTCTTTCGTGTGTGGATCCATCGGCTGTGATTCCTCCTGCCATTCCTGCAATCGCGGCGCTTTGTTGTTGATTTCGCGCATCAGGTCCTGGGCGTCTTGGACCGTGTGGACAACCTTGGGCCGGAGAAAGACCATCAATTCCACTTCGCGGGTGGATTGGTCCTTCTTTTTGAATGCCCAGCCCAGTCCGGGAATGTTGCCGATAACCGGGAACTTGCGAATCGCGTTGGAAATCTGTTTCTGGATGATGCCGCCCAACACCATTGTCTCTCCGTTCCTGATTGTGAGGTCGGTGCGGAACTGCCGCGTGTTAAACACCGGGTTGCCAAGGACGGTCAACTGCGGGTCCAGCGCGGAGGATTCCACGTGCGCCTTCATTTGCACGTCGCCCGACGCGTTGATGTGGGGCGTCACTTCGAGCCTCACGCCCGCAGGCTTGTAAGTGATGGCCGTGTTCTGGCCGCCCAACTGGTTGACTTGAGTGTTGTCGGGCCGCGGCACTTCCTGGCCGACGAACAATTTGCCGGTCTCGTTGTCGCGAACGGCGATTTGCGGCGCGTCCAGCACTGTCGCGTCCACGGTTTTGCGGAGGAATTGAACCAGGAAATCCATGTTGATCATGCTGCTGAGCACTCCCGAGCGCAAAGAAGTCAATGCCTGCGCAACCGTGCTGGACGAGGGAGTATTGACCATCGTGTTACCACCGAAACCCTGCTGGTAAACCGCCATCGCGTGGGCGAGGATGGAATCATCGAAGTCGTCCGATGTGTAAACCTTGCTGCCATCCGGCGACCAGCGAACGCCCAGCTTGTCCAGAAAATCGCTCCCAACCTCGACGACGCGCGCTTCAATGAGAACCTGATCGGCAGGCACATCGAGATCATTGATCAATTTCATAATTGACGGGAACAGGTGCACGTTGGCTGAAATCACCAGCGCATTGCCGGGTTGATCGGGAACGACACGAACGCGATCGATCAAATCGCTGATAGGCCGGTTCGCGCCACGGCCATCGGTGGTGCGGGATTGGTCCGGGGGTCCGCCGATCCACGGATAGTAACCTTCTTCCTGCATTTCCTGCTCCAGGTTGAAGCCGTATTGATCGTTGTTGTTCTGTCCCTGTTGCTGTTGCAGCAAGCCTGTCCCCTGTTGCTGGGGCTGCTGGCGGTTTGGCTGCAACTGCGGCGAACCGTTCTTCGCGAAAAGAATATTGAGATACTTCGCCATCATCGGCGCCTTGGCGTATTTCAGCGGCACGCGCGCCGTGCTTTCGCCCGCTTCGGACGGCGAATCGAGCTGGTTGATGATGTTTTCGACCACGGCCAGGTTTTCCCTGGAGTTGGAAGTGATGATGAGCGTATTCGAGTACGGTTCGCTGGTGATGCGCACCTTTCCGTAAAGCCGGCCAACGTTCCCTTCACCCTGCGAACTGGATTGCGGCCCGTAAATTTCATCGTAGATCAGATCGTAATAGCTCCGCTGTTGCTGTTTTTTCAGGAACAATTCATTGAGAACGTCCTCAACATCCGTGGCGCTGACGTATTTGAGATGGTAAATCTTTGGCGCGAGACTTTCGTCCTGCACCGGCTGGTCCAACTCGTCGATCATCTTCTCGATGCCGTCCATCTGCGCGGGCGGCGCCTGGACGATGACCGCGTTGCGCCGCCGGTCCGCCACGATGTTCATCTTCTTGGACCGGCCCTGCTGACCGGACGTGTACATAACGTAGTACCTCGTATTCTGGCTGTCCTGATTCAGGTCCTGCAACTGCTTGGCAATGTCCTCGGCATCCGCATTCTTCAACGTGAACGTCTTCATGATTTTGTCCTGCGCGTCCTCCGTATCGAGCGACGAAACGAGTTTCTCTATCGCTCGAAAATTGACTTCACTCGACAGCACGATGAGCGAGTTCGACTGGTCATCGGCGGAAACCTCAATCATGTCCTTGAGTGATTTGCCGCTCATCTTCTGATAGAGCGGCGTGAGTTCCCGCATCAAATCCAGTGCGGCCATGTGCTTGATCGGCAGCACGCGCACAGCCACGTCTTCGGGCTTGTTGGTATCGAGAGTTGTCACGAGGCGATCCACTTCGACGAGCTTCGACCTGGGCGCGGAGACAATCAGCCGGTTGTTAACCTTGTCGGGCCAGATTCGCACCTGCTGGGTGGGCGGCCCTGACGCAGTTCCAGAGCCTCCACCCGGAGAGGATGACGAACTCGAATCCGAGGAGCCTCCTATGACGGAAACGGACGATATCCCCGGCGGCAGGCGTGGGCTGCTCCCGCTCGACGATGATGGTCTGCCCGGCTGGGAAGGCGGTGGCGATTGCGCATTGAGGATCATGCTGATGAGATTGCCGATTTCCTCCGCCTCGGCAAATTTCAGCGGATAGATTTTCAGCGTGAAGTCGGATGTCGTGGTCACGTCCAGGTCTTTGATTAATTCTGCCAGCATTCGTAGATTGTCATTGTAATCAGTCACGATGAGTTGATTGCCCCGGTCGTCCACATCCACCGTTGCTTTATCCGAAAGCACAACGCGAATGCGGTCTCGCAGGTCGCCGGCCTGCGCGTGTTCGAGCGGGAAGATTTTGACGAGGCGCTGTCTCCCTTCCGGAATTCCGGTGTCCACCAGTTCCGGACTTGTCTTCGGCTCCTGGCCTTCGCGAGTGATCGCGATGTACGTCGCCGATTCCGTGGCGCTGAATCCCTCCAGAGCCAGCGCGCGGTAAACAAGATCAATTGCCTGGCGTTTTGGAATCTTCTTCGAGCTGGTGATGGTAATCTGCCCTTGCACCTGCTGGTTTTTCATCACGCTCTTGCCCGTGGTCTGCATCAGCCATTGGACAATCATGTCAATAGGCGTGTTCTGAAAGCTCAATTGGATTTCATCCGGCGAAGCGTTGGTGTCGGAACTGGCTCTCGTAGCGTCGGCATTCGCAGGAACTGCGTTCGTGCCGGCAACTGTCGCGCCGGGAGCGGGTGTGGCGTTGGTCGAGATTGTCTGCGCAGTTGCGGCCGCGCCCGGCTGCGCGACGGCCTCCTGCGCATCCAGCGTGACGATCGTGCCGCACAACAGCCACGTGCCAGCCGCGCACAGTAAAACAAATGCCCTCGCGAAACTCGGCCGGGGCGACTGCATTCTAAGTGGTTTCATGAATTCCTCTATGGTTTGGGTAAAAGACTGCTGCTGCCGAAGCCTTCAAACATCGTGAGTTCTTTTTGCTGCCCCGCTTCCTCAACCAACACGCGGTTGATCCCGATCTTGAGCAGCTTGAGCTCGCCCAGCGTGTCCCCCTCCTTGACCATGCCGGTCTGTCCGCTGGGTGCCCGCAAGAATGCTACGTCTCCAGCGATGCCCAGAAGCGCCATCGGCAAAGGTCGCATCACTGGCCCGAGAATCTCGCTGTCGTAAATTCGAAACACCCGCGCCTTCGCGTCCGGCGATAGTTCGGGCGCGCGAGGCAGCGTACTCGCGAAGATCCTCCCGCGCTCAGAATCACCACGTCGGGACGAGAACCCCGTGCCATTGCCACCGCTTGTGTCGGATTAACCTTCGTAAGATTGGAAATTGCAGTCGCATTGCTGCCGGAGATTCCACCAGTCAAACGGATGATTGCATTGCTGCTTGTGTTAGTCAGCGCACTCGCGAGTGAGTTGGTGCCGACGCTTGGGATTGCAGTGTGCAAAGCCGGATTCGGCGCCACCGAACTTAGCTGGTTCGTCAGCGGTGCTCCGTTCGTTCCACTGTTTCGGGAAACCGTCGCGTTGGTTGCGGCAGGAACCGTATTCGTACCCGCCACACGTGCAGCCGTGTTCGTTCTTTCCGCGCCGCGCACGGAGGCATTCGTTCCGCTCTTCGCCAACTGTCCCGGCACCGGTGCGTTTGTTCCCTTGACTGTCGTCAGCGCGTTGGTCTCAGGAGTCAGCACAGGCAAATCGGGCACCCGCACGTGCGCGAGTGGATTCAAATGCACGGCTGTCAGGGCCAGCCGATAAATCAGCAACGCCGCGAGAACGAGGCAGGCGATTTTCAAAAGTTGTTCGAGCCAATTACGCATGAGACTTCTCCGCCGCTTTCCACTGCTCGAAATCGAGGACCATTATCGTCAGGTTCACCTTCACCTGTCCCGGACGCGTCGGCTCCGCATTGATCTGAACTGAATCCACGATGAGCGGATAACCGACGTGCTCGATGCGGTTCAAGAATCCGGTGATTGCAGTTACGGGTCCGACCACCTCCAGTTGCAGGGATGCAAGCTCGCTGGCGGAGGCGCGCGCGGTGGTTTCCCGGATCGCGCCGACCATTACACCCCCGCCCATTGCGGCGCGCTGAATCGCTGCGCTCGCTTCGGCCACCACCGTCGCCTTGGTCAACTTCGCGGGATCCATGTGGAAACCGTCCATCAGTTTCTTCACCACGAGCACTTTGTCGTCGTATGGCTGGATCTCCGCCCTCAACGTCTCAGCCTGTTGCACCTGCTTGCGATATTCGGCGCGCCTGGCATTCAGGAAGCCCATCGTTTTCCAACCGCAGAAGAGAACGAGATAAGCTCCGATGCCGAGGGCCGCGTAGCGCACGGTGCGTTTCTCGCGATCACTCAAATTACCAAAGTTCATGGATTCATCCTCTCTCCAATCGGGGGCGCGGCTCCGTTGGTCGCGTCCGGTCCGAACGATTGCGGCAACTCAACACCCGGAGGCAAACTAATCCTCACTCCCGGTGGTAATCCAGACGGCGCAACTCCAGGCGATGCACCACGCGACGAGCGCACACCAGAGGGAAGGCCCGCGGGCATTAGGCCGGGTGGCATCCCTCCGGAAATGATGCCGGCGGGCAAACCCATTGGCATTCCACCGGGAGGCATGGCCCCGGGCGCGGGCTCTTTGCGGTTCTTTGCGTCTTCGATTTCTTTTGCGGTCGGGCCAATCGCGAGCGTCTGCCGTTCATTCAATGGCCTCCAGATGGCCGTCATGCGAACGTTCACTTTCTGACGGTCTGGCGTTGGCGACTGTTCTTCGACTGAAATGCCGGCGAAGAACTTTGATTCAATCAATTTGGACCGGAACTCCGTAACTTGATCCGCCGTTCGCATGGAACCACGCATCGTAACCTCGCCGCGCCGGTTCATCGTGAGCGAATCAAAACGAGCGCCTTGCGGAGCGCACTTGGCAAACAGGTACAGCGCGTCGAGGTACGGCGGTTGGTTTTGCTTCAGGTATTCCAGAAAGTTTTTCTCGCGATTGATGGTCTCAAGACGGTTTGTCTGCGCCTCAATCGTCGATACTTTTCGCGTCACATAAGGCTTCAGAAGGATTGCCTCGGCATACGGCAACAGCAGCAGGCCGAGCGCGAGCGCCACAGCATACGCCGCGAGCTTCAACGGAGCGGGATGGGCAAACCCGGTTTTGCCGTTCCCCTGCTCTGTTTGAAAAAGCAAAAGCGGCGCAGTGCCTTCTTCAACCGATTTCTTCAGCCCAAGCACCGCCGCGGAGCGGCCCTCACCCGCGGGCACCTTCAGCAACTCATAGCTGGCTCCAAGGCGCGCGCTCAACTGCGCCGGAATTTCTCCGCCGCAGACGAAAATCTTCCGACCCGTCAAAGCGCCGTTAAGATTCTTTGCCGCAGCTTCGCCTGCCTCAGCGCCGGACTTAATCGATTCCGCGCCCCAAGAAAGAACGCGTACTCGAGCTCGGTACGTCTCCATCAAATAGTGCCAGCTCAGATTGGCTGCGGCCTACGTCCAGGATCGCGCATGTCACTGCCGACGGCGGGCGAAGGCTGCTGCGCGCGAGTGCGGCGACCGTGAAAACGGGATGCAGCCCGCACTTTGAAAGAAGCTGCGAGTATTCGTCGATGACCTCCTTCTTCACCGCAACAATCAGGACGTCCTGCTTTGTCGCCCCATTCTGTCGCGTCTGGCCGAGGGCACGATAACCCCACGCCAATTCATCTGGAGGCAGTGGAAACTCGCTTTCGATTTGCATGCGCAAGACACGCTGCAGTTCTTCCTTGCCCGCCGAAGGCAATGTAAGCTTGCGAAGAGAAACGCCCCGCGCGCCAACCGCGCAGTAACCCCGGATGCGCGGCTGCCAGTCTTTGCGCTCCAGAAAGTGTCGCATGCCGGAAATGATCTTTTCCCTGCACGCGCCAGTAAGAACACCGTTCGGAAGCCGCTCCAACGGCATCTCCAGGCCTGCCTCGCCGTTGAGCGCCTTCAGCGAGGTTTGCCCGATCTCAATGTAAACCGCCGATGAGTGGAGCAACGGCTTCATAAATCATCCTCGCGATAAGACCGGGTCGTGACATCGTTCAAGCCGATGTGAACGATCTCCTCGATGCGCTGGCGAACGCCGGTCGAATTGATTTTTCCCTCGCACAAAATGCGGAAAGTCTCCGAACGCGTGGTGACCAACGGCGCAATTTGCTTGAAGATATCCACGGTCATGCCGGAAACCTTCAAGAGATGCGCAACATTCGGGAAATAACCGCTCGACTGCCGGAATGAAATGATCGCCTGGGCGAGTTGCCGATCCAGACCGGGCAAACACGTAAGAATATTCAGGCCCGCCGTGTTGATATTGATGGCTCCGGTCAGGTTCTTGCCTGAATCGGTCGTGATATCGTCACCAATTTCCATGAGCAAGTCCTGGCTGATTACCTTGGGACCGGAAGCATTGTTTTGCGCTCCTTGAGTTCGGCCCCTGTTTCCTCCGCTGCTGTTGGTCAAGTTCAGATTGTTGGCCTGCGCAGCCGTCACGTCGAGCAAATCGGCGATGCTCCTTAGCTGGTTCTGCCCGCGGTAGGAAACGATTGCACGCGCGATATTGGCGGAGAGTCCGCGCACTGAAGTGAGCGAACTTTCGTCAGCCGTCTGCACGTTCACGCGGTCATCGCCTGCGGCATTCACGTTTTGAACGGACGAATCGGTCGTCATCATCCCCGCCCACCCCAAATCGGCGTCGCTCACGTCGTTATGAAGAAAAATCTCCGTTCCTGCTACCTGGGCGGCATCGGTAAGCCCGTTCTCGTGCGCGTCGCGTGCGAGCAATAGATCACGAGTCACACCGCGCACCATCAAAAGCTCGCGAATCGTCTGGAACGGACCGTTGCGCGGCTGGTAAGGAGGCATAAGCGACAGGTAAAAGTCCGCCTCCGCGCCATTGGTGGAAACGACATTGTCGCCGTCGCGCCAGTCGGTAATTGCGCCGATCACATCCGGAGTCATGTTCTGAATTTGTTGAAGCTCCTCCGCGGTGGCCGTGTTAATGTTTAACCGGCATTCCTCGTCACTCACGCCGTAGATGATGCCTCCGCCTTCGTCATCCCGGCCCCGGCGAAAAATCTCGAACCGCCCGCGCCCGAACGCGACCCCGCGAAATTGATCCGGCGCGTTGTGGAGACCGCCGTCGTGGCTGTTGCCATTCTGGCTGCGTTCGCGGGCAGTCTGATAAAGGAGCGCCTTTGCCTTTTCGATCCCCGCGAGCGCCAGGTAACGAGCCTGAATCCTGTCGCCGTAATTTTTCGTAAGTATCAAATCCATCCGCGCCGTGTGGAGAAAACCAATGACGACCAGCGATACAATCGCGAGGCACCACAGCAGCCCGACGAGGATGGAAGCTCGTGCGCGCATCACATTGTTCCTCCCCTACCCTGCTGCTGTTGCTGGGGCTGCTCACCGGTATCGGTGGTCCCGCTCGCGCTTGATGAACTGGTTTGCGAGGCGGCAGCGAGGTTCAATCGTGCGATTGTTTCAAACACCATTGGCGGCGGAACCTTTTCATCACTGGCGCGCTCTTCACGAAAACCGGGCGTCCGAGGCTTTGCAGGTTCCGAGTCAAACCACAGAGTTACGCGCACGGCCTCGGGCATTCCGGAAAGATTGCTTTGGTCGCGGTTCGACGTTTGCGCCTTGCCGTTGCCTTCCACATCGCCCCACGAGTCGTACCAATCATAGCCGTCGAAGTACTCAAATCGAACTCCGGCCACACCCTTCGCGATTTCTTCGCGGCTCCCACCGGAAAGTGGATTGGGCGCAATGGTCTGATTGCGCCGGCGCCACAAACTGAGCCGGCCAGTTTCAGGATCCGGATCCACAAAGTAACTCATCTCGCAGAAATCCCCCTCGCGCGGGCGGCGCGGCGTGTAGTTGTGCGTCGCGAAATCCAGGTTGTCAGCGTCAACGTCGCCCAACTTCCGGCGCATGCCGAGGAATTGCGAATTCTTGTCCAGCGGACATGCGGCGCGGAGATCTGCGCTCAATAGCGCGAGAGCGACCCGCGCGTTCTGGATGACCTCAAGGCGCGGTTCCATGTCTTTTCGGCTCGACACACTCGCGTGGAAACAGAGATACGCGCTCACCAGAATCATCGCCATCAACGCGGAACTGATGACCACTTCAATCAAAGTGAAGCCGGAGACTGGGTGCTGGCGCGCCTGCGTGTTCATGACGCGCGGCCCCTTCTCCTTTGTGACGATGGAGATGGTGAAGAGTCAGTCGGCCGCTCGAATAACAATGTTCGCAATTCGTAAATCGCCTTTCCCGTTCGCGAACTCTCAATGATCACGTCCACATCATGCAGTCCATCAATTCCCGCGGGTGCTATCGATTGCCGCCAGCGGTACTGGGAAAGCGCCTGCCCGCAATCGCCGTCGGTGTCACCGTCAGTAATACCTCCTTCCGCCCGTAATTGTTCGATTTGTCCAGCCGCGAACAGCGCAGCGGTGGTCTGCAGCTCCGACTCCTTTCCTGAGCCGAGCGCGGCAGTAATCCCCTGGGTCAACCCCACGAACGCCACCGCGAGAATCAGGATGGCGACCATTACCTCGATCAAGGAAAATGCCGCGCGACGAGAATTTGAATGCCCGGAGCCGTGCATCATTCTATTCTCCGGCTCCGTTGAAGTTGGCCGATTCGCGCGCAAGCTCAATGACGCGGACACGAGCTGTAATAGGGTTGATGCGCAACGCGAGGCGAAATCCATCGCGGTCGCGCAGGACAATCGCATCTTCATCGGCAGTTCCGTCGGGATAAAACGTGATGACTTCGTCCGTTGCTGTGGCACCCTCGACTGTGGCGGGAGCCTCCGGTGCTTCGCTCGACGGGGATTCAGCCAGGCCGCTTTCGGCCGATTGCCGGGTCAGAATGGCGATGCGTGTATCCAGCTTTCCATCGCTGCCGGGAACGTCGCGGAGCGGAACAAAGACTTCGCGGCCATCTTCCAAAATCGGACGTTCGACGAAGTAACGACCCGTTTTCCAATTCAGCCGGACACGATGCGATTGGTTGAAGCTGACGGCACGGCTGCAAGCGAGATTGAAAACATTGATGAGTTCACGCCCGGTCGAACGCAGCAACTCGTCCTCAAACGTTCCCTTCATTTCTGGAACGATGAGCGCAGTCATGATCGCGATGAGTGCTACGACCACCATCAGTTCAACCAGGGTAAATGCGTTTTCCGCGAAGCGTTTCATTGTCGCCGCTCACCACTCGTTGCCAATATCCGCATTATCGCCGTCGCCGCCGTCGGCGCCATCCGCGCCGCGCGACCAGAGATCAAAGGTGGTCGGGTGATGCGTTCCCGGAATCTTGTATTGGTAATCGTGCCCCCACGGATCGGGCTTGAGCTTTTGGATGTATGGCCCGCGCCATTTGCTCTCGTCACCGGGCGGCGCTTCAACGAGTACCTTCAAGTCCTTCTTCCATTGTGGGGTACCGATCCACGTGCAGGTTGAACCGTTCGACTTGAAGGGCCAGTTGAGTGACGTCCGCCTGAGCAGCGCTGATTTTCGCCTTGGCGGTCTCTCCGAAAAATGAAGGGACGATCGTCGCCGCAAGAATGCCGATAATGACGACCACGATCATGAGCTCGATGAGTGTGAATCCGCCGGATTGAATGCGTATGTCTTGGGTTTTCATAATGGTTTCCGAGGTTCAGTGAAGTCCCTGACTGATTTTGAAAATGGGCAGGAGCAGCGCGATGACGATGAATCCCACCATGCCGCCGACCACCAGAATCAGCACTGGCGCGAGCAACGAAATCAGCGTTTTTGTCCGCGCGCGCATGTGACGTTCCTCAATGTCGGCCACTTTGAGCAGCATTTCGTCGAGCTTGCCGCTCTCTTCGCCGACATCGATCATCTGAATCACCGTGCGCGGAAAGAGGTTCAGCTTGCGCAACGGCGCGGCCAGCGAATCGCCGCCACGCGTCTCCTCCGCCACGCGCGCGACCTGCTGCGCGAGCACGCGGTTGCCGATGGTATTCTCCACGATTTTCAGCGCGGGCAGGAGCGACACACCGCTGCGCGCCAGCGTCCCGAGCGTTCGCGCAAAACGCCCAAGCGCCGCTGAACGGTAAACCGAGCCGATGACGGGAAGGCGGAGTTTGATTGCATCGCGAAGATCAGCGCCTGCCGGCGTGCGCTGATAACGCCAGAGCCCAAAACAAATTCCCCCCGCCGCAATGAGGAGCCAGTACCAATAATAATGAAAGAACCGGCTGACGCTCAGGAGAATCAACGTCGGCAGTGGCAGCACGGGGAGGGTTTCCTGGAGCATGTTTGTCAGCTTCGGCAATACGACGGTGAGAAGAAACACCACCGTGCAGAATCCGAACGTCAAAACAAACATTGGATACGCTACGGCGGCGACGACCTCGCCACGAACTTCGTCTTCATGTTCGAGC
This sequence comes from uncultured Verrucomicrobiae bacterium, assembly GCA_963760675.1. Taxonomy (GTDB): domain Bacteria; phylum Verrucomicrobiota; class Verrucomicrobiia; order Limisphaerales; family BOG-1460; genus CAVXEG01. The sequence continues at coordinate 278,002 of CAVXEG010000016.1, forward strand.
AGCTCGGACAGGTCAGCCATGACGCGCGGAAGCTGGCCGGCTTCCTCACCGACGCGGACCATGCTCACATAAAGATTGCTAAACAGTTGGGGATGTTCCCCCAGCGCCGCCGAAAATGCGGCACCTTTTCGAACCGAATCGGAGATGTTCAGAATGATTTCCTGAAAAGCCGGGTTCGCTTCCTCTTCCCCAATGCCAGTGAGCGCTTGCGGAATCGGAATCGCCGAGGTAAGCAACGCGCTCATCTCGCGCGTGAACGCGGTGATCTCCTTACGTTTGACACGTTTTCCAAATCGCAGCTCGACGGGTTGCTTTGCCAGTTTCTCCGGCGAGCCAGCCGACGCATGGCCGTTTCCCGAATACAGCTCAAGCGATGACGGGAACAACCCGCGCTCTCCCAGCCGCCGTAACGCGGATTTGCGATCCTCCGCTTCAATGACGCCCTCGACGGACGCGCCGCTTGCCTCCAACGCTTCATAGCGGAATGCATTCATTCGAGCAGGTCTCCGGAGGAGACACGCAGGATTTCTTCGAGCGATGTCACTCCCGCCGCCGCCTTTCGCAGCGCATCTTGATGCATCGTGACCATTGTCCGCTGCGCGATGGTTTTGAGTTCCGCATTGGAGCGCTTTTGTGTAACCACGTCCCGCAACTCCGCACTGATCGGCAGCAATTCAAAAATCCCGACTCGACCTCGATAGCCGGTGTTACGGCATTCCTCGCAGCCTGAGCCGCGATAGAACGGTCCTTTCAAGTCATGCGCGCCAAGTTCCTTGAATTTTTCCCGGAGAGCGTTGTCCACCGGCGCTTCCACTCTGCACGCTTCACAAATCCGTCGCACAAGCCGCTGGGCGAGCACTCCCTCCAACGCAGATGCAATCAGGAATGCCTCCACGCCCATGTCGATCAGCCGCGTCACCGCACCGGTGGAATCGTTCGTGTGCAACGTGCTGAAAACCTGGTGGCCGGTCAGCGCCGCGCGAATGGCGATCTCCGCTGTTTCCGAATCGCGGATTTCGCCCACCATCACCACATCCGGGTCCTGGCGTAGAATTGAGCGCAGGCCATTTGCGAAAGTGAAATTGCGGCTGGGCCGAACCGGGATTTGCGCGACGCCAGGAAGCTCGTATTCAACGGGGTCCTCGATGGTCAGGATTTTCAGCTCCGGCGTGTAGATCGCGTGAAGGATGGAGTACAGCGTCGTTGTTTTGCCGCTGCCCGTCGGGCCGGTGGCAAGAAAAAGTCCGTGCGGTTTTTCGACCAGCCGTGAAAGCAGCGCCGCGCGTTCGGGATCGAGCCCGAGCTCTTCCGTCGTCTGCACCTTGGAATTTTTCTCAAGCAGACGCATTACCAGGCTCTCGCCGTAAATCGTGGGCATGGTGCCGACGCGGATGTCCACGCGCGCGCCGCGATGATGGATTTGAATGTGTCCGTCTTGCGGCATGAATCGTTCCGCGATGTTCATGTCCGCCATGATTTTCACGCGCGACACAAGCGCGGCGTGGAGTTGCTTTGGCGGCGGTGGCTTTTCCTGGAGCAACCCGTCCACGCGATAGCGTAATTGAAGCGAATCCTCGAATGGCACAAGATGAATGTCGCTGGCGCGCTCGCGGAGCGCGGTCGAGATGATGAGGTTCACGAGGTTCACGACCGTCGGTTCATTGGCCATCACCTCGATGTCGTGAAGATTCTTGCCCTCGCCGTTCGCGCCTTGTTCCGGGCTGAGCTTTTCGATCATCTTCTCGACCGTGACCTGGTAGCATTCAGAAATTCTCTCCAGGATTTCCGAATTTGGCGCTTCAGATTCCTCCACCTCCAAGCCGGTCAATAGCCGGATGTCCTCAATGACGTTCTGATTCCCCGGAGCGGAAGTGGCGATACGAAGGATACCGTCACGGAGTTCGAGCGGTAAAACGTGGTGGCGTTTGACGAATTCGGCAGGAAGGGCGCGAATCGCTTCGGGCGATGCGTTGAGCTTCGATGAAGGCGAAACTGGGCGACGCAGCGAATTCAGCAACGTCCCAGAGTCCATCAGGACTGAGAGGGGGTCAGCTTCTGGTTCTCCTTGGGCTGTGCTCATGGTTCGGGCGTTCAGCCGAACGCCGGTATCCGATACATCGTGGTACAGCTAAAATGACGTCCTCATAATGCCAACTTTCTCACCGAACCAACGCAGTTCTCCCCTGTCGCCCACAGCCTAGCCACTCTATGTGACAACACAATCTCGAAAAAGTTGCGGAAAATCTTGAGAAATCATGATGACCAGATTTGCCCATATGCGTACTGACGAGAAAGTTGCAGAAGATTACGAAGTCGTGTACCAAAACTTGAGTCTTTCCTCTCAGGCGGGGTTGATGTCACTATCCGCACTGAGAATTAGGCTGACCCAAACCACCGAAGAGAATCACCGTGAGCGCCTCGATTCCACTTCCGTACCGCGCCACTCGCTGGATGCTGCGGGCGGCACTGGGATTCTACTTCACCCGCATCGAGCAGTTTCACCGCGAGCGCGTGCCCGCCGACGGTCCGGTCCTGTTCACGGCAAATCATCCCAACTCGCTCACGGACGCGTTCGTGATCGGCACGTCGGTGCTGCGCAAGGTCAGTTTCGTTGCCACGGTTCTGCTCTTCCGGTTTCCGATTGCGCGATGGTTGCTGCCGAAACTGGGCGTCATTCCCGTCAATCGTGTCAAAGACGATCCGCGGGCGATGCGGACCGTGATGGACACCTTCGAGGCGTGTTTCCGCGCGTTGGAACGCGGCGAGGCCGTGGGCATTTTTCCGGAGGGATTGACACATGACGATCCCGAACTCAAATCGCCCAAGACCGGCGCCGCCCGCATGGCGCTCGAATTGGAGCAGCGACACGGCGGCAAGCTGGGCCTCCGAATTGTTCCGGTTGGATTGACCTTCTCGGCCAAGGACACCTACCGGAGCAAGGCGCTCGTTAATTTTGGCGAGCCGATTCTTGTCGTGGACTTTCTGGACGGTTACGACGAACACCGGCACGAACGCATCCGGGCGCTTCATGCGGAAATTCAGCAGCGCATTCAGAAGCTGATGCTGCATCTGCGCAGGTTGGAGCGGGCGCGAATCGTGCAGGCCGTCAAACGGCTTTATCTCGACAAACTCCGCGTGGCCAACACTGTCATCCATGAGCCGGTCACGCCCGAGGTCGGCGAATTGCTGCTGACTCAGGCCATCGCCGACGCGATCGACGCCGCCTTTGAAAGACATCCGACCCGTGTCGAGGAATTCGTGCGCCGGCTCGATCACTATGAGGGCTGGCTCAAGCGGCTCCATCTTTCGGATGAAGTGCTGGCGCATTTTCCCGAACGCGGCCGGATGGCGATTCAAAGCATCGGATCGATTCTGCTTGGAATCTTGGGTGCGCCGCTTGCGCTCTATGGCTGGATCCACCGGTTCGTTCCGTACACCATCATCAGCGCCGTCGTGCCGCGTGCCGCCAAACAACCAATGGACAAAACCCATGTGTCCACGACCACAATGCTCGTCGGCGCGGTGGTGTTCACGGCGTTCTACGCGCTGTGCGTGGCGGTCTTTCATCAGTTCTTCGACTGGCAGGCCACGTTCTGGTATACGCTGTCGCTGCCCGTGAGCAGCCTGGTGGCGCATTACTACGTGCGGGAATTGCGCCGGTTCGCTGCGAGCCTGCGGACCTTCGTGGTCCTCCTGCGCGCGCCGGGTGCGGCGCACCGGTTGCTGGCCGAACGTTGCGCGCTGATCGAATTGATCGCGGCGGAACGGGTCGACCTCCGGTCAGTCGGCGCCATCGCGCAGGGAGTCCATCCGTGAAACCATGGTTCCTCCGTATTTTTCTTTGGACGATTTCGCACACGGTTTACCGGATTGAAGTAGTCCATCCCGGCCGCCTTCCTCGTAACGGCGGCGCGTTGCTCGTAAGCAATCACGTTTCCTTCATTGATCTGTTGCTGATTCTCGCGAGCGTGGAGCGGTTCGTGCGATTTGTGCTGCCCGAAGAAGTTTATGAGCGGCCGATGCTAAAACCGTTTCTGCGGCTGCTGCGCGTCATTCCGCTGCCCGCGGAACAGGATGCACAGAAGCTCGCGAAAACGCTTCAACGCGCGGGCGATGCCATCCGGAATGGCGAGGTCGTCGGCATCTTCGCCGAAAAGCATGTGTCCCGGATTGGCATGATGCTACCGTTTCGCCACGAATTCGAACGGATCATGGAAAATGTGATGGCGCCGATCATCCCGGTTTGCCTGGATGGCGTTTGGGGCAGCATTTTCAGCTACCAGACCGGACGCTTCTACTGGAAAATTCCGCGCTGCATTCCGTATCCGGTCACAGTCAGTTTCGGCGAACCACTGCCCGCTGCCACGACGGCGTTCCAGGTGCGCACGGTCATCCAGGCGCTCAACACCGAAGCCTGGCCGCGCCGCAGGAGGACCATGAAAACGCTGGGCCGCGCCTTCGTGCAACGCGCGAGGCGTTGTTCGTTCCGTTTCGCGATGGCGGACGCCCGCGTGCCGAATCTCAGCTTCGCCGGCGCGCTGACGAAAACCATTTTTATCGCGCGGCGGCTGCGCCCACATTGGCAAGGCCAGAAGATGGTCGGCATCTTCCTGCCGCCGTCGGTGGCCGGCGCATTGGTCAACCTCGCCGCGCTCGTCGCAGGCAAGGTCCCCGTGAATTTGAATTACACGTTGTCTGCCGATGTGCTCGCGTCATGCGTGCGCCAATGCGAACTCGAGACAATTGTCACCTCGAAAGCATTTCTCGACCGGCTGAAAGTGGCTCTGCCATGCCGCGCGCTGCTGCTGGAGGAAATCGCCGCCAAACCGCGCCCGCACGAAAAACTCGGCGCGCTGGCGCTTGCGTGGCTGGCGCCAGTCCGGCTCATCGAAAAGGTTCTCGGCTGCGGTCAAAAACCGCGGTTGGACAATCTCGCGACTGTGGTTTTCTCCAGCGGCAGCACCGGCGACCCAAAGGGAGTCATGCTCTCGCACTACAACCTTGCGTCGAACATCGCCCAACTCGGCCAAACGTTTGATTTCGGCCCGCGCGATCGGTTCCTCGGCGTCCTGCCGTTTTTCCATTCGTTTGGATTCACCGCCACGCTGCTCGAACCTGCCGTGTACGGCGTCGGTGTCGTTTACCATCCAAATCCGCTCGAAGCCAAACCGGTTGGCGAACTCGTGCGCCGTTACCGCTTGACGTATCTGATGGCGACACCGTCATTCCTGCAAATTTATCTGCGCGCCTGCGATGCGGCCGACTTCGGAAGCCTGCGATTGGTCATGGCCGGCGCTGAGAAGCTGCCTGAAGCGCTGGCTTCTGCATTCGATGAGAAGTTCGGCATTCGTCCGGTCGAAGGCTACGGCTGCACGGAATGCTCGCCCGTCGTCGCCGCAAACACACGCGATTACCGCGCCGCCGGCTTTCGCCAGTTCGGCAGCCACCGCGGGAAGATCGGCCACCCGTTGCCCGGCATCAGCGTGCGCATCGTGCAGCCGGACACGCGCGCGCCATTGCCTCCCGGTGAACCGGGACTATTGCTCGTGAGCGGTCCCAATGTAATGCGCGGCTACCTGGGCCAGCCTGACAAGACTGCTGAAGTTATTCGTGACGGATGGTACGAAACCGGTGACATAGCCTCGCTCGATGAGGATGGCTTTCTGCAAATCACGGATCGCCTGAGCCGCTTCAGCAAAATCGGCGGCGAAATGGTGCCACACGGAAAAATCGAGGAGAGGCTGCATCAACTCGCAGGTCTGAACGACCTGACGTTTGCCGTAACTGGCATTCCGGACGCCAGAAAAGGCGAGCGCCTTGTCGTCCTTCACACGCTCGACGAAGCCTCACTCCCGCAATTGCTCGACAGATTGCCGCAGGTTGAACTTCCGAATCTCTGGGTTCCCAAGGCCAATCAATTTTTCACCGTCAAGGAACTGCCACACCTTGCGAGCGGCAAACTGGACTTGCGCCGCGTCCGGGAACTCGCGCTCCAACTCTCTACCACGCGGGATGCCGAACAGAAGGACATGGCGTGAAATAAACCTGGAGGATTCCAAACCAAACCACCTGCTGTGAAAAACACTTCACTGAAAATGGCCCTTCCGCTGGTCGCCATTGTCGGCCTTTGCGATATGCCGTCAGCGTTTTCCGCGGAACCGCCCGCCGATGTCGCCGGCGGATATCTGCTGACGCCCTCGCTCGGGGTCGAGGTGGAAACCGGTTTGACGGTCAATCACGTGCGCACATTCACGGGTGATTTTTTGAAGAGAGCTCGGTTTACCTGCTGTAATTTCCGATCCTCGCAAACGTGCAGTGGCGGATCCCGACGCGGTCGCGGTTGAAACCGTTCATTGGCGCAGGAATCGGGAGCGTTTATACCGAGTTGGAAAACTGGAGTTTTTTCTCCGGTGGATCCACCGGCCATGATTTCACTTTCGGCTTTCAGGGCTTCGCAGGAGTTCGTTATCAAATCAATCCGCGAATGGAGTTGGGTGCCGCCTACAAATTCATGGGCGCCACCGATCACCAGCTCGAACACATGGACGGAACGCGAAGTCATTCCGTCCTGTTTTCGTTCTCGATGAAATTCTGAAGCGTGCCGGCATCGCGGTCGCCAAGATTTTCGTTTGCCACAAGAAGGCACGAAAAGCGTCCGGACTGCTGTACCTGAGAATCTGGTCCCGCTGCGTGAATTGTCGATCGCCGATGCACGCGGATGAACGAGCTCTGCACACCCATACTGCGATCCCGATGATGCTTGCTTCGTCGCGCCAATTTTCACCGGTGACAACGAGGCACAAGAAGTCGCGAACATTCTTGTGACTTCTTGCGTCTCTCTTTGTGGCTAACCCCTCCGACTTTTGGCTTGGTCGGCTCGACTCGATGGGAAATGTTTAAGCCGCGAACCCGTATGACCGACGTTTCCGATTCCAGACCGCCCTCGAGTGAATCGCCGCATGACTCAGTTCCGCCCGGGCGTGCAGCGTTCGCCGTCACGCATTGGAGCATAGTATTGGCGGCTGGCAGCAGCGATTCCATTCACGCCCGGGACGCGCTCGAGAAACTCTGCCGCGCTTACTGGTCGCCGATTTACGCTTTCGTTCGGCGGCAAGGCCACAGCCCGCACGACGCGCAGGACCTCACACAGGGATTCTTCGAGCGACTGCTGGAAAAAAACTATCTCGCGGACGTGGATCGCTCCAGAGGCCGATTCCGTTCGTTCTTACTCGGCGCATTGAAGCATTTTCTGGCCAACGAATGGGACAAGGCGCACGCGCAAAAGCGCGGCGGCGGCCAAACACTCATCCCGTTTGACCTCGTCACGGCTGAAACCGCATTCAGCATCGAGCCCGCGGATAATCTTACTGCCGACAAGATTTTCGACCGTCGCTGGGCGCTCACGTTGTTGGAACAGGTGCTGCGCAGGTTGCGCGCCGGTTACGCCTCTGAAGGGAAGGAAAACCTATTCGAGCAATTGAAGCCCACGCTCACCGAGGCAAGCCGCTCGGTTCCGTACGCGCAGATTGCCGCTCGGCTTGGCTCCACTGAAGGCGCGGTCAAGGTCGCCGTGCACCGGCTGCGACAGCGCTATCGTGAACTGTTGCGCGCCGAAATTGCCGAGACTGTTGCCAGCCCCCCGACGGAAGTCGAAGATGAAATTCAAACCCTGTTCGCCGCGTTCTCTTAAGCCAAAGGCTAAATTTTTGACTTTCCACTTGACGGCCTGGTTTTGAAAGGCTAAAAATTTGGCCGACAGAGGAAATTGACCGATTTACCGTCTAATGAAGTATCTCTATGAGCGAGCTGATGCATTTCAGCAGGCGGGAACGCCAAATCATTGAAGCCATCTACGCCAAAGGGGAAGCGACCGCCACGGATGTGCTCGAACACATGCCCGATCCGCCGACGCGCACCGCCGTTCGCACCTTCCTGCGAATCCTCGAAGAGAAAGGACATCTTAAGCATTCCAAGCGGGGCCGGGAATTCGTGTACCAACCTGTGCGGAAACGCGAGCGTGCCGGACAATCTGCCCTGCTCCGAGTCCTGCAAACGTTTTTTGACGGCTCATTGGAAAAAGCCGTCGCCTCGCATCTCGCGGATCCCGGCTCAGAAATTTCGCCTGAGGAACTCCAGCGATTGTCCGCACTGATTCGCCAGGCAAAGGCCAGGGAGGACTGAAATGGTTTTGGAACACAGCAGCCAGTCAGTGGCATTTCGTGCTCTCGCTTGCGCCCCTGTTTTTCGATACGGCATTGAAGAGTGCGCTCGTGCTGCTGGCTGCGCTGGCGACGGTCGGATGCATGAGGAAATGTTCCGCGGCGGCTCGCCACCTGGTTTGGTTCCTTGCTGTGGCGAGTCTCCTGTTGTTGCCGGCGCTCTCGTTGAAGTTACCTGCGTGGCACGTTCTGCCTCGATGGTTGAGTCCCCAAATTCATCAACCGACGAGGGAAATTCCATCAGCGCAAGTGGAGAAGACATGTCAACACCGCCGCCTGCGCAACCAGCCGAAGCGAATGCGCCGGAAAACTTGCGAACTTCGCCGAGAATTGATTCCGTCATCCCCTGCTCCTCCGCGCGAATCGATCCAGCCACCGCGTGCCCAGTTTCTGCAACCGGCGGCATCTCATGAATCAGCAACACGCATTTCTTCCCAGCAATTGGGTTTCTGGATTTGGATTCTCGGCGCTGCACTCGCACTGCTGCCGGTTGCTCTTGGAAGCTTCAGTCTGTGGCGACTTGAGCGCGGATCGCGTAGGGAAACTGGCGCCTCCTGGCTGGACTTGTTGCAAAGCCTGATTGCGCACCTGAATTTTCGCCGGACGGCGGCGTTGTTGAAGACACATCGTCGCCGGATGCCGATGACGTGGGGAATCCTTCGCGCAAAACTGCTGCTGCCCGAGGAATCGGAAACTTGGACAGGCGACCGCCGGCGCGTGGTGTTGCTGCATGAACTCGCTCACGCGAAACGATGGGACTATCTCACGAACCTGTCACCCAACTCGGTCTGCGCGCTCTACTGGTTCAATCCGCTCGTGTGGATCGCCGCGCGGCGGATGGTCATCGAGCGCGAACGCGCATGCGACGACATCGTTCTGCGCCACGGCGCGAAACCTGCAGATTACGCGGAGCAAATTCTTCAAATCGCTGCCGGCCTGCGGTTGGATCGTTTCGCGGCTTATTGGCGGAATTCCCATGGCGCGTCCTTCAAATCTGGAGGGGCGCCTGCGCGCGATTCTCGACGGCACACGCAATCGCGCGGCACTGACGCGCATGATGGTGATTGGCGTGGTCACGTTGCTCGTGGCAATTGTGACTCCGGTGGCGATGATGAAGGCTTCGTCAGCGGAAGCTTCGAAGTCAAAAATCGAAACAGAGAATAAAGGCCCAAGCGTTGTCACGGCTCGTGCCGAGTGGGGCGAACCGATCGAGGGAGTCCAAGTGCGTCTGCACGCTCAACCGTCCTGGTGGGGCTGGAGCGAGCCGCCGCAATTGCTCGTGGACATTGCGAATCGGGGTGCGGTGCGATTCGACTGCCCGACCAACTTCGCTGACTGGGATCTCGAGATGGACGGTCGTGAGTACTTTGTCCTCCCTGGAGGTTCTTTGGGGTTCACAGACGGCCAGGGCGTGGATCCGGGCCAGGTCCTCACGAACCTGATTGTAAGTTTCCACCATCCTTGGCTGCCCTTCGACTCTCGCTACACATGGGAGTCGCTGCGATTTTCGCCTGGAAAGCATACCGTCCGCGTGAGGATCAGGAACAGTTCGCCTTCGGGGCGTTTGTGGAGCAATCCGGTCGAGATTGAAATCGCGTCGCCAACATCCGTTTCGCAAACGGAAGTTGGGGAACCGGTCCAAGGAGTTCAACTGCGCTTGCACGCTCGACGCACCCAGTGGGCGACCAACGAACCGCTGCAACTGCTGGTGGATATCGTGAATCGCGGCACCTCGCGATTTGTTTGCCCGAGCGACTACCAACCTTGGGACCTGGAAGTGGATGGCGGGGCGTACCCCACCGTGTCGGACACCGCTTTTGGTGCTAACGCGGGACCGAATCCAAACCAGACGGTGCCCGACGTTCCGTTCACTTTGGATAGCAAACGAAACCCTCATCTGCTCCACCTCGCGCCGGGGAAACACGTGCTTCGGGTGAGGATGTATGGCTGGCCTGCCGTCGAAGGATCACTAATCGCAGCCGTGCCAGCCATGCAAGTGATCAGCAATCCCCTGGAGATTGAAGTCGCGGCACCAGGCGAGAGGCACAGCGATCCGCGTCCGCCGGAGCCAGCGGAGAGTCAGAGATCGGAAGTCGGAAGTCAGAGGTCGGAGGTCAGAGATCTGATATCCGCTGGAAAGTGGGGTGAGCCGGTCGAAGGCGTTCGAGTGCGCCTGCATGCTCAGCAGACGAAGTGGGCGACGAATGAATCAGCCCGATTGCTCGTGGACATTGTGAATCTCGGTCCGGCGCATTTTGATTGCCCAACCGACTACCGCAACTGGGACGTGGAAGTGGACGGTCACCAGTACCGACTTCAGCTCTGGAGACCTGATCATGAGCCGGTTTCAGGGGCCGAATCCGGGCCAGGTTCTGACCAATCTACCGGTGACCTTGGATCAAACATCGGACTGGTGTGAGTTCGACAAACCGCGCGACCACAAGCTCCGGTTGACACCCGGAAAGCATACTGTCCGGGTGCGGGTTGTGGGCGGATCGGGTTACGCGGGTTATGCGTTGGCCGCACCGCGTTTGGAAGTGTTCAGCAATCCGCTTGAGATCGAAATCACCGAAGGCGAGACGAGCAGTGAGCAGCGCGAGGAGGCGCCGTCCTCGAATTCGCAGGCTGCATCCAACAATGCGGTTCGGACCAATCCTCAATCTGGCGTGAGCGTCACGACGTCGACCGTGACGAATGTGACACCTCTCGAGCGGACGGTCACGTTGAACGCCCAGCAGATGCCGCTGAAAGACGTCTTTGCGGAAGTGTGCCGGCAGGTGAACCTGAAACTGGATTTGGATACGGCCGGACTTGAGAAGGATAACGTGCCGCCCGATTCGCCGGTTTCCCTGTCGTTCACAAACGAACCGCTGACGTACGCAATCATCGGAATTCTCCGGCGCTTCCAGGATCGAATGCTCGTTTGGGAATTGCGGGGCGAGACACTGCACGTTAGCAGCCTTCTGAGCAATCAGGCGCGGACGGGTTCGCTTCCCGACTGGTTGAAGCCGCTTCAAGGCAGGGGCGCCCATGCGGAGGTGGATGCTGCGGGCAATGTGATTTCACTGTATGCGGGAGAAATAGCCAACGATGAATTCCTCGCGAACGCCAGGACACTGCCGAAGCTGCGCGAGCTGCGCATTGAGGGTGTAATGAATATCACTCCTGAAGGGCTTGCCCATCTCGCGGAGTTGCAGAGCCTCGAGAAACTCCAACTCTGGGCCTCGAGCCCAGGCGGGGACCCCGGCTGGGGCGATGACGCGCTCCGGTTCGTTTCCAGGATCAACACCTTACGCGACCTGACGATCTCCGCGATGCGGTGTCACTGACGCCGGCGCACGCGCGTTGGAGAGGATGACTCAACTTCAGGTGCTGAGACTCTCGGGCATCACCGAGGCGGCTCTGCCGTCGGTGACGGTGCTCACCAACCTCCAGATACTCGACGTGGGCTTCGGCATCTCTGGTGTAGGCCTTCGACAATTGTCTGGATTGCCTCGGCTTGAAGAACTGCATCTCTATACTTCAGGCACCTCCGGGCAATTCGTAGCATTTCCGCGGCTTCGCGTGCTGAGTGTCAGCGGCGAACATTTCGGAGACGCGGACTTTGACGCTCTTGTCCAATGCCGAGAATTGCGCCGGCTGGACATTGCGGGAATATCCGATGCCGGATTGCGGCGAATCGCCGAGTTGCCGGAGCTGCGCCAGCTCGATGTCAACAGCGACGCCATTACTGTCGCGGGCATTGTACAGCTCAAAGCCTCTCCCAAGCTGGAGCGCCTCAGCATTCGCGCACGTCAGAACGATGAATCCGTGCGGGTCCTTTCCGAAATCAAGTCGCTCGTGGACTTGACAATTTCTGGCCCTCGCTCGTTTGGCGCTGAGGGCCAACAGGGCCTGACCGTAGAAGGATTGCTGCAACTCAAGAAACTTCCGAAACTGCGCAGCTTGACGGTTTACGGCATTCAGTCATCCACCGGTGTTCTTGGTCTTCGAGAATTGACTCAGTTGCTGACCCTCACTCTGGACGTTTACATCCCGGAACAAGAGCTGGAACTGCTGAAGAGAGCCATGCCGGGGACCTATGTCAGCAGCATGCTTGGAGGTAGTTATGGAGGTATCCTGCGTACCGGCGAACAGCCCCCATCCGCACGTCCACCGCTACCTGCACAGACAGTTTTCTTAAGCGGTCGCGTTGTGAACAATGCGACGGATGGAGCAGTCACGGACTACACGTTGCAGTTCGGGACAGCGGATCCCAATGGTTCGGATGAAGTCATCTGGGGACCGGCGCTCCCGGCACCGCTGATGGAAGTTTCAGGGAGCAATCCGTCCGACCCAAGCCAATTCTGGGGCGAGTCGTTCCGGAGCGGAAAAGTCTGGGCACGCGTCCTGGCAGGGGGATATGTGCCAGCACTGCTGACTCCCACTCCCGTCGGGGCGCCGTTGCGCCTCACCAATCTGGTCGTGCGGATGAAATCCGGAAGCGATTTGCGGGGCACCGTCGTTGATCACACAGGCAAGCCCGCCACCGGAATTGAAGTTTATCTTGCCGATACGGAGTATTTCTCCCTTCTGAATGTCGAAGCCAGACGAACTCAGGAAAGCCGTGCCACGACTGACGCGAACGGTCGTTTCACGTTGTCAGGCGGCAACGGGACGGAACAGCGGGTTGTCGTCGCTTCGCCGGACGGCCAATTATTCGCGGTTGCCCCCAAAGTTGCCCCTGACCGCGATGTGACGATTTCGCTGCCGCAGCCTGCGACTTTGATTGTGCGCTACGATATCCCGGACGATGCTCCGGTCACTCGGATCAACTTCAATTACGAAACGCACAATCCCGATCCGGCCGTATGGACAAACTTGAGCCTCGGCGTCCGTCCGGCGATCACAAACGGACAAGAGACGATGCTGACAAATGTCACACCGGGAACCTACCATTTCATGCGCGGGAAGACCGGCATGCTTCCGAGCTGGCTCGGCGGTGGCGGATTGCGCGCTGCCATTTTGGAGCAGGGCACACTCACCTTGGTGTCAGGGCAGACTCAGCGCGTGGACTTCGTCCGCACTCACCGGCCATTCGATTCGCGGGGAGATTCCAGGTCTTCGTGAGACGGGCGCACCTGGCGCTTCCATCTATGCCTTCTCAGCCGGAACGACGAACGACCTTGTTGGCATGTCGACTGGTCGTGGCCGCCCGATTGATCTGGTGACGTGCACCAACGATGGCCAGTTCCTCATTGGGAGATTGGAGCCGGGCGCCTACACAATCGTGGCAGTGGTCGAGCGTGACTTGGATTGGGGAGTGCCGAGAACGGGGCGGCCTGATTTTGTGGGCACCGCCGAAGTGAATATCACCGCGGACGGCCCGCCACCCGAACCGTTGAAAATCGAGTTGCTTCCGTGGGCAGTCGCAACCAATCGACCTGCGGCACAACCCCGCGTCCCGCCGCGACCGGTTTCAAGCAATGCACCACCTGAGTTAGGAAGCAATTCTTTGGGCTTCACAAGGACGGAGACAAATCAATCTCTACCTCGTCAAGATCTCACCATGGAATGGTCCTTTGAGGGCCATGTTGTGGACGATGCCACCGGCGAGCCCGTGACGAACATTGTTCTGCAAACCGGCAAAGCGAATCCGCAAAAACCCGAGGATATCCAGTGGGACCAACAGTTCCTCGGCCCGTGGCTAGGCAAGCCCGACTTTTTCAGCGTGCGGACCTCGAATCCATGGGAAACCTGGCGCGTCTTGGCGGACGGATACCTGCCGGAACTTGTAAGCGCGCCGCCTCACTTTTCCTCGGCCCACAATAATGGTCTCGTCGTGCGCCTGAAGCGCGGCGGTGAACTTCGCGGAACAGTCTTCAATCATCTCGGAGAGCCGGTGACCGGCGCACAGGTCTTTCTCAAGCGACTCCAGCAAACGCGAATAGTTGATGACCACACGCAGCCGGTTATCCGGGGAAGCACGGCAATCACGGATTCGGCTGGACGCTTCGTTCTTAGCGGAGTCGGGCAGACCGACCGGACGATTGTGGTGATGTGCGACAGTTTGCAGTTCTTCCAAGTCACGAACACAACCCCAGACGCCGAGATGCGCATAACGCTGCCTGAGCCGGCGTCGCTCACAGTTCGTTACGACATCCCGTATGACCTTCCGGAAGCAAGGGTCGAACTGGATTATTTGGTGAATGGCGTATTGGAACCCGTGTCTTGGGACGCCTTTGAAATCCAACATCACCCCTTCATATCCAATCACGGCTCGTTCACGCTCACAAATCTGCCGCCGGGAACCTATCACTTCATTCGCATGAAGAAATTAAGCGCCGGAGATATGGAACTCGGCAAACCCATTGAACAAATCCGGATCGCTCTGGAAAGCGGACAAGACAAATCAATCGAGTTGGTTCGCACCAATGGGTTTCCAGTGCGCGGCAGCGTCATCGGGGTCACGAATACGGAAGCAGCGGGAGTGTTGCTTTATGTTCAATCGTCGGAGGCCACGAGTCTTCCATGGGAGCCGGCAATGATGATGCAGCGCACCTTCGACGCGTTGACGTGCGGCAAGGATGGAGAATTTCAGACGGCGCTTCTGGAACCGGGCACCTACAGCATCACGGCCGAAGCGTACAAACCCGAAACGCCGGAGTTTGCGGGCTCCGAAGGTCAGCACGTCCGGGTATTTCGCAGCGGTATTCGGCTGCCCGATTATGTTGGTTCGGTCAACGTGACAGTCACAGCGAATCGAGCGCCGGAGCCAGTGAAGATCGAGTTGCGTCCTTGGTCCGCCACGACGAATCAATCGCCAGCGCGCGTTCCCATTTCTCCAAAGCCGATTTCACTGCCGGAACTGTCGCAGCAGTCCGTCCACAACGAATCCGACTGGGGCAAAGCGACCAACGGACTTCGCACTCGCGTGTGGGCTGAAACGAACGTCTTCCGCTCGGGACAACCGATTCAATTGAAGCTCGAAGTCACGAATATCACCGACGCCGCCAAATCATTTCAAACTCCCGCCGCGCCATGGAACTCGGGTCTGACGGTTCTCGATTCCCGCGGCAAACCAGTGCCATACATCGCCGGATCCGCACAGGTTGCCGTGCCAGCAATCGATTTGGGTCCGCACCGCGTGGATGCACCGAAGCTTTTCGACCTGGCTGATTATTTTTACGTGCGTTCCCCCGGACGCTACACGGTGATCTGGACGAACGAAATTTTCTTGCCGAGACCGGATGAGCGCGTGGTGCCGTTGCCACCTGCCGCACCTTTCACGTTTGAAGTCGTGCCTGACCCCGAAGCGAATGCCGACGGCGATCCAATCGGCAAGCTTCTGCCGTTGCTCAAAGAAAACTGGTCAATCGGAACCGGTGGCACGCACACAAACCGAGTGCAACCCGGCTCAAATCATCAGGAAGTCGCGGGACAGTTGCTCACTCTTCAATACAATCCGACGGGCTATAAAGCCGATTCCGGTCTCGTCTGGTTGTGGCTGACAGATGAAGTCGCCGCGGAACAGACGGCCACTGGAGATTGGCCGCCGCCCAGTGAATACCTCGGCAACCTTTCGCGCTGGCATGTCTATTTCAATGCCTCGACCAACGTGCTGCGCGCCTGGCCGACGGTCAAGGAAGATGTAATCGGCGCTTTAAGCGGAGTTCAGGTGCGCTTGCATGCAGAACGAACCCGGTGGGGCCTGAATGAACAGCCGGAGTTGCTGGTGGACATTGCGAATCGTGGTGCGTCCCGATTCGGATGTTCGACGAACTACGCCCACTGGGATTTGGAAGTGAACGGCCATTGGTATTCCTACGGCTTGCAGAGTGCCCACTATTCCCCCGATCTTGTGGGCCCGCATCCGGGCCAAACCTTAACTGATCTGCCGTTGGAGTTGGATGCCGCATGGTTCTTCTTCCGCCCAGACCAAACGCCAGAATGGCTGCGATTAACCCCGGGGAAGCACGTGCTTCGAGTGAGAGTTGGAGGTTTCCCGCGCATGATCAGCAATCCGCTTGAGATCGAGATTTCGACCGGAAGCGAGGTTGAATCAGGCAAAACGACAACCGTTGAACTGGATGCGGCCAGGACGAATTCAGTCAGCGGAGAACAAGAAAGCAGCACACGCACGCGGACAAATACGCCGCCTGCAAATCCCGAATCCGTTTCGACCAGCGCTGCGCGGCCAATTCATAATCGGGTCTGGAGAACAAATAGCCAGAGCGCGCGTCATTACCCGGTAAGGTCTGTGACGCCGCATGAGCCGGTGTTCCGCATTCGTTTGACGGCGTAGCTGGACTGCTACGTCACAAGGCCCAAGCATTTTCCAGCGACAGAATTTCCGAGGCATTTCGGGTGATTCGGGCTAATGCGGAGTGGAAGTGAAAACTGAAAACCCGATTCGACTATGAAATCCCGACTGCAACCGCTGGTTCCCGCAACCGTTCTCTCTCTGCTCATTTCACTTGAAACGATGCTCGGTCAGCCTGCTGAGCCCAAGCCCCCACCGGGGAATCGCCCTTCAAGCCAGCCCGCGTCAGGCGTTCCAAACCCGCCGGGTTACGGCTCCGGCGGAATTCCCTACCCGCCGGGTTACGGCGGGGCTGGAGCACCAATTCCCCAACCGGGCGGTTACAACCCGTACATTAATCCAACAACAGGCCTGCCGATGCCGGTTGAGGCACCGCAGTGGGTGGACGAGAGTTGCGACCCCGGCATCGTCCTGACGAATATTTCCTACCAGGAATTGCCTTTGAACGAAATCGCACGAGACCTTAACCAACGCTTCAAGGGTGAGATCGATTTTCTTCCATTGCCACAATGGGGAAACCAGGACTGGAGAAGCACGCAGTTAACTCTGCAACTGAGAAATGTCCGCGCCTCACAGATCTTCAGCGCAATGAATATGGTGTTTGAAAACGACAGGACGCCCATCCGATGGGAGTTCCGGCGTAATGGTGACCGCCCAACGGCTCTGCTCAGGGTGTTGCCCGAGGGCGCGCCGGAACAGGTACCGGCATTCGGCCCAGGGATGCCGATGAATGAACCCCTGCGCAGAATCTACTTCGTCGGTGACTTGACTGACGAAAAGGCTGGAGGCATGCCCATGGAACAAATCATCCAAACGATTACCGACATCTGGGCCATGATTGATAACACGGGCGGAAACCTGCAGTTCCATAAGGCGGCTCAGTTACTGGTTGTGAGAGGCACTCCCGGACAAATTGATGCCATTGAACAAACTCTTGGCGCATTGCGGCAAAAGGTTGAGCTGGTACGAGAGCCCAATGGCAAATCCGGCGCACCCAAACCCAACATCGAGGAAAAATCCAAATCTGGCGTCCTTGGGAATTCGCGCTAGAATGGCAGAGTAACGAATGACGGTTTCCACGCCTTCCATGTCCTTGCTCATTCGCGAGCAGACAACACGTTCAATCGTGGATGCCTCCACTGCGCAACCCGGTCTGCCCGACGCTGACGCGGAGGCATCGCGTATTGCGGCTGCGATTGGACGAGGAGACGAAGCGGCATTCCGCGAACTCTACGAGCGTTATCGCCCGAGACTGTTTCGATTCGCGCTCGTGCTTGGACGCGGCGACGAATCGCTCGCGCAGGAGGTGGTTCAGACGGTCTTCGTCACCGCCGCTAAAAAGCTTCGCCGTGCCGAAAGCGAGGAGCACTTGTGGAACTGGCTGGCGCGCGTGGCCCGTCAACAACTGGCGAAGATCTGGCGCGAACGGCAAAAAGATTCGGGGGTCGTCGGCATGGCGGAATTGCCCGAGTTCCCAGATGCCCGCGAGACTGATTCGGTGCTGGAGGAAAACCTGGATTCCGCATTGCTCGCGATGGAGACCGAGGACCGCCAGCTTATCGAGTTGTTCTATTTCGACCGGTTGAGCCAGAAGGAAATTGCCGAACGACTTAACACGACTCCCAAGGCTGTATCCAGCCGGCTCGAACGTGCTCGCGTGAAGCTCCGTTCATTCATTTCGAGGAGAATGTCCCATGAAAGCTGAGAAGCAACAATTGATTCATGATTTGCTCGATGACGAAAGCCGCAGCGAAAGGACGTTGCTGGCTGGAGCGCGCATTCTTCAGCGGCGGCGTCAATGGCGCGCAGCCCAGCGAGTGGGAATTGTCGCGCTGGCGCTCCTGGCTGCCGCGTGTTGGTTTGGTCAGAAGCATGCGATTCGTTCCGTCGCCAAAATTCCTGTTACGGTTTCCGAATCATCCGCGCCGCCTCAAACAAAAGTGGAGGCACTGACTGATGAGGAATTGCTCGCGCTTTTTCCGAACACGCCCGTTGCTCTCGCGACTCTGCCGGACGGACGCAAGCTTTTAATCTTTCCAAGACCCGGTGATCAGCAGCGCTTCATCACGAGATTGTAGGACCGCCGATTGTTTTGCCGGAGTTGGCCTGCATAAGCCCTGCGAAGCACCAAGTCGCGCCGTTCTTGACGTCGTTCACGATTCGTTCAACACTCGCGCCAATGAAAACTTCCCTCCCGTCTGTTATCGCGTTCGCGGTCTGCTCAATCGTGGCGCATCCAGCCCTGAGCAGCGCTGCGGAAGAAACGAATCCGGTTGCACCCACAGGCAAGATCGATCTGTTCAACGGCAAGGATTTTTCCGGCTGGACCTTCTGTCTCAGTAGCAATGCCGAGCCCGCGAGCACTTTCACTGTCACCAACGGCGTCATGCACTGCACCGGCCAGCCGTTTGGATACGTTCGCACCGACAAGACGTATCGTGATTATCGGCTGACCATGGAATGGCGTTTCGTGAAAACTGCGCCGCGCGCCGATAACAGTGGGGTCTTCGTGCACGTCCAGTCCCCCGACAAGGTCTGGCCTGCGTGCATCGAAAACCAAGGGCAGTTTCAACATCAGGGAGACATGATCCTGTTGGGCGGCGCGACGTGTAAAGGCCATGAAACCGCCGCAACCCGGTCGATAGTGGCGCGGCAGCCTCGAAACGAAAAACCTGCCGGCGAATGGAACACCTACGAAATCGCTTGCCGCGGTGATGCAGTGGAATGTTTCGTCAATGGGAAGCGGATGAATGGAGTGGAAGGTAGTAGCATTTCATCGGGTGCTATCGCCATTCAAAGCGAGGGTGGCGAATGGGAATTACGCAAGGCATTCATAGAACCGTCGACGGCGCATTGATTCACAAATCCTCGGATCATCATCATCGGGCGGGCGGTTCCGCAAATTGAGAAATGGGGCCTTATTGCTTTGGTTCGGCCGGAACAGCATGCACCTGCGGTGCTGGATTGGTTGATTATCAACAGTTTTTGGCTTGGAACGATTTTGCGCTTCCTTTTTGGCCATGGGTACTTATCCTACTTGCGTGACGGTCGAAAGTTTTAAGGAAGAGATGGCGCAGGCGCTGAAGGCATACGAACTATATGTCATCAGCATTGACAAAACCCCGGAAGAATTTAAAGCGTCCTTGATGTCGCTGATGATCAAGGCGATTAAGGCATTTGAAAGCCGCGGGCCACAGTTGCGTCACGGAATCGCGCTCGATAAGCACGTGACCGTCATCCTCAGCCAGAGCGACGGTCCGCTTCCTCTTTGCGGTATCTATTTCAACCTCAATTCGCCCTATCAAAAGCAGTCGTTGCCGAAAACCGTCAAGCCTCTCAGCGAACCAATTGTTGAAGGACGAAAAGGTTCGGAAGTCTGAACCTCCTGCGAGAGAGGTGGAACTGTTTGTTCCTTCTCAGGATCCTATTTCTCCCGCACTTCATCGCCCTTGGCCGCTTCCCCGGCAATTACGTCCGCGACAGTGTTGTCGTCGCGTTGCGGACCAGTAACACTGATCTCGCCCACTCGCAGACCACGCCGGTACACGTAAAGATGCTGGCCGGGTTGCGCCATCTGGCCGATTGGAAAGGTGAGCACAACGAACTTTAAATTTTGATTCGCCGAACTCACGGTCCCGTGCAGTCCGCCTTCAAGCGCGAACATCAGGTTCGTCCCGCCTCCGGATCCATTCGTGAAAGGTGCGTAGGTGCGGCTTTCCTGGCTGTTCGCGTGATGTCTCTTGAAAAAGCAACCGGTGAGCGCCAGCGAAAGCAGCGTCACCAACAAAAACAGGTTCCTCATAGCGTGAGTTAAGTTGGAGGAGTCGCGCCCGTCAATTCACTTTTCCGTGATGATTGTGTCGTCGTGCTCATATCCGGGCGAACAGCAGCACAGCAACCTGAGCGTTTCATCGCCGGTGTTCCAGAGCTTGTGCTTCATCCCGGGCGGAATTGCGATGGCATCACCAGATTCTACCTCGTGCGTTTCACCTTCAACGCGCATACGGCCGTTCCCGTGCGTGATGTAATAAATCTCTTCCGTCTTTCGATGAAAATGCTCCTGAGTGCTCCCGCCCACGGGCAGGCGCGCTTCCGCGAGACTTTGATTGCGGATGCCAGAATTTCGGTACGCCAATAGTTCGCGGATTTCCGAACCGTCCTTTGTGATGAACGGCGACACTTCACTGAGGTTCTTGATGTCCATAGAATCATTCAGGTGGAATCACTGCCGGAGCCATTAGTCTTTGCCAGTTGACCTGTCCCAATGCGACGCCGGAAACGATGAGCACCATGGCCAGCCAAAATGTCGGCGTGACATGTTCGCCCAGGCAGAAGTGCGCCCAGGTCATCGTGCTCAACGGAATCAGGTTGTTGAACAGCATCACCTGGCTCGTCGGCCAGTGACGTAATGCGTTGTTCCAAATCGCGAAAGCGGCCACGCCGCCTGCTATGATGCAATAGACCTGGACTAACATGAGATCGGTGCGCATCACAAAACCCGTCCGCGCAATTTCGATCAAGCCCGGCGGCAACATCAGGATGCCGGCGCGCCACATCGTATGAGCGCTGATTTCCGCCCCGGACAATCGCGTGCCAAGCGCCCGACATTGACGTCCGAAATGAGTCCATAGAATACTGGCGCTCAATCCGAGCACTTCCCCGTACCAATGGCTGCTGCTCGAACGTAATGCAGGCCAGAACAAGACGAATACCCCCGTAAGCGCCAGCATTGCCGCGCCATACCGCTGAAGCGTCCGCCAGGTTCGAGCAGGCCGCTCCTCCAAAAACAACGCCCACACGGGAGATGCGCAAAGGTAAAGCGCCACATGAGACGCTGATGTGTACCGCAGAGCATAATTAAAGCACGCGATGTAAACGGCGAGACTCAGTCCCCCGTGTAGCCAGAGCGTGCGGCTGAGTTCCCGTGTCAAAGGATGGGGCGGCGTCCCGAGCCAGTTCGTTCGATGGAGGATGAGCAGCATTAAAACTCCCGCGCAGACAAATCGAGTGCCCCCCGTCCAAATCGGCGGCCAGGCGGCCACGATGAACTTTACACCCGTGTTGTTTCCGCCCCAGAGAAAGATGGCGAACACGACGCTCGATGCGATTGCGAGGTCCGATTTGGTGCGAAACACCGCACGAGTTAGCCATGCCGCCACGCCGAATCAAACCAAAACGCAGTGGCATTACGTGTCAGTCAAAGGAATTTCATTTGACCGGCTGAAACTCCAATCTAAGTTTGCCTATGGAACATTCACCCGGCTTTTTGAAACTAGTGAATGAGGCGCGGCCTTACGTGAAGGAAATCACCGTTGAAAACGCGCGCGAGCGGCTGGCGCAGAATCCCAAGGCGGTGTTCATGGACGTGCGCGAGGA
This sequence comes from uncultured Verrucomicrobiae bacterium, assembly GCA_963760675.1. Lineage (GTDB taxonomy): Bacteria > Verrucomicrobiota > Verrucomicrobiia > Limisphaerales > BOG-1460 > CAVXEG01. Next base: position 299,899 of record CAVXEG010000016.1, read on the forward strand.
TGATGAGTGGCGCAAGCAGCACGCGACGCAGGCGGTCCATCTCGGCAAAGGGATTCTCGAACGCGATCTGGAGAAGATATTTCCCGACACGAAGACAGAAATCATCATGTATTGCGGCGGTGGCTATCGGTCAGTGCTCACAGCGGAAGTCGCGCAACGAATGGGCTATCGTAACGTCTGTTCGCTCATCGGCGGATACAAGGCTCTCGTGCAGGCAAATTGGCCGATGAAGGCTGGGTGAACAGTGAGTTGTGATTGGTGAATGGGGGCGTGTTCACTTCCGGCAGCCCGAAAATGGCAGACCGACTTGAGTAGTCCTTTTCGGCAATATGGCAAAGCGCGATTTCACTGGATTTTCTGATACGTTATTGCCATTCCCAATGCCTCTGAGGTTGTCATAAGGAAGTTGCCCGATATTATCATATCAACTGCGTCTTCAGGTTTCGCTTGACCGTCAGGGTTGTCAGTTAATATGAGCTTTCCGTTCTTAACGAAATAATACCCAGAACCGGGGTAAGTTTTGCCCTTCTCCACCGAAGTGCATGTAAATCGTGAATCTGACAAGAACGTCATTGTCATTCTCTCAGCTCCGGGTCCTTTCAATTTAATGGCTACGCTTTCCCACCGCCCCAACAACTTGGAAGTTAGCATTTGATCATTCCCAATTTCCTGCTTCTCGCTTCTATCGCTGTCGTAGACGATGACTTTGCCTTTGAAAAGCCACTCAGAAACACCAAGCGCATTTACACCCGCCGGTTGCACAGTGAAAACCAATCCATCTCCTCCCATTGCTTTCGCTTTTTCGACAATCTGGCCTTGCCGCAATAATTCGTTGTCACGATGTCCGGGCATTGTGATTTCCCCGATCACCTTGAATGGACGCTGCGGCGCTCGGCCATCTTTGAAAATTTCAATGTTCTTCGTCGGTTGTCGCTTTGCGGTATCATAAACCGCGCGATCAATCGGAGCGCAGCCGCTAAAGCTTAGAAAAGCGATCAAACCGAGCGCGTTGAGTAGCTGGTTCAAAGTAGTCTTTCAAAAAGTGGCCGTGTTCATTGAACGTGGGTGAACATTTCTTGCTCAGATCATTTTCCATCAAACTTCTCACAGCAGCTAAAGCGATCATCATTAGCCCGTCGCAACTTTTTGCTTCTGCGTTCGCCGCAAGCAGACCCTGTTCATCGCATTCAGCAGTGAAACTATCTTGTCGCGCGTGCATTCGCCCATGAGACAGATCTGAATCCAGTTCTTCCGCCGCAGGTACTCGCTGTTGCAGCTAATCAGATAGCCGGCTTCCTGAATGAGGTTGCCTATCTTTGAGGAATCCAATTCCGGCGGCAGCGCAATCGTGACGACCGCGGGAGAAGTTAGTGTGCTGGCTCCCACGAGTTCAAACCCGAGTTCGACGAGTTGCGAGCGGAGGAAAGCGGACAACTCGACCACGTCAGCAAAACGCCGTTCCCAATCCACATGTTTGACCGCCGCATGCAACGCGTGAAGCAGGTTCGAGGAAAACGTGAACGGCACACCTTGTTGCTCCGCGTAGAATCCAAGATCGAGGTACCGAGGCAGGCGCTCAGGCTGAGGTCGAACGTCGTGATGATAGAAAACCATCGAGAGGCCCGGATACGAACGGAGTCCTTTGCCGCTCGAGCACGACGCGAGGAACACGGCCGTCAAATCCACCGATATCGTTCCAATCGAGCTGACGCAGTCGAGGCAAAGTTTGACCTTAAACTCACCGCAAAGCGCTTTCAGTTGCGAGAGATCATTGAGCACGCCGGTGGAAGTTTCGCAATGCGCGCACCAAAGCCACACGGGCGCATGCTGCCGCGCCAGAGCATTGCGGACTGCGGCGAGATCGAATGGCTGACCCCACGGAAACTCGATTGCTTGAAAATTCAGGCGCAGGCGTCGGGCCTGATCGATGAGGCGATTGCCAAATTCGCCGTTGCTCAAAACAATTCCCGGCCCGCGCTCAAGTGTCAGTTGCCCGCCAATGATGTCATTCGCCAATGTGCCTGAGCCAAGAAAGAGCTCCACCTTTTCGGCATGAACCAGTTCACAAAGCAGCTGCTTCGTTGCGGTAAAATCCTTTATGAATACGTCGGCACGATGAGATTCAGGCGCTTGCTCGAAAGCGCGGCGGACTTCTCGCCGGACGGCGACCGGGCCCGGCAGGAAATTTACCGCGCTGGGATGGAACGAACGCGACGGCGATGATCGGAGAAACTCGCGCGCGGTGGATTCAAAGGTTTCCAGCGTGACGTACATCGGCTGGAACTCCGCTTCGCCGGTGCCAACCAGCGGGCCGAACGGAACGAAGCCGAGGTGCTGATACAGCCTGAACTGCCGCGTGGTGCCGGAAATGATCGCGAGGTCGTAACTTTTTTCGATGCCATGTTGCCAGAGCAGCGCAAGAATGCCCTGCAGGACCTGTCCGCCACGCGAGCCGCGAAATTTTTTTTCGATGGCGAGCAACCGGATTTCGCAGATTCTCCGATTCGGCGGCAGATACGAATCAAGATTCTCCAGTTTCTGGTCGAGCGAGAACGGCCGATTGCCGCGCGCGGCGAGCATGCCCAGCAAGTTTCTTGCCGGCGAGGCAAATCAGATACGTGTTCTCCGCGTGAAACTTGTCCACCAGCCGGTGCGCAGGCGAGGCATGGTGCTGTGGGATTTCCTCGACGAACGTCTTGTAGTTGAGCCGGTGAATGGCTTCGAACTCCCAGTCCTCGCTGGCAAATTTAAAAATCAGAGGCTGCGATGAACTCATATCAAGACGGGTCAGTGTTGGTGTGCGCGTGCCGGCGCTCGGCAAAATGTGCGAACTCCTCCACGAGGTTTTTTCGATGAGCGATGATTACGAGGCCGGCGAGAGCGGAAAGAAAGGTCACATGAACCGGATTTGGCCCAAGCCAGAAAGCAACGAGCGGCACACTGGCAATCGCGATCAGGCCGGGCAGGACGGTACGGCGGAACAACGCCGCCAGGCACAGAAACACGAGCACGAACGTCAGCGCCAGTTGAAAGTCAAAATTCACGAGTGCGCCAAGAGAAGTGGCCATGCCTTTGCCGCCGTGAAATCGCAATTGCACGGGCCAGATATGCCCGGCAACCACGGCGAGCATCGCCAGCGCAAGCACGCCGTCATACGGTGTGAAGTGCCGGGCCAGCCACACCGCGAACGCGCCTTTGCCAAAATCAAAAAGGACCGTCAGGAAAAAACCCGATTTGCCCAGGATGCGTCCAACGTTTCTCGCGCCGACGCTGCCGCTGCCCAGGTCACGAATGTCTTTGCCGGTGATTAAGCGGACGAGATAATAGCCGGTGGTGAAGCAACCAAGGAAATAACTGAAGATGCAGATGCTACTGGCATGATTCCAGTTGGCGGAACGCAGGCTTTCAATCCACGACATAGCTGTGTTCGGCTATTTGACCAGCGATTCTCTGCATCATTCCAGCGCGACTCTAGCTTCGTTTACGAAATACTGAATTAAAATCTTCTCCGGCCATGCCCTGGCTCGCTGTTACACTCTGTAACATTGCAGGCAGAGTTACCAAGAATCGGAGAATCAGGCGAGACTTATTTTCAGATCAAGCTCACGGCATCCCGGCAAGAAATTCCTTGAGTGTAACCGTTGCGGAGCAGTTTGGGCAGGCGATGGTTTCACCAAGACGACTGCCAAACAGACTCAATTCCGGCTCAACACTTCGGGACTCAAGCCGACAGATGAATATTTGCTCGTGCTGAACGGTTCCATTGTGCAGACGAACAGCGCGGACGCGAACTGAAATCTCGCCATTAATCCCTGCTGACGAATCCAGCGGACATTCTGCAAGCCCACACTCTGGCCCTCTGGGACAGCGCCGGTGCGGACGCTGTGTCCGTGTCCTTCTCCCCCTTCAACCTGGCTCATAGCCGATGGACGCTTCCGTCGTTTTGACATGGACTATGAGTCATGTCGAAATCAAATGGCGTCCTTGCCGCGCTCGGCCGGAATGTCCGCCGCTACCGTGAAGCAAAACTATTTACTCAGGAGAATCTGGCCGAAAAATCTGGCCTCGATCCCACCTATATCAGCGACATCGAGCGCGGCCTGCGTAATCCGGGAATCAGGAATGTTGCCAGGCTCGCCAAAGCGCTCGGGCTCACCACCGCCGAACTTTGCAAAGGAGTGGACGCGTGAGCGGGAAAGGAAAACCTGGTAGGGCTGCGCTGCCGCGCAGCCAGACAGACAAGGCGGCGCAGCAGCACCGCCCTACCGAACTGAAGGAAGACGCGCCGCCTTATCAGGTGGAGACATCGCGCTGCGATGTCCTCGGACGGCCCAGCGGTCCGTCCCCACCATTCAAATTCATTGACCTCTTCTGCGGCATCGGTGGATTCCGCATCGCGTTCGAGCGCGCGGGCTGCGGATGCGTCTTCTCCTCCGACTGGAATGAGATGGCCCAGATCACCTACGAAACCAACTTCCACGAGCGCCCGCACGGCGACATCTATTCCGTGCCGGACAACGCCATCCCGCCGCACCACATTCTTTGCGCTGGCTTTCCCTGCCAGCCCTTCAGCATCGCGGGCGTCTCCAAGAAACTCAGCCTCGGCAGGAAACACGGTTTCGAGGACAGGGAACAAGGCAACCTCTTCTTCAAACTCGCCGACCTGATTGACCACCACCGGCCTGATGCGTTCGTGCTGGAAAATGTCAAACACCTCAAATCAACTCGGGAATACCAAGTTCTCTCAAGTAATTGAAGGTCGAATCGTAGAACGCAGGTGAACGGGTCGGGTCGCTCTCATTGCCCGGCGGGACGAAGACAACCATGCCCTGTCGGGCGCGCGTGAGCAAAACGCGATACGCATTCCGCAGATAATTGCGGTTGTCGGTGTTCTTAATGTTGCTCCAACTTGAGCCGCGGAAATCGTGGTAGTTCCAGCCGCTGCCGTTGAAACGAAAATCCGCATCCCAAGTGACACACGTCCAATCAAGTTCCAGTCCCTGCACTTGAAACTCCGTCGCAGCGTCTTCGAGATAGTAGCTGGAGCGAACATCGTCTCGGTCATTCAGGAAGTAATGCACCGGATCAACGTCCACGCGGATATCGACGGCATGGGGTTTGAGACGCATCGCTTTGGAAGAGGCAAGCAGACCGAAACGCTCCGAACCTCGGGCGTGGGAGCGAACCCATGCTTTGGCTTTGTCTAAGTCCCGGGCGAGAACGATAGGGAAACGAGCGCTGAGTTCTGCAAACGCTTCACGAGCGGCATTCGTTTCGCAATCAAGCAGCGCCTTCACAAAGGCCGAGACATTCTCGGCGCGGAACGACCGCATCGAAACGGCGAGATGCAGGGAATCTTCCTGATGGGTTTGAGCTGTCCGTTGCGCGAGTTCGAGGGCGTTGTTGGCGGCATACTCACTGTCATGCAGTCGAGAGGAGATGAACATCTTCCAATGCGGGAAATGTTCGATCACGGCATTCAACCAAGCCGAGATGCCGGCTTCGCCGGTGTTGATTTCCTGACCGCCGCCTACCAGACAAATGATCACCGCCCAATCTTGATGGCGGTCCATGTAGGAAATGAGAAACTCCGGCTCGGATTGGGTGAAGCCCGGTCGACCCTTCTTTCGCTTCATGAAGTTGGCCGTCATCTGCGAATTCCACGCCCGTTGCGCTTCATCGAAGATAACGACGTGTTCCGGTGGCGCTTTCTCGTCTGTCAGTCCCGCATCGCGAAAGTGGTGGACGTTTTGGATGAAAGCTTTTACCGGAGTCGCGATTTTCTTCTTGGTGACCTTCTTGCTTCTGGGCCTTCAGCCGGAAGTATTCATCCCGGGTTAACGCCTCACGCAACACGGCAACGAGCGGAGCATTGCCCGACAGGAAGACAGCGTGCGTCGGCGCTTTCTCGTCCCGCCGCTGCGTGGCGATGTTTAATCCTACCAAAGTTTTCCCTGCGCCGGGAACGCCGGTCACAAAGCAAATGAACTTTTGTCCTGTGCTGCGCGCCTCATCCACCAACTCTTCGATGCGCTTGGATGTCGTGTGGAGGTTCTGCGCGCCGGCGTCAAAACGAGCGATGGCTTCGACAGAGTGCTGCGCATAGAGCGACCGCGCGGCTTCGATAATCGTTGGAGTGGGGCGATACGAGGCACGCGCCCAAGCTTGGGCGTCAAGGGCCGAGCCATTGGCAAGGCGAAGACCCAACTCCAGCGTTTCGCGCAGGTTGTCGGCGTTGGTCAGGACAGGCCGATAAACGTTGTCTGCGTCAGACTCGAACTTGCCGGACACGGACTTGGCTTCGGTTGCCACGAGAATTGGAGCGATGGCGACGTTGTGGCTGGCTTCGTGAAAGTTTTTCAGATCGAGAGCGTAGTCCCAGACCTGTTCGATAGCCGCGCGGTCGTAAGTCGTTTCGCCGACTTTGAACTCCAGCGCAAAGATCACCGAACCGAGAACGAGAATGACATCCACACGCCGCCCCATGCGCGGAATGTTGAATTCAAAGAAGACCCAACCTTCCAAGCCTTTGAGTTGCGAGCGAAGGAGCTCGATTTGCGCGAGCCACGCATCGCGCTGATCAGCAAAGTGCCCGTCGCCGGCATGTCTGGCGAGCTTGCCGAGAATGTCGTCAGCCTCGCTGGCAAGAAAGTCTCCGATGCCAGCCCCGTACCAGGACCGTGCCAAACCGGAGTTGCTGACTACGTTGGACATTCCGGGCGGAGTATGTGGAGAAGTATCCAGAATGGAAAGCCCCTGAGCGGATTGCGCTTGCCGTTTAGGACGTACCTGGCCAGGTGTATCTGCCGAGTTATGAACAAAACCTACTTGATTCGATTGGAAGAAAACGACCTCGGACAAATCATCGAGGGCCTGCAGGCGCGGGAAGAATCATGGCGCAAGACTGCGGAGTATTTTCGTTCCGGCTACAATCCCGACGATTCGTTCGTGATTGAGGACTGCAATGACGAACACGAAGCGGACAAGATTGCGCAGTTTTATTCCCGCATTCTCCGAAGTCTTGAGCGCCAGCGCGACGAGCAACGTGGTTCTGGAGATTAAATCATCTGGCTGAATTGTTCACGCGGCTCGGACTGCGCTTCACGCCGCAAGCGCGGACGGAGGCCAGCAACAAACCCGATTCCATTTTCCCCGGCGAGCGGGAGTATCACGACGCGACGTTCAACCCCCGGCTTCCGAAAATAGATCTTAATTAAGCTCGCTATCCGAGTCGCAGAGGTCGAGGGTTACAGTATGAGCGGGAGATCACAAGTTACACCCGCCGCGAGGCACGAGTTCGTCTTTCATGTAACCACGGAACAGATCGGCAGCGTCATCGGCGTCGGCACGTCCGGCAGGATGAGTACAAGACCGTGCGGATGGCCGGGGGCGAAATCATATCTGCGCCGGACCACGAATTCCGTCCAGCCACAGTCGCGGAAATTGACATGCGGCATCGCGCGGCGGCATTGGTCCGTCCGCTGGTCCTGCCAGCGTAGTCAAACGCCGGCTTCGTTCCTGCGGTTCCATCAGTGAAAGGTGCTTTGCATTTATGAAATGGATTTTTTCTTCACGCGACGTTTCCGAGCTGTCGCGTTTCAAAGGCATGATGGGCGGGGCTGGGATTGCCTGCGTGGTGCGCAGCGAACAGTTGGACCTGCCGATGCCTTCTCTGCAGCCATCGGACAAGGAATTGTGGGTGGTGAACGACGCGGATTATGTGAAGGCGAGCGGCCTTGTGAAGGGCTGGAGCCATCCTTCGAGCTGAGGCGGTGCAGCCACATGATGGCAATATCCTCCCCGGTATCAGCATCGGCACAAGGATGCGATCATGGCTGACGTTTTCACCAAGGCGAAGCGGTCGGAAGTGATGTCGCGGATTCGCGGGCGCGATTCAGAATTTCCCGAAATAGAACTGGTCGCGCGTGATGCCGAGGTCTTCGATAATGTCGGCGATGATCCCGCGCGGCACGTCGCCGGGATGCCAGGCGAAGGTGATGAGGCGGTCGGGACGAAATGGATTGGAGTAGTGGCGATGACTGCCTGCGGTGCGAAGAAGTTCACAACCGATTTCGCGCAGGCGCCGCTCCAATTGACGAGAATTCCAAGAGGGATATTTGCCCACGGGTCAGGCAGCGAGAACGAACTTGTCGCGGAAAGCAGGAGGAATGGGGCGTCCGGTTTCGAGCAAGTGCTTCAAGGTGGGCCTTGGCGGCTTGTTGAAAGCGGAGCGTGGCTTCGCCGCGGTCGCGCCCATGTGCGTGACAGCCTGGCAGCAAGGCGGATTTGGCGATCCACACGCCGTCCTGGTCCTGACGCAGTTGCACTTTGGAAAGCGGCACAATCATCGTGCGAACAGTGTAACCCGGCGTGCTTCCGGCGTAAAGAGGACGTTTGATGCCTGACGTTTTCACCAAGGCAAAGCGGTCGGAAGTTGCGACACGAATTTCACGAATTAGCGAATTGGAATTGGCGGCAATTGGCGAGATTAGCGTCAAAATTTTTTGTTCATGGCTGATGTCTTTTCCAAATCAAAACGTTCCGAGGTGATGTCGCGGATTCGCGGGCGCGGGAACAAGGACACGGAACTTGCGCTGGCGATGTTGCTGCGGCGGCATCGCATCAGCGGTTGGCGAAGGCAATTGGAGATTCGCGACAGGGCTGTCGGTGGGGCGAGCGTCCTCGCGAGCCATCGTCTCACTTTGACGCGCCAAGGCCGGCTCGTCTGTAGTCTCGCCCCACCAAAAACCGGCGCTCACAGAGCGCCACTACAAAAGGCGGTGCAGCAACGCCGCCCTGCCTTTCGCGTTCGACCGGATTTTGTTTTTCCAAAACTGAAGCTCACCATTTTCGTGGATGGCTGCTTCTGGCACGGCTGCCCGAAGCATTGTAATCAGCCGGCGAACAATCGCATGTTCTGGCAACGGAAGCTGACAGGGAACGTGGCGCGTGATCGCCTGGTGATACGGACATTGAGGCGAGCGGGCTGGCGCGTGTTGCGTGTGTGGGAGCATGAACTTGCGCGGAAGAACCAAACGCGGCTCGTGGCACGCTTATCAGCGTTCATCACCGGTTGAGAACTGAGTCGCTGCGCCATATCCCTGCCCTACTCAACAAACCATCCGTCCGGGAGCTATTGGGATTACGCTGACAATGCGCGGCCCTGTTCAACCGCTTGCTGTCGATGCTCCGATAATGGTGGTTCATTTACCAGTTTCCCATAATCGAGCTTGATGATTCGGTCAGCGGCGTGGAAATACTTTTCGTCATGGGAGATGACCACGACGGTTTTCCCGCGAGCTTTCAATTCGGGCAGCAACTGGGTGTAAAACACGTTTTTGAAATGCGGGTCCTGATCGGCCGCCCATTCGTCGAACAAATAAAAGGGACGGTTTTCCAGATACGCGGTGAGCAGCGCCAGGCGTTTGCGCTGGCCCTGAGAAACAGCGGTGGTGGAAAGAGCGCCGTTTTTCACCTTCACCTTCTGGCTCAGGTGCAGTTGTTCCAGATAATGCCCGGCCTGTTCGTCGAGATTGCCAAAGCCCAGGCCGAGCAGGTTATCGAACAGGTAGAAATCCACAAACACGGCTGAGAAAAGCTGCCGGTAGTCGTCGCGGTTTTTGTCCGTGATGAGCTGGCCATCGAGCCGGATTTGGCCCGCTTCGGGCGGATACAATCCCGTGATGATTTTCGCGAGCGTCGATTTTCCGCTGCCATTCCCGCCGACAATAAAGACGAGTTCTCCGGGACGAAACCGCAGGCTGATTGGCCCAAGCACGAAATGGCTGTAATCCTTTTCATGCCGATACGAATGAACGACGTTCAACAATTCAAGATGCTCGAACGTCATCTCGCCGCCCACCGCCTCCAGGGCGCAATCCTCAGCGGAGCGCGGGTTTTAGCGCTTTTGGGCCTGTCCGCATCGAAGCGGCGTAAACGCCGCGCTTCACGAGCGATCACGGGCGGCCACAGAATTTTTGAAACCGTCTCTTCATCCCCAAAGCCAACATGGGAGAGAAACCGAACGTCCAGACGAAAGGGGCGCTTAAACTTCAAACTCGCGAGTTCTTTTGCTCTCAGCAATTCACCCTATTTAGCCGAAACAATGTGACTGTAAAATTCAACCAACCAATTCAGGCTTATCAAAAGAAAACTTCGCATTCTAATGCTTGAAGACGAAGCGCGGGATGCCGAAATCGTCGAACACACGTTAAAGAAAGCAGGTTTTGATTTTTCTTTGAAACGCGTGGAGACGGAGTCATCGTTCTCGCGCGAACTGGAGCGGTTTCAACCGAATGTGATTTTGTCCGACCACGGTTTGCCCAGCTTCGACGGCTTCAGCGCACTCGCGCTTGCTGCATCCAAAGCGCCACACGTGCCGTTTATCTTCGTCACTGGTTCACTGGGAGAAGAGATGGCAATCCAGGCCCTCAAAAGTGGCGCAACCGATTTCGTCTTGAAACACCGCCTGACGATGCTCGCGCCGGCTGTGCATCGCGCCCTGAAGCAAACAGAATTCCGAGTTCAACGCAAACGCGCCGAGGAAGCACTGCAATCCAGTGAGGAACGCTACCGCAGCTTGGTCGAGCTTTCGCCCGACGCGCTCTGTGTCGAACGCGACGGCAGAATCGTTTTCATCAACTCAGCCGGTTTGAAATTATTTGGCGCCCGCCGTCCGGAGCAACTGGTTGGCAAGCTGTGCGCCGATTTCATCGATCCGCGCTTCCTGGAAGACACGCTCAAGCGAATCAACGATCTCCAAAATAAACAACGGTCAATCCCGTTCAGGCGATCGGCCATTGTTCGTTTGGACGGTTCAATCGTGGATGTGGAACTTGCCGGCGCGCCGTTGACATTTGAAGGCAAACCAGCGGCGCAGGTGATCATTCATGACATCACTGAACGCCAGCGCGCAGAAGAGGAAATTCGCCGGCTCAATGTGGAGTTGGAGCAACGGGTGCAAACGCGCACCGCAGAGCTTGAAGTAGCGAACAAGGAACTTGAGGCGTTCAGCTATTCCGTGTCCCATGACCTGCGCGCTCCGCTACGTCACATCGAAGGTTTCGTTGAGATTCTGCGAACGTCCAAAAGCGAATCGCTTGACGATGAAGCGAAGGGTTTTCTGCGCACGATTGGTGAAGCGACAAAGCAAATGGGGCAGCTCATTGACGCCTTGCTCACTTTTTCGCGCACTGCGCGCGCTGAGTTGCGCAAATCCAGGCTCGACCTGAATCAAGTCGTCCAAAGTGTGCTGCAAGAAGTGAAATGCGATGTAGCGGACCGCGATGTGGAATGGATTGTTGGCCGTCTGCCGGTTGTCGAGGGTGATCCAACCCTGCTCTATCAGGTATTCTTCAACTTGATCTACAACGCCGTGAAGTACACCCGCTCCCGAAAGCGAGCCCGAATTGAAATCCGCACGAAAGATACCAGGCGCGAAGTCGTCGTTTTTGTTAAAGACAACGGTGTCGGCTTCGACATGCGTTACGCGCATAAGTTGTTTGGCGTGTTTCAACGCCTGCACCGGGCCGCGGAATTTGAAGGTTCCGGCATTGGACTGGCGAACGTGAGACGCATCATTCAGCGGCATGGCGGGCGCACATGGGCGGAAGCGGAACTGGATCGAGGAGCAACGTTCTACTTTTCCTTGCCGAAAATGGCCACAGTTCACGACGGAAGGGAACAAGATCAATCCGACAGCTCCGGCGGAGCAAGAACATTGAAGAAATGAACGACTCAAAGCCATCGGTTCACGGGATCACGCGTGGGACGTTCGCAACGCGCACTTCTTCCTCACCCCTGAACTCCCCCCTTCAGTGAAAAAAGAAATACGCATTTTGATGTTGGAAGATAACGCCGCGGACGCCGAGCTATCGAAACACACATTGCGGCAAGGTGGCGTGCAGTTCTGCAGTTCGCGAGTGGAGACCGAAACCGATTACACCCGTGAGCTCACCGAAAAACCGCCAGATCTCATTCTTTCAGATTATGCCCTGCCGGGTTTCGATGGTTACACTGCGCTGGATATCGCGAAGCAAAAGTGTCCGGAGACGCCGTTCATTTTTGTCACTGGCACCATGGGCGAGGATGTCGCCATCGAGACGCTGAAGAATGGCGCGACCGATTATGTTCTGAAGACGCGGCTGGCCCGACTGGTTCCGGCTGTGCGCCGCGCTTTGCGCGAGGCGCAGGAACGCGACTGAGCGCCGTCGCGCCGAACGCCAGTTGCGCGAATCCCACGAGCAACTGCGCGCGCTTTCGGTTTATCTTGCAGCACGTCCGCGAAGAGGAACGCACGCGAATTGCCCGAGAAGTGCATGACGAACTCGGCCAGGCGCTGACGAGCTGCAAACTGGATCTCTCCTGGCTCGCCGGCAAACTTCCCAGGGACCTCAAGCCGCTGATTGAAAAGACAAAGGCCCTTACCGCACACATTGATTCTACTATCCAAACCGTCCGCCGAATTTCGACCGAACTGCGTCCCGGCATCCTCGATCACCTCGGGTTGATTGCGGCGCTCGAATGGCAGGCGAACGAATTCCAGACCCGCACTGGCATCAAATGCGAAGTGCGACGCGCATTTGCGGCAGCCATCGCTCGATCAGGATCTGGCCACGACGTTCTTTCGCATTTTTCAGGAAACGCTGACGAATGTCATCCGCCACGCCGGGGCGACGCATGTTTCGGTCCATTTGAAACAGGAGAATGGCCGGATTATTTTGGAGGTGACAGACAATGGCCGCGGGATCACTCCGGAGGAGATTGCCAATCGCGATCCATGGGTCTGCTGGGCATGAGGGAACGCGCCGCCTTGCTGGGCGGCAAGTTCGAAATCGGGCGCGCGCGCAAGGGAACGGAACAATGGTCAGGGTTTCAATTCCGCTGCGCCGCCATGAAATCAGCAGAGAACGAACATGAAGATTCTTTTGACAGACGACCACGCCGTCGTGCGCCACGGCTTGAAACAAATTCTCGCCGATGAATTTAAGACGGCGACGTTCGGCGAGGCGCGCAACGCCCAGGAGGCGCTGAACCGCGTCTGGAAAGAAAGCTGGGACGTCGTCGTGCTCGACATCACCATGCCCGGCCGCAGCGGGCTCGAAGTGTTGCGGGAAATTCAAAAATCGAAGCCGCGGCTGCCCGTGCTGGTGTTGAGCATGCATCCGGAAGACCAGTTTGCCGTGCGCGTGCTCAAACGCGGCGCGGCGGGTTACATGACGAAAGAGAGCGCGCCGGAAGAATTGGTCGGCGCCATCAAGAAAGTGCTGGCCGGCGGGCGTTACGTCAGCCCTTCGCTGGCGGAAAAGCTGGCGACTTATCTTTCAGCCGACACGCAAAAACCGCCGCAGGAGAAATTATCCGACCGGGAATTCCAGGTCCTGCGCTTGATCGCCTCCGGCAAGATCGTCAGTGAAATCGCGAAGGAACTTTCGCTGAGCGTGAAAACCATCAGCACGTATCGCTCGCGCATCCTGGAGAAAATGGGAATGAAGAACAACGCCGAGCTGATGCATTACGCGATGCAGCATCAGTTGGTGGAGTGAACTGATTCACGAAGATCACCGCGATTCATTACGTGATAAATCGCTCCTGAATATTGCATCCTCAACTGCCTCGGCATAACCGAACGTCATCAAATGTCTGCCCTGTCAATGCAAAGGACCCCTTTACACACAATGACGGGCACTACCTTTTCAGAAGCGGATACTCGATCGGAGGGAAACGAATTAAATGATTTGTGTAGTCTGCTTCCACCGGGACCTGTTCTGGGAAACGTGAGTATCTGAAAGCGGATTCGGAGCTTATACTCACCCGGTTTTTCAAACTTGAAAAGATCAATGGGGCGAAATAGAGGTGACGCAGCCGTCGTGTCACCTGGCTATCCCGGCGTGTAAGCGCCTTACTTTCACTCCGTTGTTTGGGGATTTGGCGTTGAAATCGAAAACTTCGTTCTAACGTCTTTTCCACGATCCGTCTAGGAACCGGTAACGTCATTTGTACCTAAGGCTACAATTACGGTTAGCGTACGCCGGGTCCTCGGGCATAACGAACCATGCCGCGTCCTTGACCGCCCACGGAAGCAAAACCAGTTGGTCAGCAGGCTCCGCGATTTCGGCAAAATGATCATTCAGCACCTCTAAAAAGAATCCATCTACAACTTTTGTCTTCGCGGGTAAGGAATGCAGGAGACCGGATTCTCGATTTGTTGAGTCTGCCAATCCAATCGTCGTGAAGAAGAACAATAAGAAGTGAATTGAGCGAAGCGCAAGTGCAACATCGGAGCTTTCCGACGTTACTCATATTATCCTTTAGTGCATTCCGCCTTGGTTCACGTCCCAAAGCGAGAAAATTCATCAGAACTATCGGGACCCGAGGGCCCTGTGGGACCAATTTAATTGTGAGACCAAATTTTTGGAGAAGTGGTTGACACATTGTGTTGTGGACGTCAGGCCGGCGCCGGAGCAGGACAACGAGGCAGGCAGCAGTCAACAGTGCAGAACAGAAGAGCGGAGGTTCTCATGATAAGTTCTCCAGACAATTCACTTCTCCTCCCGTTCGGAGAACCTGCAAGAGAATTCACTTCACGCGATTACCGGTATTCCCGCGTCCACCGATAATTTGTTTGCCGCTTCCGGGTCCACCCATTTTACCAGCGCCATGAAATTGACGAGCGTTGGGCTGTTTGGATTTGCCTTGAACATGTTTCGCAGGCTGCTCGCGACTTTGTGATACGTGCTGGCGTACTTCTCGTGTGTGAGGCGGTTGGTGTAGGTTTCCATCACGGCCCGCGCCACCGGATCCGTCCTGCCGTCGGCCAGGTACGGCAAATGGCAAGAACACCCGAATCAGCGAAATGGGATCGGCTTCAGTGAGTGTGATCCAACTCTGCTTCAATTCGTCCGCATCGTATTTCGCGTGAAGCCGATCGCGGAACGCGGTCGCAATTTCGCCAGGGTCCGTTCGGCGGCTGATGAGGTCCTTAATCCTCTCCCACGCCATCTGGCGCTCCATTTCAGGCGGAATCGCTTCCGCCGTTTTCTTCGGAGCTTCGAGGCCGGTAAGTCCGAGCTGATTGCCAACGGCTTTGCCCAACGCATTCACTTGTTGGAGGGGCAGACGATCGCAGTTCATGATGGCCTCGACGACGAAGCGCTGCATCTCGGGTTTGACGATGCGAAGAACCGCCGCGAGCACTTCGGGATTGGGACTTTTCTTCTGCGGGATGAGGTATTTAACGAACTCCGCGATGACTTGATCCGGCTGGTTCAGTTTGTCAGACCGAAGCGCCAGCACGTATCGCAACGTCTTGCCCACCGCGCTCACTTTGCCAAGGTTATTGATGACCATGAGACGATGGTCGGTGCTGATGATGAACGCCAGCAACCGTTCCGCCTGGGCAATGAGTTTCTCATCGAGGTTGTCCTGCGGTCCTCCCGCGACGACCAATTGTTCAATGAGGGCCGGCAATCGTTGCGCAAAGACAACGTCCGGCGCTTCGGTGCTCTGGTTTTCGTAATAGTGCAGCAGTTCCAGAATGAATGACATCGTCAGGAACGCATTGCGCTGCGCCCGCGCTTCGTCCGTTGCTGCCTTGCTCCGCTGAACGCGTTGATACAGGGCCCATAGCCCCTGCCCTTTGTCAGGCAGAGCGCCGGCGTTTTGCTGAAACAACGGCTCAAAATCGGTTCGGAATGCCAACGCGATTTCCTCGGGCTTGGGCCGCGGATTAAGCTTCGGATCCGTGGTCACGTCATTGAAAAAAATCAATGCCGATTCGCCAAACTCCCGAATGACGCGCTCGCGCATTACCTGGCCTTTGATGAAGCAGCGATTTGCCCGGACGACTTTTTGCGAGAAAAATTCTTCCGGGTCCGCGACCAAAAGCTCCAGCATCTGTCTCTCGAGCGGCGTGTCCAATTTGATCAATTCTTCCACGGCCAGCTTCAACGCCGCTGCAAGATCGCGCTTCGTTTGGTCAAGGGCCCTTAATACTTGCGGCTGGGGAATCGGAGCGTCGGCCTTGCCCTTGGCGAGGACGGCGCAAACTTCACTCACGTGAGTATTATGCTCCATCAGTCTGGCGACTATCGTGCCAACATCGTTGATGGGAAGTTTGCTGACCAGACTCGTGAGCAGAAGCACCAATTCGCCATGAGACTTCTGCCGGTGTTCGACCACTCTCTCCAGCAGAAAACGAAGTGCTTTGTTCTCCTGTTCCAACGCGTCTTTTTCTGCTTCCAACTGCGTCACGCGTGCGGTGAAGTCATGCCACCCTTGCTGAATTTCGTCCATTGAAGCGACGGACGCGGGAGCCTTCTCTGTCTCTATCATAGGTGTACCTTAGCTCAAGAATGACGGGCCTTTCCACCCATTTTTTGAAATTGAACCACCCTGGCGATACATGAAGATCGCCGCTCCATTCAAGAGGGCGACCTTCAAATTTCTCTCGACCGGCGCATCCCGTTTCGGTATGAAAACCATGCAAGGAACGGAAGGAGACTGCGATGCAAGGTCAGCCGACGGTTAAAATGACGCCGGTGAACGCGAAACTATTCGAGTCCATCGGTTACGTGGATGCTACGCGTCAACTCTTCGTAAAATTCCGCAACGCCAAGACGGTCTGCTTTGAGGACATGCCGCGCTTTCGGTATACGGGCTTGATGGCCGCCCCCCGAAAGGATGCTTACTTCATGTCGTACATCAAAGACCGGTTTCTTTTCAAAGAACTGCCGGGTTCCTGACCAGATCGTCATTTGCTGAAGAGCCTTGAGTCTGCCCGCGTGCGCACTTTTTCAGCGGCATCCTACGTTCAACCCAGTATTTCCCAAAGGCTTGTTTTTTTCCCGTTCGCGCAATAGACTGTGTTTATGAAGAACGACGTTGTACCCGTGCAGATCCGGGGAATTCTTCCGACAAATAACAGCGGTTGCGCCCTTTTTGTCGGAAACGAGGAAAAGGTCTTCATCATAAATGTCGAAACGCAAATGGGTTTCATCATCAGCATGTTCCTGCGGGATGAGCGCAAAGAACGTCCGCTGACGCACGATCTCATCCAAAGCATCTTCAAAGGATTCAACATTTCAGTCGAACGCATCATCATTACCGAGCTGAAGAACTCCACTTATTTCGCCCGGCTCATTTTGCAGGAGCAAAATGAAATCGGCCGCAAGATTGTCGAAATTGACGCGCGCCCCAGCGATTGTCTCGCGCTCGCGATTGCCCAGAAACGTCCCATTTACGTCAGTTCCGCGCTGTTCGAGCAGGTCGAAGACATGAGCGAAGTGCTCGACCGGATCAACGAGACTGGCAGCGAGACTGAATAGAAATGCCAGTTCCCGCGAAGTCCTCTTCGTCAGCTTTTGTGCTCCTCATCTTCGGCGACGATGAATTTGCCGTTAAGCAGCGCGCCCGCCAAATTTACGGTCAATGGACGACCGAACTCGGCGGACTGGATCACGAAATCATTGACGCGGCTGTGTCCAATAGTGGTGAAGCACTGCGCGTCATGGCGAAATTGCGCGAGGCACTCCAGACTCTCCCGTTTTTCGGAAGCGCCAAGGTGGTCTGGTTTCAGAACTGCAACTTTCTTGGCGACGAGCGGACCGCCTCATCGCACGCCGTTACAGAAACACTTGGGGAGTTTTCGCAAGAGCTGAAGGAATTCTCCTGGCAAAACGTGCGGTTGCTCATCAGTTCCGGCAAAGTCGACAAACGCAAAGTTTTCTTCAAGACCATCGACAAGATCGGCGCGACCGAGAGTTTCGCCGGCTGGTCGGTGGAAGACCGCGATTGGGTGGATCAAGCAGAAGGTTGGGCCCGTAAAGGGTTGCGCTCGCGACAAAAGGACATTGCCGAGGAAGCGCTGGCTGAATTAATCAGCCGCGTTGGCCCAAACGCGCGCCAACTCGAAAGCGAAATAGAAAAGCTCTC
This sequence comes from uncultured Verrucomicrobiae bacterium, assembly GCA_963760675.1. Classification (GTDB taxonomy): domain Bacteria; phylum Verrucomicrobiota; class Verrucomicrobiia; order Limisphaerales; family BOG-1460; genus CAVXEG01. The sequence goes on from CAVXEG010000016.1 coordinate 317,830, forward strand.
ATTGTATGTCGGCAACCGACCCGAAATCAGCATCGAAGATGTGGAGACTGTCTGCACGCGAAATAAGACCGCGCGCGCTTTTGCGCTGGGCGATGCGCTTGGCGACCGCGATCTCCCGCGGTTGCTGCGCCGGCTCGACGAGGAACTTTGGGAGGTGAAAACCGATTCGCAAAAATCCGAGATCGGTTTGCTTTATGGGTTGATTGCAAAACTGCGCGCCATGCTGATGTTGAAGGAAATGCTGCGCGAGGGTTGGATCAAGCCGGAGATGGATTACCCGCGGTTCAAGGCTCAATTGGAGCGGGTCCCGGCAGATAAACTGCCTGCGGATCGACGTTTCAATCCGCTCGCGCTGAATCCTTACGTGCTTTACAAGGCGTTGCCGCAGGTCAAACAATACAGCCAAGCCGAACTCGTCAATGCCATGAACTCTCTGCTCGAGTGCAATCAACGCCTGGTGTCCACCAAACTGGACGGATCGCTGGTTATACAGCAGGCGCTCGTTCAAATCGTGAGCCGTGCTTGAAAGTTTCCTTTATGAAGAGTGCGAATTTTCAAGATGTTCGGAACGTCAAAACCATATGAGCGATCCGGCTGCCAAAATTCTCGTTTCGGTGGGAGAGAAGATCGCTTTCATCGGCATCAGTGGCCGAGCCAACTTCACTTCCAGCGTCGATTTCAAGACGCTGATGAGCGAGCTGCTGCAAAAGGGATACGAACGCTTCGTGCTCGACCTCACCGAATGCGCGCTTATGGACAGCACGTTTCTGGGAGTGCTCACAGGTTTTGGGTTGAAGATGAATGGCCAGCAATCCGGCCGGGACGGAAAGATGGTTGAACTGTTGAATCCGAATGCGAGGTTGGCCGAACTTCTGGAAAATTTGGGTGTGTTGCATCTGTTCAACGTCACCCAAGGCAACGTCCCGGCGCGCGGAAATGCCGAACCCTGTAATCAGGTTTCCGCAACGACAAGTCGCGAGGATATGACGCGCAACTGTCTCGAAGCCCACCAGGTGCTCATGAACATCAACCCGGCGAACGCCTCAAGATTCAAGGAAGTCGCTCAGTTCCTGTCGGAGGACCTGAAAAAGCTGAAGACGAATCCATAAACGCGCGTCTCTCGCGATTTCGTGATCAGCTTAGATCGGCATGCCGCTCACATGTGCTGAATGATGTTGTCGCCGAACTGCGAGCACTTGATCTCGGTCGCGCCTTCCATCTGGCGGGCGAAGTCGTAGGTGACGCGCTTGCTGCCGATCGCGCCATTGAGCCTTTCAAGATCAAATCCGCCGCTTCGGTCCAGCCCATGTAGCGCAACATCATTTCGCCGGTGAGCACGACGGAGCCGGGATTCACCACGATCCTTGTTCGCATACTTCGGCGCGGTGCCGTGCGTGGCTTCGAAGATGGCGTGGCCGGTGATGTAATTGATGTTGCCGCCGGGCGCGATGCCGATGCCGCCGACTTGCGCGGCGAGCGCGTCGCTGAGGTAATCGCCGTTCAGGTTCAGCGTGGCGATCACGTCGAAGTCCGTCGGGCGCGTGAGCACCTGCTGCAGCGTGATGTCGGCGATGGCGTCTTTGATGACGATGCCCGCGCCGGGTTTGCCTTCGGGAATCTTGCACCACGGGCCGCCGTCAATTTCCACCGCGCCGAAGAATTTCTTCGCGACGTCTCGTAGCCCCAGTCGCGGAACGCGCCCTCGGTGAACTTCATGATGTTGCCCTTGTGGACGAGCGTGACGCTCTTGCGCTTGAACTTGATCGCGTAGCCAATCGCGCTGTGAATCAGGCGCACGCTGCCGCTGTAGCTCACGGGCTTGATGCCGATGCCGACCTGCACGTCGCTCGGAAAATCCTGCGCGCCGACCGCTTTCCAGAATTCCTCGGCCTTCGGCTTTGGTGCCGAAGCGGATTTTCTTGAACGCCTTCGGAAATTCCTTCGCGAAAAAATCCAGGATCTTCTGCGCCTCGGCCGTGCCGGCCTGCGTATTCGATGCCGGCGTAAATGTCCTCGGTGTTCTCGCGGAAGATGACCATGTCCACCTTCTCGGGATGCTTCACCGGCGACGGAACGCCGCTGAAACTATTGCACGGGCCGCAGGCAGACGTAGAGATCAAGCATCTGGCGCAACGCGACATTGAGCGAGCGGATGCCGCCGCCGACGGGCGTGGTGAGCGGGCCTTTGATGCCGACGAGAAATTCCCTGAACGCTTCGACCGTGTCGTCCGGCAGCCAGTTGTCGAATTTGTTCTTGGCGGCTTCGCCGGCGAAGACTTCGAACCACGAAATTTTCTTTTTGCCGCCGTAAGCCTTTTGCACCGCTGCATCGAACACGCGCACGCTGGCAGCCCAGATGTCCGGCCCGGTGCCGTCGCCGCGAATGAAAGGAAGGATGGGATTGTCCGGCACGTTGAGTTTGCCGGCCTTGATGGAGATTTTGCCGCCCGCGGGCGGTGTGACGTCTTTGTAGGCCATGATCAGATTCTTGAGTTCTGATTTGCAATTTACGAAATCGAATCGAGTGCACAGAGGAAAAGAAGGATCGCGAATGGAAATCAAGGAAAGAAACATCGAGCTGACAATCCGACTGCACGGTTCTTGCCGCCGATTGACTTGAGAAATCGCGTGTGTTCCGCAATCTACAGTTTGCGCAATTGGGCCGTTCATTTGTTCGGACAAGTTCAATAGGTCTTGCTCAATCGTGCTATAAGTTCGCTCTTTCGTCACGACGTTCGCTGAGATCTCCTGTCCCGGACACAGGACGATTTCTTATGCGGACATCAACCAGCACGATTATCGCACTGGCGTTCTTCGGAAATATCGTCGGCGGATCGCCGTGCCACGCCCACCGCGTTGGTCTATCCAGCTAGAATAGAATTTACGATCTCCAGCGATCGTCCTGGCGCAGTCCTGGAACGTACTTGTAGTCGTGCGTCCCAATTCGTTCGCATTCATTTCGCTCAGTCGATCGCCATCATTGAATCCGCGAACTCACACCATTCACGTTCGGAAATGCATCCGTCGTTGCATATTCGCGATTCACCGCTCTCGGTCACCCATCCCGAATCAATAGGGCGCCCAGAATTTGCTTGTGACGAATATCGAGCGCCGCTTGCGTCCAAACATCAGAAAGTAATAGATTGCTGCGCAGGCTAACCGCTATCGCGCAGTGTGATGAGCGCGTCTCGCATTAGGCGTGAAGGCGTAATGCCTATTTGCACGGCAAAACTACGATCAGGCCACCTCAATCAGCTTCGTCACGTCGGCCGGCTCGCCGAATTGCGCCTTCACTTTCGCGACCGTGTTCTCGACGGTCAGCCCGTATTTCCGGCGCAGCTCGTCTTGCGTCGAGGCGTGTTCGATGAATTGATCGGGCCAGCCGATGCGCACGACGGGCGTGGTCACATTTGCTTTTCGCTGAACAATTCCAGCACCGCCGAACCGTAGCCGCCCATCAGCGCATGGTCTTCCATCGTCACCACTACGTCCGCCGCGCGTGCCGAAAAATTCGTGCGTGCCGGCGTCAATCGGTTTGGTGAAGCGCGGGTTGATGACGGCGCAGTCAAATCCTTCCGCCGCCAATTGCGCCGCAGCTTTGCGCGCGAGCGAATTCATGTTGCCCAGACCGAACAGCGCGACTTTGCGCCTGCCGTTGTTCGAAAAATTCTGGATGACCTCGGCCTTGCCGATTTCGAGCAGCTCGGGTTGTTCTTTCATCGGCACGCCTTCCGCCGTGCCGCGCGGATAGCGGATGAACGTCGGGATGTGTCTGCATGCGTCGCGGTGAACATCATGTCCGCAAGTTCATCCTCGTCCTTCGGCGCCATGGCGATGACGTTCGGCAGGCAGCGCAGATACGCGATGTCGAACAAGCCGTGATGCGTCGGGCCGTCATTGGCCGAGAGGCCGGCGCGGTCCATGCAGAAAGATCACCGGCAAATCCTGCAAACAAACATCGTGATGGATGCAATCGTAGGCGCGTTGGAGGAAGGTGGAATAAATCGCGCACGACCGGATGGAAGCCCATCGTCGCCATGCCGGCGGCAAAAATTACCGCGTGTTCCTCGGCAATGCCGACGTCGTAATATCGGTCCGGCATCGCCTTTTCCAGATGCTTAAGGCCCGTGCCGCTGGGCATCGCGGCGGTGATGCCGACAAGCGTGTTGTCTTTCTGGCAGAGCTTCACCAGCGTCTGGCCCAACACGTCCTGATAATTCGAGCGGCGCGCCGGGCTTGGCAGGCAGCGAATCTCCCGTTTGCACGTCGTAGGGCCCGAGGCCATGGAATTTTTCCGGCGACTTCAGCGCCGCATCGAACCCTTTGCCCTTCTGGGTGAGGATGTGAATGACGATCGGGTGATCGCAGGTTTTGGCGAATTCCAGCGTGCTGATGAGCAACGGCAGATCGTGCCCGTCAATCGGTCCCGAGATAGCGCACGCCCATTTCCTCGAAACAGCACAGGGCTGCCGTATCCGCCGCGGCCATCCGCATCAGTGGTCGGCGTGCTGTTTGCTGCAAGCCGACTTCTGTGATCGCGCCTTTGAAACCTTCCTCGGCCTTGTGCGCGAGCTTCAGGGCGACCTCGCCTTTGGGCAGGCGCCGCATGAACTTCTCGAAATCACGCGCGAGTTGGTTGTAGCGCGGATGCGTGATGAGCTTGTTGAGATAGCTGGAAATCGCGCCGACATTTTTGGCGATGCTCCACTCGTTGTCGTTGAGAATGCCGATGAACCTCTTGGTCGTGTGCGCAATGTTGTTGAGCGCCTCGAAGGAAATGCCGTTGGTCAACGCCGCGTCGCCGAAAATGCAAACGACGTTTTCGTCCGTGCCTTGCTTGTCGCGCGCCGCCGCACATGCCGAGCGCGGCCGAAAGCGCCGTGCCGGCGTGCCCGGCGCCGTAGCAATCGTGCTGGCTTTCGGTGCGCAGAGCGAAGCCATTCAAGCCGTCCGTCGTGCGGATGGTGTGAAAGCGATCTTTGCGTCCGGTGAGCAGTTTGTGGACGTAAACCTGATGGCTGACATCCCAGACGAATTTGTCCTTCGGCGTGCTGAAAACACGATGCAGCGCAAGGGTCAGCTCGACCACGCCGAGGTTCGGCCCAAGATGGCCGCCGTTCTTCGACAGCACCGTGATCAGCTCGTGGCGGATTTCTTCCGCCAGCTGATGAAGTTGCTCCAGCGTCAGTTTCTTGACGTGCTTTGGTTCACCGACCATTTCCAGATATCGGCTCATAGTTTCGTTGGCGCGTTCAATCGTTAAATCATTACATCAAAGTGATGCAACGATTCAACCTTCAACGAATCAACGCCCGGTATCCTCCGTTTCGAATGGCTTGAGTTTCATTTCACCCGAAGCCGTCTTCTCCAGTTGCTGAATGCGCAATTCCGCTTCCGCGAGTTTCGTCTGGCAAATCTGCGCCAGTTTGGTGCCGTCTTCGTATCTTCGCCAACAAAGTTTCCAAAGGCAAATCTCCGGATTCCATCGCTTCGACAATGGCTTCGAGCTTCTTCAGGGCTTCTTCAAATGGAACGTTGCCGCTTTTCGCCGCATCGTTTGACCGACCGGACTTCGACATATGTGAAACCTAAAAGAAACAATTCGAATCGTCCAGTCCGTTGTCCGCGGTGGAGCGGGAGCGCGGCTTGTCTTTCCCGCCGGGAACGAATATACGGAACCGCTTGTCCAAGTCGTTTTCATTGAGCTTCGCAGCGGTTGCGGCACAAGGCATGTTGTTTGCCTGCTTCACGGACCTTTCTACCGCTTCAGCACAGGTCGCAGCTATCACGCAAACCAATACCATCATTCGGGTGGTGGCAGCGAACCTGACTTCCGGCAGCAATCAGCGTTATGAAGCGCCGGGGCTTCGCATTTTGACTGGCCTCAAGCCCGACGTCGTTGCGATCCAGGAATTCAATTATGCCAGCACGAACGGACTTGGTGTCAATACACCCGCGGCGATGCGCGAAATGATCGACGCCACGTTCGGCACCAACTTCAGCTACTTCCGCGAAACGAACGGCTATGCCATTCCCAATGGCATCGCTAGCCGCTATCCAATTCTAGCGAGCGGATCGTGGACGGACAGCGACACCGGCGTGAACGACCGAGGATTCGCCTGGGCGCAAATTGATTTGCCCGGCACGAACGATCTGTATGTCGTAAGCGTTCACCTGAAGGCCAGCAGCGGCAGCTCGAATGAAGCCCGCCGCGCAGCGGAAGCCGCGGAATTGACCGGGCTGATCCAAACAAACCTTCCGGCAAACGCCTGGCTGCTCGTCGCGGGCGATATGAATCTCTACAGCGAAACGGAAGGTGCGATTACGACTTTCAAAACATACCTGAGCGACCAGCCTGTACCAGAAGATCTGAGCGGCGGCACCAATACAAACGCAGGCCGAAGCGAACGTTATGACCGGGTGCTCATCAGTTTCTCGCTGACTAACGCGCTCGTGCCGGTAGCGTTTCCGTCCCGCACGTTGACGAATGGTCTGGTGTTCATTTCAACCAACTACGTGCCTTTGAGCGATGTCGCGCCGGTTCAATATGGAGATTCGTTCGTCTCTGGCATGCAACACATGGCTGTCGTTAAAGACTTCCAAGTTGCTTACTCGGTAACGAACTTTCTCGCGGTACCTCCGCCGTTTCTCACGATGCGAACGCAAGGCATCATCGAATGGGAAGGACTCAGCAATATCACCTACACCGTGCAAGCAAAAACAAATCTCGTCGATGCGGACTGGATCAACGTGGGTTCAGCCTCCTCGCCTTCAACCAATTTTACCTTCTCCAATGAATCGAACGGCGCGAGCGAACAGTTCTTCAGGGTTGTCTATCCTTGAGTACCGCCCAACCAAAGGGCATCCTTCACTCGTAATTTCCCTGCCTTTCTGGAGGAAGGCTCACCACTTTGAAGGTATCGCTCCCAACTGGAACTATCTGAATTCCATTCCATGCGAACAGTGTTTCGAGCGCATAAACGACTTCCGAACGAGAAAGTGCCGAGACAGTCAAAAAATGAATCTCTCGCGGCGGGACCTGATCGGGATTGGAAAGCTTTCGACCGGTTAGCTCTGCGAAAACCATCAAGGCCTGTCTCATGTCAACTCTTAGAAACTTGATGCTACCTGGCGGAAGAATTTCTTCATTCGCAGAACCCGCGCCGAGCCGCTGTTCAATTTCTTTCGCGCGAAGTCTTATTCGATTCGTAATCGCATTCGGCACCACCATAACGAACTTTTCGCCGTCGGGAATTACCGCTATCGCTTCCCTCTTAAACAATTGTTCAAAAACATCAGCCAGATTTTCGTCTCCTTTTGCGATTACTGTAAGCGAAATCGAATCGCGCTTAAGCAGAGGATGCTGGAGGGCAGTGCGGCCCTCGATCTTACTGTACAAGTCAACCAATTGCTGAAGATTTGCGTCGTGCAGCCGGATGGTGGGACGAGTCACATTAGTTTCATCAGAAGAAGCCTGCGCGCCGTCACCAGAGAGAGCACGACAAACCCTCCTGACCGGGTTCACTTTTCTGGGCCACCGGGAGAGTTAGTCCGAGGACCTGGTTCATGGTTAACTATTGTTCTGGGTTTTGTCCATCTCTGACGGAGGAAGGGCGTAGCCCGACCGGAGTCGGGGATGGACTGTGTTGCGCCGCGAACCGCTCCGGGCTCAGTAGCCCAGCCGACTGTGCGGCCGCAGCCGGTTGTATCGGCACTGATAATCTGCGATCACCACTCGTGCTTCCGTCAACGTCCACAGTTGTTCCCGATTCAGACATTCGTCCCGAAACCTTCCGTGAAAGCTCTCCACAAACCCGTTCTGCCACGGACTGGCCGGCTCAATGTAGATCGTTTTGATGTGATGCTCGGCCAGCCACCGTTGCACAACCCGCGCGATGAACTCCGAGCCGTTGTCCGAACGCAGATACTGGGGTGCTCCGTGTTGTTCAATGGCCTTTTGCAACCAGCTCAACACGTCGGCCGCACGCAGCGCCCGATCCACTCGCAGCACGTGGCACTCACGGGTGTATTCGTCCAGGATCGTCAGAATCCTCAAGGCGCCCCCACGCACCGTCGCATCGGCGATGAAGTCCCAGGTCCAGACATGATTGCGATGCGTGGCCCGGGTCGGCAAGCCCGTCGAAACCCCACGGCGGATGAGCTTTCGCTTCGTGGGCGGCACCCGCAATCCCTCCGCCCGGCGCAGGCGTTGAATGTGTCGCTTGCCCACGGCCCAGCCTTCCTGGCGCAGCAACGCCGCGATCCGTCGATACCCGTAGCGCGGATGCTCCGCCGACAGTTCCCGCAGTCGCTTCCTTAACTGTTGCTCGGCGCTGGTCGGGGGCCGCCCCCGATAACGGTAAGTGGAGCGGGCCAGCTTGAGAATCCGGCAGGCCGCCCGGCGCGAACACAACCCCGCGGCCACCACCGTCTGCGCTGCAACCCGGCGATGGGCCGGGCTCACAACTTTTTTTCGCATACCGCCTCCAACACCCGGTTCTTGAGCAGCGACTCGGCCAGCATCTTCTTCAACTCCGCGTTCTCCCGTTCCAGTTCCTTGAGCCGGCGCGCTTCCTTGACCTCCATCTGCCCAAACTGCTTCTTCCACCGGTGGAACGTCACGTCCGAGATGTTCTCCTCCCGGCATAGGTCCACGATGCTTCGCTCCCCGCGATCTGCCTCTCGCAATATCCGTATCTTCTCTTCCGTCGTATACCGTTTGCCTTTCATCGTCTGGGTCCTTTCTGTGGCCCCAGACTAACACCTCAGCCGGCCCGAAAAAGCGAAGTCACGTCACTAGCAGCAAAATCAATGTCGGAAACAACTGTTTCAAAGTTTCAGGGCTGACCGGCGTCCGCCGTTCGCGGAGGTTCGACTTTGCTGAGAATTTCTCCGGTTCGCAATCGCGTTTTGAGCCTTTGGCCACTGCTTATCTCTTTCGCGTTCCGCAACACCTTTCCCGTCGCAGCGTCACTCGTGATTGAGTAACCGCGTGCGAGAACTTGTTCCGGCCCGACCAGACGCAAGCGTGTTTCAAGCGCCGCGAATTGATTTTGCCGTTCACGCAACCGATGCCGCGCATGCTCCCGCAAACGTCGGTCTTCCTGTTCAAGCAAACTACGCCGCTGTTTCACCAATAGAATCGGTCGCACACGCACATGGCGCTCTGTCAGGTGCGTCGCCGCGACGCGCTGTTGGTGCACGCCGCTTCGCGCGCAACGCGACAGGCCACTCTGCAAATCGTCCAGGCGTTGCAGCCAGTCACTGAATCGCCGACGCGGATGCACTCTTCCTAGACGTTGTGTAGCGTGCGCGAGTTCGTAAACCTTCCCCTCCAATTGCTGGGCGACCAACTGACGGATTCGCCGCGCGGCGTCCGATACGAATTCACAACTCGAGTAAACGCCTTCGGTGATGATTTCGGCCGCCGCGCTTGGCGTTGCCGCGCGCAGGTCCGCCACGAAATCGCTGATCGTGAAATCAATTTCGTGCCCGACCGCTGAAACAACCGGAATGGCCGACTCAAAGATCGCGCGCGCCACGACTTCCCCATTGAATGCCCACAAATCTTCCAGGCGAACCACCGCCGCGCGTGACGAGAATCAAGTCAATGGTAGGGACGGCGATCTGTGCCGACCGTTCATCACGATGCAACGCCTCTGCCTGAAATTCGTTCAGCAGCCGAATCGCCTCAGCAATTTCCCGCGCGGCGCCTTCACCCTGCACCCGGCAGGACGCGAGAATGATTTCCAGGCTCGGATTACGCCGCTGCACCACATGAAACACATCGCGAATCGCCGCGCCAGTCGGAGACGTGACGAGGCCAATGCGCTGCGGATATTTCGGCAGCGGACGTTTGCGTTCGGCTGCGAACAATCCTTCTGCTTGAAGCTTCTGCTTGAGCTTCTCGAACGCGATTTGCAGCGCGCCGATGCCTTGCAGTTCCACCGTGCGCACGATGAGTTGGTATTGTCCGCGCGCTTCATACACCGTCACGTCGCCCTGCAGCAAAAGCTTCTGTCCGTCCTGAAGCAACTCGCGGTGCGACACCGGTTCGTTGCGAAAGAGCAAGCAGCTCAATTGTGCGCCGGCGTCTTTGAGCGTGAAATAGATGTGACCGGAACTTTGCAGGCGCAGGTTCGTGACCTCGCCCGTCACCCAGATTGAACCAATCTGCCGCTCCAACAGCGCTCGGACCTGCGACGTGAGCTCGGATACCGACAAAACCTTCTTCGGCGGCGGCATGAGAGCAGGTTTTTCGGTATCCGCTTTCGCCGGTGCCGGAATGTTCCCTTCCCTGGCGCCGATTTGTTCTGGGGGGAACAGTTCGCCGAAGTCCCACTGGGATTTGACAGACTTCTTCATGAGGACTTTTCCGAAACGCGGAGAAGCCGAATCGCCTTTCCACTTTCCTCATCAATGTCAATCACCACCCCATGCAGAATCACGCGTTCTTTCGCGACTTCAAATCGCTGCGGCATTCCGGTGAGAAATCGTTTCACAACAGGCTCAATTTCGCGACCCAGAACGCTTTCGTGCGGACCGGTAAAGCCGGCGTCGGTCAAATACGCCGTGCCGCCGGGAAAAATCTGTTCGTCGGCCGTTTGCACGTGCGTGTGCGTGCCGACAACGGCGCTCACCTTGCCATCCAGCATCCGGGCGAGTGCAATTTTTTCCGAAGTCGCTTCGGCGTGGAAGTCCACGAAGATGATTTTCGTTTGCGCGCGCAAGCGTTTCACTTCATCGAGCACGAGGGTAAACGGATTTTCGAGCGGCGGCATGAACGTACGGCCCTGCAAGTTCAAAACCGCCACCGAAACGTTGGCAGGGACGGTGCAATGCGCCGTCCGGTCATCGCAGCGCGATGACCCTGACTTGATTTGAAAGACGACGCTCCCCCGCCCCAATGTTCCCGCCGGATAATTGAGCGGACGAAGAAATCGTTTCTCGTTTGCAAGCAGTTCCATCACTTCCTTTTGGTCCCACAGATGGTCGCCACTGGTGATCACCTCCACGCCGGCGGAGAAGATTTCCTCCGCGGTTTTCGGCGTGATGCCCGAGCCGCCGGCAGAGTTCTCGCCGTTGGCAATGACGAAATCGAGCGCGTGCTGTTCGCGAAGTTTTGGGACCAGTTCCTTGACAGCGCGCCGGCCGGGTTGCCCCACGATATCGCCGATGAATAGCAGCTTCACTGGCTTGAAAGTAGGAAAGAAGTCTGTGGAAGTCGAGTCCGTGGCATTACAGCCGCGCCGGAGTTTGGAACGAATAAAAGCTCCCGGACTGTTTCCAATCCGGGAGCTCCCCCTGAAGCGCCATCCGACCACGGCGCGAAATGGCAACCAGACCAGTGACCACTGTGGTCAGCCACTCCGTGTGTTAGACGAACGGACCCAGGCTTTGTTCCCGGCGAAGATTCTTTCCAAAATCCGTTTTGGATTTCACCGGTGCGCTGGCTGTTTTAATTTGCCAAACGTGAACATTGAACTTGGGCAAAGATTGACGCTGACGATTTCAGACATCGCCTTCGGCGGCGAAGGCGTGGCGCGTGTGGACGATTTTGTCGTTTTCGTGCCGTTCGTCATGGAAGGCGAAGAAGTCGAGGCGGAGATCTCGGAACTGAAGAAATATTTTGCTCGCGCAAAGCTGTTGCGTGTGCTCAAGCCCGCCTCGGAGCGTGTTGAGGCGCCGTGTCCTTACTTTGGCTCCTGCGGCGGCTGCCAGTACCAGCACATCGCTTACGCCGCGCAATTGCGCATCAAACACAAACAAATCGGGGATCTGTTTGAACGCATAGGAAAATTTCCTCGCGCAAGCATCGCTCCTGTCGTCCCCTGCCCGCAACCGTATGGTTATCGGAATCGAGTGATGATTCGCAGCCAATGGAACAAACCCGAGCAGAAATTGAACATCGGATTTGTGCGCTGCGATTGCGGTCTCGTCGAGGACATCGAGGAATGCAAAATTGCCGAACCGGCCATTAATGAACAAATCCGGCACGTCCGCGCTCATCCGCCGCCCAAGGGCGGAATTAAAGTCGTCCTTCGCATCCCGCCGGATGATTGGCACGTTCCGCCGGACTCATTTTTCCAAAACAATTTCTTCCTTCTGCCCGAACTGGTGAAAACGATCCGCAGCATGATCCAAAACGCCGGCACACGGCATTTGATGGACATATTCTGCGGTGTGGGCTTTTTCGCGCTTGAGCTGGCGGACATTGTTGAATCTTTCACCGGGGTGGAATACGACGCGCAGGCCATCAAGGCCGCCCGGCACAACGCCGCATCGCGCGGTTGCACGAATGGGGAATTCATTCGTGGAACCGTGGAAGAAATTCTTCCGACTGTGCTCGGACACGAGCCAGCCACGAGAACCACGCTCCTGTTGGATCCGCCGCGCAAGGGCTGCCAGCGGGAAACTCTCGAATTGCTCCTGCATGAGCCGCCGGCTCAACTTATCTATGTTTCCTGTCATCCGGCAACGATGGCGCGTGACTTGAACGTTTTATGTGCGGAGGGTGTCTTTAAATTAGTGCAAGCGGTCCCACTCGACATGTTTCCGCAAACTCAACATGTGGAATGTGTCGTAGACTTACGCTGCGAGACATTGCAACAAACGCAGTAACTTCTTGCCAAGTTCACACGCATTGATTCAACTGAAACCGACGCATGGCGATGCCAAACAAGTTCGGGCAGCGGCAATATTTCGTCAGCGCCACCCTTCCATGGCTGGTGGCCGGCGCCGCTTTAATCGTTTATCTGCTCACGTTCAATTCCTGGATTTCGCTGGACAATGTGAATGAAGTTGCCGCGGCGTCAGGTTGGATACCGCAGGATCAGATATACAGCCCGGTTTTTTTCACGGTCACTTTCCCGTTCCACTGGCTTCCCGCGCAATGGGTGCCGCTCGCGTACAACTTGTTCTCAGTGATTTGTGCGGTGTTGACATTCGCATTGCTCGCGCGATCGATTGCGCTGCTGCCGCATGATCGCACTCGCGAAGAGCGTATGCGTGAGCGGAGTGAATTCTCGCTACTGACAATCGGTCCGGCATGGATTCCTCCCGTGCTTGCGACGATTGTCTGTGGTCTCCAACTCACTTTCTGGGAAGACGCGACTGGCGGAGCGCCCGGGATGTTCGACGTGCTGCTGATGGCTTACGTGATCCGCTGCCTGCTTGAGTACCGAATCGGTGAACGTGAGTCGTGGCTGTTTCGTGCAGCGTTTGTATGCGGCGCCGGCATGGCTAATGGCTGGCTGATGTTTTGCCTGTTCCCGGCTTACATCATTTCGCTCGTTTGGATCAAAGGCTTTGGGTTTTTCAATTTTCGATTCTTTTCAAGGATGCTTTTCCTCGGGGCAGCCGGGATGCTGTTCTATCTGCTTCTTCCGTTAATCCATCTCTTCTCTGCGGATTCAACAGTGACGTTCTGGCAGGCGCTTAAGGCAAATCTGACTTCCGAAAAATCCGTCCTCATATTCTTCGTCAGCCAACTTCCGAAGACCATGCTGCTGCTCCTGATTGTAACTTCGCTCCTCCCGTTGATATTGATTGGGATACGCTGGCCGTCGAATTTCGGAGACACGAGCCGCAGTGGCGGAGCGTTGGCGACCTGGGTGCTCCACGTTGCGCACGCCTCACTGCTGGGTGTCTGCATATGGGTGGCGTTTGATCCGGCGTTCAGCCCGCGTCACGAGGGCTTTCCATTTCCCGCGTTTTCTTATCTGGCTGCTCTAAGCGTGGGTTATTTCAGCGGATATTTCTTGCTGGTATTCCGGCCTCTGCAGACCCGCACCTGGCGTCGGTCTCCCCTGGACAAATGGCTGAATCCCTTTTCCCAAGCGATTGTTTGGGCGTTACTGTTGCTTGTTCCAGCCGGTTTGTTGTTCAAGAACCTTCCACTGCTGAGCGTGACAAATGGCCACGCCATTCAGGAATACGCCAGCTTGCTTACGCAAAAGATACCGGAACGAGCTGTGGTGCTCAGCGACGATTCCCGCAAGCTCGTGATAGCGCAGGCGTGGGCAACCCGTGTCGGAAAGGCGAAGGATTATTTATTCCTGGACACCGCGGCTTTGCAAGAGCCGGCATACCATCGGCTCCAACAGAAAATTCATCCGGATTGGTGGCCACCCATCACCTATCCGAAACGTGACGAATACGGGCCGTTTCTGTTGATGAATCTCCTGCTCAAGTTTGCCGAAACGCATCCGATCTACTATCTGCATCCAAGTTATGGATATTATTTTGAGAAATTCTGTCCTCAACCGCGCGGGTTGGCTTTTGAGCTGACTCTCTGCCCGACAAATTCCTTTTCCGCGAGTGCGTTGAACGAAGTCCAGATCACCGAAAACCAAAAGTTCTGGCAGGAGAACGAAGCGACCATGGAAATCCTGCATCCGTTCGTTTCTCCACCCGAACCCGATTTGTCGGTTAACTTTCGCCGATGGCTGTTTACGAAGATGCATATTCCGTTCGAAGCGAATGCAACTGCTGTCATGCTGGCGCAATTCTACTCCGAAGGGCTGAACACCTGGGGAGTCTACATGCAGCGGGCCAGCAAGCTGCCGGAAGCGGAGCGGCTCTTTGCACGCGCTCTTGAATTGAATCCCGACAATGCGCCCGCCAAAGTCAATCTGGCATATAACAAAGATTTGCAGGCCGGAAGACAGGCGCGAACTCTAAAGCCGCCCCCCCCTCCCGAAAACGAACTTGGGAAATATAAGAGTTGGGGTGACGCTTTGCGGGACAACGGTCCTTTGGATGAGCCAAGCCATGTTGTTGGAGAAGCGATTGTGTTTGCCCAGAACGGTCTGGTACGTCAGGGGACTGCGAGACTGGAACGAATTCACACCTTGATGCCCGACGATCTTCTCACACGTTTCTGGCTGGCGCGGGTCTATCTTGCCGATCAATTTCCAGAGAAAGCCTTGGATGAGGTTGCAGTGCTTCGCACCAATCCGAACGCTTTGGAGAATGTCGGGATTCGTTCTTTGGATATATTTCAGACCGAAGCGATGGCGTTATTCGCGGCAGGACGAGACGCGCAGGCTGAACAAGTCCTGCACAGAATAGTGGAGAAGGATCCAAAGAACCCGAATGCCCTGGCCGCAGCGGTCCAGGTCTGCACGATGTTTGGCCGGTACACGAATGCATTGCCATACGTGGAGCAACAATTGAAGCTTCAGCCCGACAATCACCTCGCTCTTGTCATCAAGGGATTCCTCTGCATGCAACTCGGGAATTATGACGAAGCAATCCCTCCGCTCACGCGCGCGCTTGATCTCGCGTCCTCTAATCACGTTGCCAGACTGGACCGTGCCATTGCCTATCTCAACAGCGGAAGACTCAACGAGGCCGAGAACGACTACAAAACCTTGCAAAATGCGTTAACGAATAGTTTTCAGGTTTACTATGGACTCGGTGAGATTGCGTGGCGCAAGAAGGAGACGAACTCCGCGATTCGCTATTACGAGCTTTACCTGTCAAATGCTGCTCCCGCGACAGCCGAAGCAAAATTGGTCAGCGAACGTCTTCAGGGGCTCAAGTCCGGCTCACATTAACTTGGCTTGATGCGTGTCACTCACGTCATCACGCGCCTGGTCATCGGAGGAGCGCAGGAAAATACCGTGGCCTCCGTGCTGGGCTTGCGTCAAAGGCCTGATATCAGGGTTGACCTCATTTCGGGACCGACTACCGGACCAGAAGGCTCAATGGTTTCCCGGTTCTCCCAATCTCCTGAGGTTTTAACCATCGTGCCCAGCCTTATCCGTCCCGTGCATCCTTTCAAAGATATTGAATGCCTGCTTCAACTGACCCGCATTTTCCGCCTGCGCCAGCCCGATATTGTTCACACGCACAGCGGCAAAGCGGGCATCCTTGGCCGGCTCGCCGCGCGACGTGCGCGTGTTCCCGTGATCATTCATCACATCCATGGTCCTTCATTCGGTCCTTTCCAAGGCCCGATCGCAAACTCCGTATTCACGGCAGCCGAACGTTTTGCTGCAAAGTTTACCACCCATTTCGTCTGTTCGGCCAACGCGATGTCGCGACTGTACCTCGCCGCTGGAATCGGGCGCCCCGAGATGTATACTCGCCTTGTCAGTGGCTTTAAAGTGGAACCCTTCCTCAACGCAAAGAACGATCCGGTGCTGCGAAACAAACTCGGTTTAGCAACAGACGATTTTGTAATTGGAAAAATCGGACGGCTGGCGCGGCTGAAGGGCCACGAGGACTTGTTCGCGGCGATGCGTTTTGTTCTGCCTCGCTATCCGCGCGCCCGGCTGCTGCTGATTGGCGATGGCGGCCAGCGAGCCCACCTTGAAATGATGGCGCGGGCGCTAGGCCTGGCTGACAAGGTGGTGTTCACCGGACTCGTTTCACCGGAAGAAGTGCCTGGGTACGTTGGCATCATGGATTGCCTCGCACACCTTTCAACACGCGAAGCGCTATCGCGGGCCTTGCCTCAGGCGCTGGCAGCCGGGAAACCAGTTGTTTCCTATGATTTTGACGGCGCGGATGAGGTTTGTCTGGATGGAACAACTGGTTTTCTCGTGCGTGCCGGCGATGTTGCCACCGTTGGCCAGCGGTTGCTGGAACTTGCCAATGACGAGGCTTTGCGGGAACGGCTGGGAAGTCACGGACGCGATTTGGTCCGCGAAGAATTCAAGGTCGAACGAATGATAGACTCCCTGCATGAGTTGTACAGCAAACTCCTGCGTTCCCGAGGGCTTTCGGCTCAATGAACCTCCTGATTCTCTATCTGCTCGCGTTCTCGAGCGCATTCGTGACCGCAATCATCGCCCTTCCGATGTGGAAATGGTGGTGTATTCGAACCGGACTCATCGATGAGCCGGGAGAACGCAAGATTCACTCGGAAGCCATTCCCCTCGCGGGCGGACTTGCGGTCATGAGCGGGTTCGTCATTCCGGCACTCATCGCATTGCTAATTATCTGGCTTGTGCACGCTGGGGCACTGCAATTCTTGCGTATTCCGTTCCTGGATCCAGCCACACTCGACTCCCTCATCCACGGGGTGGAAGTTCGCGGCGTCAGACTCACCGCAATATTTCTCGGCGCTCTTGGAGTGCTTGTTGTAGGTCTGCTGGATGACAAACACGAACTGCGTCCAGCAGTGAAATTCTCCGGCCAGTTCCTCATTGCGCTCGCAGTCGCTGCAGCAGGTGTGCGCATCACTTTGTTCGTTTCCAATTCATTGTTCAGTTACGCGATCACGATTCTCTGGATTTTGACGGTGATCAACGCCTTCAACTTCATGGACAACATGAACGGGCTTTGCGCCGGCCTGGGCGCCATCGGCGCATGCTTTCTTCGCTGTGAGGCTCGCCGCTGCGGTGACCAATATCTGGTCGCGCTCATCGCCTTCCTGACCTGCGGCGCGCTGCTCGGCTTTCTGCCGTACAATTTCCCGCGCGCCCGCGCGTTCCTCGGCGACGCCGGCAGCCATCTCGTCGGCTATCTGCTCGCCGTGCTGGCGATTCTGCCGCACTTCTACACGCCTCGGCAGCCGCACGCGTGGGCTGTGCTGAATCCGCTCGTGATCTCGCCGTGCCGCTGGCCGATCTGGCGTGGGTGGTGGTTCTCCGCTGGCGACATGGGCAAACCATTTTATGTCGGCGACACGAATCATCTTTCCCATCGGCTTGTTCGCGCGGGACTGACAAGCCGAACGCGGTGCTGTTGATCTGGCTCGCTGCCGCGATTCTCGGGGTCGCCTGCGCTTGTTTGAAGGAAGCCTCTCAACCTTCCCCAACTGGTTTGCTGCTCGCGGCAATGGCTTCGGAAAACAGATTCAGCACTTCCGCCGCGCCAGCGCCCCGACCAGCCGGTTCTCCTTGAGCGTGTTCACCACCGGAATATTGCGCTGTTCGCTCTCCAACACCACCGGCAGCACTTCCAGCAGTCGCTGGTTCGGCGTCACGCACGCCGGCGGCGGGCGCATCACGTCGTAGGCGATGATCGCGCTCAATTCCTGCTCCGGCGTTCAGATATTCCTTCAAATCCTGCAGCGCCACGACGCCCAACCAATTGCTGCTTCGCGTCCACCACCGGGCAGAAAATTGTTCGCGCTGGTCAGAAATCGTTCGGCGAATCTGCTTGCAGCGTCGTGTTCTCGCGCACCGGCGGCACCGGCGCGTGCATGATGTCGCCGACCGTCCGTTCGGTCGCGGCGCCGGGCTGCGTGGTTTCCTGGCTGACTCAAGTCCCTTGCGCCGCAGCGGCTCGGTGTAAATGGATTCCGGATGCAGACCGGCCCGCGACCAGGATGGAAACGACACAACCCAGCATCAGCGGCGGCATGAGCGAGTAATCCAGCGAGATCTCGAAGACCATGATCATCGCCAGCAGCGGCGAGCGCGTGGTCGCCGCCAGCATGCTGCCCATGCCCACGACCGCGAAAGCCGCCGATCGGCAGTTCACGTCCGACTGCCACAGCTATGCAAGGCACAGTCCGAACAGCGCCCCGAGGCTGGCTCCCAGAAACAGCGTCGGCGTGAACACCCCGCCCACCGCGCCGGAGCCAACCGTCGCGAGCGTCGCCAGCAATTTGGCCAGCAGCAGCCCGCGAGAAACACCAGCGCCAGATGCGCATCCCTCCAAGGGATCAGGAACCAGGTCCGCCGGATCATGCAGCAAATCCGGTTCGTGACCACGTAGCCATTGCCCCACACGCCGGGAAATTCCAGACGCGATCAGCCCCACCACCAGTCCGCCCATGGCCAGCCGCACGTAAATCGGCACCTTCAGTTTCGCTGAAACGCCTCTTCGCTGCGCCGGAGCATTTTCAGGAACACCGCGCCCGAATGCGCCACTGGCCACGCCCAGCAACACGAACCACGGCAATTGCATCACGCTGGTAAATTCGAACGGCGGCACGGTGTACCACGGCTTGATGCCAAAGAAAGCTGCGCGAAACCATCGCCGCGACCACCGAGCGAAAACACCAGCGGCGCGAACAGGTTCATGGAAAAATTCCCCAGCACGATGAGCGCCGCGAACACCGCGCCGGCGATCGGCGCGTTGTAGGCCGCCGCGATCCCCGAAGCCGCGCCGCATCCGACCAGCAGCCGCAAACGATACGGCGGCCACTTGGCGAATTGCCCCCATTTGGACGCCAGCGTCGCGGTCAGTTGCACGATGCCGCCCTCGCGCCCGATGGATGCGCCCGTGCCGATGCTCACCAGCGACGAGACGAATTTCACCAACGCGGTTCGGAACGGCAATTTGCCATCGCCCGCCACGACCACTTCCAGCAGGTTGCTCGACCCCTGTCGGCCCACCAGGCGCAATCCCCAATACAAAATCAACCCCGCCGCCAGCCCGCCCAGGGCCGGCGTGAGTAATCCGCTGCCCATGGCTCCATCATCTCCGCGACCTCCACGGGTCACCCGGATCGGCGCAGGAAAAGGTACTTCACCGATGCCGTCGCGTAGTAGAAAAAGAGATTGACCAGCCCGCCGAGGACACCCGACGCCGGCGGCAAGCACGAGATGAAACGCCTCCTCGCTGAACCGAAGCTTTTCACGGATACGCAGCAGCCGCTGCCAGTGGCGGCGAAAGAAATCCCGCAACTCTCTCAAGTTGCGTATGGGTTAAAAATGCCACACGGCAACTTAATGACGAACCCTGGATTTGACGAGTCCCAAGCGTGTCTTCCGTTACCTGATGATTATCTGTCACCGCGGAAAGTTGCCAATCCTGGTTCCGTCATACAAACTGCGCGCAGATGAGCAAACGCTTTTACATCACGACCGCCATTGATTACGTCAACGGCCAGCCGCATCTCGGCCACGCGTACGAGAAAGTCGTCGCCGACGTGATCGCGCGCGCGCGCCGCAGCCTCGGGCAGGAAGTCTTCTTTCTCACCGGCCTGGACGAGCACGGCCAGAAGGTCCAGCAGGCCGCAGCTGGCGGAAGGCAAGAAGCCGCAGGCCTATTGCGATGAACTGGCCGCAGGTCTGGAAGGCGTTCGCCGCAAAGCTGGAGCTGACCAACGACGATTTCGTCCGCACCACCGAACCGCGCCACAAGGCAAGTCGTGCAGGCGATCCTCGCGAAGCTCCACGCCGCCGGCCACTTCTACAAGGCGGCCTACGAGGGCTTTTATTCCACGAAGGAGGAAACGTTCCTGACGGAAAAGGATCGCCTGCCCGACGGCACGTTCGATCCGGCCTACGGCGAAGTCGTCGAACTGGAGGAGGAGAACTATTATTTCAAGCTCAAGGACCACCAGCAGTGGCTGATTGATTACATCGAGCAGAATCCGACGTTCATGCAGCCCGATTACCGCCGCAACGAAGTGCTCGGCTTTCTGAAGAACAACGAATCTGGAGGACCTCTGCATCAGCCGGCCGGCGGCGCGGTTGAACTGGGGCATTCCCCTGCCGTTCGATCCCGGCTACGTCACCTACGTCTGGTTCGACGCGCTGGTGAATTACATCACCATTCCCGCCGCGCACGGTGACGAGACTGTCTTGCAAGCGCTCAACTCCGCAACTCGCAACTCTCAAACTCGCAACTCGAACTCTGGCCCGCGGACATTCACGTCATCGGCAAGGACATCCTGAAATTTCACGCCGTCTATTGGCCGATCATGCTCAAGGCGATGGGCCTGCCGCTGCCGAAACAAATTCTCGTCCACGGCTGGTGGCAAAAGGACGGCGAGAAGATGAGCAAGAGCACCGGCAACGTCGTTGACCCGATCGCGGTCATTGACGAATGGGGCGTGGACGCGTTCCGCTTTTACGTGCTGTCGCGAACTGGACATCGGCCCGGACGGCAACTGGACCGACAGCCGGCTTCAAGGCGCGTTACTCGGCCGAACTGGCCAACGGCCTCGGCAATCTCGTCAACCGCTCGCTCTCGATGCTCAAGCGCTATCGAAACGGTATTGTTCCAAGTATTTCGGAAGAACTAAAGGACTCGTCTGAAAAAGTTGTTCAATCAACCCAAGGATTGTTGGAAACGAACAAACTTAAGGCCGCTCTGCTCATGATCATGTATTTGGTTATGCAACTGAATCAATATGTTGACAGGACGAAACCATTCAATCTTGCGAAAGATCCGGCACAAGCGGCCCGGCTCGACGAGGTGCTCTATAATCTTGTCGAGACTTGTCGTGTAATAGCTGTTTTGCTTTGGCCGTTCATTCCCAGCACAGCAACTAAGATTTATTTGCAGCTCGGCCTGACGGGAACGCCGGATAGATTTTCGGAGGCGGCTTGGGGGAAACTCTCGCCGGGACACCAGATTGGCGAACCAACTCCGTTGTTTCCGAGGAAGGATATCTAGCTTCGTCCGCTTCATCGAAGCGCTATGGCGAACTTGTTTGCAGCCTATCTCCTATTAGGCGCGTCGCTCTTCAAAACACGAATCCGGCACCATAAAAACGCTGTGATAGAAAGCAACCCAACAACCACAGTAGAAGCTATAGCCATAAACTGGCTCGCAATACGCAACTGCCGCTCGCGCTCATCAAGTAACTGCTCATATAAAGCTACCAGTCGCTGTGACGCTTCCGAAGACATGTGTGACTGCTTCAGAGCGTCAGAAAATTCCTTTCGCCATGTCTCGACCGCCTCCTGATGCTCTCGGCTGAATGGACGTCCAAACTGCACGATCTGCGTCGCGATGCCGAACATACATAACGCAGCGAGTAGATACGCGCCAACTTTCAGCAATCGCGTGAAGGTCATAAGCGCCTAACATTTAAATCGGCTGCACCTTTGCAGCCAATCTCATTTGATGGCGCAACGGTATTCTGGAAGCGCCTATCCAGTATCGTTCTCACTTCAAAATGTGCTTCAATCCGCATCTGACGAAAAGGCTGCACATTTTGGCAACATTTCAATTATTCTCACGACACCGCATCCCTCTCGAGCGACACATCCACAAACAAATCCGCCGCGATCTTCTCCAATGTTTGTTTCAGATCAGCCACGTCGCATGCTTTCGGAACGCTCAGTTTCGCGCGCGCCTTGAAAAGAGTTTCTCCAGACATCGCGGCGCTGACACATTCGGTGTGAAGTTCCTCCACGTTTACACCAAAACTGGCGAGCGCATGAGAAATCTGCTGGACGATTCCTGGCCGATCCTGTCCGACGATTTCCAGGATGCTCGTGGGAAGGCTGCCCGGCGCAGGAGCACGCTGTTCAGAATGCACGACCACGTTCAGGCCGGTGGAATGGAGCTGCTTGAGGTCGTTGATGAGCGCCGCCTCGTTTTCCGAAGGCACTTCCACGTGAACGATGCCGGCGAACTGGCCGCCCAGCCGCGACATCCTGCTTTCGAGCCAGTTCCCGCCGCGCTTCGCCACGGTGGTCGCGATTGAGTCCACGAGACCAGGACGGTCTTCTCCAATTACGGTCATCACGAGTGAGCGTCGCATGTGTTTCTCCTACGCTTTGGTCGCGCTTGTGGCAAGCCAATCCCGTCCAAACCGTCAATGCTTTCCGTCAAGAAGCTGCTTCTCCGCCTCTTCGTTCGTCAATTTATCTCGCGCGCGCAACACTGCCATTCCGACGACCGGCGGATAAGCCTGATCCAATTTCATCCGCGGCTCGACATATTCAATCACTTCAAAGAGCAGACGATTCGATTGTTCGCAACTCAGTCCGGTGAGCCTCTCGATGTAGCGCGTCGCGCGGTCAATCAATTTCAGGTTGCTCGGCACCACCCAGACCATGTAATTGCCCATCACACGACCAAACCGGACCATCGTGCACGTCGAGAGGGCATTGAGTGTAATCTTCACCGCAACGCGCCGAATGATCTTCAAGAGCGAACGGTCGGCAGGCCCAGAGACAAAAGCGGCCACGCAATCCGGAGCGACTGTCGAAAGAAAGTCGCGCACGTCCTGAAAGGGCCCGCCAAAACAGAGCAGGCCCGTCTTCGTCCCATCTGCGCGAGCCTCGGCGAAACGCCGGGCGATGAAGCCATCTTGCGTCCGCAGCTTCGGTTCACCACCCGACACAACCGCAACGGCACTGTCGCCAACACCGAGCTTGCGGAATTCCAGTCCGTCCATACCGATTCTGAAGCGCATCAACTCGGAACGGCTGATTTTGCGGATGGTTTCGAACGTCCGGGCAGATTTCTCTTCGCCGACCAGCGTGCGGACTTCCGTTTCATTCCAGTCAATGCACTGAGGGTCACGTTTGAGAATACGTTTCCATGCTTCTGGCGTTTCAGCGCACGGCGTGAACAGAAACGACCACGACTCCGACGCGGTCGCATCGTCGAACTTTCGGAACGGCGGAGTGCAATACGTCGGCGACCGCTCGGTCGTGTCCGTCAGCACGTCAATCGCAAGACGGTCGGCAAAGTAGTTGTTTTTGCGACCGGCGCGATAAACGGATTCTTCCAGCGCCACGAGTGAAGCGATTTGGGCGAGGACATCGGGCGCGCGAACATCGAGCAGCAATTGAGTCAGCCCGTGCAGGATTTCCTGCGGCACGGTTTTGAAACGGCGAATTTCTTCCGGCACTGGGTCCTGGAGGAGTTCCCGCGCAACCATCTCCAGCACCGTCAGCAGCACACAAAGCTGAATCGTCGTTGCCTGCATCCGCGTCGAACCGGTGATCGCCATCGGCCCAGTCGTGAGATTGAGCTTCTCGATGCGCGAATCTTCGATGACCTGGCGGCTACGCTCGACGTACCTGCACAGAATATAGTCAGGATTGTTATAGACGAAATAAACCTTTGCTCCGGCCTCGACAGCTCTCCATGCGGTACCGATGACAAACGACGTCTCGCCGCCTTCCGTGATGGCGAAGACAACGTCCTTGCTGCATACACCTAGATCACCCAGTTGCTTTTTGCCGAACTCTGCGAAGTCCTCAAATCCTTCGACCGATTTGATGAGAGCGTAATCACCGCCCGCCATTACGCTGAATGCGCGATTTTCCAAATCGACAGGGACGCCGGACTGCGGCGTCCGGTCAGCGCGCGACGCTCTTTGTCGCCGCCAAAAATCACGCCAGATGGAAACCAGTTGAATACTGAGTCGTCCCGTTGAACCACAGCCGGTAAAAAAAATCCTGCCACCGCTCCTGAGTGCTTGGACCAGCGTGTCTTTGATTTCAATCGCTCTTCCCGATTCTGCAAATTCCCGATATTTCGCGACGACGTCGTTGTCCACCTGAAATAACAAGTCGAGAGCTTTGGGAATGTCCTCCTTCGCGACCTCGCTCAGATTCGCGGTGACCGGATGCGACGATTCGGTAACGAGCGCACCGAGTTTGAACTGGCCGCTGATTTTCAGGAATTCGTCAGAACGTTGGTCGGATGAAGCACTCATTACTTCGGAGCCTCCCGGAATCGGGCAAGCCGGCGAGCGGAATTTCCGCTAGCGTCGTGTACCTTGAACCGGCGGATGAAAGCTCGCTCCGGATAATTTCAATCTTATCGGCCGACCATTCACCAAACAATCGATCCACCATTCCCAGTGCCAGCGTTCCGAGAATTTCCGCTTCACGTCGTTTGATTCCTTTCGTTCGACCGAACGTCACATGACCGGTGAATTTCTCTTCCGCCTTTGCCGCCGTGAATCCGACGGTTGCTGCTTCAACGGCAGCATGGATCTTCGGCAGAAGCTCTTTCTCATCATGAACCCATGCCCAAACGACGCGTGGAAAACGCATGTCTGGGAAGAAGCCGATTCGTTCCGCGCGCAAGTGCAGCGGCGGACAACTGGTACATGCCTCACGCATGCCTTCTATCAACTCCGGGACTTTCTCCGCATCCACGTTGCCAAGAAACTTCAGCGTGAGATGGAATTGTTCACGCGTGGTCCAGCGGACGACCTTGTTTGGAATTGCGCGACGCAACTCGTCCTGTGCCTTCTGGATTTCATCTTTCACCACATCCGGTAACGCAATCGCAATGAAAAGGCGCAGGTTTGCAGGAATCGGCGCTGGCATGTTGGTTTAACCGTTCGTCGCAAATCAAGGCAGCGGTTCGCCGCGCGCGGCAATGATCAATTGATACCATTCCTCGCGCGTGAGCGCCAGTTCGGTGGCTTTGACGGCCTCCTGGATGCGATCCGGATTCACGGAGCCGATGATGGGAACAATCTCGCTGGGATGTTTCAGCAGCCAGGCGAGCGCAACGACCACGCGGTTCGTACCATGCGCGTTGGCAATCGCTTCGAGTGCGGGCAAAAAACGGTCGGGGCGATAAGCCCGCTGTGCCGGAAGAAGCCGCTTCGCACCTTCACCAATCAAACCCGCCGCAAGCGGACTCCAGGCCATTGGTGTGATTTTCTCGATCAAACACTGGTCGAGAGTGCCGTCCGTAAGCGCGTCGAGCTTTGCGAGGCTGATTTCCATTTCATGCGCGATGAATGGCATTGGACACGCCGCTTGCAGCGCGGTGAGGAGCGTCGGGCGAAAGTTGCTCACGCCGAACCAGCGGACTTTTCCGGAATCGCGCAATCGCGTGAACGCGCCGGCGATTTCCTCCGGGTCGGCCAGGAAATCCGGCCGATGCAGCATGTAAATGTCAATCGTGCTCAATCCCAAGGCGCCGCAGCGATTCGTCGCACGATTTCAAAATGTGATCCGCCGAGAAATTCCAGCGATGCGGCGAATCCGCGCGTGGTTCGCCGGCGTGTTGCACGCCGCACTTCGTGAGAATGCAGACCCGCTCGCGCATTGCGGGATTCTCCTTCAACGCGGAGCCGAGAATGCGTTCCGCTTCGCTGCGACCATAAATATCGGCGTTGTCGAATAGCGTGTAGCCGGCGTCGTAGGCGGCAAAGATGGCGCGCCGACCGGCGGCGTATTGCTCGGGCGAAGCGCTCGGTGGATTCCCGGCAATCCGCCAGCAACCGTAAGCAAGCCGGCTGACGGTCAGCGAACTGACGCCGAGTTTTAGGCTTTGCATATTGAGCTTTGGAGAGTAGAAATCGCCGCGCTGTTGAGCAAAACATTTCAGCCCGGTCCCTTGGATGCCTTATTCAACAAGATTGAAAGACCGGTTGCTGGAGCTGAAGCGACTTGGTAATCTGCCGACAAGGTGAAATCTGCGATTGCGGTTCATTCGCAGCTCCCTTACATGTTGGGCGCAAGAGTATGCTGCTCGTCCCTTTATATCTCTTCCTGCCTTTGCTTGCGTGCATCTCAGGTCTGACAGTGGCATTTTACCGCTACCGGAGATTCCCCACTCTGCGGGAAGCCATAAACTTCAAGCGTCCTCGCTGGGTAGCGCTGTTTTCTTCCTTTACGACCGCGGTCGTCAGCCCCTTGGCGGCTATGGGGCTTGACCATTTATCGAAATACTTACCTCATGGCCCGCTGAGTCTGCGCGCTGGCGCATTCGATGGGGTGATCGTATTCATCCTAGTCCCACTGCTATGGGGGATCGAAAATCAAGTAGATAAAATTTGAACCGAAGGAAATCAGCGGATAAGAAGTCCAGACCGACGTTCCTCCGGCTCGCTTCTTGGTTGTTTTAATCTGTCATAATTTTCTGGCGCTGTGAAATCCGAAGTGTCTCCGCTGGCATTTTACCACAGTCAGGCTGCGGTCAAACTGCTATCCGCACGTCCATTCAGGAGTGCATTAAGATGTGTCCGATCTTTAGCCGGAGGAGCAACAAATCCATTCTCAAAACCGGGACATCAAAAGTCCCAATGGGGCTATCAGATTTGTCCACTCCAAGATTCACAAGGGTCTATCAATGGTCTGGTGCTGTTGGTGATCTCACGATTTGATGCTGGCAACCGGCTTCAGTTTGAGCCCTAGTTTTTCAGGGGTGCTTCTCCCGGTGCGAATACGCCACCAGTCCACCGCGAATTGCCGTCCGGCGGCAACCATGAGTTGTTTGCGCCGGGCGCGTGGCGCGGCGGGATTGCGCAGGATTTCCCGCCAGCGCTGGATGGGCCGGTAGGCGGGCTGAAATTCGCAGAGTCGCCAGCCGCATTCGACCAGCAACGTGCGCAGTCGGCGGTTGCCGTGTTTACTGATGTGTCCTTGCAACCTTTTTGGGCCGGAACTGTATTCACTAGGGCACATGCCGGTGTAGCTGGCCACTTGGCGGCGATTCTGGAACCGGTTCCAGTCGCCGACTTCATATTCCAGCATGTGGGCGGTCAGCTCGCCAACGCCAAACGGTAGCGGCATGGAAAACGGCGCACACAGTTCTCACTGCCATCGGAATTGTCTGTACGTTCTTGTCAGCCACCTGGTGTTTATTCCATTTGATAGTAGCGCTTCTTTCTCAAGTTCGCTCGATTCAGTCGAAGCATTTGTAAAGCGCCCAACTGGATCGGTCGGCAGAGTGGTATGTCGGGCGTGAGACGTCGATCACGCTCTGCCTGTGAAGAACCACCCCTTCGAGACGTCAGGTCAATTCTTCCATCGCCACACCACATCCTCAAACTTGTCTTTGACGGGTTTTGAGGCAAGCTGCGGCGATTGAAATTTCTTTCGCCGAGCCAATTCATCCGCAGCCGTTATCCGGTGGCCATCATCGCAGGATTGCTGCTGGCGTGTTCGTTTCCAAACCCCGGCATTGCGGGTTTCGCTTGGGTTGCTCCCGGCGTCATCCTGGCCGCAGCTCTGGGCAAATCCGGCGGTGCAAGCTTTCGCGTCGGTTACACCGCGGGCCTGGTTCATTATTTGGTTTCTCTCCGTTGGCTGCTGTTCATTCCGGTAACCGGCTTTCCGATTCTCGGATGGGTCGCATTGAGCGCCTTTCTCGCGCTTTTTCCCGCGACATGGGTCTGGATCGCCTTAAAGGTTCCGGGTTTAGATCTTCGGGATTCGGCTTGGCAAAGAGAGCACGCAAACGAACTCGAAACCAGGAATTCGAAACTCGGAACTCTTCTCCCGCGAAGCTGGGCGCTCCGCACGCTTTGGGCGTTAACGTGCGCGGCAATCTGGGTAGCGCTGGAAATAATCCTGGCGCGAGTGTTCGGCGGGTTTCCGTGGAACCTGCTGGGCGCATCGCAGTATCAAATCGCGCCGCTGATTCAACTCGCATCGTTCACCGGAGTTTATGGCGTTTCGTTCTTGATCGTGTGGGTTTCCGTTTCATTTCTCTGCGCGGCAGTGCGAATCGTCAGTCAACCTGCGACGCGCTCTGGACGAGTCATCGATATCATGTTGCCGGTGCTGGCGGGCGCGGCGGTATTTGCCTGGGGATTCCACGTGCTGTGGAATTCGCCCGCGCCGACACGGCAGATCAAACTCACGCTTGTTCAGCCAAGCATTCCGCAAACGCTCATCTGGAATCCAGAGAACGACATGAAACGTTTTGAGGATCTACTGCAGCTTTCGGGGAACGCGCTGACGAACCAGACCGACGTGCTCATCTGGCCCGAAGCCGCAATGCCGGGCGTGCCACGATATGAGAAAGAGCTCCTGGACCCAGTGCTCGAAATGGCGAAGGCCCACCACATCTGGATGATCATTGGCGCAGACGACGCAGAGGTGATGCCCGACACAACAAATTATTTCAATGCCAGTTTCCTCATCAGCCCGAATGGGGAACTCGCGGCGAATTATCGAAAGCGAAGCCTCGTTATATTCGGCGAGTACATTCCGCTGGAACGCTGGCTGCCGTTCATCAAGTGGTTTACGCCTGTTACAGGCAGCTACACGCCGGGGACACGCCCCGTGCAATTCGTTATGCCGGACTTGCAAGTTCAGACATCGGTGTTGATTTGTTTTGAGGACGTTTTTCCACAAGTGGCGCGCGCGAGCATTGAAACCAACACGGATTTTCTGGTGAATATCACCAATGACGGCTGGTTTGGGAAAAGCGCCGCACAATGGCAGCAGGCGTCGAGCGCCAGTTTCCGTGCCGTCGAGAACGGCGTGCCTCTCATCCGTTGCGCGAATACCGGTCTGACGTGCTGGATTGATGCGTATGGCAGGATGCAGCAAATCTTCTCGGATGAAGCACGAAGCGTCTATGGTTCGGGGTTGATGACGGTTGACCTTCCATTACCTGAATCGGGCGCAAGTGGTCGGCGGACGTTTTATTGGCGGCATGGAGACCTGTTTGGATGGATTTGCGTCGGAGTTACGGTTGCGGTGCTTGTGGCAAAACCTTTCCGCAGGCGCGGAGGTCAGACGAATTGAACAGCATTTGTTCCTCCCATCCTCGTTCTCGCAATCGAACAGCTCAAACGGAGGACGAAGGAGGATTGACTGGCGTACCCTTTATTCGCCTTGCAAAGCGTAGTGCGCTTTTTCAATGTTGCGCCATGCAATCGCACGAAATCCTCCGCGAGGTTTTCCAACAGTGCAGCCCCAAACAGGTCGCGGCAGACCTCGGGCTTTCGCTCTCGATGATCTACAAATGGGCGGAACCGGATGACGGCACCGGCAGCGGCACGGCCAATCCGCTTGACCGCATCGAGGCACTGATTCGGTGCACGAACGACCCCCGAATGGTCCAGTGGATTTGCCAGCGCGCAGGCGGCTTCTTCATCTTGAATCCAAAAACGAACAAGCCACATCCGTCGTTTCTCATTCCAGCCACGAACGAAATCGTTCAGGAATTCGCGGATTTGCTTGCCGTCATCGCAACCGCTGCGGCGGACAACCAGATCACAAGAAAGGAGTCGGCCTCGATCCGTGATCGCTGGGAAGAGCTGAAATCCGTGACGGAAGGTTTCGTGGCCTGCTGTGAGAAAGGCAATTTTGCGGCGTTGAAAGAGAAGTCCGCCGGGCTGTCTGCTTCAACTCAATAAGAACCGCACTCAGACTTCCGCCAGCGCGCGATTCATCCGTTCGATGGCTTCATCAATTTGCTGCTTGCTCGTGAAGCCGATGACGACGGCGTCGATTTCCTTGTGGCTCATCGCAAACCGGATGGATTTCTCGCGGTCCTCGGGATTTCGGAAATCGCCATTGCCGATAATCTTCATGCCGATGACCCCGCGTCCCTTTTCCTTCATCGTTTTTATTTGCGCAATCACTGGATTGACATCGCCACCGCGCGCAAAACTGTTTCTCTCATTCTCCTGGTCCACGTAATTCCCTTGCGGATTTACGCGCACAAGATGCACCTCAGTCCAATCCGCGGACGTGGCGGCGCGCAAGGCGGGTAGTGAATGACATGAGACGCCCTTGGCGCGAATCCATTTCCGCTCCTTCGCCTCGTTGAAGCCATCCATAATCTGCTTCCACTCGTCAGTCCACGTTCCGCGCGTCATACAATGGACGAGCAGGCTGTCAATGTAATCGGTGTCGAAGGTCTTGCGGTGCGAATCAATCGTCGCGAGCACGTCTTCAGGTTTGCCAGGAACTTTCGATTGTAGGTAAAGCTTCTCGCGCGGGAGTCCTTTGATGGCGTCGCCAATCCAGGTGAAAGTCTGATATGCTCGAGCGGTATCAATGTAAGTGATGCCTTTGTCGTAGGCGTAGTGAATCAGATCTCTGAAGTTCTCCTTGCCGATCGCAGTCTGCTCAAATCCATTGTTGCTGCCAGTGCCAAAGCCGAGCCGGCTGAGTTTGATGCCGGTCTTCCCAAGCGTAACCTGATCCACAGCCGTGCGTTTCGTCGTTTGGGCCACCGCGCTGGAAAGGCCGACGCGCGACAGTAATGCGGTTCCCGCCAGAGCGGTTGAGGTGCGGATGAAATCTCGGCGGGTTATCGAGCGATCATTCATGGCTATTCCTTTCAGTTTGGATAACTATGCGTATTATTTTGGCGAACGCAACACAATTTGCAGTCGGTTCCGGCCTGAAAGCGCCGTTGCTTGCGTCAACTCATCAAACATACAGCGTCCCCCTCAATTCCCGCGCCATCACACTCATGAAAGGATAACGCTTCTCGGAATCGGTTTCGAGGCACTTCAGAATCACCTTCTCCAGGTTTACGGGGAGATCGGAATTCAATTCACGCGGCATCGCGAAAGCGGAACGATCCACTTGCCTGATGAGGATTTCGGCCGGCGTTTCGCCTGGAAACGGTTTCTGGTTCGTGAGCAGTTCATACGCAGCGACGCCGAATGCGAAAATATCCACACGATGCGTGATGGCTTCGCCGCGCAATTGCTCCGGGGCCATGTACGCGGGTGTGCCGGGATTCCTGGAGATCTTGATAGGCTTCTCCGTGATTGGCTGCGCAAGATCGAAGTCCACCAAACGGACGCCGGCGTTGCGGGTGACCAGCACGTTCTCCGGCTTGAAATCCAGGTGCATGAACCCGTTCTCGTGCATGTGTTCAAGCGCGGTGGCCATGTCGATCAGAATCTGGGCGACATTTTCCAGCAGCACGGGATCATGGTTTGCATAGAGCTCCTTGAGATTCGACGCCTCGACGTACTCCATCAGGAGATACGGTTGACCCTTGATTTTGCCGTGCTCGGCGTAACCGATGATGTTTTCGTGATCGGGAATGCTGGCGAGAATTTCGCAGCCGCGCAGGAAGCGGCGCTTTGCAAACAGGTTGAACCGATACCGCTCATGCATTCGGCGCAACGCGTACGGCTTGCCCTTTGAATCCGTCGCCACCCAGATATCCGCCATGCCGCCACTGTTGATGAGTTCCTGCAAATAGAAGCGCCCGAACGGTCCTGGTGACGACGCCACACTGGAAGTTGTTTCCGTGCTCAACACGATTCTATTTAGCATGTGCCCAAACCCGCCGCCACTGGTTTGTGAATCCCATTTGCCGTTTCATTCGTTGTGCGGAATCTGAATCGCGCTGCCGCCAATGAATTCCCGGATGACCGCGTCGCCTGGAATGATGTCATATTGCGATACTTGTTCACGGCTCAGGCCCTTTACGCTTTCGAGCAATGTCCTGATGTGTTCGTAGCGGATGCGCGCATCGAGAAACCCGCCGTACGGCTCCAACTCGTCAGACCGCGGAAGAAGACTTTCCGGTCCTGCAAAGAATGGTTGTAGCGCCGCGAGGTCGAATGGGAATCCGCCGTTAACAACATGGTCAGCCAAGCCGCTCAGCGGAATGATGCTGAACAACTCGCCGGCTCGGACGTAATGCCAATGAAGCAATGTCCGCAGCGGACTGTGGTTGCGGTGCCGCGCGTCGCGCAGCATTCGGCGAATGAGCCGCAAGTCAGTGAACCGCGTGAGACGCTTCGAACTGCCATCGCCTTCATAAAGCATGTTCTGTGTTTCGATATAGAGTCGGAACTGCGCTGATGCCGGGATATCTTCTGATATCGGTGGATACAATCCATGTAAACAGTCGAGCAAAAGAATTTGATCCTTTTCCAGCTTGATCGGTTTTGTGCCGGCACGGCGGCCTTCCTTGAAACTGTAAATCGGCTTCTCGACCTTTCCTCCGTCCAGCAAGACGCGGAGATGCTCGTTCAACAACTGAATGTCCAGTGCTTCCGGCGCTTCATAGTTCCGGTCGTTGATCCAATCCGTCGGATGTTCGACGAGTGACCAGAAGTAATCGTCGAGGTTCAGCATCAGGAAATGCAGGCCGTGCCGTTGCAGGCGCTCGGTCAGTTTCACGGTGGTTGTTGTTTTGCCCGACGAACTCGGGCCGCTCACCCACATCATGCGAATACCGTCGCCCACGCTCAGCCGCGAAAGAACCTTGCCCGCCGCCTCATCGAGTGAGTGCTCATAAACAGCAAGTGATTCCTCCACGAGTTGTTTCACCTTTCCAGACCGGACGATTTCGTTCAGGCCCGCAACCGTGTCGCAGCCGCGCGCATGGTTCCACTCCAGACTCTTCTGAAGTCGCTCTTGAGGGAAGCCGTTGCCGACGAATTTCTCCGGCGGGATCGCGCCTTCGCGCAGCCAGTGCCGACCCCAGCGATAACAGGCGTACGCGTCCGCTGTGTTCTGAAAACCGTAGCTTCGCAACGCGTGCAATACCTCGTCCTGAATCGTTTCAATGGTCGGCGGAAAATTGGATATCAAATGATGCGGGTCCGAGTTCAGGCACAACACGACCGTGTCAGAAAGAAACCGCGCGATGCTTTCATCATCGCCGCACGCGTTGAAAACGAGGTCATTGATTCCGGGCAGAAAATCTTCACGGAAACCGCCGATGGATTGGGCCGCCCGCAGAATCGCCCGGCCAATCCGCGATTCATCAAATCGCACGAGAGCACGGTTTCGTTTCTGGACTTTGACAATGCGATTTTGAACTGCCACAGCGTGACTATACAAAACAAGACGCTGCTGACAATTTGTTTGGAGGAAAGACTCTGAGAATTCGAGTTTTAAGAATAGACTCGCCCTCGAGCCAATTCGCACTTGGCTTGGGCTATGCCCTTTTTTATTGTCGCGCTCATGCGACCACTTCGAGTTATCGCCGTTTACATTGTAGCGATTTTCGTCGGCGGCGCTTTGCTCGCGCCCTGGCTTTACTGGCTGGTGAAACCCCTGGTTGGTGGTTTTCCCTCGATTGCCCATGCGCCGTTTCACCGTTTTGTCGATCGCGCCTTGCTCGGGCTGGCTCTGATTGGTCTGTGGCCCCTATTGCGCGCGTTTGATATGAAGTCGCTTCGCGATGTCGGAATCGTCCGACCGGCGGGCCATTGGAAGGCATTCGCGGGTGGGGTTCTGCTGGGTTTACTCTCATTGGCCATCGTGGCCGTATTTGCTTTAGCGACAGGGGCTCGGGAGGTGAACGCAAAGTTGAGCGAAGCGCAGGTGTTTAACAAGTGCCTGGGGGCGCTTGTTGGCGCAATGGTCGTCGCAACGCTCGAAGAAATCTTGTTTCGGGGCGCGCTGTTCGGTGCGCTGCGAAGGGCCTATCATTGGGTCTTTGCTCTTGTCCTGAGCAGTGCTATCTACGCACTCATGCACTTTGTGAAGAGCGCGAAAGATCCAACAACAGTAACCTGGCTGTCCGGACTGCAACTATTGCCACGCATGTTCACAAACATGGGGAACCTGAACGCCATCGTGCCGGCTTTGTTCACCCTCACAATTGCGGGACTGCTCCTGGGCTGGGCGTATCAAATAACCAGCAACCTGTCCTTTTCGGTCGGTCTGCACGCAGGTTGGATTTTTTCGATTAAGGTCCTTTCCATTGTTACACACGCTACGCCTGATGCGAACGCCGGGTGGTGGGGTTCAGGTAGAATGGCAATCGTCAATGGTTGGCTTGCATTGCCTGTTGTCGCGCTGACGCTCCTGATCTTCATGCGGCTCAATCTCGCCCGTAATCGGGAATGGAACGCATGACTTCGGTTAACCATACTGCAGCGACCTGGCTGAATGCTGCGCTGGGTTTTCTATATCCTGAGCTTTGCCAGATTTGCGGTTCCGAACGGGCCCCAGCTTCGGATGGATTCGTCGGTGTACGCTGCTGGAATCAGGTGCGCTTCATCAAACCGCCCTTTTGCGAACGATGCGGACTCCCATTTGAGGGAGACATCACGACTTCGTTTGAATGCACGAACTGCCGCGAACTCGAATTACATTTTCAATCTGCCCGCTCAGCAGTAACGGCGCGCGGCACGGTGCTGGAAGCCATTCATCGCTACAAATACCAGCGCGCGCTCTGGTTCGAACCGTTTCTTGCTGATTTATTGATTCGCGAAGCTGCGCCCGTTCTGCGGGAAAAGCGTTGGGACTGGATTGTTCCTGTGCCGCTGCATCCGGTGAAACGCCGGGAACGTGAATTCAATCAAGCCGAGCGCCTTGGTGCCCGGCTCAGCGATACGACAGGAATTCCATTGAACATCCGCCTGCTGATGCGTGTGACACCTACTCGCACGCAAACATTGCTGAGCCGGGCAGAGCGCGCCGCCAATGTGCGCAATGCCTTCGTCGTGCGGCCAGGATTGAAGCTCAACGGCGAGCGCATTGTTTTGCTGGACGACGTGTTCACGACGGGTGCGACAACGAATGCTTCCGCGAAGGTGCTGCGAAAGGCGGGTGCAGGTGACGTGTGCGTATGGACGGTCGCGCGCGGCCTCTAGTCGGATTTGGAATCTGCCGACGCAGGGCTATAAATAACCGGCTTGTTCAACGGTAGGCAAAAGTTTAGATTACGGCGCAAATGGCCACGACTTCGTTCACTAAGAAATCGCTCGGGCTCGAAACTGCCGAACCGGCGGTTACGCCTCCCCAACACTCGGCCTCAGCGACGAACTTCGTCAAGAAGCCAAAGCTCGGCTCAAAATCCAAAAAGCGAGAAATTCCGGAAGGTCTGTGGACCAAATGCCCAAAGTGCGGCACGATGGTTTTCGACAAGGAGCTGGATGAAAACCTGAAGGTCTGCACTCAGTGCCAGCATCATTTTCCGATTGGCGCCCGCGAACGGATTCATTCCCTGGTGGAAACGTGCTCATTCGAAGAACTCGACCCGGACATCACGAGCAAGGACATTCTGAATTTTACGGGCGTCGCCTCGTACACGGCGAAACTCGAAGAGTATCAAAAATCCACGGGGCTACGGGATGCAGTGATTACTGGACTCGGAAAGATCGGCGACCATTGCACCGCGCTCGGTGTCATGGATTTTGGTTTTCTGGGCGGTTCGATGGGATCGGTCGTCGGCGAGAAACTGACCCGGCTTATTGAAAAGGCAACGGAGAAGGAGTTGCCGTTGGTGATTATTTCAACCAGCGGCGGAGCGCGCATGTATGAAGGCATGTTCAGCCTGATGCAGATGGCCAAGACTTGCGGCGCGCTTGCATATCACGCCGGAGCGAAGCTGCCCTACATCAGCGTTCTCACCCATCCCACGACGGCGGGCGTTATGGCGAGCTACGCAACGGTCGGCGATCTGATCATCGCAGAGCCTGGAGCCATGATTGGATTTGCCGGGCCCCGCGTCATCAAGGACACCACGCAAGCCGAACTGCCGCCCGGATTTCAAACGGCTGAGTTTCTCCTCGATCGCGGTCTCATCGACGCCATCGTCCCGCGCAAGGAAATGAAGTCGCGCCTGGTCGAGTATCTCGATTACATGACGGCTGGTCGAAAGGCCGCCGCAAGTCACTCCTGAGAGATACCGCGAGGCAATCGACTCGGCACAGAATCTGGATCTCTATCGTCGCATCACGATGTGCGATTGCTTCGTCGGCGGGCAAAACACCCTATTTGTAAAATCCTGGGTGCAGCGTTTGTTGATGCAGCGAACATCACAAGGACGGAAACGCGAAAGCCATGAAGAAGCTCCTTTCAACGCTCCCATTTCTGGCCGTAGTATCACTGGCCGCACAAACCATCCCCGCAACGTCAGCCGCGCCGACCGGGTCAGTAACAGGCCCGCAGCGAAGCGCTGTCCAGCCAGCAATCCCCGCTCAAAATGGGGCAGGCGCAATCAATTCAGGTGTGAGGACTCCAAATCAGCGACTTGTCGCCGGCGCCATTTCCAACGCGCCCGGCCCGGCACAAACGACTCTCCCAAATCGCTTCGGAGCCACAAACCAAATGGCCTTCGGGACAAACAATTTTGTGCTTCCTGACAATGAACTCGGCGCAGATACGCCGCTGGGGAACATTGCTGGGATTTTGAGCAATTTACAGGCGCGGATGGAGCAAGCGTTGCCTGCGCTCCTGGCGATGACGAGTCAAGCTCCTCAAACCGGCGCTACTGGCGCAGTGGTCATCGATGGCGCGCTCGTTCCGATTCCACGACCCGGCACCCCTGTGCCGGGAACACGGGAAGTGTTTGCGAATATTGGAACCAATATTTTTGCAGTAAGTCCCGAGACCTATCGCTTGCTCGTGATCCTCGAAAATGATTTGCGACAAACCCTGCCTCTGCTTCGTGTTCTTAACGGAACTGTAACCACGGGCATTAACACGCCACGGGGTTTTTCCGGCCGCTTCACACCGATGACCAACACCGGCGGAGTTTTGATTCCCACTGGACGATAAAAACTTCCCTCTGACGAAATTGGCGTCGAGAAGATCGGATTGTAACTTGCTCTTTGCGTCCGCCTGCTCTTAACCTTGGCAGGAATGAAAGGCATCATTCTGGCTGGCGGCGCCGGCTCGCGGCTGTTTCCGTTGACACTTGTCGCGAGCAAGCAGCTTCAGCCCGTCTATGACAAGCCGATGGTTTATTATCCGCTGACCACATTGATCGAAGGCGGAGTCCGCGAATTTTGCCTGATCTCGACGCCGCAGGATTTGCCGCGGTTTCAGCAATTGCTCGGTGATGGAAAAGCCTGGGGTATCTCCATTGAATACCGCGAACAGGCAAAGCCCGAAGGCATCGCGCAGGCGTTTCTCATCGCCGAATCGTTCATCGGACGCGAACCGGTGACGTTGATTCTCGGCGACAATATCTTCTACGGCGGCGATAATTTCCTGAAGGCGTTTGCGGAATTCAAATCGGGCGCTGCGATTTTCGGTTATCACGTTCAAGATCCGGAACGATATGGCGTGGTGGAGTTTGATGCCCACGGCCGGGCGATTTCCATTGAGGAAAAGCCTAAACGTCCCAAGAGCAATTATGCCGTGCCCGGGCTTTATCTTTACGACAACGAGGTGGTGGCAGTGACAAAACGACTGAAACCTTCCGCGCGCGGCGAGTTGGAAATCACTGACGTGAATTTGGATTATCTGCGCCGAGGCCAGCTCGGCGTGCACCGTTTAAGTCGCGGCTTCGCATGGCTCGATGCCGGAACGAGCAGCAGTTTGCATGAGGCTTCTGCGTACGTGCAGACCATCGAAAAGCGCCAGGGGATCAAGATCGGCTGCCCGGAAGAAGCGGCGTTCCGACGTGGTTTCCTTTCGCGGGAACAGCTTGAAGCGCTTTCCCTGAAGATGCCGAATTGCGAATACCGCATGTATCTCGAAAACCTGTGGCCGAGGCGAAGCGGCTGGATCAGCGATCATAAGCTATGATTGTACTGCTTGGCGCTCGGGTTACATCGGCCAGGCGTTCGCTGCTGAATTGCGGCGCCGCGGAAGAGCTTTCACCGCGATTGGCCGAAAGGAAGTGGATTACACGCGCTTCGATGAGCTGCTCCGTTTTTTGCGCGAAGCCAAACCCGAGTTTCTCGTCAATTGCGCCGGTTACACCGGCAAGCCCAACGTGGACGCATGCGAGATTGCGAAGGCTGACACGCTCGCGGGCAATACGTTGTTGCCGCAAACGATCGCCGAGATATGCGCCGCGACGGGCACACCGTGGGGTCACGTTTCCTCCGGCTGCATCTATTCTGGCGCGAAAATCGTCGATAACGGAACCTGTCGGAGCGAAAAGGATCTCTCACGGCCTGAATTGAAGTCACTCGTTGAGGAGTCGCCTGAGAAAATTCGCGGATTCACGGAGCACGGACCCGCCGAATTTTTCATTCCGCGATCCGCCCTGCAGTTTTTACAGCGGAACAAAGGCCCTCGGCCGAAGAAGCGATCGCCGGCGTGGGACAAAGTTACGTCTGGCGCTTGCGGATTCCGTTCGATGAGTTCGACAATGCGCGCAATTATCTGAGCAAGGTCCAGCGCTACGCGAAGGTCTATGACAATGTGAACTCGATCTCGCATCGCGCCGACTTCGTACGCGCGTGCCTGGATTTGTGGGAGCGTCGCGCGCCGTTCGGAATTTACAACATCACCAATCCCGGTTTCGTGACGACCCGGCACGTCGTCGAGATGATCGAAAGAATTCTCAAGCCAAAACGGCGATTCGAATTTTGGGCAAACGACGAGGAATTTTACCGTGTCGCCGCCAAAACGCCGCGCTCCAATTGCGTGCTGGATGTGACCAAACTGCTTTCCACCGGGGTAAAAATCCGGCCGGTGGAGGAAGCGCTTGAAGATTCGCTGCGGAACTGGAAGCCGGAAAATCCGAAACTTGAAACTCGAAACTCGAAACAATGAATCTGTTGATCACCGGCGGCGCCGGATTCATCGGCTCGAACCTGATCCAGCACGTCATTGACCGGCCCGAGATCGCACAAGCTGGTCAACCTGGATTGCCTGACTTACGCCGGGCATCTCGGCGAATCTCGAAAGCGTTGCCAGGCATCCCAAATACGTCTTCGAGAAAGTGGATCTGCGCGACAAGACCGCGACGCTGCGACGTCGTCGAACAGCACGCCATCACGCACGTGATGCACCTGGCGGCTGAATCGCACGTGGATCGCTCCATCACCGGGCCGGGCGATTTCATCCACACCAACGTCGTCGGCACGTTCAACCTGCTGGAAGCCTGCCGCGCCTTCTGGCTCGACAACTCAACTCAAGACTCAAGACTCGAAACCATTCCGCTTCCACCACGTCTCCACCGATGAAGTCTATGGCAGCTCGGGCCGACCGGGCTACTTCACTGAGACCACGCCTTACGCGCCGAACTCGCCTTACTCCGCCAGCAAAGCCTCCAGCGACATGCTCGTGCGCGCCTATCATCACACTTACGGCTTGCCGACGGTCATCACCAACTGCTCGAACAATTACGGCCCGTACCAGTTCCCGGAAAAACTGATTCCGGTGGTCATCCAAAGCGTCCTGGCGCGCAAGCCGATTCCGGTTTACGGCGACGGCATGAACGTGCGCGACTGGCTTTACGTCCGCGACCACGCCGAAGCGCTCTGGCTCGTGCTCAACGCGCGGCAAGCTCGGCGAGACCTACAACATCGGCGGCCACAACGAATGGGCGAACATCCACATCGTGGAATTGATCTGCGATCTGATTGACGAGATGGCGCCCGCAACTCGGCGGCAACTCGCGCAAGCTGATCACGTTCGTCAAGGACCGCCCCGGCCACGACCGCCGCTACGCCATCGACGCCACGAAGATTCAAAAAGAACTCGGCTGGGTCCCCGCTCACAAATTCGAGCAAGGCATCCGCGAAACCGTGCGCTGGTATCTGGACAACCAGGAATGGGTGAAAGCGGTGCTGGCCAAATAGCAGCCACATCAAACTATTTCTCCGCTCCCGCCAGCACCGTCTCAAAATGCGGCGGCTGTTCTTCGCGCGCGACGACGCTGATTTCGATCTTTCTGAAGCCCGCGGCTTCCAGCCAGCGATGCAGATCGCTTTCGGCAAAACCGAGCCAGCGGTCGCCGTAGAGCTCGCGCGCCTTGTCGAAATTGTGCTTCAGCAAATCGAGAATCAGGATCTGCCCGCGGCTTCAGGATGTTGTGCGCAGCGGCGATTGCCTTGGCCGGCTCCTCGGCGTGATGCAGCGCCTGGCTGAGGATGACCAGATCCACGCTCCCGGCTTCGATCGGCGGGTTCTGAAGATCGCCCAGGCGGAACTCCAGGTTCTTCAGGTCGTTCTTCTTCGCCTTTGCCGCGCCGAACGCGACGATCTTCTCCGAGTTGTCCACCGCAATGACCTTCTTGCAGCGGCGCGCCAGCAATTCGCTCAGCAAACCTTCGCCCGCGCCCAGATCGGCGACGACCAGCGGCGGCAGGATCCGCAGCAGCAGATGCCCGAACGCCTGCCAGGAGCGGCCCGGGCCATAGACGCGGTCAAACCGCCCGGCGACCTGGTTGAAATAAACCTGCGCCTGTTCGCGCCGCGCGGCTGAGAATGCGCTTCAGATTGATCTGGTCGCTGCGCGTGCTCCGGCAGTTCCTTCGCGCCGCGAATCGCCAGTTGGATGAACTCGCCGCGCCACGCCATCCGCGTGCTGGATTCGAGCTTGTAGAAGGTGCGCTTGCCTTCGCGCCGCGACTGCACCAGGCCGGAATCCTGCAGCAGGCCCAGATGCGTCGAGATGCGCGATTGCCCCATCCGCGTGATTTCCTGCAGCTCGTTGACCGACAGTTCGTCCTTCTCCAGCAGCGCGACGATGCGCAGCCGGGTGGGATCGGACAAGGCGCGCAAGGATTTGAGAGTCGAGGACATATCGCTGCGTCCAAATTGTTCCAAAATATCTGTTGACGGCCGCTGCAAGATGATATATCATCTTATCCTGATACGTCAATATGACATTTAACAACAGCTATGCAGCCTAAATTTAATGAGCAAGAACTTCATCTTCTCTTCCGAGTCCGTCGGCGAAGGCCATCCGGACAAAGTGTGCGATACCATTTCCGATGCCGTGCTGGACGCCTGCCTGGCGCAGGACCCACGCAGCCGCGTGGCCTGCGAGACCTACGCCAAGTGCAACCTCGTCGTGGTCGGCGGCGAAATCACCACCAAGGCCAAGCTGGATTTCAACGCGATCGCCCGCGCAGGCCATCCGCGAAATCGGCTACACGCACGACGATGACGTGTTTCACGCCGACAAGGTGCTCATCATGAACGCCATCACGTCGCAGAGCCCGGACATCGCGCAAGGCGTGGACGCCCGCAAGGCCAAAGGCAAGGAGACGGCCGAGCAGGGCGCCGGCGACCAGGGGTTGATGTTCGGTTACGCGTGCAACGAAACGCCGGAACTGATGCCCGCGCCGATCATGTATGCGCACCAGCTCGGCCGCGAGCTCACGCGCATCCGCAAGACCGGCAAGGTGAAGTGGCTGCGGCCCGACGCCAAGAGCCAGGTCTCGGTGCGTTACGTGAACGACCAGCCGGTGCGCATCACCAACGTGGTCATCTCCACGCAGCACAGCGCCGACGTCGAGCACGCGACGATCAAGGAATTCTGCATCGAGGAAATCATCAAGAAGATGCTGCCCAAGCAGCTGCTCGACGAAGGAAACCAAGTTTCTGATCAACCCACCGGCCGCTTCGTCGTCGGCGGGCCGCAGGGCGACACCGGCTTGACCGGCCGCAAGATCATCGTGGACAGCTACGGCGGCATGGGCCGGCACGGCGGCGGCGCGTTCAGCGGCAAGGACCCGTCGAAGGTGGACCGCAGCGCGGCTTACATGGGCCGTTACGTGGCGAAGAACATCGTCGCCGCCGGCCTGGCCACGAGCGCGGAAATTCAGTTCGCCTACGCCATCGGCTATCCCGACCCGGTATCGGTCTGCGTCAACACGTTCGGCACCGGCGTCGTGAGCGACGAGGAGATCGAGCGCGCGGTCAGCGAAGTGTTCAGCTTCAAGCCGGCGGACATCATCAAGCAGCTCAACCTGCTCCGCCCGATCTACTCCAAGACGACCAACTACGGCCACTTCGGCAAGACCGACCCGGACATCACCTGGGAAAAGACCGACAAGGTCGAGGCGCTTGCGCAAGGCCGTCAGGCAAGTCCGTCTCCGCAGTTGCAGCCGTCACGCTGAAGAAAGCCGCGGCGCTGGTCAATGGCCGGGCTGCGCCGCACGCGTGCAGCCGGTAATCGAGCGCCTAACCAGAACAACACCGATTAAGCAATTACACTATGCCAACTTTGACTAAAGAGCAACGGCAAGAAGACCGCGCCGGCCAACGGCAAGGCACGCGCGACCAGCGACTACAAGGTCAAAGACCTCAGCCTCGCCGAGTGGGGCCGCAAGGAAATCTCGGTCGCCGAGCAGGAAATGCCCGGCCTGATGTCCATCCGCGAAAAGTACGGCGCGAGCAAGCCGCTCAAAGGCGTGCGCGTCACCGGCTCGCTGCACATGACCATCGAGACGGCGGTGCTGATCGAGACGCTGGTTGAACTCGGCGCGTCGGTGCGCTGGGCGAGCTGCAACATCTTCACCACGCAGGACCAGGCCGCCGCCGCCATCGCCAAGGCCGGCATTCCGGTCTTCGCCTTCAAGGGCGAAACGCTCGAGGAATACTGGGACTTCACGCTCGCCGCGCTGACGCATCCCGGCAACAAAGGCCCGCAACTCATCGTGGACGACGGCGGCGACGCCACGCTGCTCATCCACAAGGGCTACGAACTGGAGCACGGCAGCAACTGGGTCAACACGCCCGAGCGACAGCCACGAAGAGCACGTCATCAAGAACGCTGCTCAAGCGCGTGCGCGAAGGAGCGCCCCGGCTGGTTCTGGCACGAAGTCGTGAAGGACTGGAAAGGCGTCTCCGAAGAAACCACCACCGGCGTGCATCGCCTCTACCAGATGCTCGAAGCGGGCAAGCTGCTCGTGCCCGCCATCAACGTCAACGACTCCGTCACCAAGTCCAAGTTCGACAACCTCTACGGCTGCCGCGAATCGCTCGCCGACGGCATCAAGCGCGCCACCGGACGTGATGATCGCCGGCAAGGTCGCCGTGCGTCTGCGGCTACGGCGACGTCGGCAAAGGCAGCGCGCATTCAGCCTGCGCGGCTTCGGCGCGCGCGTCATCGTCACCGAGATCGACCCCATCAACGCGCTGCAGGCCGCGATGGAAGGCTTCGAAGTCACCACGATCGAAGACACGCTGGGCGAGGCCGACATCTACGTCACCACGCACCGGCAATTGCGACGTCATCACGCTGGAGCACATGCTCAAGATGAAGGACCAGGCCATCGTCTGTAACATCGGCCACTTCGACAACGAGATCCAGGTGGACCGCTTGAACAACGCCGAAAGGCGTGAAGCAGCATCAACATCAAGCCGCAGGTGGACCGATACGACCTGCCCGGCGACCGCAGCATTTACCTGCTCGCCGAAGGCCGCCTCGTGAACCTCGGCTGCGCCAAGGCCATCCGAGCTTCGTGATGTCCAACTCCTTCACCAACCAGGTGCCTCGCGCAACTGGACCTGTGGGCGAATCGCGACACGTACAAAGTCGGCGTCTATCGTCTGCCCAAGAAGCTCGACGAAGAAGTCGCCCGCCTGCACCTCGAAAAGATCGGCGTGAAGCTGACCAAGCTCACGAAGAAGCAGGCCGACTACCTCGGCGTGCCCGTCGAAGGCCCCTACAAGCCGGACCATTACCGCTATTAAACGTAGGACAGTGCTTCCAGCCTGTCTCAAATTGAAATTCGACCAGCCCCGCGCGATTCACGTTGCGCGGGTTTTCCTTTTCCAGACTCCATCCGGCAATTACGATGCCCGCGATGCGAGTGGTTTTCGACACCAGTGTTCTTGTGGCGGCGGTGCGTTCCCGGCAAGGCGCAAGTTACGCCCTCGTCAGTTCGATTCCCGCACCGGAATTCCAGCTTTGCCTCTCAGTTGGACTCTCTACCGAATGGCGGGACGTGCTGACGCGACCCGAACATCTCCCGCCGGGCCGCACGGCGGAAGACGCGCGACGATTCCTGCGCTATCTTGCCAGCCAGTCACATTTGCAGGAAATCCATTTCCTTTGGCGGCCCTTCCTGCCTGACGCCGATGACGACATGATATTGGAACTCGCTTTTGCCGCCGGTTGCCGCCATATTGTCACCCATAACGTGAAGGACTTTCACGGTTCGGAACAGCTTGGCATCACCGCTGTAACGCCCCGCGATTTCCTGAAACCGATACGATCAAAGACATGAGC
Source organism: uncultured Verrucomicrobiae bacterium (assembly GCA_963760675.1). GTDB lineage: Bacteria > Verrucomicrobiota > Verrucomicrobiia > Limisphaerales > BOG-1460 > CAVXEG01. Next base: position 361,999 of record CAVXEG010000016.1, read on the forward strand.
ACGCTGACCATCCAATTGCCCGAGTCGCTGAAGAAAACCATCGAGGCTCTCGCCGCCAAGGAAGGTTATTCCGTCAGCCAATTCCTCGCCAGCGCCGCCGGAGAAAAACTGGCCGTGGTTTTGACGATGGACTACCTGCGTCGCGAAGCCGATGCAGGCCGTCGAGAAGATTTCGAGAAGTATCTGGCGTCTGTGCCGGACACCGCGCCGCCGGACAACGACAGGCTCGATTAGGCGAATTCAAATCTCAAACACGAAAAGGGCGAACGGTTTTCCGTTCGCCCTTTTGTTTTATGCATTGGGAGACTTTCTCCGCTTTGGAAGCTAGTCGCACTTCATCACGCTTGGGAAAGTCGGCGGGACAGCTGCCGACGGGAGCGTCGCCAGCACCTTTCTGCGACGAGGCGTCGCAGTACCCAAAGGCCGTGCGCGTGCCGAGGATCTGAAAAGAGGTTGTGTGCAGGGGAAAAAACCGCAATCTGTCTTCACTCGCATGAAACAATTCGTTCGGTTACAGCGGCTGATGGCAATTGCAGTTCTGTCGGCATTTTGCGAAGGGCGCGCGAACGCCGGTGTAAAATTACCGTCGGGCAATCCGCCGCCGCTACAGTTTGCCGCCGCGGAAATTGAACGCGTGGCCAGCAATCATGCGCCGGCGATTGATGTGAGTCTCGAAATCGAAACCAACGGTCTGCCGCAAACTTACCGAATTCTGCGCAATGGCGCCGCGTTGCGCGTGGTTGGCGGCGATTCCATCGGCGCGATGTATGGCGGGCTGGACGTGGCGGAAGCCATCCGGCTGGGAACGGTGGCGGATCTCAAACCGGAGGAGCATCGTCCATTCGTCGCGCAGCGCGGCATCAAGTTCAACATCCCGCTGGATCTGCGTACGCCGAGTTATTCGGACAGTTCGGACGCGGCGCAGGCAAACCTGCCGGAGATGTGGGATCGCAAGTTCTGGCGCGAGTTCCTCGACGAGATGGCCCGGCAAAGGTTCAACGTGCTTTCACTGTGGAACCTCAATCCGTTTCCCAGCATCGTGAAGGTGCCGGAGTTTCCGGACGTGGCGTTGAATGATGTTCTGCGCGGGAGTCGCAGCAATTTCACCGAGCGCTCTTCGATGAACGACCGGCAAATGTTCCGGGCGCAAATGCTTCAAGGAGCCGAGGTGGTCAAGCGGATGACGATTGACGAAAAAATCGCCTTCTGGCGGGACGTGATGCAGATGGCCAAGGACCGCGGCATTGACGTGTATTGGTTCACGTGGAACGCGTTTCTGTTCACGGAAGAAGGGAAGGACGGCATGAAGCGCAGCGAACCGGACGGCCAGATGCTGCGGTATTTTCGCGCCAGCGTACGCGAGACGGTGAAGACGTATCCGTTGCTGGCGGGCATCGGCATCACCGCCGGAGAAAACATGAGCAGCCGCATGGGCAGTTTGAGCCGCGAACAATGGCTCTGGCAGACTTATGGCGAGGGAATTCGAGACGCGCTGAAAGAGCAGCCGAACCGTCAGTTCCGCCTGATCCATCGCCTGCACCAGACGGATGTCGCAGGAGAATTCGAGCGCGCATGGACAAATTATCCGGGGCCGTTTGATTTCAGTTTCAAATATGCCGGGGCGCACATGTATGGCATGACGAACCCGCCGCTCATCAAACCGTTGTTGCCCGATCTCTCGCCAAAACTCCGGACGTGGCTGACCGTGCGCAACGACGACATTTACAGCTTTCGCTGGGGTGACCCGCAGTATGCGCGCGGCTTCATCCGCGCGATGCCCGGCCCGGACAAGTTCGCGGGTTTTTACATGGGACCGGATGGTTACAATTGGGGGCGCGAAGAAATGGACGTGAATCCGGAATCGCCGCATCAACTCGTGATGCAAAAGCAATGGTTCAGTTTCATGTTGTGGGGACGGTTGAGCTACGATCCCGATTTGCCGGACGGTCTTTTTGAAAAAACGCTGGCGGTGCATTTCCCGGAAGTCTCCGCCAAAGAATTGCTCGCGGCCTGGACGGCGGCGTCCCAAGTGTTGCCGGAAATCACCCGGTTCATCTGGCAGCCCAACGATTATCAGTGGTTGCCGGAGTCATGTAGCAGTCATCCGAGTTACAAGGGCTTTTACACCGTCGCCGAATTCATGCGCGGCAGCGGCATGCCGGAGAGTGGCGACCTGAATATTCGCCAGTGGCGCGAACGTCTGCTCAAGAATCAGCCGATGGACGGTTTGACGCCGTTGCAGGTCGCCGCACGATTGCGTGGCGAGGCGCAAGGCGCGCTGCGCGGCCTGGACACGTTGCGTCCGCGCGCTGGTCAAAACAAGGAATTGCGACAAACGCTTGGCGACATCGAAGCGCAGGCGAGGCTGGGACAGTACTACGCCGCCAAAATCGAAGGCGCCGCGGAACTGGCGCTGTTCGACGCCACGACCAATCAGACGCACCAAGCGACGGCGGTGAAGCATCTCGAAGACGCTCTCAACTCCTGGCGAGCCTATGCGACTGCCTACACCAATCAATACAAACAGCCGCTCCTCTACAACCGCGTGGGCGTGGTGGACATTCCGAAATTTGCCGACAAAGCGGCGGCGGACATCGAACTTGCGCGGCAATGGAAACCCGGCAGCTTTTGAATTATGAAGAACTTGTCTCTTTCTGGTTTTGCTTCTCGACGACTTCCGCGGCGCTGACTTCACCAAGTAAACCGGCTCCAATAACCATCGCGGAACGATGCTCTTCGGCGCGTCGCAGAATTGACTTTCGAGGCCGAAAACTGGGAGTGCTTACTCGTAGTTTTGAAGCTTCGGCTTTCTTGGCCAGGACAGTCTGTGGAATCGCAGGCGGCGGTTGGAGCAAATGGAGTTCGCTGATGGACCAGCCTTGCTCGGACTGTGCGCCACGCCCGCGGCCAAAACCAGCGCCGCCACGGGCGAAACCACCGCGACCGCGTCCAAAACCGCCGCGGCCACGTCCAAAGGGTCCATTCAACTCCGCAGCCTGAATGCGCACGAACTTCGCCTCGACGGGCTTGAAGAGAATCTCCGTTCGATCGCCCGTTCCGTGGCCTTCCGCGACGGCGTCGCCCCAGTGTTTCGCCATCGGCCGACACGAACACCTGGTAACCCCGCAGAAAATCGTTCGTGGCGGCGCCTGAACCCAACTGCAGCCCGCCGATCATCGTCGGCGCGGGAAGTTCGATTTGAAACCACATGCCCGGAGTCTGGATGGCCTTGGCGTCGTAGCGCGTGTCCGGCCTGCCGTCGATCGCGAGCGTGGCGGTTTCGGTGTTCGTGCTGGCGGTGGCTTTCCAGTCGCCGTGATTCGGGACAGGTTGCGGCAGTGTCGAAGCGAGTTCTTCCGCGGTCCACGGCGCGGTCCGGTCATTGAAGGTGGCGCGAACGCGCGCGATGTCTTCAGTCGTTACCATGGAAGCATTGTTTCCGAAACTCGTCCGCACATAGGAAACGACGGCGGCAATATATTCATCGTCGTTGCCCTGCATGGGCACCATCACCGCCGGATACGTCTTGCCGTCCACCGGCCCGGTCAATCCTTTCAGGACAATATTGATCATCGCATCGCGGTGATTGGTGACGAATTTGGCGCCTTTGAGTGGCGGCGCCTGGGTGACGCCCGCGGGAGCGTTGGCGAGAGGGGCGCCCTGTCCGTCCAGACCGTGGCAAGCGAAACAGAGCTGCTCATAGATCTGCCGGCCGCGTGCCAGTTGTGCCCGGTCCTCCCGCGTGAATTCCGGCGGATAAACCACCGGCGACAAGGTCCTCACTACTTCCGGAATAATCGTCTGAATGCACATGGCTTTGTTGGTCGCCACTGTGGTGGCCGTCAGGACGCGCGCATCGGGTGTTTTTAGCAGCAGCGACGTCATCAACACCTGCATTAGCACCGACGGATCTTGATCCTTTGTCAGCTTCTCGATATCTGGAATGAGGGATTTGTCGCCAGCCTTGTAAAGCGTCTCGCTGGCGCGGATCGCAGCGATGCGCACTTGCGGATGCGGATCGGCGAGTTTCTCGCGAACAAGCGAGGGCGGGAGCACGTCCAGTCCTTCGAGTGTCCACAGCGCGTGGATGCGCGCGAGGTGATTGGTGTCGGTGCGCGCCATCTTCACCAGCGCGGGCACGACGGACTTGTCCCCGCTCAGGACGATGAGCTTCTGGGCGTTGTCGCGCCACCAGCCATTGGGATGATCGAGATGCGCCACGAGTTGCGCGGGTGTTTCGTCGAGCAGGTGTGGCTGCGGCCCGGGGGTGAAGGCATTATGCACGAGACGCCAGATGCGTCCGCGGCCAAAATTCTTTTCGAGCCCGGCCGATTGGATCTTGCTGCGCAAGTAGGAACCGGGCCGCGTCCAGTTACCTTCCTGGATGATGCCTCGGTACATGTCCACGATGTAAAGCGTCCCATCCGGCGCGGTCACCATGTTGACGGGGCGGAAATTGAGATCGGTCGAGCGGATGAATTCGGATTTCTCGGCTTCGTATGGGTTGGCCAGAATCGTGTAGCCTTCCTTGTTGATCACCTTCGCCCGCCGGATCATCCGCCCCACCGGTTCGCCCATGACCACGTCGCCACGCAAATCTTCCGGCAAACGGTCCCCCCGAAAGACGTCCACGCCGGCCGTGCCGGTGAAATGGTTTAACGTGCCGTCGGGCCGGACGAAACGCGGCCCGCCCTGATAGTCGCCATGCGCGGTCAGCGGCCATACGGCGAGGAAGTTGCCCTCGTATTTGGTCAGGTCGCGCGGGTCGCCGGAACCGCCGTAAATGATCGGCGTCTCATAACTCACCGGTCCGTAATCTTGCGCCGCATTCACGTAATAAGTCTTGCCGTAGTTGTCCTGAGAAATGCCCCAGTAGGCAAAGTTCGGCGGCGCTGGCTCGCTGATGAGTTCGTCACCCTTCAACCGCAGACGATATTGGCTCAGGGCCATGTAAAGCCAGTTGTCCACGGCCCAGATCAATCCGCTGCCTTCGTGCTCCAGGTTGGCGCCACTCCGTTGCCCCTGGTGGACCAATTCCCGCCGATCCGCCACCCCGTCGTTGTTCGTGTCCCAATAGCGCCAGATCGAATCCGAACCCGTTGTCATTACCAGCACGCTATCCTTCAGCGGCAGGATGGCGCGCGGCAGCACGAGGTCGGAAACGAAAACGCTATGTCGATCGTAATTGCCGTCATGCTTGCTCGACCAATGCAACGAAATGAGGCTGTTGGTGGTCAGCTCATTGCGGCCGTCAATGTCCTGCATGTAGGTCCGCATCTCGGCCACATACATTTTCCCGTTCCCGTCGAACACCGCCACCACCGGCTCCTTGATGATTGGATCGCTTACCACCAGTTGCAGGCTGTAACCGGGCTTGAGGTCGAAGGTTTTAAGTTCCTCTTCGGGCGTCAGGTAAGGCGTGGAATTCGTGTTCACCGACGGCGCGTTCGCTGGCGCCGCCGATTCCTGCGCTACGGCACGGTTCGCAAGGAAAGAGGGCAACGACATGCCGGCCAGACAAACGAAAACCATGCGGGACAAACGATGTCTCAACCAATTTGTGGCGGTGTGCATGGACAGATATTGGCACACAAATACCAACGCAAGGCGAGCCTTTTTGTCAGGCTCCATGCTGCGCTTGTTTCGACCCTCGTCCGCCAGATGCCCGCCTTGCCGCTATACCAATGGAGATCAATTCCCTCAGTCGCGTCATTGACGGCCTTATTAAGTTCCTCCCGCACGTTTGATGACGCACGATGAGGGTCAGGCCAAGGCCGCCATCGAAGCAGGCTTTGAAGTTGTGCGTCCGGGTCGCGACTTGCGGCTTCCTGGTTTTCTTGTGAACGCCAAAGATTTTTTTGCGATTAGGCGTCCCACTCGGTGAAGCCACGCCGTGGGCGTGGCTTGCTGCAAACCTGGGCGAGTGTCGAACACGGAATGTGGTATGCCCGCTCGGCCGAATTCCCGCAAACACCGCTCATGGACAAACTGCGGTGGCTGCGCATCATCGGCGACACAATCTTCGCGCTCGGCACGATTGGAATCGGCTGGTTCGTGCTTGGATCAAAAACCGGCTGGTCTTCGCGGATACAGGCATTGGTTACTTACCAGATGGGGGCGCAGCCAATGTCATGCCGTGACGCCGGAAGATCTCCGTCATCTTCGCTCGGTCGGGCGGGCCGCCAGCGGCAGCACCGATGGCTTCGGCAGCTTCGCGGAAATACGCCGGCCCCATGACCGGCGGACTGATGAGGCAGAGTTGTTTCGCATCCACGTTGCCGCAGTTGTCGAAGCGGTGTACCGCGCCCCGGGGGATGCACAGCGCCTGTCCGGGACCAACCTCGATGGGCGTGCCGTCAACCGTCCAGGTCAACACGCCCTCGATGCCGTAGAGGACCTCCTCGTAGGCGTCGTTCTTGTGGGCGGGAGCCGTTAGTTTCTGCCCGGCGGCGACGCGAACCTCGAACACGGACATGCTGCCGTTGGTGTCCTCGCGCGTCAGGAGGAACCGTATCGCTATCCCCGTCGCGCCCATCTGGATGGCCTCTTCCGAAGGATTGACTCTGTTCTTATGCGAATTCATTTTCTCCTACCTTTCTTTCTTCCAGTCGAACGTCAACATCAGCGCCGGGACAGCACTGAACGACGAATACGAGCCGAACTGAACGGCTGACTCCTATCCGCCGGGCGCGGTGCATGGGTCGCTTCACCTCATTGGAGTGGTGGCCCGACGAACTCGATTCCATGCTTGGCTGCCGCAGCCTTTAGCGCCTGAAGCGCGTCGGCGGATGGCGGTCCAGCCGGAGGCGGCAGCTCCGGGCGTTCCGCGGGGCGACTCACCGCCCGCACGAAACGCTCAAAATCCCCTCGCGCTGTGATCGCAAGGCAGCGACCACCCTGTGCTGACTCAACGCGGTAGGTGTGCGGTACGCCTTTCGGCGCGAGCAGGACGTCGCCAGCGCCGAGCCGGTGCTCCTGGTCTTTGATCTTCACGCGAAATTCGCCCTCCAGGACGTGGAAGACCTCATCCTCGGTGCGATGAAGATGAAGCGGAGGTGAAAAGCCATGCGGCACGAGATGCTCGAGGATCGAGATACCATCCTGGCATTCTGATGCGGACACGCGGATTGTGACTAGTGAATTTTGAAACCATAATTGGTTTGTATTCATAGACGTCGTAATACTCGTACGGCACTGACGCGGCTGGCAAATTTCCAACATGCCTTCGGCACGCACAAGGCGCCGCTACCCCACACCGGTGTTGTATTCGTTTTGCCCGTTCACCCGCCTTCGCTCTGCTTTCACCTTTATTTCATTCCGGCGTGACAAGTCGGCGATGCAGGCCCGGCACAGCCAGAGCCTCGCCGTGCTCGTTGGCACTGAGCGGAGGAGCAGCAACGGCTCCGTTCGCGGGATTCTTCAGGAGGTCTTGACGGCACCGCCGGCTGCTTCCACTTCTATCCGGGTGATGCTGTCATAGGGGACATTCATCTTCTTGAACCAGGCAGTGATTGCTTCCGGATTCGGAGACTGCCACACGCAGTAGACTTTGCCTTCGGTCAGGTTGGCGAAGCTTTGCAGACCTTTGACGGTCGGATCCTGCTGGGCCGCCGCTGCAACCTGAGAGAACTGGTCGTGGGTGATGCCCTTTATCGTGTGGGTGCATATGAATTTTGCCATGATGTTTATTCCTTTCGCTTTTTGTTGTTTGTTTTCTCGAATCGTCCCTCAAGAGACAAGAGCTATAATTGCCGCGTTCAACCTTTCCCACCGTTTCGCGTTTTCTGCGCATTTCCGCCTGCGCCTGGCTTCGACGCGCCCGCACACATCAGTTCGCAGTCTTCGACATCGTCAGTCCGAAGCGCTCACAGAGCTTCGGCACGCTTTCGAAATCGAAGTCGAGTTCATACTTGGCGCCCAACGCCGACATCTGTTCCGGGTTGCCCCATGCGGTCGTGAGCTCGCGGAAGAAGTCTTCGAACCCGCCTGGCGAAATGACTTCAATGATCTCGCACGGGGTGTCGCCGGCGTTCCAGAACGTGTGCCACTGCTCGCGAGGCTTGAATACCCAGGTCCCCGGACCGGCAGTCACGACCTCTTCGCCGAGCAACGCACCGAGCTTGCCGGTAAGAACGTAGGAGTATTCATCTTCGCGGTGATGGCGGTGCAGCGGCGCGACCAGCGAACGAGGCGCGATGGGATGATGCACCACGGAGAAGCGCCCACCGGAGTCGGAGGAGTCGATCTTCCAATGCACGCCAAACGCCCCAAAGATGTGACGGGCACCGGCGTCGGAATCGAGGGCGACCGCCGCACCCAGCCGGGCGGGGTCCGGCGGGGAACTTCTTGCGGGCGGCCAAAACGACGTTGTCGGTTGAGGGAGGGGACGAATCAGCGGAGAAGACCGGTGTTTTCATTTTGACAGAGTTTTGAGTTTGCGATTGTTATTTGGACGAACAATACTGTTTACTGAAATAGACAATAGGCGCTGGGTCACGCCTGTCAACTATTTTGTTAAACGACTTTGTTTACTCAAATGAAAAAGGCCAAACGCGGTTATGTCTTGCGGGCTCGTGGCGAGCGGGTCGCAGAAACACGTGCCCGCATCGTCGAGGCGATCATGCGGTTGCACGAGGAGGTGGGGCCGCGAAATACGACGGTCAGCGCGATTGCCGCCCGCGCCGGGGTGGAGCGGTTGACGGTCTATCGCCATTTCAAGGACGAGTCAGCGATGTTTGCCGCTTGCTCACACCGTTATTTGGAACTCAATCCACCGCCTGATCCGGCGGAGTGGGCGGACGAACCTGATCCGGCACAACGAGCCCGGCGTGGACTGGCGGATCTCTATGCCTTCTTTGGCCGGACCGCGCCCATGTTCGAGAAAATCTATCGCGATTTGGATGAGTATGTGTCGTTAAGAAGAATCATGGAGCAGTTCGACGCCTATTTGCATCGTCTGGCCGATGGTCTGGCGGCGGCATGGCCTCGCGACACGGCCGTCGCGCGTCGAAAAGTAATTTTGCGTCATGCTACCAAGTTTGCGACGTGGCAGTCGTTTGAGGCAGAGGGTGTCGACAACGAGGAAAAGATCGAGCTCATGATCGCGTGGCTATCCGCCTAAAACTCGCCCGAAGTTATGACTCGCCCGGCCTGTTTACCCCTGCACCGTCACATTGATATCCTTGATTCCGCAGCTCCGCTACGATCAATCCCTGACCCGCTCCAACCACCAATACCGGTACTGAATGCCCGGCATAAGGCGGCGGACACTGGCCTGGTCGAAGTTGCTATCTTCGAGCTCGGCATGAAACGGTGCCAACGTAGAGCGCCAACTTGTGAGTCGCTCCAGTTGATACAGCTACGATGTCATTCATATTGTCTGGCTCTGTGGATAGAAGTTATACAGCGGGTTGTTCGAGAATTCCCGCGAAGGACTTCTTCCACAGAGGACTGTGCCGCTACGACAATCTGTCCGCGATTGATCGCAAATGGGGCGTTGTCCCCATGGCTTCAAAAGTCTTCGAGAGGAAGGATGGAAGCCAAAGCGCAGAACGCGCTGACTGAATAGAAACCGGTGAAGGGAAATACGAGAATACGCATGAACGCAAAACTAGATGGAAAAACAGTTGCGATATTGGCCGCCGATGGATTTGAACAAGTCGAATTAACAGAACCCAAAACAGCCCTTGAAGAAGCTGGAGCCAAAACGGAGATCGTTTCACCAGCAAGCCGGAACGTTCGTGGCTGGAAAGAAAACGATTGGGGTGATTTCTTTCGAGTGGACGTCCCCTTGGAAGCAGCGGATGCGAATGACTATGACGCGCTTGTTCTGCCTGGCGGAGTAATGAATCCTGACAAACTAAGGCTTGAACCCAAGGCCGTCGCATTCATTCGTGCGTTTTTCGACGCTGCTAAACCTGTAGCAGCGATTTGTCATGGACCTTGGACTTTGATTGATGCAGGCGTCGCACGCGGTCGGCGCCTGACTTCATATCCTTCCATTAAAACAGATTTAATGAATGCGGGAGCCAATTGGGTTGATGAAGAAGTGGTCACTGATAACGGACTCGTCACCAGCCGAAAGCCGTCCGATATTCCAGCCTTCAACCCGGAAGATGATCGAGGAGTTTGCCGAAGGAGTACACGCGGAATCGAGGTCACACGTGCATGCGATTTCGGAATAGCCGCCCTCACTCATTGAGTTAGAGCTGCGAACCATTTCGTCACGCTACAAACCTCAAAGAGACCAGCGCCAAAAAGGGCATTCTGTTTGCTTGAAATCCAAAACTACGGCGTATGCCTACTAGACGGCATTTTAACTTGATAGCGCCATATCGATTGAATACGAATCGTAACACATTTGCGCTAAGCATCTTCAATAAGACAGGCGACCGTTTGTACCGGATTCCACTACGCGACCGTCGTGAGATGCTGGACACCAAAATCAGGACTGTCCACGACAGACAAGTTCCCTCCTTTCGGGTATAAACTTACGCTCGTGAAAGCCTCAGATAGGTACAACTTGGGCAAAAGGTTTCTGCCCTGAAGAAACGCCGTTGAGTGGCGGCGCCGCTGCCAGGCTTTCATTTATTGATTCGCGCAGAAATGCGCTGTCCAAAAAGGTTTTTCCCAAAGAAGCAACCACGCCACACCTGGCTCCGAGGAGCAAGAAGAATTCGTTTCGTAAAGGTTCACGACCCCTATGAATCAGGATTTTGATCTAGCGTGGTACTGTGCCCGCACAAAGCCCAAGCACGAACATATTGCTGCTGCGAATGTCAGCAGGCATCTGGGAATCGAAGTTTTTAACCCGCGCCTGCGAATGGAACGCCCGACGCGGCGCGGGATTGTCCGGAGTGTTGAACCTCTGTTTCCTTGTTACATCTTCGTCCACGGAATCAGAACCGATTTCAACAACATCCGATTTATCACGGGCGTCAGCAGTCTGGTCCATTTCGGCGAAAAAGTGCCCGTCGTTCCAGATTCTGTGATAGAAGAGTTAAAAGAGTGCTTTGAAAATGAAGAGCCGCTTTTCGTCGAAGACAAACTGTTCCCGGGTGCTGAAGTCTCAGTGGCGGAAGGCGCTTTCCGCGGTTTTCAGGCGATTGTCTTGCGAATGCTTCCCGCAAAACGGCGCGTTCAGATCCTTTTGGACATCCTTGGACGCCCGACACTGGTGGAAGTCGATCGTCAGTCAGTGACTTTGGAGAATCGCAGTATGGCGGATTTGATGCCGTCACTTGCGGTAACAGCATAACGAACGAGGCGCCAGGCGCTCGTCGAATGATTAGGGAAAAACACGGTGCGAGCAACTGCAACACTTGCGGAAGAAATACGGTCCGCGAGCAAGTGCGGAGCCTTGCGCAATTCAGGACAACTTGCTTGGTTCGAATGATTTAAGCGATTTATGAAACGGCTGAATACTGCGGGCACGGGAGATTGGACCGGCACTCAACATATGGGAACCAATGGACAATATCACTCTTCTGCCCAATCCATCCCTTTGCCTATCGTCAGCGAGGCTGTTTTTCAGCGGCGGCAGGAGCCGCGTGCCGATTCGGGAAATACCGAATTTGTCGGCATGCCTCTCTGGAAGCGCGCACTTGACGTGCTATGCGTCCTTATTGCTGCGCCCGTCCTTCTTCCCATAATGGCTGTTGTCACCACCCTCATCAAGCTCGCTTCGCCCGGGCCGGCTTTGTTTTGTCAGGAGCGTATTGGATACCTGGGCAAGCGTTTTGTCTGTTTCAAGTTTCGCACCATGGTGGTCAATGCGGATACGGGAGTTCATCAAGGGCATCTCAACCGATTGATGAGTTCCAACGTTCCCATGAAAAAGCTGGATTCGGCCGGAGACCGCCGCCTGATTCCTTGCGGATTATTTCTTCGGTCAACGGGCTTGGATGAACTGCCGCAGATCTTCAATGTCCTGCGCGGCGAAATGAGTCTGGTCGGGCCGCGTCCGTGCGTGCCTTACGAGTATGCGTCCTACACCGCACGACACCGACAGCGTTTTCTAGCCGTGCCAGGACTTACGGGATTGTGGCAGGTGAATGGCAAGAACAGGACCACGTTCGAGCAAATGATTGACTTCGATATCGAATACACGCGAAGCAAATCGCTGCTCCTGGACCTGAAGATTATTTTCAAAACGATCCCGGCAATTCTCTCACAGACAAAAGAAATCAGCCGTGAACAGCGTTCCGAGTGCCACAAGTCCTCGCTGGAACAGCGCTGATGTCCTATCACATTCAGAATTCAATTATTCGGAGGCAAACATGACACAACAAATCAAAGTCGGCGTGGTTGGATGCGGTTATTGGGGTCCCAATCTGATTCGCAATTTTCGCGCTCTCCCGGGCTGCAACTTGAAAATGATGTGCGACATCAGCGAGGAACGGCTGACCCATCTCCGAGCATTGTATCCGGAAGTGCAGGCGGAAACCGATTTCGACCATATGCTCAACGGGGCTGGCTTGGATGCGGTGGTTATCGCCACATCGGTCAGACACCACTATCCAATGGCCAAAGCCAGCCTTCTCACAGGCAAGCACACCTTCATTGAGAAGCCAATGGCCGCTTCGACCCAGGAATGCGAGGAGTTGGTGGAAATTGCCGAACAGAAGGGATTGGTCCTGATGGTCGGCCACACGTTCCTTTACTCCCCGGCGGTGCGCAAGATTAAGGAAATTGTGGAATGGGGCGATCTTGGAGAGATTCGCTACATCTGCGCGCGTCGGCTTAACCTGGGGCTGTTTCAGAAGGACATTAACGTCGCGTGGGATCTGGCCCCGCACGACATTTCGATCATTTTGCACATTATGGAAGAACTGCCGATGAGCGTGAACTGCCGCGGAAGCGCACACGTCACACCCGGTGTTGAAGACGTCACAACCATGTGCCTGAATTTTCGCCAGAATCGCTCCGCGTTAATTCATAGCAGCTGGCTCGACCCGCGTAAGACTCGCGAAATGACAATTGTTGGCAGCAAACGCATGATTGTCTATGACGACGTTGCCATGATCGAGAAGCTGAAGATTTACGACGCGCGAGTGGATCGTCCGCCGCATTACGACACGTTCGGAGAGTTTCAGTACGCGTACCATTATGGCGATATGTACGTGCCTTACATTAAACAGGAAGAGCCTCTCAAATCCGAATGCCAGCATTTCCTGGATTGCATCAAAGAAGGTATTAGTCCTTTGACGGACGGACGAAGGGGCCTGGAACTTGTCCGAATTCTTGAAGCGTCATCGCATTCGCTGAAACAAGGCGGTGGTCCCATTCCGCTGCGGGCGGGGAGCAGACGCGAGGAACATAACGGGCAATCCGAGAAGGCCAAGGATCTTTTCTCCGAGGAACTGCAGGAAAGCGTTCTGCGGGCTTGAAGCAGTCTGGGGGGGGCGCCCCAGGGTAGGGTGGTGCAGGGGAAATGCAATGTATGACGGTGCGGTTGGAACTTTCAGCATGCGCCGTCACGTGAATAACATTTCGACTGCGGTGGTTTCTCCGCAGACGCGAGGCGCCAGGGTACGGCGGCTCAGGAATCCAGTGCGGACGGACGATTTCACTTCGCCGAACGTCCAGCCAGAAAACCAGGTTCGCGTCAGCAGCACGAACCCGTTTTCGCACGAGGAAAACTTCGGAGTTTTTCGCAGTTCCGCATGGTCGAACGTGCTGGAACGCACGTACGGCTTTACACCCGTTTATTTCACGGCTGTCGACGGTGATCGATTGCTGGCACTTCTTTCCGTGATGGAAGTGAAGAGCTGGCTGACCGGCATTCGGGGCGTATCTCTCCCTTTCACGGATCACTATGAACCGTTCGCGTCGTCAAAAGAGTCGCTACAATCCGTTTTCGAGTCGGCCAAGCAACACGGAAGAAAGCAGCAGTGGAAATACCTGGAAGTTCGTGGCGGCGCGGAATGGTTCGGCGGGGTTGTTCCCTCTCTCTCGTTCTTCGGCCACACCATCAAATTGAATTCTGATCCGGACGCCGCTTTTTCCACATTCGACAGTGCAGTCCGCCGTTCGATACGTAAGGCAGAGAAGTCCGCTCTCAGCATCGAAATTTCTCAGAGCCTGGACTCAATCCGCGCTTATTATCATCTCCATTGTCGTACCCGAAAGCGGCACGGCCTGCCTCCCCAGCCTTTCAAGTTTTTCCTGAACATTCACCGCCAGATCCTGTCACAGAATCTGGGCATGGTAATTTCGGCCAGACAAAACGACCGCATGATCGCCTCCGCCATGTTTTTCCATTCAGGCAGTGAAGCGCTTTACAAATTCGGCGCGTCCGACCCTCGGTTTCAGGACTTGCGCCCAAACAATCTCGTCATGTGGGAAGCAATCAAGTGGTGCGCGCGCCATGGGAAAAAGCTGCTGGATTTGGGTCGAACCTCTGTTTCAAACGAGGGACTTCGCCGATACAAGCTCGGCTGGGGCGCGGAGGAAAGATCCATCCGCTATTTCAAATTTGATTTCCGCGAAGACGCATTTGTCACCGACAAGGACAGCGCCTCTGGATGGCACAACCGAGTCTTTCGAATGCTGCCCGTTTTCTGTTCGCGCCTGATTGGCCGTGCGATTTACAGGCATGTTGCCTGAAAGAGTTAATTGATGAGAAGCCGCGACACCTCCGGTTTGAAAGCAATCTGCAGCCACATCTGTAAGAAGTTATGAATGAAAAACACCCCGCTCCCGCATCACCGAGCATTAACGTGGGCGATATTTACCACGTTGTCTTTCGCCACAAGTGGAAGATCTTGACCATCTGGGTCCTCGGGCTGATCGCGACCATCATCATCTGGAGATCCTGGCCAGTGATCTATCAATCAGAGGCTCAAATCCTCGTGCGCTACGTCGTCGACAATACAACGACGAGCCCGGTCGGTGGTGGTTCCACGCGGACGCCGGGACAAGAAGGAGACACGCTCGTCTATTCCGAGGCGGTCATCCTCAAGAGCCTCGATACCGCCCTGCCGGTTGTCGACAGTCTCGGCGCCTCCAACATTCTCGCTAAACTCGGCGGTGGCACGGACAAATATGTTGCAGCCCAGGCCATTCAAGCAGGATTGAAAGCGGAATCTCCGAAGGGAAGTGCCGTGATTTTTGTCACTTTCCAACATCCCGATCCCGTAATGGCGAAGTCAATCTTAATCGCCGTTATCGACAGTTACCTGAAAAGGTCCGCGGAGATCCATCAAGCCGCCAGCACGCTGGACGAATTCCTTCAGCGGCAGACCGGCGATTTGCGCACCAAATGGAACGATGTGGAAAAGCAATTACGCGAGGCCAAGAACGCGGTCAACATCATGTCGCTGGAAGATAGCCGGAAAGCGTTCACAGAAAGCGTCTCGAGCCTTCAGAACCAGATGGCAACGGCCCAGGCGGAACTGGCTGGGCGTTTAATTACGCTTAACGAGATGACCAATGTTGTCGCGGTGACGCCCGGAACGAATTCCGCCGCGAGCGAAACGCTCGATCCTGCTATCTCCGAACAATACAACAATATTTGCGCGCTAATCGACAGCCAGAAAAAAGAAAAATTGCAGCGCAGCGTCTTGTATCCGCCAACAAGTCCCCGTATCGCGGCGATTCAGCGGGAGATTGATGCCAATGAAATGCTCAAGAAGCAACTCGAGGCGGAGTATCCTCAGCTGGTGGGCACGCATGAATCCGGTGACGACGCAAAGTCCTTGTTTACCCGCATGGATGTGTTTAAGCAGATTATTCGAGTGAAAGAGCTACAGGCTCAAATCAGCTCTCTCAATACAAACCTTGCCGATGTGAAAGCGCAGATTTCTGCCGTAAATAATCAAGGAAACCAAAATCACGGATCTGGATCACCAGAGCAAGCTATTGGAATCGTACGTCAACAGCTTTTCAGCCAATCTGCTCAACTCACAAATCCAGGAGCAGGCCGGACCGGGCAGAATCACCAACATCAGCGCCATTCAGAGGCCGTCCCCGCCCTACCGGGACGTGAAAAAACTCAACAAGACGCTGCTGATGACATTCGGCGGTTCTTTTGCCGGCGCCGTTGCGCTCGCGTTTCTTATTGAATTGATTCTGGACCGTTCCTTTAAACGTCCGATTGAGATCGAAAACAAACTAGGGGTGCCACTGTTTCTTTCGATCCCTAAAGCGAAACTCAACGGCAAAACGCATCTTCCAAGCTTCCAACCTAAAGGCCTGCTCACCGGCGGTCCGCCCGAGGCGAGCAACGCAAACGGAAATGGCAGCGGCACGAACGGTTCCGGTGCGGCGGAACTCGCACCCTGGCTGCAGCGTGCCGGGCTGCGCCCCTTCTTTGAAACTCTGCGTGACCGCTTGGTCACTTATTTCGAAGTCAGGAATCTTACACACAAGCCAAAGCTTGTCGCTGTCACAAGCTGCGCCGAGGGTTCCGGCGTCAGCACGGTGGCAAGCGGCCTGGCCGAGTGCCTTTCCGAAACTGGAGATGGCAACGTGCTGTTGGTGGACATGAAGGACATCCACAGTGGCGCGGCCCATTACTTCCGCAAAGGCAAGCTGGAGCTGGGTCTTGATGATGCGCTGGAAAATGAAAAGCGTGATAGCGCCATGGTGCAGGACAATCTTTACGTCGTCGCGGAAAGTGTCCATGACACGAAGCTTCCACGCATTCTTCACAAGCGTTTTTCGAACCTGATGCCCAAGTTGCGGGCGAGCGACTACGACTACATCATCTTCGACATGCCTCCGGTCAGCCAGATCAGTCCTACCACCCGCCTCGCCCGATTCATGGACATGGTGTTCATGGTGGTTGAAGCGGAACGAAACGATCGTGACGTGGTGAAGCGCGCGACGGACATGCTGGCGGAATCAAACGCCAACGTGGGTGTGGTTCTCAACAAGAACCGCAACTACGTTCCCAGGAAGCTTCAGCAGCAGCTCTGAGCTGATCGCGCGGTTTGGCCGGAAACCGCGCAGGCCGTTCCGAAATGTGGGTTTCCTGACGCTCGTCAGGAAACCCGTTGCCATTCTCTGTCATGATTCGCAATCGCATTTACTACCGGATCAAGCCGATAATTCCGCCTTCGGTGCGGCTTTCGGTCCGCCGGTGGCTTGCGCTCACCCAACGCTCACGGATCAAGAGTGTCTGGCCGATCTTGCCCGGTTCCGAAGAGCCTCCCGCTGGCTGGCCCGGCTGGCCCGATGGAAAACGGTTCGCATTCGTCCTGACACATGATGTCGAAGGGCAGTCTGGATTGGAAAAGTGCCGCCTGTTAATGCGGCTGGAAATGAAGCTTGGCTTCCGCTCTTCGTTCAATTTCATCCCTGAAGGCGACTACCGCGTCCCCGCCTCTTTGAGGGCCGCGCTTGCCGGAAACGGGTTCGAAGTCGGCGTGCATGATCTTCATCACGACGGCAAATTATATTTCAGTCGGCTGCACTTCGCGGAGAAGGCGGCTCGCATCAATCATTACCTCAAGGAATGGGGCGCTGTGGGATTCCGTTCGGGGTTCATGTTGCGCAAGCTGGACTGGCTGCACGATTTGAACATCGAATATGACGCCTCGACGTTCGACACGGATCCATTCGAACCGCAACCTGACGGAGCAAAGACCATCTTCCCGTTCTGGGTTGGAGATCCGGAAGAGCACGGTTATGTGGAATTGCCTTACACGTTGGTCCAGGATTCCAATCTCTTCCTCGTGCTCAAGGAAAAATCGCCCGCCGTCTGGAAAAAGAAGCTGGACTGGATCGTCGCCAACAGAGGCATGGCATTGGTCATTGTTCATCCGGATTACATGAATCTCAGGCAGGCACGTTGCGGAAAGACCGAATTTTCCGCCGCGCTTTACGAAGAATTCCTTGCCTACGTGAAGACCGAATACGCCGGCCAGTACTGGCAGGCGTTGCCTCGTGAGGTCGCCAGATACGTTCAGGCAAGCCGGAAAAATGGTGCGTCAGCATTCAACGAAAATGGAAATGGCCATGCATTTCAATCGCGAATCAATTTCGACACGGAATCCGTCCCGACCGGGGCGCGCACCGTTACTGCCCGGCAATTTCAACCGGCTCGCGAGGCGTCACCAATTCCGGCCCTCGTACGCAATCGGCAAGATGGAGAAGAGGATCTTGCCTCGGTCGGCGAACTCAACGGAAAACGCGTCGCCGTCGTTCTGTTTTCGTACTACCCCAATGACCCTCGTCCCCGCCGCGCAGCGGAGGCGCTGATCAAAGAAGGCATGTTGGTGGATCTGATTTGCCTCAGAGAAACTGAAAAGGAGCCGTGCTGGGAAATCTTTAACGGGGTCAACATTCTCCGAATTCCATTCAAACGACGGCGCGGCGGCAAAGTGGGATATATCTTTCAGTACACTTCGTTCATCCTGCTTTCATTCCTGATTCTGGCATTCCGGTCAGTGACCAGAAGTTATCGCCTCGTGCATGTCCATAACATGCCTGATGTCCTGGTGTTCAGCGCGCTGGTGCCCAGGATGCTTGGGGCCAAGGTCATCCTCGATCTTCACGATCCGATGCCGGAGCTGATGATGACCATTTTCAACCTTCGCCCGGACAGCGCCGCGGTTCGCATGATGAAGCGGCTGGAGAAATACAGTATTGGTTTTGCGGATTCGGTGCTGACCGTCAATGCCGCGTGCAAAAAGATTTTCATCTCGAGGAGCGGCGGAGCGGAGAAAATCGGAGTGATTATGAATTCCCCGGATGAGAGCATTTTTGCCTTGCGACCATTGCGCTCCCGCGGGTTTTCCAGCCGCGACGTAGCCAAACCGTTTGTCATCATGTATCATGGTTCTCTGGTCGAACGTCATGGTTTGGATGTCGCCGTTCAGGCGCTGGAGCTGGTCCGCAAGTCGGTTCCGGGCGCTCAATTGAGAGTTTATGGCAATTCAACTCATTTCCTGCAAAAGGTGATGCAGTCGCTGGAAGGAAAGGAAATCAAACAGGCGGTACATCATTTCGGTTCAAAAAACCTCGAGCAAATTGTAGAAGCGATTGAAGATTGCGACGTCGGCATTATTCCAAACCGGCGGAGCATCTTTACGGAAATCAATACCCCCACCCGCATTTTTGAATATTTGTCACGCGGGAAGCCCGTGATTGCTCCTCGGGCCCATGGCATTCAGGATTATTTTGGCGAAAGCGACATTTTCTTTTTCGAGCTGGGAAATGCCGAGGATCTGGCCAGGCAAATTGAACTCGTCTTCGAGCAACCGCTCCAGGTCGAGGAAGTCGTCCGGCGCGGACAAAAGATTTATTTCACCCACACCTGGAGCCAGGAAAGGAACTCTTTCCTCAACACTGTGAAGAAGCTCGTCCTTGGAAAATCCAGCGGACCGGATACGAACGGAGCCGAACCGATTCCGGATCTTGGGCCAAAGGAAGAAGCTGTCGCCGGAAAGTGATTCGCAGGCCGCGGACGTTGCTTTAATCAGCCACTGAGGATGATTTCAGTTTTGACGGAGGAATCGGAATGGCCGGTCGTGAGGGAGTTCTTCGAGCTATTCAAAACTCCTTGGAAATTTCATCGGAACGGCTCTCTCTCTGACGTGTTGATTTGCTCGGGTTCCAGGTCTCCGGTCGGTTCAGCGAAGCTGGTATTGGTCTATGGCGGTACTCCAGGCGTTTTTGACAAGGCAAATGGAATCCGAATTCGTTCGCAGGCTTCGGGCGCCGTTCTTTCGTGCCGGGGAGAGCGCCTGCCAGTTTTCGGAGAATGCCTCACTTTCGATGATGCGGATCGCCCGCTGATTTCGGACGAGGCATCGGGCGCAGCTGCCGCGGTTGAATGGAATTCCAACGGCCAGACATTCGTCCGTATCGGCTTCGATCTGTTCGGTGAGGTTCGGCGGCTGTTGACCAGCGGCCAGCCCCCTGCCCTCGCGAACATACCGACGCTGGAAATGCATATTGCTTTGCTTCGCGATTTAATTGTGCGCTCCTCCATTCCGCTGGTGGAAATTCCTCCAGTCCCGATTGGCCATGATTTCATCGCGTGCCTGACTCACGACGTTGACCATATCGGAATCCGAAATCACAAATGCGATCACACACTGTTTGGGTTTCTGTACCGCGCGATTGCGGGTTCCGCGATTGACCTATGCCGAGGCCGAAAATCCCTGCGGCAACTGGCAAAAAACTGGGCCGCAGTGCTCTCCTTGCCTCTGGTCCATCTCGGAATCGTGAGAGATTTCTGGCATCAACTTGGCCGCTATACCGAAATCGAACGCGGCTTGTCCTCGACATTTTTTGTGATTCCGAAAAAAGGCGATCCGGGCATCGATGCGGCAGGTTCTCGCCCGGCGAAACGTGCAGCTCGATATACTTTGGCTGAAATCGCCCCGGACCTGCAAACGCTGCAATCGGCAGGACACGAAATTGGTGTTCATGGGGTCGATGCCTGGCGCGATCCCGTCGCTGGACGCGACGAACGCGAACGAGTGTCGCGGTTCACTGGCACGCAGGATTTCGGCGTGCGAATGCACTGGCTTTATTTCAGCGAGCAATCGCCCGCCGTGCTGGAGCAGGCAGGGTTCTCTTACGACTCCACCGTCGGATACAACCAGACCGTCGGATATCGCGCAGGCACGTGTCAGGTCTTCAGGCCACTCCAGACCAGAGAAACTCCTCGAGTTGCCGATGCACGTGATGGACACCGCGTTGTTCTATCCATCATATCTGAATCTCTCGCCGGGGCAGGCCGAAGAAACCATCCGTCCCTTGATTGACAATGCCGTTCGCTTTGGCGGTGTGCTCACGATCAACTGGCACGACCGCAGCATCGCCCCGGAAAGATTGTGGGACGGTTCCTACATGAAACTGCTGGATGAATTGAAATCGCGAAACGCGTGGTTTGCCACGGCAGCCCAAACGGTGGGCTGGTTCAGAAAACGCCGCGCGGCTCGGATTGAGGACGTTTCGTGGGAAGATGGAACGGTCAGAATCAAGTCGTCTTCGAATTCCACGGACACCCTGCCCGGCTTGAGAATTCGCATCCATCATCCTGCACCATCAAAAGCAGCCTCGACCACTAAAGACGGGCGCGCCGCATTCACGGACGTTCCCTTTGCGAGCAATGTCGAATTGCCCCTCGCCGCATGACTCGATTTCGTTTGCGGGTTTTAACCACTCAATCGCTATGAAAGAAAAACTCGTTCTCGCGCAGTTCGGGTGCGGTTATTGGGGTCCGAACCTGCTCCGCAATTTTTCCGCGCTACCCAACTGTTGGGTCAAGTATGTCGTGGATGCCAGCTCAGAGCGCCGCGCTTTTGTTGGCGCAAACTTCCCGCGCACAACCGCGCTGGATTCAGTTGATCTGGCCTTGAACGATTCCGAAGTGGACGGCGTGATCATCGCCACACCCGCCGGGACGCACTTTGCGCTCGCCAAAAGGGCGCTCGAAGCGGGCAAGCATGTCTTCGTGGAAAAACCGCTTGCAACCCGGGCCACTGAAGTGGATGAACTGGAACATTGCGCTGAGGCCCGCAAGCTCGTCGTGATGGTCGGCCACACGTTCATCTACAACGCCGCCGTGCGTTACGTCAAAAAGCTCATTGAAGCAGGAGATCTCGGAGAGGTCCGCTACATCTACAGCCAGCGCCTGAACCTGGGCCGCATTCGCTCGGACATTGACGCGCTTTGGAATTTTGCTCCGCATGACATCAGCATCATTCAATACTGGCTCGGCGATCCGGAACCGCTCGCCGTTTCCCGGCAGGGCATGGCTTACATGCAGGACGGCATTGATGATGTCGTGTTCCTGAACATCGTTTATCCCGGCAAGGTCATCGCCAACATTCACGTGAGCTGGCTCGACCCGCAAAAGGTCCGCAAGATGATCGTCGTCGGCTCGAAGAAGATGGTCGTTTACGACGATGTCGCGGAGGACAAGATCGCGATCTACGACAAGGGAATTGATCGCAAGGCCGTGCTCGGCGAAAACATGGACTTCGATAAGCCGCAACCGATCGAATTCAACTATCGTAGTGGTGACATTCTTCTGCCGCAGGTGAAGTTCAAGGAACCGCTCCGTGTCGAAGCCGAGCATTTGGTGGATTGCATCCGCAACGGCCGCGAACCGATGACCGGCATCAAACACGCGCGGAATGTCGTCTCAATTCTCGAGCGCGCGCGGCCGTTCAAATCTGACACCACGCTCATCCAGAAGCAAAGCCGGCCTCAGGAAGCGCTGGCGTGAGCAGCAGACCAGTTGATTAATGCATTCTGCACTGCAATTATGACGCAACCGAACCTCCGCCACTCTGGAATTGTGGACGTTTCCTTCGGTGAGAACGTCACCGTCATTCAGCCCGTGAACCTTTACGGTTGTGTGATCGGCGAAAATACTTTCATTGGGCCTTTCGTGGAGATTCAACGCGGCGCCGTCATCGGCAAGCGGTGCCGCATTCAATCGCACGCCTTCATCTGCGACCTCGTGACGATCGGTGACGATTGTTTCATCTCGCACGGCGCGATGTTCGTAAATGATCTCTTTTCCAACGGCGGTCCGGCGGGTGGAGACAAGAACTTGTGGCATTCCACGAAGATCGGGAACCACGTCAGCATCGGGACCAATGCCACGATTCTCCCGATCACCATCTGCGATAACGTGGTCATCGGCGCCGGCTCGGTGGTCACGAAGAACATCACCGTCTCCGGCGTTTACGCCGGCAACCCGGCTCGCCTGCTGCGCCGGCTTTAAGAGCTGTTTCTGTTGCGGAAAATACCGCTGGCAAATAGATTGTTTGCGTGAGCACGGCAGTTGAATTTCCAAACCCGGTTGCGTCCAGCAAGCGGCTCTACACTTACGACGAGTTGCTCGTGGAAATGGGCGAATCCAACCGGCCCTGTGAATTGTGGGATGGAGAACTCATCATGTCACCAACTCCCTCTTTCTTCCATCAGCAGATGGTGTTTCGATTTCAACGCGCTCTTCACGATTGGGTCGAGGCGCGGGAATTGGGCAGGGTTGCCGGCGCTCCCATTGACATGGTGCTCTCCCCACATCGCGTCACGCAGCCGGACGTGGTCTTCATCTCAACAGAGCGGCTAATATCATCCAGCGCGTCATCATGGGACCGGTGGACCTGGCGGCGGAAATCATTTCTCTTGGTGGGCGCAATCGGGACAGGATTGAAAAGCGCGACCTCTACGAACAGTACGGCGTGAAGGAATACTGGATAATCGATCCGGAATCGAAGACCGTGGATGTCCTGGCGCTGGTGAGCGGTCGCTTCGAACTCGCGATGCGCTGTGGCCCCGGACAGAAAGCTGAGTCCCGTCTGTTGCCCGGGTTTGGCGTTTTCGTGGATGAGCTTTTCAAGGCCGACTGAGTTTTAGCGTTTCAGCGTTTCAGCATTTTTTCATGAAAGTCCCATTCGTTGACCTTCACGCTCAATACCTGAGCATCAAACCGGAAATTGACGCCGCCATCGCGGACGTCATCGCGCAGTCGGCTTTCATCCGCGGCCCGCAGGTCGAAGCCTTTGAAAAGGCATGGGCGCAGGCGCTCGGAGTCAAACACTGCGTCTCCTGCGCGAATGGCACGGACGCGCTCTACATCGCGATGCGCGCGCTCGGCATTAAGCCCGGCGACGAAGTCATCACCACCGCGCATTCCTGGATTGCCACGTCCGAAACGATCACCCAGGCGGGCGGCGCGGGTTGTCTTCTGCGACACCGACAACGACACCTTCAATATCAATCCTGCGTTGATTGAATCGAAGATTACTTCGCGCACCGTCGGCATCATTCCCGTGCATCTCTACGGCCAGCCGGCGGACATGGACGCCATCATGGCCATCGCGCGGAAGCACAAGCTTTGGGTCATTGAAGATTGCGCCCAGGCCCACTTCGCGCGGTACAAGGGTAAACTCGTTGGCACATTCGGAAACGTGGCGACGTTCTCGTTTTATCCCGGCAAAAACCTCGGCGCATATGGCGACGCCGGCTGCGCGGTCACAAACGACGACGCGCTCGCGGATTGGATGGCGACCTTCGCGCGCCACGGAGGCAAGGGCGAGCACGTGATGGAAGGCATCAACAGCCGGATGGACGGCATTCAAGGGGCGGTGTTGAACGTGAAGTTGCCGCACCTTTCGAAATGGATTGAGGCGCGCCAGCGCGTCGCCGCGCGATACGACGGACTGCTGCGCGGTGTGGGCGATATCGTGACACCCAAAGTCGCTTCAGACCGCGATCACGTTTATCATCTTTACGTCATTCGCACGAACAAACGGGACGCGCTCAAGAAACACCTTGCCGATGCGGGCATTGCGACCGTGCTGAATTATCCGAAAGCGCTCCCGTTTTACCCGGCCTATGCGTACCTGGGTCACAGCCCGAAGGATTTTCCGGTCGCGCACGCCAACCAATCGCGCATTCTGTCACTGCCGATTTATCCGAGATCACGGATGAGATGATTGCGTATTTGGTGAGGAATGTTTGACAGAGACTCGAGATCGCAAAGCGGCTTCGGTAACTGTATTCACACTCAACCCGCTGCGCTCTAATACTTCTTCACACTTGTTATCTCATGACGGTGTTCAAGATAACAGCGAATGGGACTAAAGTCACACATCAAAAAGGCCCTTCGTCGCGCGCACATTTATCGGGGCCGACTATAAAAATGCCAACGTACAGATTTCTCTGCGGGCTGGCCTGATCGGACGATGCTGGAAATCCGTCGGGAAGTTCGAATTCTATAAGAAGTATCTGGTCAGTTCGCCCGAAGGGGATGCTGGCCTGTTCCGACATCAGCGCCAACAGAGTGAGCATCATTTTCTGAAACTGAATCGCTGTCTGGCAGTCAATTCCTCGGCAAACTGGGCTGACAGCGGCTGCCGGCGTGCATTCGGCGAACCTGCGTGATGATTCGGAACGATCAATGGCCAGTTGGGCAAGGGCCACTGCTGGCAAAATGGTTTTGGGGTGGGGGTGGGAGCAACTCCGAGGAGGGTGCAGCATTTTCAATGTGTTTCAATTCTCCTGTAAATGGGGGTGTGACAGAGGGTATTGTTCAAGGCGACAGACAGCTCAGATTGAAGAAAACCATAAGGTCAACAGCAGCACGATGTACATTGGCGACAAATTGATACCAGAAGATGTGAATGCCACGATGTTCCATGGTTGGGTGGCCTGAAGGCCATGGGGGCCCGGTTGGCCTTGTGACAGCTCTGTGATCAGTTGTACCTTCCTGAAGTCAACTGTTTGCAAAATACAAAAGATGAAGTGTGACTGTTCCAACTGGCCTGGTGGTGCATGGCAAACTGTATTTTGATGAGACAACCCAATGATGGACGATCAATAATTTCGCTCACGCATGAGTCGTCAGCTTTAAAGGCTGAAAGAAACTGATTCGCCGCGTTATCCGCTGGCGGTAAAGTGTAACAAGCAATTCAACCCTGAAAATAGTTCTACAGGATGCCGAAACAATTAGCACTTCTCCTAACGATTGGCTTCGTCATCTGGCTGTTTCGACGTGACTTTCGTGAGAAACCGAATGTGACCGGCGCGTTATGGATTCCGCTTATTTGGATGTTAATCATCTGTTCCCGGTTTTTTTCCGGATGGCTAGCGATTTTCGGGTTGAATGTGGGGGCTGTTTCGCTGGAAGAGGGAAGCCCAATTGATCGTCTCGTCTTCTTCGGACTAATTGCGGCAGGAGTGTACAGTTTTAAGACAGCGACGGCTTCGACTTAGCGACGTGATCCGTAAAAACCAATGGTTGACGATATTTTTTGTTTACTGCTTCGTTTCCATAGTCTGCTCAATTTCCCGTTCGTTGCATTCAAGCGTCGGATAGAAGTCCTAGGACATCCCGTAATGGTGCTTGTCCTCTTTCACTGAACCCGATCCTCAGGAAGCGACTATTCGTTTGATAAAACGCTGTGCTTATGTCCTCGTCCCCGCTCGGTGTTCTTCATCAAATATTATCCTCAGTGGGGACGGGGATTTTCCGAGTGGGGCGCGGCTATTAATATTGGAGTCACCACGAATAAGGGCGAGTTGGGATTTCTATGTCTCATTGCCGGCCTCTTTTTTCTTCTGGCATCTGCTCAAGATTTGGCAACGTGAACAAGAGAAGTCGCGGCGCATTGAATTGCTGCTAACTGTGCGCTTTCCTGTACTTAATTGGGTGGCTCTCTATATGGCGCAAAGCTCGGCGTGTCTGATTTCGGTGCTGCTTGGCATTTTGATTTTGGTCTTTTCGGTCAGCGATGGGTCAGCAAAAGATACGTTGGAACCTATTGATTTTTGCCGTGGTCTTTTGTTGTATCGTTCAATTGGTTTTTGGAATCTATGGAACATTCCTTGATGTCTCGGCAAAGACCCCACGTTGACTGACAGAACTTTTGTATGGCACGATGTGCGCTGCATATCCCAATTAACCCAATAAATCTTGGCGCGGGATTTGAGAGTTTCTGGCTGGGTGATCAGGCTGAAAATTCTATGGGATAGATACTGGTGGCACCCAAACCAGGCGCATAATGGTTTTTGGAAACCTATTTGAATTTGGGAATTATCGGCCTCGGAATTTGATTTGCTTCATGATGGCGACCTTCTGGAAAATCAAAAAAGACCTGCTGACGAATTTTGAACTCGGCCGACTCTGAAGCTCGGGTTTTTCACCGCCATTATTAGCCTGCAACTGGACGGAAGCGACTTTAAGTGCATTGCATCCTTTATGGTTTGTTTTTTACATCATCGTCAATCGATTATGCCACAAACGTGGCCTCGAGCAGCGGTTCGGGAAGAGCAGTTTCAAGGAAGACGAATTTGCATGTGCGAAGCGGGTGACTTACGGCACTATCTTCATGACTCCAAGTCGGATAACTTTGGTCTCCAAGGAAGGTAATGAGAACCTCGGCATTTGACCTGCTAGACAAAGTTGCTATTTTGACTGAAATGAAACCTTTTCTGCCAAGCTTGCTGCTGATGTCATCTGTTACGGGCGGCTTCGCCTTCACCGCGAACGACAGCACCAAAACCATCAGCACGGACGGCAGCTATTCAGACACGACCAATGCTTGTGCTTACGTTTCTCGCAAAAACCAGGATGATTGGGTGATGACGGTTGGCAGTCCGGGAGCCAGTTATACTTGGAGCGGACCGGTGACTCTTCCAATCGGTCATACCTTCACATTTCAGGGAGTGAGTGCATTCAGCCGACCGACGATTTCAAGCACCACTACCAGCGGGTTCGGCATTTCTGTGAGTCCCCACAACAAACAAGTTGATTACCGTGAGGGATTTCATCTTCCAGCCGTGGAGGTCTGCAAACGCACTGTTTGGCATTTTTGGTTCGGGCGTCGAACACATTCCGGCTTACCAACATCAAATTCAATCATAGCAATGGTGACGGCTCTTCATGGGCAGTTGGGTTTCTCAACCCTCCATGGCGGCGGGAGAAGGCCCGT
Source organism: uncultured Verrucomicrobiae bacterium (assembly GCA_963760675.1). Taxonomy (GTDB): domain Bacteria; phylum Verrucomicrobiota; class Verrucomicrobiia; order Limisphaerales; family BOG-1460; genus CAVXEG01. The sequence goes on from CAVXEG010000016.1 coordinate 389,409, forward strand.
ATGGTTTGATTGACCATTGCGAGATGGATAGCAGCGCGGGTTACAGCGGAGGGTTTTTCAGAATTCAGGACAATGCCAACTGGAACAATCCCATGTCGTGGGGAACAGCAAAGGCGGTTTACATCGAGGATTGCGTCTTTCACGCGGGACAGATAGACGTGGGCGCACCTGCTATTGACGGTTATTGGGGTGCGAGGATTGTTTTCAGATACAATATTCTCGACCAATTATTCTGCGGCTGTTCACGGAGCGGAGCCTTACGGAACAGTTAATAACGAAATCTGATCCGACCAATGGTGCCTGCAAGTGGAGTTCTCTCACAACTATTTCACACTCACAGAGAAGCAGGGTAGCGCGTGGAATTTGCTGTTGCGTGGCGGCACGGCGGCTGCTTCTCGAACACGGTGGAGCGCATGGGCAGTGGTTTTTACAATAACAACGTGTTCCTTGCTTATTATCGCAATACAGGAGGCGGAGGGCCGGGGCTGGTGATTGATCGCACGAATGCAGCGACTCAATATGTCGGTACCCAACAACCAGGTTGCGGCGTGGTGGCTTCTGCCGGGGCAAGACCCGCTGTATCCAACTGCCAAGTGGGGCAGTGTGCCGGTCTATTATTGGGGCAACACGGTTAATGCGCCGATGAACTTTGGTGAAATCGCCATAGCTCATCCTTCGTTCAATTGAATCGCGACTATTTCAGCGGCACCGCCATGCCCGGCTACACCGAATTCACCTATCCGCACCCGCTGCAAAGTTCGGGGCGAAAGTCCCGCTGGTTCCGCCGTCTCGATTGCATTTGCGTAAGCGCGTTCGATAAGCAGTTTGTCACTGTCGTCAAATTAAGCGGTAGATGAATCCAGTCCACATCGCCTCCAAAAAGGACCGTATTCTGATCACTGGCTCCAACGGTTTCATTGGAGCGGAGTGGTGCAGGTATTACTGGAATTGGGCTTCAAGAATCTTCGTTGTTTCGTGCGGCCATCGAGCAAGCCTCGAACGCCTCAATGCCGTGCTCAAGCGATTTAGAGCGGAGGACACGGTCGAATTGGTTGCTGGCGATTTGCTCTCTCACGATGACTGCCTTAGGGCGTCGAAGGGACGACCATCATTTATCACCTCGCCGCCGGATTCGACAAATCGTTCGCCGGCGCGTTCATGAATTCCGTCGCTCACAACCCGCAACCTGATGGACGCATTCCTCGAACACGGCCAGCCGAAGCGGTTTGTCAACGTGAGTTCCTTTGCGGTCTATTCCAATTTGAATTTGAAACGCGGCGCGCTGCTGGATGAAACCTGTCCGCTGGAGGACGCGCCTCAGGAACGGTATGATGCCTATTGCTTCGGCAAATTGAAGCAGGAGGAAATTGTGAAGGAGTACGGCGAAAAACGCGGCCTGCCTTATGCGATTATCCGTCCCGGCGCGGTATTCGGTCCGGGCAAAAAATCTCTGAGCGGCCGAATCGGGATCGATACGTTTGGTTTCTTCCTCCATCTGGGTGGCTCGAATCAGATCCCCTGACTTTCGTGGACAATTGCGCCGAAGCGATTGTTCTTGCGGGACTGAAGCCTGAAGCTGAGGGCGAAACCTTCAACGTGGTTGATGATGATTTGCCGACGAGCCGACAGTTCGTGCGTGCCTACAAACGCCAGGTCCGCGGATTCAGATCGGTGCCTCTGCCCTACCCTGTTGCCTACGGCCTTTGCCGCCTTTGGGAGAGGTATTCCGAGAAATCAAAAGGCCAGCTTCCATCCGCATTCAATCGCCGCCGCGCCGCCGCGGAATGGAAAGGAAACCGATACTCGAACCAGAAATTGAAGGACCGTTTGGGCTGGAAACCGCGGGTGAACATGCGGGATGCGATGGATGCGTTTCTGGGGCAGTTCGAGGGGGAAGGGGGAAGAGCAAAGGGGTAAGGGCAAAGAGCGAAGAGAGAGGACAGAGGGCGGAGGGCGAAGAGGGAGGGCAAGGAGCAAAGAGGAAAGCGTAGAGAGCCAAGAGCGAATCACGGAGGAGATGCTGAAGATTGCCATCATCGGTTGCGGCAAGATCGCTGATCAACACGTTCAGGCGATTCATCGAATCGCGGACTGTGAAATCGTCGCCGTCTGCGACCGGGAATTACTGATGGCCAGCAACTCGCCGAGCGCTTCAAGATCTCAAAATGTTTTTCGGACGCTCAGGAAATGCTGAAGGCAGCCGCACCCGATGTGGTTCACATCACCACGCCACCACAAAGCCATTTTGCGCTGGCGAAGCAATGCCTGGAATTCGGCAGCCATGTTTATCTGGAAAAGCCGTTCACCGTCACAGCGGAAGAGGCGGAGGCGTTGATCGCATTGGCCGAACGCCGACACTTAAGGATCACTGCGGGGCATAATTATCAGTTCACGATGGAGATGTTGGAAATGCGTCGGTTGGTAGCTGAGGGCTTCCTTGGTGGAAAACCCATCCATCTCGAAAGTCACTGGTCCTATGATTTATCTGATATGAGTTACGTAGGACCAATTCTGGGAAGCCGTAGCCATTGGGTGCGTCAATTGCCTGGGCAATTGCTCCACAATGTCATGAGCCATGGTATCGCCAAATTGGCGGAATTTCTGGACGACGAAGTTGAAGTTGCTGCTCGCGGTCATCAAAGCGCGCAATTGCAGAAGCTGGGTGGCGAGGAAATCCTGGATGAATTGCGCGTGCTGATGCGCGATCAAGTCCGGCACGACCGCGTTCTTCTGTTTTTCCACTCAGCTCAAACCGGGATTGAACCATGCTGCGCATTTGCGGTCCCAAGAATTCCATGGTTGTGGATCACGCGAGCGGAAGTTTGATTCGTCAGAAGACAGCGTTCCTACAAGAGCTATCTCACTTACTTCATTCCGCCAATGAAGGCCGCCCGCGAACATTTCAGAAATGGCCGCAGGAATGTTTTCAATTTTCTGCGCAAGCGGCTGTATCAGGATGCGGGAATGAAGGAATTGATTCAGCGGTTTTATGAAAGCATCCGGAGCAGCAGTGCGCCGCCGATTCCGTACCGCGAGATACTCTTGACCGCGCGCATCATGGACGAAATTTTCGCCCAGATTTATCCGCGAGAGGTCAGTCCTCAGTCCTCCGTTCTCAGTTCTCGGCCTGCAGTCAGTCCTCAGCCTTCCGTCCTCTGACCGCTGATCCTACTGCCCTCCGTCCGACCTTGCCCTCCGCCCTGAGCACTTAGCCTCCCAATGAAATACGTTCTCATCAGCCCCGCAAGAAACGAGGAGACGTTCATCGGCAAGACTCTTGAGTCAATGATTGCTCAGACGCGCCTCCCCGAACGCTGGGTCATCGTGGACGATGGTTCGACTGACCGCACGGGGCAAATTGCCGATGATTATGCGAAGGCGGTTCTCGTGGATCGGCGTAGTTCATAATCCGAAGCGGGAGGTTCGAAGTTTTGCAGCCAAGGCAAATTCGGTAAATGCTGCATTTGAGCGGATGCGGCACCTGGATTTTGATGTGTTGGGCAATCTGGATGCTGACACCTCATTTGAGCGGAATTACATGGAGTTCCTGATGCAGAAATTTTCCGAAGATCCCCGCCTTGGCGTTGCGGAACGCCTTTTACGCAGGACGGCGGCTACGATTCCACACGAGACAGTTTCGAAGGAGAAAACTATGTTGCGGGACCGTGTCAATTTTTCGCCGAAAGTGCTGGCAGGAGATCGGCGGCTATGTTCCCAATCCCGCTGGTGGCGTCGATTGGATTGCTGTCATGACTGCACGAATGAAAGGATGGAACGTCCGTTCATTCGCCGAAATGCGCTATCATCATCATCGTTCAATGGGTACTGCGGGGCGAAGCCAATTGACTGCACTTTACTCCTATGGCGAAAAGGATTATTACCTTGGCAATTCGCCCATCTGGCAGCTCTTTCGTTTTGCCTATCGCAGCGTCAAACAACCGGTGATTTTCGGAGGGTTGGCCTTGCTGGCGGGATATTCTTCCGCAGCAATTCGCCGGATCGATCGGCCCGTTTCGGCCGAGTTGATGCGCTTTCATCGACGTGAACAGATGAAGAAGCTGCGCGCCATTTTACGTTCACTTGTGAAACTGAAAAAGGTGGACAACTTTGCGCTCGCGACGAGCGAAGCGGCAGAGAGCAAAGAGCAGGGAGCAAAGGGCGAGGCGCGGGCGCTCCGCTGAGCCTGCAAGAGATGGTGGGGCTCGGCGCGCTGCGCCGAGCCGATAAGTCAACGATCGGACGCCGCAGCGCGGCGTCCGCCACCCAGAAAAAGAGATGATTCAAGAGTCGACTCCTGCCGAAGCTCCGGTGAGCAGAGTTTCTGCCGCGCTCGAACGGTTCACCCGATGGCTTCATGCGTACGGGGAAACGTCCCGGGACCATCAGAGCTTCTTTGCGGGACCGATTGGCGGGCGGGCGAAGGCGCTGTATTACCGGAATAAGTTGCTGGGAACTGCCGCGGTGGCACCGATGATTTTCTGTGAGGCTGTGCTTCCCGCAGGACGCAGGCTGTTCCACCGCCCGACGCGTTTCCCCATTGCCGATGCGCATTACGCGATGGGATTCGCGTTCCTTTATGAAGCCACGGGCGAGCCGGCGCACCTGAAGAGAGCGATTCACTTTCTGGATGAACTGAAGAAATCACGCTGTCCTGATTTCAAGGAATATTGCTGGGGGTACCCGTTCGACTGGGTAACGCGCAACGGCACCATCAAGGCGCAAACGCCGCTGATTACGACCACGCCTTACGTCTTTGAAGCCTTTCTGCAAGTTTACCGACTTTGTAATGGCGGCGGTCTGCCCTCCGCCCTCCGCCCTCCGCCCTCTGCCCTCTGCCCTCCGGAAAGGCTCGGGGAGTGGAAGGGGATATTAGAGTCCATTGCCCTCCATGCGACCACCGACATCAAGGATTTCAAAGTTTCGGAGACCGCGAGCACCTGTTCTTATACTCCATACGACAAAGGCGGCGTGATTAACTCGGCGGCTTACCGCGGCCTTCTTCTCACCAGCGCTTCGAAATTTCTTAGCAATGACGAGTATCAACGATTCGCCGACCGCAACGTGAACTTCGTTCTCGAAAACCAAAATCCTGACGGCTCCTGGTTTTACGCTTTGGACGGCGTGCGCGATTTTGTGGACCACTTTCACACGTGTTTTGTGATGAAAGCGCTCGCCAAGGTCTATTTGCAGCTAAGAGAGCCAAGCGCGGAGAGCGGAGAGCGGAGGGTGGAGGGCGCAGAGCAGAGAGCGGAGGGTGGAGAGCACGGAGTGGAGGACAGAGGACAGAGGGCGGAAGGCAGAGGGCGGAAGGCGGAAGTTGCGCAGCGGATTCTTGCCGCGCTGGAACGCGGCGTCGAGTATTACTTGAAGAACCTCTTTGCCGAAGACGGTCTGCCGAAACCCTTTTCCAAAGCACCGCGCCTGACAGTGTACAAACGTGAGCTGTACGATTGCGCCGAATGTATCAACTTATGCGTCCTGCTGCGGGACCGGTTTCCGGAATTAGATGCGAAGTTGGAAACGGTGGTTTCTGGAATTTTGAAAGACTGGATCAAGCCGGACGGCTCTTTCCGGTCTCGGCAACTGCTGCTCGGCTGGGATAATGTTCCTATGCATCGCTGGGCTCAATCACAGATGTTCCGAAATCTCGCGTTCTATTTGCGAGAACGACAACGCACGCCAATGCCGAAAGTTGCTGACCAGCGCACAGCCTCGCGACAAATCAATCCAAACGTTGACCCGTATTGCAATGTCGAGTGCTGATCTTAAAGAGCAGGCAGAGTCTCAGGCCGCCGAACGTTTGATTGGGGCAGTCGTCGATCCTTCGGCGCCTTTGGCCGGCGGGTGGAATGGCAGCGTCTTGGAACAGTTCCAAAAGCACGTGGCCCGGCAACCGGAGGCACTTAGTGCCATCTCGACCACAGCAGCGCTGACCTACGCAGAGTTTGACGTCGAGAGTGACCTGTTGGCCGAAAGAGCGAGGGAGTTTCTAGATCAGCAGCCGAGCCGGCTTCTGTCGATTTACAGCGACCGGAGCCCGCGCCTGACTATTGCGCTCCTCGCGGCCCTTAAATCTGGTTGTGCGTTTCATATCATCGATCCGAAGTATCCACGTCGACGCATCGCGGAATACCCTAATTATGCGCGTCCCGCCGGGATCCTTAATGCCGCCGAAGACTTCCGCGCCAAGGAATTGTTTTCGGATTTTCTAAAGCCGCGCGGTTCCGGCTTCTGGTTGGACAGCACCCGTTTGCTGAACGGAACTTCTCCAACCTCCAAGATGAATCGCCATCTTGCTGCGCCGTCCATCCACTCCAGCTCGCGGATGTACGTTGCGTTTACGTCAGGGACAACAGGAGTTCCCAAGGCAGTCTGGGGAAATCATGGTCCGGTTTCTCACTTTTTCCACTGGCAATGCGAGACCTTTGAGATTTCGGCAGCGGATCGGGTAAGCGTGCTGAGTGGGCTCGCCCACGATCCGTTGCTGCGAGACGTGCTAATGCCACTTTGGGCTGGATGCGCCGCTTGCTTTCCGCCGGATGATGTTTACAAAGTCCCCGGCGCGCTCTACAGCTGGCTTCGGGATGCGGGAATCACCCTCATGCATCTCACGCCGAGTTTGTGTCATCTACTGCTGAATATACCTCAGTCCGAACTTACCCCTTGTTTGCCGCGCATTCGTCTAGCTTTTTTTGGTGGGGAACCATTAATGCCCAGACTGGTGGACAGATTCCAAGCAATCGCGCCCAATGCCACAGTCGTGAATTGCTACGGCGCAACCGAGACTCCTCAGGTCATGAGCGTTTACCATATCAAGGCCCGTTCCTCGAACGAGGTCGTCTCCAGGCTGGAAGACAATTCTCCGGTTCCTATTGGACAAGGCATCGAGGGCGTGCAACTACTCGTGCTCAACGGCGGCAACCACCTTTGCGACTCCGGCGAAACGGGCGAAATTTGTGTTCGCACACCACATCGGGCAGCCAAGGTCGAAGACATCAGCGGCCGTTCTTCCGTCAGTGTGATTCCGAACCCCTTCTCAAACGATCCAGAGGACCTGCTTTATCGCACGGGTGACTATGGTCGCTACCAGCCGGATGGAAACGTCATGCTGCTTGGGCGACGAGACCAGCAAATGAAAGTCCGCGGATTTCGGGTGGACTTGAGCGAGATCGAACGCGTGCTGGAGCAGTCAGAGAACATTAACCGCTACGTGGTCGAAGCCGCTCCGCGCGGCCAAGATCATTCTTTGGCGTTGTTCATTGTGCCAAAGCAGAATTCGGCATTCGACGTGGAGGCGTTTCGAAGCCAACTGCTGGAGTGGCTGCCAGCGTTCATGGTACCGGAACGCATTGTTTGCCTCGCATCGTTGCCGCAAACTCCAAATGGCAAAGTAGATCGCCAAATGCTTCGGCAGATGTTGAACGAAAAATCTACGCTTGAGACCGAAATTCTCAGTGACCCTATCCCTGCCTCCGGGGTAACAAGCGTGACCGCCATCGAACAAAAACTGCGCACGATGGCGATCGGCGATCAGCAGGGCGGGCTGATGCCGATGGATTCGTTGAGATTGGTCGAAGTTGCTTGCCTGATCGAGAATCAATTCAAGGTTCGACTTCCAATCGGCGATTTGTTGGAACATCAGAATACTTTTGCATTGGCTGCTCAAATCGCCCGTCTCCAAGAACGATCTGCGTTACGAGAAGGCGAACCTGCCGAGATACCAGAGGAACCACGACCGGAGCTGGCTGAGCCGAACTTCCGGTTTGAATCCGGCCGAAAGAATCCGCCCTTGTTACCATCACACGAGCGTTTGAGTCGGGCCATTCTCAATCGCATTATGCAGATCGTGGCCCGCATGGCCCCGGACGCAATTCGCGTGCGTTTGCATCGTTGGAGAGGAATACAACTCGGCTACAACGTTTCCATCGGATACGATACGGTGATTGAAACGGCGTTCCCATGGCTCGTACGGATTGGCGATCACACGAACATCGGGATGCGAGTGACCATTATTGGCCATTTTCGAGGGATGGAGCACGCCGCAGCCGACGGGCCGACCGTCATAATCGAGGATTACGCCTTTGTAGGCCCTGGCGTAATCATTCTGCCGAACGTCCGGATTGGGACAGGTGCCGTCGTAGCTGCTGGAAGCATCGTATCCGCGAGTATCCCAGCCAATTGTTTCGCCCAAGGAAACCCGGCCAGAGTCGTGGCCCGATGCGGAGTGCCGCTTTCCGGCAGCGCGAGTTATTCAGAGTTTCTCAGCCGCTTGGTCCCGCTTTCACCCGATCAGAAAGTCACAACTGTTACTACGTCAAATCTCGATGGGAACCATTTTTGAATCGGCGCGAGTCGCTAGTCCGTGGAATTTCCATTACAATGAAGGCGTTTCGGCCATGTTGCATGCAGTTATCTGCTATCAACTAATCGCTGACAGAATCACAGCCACGAAACAGATTATCCTCCCCCCGTTTTAATTCGGGCACACTAAAATACCCGTGAGCCAATCAACTGAGAGCACGGTATGTCCAGTATGTGGCAGCAGAGCGTCAAGATTGATGCGAAAAGGATCGGTCTACTCGTTTCTTTGTTGCAGTGAGTGTGGGGTGCACTATGTTGATCCCCTAGAGCCGCAAGTAGCCACTCAGACCCTTTTCAACAACTATTGGTGGACCCAGCAATATAGCAGGGAATACGACGCGTATCTCAGCTTGATCAAACGTAGCCTTGAGCGGAAGTTACTGTCTTGCGAGGTGCTCACGGGATTCCGCCCAAAGTCGATGTTGGATGTTGGCTGTGGTAACGGCCTTTATGCCCATGCGGGTAAGCTGATTGGATTAAATGTCTTGGGAACCGAGGTCGATGAGAGTTCAGCCGCCGTAGCGAGGCAGCATGGGCTGGATGTAAGAGTCGGCAAGCTGGAGAATCTCGATATTACAGAGTCTTTCGATTTTGTACATATTAAAGCGATAGTTCATTTATGCCATCGACCCATCGCCATGTTGCGGAGCGCAACAAAGAGATTAGCTGAGGGCGGTGTTTTATATGTGGATGCGTCGCACCAGAATGGAATTTTCTCGAGGTTGCGGCAAATGTTCCAGAGCGAACCTTTGAAATACGGACAGTTATTTCCTCCAATGCACTGCATTTCCTACACTGGGCGTTCATTCCGGAAATTGCTTGACTGCTCGGGTTTGTCACCCCACCGCGTCTTTACTTACAGTGCTCACGATCCCATCTACTACCCTTTGCTTTCGCACTCACTAAAAGGAAACGTGGCACGTCTCATCAAACCAGGGATCGATCTTGCTGGAATGGGCGCGTTCCTAGCGGCCTATTGCCGCGCATCCCCAGAAAGGATTTGAGCATCGACTGACAGAGATGTTTTTTCGGGAGTATGTAGTTAACGCAAACGAGCCGCCACGCTGGCATTGCGGATGGTTTGGATAATACAAATGCTCGAAGGTTTCGGTTAACAACCTTCGCGGTCTGCGGCCTGAGATTGCCAATTTGCGTTAACTACACACTCCCGTGTTTGTTCTTCCTCCAGCAAAACTTCGTCTTGAAGGGACATGATCTCTTCGCTGTTTAGCCTGACGTTTGGTATGGATGGCAAAGTGATAACAATGCCATTTGAGTTGTAGCAGCACCATGAGGGAAATGTCCATCCGGTTTTCCATGTCACTCACAAAAAGTAGGCTGCGGAAAGTGTGAAGATATTTTATCATACAACATTGGTCACGGATCTCGTGCACCTTCGCGATTTAGCAAAGTGCTTTGGGATTGCAGTGGAATTTTTTGATGTTCGAAGTTGCCACTCTTTGGCGGTTGCAATGGGAGAGGCGTTGGCGACAGGGGATGCGGACGTGGTATTAGATGTCACCAGCCTGAAGGACAAATGCAAGCCAGAGGAGTTAAATGAAATCGTTACACTCCTTGGCAATCGTTTCACTACGGTGTTGCTTCTAGCGACAGCCGTTGACCAGTCTGTCAATAGGTTGCTGCGGGGATTGACCAACGGTGCCGTGCAGAAGAGCGAGCCTGCCGGTTGTGCGACTGGCGTTGCTTTCCCCAAGGAGGGGTGCAGATTTAGCAGAGAGATCTCATCCTACTATTATCCAAGGAAACAGACCCAAGGCATGGGACTGAACATTTGCCCGATAACCGGTGTGGAAGTCATAATGACACTGGATCAAGCACCGTCGTTTGTCCATGTGCGAGTGGGTAGGGCAAACGTGTTTGTTTGGAGCACCGAACGGGTATTCGATGTTTCGAAGCCGCTGGCCGCAGAAAAGGAGTTCGAAGATGCGATTGAGGAATATGTTCCCGCCATCATTTTTCTGCGGTTCGCTTTTGGGGAACGTTGCTGGCACAACCCTTGGATCGGCGCTGGGATCGTTATTGATGATCCATTGCTGAAAAGACATTACGGCTTCATCGACTTCCGACGATTGCTCGAATCGGCCCGCGGACACCGGTACCATGTTACTTTAGCCTTTATTCCTTGGAACCATTGGCGCACTACGCGAAAACAGGCTCAAATGTTCGCGAACTATGCGGACTGTTTCAGCGTTTGCGCACATGGGTGTGACCACACCAAACGAGAATTCCGGTCCGATGATTACGAGAACCTTCTACACCGGAATTTTCTGGCAACACAGCGCATGGACCTGCACCGCAGCCGCGTGGGACTCACAAATGCACCGCTGATGGTTTGTCCCCAGGAAGAGTATTCTCTTCAAGGTATCCGCGCCTTCGCCGATAGTCGACAATTCATTGCTTTAGTGTGCACTGCCTGTATGCCCCGGGATCTCTCATCGCCTCAAATTCGCGGTGCGGACCTGCTCCTTCCGGCGCAGGATTCCTTTTTCGGTTTCCCTGTCTTCAAGAGGCATTATTGGAGTGACATGTCCGCATTTGCGATGGCCCTCTTCTTGGGTAAACCAGCAATTCTGGTTGAACATCATGAATTCTTCAAAGATGGTCCCGTCGGAGCAGAGAGGTTCGCGTCAAAGTTGTTAAGATTACGTCCAGATATAAAATGGGAACCTCTGATCGAAACTGTCATCAGAACACATTTACGGCGTGATACAGGCCAGAATAGCTACGCCATTCGGTTTTTCACTGATACGTTCAAGCTGGAGCACGGAAGTGATTCCTCTTCTGAATACCACCTCTCCAGGAGAATTCCTGAAACAACGCGAGTTCGGCGCGCGACAGTCAACGGCAAGGAAACTGCGTTCACGCACAAGGACCATTCCGTTCGTTTGGGCATCCACGCAGGTGGAAAACAAACTTTCACAATCCAAGTAGAAATCGATCCTATACGACCGACTGTAACATATTCGCCGGGCTTGAAATACAACACATCTGTTGCGCTACGACGCGGTCTATCCGAGTTTAGAGACAATGTTCTAGCGCGTAACGAACTCGCCTTGCGGGCAAGCAGATTCCTGGCGAAAGCGCTGAAACAAACGGCTGGCAACTGATTACGCGACCGGCACAACGTTCCGATGCATCGCCGGGCGCAATCGCAGATGTTCCGGGCCCTCGCATTTTATGCGAGAGAGGCCAGAAATCAGAAGTCAGAGGGCAGAAGGCGGAGAGCGGAACAACCGCAAAAAGTCGGAATTGGAAATACCGGCAAACGCAACCGCAACTGATGGACAAACGAATCAATAGTTTCAGGGAGCTCAACGTGTATCAAATGGCCTTCGAACTGCAGCAAACAATTTTCAGGGCCACGAAATCATTTCCACCGGAGGAACGTTATTCGTTGACGGACCAAATTCGCCGCTCATCAAGATCCATTGGCGCGAATGTTTCGGAAGCCTGGCAGAAACGACGCTATGCTGCTCATTTCATCAGCAAATTATCTGACGCCGATGGCGAACAGGCCGAAACCCAGCATTGGCTGGATACCTCATTGGCTTGTCGTTACATTTCGGAAACCGAGCACAAATCAATGTTGGAAACGTGCTCGCGGATTGGCCAGATGCTCGGAAGCATGATGGCCAAGCCGGAGAAATTCTATACGAAAGACAGCTGACAGCCCTCGGTTCTCAGTTTTCCGTCTTCCGTTCTCAGTCCTCAGTCCTCAGTCCTCTGAACCATGTGCGGCATTTGCGGCCAGTTTAATTTCGCTTCCGACGAGCCGGTGTATCCGGAAACGGTCCGGCGCATGACGGGCACGATGGTTCATCGTGGACCGGATGACGAAGGCTATTTCTTTGATGGCCCGCTCGGATTTGGCTTTCGCCGGCTTTCAATCATCGATCTGGGCGGCGGCCATCAGCCCATGTCCGACGCCGAAGAAACCGTCTGGGTCGTTTTCAATGGCGAGATTTACAACTACAAGGAATTGCGACCTGAATTGGAAGCCAAGGGTCATCAGTTCCGCACGAACTCTGATACCGAGGTGATCGTTCACGGCTATAAACAATGGGGACCAGACGTGCTGAATCATCTGAACGGGATGTTTGGCCTTGCAATTTGGGACGTGCAGAAGAAACGGCTGGTCGTCGCGCGCGACGCCATGGGGATCAAGTTGATTTACTACAAGCTCGCGAATGGGCGTCTGACTTTCGGCTCTGAAATTCGCCCGGTCATCGCGGCGGACAAATCTCGGCCGGAAGTCGATCCTGTTGCGGCAAACTTGTTCCTGCGCTTCCGCTACACGCCCTCGCCGCTGACCATTTTCAAAGGAATTCGCAAGCTCGCGCCCGGGACGATGCTCATTGTTGAAAACGGCAAGTGCCGCGAACAACGCTGGTACAATTACGCGCCCGTCCCCTTCTCGACACCAAAAGAGGAGAAAGCCGCCACAGAAGAATTGCTGGAGCTTTATCGCAGTGCTGTGAAACGTCATCTGCTCAGCGACGTTCCCGTTGGAGTTCTTTTAAGCGGCGGCCTCGATTCCGGATTGCTGCTCGCGTTGATGAACGAACAAGGCGGCCCCTGGCCGGCGTATACCATCGGGTATGGAGAGAGCTTCGAGGATGACGAGCTCGCCGATGCCGCCGAATCAGCTTCTCTGTTGCATGCGCGACACGTGACCGTGCAGCTTGATCAGGCGGAGTTTGAGCGATCTCTTCCGAAGATTGTCGAGTATCTCGAAGAACCGGTGGCGGCCTCGTCCATCGTGCCGATGTATTTTGTCTGCCAGCGCGCGAGGCAGGACGTGAAGGTCGTCCTGATTGGCCAGGGACCCGATGAATTGTTCGGCGGCTATAAACGGCATTTGGGAGTTCATTACGGAGACATCTGGCGCGGACTGCCCAAAGGCGTTCGCTCGGCGGTTGGAGCAGTCGTTGGACAATTACCTCGCAACGAAACGCTGAAACGCGGCGTTCATTCCCTCGGCATCGAAGATCGTCTTGCCCGTTATCAAAATGTCTTTTCGCTCGTTCCGGGTGAAAACGTGGACGCCCTGTTCCATGACGGCCTGTTGCCGAACGGCCAGAGCCACGAACTGGTGAGTTACTGGCGCGACTTGCTGCCGCAAATGGAGCACACCGACGAACTGGGCGGACTCCAGATGCTCGAAATCCGTTCTTCACTGCCGGACGAACTGCTGATGTATGCGGACAAGCTTTCGATGGCGCACAGCCTCGAAGCGCGGGTCCCCTATCTCGACCGGACGGTGGTGGAATACGCCCAAAGACTTGACGCGAGTTTCAAGGTGCGGCGCGGCACTCGCAAATGGCTGCATCGTCGCGTGTGCAGGAGCTATCTGCCACAACGCATTCTCAATCGAAAGAAGCGCGGGTTTGCGGTCAATGTCGTGGATGGATGGTTTCACAAATCCGTGGAAGGACGCCTGCCGGAATTGCTGCTCGACGAGAATTCGCGGATGTACGGCCTTCTTCAACCGGCACCGGTGCGCAGACTGATGGAAGATCATCGTTCCAGACGGCAGGACAATCACAAGCTGCTCTTCAGCCTGGTGATGCTGGAGCAGTGGATGCGAGGATCGCTTGGGAATGCGTCTTCAAAAAGCCCAGAACCTGTGACCGCATCCATCCGCTAACGCGCTCGTTCCGAACCACCATGAAACAAGGTCTACTATCGCTCGGTCGCAAACTGATGCACCGCGGACAACGCGCCGCCTGGCGGCATCTCGTTACCGAGTGTCTGATTTCATATTATCACCGCAAAGGGCTTTTGCAGGTACGCTTAAAATCGCTTTCAAGGCCATCGAAATTGCATCTGGGGTGCGGCCCAATCCGCAAAGCCGGTTTCTTGAACGTGGACCTTTTTCCGGGTGGAGATTTAACGCTTGATCTGCGCCGGGGCCTGCCCTTCGACTCGAATTGCTGCGAGCTTATCTTCTCGGAACATTTTTTTGAGCACATTGATTATCCCGATCCAATTTCACACCTGTTTGCCGAATGCCACCGGATCCTGAAGCCAGGCGGTGTGCTCACGTTCAGCGTGCCGGGCACCGAATGGCCCGTGAGAGATTACACCGTTGGCCCTGAAGCGCCTTATTTTCAGGCGTGCCAGAGGTACGCATGGCATCCTCCAGACTGCACAACGCGAATGGAGCACATAAACTACCATTTTCGTCAGTTTGGTCAGCACCTGTTTGCCTACGATGGGGAGACTGCCCGAAAGGCGCTGGAGAAAGCCGGATTTGCGGACGTGACCGAACGCGAATATCAGCCGGAATACGATTCAGAACACCGCCGTGTCGGCAGCCTTTTTATGTCGGCGCGGAATGGCCGAGGCGGCCCCGAATGCAACAAACCGACCTAGCTAGTTCCGCGAGGCGGAAGCCGACGGGCTCGGGTTGACCGCAACCCCTGGAAACTCCACATCTTCACTCTCAGGTGAATTGCTAAACTGCGCGGATTAACCATACTCATAGCTCCCCATGACTTTACAACCATTTTCAAAAGACACGCTGATCGATGGAAAACCCGCGACGCAGCAATGCATCGAGATCGACGGGCAAACCTTTACTGTAACGGGAGGCTTGTTGCGAACGGTCGCTCTCGAAGATGAGTGGTTTGAGGACATTAAAGACGTGGAAACAGTGATCAACACTCTGACAAATTCGGGATTCAATTCTGACCTGCTCACATTCTGGCAACGTCTTCCAAACATCGAATTGAAATATCCATACCACGTGGAGTGGGAATCCATCGCCGCTTTGAAAATTAAGGATTTCGATTACTGGTGGAACAAGCAGGCTAAAGGAACAACGAGGAATATGGTTCGGAAGAGCCAGAAGGCGGGAGTAGAAACGCGCGAGGCTAAATACGATGACGCATTCGTACGCGGGATGGCCGAGGTATTCAACGAAACACCTGTTCGACAGGGACGGCGCTTTTGGCATTACGGAAAGGATTTTGAGACGATAAAGCAACAGTTTTCGCGTTACCTCTTCCGGGAGGACCTGATCGGCGCCTACTGCGGAAATGAAATGGCGGGATTCGTCATGTTGGGGAATGCGGGGAATTATGGACTGCTCGGCCAGTTTATTTCGAAACTGAAACTTAGAGACAAAGCCATCAACAACGCCCTGATTGCCCATGCAGTAAAGCTGTGCGCCAATAAAGGATTGCCCTATTTGGTTTACGGATATTGGGGGCAAAGCTCACTTTCGGATTTTAAGCGTCATTGCGGGTTTGAAGAAGTCAAACTCCCTCGCCACTTCGTCCCACTTAGCGCAAGAGGCAAGGTGGCGCTGAAGAGTGGCTTACATCGCGGTTGGAAAGCGGCTCTTCCGAATGAGATCAGAGAACCTCTCAAGAGAATAAGGAAAGCTTGGTTAGAGCGGTCCACAACGAAACACGAACGTTGAGACTTATCGAATTCTCGCACGCAATCCTTCTGGCCCACACAAAGTAATATGCCCGGGATAGCAGGTATCATCAGTCATCGCCCGCCTGACGAGTGTCAGAGCGTTGTTGCCGCAATGCTCGGAACGATGCTGCACGAATCCTTTTATGATTCGGGAACACATTCCGTTCCCGAAATGGGAATCCATGCTGGTTGGGTGGCGCTGGAGAATTCATTTGCGGCAAATCAGGTCTTTTTCAACGAGCGGCGCGATATCGCTCTGCTCTTTTCAGGTGAATGTTTCTTTGATCCGGAAACCAAGGCGGCGCTCAAAGCTAACGGGCATTCATTCTCCGGGCGCGGCGGCGATTGCCTGCCTCACCTGTATGAAGAACGCGGCGAGAGTTTTTTCGAGAAGTTGAACGGCCTGTTCAGTGGCCTGCTCATCGATCAACGGCTGGGAAAGGCATTCCTTTTCAATGACCGCTATGGCGTGGAACGGATCTACTGGCACGAAACAGAGGATGCGGTCTACTTTGCGGGTGAGGCCAAGGCGCTCCTTCGTGTTCTCCCCGATTTACGGGAATTCGATCTGGAAGGCGTCGCGCAATTCCTAAAGTTCGGATGCACGCTCGAATCGCGGACGCTCTTCCGAGGAATCCAGTTGCTCCCCGGCGCATCGGTCTGGACTTTTGAGAATCGCGGGTGCAGCAAACGAAAGTATTTTTTGCCCGAGACCTGGGAATCGCAATCGGAACTTCCCGTTGAAGCCTTCGAATCAGAATTCCAGAGCACTTTTGCCCACATTCTCCCTCGCTATTTCGAATCTGAGTCGAAGATTGGCATTTCGCTGACAGCGGGTCTGGATTCGAGAATGATGGTGGCTTGCCGGCCGCATACCTCGCGGAAGGAGGTTTGTTATACCTTCGACGGAGCCGAAGGCACCACGCTGGATGCGCGGCTCGCGGCACGCGTGGCAGACACTTGTGGCTTGAAACATGACGTCGTCCGGATACAGCAGGATTTCTTTACAAATTTCGTGTCGCATGCGGACAAGACTGTTTTTATTGCGGATGGTTGCTTCGGAATAATCGGCACACATGAAATTTATCTCAACCGGAAAGCGCGGCAGATCGCGGCCGTGCGACTTGCGGGAGCGTTTGGCGGTGAGGTGCTCCGGGGCGTTTCCACCTTCAAACCCGTACCGTTCTCCCCGGATTTCGTGCATGCAGATCTTCAGCGAATTACGGACTCCGTCTCTTTGGTACCGGAAAACCGCCATCCCGTCAGCTCTGCGGTTTTCCAGGAAATCCCGTGGAACATATACGGCAGTCCGGCTGTGTGCCGGTCTCAACTTAACTTTCGAACACCCTATCTCGACAACCAGATTGTTGGTCTCGCGTACCGGATGCCGCCGTCGCTGCGCAATTCGCCAATGCCAGCGATTCATTTAATCGAAAACAAGTCTCCGGACCTCGCGAGGATTCCAACGGATATGGGATTACTTGGAGAAACAACAAACCTTTTAAGGACCATTAATCGGTTGTTTTCCAAAGTAACGTTCAAATTGGATTACTATAACAATGAAGGACTGCCTCACCGGTTATCCCCGTTCGAGCCATTTCTCAAGCGCATCAGTTCCAGTTTTGGAATCGTTGGCCTGCACAAGTATCTGCACTATCGAAGCTGGTTCCGCCACGAGCTTGCCGAATTCGTCAGGGAAGCTGTTTTGCAGAGCGCGACGGATGCCGCCGCATTTTTCAACCCCGCGTTTCTGGATACGATGGCCGCACAACACATCAGCGGACGCAGGAATTACGTGCTGGAGATCAACGCGCTTCTGACGTTGGGAGCGATTCGGCGCACCTTGTTGCGCGGATTTCCGTCCGCCGAGGAGCCGAAACGTTCTCGCAGGGAAAAGGTCCAAGCGGGAAGTTTTTGATTCCGCCATTGCCGCATGATCCTCGATGCCGCCAAGCGTTTCCACATCGGGACGCTCACAATCGGCAACAACGTGGACATCGCCCGGGAAATCTTTACGTTGGAACATGACCCTAACTCCGACGTTCACGATTCGAGGAGCGATGATGTGGTGATCGACAGACTACCTTTGGATTGCCTCACGGGCGACGATATTGCCGGGAGTAAGAATTGGCCATGGAGCGGTTGTGGCGTCCAATGCAGTGGTGACCAAAGACGTGGAGCCTTTTTTAATTGTCGCCGGAGTCCCCGCCCGGAAGATCGGCGTGCGCACGTCTCAACTGAAATACACGAAGAAGTATTTCCCGTTTTTCCAGTGACGCATTGCTCGATCGTGCGTGAGTTCTTCGATAACGACGAGAACGAGGAAGAATTTTGATCAGATGAACGTTTTGATCGCCAAACTCGGCGCCACCGGCGATGTGGTGCGAACGACGCCATTGTTGCGGCGTTTCAAAGGCGAGGTCATGTGGATTACCGCAGCCAAGAACAAAGTCCTGCTCGATGGGTTGCTGCCAAACGTCCGCTGTTATTCATGGGAAGAGCGCTGCATGGCACCCGATCTCGACTACGACTTGATTATCAATCTCGAAGACACTGCGGATGTCGCCGAATATCTCAAATCGCGGAAAAGCAAAGACTGGTTCGGGGCGTATCTGAACAGCGACGACACCCTTCGCTATACGGAGAATTCGAGCCGCTGGTTCGATCTGAGTCTGATCAGCACGCACGGACGGCAGCAGGCGGACCGATTGAAGCTGCTCAACCGGCGGACGTATCAGGATTTGATCTTTGAAGGGCTGGGCCTGCGCTTTGAAGGCGAACCTTACCTGCTGCCAGAACCCACTGAAACGGGCTTGACCGGCGATGTGGCAATCGCGGCCGAAGCTGGTCCGGTTTGGCCGATGAAGAATTGGGCATATTACGACGTGCTGAAACAGGAGCTTGAAGCGCAGGGCTTGACGGTGAACGTTCTTCAACAACGGCCAACATTGCTCGAACATTTGTGCGACGTGCGGAACCATCGCTGCCTCGTCGGCGGCGACAGTCTCCCAATGCATTTCGCCCTCGGAACCGGAACGCGGTGCGTGACTCTGTTCACCTGCACGAGCCCCTGGGAAATTCACGATTACGGCATCCAGCACAAAATCGTGTCGCCCCTGCTTGAAGAATTCTTCTACCAGCGTGGCCGGAACGAACGGGCGATCCGCGCCATCACTGTGGAGGAGGTACTTGCCGCAACGATGGAACAACTGCGGTTGTCTCCACCGAAGAGCGCGAGCGCAGTGGCAAGGGCGTAAGCGTATCGAAGTGATGACCAAGGAACCAGCCGTTCAGCAAGACAGCGAAAACGTTGTCGCCCCGGTCGGATCCATCCGGCCCAAGGCCACAGCCAAAGTCGCGCGCGGCATACGGGTCAGCGTGCTGACTGCCGGGCGGGACAAGCCATACGCGCTTGGCCTGGCCTCCGCGCTGGTATCGCAAGGCGTGATGTTCGATTTCATCGGAAGCGACGAAGTGGACGGTCCGGAATTGCATGCTTGTCCGCTGATTCGTGTCCTTAACCTGCGCGGCGACCAACGCATTGACGCGAGCTTTGGCCAAAAGATCGCGCGTGTGATTGCTTACTATTGCCGGCTGATACGCTATGCGGCTGGCGCGGAATCAAAGCTGTTTCACATCTTGTGGAACAACAAGTTTGAAATCTTCGATCGCACGCTGCTGATGCTCTATTACAAGCTGCTTGGAAAGAAGATCGTTTTCACCGCGCACAATGTGAACGCCGGCCAGCGGGACTCCAACGATTCCTGGTTGAACCGCGTATCGCTGCGAGTCCATTACCAATTGAGCGATCACATCTTCGTTCACACTGAAGGTATGAAGAAGGAATTGGTTTCCGGCTTCGGCGTGCCGGATCGCAAGGTCGGCGTGATTCCGTTCGGGATTAATAACACGGTTCCAAACACAGCGCTCACGACTTTGGAAGCCAAACGGAGGCTGGGCCTTGAGGCGGGCGACAAGACGCTTTTGTTTTTCGGAAACATCGCGCCCTATAAAGGTTTGGAATACCTGATTGCCGCATTCAAGGACCTGAAAAAAGAGAAAGGCGACTATCGGCTGCTGATTGTCGGCCGGCCCAAGGGCTCAGAAGACTATTGCCGTGAGATACAGCAGGAAATTCAAAATGCGGGCGCCGCCGGCGGGATTATCTCCAGAGTTGAATACGTTCCGGATGAAGAAACAGAGCTATACTTCAAAGCGGCTGATGTTCTTGTCTTGCCATACACAAACATTTTCCAGAGCGGCGTGCTTTTTCTGGGTTACAGCTTCGGTCTGCCGGTCATTGCGGCAGACGTAGGCTCATTGAAGGATGAAATTATGGAAGGCAAAACGGGGTTTGTATTTCGCCCGCAGGATTCAACGGATTTGGCTCGCGTCATTAACAGATATTTCGCAAGCGACTTGTTCAATAATCTCGAAGCGCACCGCAGCGAGATTAAACAGTTTGCGAACGGGCGCTACTCCTGGGACAAGGTCGCGGCGATTACAACCACAACCTATACGGCCTTGCTTGGCGGTTAATCACCATCCCTGCCTGGCTTCCAAAGTTCTATGAATTCCGAAAAAGCAATAAGTCACGTCCGCGCGGTGATGCAGGAAGGGGCGGAGTTGCGGATGAAGGTTGCTGAAGATTGCGGACAGGCGATCATTGACGCCGCTTCGGCCATTTGCAACTGCCTGCGAGCGGGCGGCAAGCTTTTGATTTTTGGTAACGGCGGCAGCGCCGCCGACGCGCAGCATATCGCCGCCGAGTTCGTGGGCAGATTTGTGATGGAGCGCCAGGCTTTGCCCGCTATTGCACTGACCACTGATTCTTCGATTTTGACCGCGATTGGAAACGACTATGGTTTCGAACGGGTTTTTGCGAGGCAGGTGGAGGCATTGGGCCGCGCGAACGATATTGCCATTGGCATCAGCACCAGCGGCAATTCGCCGAACGTTCTGGCCGGGCTGGAACAAGCAAAGAAACAAAAGCTCAAAACGATTGGGTTGGCTGGTAAAGATGGCGGCGCGCTGGCAAAATCCGTTGACATCGCGATTGTAGTGAATTCAGCCAATACAGCGCGCGTTCAGGAATGTCATATCACCATCGGGCACCTGCTGTGCGAATTGGTGGAAGCCGAACTATGCGACTGACCTCTGACCTCTGTCATCTGGTATCTGTCCTCTGTCCTCTGATTTCTGCCCTCTGCCGCGAATGACGCCCCTCGTTTCCATCCTTATCCCGGCCTATAACGCCGAGGCTTGGATTACCGATACGATCCAGTCGGCACGGGCGCAAACATGGCCGCGGAAAGAAATCATCATTGTGGATGATGGCTCGAAAGATAGAACGCTTGCAGTGGCGCGTCGGTTTGAATCCGATACGGTCAAAGTAGTTACTCAATCAAACCAAGGTGCTGCTGCCGCAAGAAATATAGCGTTCAGTCTCTCCAAAGGTGATTACATTCAGTGGCTCGATGCGGACGATTTGCTCGCGCCGGACAAGATCGAAACGCAAATGGAATTTGCAGAACAGTGCGACACGAAGCGTATCTCCTCTCATCAGAATGGGCCTGGTTCATGTATCGGCCATCCAGGGCGAAGTTCATTCCCACAGCGCTCTGGAATAATCTTTCTCCTGTGGAATGGCTGCTACGGAAGATGGGAAACAACCTTCACATGCAACCCGCGAACTGGCTGGTCAGCCGCGAACTGACTGAAACCGCGGGGGCGTGGGACACACGGCTCTCATTGGACGATGATGGCGAATACTTCTCACGCGTGCTCCTGTCCAGTGCAGGCACTCGATTTGTGCCGGAAGCGAAATCATATTATCGAATGTCCAGTTCAGCGAGCCTGAGCAAGGTCGGATCGCTCAGATAAGAAGCTGGAGTCACAGTTCCTCTCGATGCAGTTGCATATCCGTTATCTCCTGTCGCTGGAAAACACGGAACGTTCGCGTGCGGCCTGCGTGAGATACCTGCAGAACTGGGTTGTCTATTTTTATCCAGGTACGCATGGATATTGTTGAGGAGTTACAGAAGCTAGCGAAACTCATTGGGCGGGGAATTGCAGGCGCCGCGCTTGCGTCCCAAGTATGCCTGGCTGGCACCAGTTCTGGGATGGGAAACCGCAAGCCGCGCCCAGTCCCTGCTCCCGGAAATCAAAACGTCGGCGATGAGGCAATGGGACAAGGCCATGCACCAGCTGAACTCCAAGTTTTGCAGTAATCCCAGTCCGAAAAACCATTCGTGAACAGCGCGCGATCTTCTCAGCTTTTTTATGCAAGAACTCATCATCGAAGCCGGCCGAACTGAACGCCAGGTACCGGCGCGATCTCTGGAAGTATCGCGAACTTTTCTATTTCCTTGCCTGGCGCGACATGCTGGTGCGCTACAAGCAAACCGTTGTGGGCGTCGCATGGTCGCTTCTGCGTCCGCTTTTGACGACGTTCGTGAGCGTGGTGGTATTTGGGAAACTGGGCAAGATGCCCTCCGGAGATGTCCCCTACCCGCTTTTCGCGTTTTGCGGAATTCTGCCGTGGCAATTTTTTTCGACGGCACTTTCGGAAAGTGGAAGCAGCCTCGTGAGTAACTCCAACCTCATTTCCAAGATTTACTTTCCCCGACTGGTCGTGCCGGCAAGCAGCGTCATCACCAGCTTCGTGGATTTCTTAATCTCAGCGGTTTTCTTGATAGCTTTGATGGTCTGGTATCGGTTTTCGCCGGCTTCGAACATAATGTTCCTGCCTTTGTTTGTGATCCTGGTATTCGCCGCCTCACTCGGAGTGGGCCTGTGGATCGCTGCGCTGATGGTCAAATACCGCGATTTTCGATTTATCGTACCGTTCGTAGTCCAATTTGGCTTTTTTATTTCACCGGCGGGCTACCCAAACGTTTCCGCTCAATACGGTGAAACGTGGCGCTTCCTGTATTCGCTGAATCCGATGGTTGGTATTATCGATGGTTTCCGCTGGTGCATTCTTGGCGGGCAGAACGTTATCTACTGGCCTGAATTGGCCATATCCGCCGGCGGAGTGGTTCTTATTCTCATCACAGGGTTGTGGTATTTCCGCGCGACCGAACGGACGTTTGCGGACGTGATTTAGCTCATGGAAGTCCGCAGTGTTGAAGCCATCGTCAGGGCGCTGAACGAAAACAACGTTCAATACCTTATCGTCGGCGGGCTTGCGGTGAATGCGCACGGTTACCAACGCGCCACGGATGACGTTGACCTTGTCATCGGACTTGCGCCTGACAACATCATCAGAGGATTGCGTGCGCTGGAAACGATTGGCTTCCGAATGTCGATCCCCGTTACTCCAGAGCAGTTTGCCGAACCCGGCGAGCGGGAGCGATGGCGTCGCGACAAGAACATGCTGGTACTGAAACTCTGGAGCGACATTCATCGCACCGCCCCGATCGACGTATTTGTGTACGAGCCATTCGATTTCCAGACAGAATTCGCCGAGGCGGCATGGCAGGATCTCGAACCGGACCTTAAAGCGCCGGTCATCCGGCTCGATACCCTGCTGGAGTTGAAACGATCCGCGGGAAGACTCCAGGATTTGGCGGACATTGAGGCGCTGGACGAAATTCGCAAATTGCGTGAAAATTCAATTGAATGACCAAAGACGAACTTTACAGCCATCCGGGGTGGGCCGATTGCACTTTTGAAGGAGCCCGGCGTCACGTCTTGCGCATGGGTTTGAAGACAACATTCCGTGAGAAACTTGAAGCAATCGAGCAAGCCGGGCGGCTTGCGGAAAAGTTCCGGCAGAACTGTGATTCGCAACCGCGCATCCAGCCGTCCTGCTGACACCGGGACTGAATCTGCATCTCGATTATCAGGCTTCCGCGAGCAGCCAGAAACCAAGCGCTGCGCGCTTATGCTCCCTGATAAACCGCTTCGCTGCCGTTCACTGACTGAATGAAAACCGTACTCGTCACCGGCTCCAACGGACTCATCGGCTCGGAAATGGTCAAACATTTCCATGCGCTGGGCTGGAGCGTGCATGGCGTGGACAACAACATGCGCGCGGATTTCTTCGGTCCACAGGGCGACACGCGCTGGAACCAGCAGCGTCTCGTTAAGGAATATCCGAACTTCACACATCACGAGCTCGACATACGAAACCGCGCTGGGGCGCTTGAATTACTGCGAAAACTCAAGCCGCAGGCCATCATTCATACTGCAGCCCAGCCGAGTCATGATCTCGCCGCCAGTCGGCCTTTTGACGATTTCGATGTGAATGCCGCCGGCACGCTGAACATTTTGGAATCCGTCCGGCAGGCGTGTCCCGGAATCGCCGTTCGTGCATCTCTCAACGAACAAGGTCTATGGCGATGCGCCAAATCGAATCAAATTGAAGGAGCTTCCCACCCGCTGGGATTACGATGATGATCGCTACCGCGACGGCATTGCCGAGGATTTCACGATTGATCAATCGAAGCATTCGCTGTTCGGCGCATCGAAAGTCGCGGGCGACATTTTCGTTCAGGAATACGGGCGCTATTTCAACATCCCGACGTGTTGCCTGCGCGGCGGTTGCCTCACAGGACCGAGTCATTCAGGCGTGGAGCTGCACGGTTTCCTAAGCTATCTGGTGAAAGTGAACGTCACGGACGGCGACGTATCGCGTGTTCGGTTACAAAGGCAAACAAGTCCGGGACAACATCCACTCGCACGACGTGGCACGATTCGCGGAGGAATTCATCAAATCGCCGCGCTGCGCGGAGGTCTATAACATCGGCGGCGGACGCGGGAACTCATGCTCCATTCTCGAAGCCTTTGAGCGTGTCGAAAAATTGACTGGTAAGAAGATGAAATGGGAGTATGTGGACAAGGCCCGCGAAGGCGACCACATCTGCTACATCAGCAATCTCTCCAAGCTGCAGAAACATTTCCCGAGCTGGGGTATCACGAAATCACTCGACGATATTTTTTCGGAGATCGTCGAATCGTGGAAAACCAGAGTCCAATAATAGTCGTACCTTTCATATTATCGGAAGTCCTTCAGTGAGCGACACGGTCATTCACGTAGAGAATCTCTCGAAGCGCTACGTCATCGGGCATCAGCGCAACCAGGGAGACGGCTTGCGTCATGTCATCGAGGACGCGCTGCGCAATCCGTGGCGCTGGCTTAGCGGCCAAGGGCAAAGCGCAGGGAGCAAGGCGCAACGGAGACCCGGTGCCCTCTGCCCTCAGCCCTTCGCCGTCTGCCCGAACGAAAGAGGAATTCGGGCGCTCAAAGACGTCTCCTTCGATATCAAACAGGGCGAAGTCGTCGGTATCATTGGCCGTAATGGCGCGGGCAAATCCACCCTGCTGAAAATTCTCAGCCGCATCACCGAGCCGACCTCAGGCCGCATTCGCATCAAGGGCCGGGTGGCGAGTCTTATTGGAGGTGGGCACCGGGTTTCATCAGGAGCTGACCGGACGGGAGAACATTTTTCTGAACGGCGCGATTCTGGGAATGAGCAAGGCGGAGATTAAGAGGAAGTTCGATGAGATTGTGGCGTTTTCTGAGATTGAGAAGTTTCTGGACACGCCGGTGAAGCGGTATTCGAGCGGGATGTATGTGCGGCTGGCGTTTGCGGTGGCGGCGCATCTGGAGCCGGAGATTTTGATTGTGGATGAAGTGCTGGCGGTGGGAGACAGCGAATTTCAGAAGAAATGTATCGGCAAAATGCAGGATGTCAGCAGCAGCGGACGGACAGTATTATTCGTCAGCCATAACATGGCTGCAGTCCAGAATCTCTGCGGGCGGGGTCTGTTCCTGCATAGAGGAGGAATCCTAACTGACGGTCCGACCGACGACGTTTTGGGGAAGTATGCCTCGTTTTTCCAAGCCCAGGCCGGTTTTCCCTGTTGCGGATCGCCTGGACAGAGAAGGGGTCGGGCCGATCCGATTTACTGGCTTCCACATCCTGACCTCGAACGGGGTCGCGACGGACACAATCCAAACCGGGGACAGCGTGACGCTTGTGGCCCGTTATGAAGGACACGGTTCATCGCCAGTGAAGAACGTTTCGGTATCCATTCCGTTCTACGATAACGGCGGACGTTTCATGTTCATGTGTTGGACCCGCATCACAAATCAGGATTTTCGAGAAGTCCACCCTCAAGGCGAATTCAGAGCACACATCCGGAAATTCCCGTTGATGCCAGGCCGATATACAATCAACTTGTATTGCGAGGTGGGCGATGTCTTGTCCGATTACCTTCGCGAAGCAGCCGTCGTCAATGTGGTGGAGGGCGACTTTTTCGGGACCGGACGCCTTTCTCCGCAGGGCCACGGCGGCTTCGTGGTTGAACACGATTGGGACCCGGACACACACCCAAACATGCCTATTCGGAAGGAGCAAACTCACTCGGCCACCTCGAGCGTGGCTTTGGAATTTCAGAGCGGGATTTGACGGGACACTTCTTTTTTATTCTAACGGAGTTAGCTAATCGGTCAGGCTGCTTGGAAACACACGTGTTTGCGCAACCTGTCAACAGAAATGGCATTTGAAGTGCTTTGATGGATCAGCAGATGGGCTGACTGAACTGCGATATTCGTGCCCTGTCGAGTGAAAATTGTTTTATCAGTTCTCGGTTCATCCGATCTGAAAAAGTGACAACGCCTCTTATCACAATTGGGATCACATGCTATGCCGAGGGTGACTGGCTGCTGGAGTGCTGGGAAAGCGTGCTGGCGCAGACCGATGAGCGGTGGGTTGCCGCGCTGGTCATGGATGGCACCACTCATAAAAGAACACAGGAAGTGTTTGAACAACTCCAACATCCCAAACTTCGCAAGTTTGCCATGCCCCAAAACGTGGGGCCTTATCCAACGCGCAACAAAGCATTCGAGATGACTGAGACTCCTTACCATTTCTATCTCGATGGCGATGATCAGCTTGAACCGGACTCGATTGCTCATGTATTGAAGACATTCGCCGAGCATCCGGAGGCGGGGTTCGTATATGGAGATTATCAGTCCTTCGGCAGTGAGGCGAATTTGTGGCGGACCCCGGGCATGTTCGCACCCGAAATATTTGAGGAACGGCAGCCAATTCCCGGAGCTGTGTGCATACAGCAAAACCCTTTGGCAACGACTTGGAGGGTTCGCTGCTGAGTTAGCTCGTGGAAATGCAGACCATGACTTCTTTATTGGTGCGATGGAGGCGGCGGAACATGATTTCTTAATTGACGCCATGGAGGAACAGCGGCCAATCCGCCGTGCCGATCAGGCTGCGGACCACGACTTCTTCATCGGCGCCATGGAAACAGGCGCAACGGGGTATCATTGTGGAAGTACATTTTACCGCGTTCGCGTCGGCAACCCCGGAAAAGTGTCCAGCAGCTATAACAGGACATTTTACAAAACTCACGAAATAATGGTCCAGCCGTCATCCTCGATACTTTCAGAGCGAGACCCGTCGGCGTCGTTTTCTGGCCGCCGGATACCGGCACGCAGCTCATGCAAATTTGGTTTCCGGGGATTTCCCGCAAGGGAGGGCGTTGGCTTGGGCGGGTTTATGTCGGTGCAAGTGGGCAGATATTGACTTATGGAGGTATTTCTTGCGGGGGGCATTGCCGACGCCGGTTTTTAAGTCACTCCGATATACATGGCGGTTGGCCAGAAGAATCTCCTCTGACCGCAATCAGTCTCGCAGTGTCACCCTCGATGGATGACGGAAAATTCACCAGACACGTCGAAGACACGCTTCGACACACGGCAGAATACGCGGCGAATCCCGAGTTCAGACGCCACTGGCTTGGCTTTACCGAGGAATCACGCAATCTCAGGGCCCAGATGTGGCGCGCGTTTGGGAAGCTGATCGGCTCTGTCACTCCAAGCCTGGCTGGTTGGCGTATTTTAGATGTGGGGTGTGGCGATGGCCGCAACCTGCGCACATTGCTCGAATATGACGCAAAGCCTGAAGATGTCATGGGGATTGACGTGAGCGACGCCCGGTTTGAAATAGGCGCCGCAAAAAATCCTTTGGTGAAGTTAATGAAAACCGACGGGGTCACCGTTCCATTTGCAGACGAACATTTTGATTTGGCGACGCAATTTGTCTGTTTCTCCAACATTCCTGGAATCGAATTACGCCGACACGTCGCTGACGAAATTTCTCGAGTGGTGAAGAAAGGCGGCTACATGTTTTGGTGGGACTTATTCAGGTCCACAGCGCCCACGGACGAGGGGGCGGAAATTGAAGTCAGCCACTACTTTAACTGGCCCATTCAGAAACTGCTGGTCAATCAACATGAAATGCCTTCAGAGGCATTGCGACCGCTTCGCGGCTTGAAGCCGGTCATCGGAAAGGTTCTGGATCATTTCTGCCATCCGCCGACACATGTCGCCGCGATAGTCGGCCCAAAGGCTTGAGAGGGATTGTTACGAACGCTGTTTCAACAGCGTAAACAGGCGATCAGATTTCAAAAAATGCGAAGAGACTACTTGGTTTTCGGCCAACCGCTCATTGAAGAAGCGGAAATTGAAGAGGTGGTCAAGAGTATGCGGGCGGCCTGGCTCGGCACTGGTCCGAAGGTCGCCGCGTTTGAGAAGTTGATCGCGGAATACAAAGGCGTGAAACACGCCGTCGCGGTCAATTCCTGCACTGCCGGTTTGCATTTAAGCTGTCTCGCCGCCGGACTTCAACCGGGCGATGAAGTCATTGTGCCTGCGATGACGTTTTGCGCCACCATCAATGCAGTGATTCATGCGCGAGCCACGCCGGTGCTGGTGGACGTGGAGCCTGCCACATTCAACATGGATCCCGAACGAGTACGAAAGAAGATTTCGCCACGTACTCGCGCCATCATGCCCGTGCATTTTGCCGGCAGCGCCTGCAACATGGACGCGCTAGGCGCCATTGCTCGTGAACATGGATTGAAAATCATCGAGGACTGCGCCCATGCAATTGAAACGGAATATCACGGTCGCAAAGCGGGCACCTTTGGGGATTGTGGCGTTCTGAGTTTTTACTCCACCAAGAACATCGTCACCGGCGAAGGCGGCATGGTATTGACGAATGATGCGGACATTGCCGCGCGCGTCAAAGTGCTGGCTCTTCATGGCATGTCGCAGGATGCCTGGAAGCGTTTTTCAGACAGTGGCTACAAGCATTACGACGTGGTCGAGATCGGCTATAAATACAACATGATGGATTTGCAGGCGGCCATCGGAATGCACCAGATCGGGCGGGTGGAGAAATACTGGCAGCGGCGACTGGAAATCTGGAATCGCTATAACGAGGCATTTGCGGATTTACCGATAACACTTCCGGCTTCGGTAGAGCCGGATTCCCGGCACGCACTGCACCTTTATACCATCCTGGTCGATGAGAAGCGGGCGCAAATTACGCGGGATGAACTCATCACGGCACTGCACAAACAAAACATTGGCTCAGGAGTTCATTATCGGGCGATTCCAGTTCATCCGGTCTATCAGCAAAAGTTCGGCTGGAAGCCGCAAGATTATCCGAATGCGACGGCGATTGGTGCAGCAACGCTATCGCTGCCGCTATCGGCTAAATTGTCTGACGAAGATGTGGAGGATGTAATAACAGCGCTCAGGGAAACTGTCGCGCCAAGAAAGAAAAAACCGCAAGGAATTCCTGTGCGTTCCCATGTATCCGCAGTTGAGTGAGGGCCTCCACCACTCTTGCATTATTGCAGCTCTTTTTTATCTGATCGAAACTGGAGACACTCGCGGGCTTCGCGAGTTATCGGTGCGGCCACGCATGATTTTGAACATTCATTTTAACCGCGACCACCTCCCCTTGTAATGAGCGACACGGTCATTCACGTAGAGAATCTCTCGAAGCGCTATGTCATCGGGCATCAGCGCAACCAGGGAGACGGCTTGCGTCATGTCATCGAAGACGCGCTGCGCAATCCCTGGCGCTGGTTGCGTGGCAGACACAAAGAACAGCAGGCCCGCAGTGAGGAATTCTGGGCGCTCAAAGACGTCTCTTTCGATATCAAACAGGGCGAAGTCGTCGGTATCATTGGCCGTAATGGCGCGGGCAAATCCACCCTGCTGAAAATTCTCAGCCGCATCACCGAGCCGACCTCAGGCCGCATTCGCATCAAGGGCCGGGTGGCAAGTCTTTTGGAAGTGGGCACCGGGTTTCATCAGGAGTTGACCGGACGGGAGAACATTTTTCTGAACGGCGCGATTCTGGGAATGAGCAAGGCGGAGATTAAGAGGAAGTTTGATGAGATTGTAGCGTTTTCTGAGATTGAGAAGTTTCTGGACACGCCGGTGAAGCGGTACAGCAGCGGGATGTACGTGCGGCTGGCGTTTGCGGTGGCGGCGCATCTGGAGCCGGAGATTCTGATTGTAGATGAAGTACTGGCGGTGGGAGACAGTGAGTTTCAGAAGAAGTGCCTCGGTAAAATGCAGGATGTCGCCAAAGGCGGCCGGACAGTACTCTTCGTGAGCCATCAGCTTGGATCTGTCAGGGAACTTTGCCAACGCACACTCCTGCTTGGGAATGGTTCGCTAGTCTTGGATGGCGTGCCGACACAGGTGATAGAACACTATCTGAACCAGGCGGTGGACGGTATACGTGGAGGATGCTTCTCAAGAAACGGAAAAAAGCCAACGAACAGCGTGTTCTTTGTTCACAAAGTTGCCGTTTCTGGTTCTGCTTCCGAAGAACCGAGGACCGATTTTGACAGCGACGAGAATGTCGTCATTCGGGTTTCCTATACCGCGGACCGGGTCGTCAAGGGGCTTTACGGTTACATTACGCTTCAGCGTGGAGATGGCACGCTTGTTTATGAAGGCGACAGTTTCGATACCGTCGTGAACCCGTTTGACTTGATGCATCCCGGAGAAGGCGGCTTCACCATCACCATTCCGTCTCGGTTGCTTGCTCCGGGCAGATACATGATTTATCTGAGCTTTGCTTCTCCTCAGGACCCAGCGGGTTTCGATATCGACGTTCCCGGAATAGTCGGCGAATTCCAGATGAGCGACAACACGTCGCGTCGCGGGAATCGCCGACAAGGTTTCATTTCGTCTCGATTCGACTGGCAGCTCGTCAATGGCTCTTAACGATTTCAAAAAATATGCCCATCACATCAAAACGCATACTGGTCACCGGCGGCACCGGGTCTTTCGGCAAAAAATTTATAGAAATTCTCTACAAGCGTTTTCCGCAAGTCGAACGGGTCGTCGTTTTTTCCCGCGACGAACTCAAGCAGTTCGAGATGGCGCAGCAGTATCCTCCTGACAAATACCCGTCGATCCGCTTTTTCATTGGAGATGTCCGGGATGGATCACGACTGCGCCGCGCCATGGAAGGAATTGACACTGTCGTTCACGCCGCTGCGCTCAAACAGGTGCCCACTGCCGAATACAACCCTTTCGAGGCGGTGAAGACAAACGTCCTCGGCGCGCAGAATGTTATCGAGGCTACCCTGGAATCCAATGTGCATCGGGTTGTCGCTCTCAGCACAGACAAGGCTGCCGCTCCAATCAATCTGTACGGCGCCACCAAACTCTGTTCCGACAAACTCTTCATCGCCGCCAACAATATGCGTGGCCATCGCGACATTCGCTTCTCTGTCGTCCGTTACGGCAATGTCATGGGAAGCCGGGGCAGTGTGATTCCCTTCTTCCTGGAGAAAAGAAAAAGCGGTGTGTTGCCTATCACCGACACGAGCATGACGCGCTTCAACATTTCCCTCGAGGAAGGCGTGGACATGGTCCTCTATGCGCTGGAACATTCCCTGGGTGGAGAAATCTACGTCCCGAAGATTCCCTCCTACCGCATTATGGAACTGGCGGAGGCGATTGGACCGAAGTGCGCGAAACCCGTCATTGGCATCCGGCCGGGCGAGAAGCTTCACGAAGAAATGATCACCGAGAGTGACAGTCAGAATACTGTTCAGAATGATCGATATTTTGTCATCGTCCCCATGCTTTATGAAAGCACGCCTAAAGACATGATGATCAAATACTCCACGCATCACACAGCTGTCCAGGTTGCCAATGGCTTCCGATACAGTTCTGGCACCAATACCGACTGGCTCTCCGTCGAACAGTTGCGTGATCTAATTCGTCGCCATGTGGATCCGGCTTTCACAGTCTGAAAAGGATTTTGCCCAATACCTTTCTTGTCCATTAATTTTTTAAGACTGCACATTGCGAAATATGATTTCCACATGGTCATGCGGTGTTGCCGATGAAAATATGCCCGAGGAAATCTTGGTGGGGGCGAAGGAAAAAGTCGAAAGGCATCCATGGTGGCATGCCCGGGCAAGACTGGCTTTAGCCACTCTGAAAAAGCACGGGGTGTTGGCACCAGCGGCGATTGCCGATGTGGGTTGCGGGTGGGGCACCAATCTAACTGCGCTTGAGCAAGCGGGCTATCAAGTCGTGGGTTTTGATATTTCCCGACGGATACTTGAGAAAATTGACAATTCCCAGAGGCAGTTGGTGGAGCTCGACTTGAATCATGACTTGCCAGGAGAGCACGCGTTATTCGAGGCCTTGATGGCACTGGATGTGATCGAGCATCTGGACGATGACCGTGGCGTGGTCCGGCGCATGGCGCAGTTGCTAAAGCCAAACGGGTTGGCAGTAGTCAGTGTGCCGGCCTTGCCGGACCTTTTCTCGGAGTTTGATTCAATCCAAGGTCACCGGAGGCGTTATCTTCCGGAAACTTTGCGTGCCACCCTTACCGCTGCGGGGTTGGTTGTGCGTGAGATATTTTGGTGGGGCGCCTGGATGGTTCCCGTGCTGCGGCGAATGCGCCACCGCTCAAATGCCTGCAACGCTCAGGTGCCTACGAGGCCGCAAAAAACCTATTTGGATTATCTACAACTGCCGCCCTGGCCAGGTCCCATCATTATGAAACTTGCTTACCAATGGGAGCAAAGAAGGGCGTTGAGTGGCCGATTGAAGACAGGAACCTCATTATTTGCCGTAGCGGTCCGTGAATCGTAACGCGGCATCCGCAAAAGTGCGGGCCCCGAGCACCCTCGCGACGCAGTCAAAGATAAGATAAAATGCCGACAATTTCCGTCATTGTGCCGTGCTTTAATGAAGAGGACGTATTGCCCGCATTGTTCCACCGGCTCGGCAAAGCGGCTGATACCTGGGGATTGGATTATGAGATCATTTGCGTGGATGACGGTTCGCGTGACCGCACTTGGGAAATATTGAAGGCGCAAAATAGCCGGGATTCACGCTGGCGCTGCCTTTCGTTTACGCGCAATTTTGGCCATCAGACGGCCGTCTTTGCCGGGTTGTATAATGCCCATGGCGACTATGTGGCGATCATGGATGCGGACTTGCAGGATCCTCCCGAGTTTCTGACCACTTGTCTTGCCAAGCTCGATGAAGCTGAAGGCTATGACATCGTGTATGCTGTGCGCCGCAAACGGAAGGAAAACCTACTCAAGCGCGGCTGTTATGCGGCATTTTATCGTCTGCTGAAGTTAATCGCGGAAACCGATATTCCTTTGGATTCCGGTGATTTTTGCGTCCTGCGGCAACGTGTCGTGAAGGTCTTGCGCGAGATGCCCGAGCGTGATGTCTTTGTGCGTGGCTTGCGTGCCTGGTCCGGGTTCCGGCAAGTGGGCATAGAATATGAACGCGATGCCCGTGCCGCCGGGGAGACAAAATACCCATTCGGCAAGCTGGTGCGGCTGGCGATGGATGGCGTTTTTGCGTTCTCGGCGTTTCCGCTGCGGTTGGCTACCTATTTGGGCTTCCTCATCGTGGGCGTGTCACTGATGGTGATTGTTTTAATTCTCGTATGGAAACTCCTGAACTTTCGGTTGGTGGGACACTATCCTTCAGAGGTGCCCGGCTGGGCTTCATTGGTGTGCGTCATGTTTTTCTTGGGTGGGATGCAATTCCTCATATTGGGAATAATGGGCGAATTCTTAAGGCGCATTTACAATGAAGCCAAACAGCGCCCACGTTGGATTACCCGTGAAGTGCTCGGGATTCAAAACGATTGCAACAGTCATCGCGGGCCAGGCTGAAGCTTGATACATCATCATCAACCGCCGGCTTGAATTTGTTCTCCTCGTCAAAAATCGTAGTTTTATGTCGCTTGGCTTCCGCCAACTGTCACCAAAGCGTGTAGAACTGCTCGTGGCACTGGCTCTGTTTATCTGGGCCAGTTGGCTGGCCGCGCCTTATCTGGCATTCGGGCCAATGTCCTATGTTCGCATCCACGACTGCGGCGACAGTGTTTTACCCACGCTCCTGTCGCAGAAGGTTTCTACAGACACCCATGGCTTCTACGCTTGGAATTACTGGGGTTGTTGCGGTTCAGATGGCCCACAAACATGGCATCAGATGCTTTTCAGTTTTCTTCCAGGTTGGCTCGCTTATGGCACGTTTACGTGGTTCGAGCGCTTTGTGGCGGGTTACTTTACTTATCGCCTGCTCAGAGAGTCGCTGCTGATTGACCTGATGCCAGCTTTAGCCAGCGCACTGGCTTACTCCCTTTATGTCGAGCCGGCCGTCAACAACTCATTGACCGGTTTCACGCTATATCATGGTTTCGGGCTTCCCGCATTGCCGTTTTTCGTTTGGATTTTGTATCGCCTCCGACCCCCTTACCGTTGGTGGGCTTTTGTCGTCGGCTTCGGCTTGGGGATTCTGTTGGCAATGGGATGTGACTATCCCTTTGCCATGTTTCTGCTGCCTTGCATTATCGTTTGGTTCTTAGTTCTGACTCCCCGATTCAGCCCTTTGTTCTGGCTGGTTGTTGGTGTCTTTCTCATGGCGTGGGTCATTGGCGAGTTGCCGAGCGCGATTCCTGCGGTGCTGGTCGCCCCACTCTCCCACCGTGCGCATTGGCCGGCTGAGTCACCATTGGACACCGGCTCAAAATTCTCAATCGCTTGGGGACTGATGGCCGACAACCTTTGGCCGATTGCCTTGGCAATCGTCGGTTTCGCCGTAGGTCGGGGACGCAACCGCCCGTTGGTCCGCTGGCTCGCATGCCTTTTTGCTTGCCTGCTGTTCCTCGCTTTTTACCGCGACCTTCGCCGGCTGCTGTTCTCCCATCTGGGTTTTCTCGCGGGCTTTCAGTTCGACCGGATATACATGGTCGTGCCGTTCATGGCGTTCGTGGCAGCCGCGCTCGGAATTCAAGCCCTGCCCTCGGCCTGGCGCGCCATCGTAGCACTCGGGCCATCGCGCTCTTTGAACATGGGACTGCGTGGATTGCTCGCCGCAGCAGCTATACTGTTTGTTGCGCGGCAATCGTGGGCCGTCAATAAGCATATTCGCACTGAAATGGCTTCGGGCGCCACATACGCAGATTTGTATTTGCGGCCCCAACTGCAGGAGCTGGCAGCCAAAGAACGGCTGGAGTCTCCATTCAGAGTCGCCTCGGTTGCGGACGCGGGTTGGCATCCGAGTTTTGCTTGGGCCTATGGGCTGGAGTCGGCAGATGGATATTTGAACCTCTATCCAAACCGGTATCATGATTATTGGGAGCAGGTGATGTCTCCCTTGTTTGCCACGGACACCAACCGCTACAGCTACTTTCACTACTGGGGTAATCGCGTGTATCTGTTTGCTCCTTCGAAGGGTTTCCCGGAGGACAGGGAGGCCGATTTCGCGGAGTTCTATCGTTTGGAACTCCTTTCCCTCGCGAATGTGCGGTATATCATCTCTTCGCGCCCCTTGCATCATCCGGACCTGGTTCTTCAGCCGTCGAACCGGCTGGCACAGCAGTTGGTTTGGAAATCACTATCGCTTCACAAGAAGATTCTTGCCTGCTTTGCCGGACAATTTGAGGGAGCGCCCCTGTACATTTATGAAAACAAACAGGCTTGTCCGAGGTTCTTTGCGGTCACTCAATTGAAGGTGTTGTCGGACGATACTGAAGTGCTTCGGTCGCTGCGTGAAGCGAGCTGCGAGGAACTCCGCTCCACCGCCTACTTGTCCAAATCAGACACCACAGCGGTTCCCAGATTGGATAATGGGGCTATGCCAGCAAAGGTGAGACTCCTCCGCTACAGCGCGAATCGGATTGACCTGGAGGTCGAAACGCAAGGGACAGCGATCGTTGTGAACTCGACAACTTATAGTCCTTGCTGGAAAGCACAGATCGATAGCATCGCCGCTGAAATTCTCCCGGTCGACCACACTTTACAGGGTGTGGCAGTGCCCCCGGGAACTCATCGTGTTTGCTTCAAGTATGAGCCGCCTTTTGCCGGCCTGTCTTGGGCGAGCCATAAAGATGAGTGAGCAAAGAACAATTTTGCGAACGCGCTCGTGCGGAGACTGGCCCGTCGTAGCCACGGAATCTGTGCGAGAAGAACGCGTGGGATCACTTCAGTTTTGAAGTGTTTCTCTCATGCAAGGGTTTGGTACAAGGAACCACTCACAACATCTTTGACTTCATAACGCCGTTACGTGAGAAGAGTCTTGATTACAGGCGCAAGTGGCATGGCCGGTTATGCATTTTGCCTTGAGGCTATCAATCAATCTTGGGAAGTGATTGGTATTGGTCGCGAAGACCGACACCGAATCCCAGGCGTCCGGTTCATTCAAGTCGATCTCACGGACGATGATGCAGTCACGGCCTTAGTGGAAGCAAATGCGCCGGATCTTGTTGTTCATCTCGCAGCGAACACCGACCTGAACGATTGTGAACGCCATCCAGAATCCACTCGGCGGCTCCACGTGCACGCCTCCGAGCATCTTGCGAAACTCACGTTTAGCGCGAAGGCTCGTTTCTTGCATATTTCCACTGAAGCTGTCTACGGAAATCCCGGACCAGGGGTACCGGCGCGAGACAGAAGTGTGCCAGCCGAAAGGGGTTTATGCGGTGACCAAGAAAGAAGCCGAGGAAATGGTTTTGCAGGCGCATTCCGAGGCCGTGGTCCTGAGGGTCACACCGGTAGGATTTGTGCCAAATGGAAGAGGGCGGAGTCTGGCCGAGTGGCTTCTACAACAGTTCGAGAAGGGAACCGAGATAAATGGTTTTACAGACGTTCTTTTCACACCCATATCGAGCTACTTACTGGCAGAGTTGGTCATGAGTTCAGAACTGGCCGGAGTCCGAGGCATTTTCAACTGGGGCATTGGCGAGGCGCTTTCCAAATACGAATTTGCTGAGCGGTTGGCGGGAGTCCTTGGTTTCAATCAGGCCAAGATTCACCCGGTGAAACGAATGACGGACGGTGGGGTCTGCTACGGCGGAATGGATTCCGCAGCCCTCGCAGATACGCTCGGAGTTCGACCCCCATCTGCCGATGACTTGTTCGCAACCCTTGTCCAGAACGCACTACGACACCTTGATTCTATTAAACACAATCCTTTAAAACCATGATTAAATTTGAAATCAACGGGAGGTCAATCGGATCGGGACACCCAACTTATTTTATCGCAGACATTGCTGCCAACCATGATGGGGACCTGGAACGAGCGAAAGATTTGATCTGGTTGGCAAAGGAAGCAGGAGCTGACGCCGCGAAATTCCAGCACTTCGTCGCTGAAACCATCGTGAGCAAAGAAGGGTTTGAAGCTGTGAAGTCCAATCTCTCTCATCAGTCTAAATGGAGGAAGTCGGTCTTCGAGGTCTACAGGGACGCCTCCGTGCCAATGGACTGGACAGTGACGCTGGTCGAAACCTGCCGCAAAGCGGGAATCCACTTTTTCACTTCACCTTACGACCTCAACGCTATCGACCAACTCGATGCATACGTGCCAGCTTACAAGATAGGCTCAGGTGACATTACCTGGCTGGAGAGCATCCGCAAAATAGGTGCTAAGGGAAAACCTGTCCTGATCGCTGCCGGAGCTTCGAATCTTGTAGACGTACAAAGAGCAATGTCCGTCTTGCTAGACGAGTGTCATGTTCCTACGTTGCTGATGCAGTGTAACACCAATTACACGGGCAGTCTCGAGAATTTCAAATTTGTCCGGCTTCGTGTACTGGAAACCTTTCATGCGATGTATCCCGCCGTGCCGCTCGGCCTCAGCGACCATACGCCGGGCGACGCAACCGTGTTGGGAGCCATAGCTTTAGGGGCTTGCGCTATAGAAAAGCATTTTACGGACGATATAAACCGCGCAGGTCCAGATCACCTGTTCTCGATGGACCCCAAAACATGGAGAGAAATGGTCACGCGGAGCCGAGAGTTGGAGGCAGCACTCGGTGATGGAAACAAACAGATTGAGGATAACGAGAAGGATACCGTAGTTGTCCAACGCCGGTGCATTCGCGCGGCTGTCGATCTCGCGGTGGATAAAACGATTGAACGTTCTGATCTCACCGTGCTGAGACCCGCCCCCGAAGGTTCGCTACCACCTTACGAACTTCCATTCATCATCGGAAAGGAATTGGCGACTACAGTCAAAAAGGGCCAGGTCATTCTTAAAGAATACGTCCGATGAGGGTCGCGGTTATTGGTACGAGAAAGGCGTCCATGAAACTCGGTTTCTACGTGCTTTCCACGAGAGAGGGTTCGAAGCCGTTTTCGTCAGCTTTAATGAACTTTCACGGGCATCGCATGTCAATCCGCAGGTCCAAAAGGAGCCAAAGATTGACTTCTATTTTGGCGGGCCCTTGCATCAAGGCCTCCTTATCGGTCCAGCCCTGGAGAAAGCGCCATTTGTTGCGGCGTCCTATGCTTTCGACGTGCTTCATGAGGCTGCGAAGAATACTGAGGCTGCTGCCGGTGTGCATCGGCTCCTGAGCTTATGCTGCGGTCTCACAGTCGATTGCGAAGCAGTGGCACGGAGGACAATTGAGAATTTTGGCTACAAAGGACCGATGCTTATCCGTGCATGGGGGTTAGAAAAAACCGGGGTGCCCGCTGCTAAGTCGAGGTCAACCGAGTTTACAATCGAGGATCCTGACTCTGGGCGTTACGTTGTTTCTGTTAGGAACTTTACGGAGCTTCACGGAATTATGGATGTAGTCCGCGCGTTCGACTACGCTGCCAGTTTGAATTCAAAGTTGCGATTACTATTGGCGGGTGACGGTCCGTTGAAAGCCGAAGTTCGCAAACTAATTGACGGACTCGGTCTGACCAGCCGCGTCAAGCTCCTCGGCCGAGTTCCTGAGTCCGACATAGCTTGTCTGCTCCGGAAGGCGCACGTCTATGTTAGCGCAGCGGTTGTCGATGGAACGTCAATCTCCCTGCTTCAAGCCTTGGAGGCAGGAACCCCAGTCCTTTTAGCAGACGTTGGCGGAAACCCAGAGTGGGCGGCCCGGGTGGATGGCGCAGTCCTTTTCAAGTCTGGCAATTGGCAGGAGCTTGGGAAGCTTATGGTCGCGGAAACGAGCAGGGAGACTCCTGGGCGTTTTGACCGGAGCGCGGTTCTTGCCCGGCACGCCGATTGGAAACGTAATTCCGACGACATTGTTGAATTCTGCCTGAGAGTCACTTCATGTTCCGGTCCAAGAGCAATTTGAGACAGACCATTGGCGGGTGTCCATGTGCATGCGTTAGGCGCAAGAAAGGAAATTCCGAAGTTTGGACCTTGAAGCGTTCTGTGCTCGGTAAAGGCAATCCACTGGCTAGGCTGCTCCTATGTTAAATAATGCCCACGCCTGCTTGTAACCGTTTAGCATTGGGAACAGCTCAACTTGGGATGCCCTACGGCATCGCTAACACGACTGGCCGACCCAACGTCGAGATAGCACGCCAAATAATCAATTTGAGTTGGCAGGGTGGGATTCGTTATTTTGACACAGCCCAAGCCTACGGCGAGAGCGAAGCAATCGTTGGACAAGTGTTGCGCGATCTAGGCGTCGCTAACGAAGCACAGATCATCACGAAACTGTCGCCATCTGTGGATATCACTAATGTGGACGCCATTCTTGCCAGCCTGCGATTCTCGCTTGAACAACTTGGTTTACGGCGGCTGTGGGGTGTCTTGTTGCACAGAGAGGAGCAACTTGATCATTGGGAGAATGCCGTCGGTGAGGCATTTACCTGCGCACGTAGTGAAGGACTTGTGAGCCATGTTGGCGTGTCGGTCTACTCGCCGCAGCGTGGTTTGCAGGCTCTTGACTTACGGGATATTGATGTCTTGCAGGTTCCAGCCAATGTTTTTGATCGACGCATGAAACGTGCTGGTGTCTTTCAGCAGGCTCGCACGCGAAGCGTGAAGATTTTCATCCGGAGCGCATATCTCCAAGGATTGGCGTTGCTGCCCAACCCGCGCGTAGCGCAATTGGCACCGTTCGCCTTAAATGCAGTCGAAGCGCTCGATAGGTTTTGTTGCGTGCAGCTACTTGACCGACAGGAATTCGCGTTACGATACGCGCTGGCGCTGGACGCCAATGCACTGGTCGTGGTTGGCGCTGAAATGCCGGCGCAAATCGCGGGTAACTGCCGTGCCGCGGCTTTGCCCTCGTTGCCTTCGACCGTATCTGCGGCTTGGGATGCTGCCTGGCCGAATGACGATGAGTTGTTAGTCAATCCCAGCCTCTGGCCTAAGTGTACGACCGAATGAGGACGGTTGCGATAATCCAGGCTCGCATGGGATCCACTCGGCTGCCGGGGAAGACGCTCATCGAGATCGCTGGACGGCCT
This sequence comes from uncultured Verrucomicrobiae bacterium, assembly GCA_963760675.1. Taxonomy (GTDB): domain Bacteria; phylum Verrucomicrobiota; class Verrucomicrobiia; order Limisphaerales; family BOG-1460; genus CAVXEG01. The sequence goes on from CAVXEG010000016.1 coordinate 429,753, forward strand.
TTGCTCGGACACGTCATCGACCGCGTCCGAGCCAGCCGTTCCGTTGAAGAGGTTGTGGTTGCAACGACGACCGAACCAGCGGACCGGGCAATCGTGGAGTTCGCCAACACCAACGGTGCGACCTGTTATTGTGGCAGCGCCGATGACGTTCTTGACCGTTATTACCAAGCTGCCCGAAATATCGGAGCTGATGTGATCGTGCGCATCACAGCGGATGATCCGTTCAAAGATCCTGCGGTAATTGACTTGGTGGTAAACTCGTTCCTAGCAGACCGCAGTCTGGATTACGCAAGCAATACACTTGAACCCACCTTCCCAGAAGGGCTGGACGTGGAAACCATCGCCCGCGAGGCGCTTGATCGGGCATGGCACGAAGCGAAGCTGCTCTCCGAACGCGAACATGTCACCCCCTACATCTGGAAGCATCTGGAACTTTTTCATGTCAAGAACGTCCGCAATTCCGCCGACCTCTCCGACATGCGGTGGACCCTGGACTATGAGAAAGACCTTCGTTTCACCTCGGAGATTTACGCCCGATTGTACCATGGGCAAGTCTTTGGGATGGATGAGATTTTGGCGCTTCTACAAAAGGAGCCACAATTGCGGCAAATAAACAGTGGATACATCCGCAACGCAGGCTACCTGGCAACGCTCCAAAAGGAAAAATCGACATGAAACCGTCATCCATCCCTGCAGCTATGCAGCGCATCACCAACCTTGAACGCAAATACGTCAACGAGGTGCTCGAGTCGCAGTTTCGCAACTCTGCGGGTGGAACGATGACCAAGCGGTTGGAGGAAGCCTTCGCGAGGAAGTTTAACTCCGGATTTGCCATCTCATTCGCTAACGGCACTGCTACGATGCATGCGGCCCTCGCCGCCGCAGGGGTTGGGCCCGGCCACGAAGTCATAGTCCCACCACTCACCATGGCCAGCACTGCCTTCTGTGTGCTACACTGCGGCGCCACGCCCATTTTCGCGGACGTGAGTCCCGATACTTGGACACTGGATCCACAGGCCGTAGCCAAAAGTCTCACCCCTCGGACGAAGGCGGTAATTCCAGTTTCCATCTACGGCTTGGCAGCGGACATGGATCCTATCATGGATCTCGCCAAGCAACGAAATCTCTTCGTGCTCGAGGACGACGCACAATGCTTCCTAGGCTATTACAAGAACCGCATCGTCGGCAGTATTGGTCACGCTTCGAGCTTTAGCTTCCAAGGTTCCAAGCACATAACGAGCGGTGAGGGAGGCATGATTGCAACCAATGACGCAGGACTCGCCACTGAAATCCGCCGCATGAGCAGTCTCGGCTACGCGGCCGTGAGCGGCCGGCCCGGCAAGAGCAAAATCACCCGAGAGGTCATTCAGGATCCGGAATACCTTCGTCACAGTTCTGTCGGCTGGAACTATCGTCTTTCCGATCTTTGTTCAGCCGTTGCCCTCGGGCAGATTGAACGGTTGGAGGAATTGGTACGGGTTCGTATTGACTCCGCCAATTCACTAGCTGCCGCCCTCGACGGCTGTCGCTGGCTGGTTCCGCAAGCCGCGCCTGTGGGATACGTTCATTCCTATTGGACTTTCGTATGCAGAATCTCAGACGACGTGCCGTTTACTTGGTACGACTTCAGGAAGAAATATCTCCAAATGGGTGGGGATGCCTTTTACGGAGCGTGGGCGCTGAATTACCTTGAACCCGCATTTCGCGGAAGGCGGTTTGGGGAATCACAGAGCCAAAATTACGAGCCAGGTCTCTGCCCAGTTGCGGAAAAGCTGCAGCCTCGCCTTGTGCAGTTTAAGACCAATTACTATGAAATTAACCGGCGGGAAAGGGCGGCAGATGCGCTAAGGCGTACCATTGAATTCTTCAACCGCGGTGATTGAATAGAACAGCACGCCTGTCAGATCTTCAACCCGACTGATGTGACTATGGACTGCCTCCCATTTCCGAACCTGTCCCGAATAGCGATTACAACGGCATTAGTATGGCTGAAGTCTTCACAGAGGGCGGCGAGTGTGCCGTCTGGCGGGTTCAGCGCTTGCCGTCGAAGTATTTCCGAAAAGTTCTTGGTCAAAAAAACCTCGCCTGCGATTAGTTCTGAGAGGGCGGTGGATTGGAGCACGATCTCCCGGGGTTCAAGGACTAAAGCGTAAAGATCTCATTAAAAACCAAAGTTGTGAAAGACTCACCATCAATCCACAGGTTGCCGCAACATGATCAGCAGCATGTTTTCATCGTCAACTCCCCAATTACGAAAATTGTTTGCAGGAGTGTTATTGATCACCTTCACTTGGACCTTACGAGGGTACATATATTCGCCGGACGAGGATTCGCCAAATATCTGAGCGGCGTCTTTCCAAATGTACTGGATTTGGACAAAGAGGGTAACCGATTTTGGGGTGTTTATCCGCGGCGGCTCTTTTGGAAGACGTGGTCCCAGCTTCGTGCATTTGACGCAAGGATTTCAGCTGCGCTGGACGGACGGTCTTTTCACCTGTACTTGCCTCACTCGCTCATAATCCCGTACCAAGTCTTGGCCAATCACCCCTTGTGCACGGATTTCAATTACATCGAAGAAGGACTCGTCGCATACCGCGCAACTGCGGACGTGCGACTTCGAGTTCGATCTGTTCTGCATGGTGCGGATAGTTCTCTGCTCCGCCAACTCAGCCTACGAGGTCGCGTATCTGATGTAGGGCCGTTTGACTCACGCGCGAAGACTGCATACGGGCTATTTCCCGAGAGTTTCGCTCTTACCTCACTCTCGCGTACGATAGTTACTCCAAATTGGCAAGCATCGGGGGAAATGCGTGAGAATTATTCAGGCGCGATCGTGTGTTTGCTCGCGGCTGCCCGACCCACCAGTGTCCAACTGTATGAGCCTAGCCAATACTACGACGCTCTTACTCGATTGGCTCAGATCATGGCGAGCTTACGTCGACCCTTCTTTCTTAAGTTCCACCCAGAACAACCTCCCGAAGAACGTGAATTCATCGCATCAGGAATTTTCACGCGCGCCAATTGTCATGCAATCGTTATGGACGATGCTGTGTCGATCGAGACGATTTGCGCTTCAACCAAACTCAACCTAGTTAATGGAATAAGTTCAATTGGAATTTACGCCCAAAAACTGGGCCAGCGAGTTTTTTCGTACATCCCGCTGTTTGCAGGGACCAATCCCGCTTTCGTGAGAGAATGGGAGGCAATCAAAGCCGATCTGTCGATCCGCCTGGTGGAACATGATGTAATGGAGTTGCCGTTGCGAATGAAGCAGCCGATTGGAGTTACCGATCATTGATACCAATCCAACGAGTGATGGTAACCGTTTTAACAATCTGTTCCGCTAATTATCTCGCCCATGCCAAAGTGCTTGGTACGTCGTTGGAATTGCCAATGGTTTGCTTTGCGGAATCCGGTGAGGGCCGGAATTTATCGGAGGACATGCGGGCCTTGCCGCTCCTTATCTGGATATCAACTCCTTCGCCGAACACGTTTTGACCCTGGCGCGCAACCCTGAAATGCGGCGGCAGATTGGGGCCGCGGCAACCCAGAAGGTCAAGAGCCGATTTATGGTGGAGCATCAGGCGCCCAAATTGTTGAAGGTTATTCGCGAGCAGTCTGGCTTGAAACCCGATAGAGGAGAGGTGAAAAACCACTCGCATAAAATATCCTGGTCCGCTGCCTCGGCTGAACGCCTTTCCGGACAATAATGTCAGAGTCACGCATGAGATTTGTGTGTCACGGGTGTGGTACGTGGGTTCGAAATTTAAAACGTCAGCTTCTTTCTTCAGTGTTGACACCACAAAATGCCGGAAGCAGCCAGCGTGTCCGCCTCGAAATGAAGAGTAAGATTCTTTTCATCAGCCATTCGGCGGACCGCACGGGCGCACCGATGGTGCTGCTTTACTTTCTGCAGTGGCTCAAGGCGAACACGGACCTCGCGTTTGACGTGCTGGTGGGCGATTCGGGGGAGCTGCTTCCCGATTTTCGCGCGCTGGCTCCAACGCGCGTATTGGATTGGAGGCCTAGCCTGCGTGGGCGCCTCTTGCGGAAGATTTTGGGCCCGGACCGTTATTCCCAATGGCAGAACATGCTTTTTCAGCGGCGCTTCCGCGGGCGTGCTTACGACCTGGTTTATGCCAATACCGTTTGCAACTTGCGCGAAATGGCGCTGCTGTCAGACCTGGGTTTGCCCGTCATCTGCCACGTCCATGAGCTGCACCTGTCATTGGACTTCTTTGCGGGGCACGATGCATTCTTGAAAATCGCGCCGCGCATTCAACACTTCATTGCCGATGCGAAAGCCGTGCGTGAATATCTGTTGAAGGACTGGTCAATACCAGAATCAAAAATCAGCCTCGTTCACGCTTTTGTTATCGACAGGCGGATTGACGTGGACTGGAAGCGAGAAACGCGGGCGATTACCCGGCGGAAACTTGGCGTGTCAGAGAATGAGATCTTGGTTGGAGCATGCGGCACATTGGATTGGAGAAAAGGCACAGATTTATTCGTGCAAGTGGCGCGACTCGTGAGACACAGTGAAGGCGGCGAGAAGATCCGATTCCTTTGGGTTGGTGGAAAAGCAGGCACAGCCGATTTCGTTAAATTCCAGCATGACGTAAAGTTTTGTGGTCTTTCAGAGGCAGTCACTGTGATTGAAACGTGTCCCAATTATCTCGATTATTTTGCTGCCATGGACATCTTCGCGCTTACGTCCCGAGAAGACCCCTTTCCACTCGTCATGCTCGATGCGGCTTCGTTGGAATTGCCAATGGTTTGTTTCGCGGAATCCGGTGGAGGGCCGGAATTTATCGGAGAACACGCGGGCCTTGCCGCTCCTTATCTGGATGTCAGCTCCTTCGCCGAACACGTTTTGACCCTGGCGCGCAATCCCGAAATGCGGCGGCAGATTGGGGCCGTGGCTGCCCAGAAGGTAAGGAGCCGATTCACGGTGGAGCATCAGGCGCCCAAATTGTTGAATGTTATTCGCGAGCAATCTGGCTTGAGACCCGATGGAGCAGAGGCGAAGAGCCGTTTGAAGTCACGCGCTTCCACGCGGCCCGTTTCATGAGCGACACGGTCATCCACGTAGAGAATCTCTCGAAGCGCTATGTCATCGGGCATCAGCGCAACCAGGGAGACGGCTTGCGTCATGTCATCGAAGACGCGCTGCGCAATCCCTGGCGCTGGCTTAGGGCCAAGGGCAAAGCGCAGGGAGCAAGGAGCAACGGAGACCCGGTGCCCTCTGCCCTCAGCCCTTCGCCCTCTGCCCCAACGAAAGAGGAATTCTGGGCGCTCAAAGACGTCTCTTTCGATATCAAACAGGGCGAAGTCGTCGGCATCATTGGCCGTAATGGCGCGGGCAAATCCACCCTGCTGAAAATTCTCAGCCGCATCACCGAGCCGACCTCAGGCCGCATTCGCATCAAGGGCCGGGTGGCAAGTCTTTTGGAAGTGGGCACCGGGTTTCATCAGGAGTTGACCGGACGGGAGAACATTTTTCTGAACGGCGCGATTCTGGGAATGAGCAAGGCGGAGATTAAGCAGGAAGTTTGATGAGATTGTGGCGTTTTCGGAGATTGAGAAGTTTCTGGACACGCCGGTGAAGCGGTATTCGAGCGGGATGTACGTGCGGCTGGCGTTTGCGGTGGCGGCGCATCTGGAACCGGAGATTCTGATTGTGGATGAAGTGCTGGCGGTGGGGGATGTTGAATTTCAAAAGAAGTGTATCGGCAAAATGCAGGATGTCAGCAGTACCGGGCGCACTGTCGTCTTTGTAAGTCATAACATGGACGCCATTCTCCGAATGTGCCCGCATTCGATTCTCATGAACCAAGGACACCTGCAAATGTATGGTGAAAGCCGTCTGGCCGTGGACGCGTACGCCGCCCATCGGACTGTGCAGGAGCCTGTGATCAATCTCAATCAAGCGGTGCGTGCAGGCCATCCACGACAAAAAGCCAGATACACCCGTATTCAGATGGAGGCGTCCGCACCCTGGAACATCGAATACGGCGAACCATTAAATTTTGAGTGCATGGTGGAGACCAGTTGCGTCCTCACGGGGTTGGAACTTGGCATATCTCTATTCACGGCGACCGGATCAGAAATCACATCGAACTTGAGTTCTCACGCTTTGGATCTGAGCGACACCGAACCCGGCCGATACACTTTTCGCGCCACCTACCAGAATTTGAATCTCATACCCGGGAGCTATTATGTGCAATTGGGGTTAAGGTCAGACGCCGGATTTGAGGACTTTATTCCCAAGGCATGTGAATTTGAAATCAGAACTTCGGAACTGTCTTCAAAACATAAGACGGATAGCTTTCGCGGTCTCCTGGTGCCTCACGTTCAATACGATTTCAAATCAACGGCAGATAACAAGATGATTCGAAGTTCTCGCACCATTCGCCCGGTTGAGACGCAAAAGATGCAGTCGCTATGAAGACCCTTGTTCGAAATCTATTTGGCGTGGCAGGGTACGATATAAAACGGATTCAGACTCCGTCTCCTTTGCAGGAAGTGCGTAGCCCCATTGCGGAAATTCCTTGTGTCCCCCTGACTGAATTACTCGGCGATGCGAAGGTCACTGTGCAAATTTCAGTTCAAAGATATGAGGACGGAATGTTGCCTTATGAACAGGCCATCGCTTTGGTGGCACTTCTCGTCTACTCGGATCCGCAGGTGGTTTTAGAGATCGGAACTTTTATGGGCCATACCACACGACTGATGGCGATGAATCTTCCTTCCGCAATCATTCACACTGTGGATCTGCCACTCGATTTCAAATCGGAGGCTGACCCGGTCAAATCACTGAAGAAGGACGATATTCATCTGATTCAAAAAAGAAAAGTCGGGCGTGAGTTTCTGGGCGCACCCTGCGAAAAGCAAATCAGACAGCATTTTTACGATACTGCAACATGGGATTTCAACGAAGCAAAAGGAGCCACGTTCTACTTTATTGATGGTGCCCATACCTATGGTTACTGCCGAAACGACTCAGAGAAATGCTACCGATTGTGTAACGGAAAAGGTGTTTTTGTCTGGCATGATGTGGACGAAACACATCCAGAGGTCGTGAAGTTCATAGCAGAATGGCGTGAACTGGGTCGGAATATCGTCCGCATTGAAGGGACACCTATCGCGTATTGGAACAGCGCCTCCGCGAGTTCATAGCTGCAGCTTGGGTGTGAACATAAAACGCACCCGATGAACCAAACGAGAATCAAGTAGATATGCTTGTTCAATGCAAAGCGGCGGCGAGAAGCGTAGTTCCGCCCGCGCTTTACCAGCGTGCTTCCACATTCTACAGAAGAACACTGGATCTGGCCCGCCATCCCGTCTTTGCCACGAGGTTTGGATTTCCAGAACTTTTGATTCATTTTGGAATGTCGCCGGGTGACGATTTGCTGTGCACCGCTGTTTTGCGGGAGTTGAAGACGCGCGGGGACAAGAAGATCTGGATGATGTCGAACAATACGGAGCTCTTCACCGGGAACACAGACGCAGCCAAAGTAGTGCCGGTGGATCAACGTTTTCGAGATTATGCGACCCTATGGGGAGGGACGTATCAACACCTGGAATATGCCAGATTTGATCCGCCACTGGATCGAAGCCAGCCACCGACCCGGCACGTCATTGCCGAAATGTGCAGCCGCGCAGGTGTGACAGGCGAGATTGACATCCGTCCCTACATTCATCTGACCAGCCCGGAAAAAGATAAGTCGAAGTGGGCGAATGGAGTGATTGCGGTCCAAAGCAGTGGGCTTGCCGCGAGATTGCCGATGCGAAATAAGGAGTGGTTTCCAGAACGGTTCCAGGAAGCAGTCAACCGACTTCAAAATAACTTCAAATTTGTTCAAATCGGATCGCGAAGTGACCCATTGCTAAGGAATGCGCTCGATCTGCGCGGAAAGACCAATATTCGAGAAACTGCAGCGATCCTGTCTTGGGCGCGGTTATTTATCGGCCTTGAAGGATTCCTGATGCACCTTGCCCGCGCAGTGGATTGTCCCGCAGTCATTGTTCAAGGTGGACGAACGGCACCTTGGCAAACTGGCTATCCATGTAACATCCATCTCTATTCGGCGGTGCCTTGCGCCCCATGCTGGCTTTGGAACACATGCGAATTCGATCATAAGTGCATGAATGCGATTACACCTGAAATGGTAGTTAATGCGGCACAAGAACAGTTGAATAGAGATCGTTCGAATTTACCATTAGATCGCACCCGGGTATAAGTCTCAAACGGGCCCAATGATTTCCGCAAAGTCCCGACCCAGGTCTCAATCGTTGCACCGTTGACATTGTTCTCCGCCAGAACCGAATGATCTTTCTGACCCCCAGCTATCACGGCGACTTGCAGCGGTTTCTGCTCATGCGGAAATCTCTTCGACGGTTCTGCCTCACTCCGATGCAGCACCTAGTGGTGGTGAACAAGCGCGATGCAAACATGTTCGCAGAAGCGGTTACCAACGATCCCGCAGTGAAGGTTTTGATTGCCGAATCCTACGTGGATCGGAGCTTCTATCCACAACTCTGGTACAGGGTGCTTAGGCGGACGTTTCCGAAACAAGCGCGGCGCTTCACCCACTGCGGAGGACGCGCGGGATGGTTTACCCAGCAGATCGTAAAACTCGCAAGCCCGCAGATTACGAATGAGGCGACTGTTATCGTTGTGGATTCCGACCTTGTCTTCATCCGTGAGTTCGATGAAAGGACGTTTGCCGCCGACAGTGGAGGCCAGATGCTCGCGCGCATCGACACGGAACCCGGGAACCACGGGGCATTCCTGGAAAAGGCCAGGGCCCTGTTAAAGCTGCCGCCGGGCACGGCTGAGTGTCACTATATGTCCCACCCTGCGGTGTTACAGACTGAATGGCTGCGCAGTCTCCATGGGTACCTCGAGCAATTGTACGGGCAAGGCTGGCAACGAACCCTTTTCGAGGCAGAAGCGCATTCCGATTGGTGGCTCTCGGAATATTGTTTGTACGGAACTTACGTCGAAGAAATTCTCAAGCCGGCGAATCTCCATATCCGTACCGCCCCTTTCGCGATTGGTGTCTGGACGACAGATGATATGCCTGGCATCGATGATATCCTCGAACGGGCGGACAGAATTCGCCGTTACGAACCGCATTCGGAAGATCCCATTTGCCTCGTAGTCCAATCGAGCCTGCACATGCCGGTGGAGGAATACTCCGAAAGGTTGCTTTCATTAATGGAGTAGCCCTGCGCGTACTGTGTAATGAAATGTTCCGTCATCATCTGCACGCGCAATCGCGCGGAAAGTTTGCGTCAGACGCTGGCACAGTTCCGAGATGTACAACCGACCTCCGAGGTTGAGACCGAGATCATCATCGCGGACAATGGCTCCTCGGATGCCACCAGGGCAGTCGTTGAGTCAGCCGACTGTCCCTTTGAGCTTCGTTATGTGTTCGAGCCCGAGCGCGGACAAGTCATGGCACGTCACGCGGGTATCGCCGAGTCCCGTGGTGAGGTCATCGTGTTCACCGATGACGACGTCCGTCCCGAGCCGCAATGGTTGCAGGAGATTACCCGGCCGGTTCTTGATGCGAAATTCGACGCAATGGCAGGAACCGTGCGCATTGCGCCGCATCTTCTCCGCCGCTGGATGACACCGGTGCATCGCGGTTGGTTGACCTCAACTGAAAGCATCGATCCGGATGATCCACAAGGAATCGTCGGAGCCAACATGGCCTTTTCACGCCGAGTGCTCGAACGCGTCCCGAGGTTTGACCCGGAACTCGGTCCCGGTCGCATGGGTTTTTGGGATGATTCGCTCTTTTCATTTCAGTTAAAGCGCGCGGGTTATCGCATCGGAATGGCGCGCAGAGGCATTGTCGAACACCACTTTGATCCGTCGCGATTGAGCCGGAAAGCATTTCTGGAACGCGCTGAAGGTGAAGGTCGTTGTGAAGCATACGTTTCCTGGCACTGGCGCCATGATCATCATTCGCGTCCGGCACTTCGAGCGAAATGGCTGAAGACAAAATTAGCGCTGAAACGCGTGCTGACTGGTCGAAGTTACATCAAACCTGAGGGGATGGATTTGTGGGAAATCGGCCTCATTCGATGGGCCGCTTTCTTTAACCAGTATGCGATTGAACAATGCCGTCCTCACGCTTATTCGCAATATGGCTTGCGAAAGCTGGACGTCGCCAATGAGCTCGCGAATAAATCCGAAGAATTCTTGTCGGTTACCTGAAATGGTCCGCCCTTTACGCATAGCGGTGTGGCACAACCTGCCGAGTGGCGGTGGCAAACGCGCTTTATACAATCACGTGAAAGGTCTCGTTGAACGCGGGCATTATGTGGAAGCGTGGTGTCCACCGACCGCCGATCAAGCGTATCTGCCACTGAATGAATTTTGCACCGAACACGTCGTGGCCTTAGCCAACTTCCGTCGTCTGCCACGATTCCATCGGCCTCGTCGACTCTGGGAGTACTCAGAAGTGTCCTCTCGGATCGCGGCGATGGACGAACACTGCCGAAGCGTGCACTGCTCAGATCAACAACGAGAATTTCGACGTTTTGTTTGCCAATGCGTGCGTTTTCTTTCGAGTCACCTCAATTGCCAGGCACGTCCGCATTCCTTCGGTGTTGTATCTTGGAGAGCCGTATCGCTGGCTTTACGAGGCATTGCCCCGACTTCCTTGGGCCGCGCTGCCTAAGACCAATCAAAGCATCTTGTCGATATCACGTTGGGGTCGGGTTATCACGGATTTTATCCGCGTTCGATCATTGCGCCTTCAAGTACGAGAAGAGGTTGAAAATGCGGCAGCGTTCAAATTGCTTCTGGTGAATTCTTTGTATCAGTCGAGAAAGTCTGCTCCGCGCTTATGGCCTTGAATCAAAGGTATGTTATCTCGGGGTGGATTTGGCCAAATTCCAACCGACCGACGAACCACCGGAATCATTTGTCATGGGCTTAGGCGGACTTGCCCGGGAAAAGGGCCTGATCGCGCCATCCGCGCGCTTGGTTGCATTCCAGCCTCTAAAAGGCCGGAGTTAATTTGGGTGGGGAATTTTTCAAATCAGGAATACGAACGTGAAATCCAGACAATGGCCTCAAATTCCGGCGTGCAGTTGACCGTCAAGGTGCACGTCTCGGATGATGAACTGGTTTCATTGCTTTCGCGCACCGCCATGCTGTTATATACTTCGCGGCTGGAACCATTTGGACTCGCGCCACTCGAAGCGAATGCCTGCGGCACCCCGGTGGTTGCCATAGCTGAAGGGGGAGTCCGGGAATCCATTCAGCATGAGCAGAATGGTCTGCTGGTCAATGGAGATGATCCTCACGAAGTTGCTCAAGCCATAGAACGCTTGATTGACGATGAATGTTTCGCACGTGAACTTCGGACGCGCTCGATCAAGCACGTACATACAAAATGGGGATTGAATGACGCCACGGACCGCTTGGAAACCGCGCTATTTGAACTTCTGGAAGTGACTGCATCGAATCGTTCAGATTCACCCGTCAACGTCGCGCTCGCTCCTGCGTGGACCCGCCGTACAGAATGCACACGAATAGCTGGTCCGCTCTCGAAATGATTACCGTCCTCACTCTCTGTTCGGCCAATTACCTGGCCCACGCGAAGACCTTGGGTGACTCGCTGGCCGAGCACAATCCCGATTATCATTTTGTTATTGGGTTGGTGGATCGGTTGCCCAAGGAAATCGCTCAAGATTATTTGAGCCCGCATGAATTGATTCCGGTTGAAGACCTGAAGATTGAGGCATTCGATGAGATGGCTCAGAAATACAACATTGTAGAGCTGAACACGGCTGTGAAGCCCTTCTACATGGAGCGCCTTTACCGTCGAAATCCAAAAGTGGATGCCGTCATTTACCTCGACCCAGACATCGTCATATATTCCAGCCTTGAACCTTTAGTCACCAAATTGCGCTCGAACAATATCATTGTGACTCCGCACAGTTGCACGTTCGACGACTCGCCGGCAACATGTCCTATGAAATAGCAATGTTAAGCACAGGGATCTACAATCTCGGGTTCATAGCGACGACCCGCAGTGAAACGGTCTTCGCGTTCCTCAAATGGTGGCAGGTGCGCCTTCGGGATTATTGCTATTATCGCGGTGGGACGGGACTGTTTGTCGATCAAATCTGGCTTACACTTGCGCCTTTATATTTCCCGGGAATCTACGTTGAAAAAGACCCCGGCTGCAACATGAGCTATTGGAATCACTTTGAGCGACGGTTGACACAGACAAATGGAAGGTATCTGGTAAACGGCGCAGCTCCTCTCGTGTTCTATCATTTCAGCAGTTATGATCCAATGGCGCCTGATATCATAGCGAAACGACCGGAGGCACAAGTGTCTTCGTTCATGGAACGGCCGGATTTGAAGCCCATTTACGACGACTATCGTCAGCGCTTGTTGGCGAGGGATTATGAGAAAATCGCGTCGTTGCTATGTTGCTTCGGGCGTAAGCCTTTGTCGCGTTCAGCGCGAATTAAGAAGCTTACTAAAGATTTTCTCAGAGAAATGGTGAATACACTTCCCAACGGAATCCAGGCGCCCGCAAAATCAGCGGCCCGCCTTGGCCGTTCACTATTGAGAAGCAATGCGACACCCAACAACGGCGCGAAGCCGGTTCCGCTTGCGAAATAGTTCCATTTAACAATCGCAGGTCCATGTTTTCCGCCGTCATACCAACCTACAACCGCAGTGCGCTGCTGAAACGCGCGATTGACAGCGCTCTGGCGCAAGGTGATTACGCGAGCGAAGTCATCGTCGTGGATGATGGCTCCACTGATGACACTCAGGAGGTCTGCGCAAGTTACGGCAAGCGGATTGAGTACGTGCGTCAAAAGAATGCCGGCGCTTCTGTCGCAAGAAATACCGGGGCCGCGCGAGCGCGAAATACGTGGATAGCATTTTTGGACTCGGATGATTTCTGGACTCCTTCCCACCTCGAACGAATGGAGAAGGCGATTCATCAGACTGATGGTGCGGCACAATTCTACTTCAGCGACATGCAAATGAGCCCGTCGGACGATAGCACCACGCTTTGGCAGATGACTCATTTCGCACCCCCAAAGCAGATCCACCTGGTGAAGGACGGCACTAATTGGGCATTCCAGCATCGTCAGCCCACCATGCTGCAGTGCTCGGTTTTCCGAAAAGACGTTTGGGAGAAGAACGGTGGATTGGACCCGCGTTTCCGTCTGATGCATGATTCGGAGCTATTCTTCAGATTGAGCATCGGAGCGTCCGTCTGTGCTGTTGCGGGTGTTGCGTGCGTCCAGACGTCGGATGACGAAAGTAATGTTCGGCTCACGACAGCGGTGCACGCCCACGATGCCGGTTATTGGAACGAATCCATTGCGCTTTGGACAAAGGTGCTTCGCGGGTTTCCTGATCTGCCGCCGCGATATCGCCGTGTTGCCAGATTCAGCCTGGCGTCCGCTCACTGGCGTCTGCTCCGACTTCGCTGGTCGCAAAAGGACATCGCGGCGAGTCTGTCCCAGCTTCCGAAGCTGGGACTGGTGGACCCTCGATTTGCGTTCTCACTCTTAGTTCATCGAAATTCCGAGAGCGGCGGCCCCCGCTTGAGCGTGCAGTATGATTAGCGACGAGGAGACAAAGCAAATCGAGGCGCCGCCGATTCACCGCCCACGCAAATGTTGCGGGCTGCTGGTGCGGAAGGAACGCTGGTCATTATCGTGGCGCGGATGGCTCGGATTTGTATTCGCGGTCTTGGCCGGGGCATCCATTTTTCTGTTTCGCATTCACCCGTTTCTGGCAGAAACGCATCGAGAGCAAACGAACGTGCTGGTTGTTGAAGGCTGGATCCATGAGTACGCCATTCGCGCCGCCGTGGATGAATTCAAAAATGGCCCCTACGAACACGTTTATACTACCGGCGGTCCTGTTGAAGGAAACGGCGGCTACATCAACGATTTCAACACTGCTGCAAGTGTTGGTGCCGATCTTTGAAAAAATATGGCGTTTCAAATGATGTGTTGCAGATGGTCCCGTCGCGAGTGATGGATCGCGACCGCACCTATGGATCGGCTGTGGCGTTGCGAAACTGGTTTCGCGAGCATGGGATGTCGCCCAAGAGCATTAATGTTCTGACAGAAGATGCGCACGCCCGCCGAACGCGACTTCTGTTTTCAAAAGGCATTTGGAAAAGATATCAACGTGGGCATTATCTCGGTTCGCAACCCGGACTACGACCCGAAGCATTGGTGGCGTTACAGCGAGGGTGTGCGGGAAATTACGAGCGAGATCAATCGCCTACGTTTACGCAAAATTCATTTTTCATCCAACCGAATCAGAACGGAAAGGACCGGTTGTCATACTAACGAATCAAGCGTCACTGCTGCGATTGCGCGACGAGCACGAATTCCGCTCGGCTCGATGGGCATGGCAAAGCGTCAGTCATTCGGCCTTATTTTGTGAATAACTTCCGTTTGACTAATTCGGTAGAATTTTTTTTAAGTGACGCCCGTTCGCGGGCAACTTCCAAAGAAGTAGGTATAAGGGGCTCGTGAGCTTACACAATCTCAGGAGTGAAATTATGAAAAAAAGCGTGGCAGCTCTCCTTGGTTTGCTTGCGGCCCTCATTTCCGCCCGGGCTACAGTGATCAGTCAGTGGACATTCGAAGTGAACACACCAGCGGACGTCACCGATTCGGCAACGATTTCGGGAATTGCGGCGGACTTGGGAAACGGCAGCGCATCAGGTGCACATGCGGGCGCAACAACCGACTGGTCTACTCCTGCTGGAAACGGATCCGCAAATTCTCTGAGTGCCAACACCTGGGCATCGGGCGATTATTTCCAGTTCGCCCTCAGCACAGTTGGCTATCAAGGAATCAATGTCACCTGGGACCAACGGCGCAGTTCAACAGCGCCACCAGTTCTTTGATTTTGCCTACAGCATCAACGGCAGTGTTTTCACGATTGCACTAGATAACTACTCCATCGGAACAGATAGTTGGTCCTCCGCAACGCATATCAGTACCACGAGTTATTCCGTAGACACTCAGTTCGATAATTCCATTGAACGGGGCTTCAACGATCTACTTCCGCATCATTGCGGACTCCAGCGCAAGCAGCACGGCGGGAACCAGCTCGGTGGACAATTTCACGGTGAACGGAACACCAATGCAAAATAGTGTCCCTGACTCACTCCCAACCGGCCTGGCTGCGCTTGCACTCTTCGGCATGTTGTTTTTGCCAATTGGCATTCTTCAGCGAAAGACCGTTTGATCAAAATACGCTGATTCACCGCTCTCAGAACCAGAGCACGATGCTGCTGGAATTCACGTCGGTATTATCGAAGGATAATTCTCCGAGATTTTGAGTTCTCACGCACTGAACTCGTGTGGGAAACTTTCCCCAGATAGTTCCAATTGCGGGTGGCCCCTCCATCACTATGAAAATTGCCATCGTCGGTCTCGGTTACGTCGGTCTGCCCTTGTCGCTGCAGTTCGCCCGATCGGGCGTGACCGTGCTGGGCCTGGACATTGACCAGGCAAAAGTCGATGCGCTGAATCAGGGCCAGAGTTACATCAAGCACATTCCCGCCTCAGCCGTCGCCGAACTGGTGAAGGCCGGCAAGTTCTCCGCCTCCACCGATTTCAGGCGCGATCCGAGAAGTCGAGGCCGTCATCATCTGCGTGCCGACGCCGCTGAACAAGAATCGCGAGCCGGACATTTCCTACATCATCGAAACGGGCAAGGCCATCGCGCCGCACCTGCAGAAGGGCACGCTGGTCGTGCTGGAATCCACCACTTATCCCGGCACGACCGATGAAGACCTGCGCGAGGTGCTCGAAGACGGGTCCGGGCTGAAGGCCGGGACGGATTTTCATCTCGCGTTCTCGCCCGAACGCGAAGACCCGGGCAACCCGGACAGCAAGGTGGCCATCATTCCCAAGGTCGTCGGCGGCTACACGCCCGCCTGTCTGGAGAAGGCCAAGGCGCTTTACGCCAAGGCCATCAAGACGCTCGTGCCGGTTTCCTCCTGCCGCGCGGCCGAGGCGACCAAGCTGCTCGAAAACACTTTCCGCGGCGTCAACATCGCCCTGGTGAACGAACTCAAGGTCGTTTACAGCGCGATGGGCATCGACGTCTGGGAGGTCATCAACGCGGCGAAAACCAAGCCGTTCGGCTTCATGCCGTTTTATCCCGGACCCGGCCTCGGCGGGCACTGCATCCCGATCGATCCGTTCTATCTGACCTGGAAGGCGCGCGAATACGGGCAGACACACCCGCTTCATCGAACTGGCCGGCGAGATCAACACCGCCATGCCCGAATACGTCGTCCACCGCGTCGCCGAAGCGCTGAACGAGCAGCGCAAAGCCGATCAACGGCAGCCGCAGTCCTGGTCGCTGGGCCTGGCCTACAAAGCCGAACGTGGACGACGAGCGCGAATCGCCCAGTTACGTGCTGATGGAGATGCTCAAGCAGCGCGGCGCGGAGGTGGCTTATTACGATCCGTACGTGCCGGTGATCCGGCCGACGCGCGAACACGCGCATTGGGCCGGCACGAAATCTGTGGCATGGGAGCGAGAAGACGATTCGAGGGTTTCGACCTTGTCTCATCGCGACCAACCACAGCTGCAGTCAATTACCAGGAACTCGCCGAATGGTCGCGGTGCATCGTGGATACCCGCAACGCGATGGCGAAAATTGCGGCCGGCTCCTGCCAAATCTGGAAAGCCTAGTTCGATTCACCGAAAGTTCCTTGCGAACGTGCCTCCCTGCTTAAACAGGTCTTAGCTCAATCCCTTAACCACAAGCTCTGTTGCCGGTTTCTTATATCCGGCTTCTCTCACATTTAACCCGTTTCAGTTCTATGACCCTACTCCTTGGAGCAACCGGTCACCTTGGACAGGCATTCACCGCCGAGTTGAGAAGACGCGGAATTCCCTTCACTCCGCTTACGCGGGGAGCGATCGACTACACGCGATTTGACGTGCTCTTCAAGTATGTCCGCAACGCAAAGCCGGGATTTCTTATCAATGCAGCGGGATATCCGGGCAAGCCGAACATCGACGCGTGTGAAATCGAGCGCGCGGAAACTTTGCGCGCCAACACTCTGCTGCCGCAGACGGTCGCGCGGGTCTGTTATCTGACAAATACGCCTTGGGGCCATGTTTCATCGGGGGCCATCTATTCGGGCGCTAGAGTCGCGAAGAACGGAGACTCCCATATCGAACGCGATTTGAACAAACCGAAGGTCCGGCAGTCGTTCGAGGCGGACCCCAGCCGCTTTCGTGGCTTTGTGGAAACAGATGAGCCCAATTTTTCTTTCCGCTCTCTGTCGTGCAATTTCTACAGCGGCACCAAGGCGCTGGCTGAAGAAGCCCTGCGCTGGTTTAACGAATGCTATATCTGGCGTCCCCAGCTCATTTTTGACGAATTCGATCACCCGCGGAATTTGCTTTCAAATATTCTGCGCTGTTCCAAAGTTCATGACTGCGTGAACTCACTGTCCCATACAAGCGATTTCGTTCGCGCATGCCTCGACCTCCGGGAGCGTGGCGCGTCATTTGGCACGTACAACATCGTCAATCCCGGAGCGACCACGACGCGAGTCATCGTGGAAAAAGTCCAGGCCATTTTGAAACCAAATCGCCCTTTTGAATATTGGGAGAGCGATGAAGCCTTCTATTCTTCGAGCGCCAAAGCACCCCGTTCAAATTGCATTCTCGACGCGTCCAAACTGCTGGCCGCCGGTGTCAAAATGCGGCCGCTCGGCGACGCTTTGGAGGATGCGCTACAACATTGGCAAACGGGCCCAGCGAAACCGGGGGCCTGGGAGGCGCCCAATCCATCCATGGTCAAACCAAACGTCAGCGCATGAAACCACGACTCACCACTCCAACCACAAGTCAGCCTGTCATCTTGCGCAACGCATCGTTAGCGGCTTTGTTGTTCGCCATCGCTTGCTCCAAATGCGCCTTGGCGCAATCCATTCTGGTCCCTCCCCCGCCGCCGCCGCCAGAACGACCCACCGCGCCGCCTGAAACGACCGAGATCCAGGCGCCTCACACCGGCGAGTCTTTTACTCCTGCCGGTCCAGCAGCCGCGCCTCGGCAGACATTGCAATGGGGCTCTGTCATTTTTCACCCGCACTTCGAATATTCGCTCACCTACGGTAACGGACTCGTCCAATCGAACCGAGAGGAAAAGAGCTTCATTCATCAGATTTCACCCGGCACAAGAATCGACATCGGCCCGCGTTGGAGCCTGGATTACACACCGAACATTCTCATCTATTCAGATAAGAGTTTTCGCGACACCGTTGATCATCTGATTAACCTGTCCGGTGGCACCACGTATAACGACTGGAACTTTGGCTTGTCACAAAACTGCGCCATTACTTCCGACTCTCAAGTCCAAACGGGAACACAAACCGATCAGGAGACATATACGACTGGGCTGCATGCCGGCCATCAACTCAACACCGCGCTGTCACTTGAGCTCGGCGTGAATCAAAACCTTCTGTTTGCCCAAAATTTTGAAAGCTACCGCGATTGGTCCACGCTCGACTGGCTGACCTATCATTGGGGGCCGAGTTTAACAACCGGATTAGGCGTTGGTTTCGGTTATACGGACGTGGATACAGGAAATGATATGACTTACGAGCAGCTCCGGGCGCGCATCACCTGGCTGCCGACCCACAAAATTCACTTTACAGTAAATGGTGGTGCCGAAAGTCGTCAGTTCCTGACCAACAATATGCCAAATCTGCTCAGTCCGGTCTATGGCCTGTCGTTCGATTATCTGCCTTTTGACAATACGAGTATCACCTTGAGCGTCGATCACTCTGTCGGCCAATCGTATTATGTGAATCAGGTAGTGGCGACGACGACGCTCAGCGCGGGTATCAGGCAGCGGTTCCTTGGAAAGTATAATGCCGATCTGACAACCGGCTACACCAAATCGGATTACTCAGGTTCCGCGCAGGGAATTAACTCGAATGGAACGGACAACTACGGCTATGTGAGGATCAGCGTCGGCAGAGATTTTCTAAAACGCGGGCACGGCTCCGTGTTCTATTCATTCAGCAAGAACAATGCAACCCGTGACGGATTGAGCTACTCGAGCGACCAGGTGGGATTGCAGTTGTCGTACCGGTATTAGCTGCAATTTCGAATTCGTGATGGTTCACAACGGAGATTATCATGCGAGAATCGCCTGAAGCTCCAGTTGCTTCGAGTCGCGCCGGGTTGCAGCACCAATCATCATCTGCATTGGCAATGGAAATAATCCTGAAACGACGGTTGAAAGTCCTCGGCGCTTTGACGGTTGCGCTGTTGCTCTTCTTCGCGGCGCCACTTTACTCCTTAATCCGGTTTTCGCTGCACAGCGATCTTTACTCGTATATCCCGCTCGTGCCGTTTATCAGCGTTTACCTCGCGTGGTTGAAGCGAGACACATTGACGGCGGAGACTTGGCGTCCAGGTTATCGTTCTGCTCCCGTGTTTGCACTGATTGCAGTCTCCATGCTTGCACTTGACTGGTTCGCACCGCGATTGGGATGGAACCTCAGCGAAAACGATCGGCTCTGCTTGCTCACACTGGCTTTTGTTTTCTCCTTTTGGGGCGCGTGTGCAATCGCGATTGGAGGCGTTGTCTGGCGTGTTCTGTTATTTCCTGCGGCTTTCCTGATCTTCATGGTTCCCCTGCCCTCGACGGCTGAAAATCACGTTGAAGCATTTCTCCAGCACGGATCGACGGGCGCCGCGTATGCTTTTTTGAAAATCGCCGGAATGCCGGTGCTGCGGAATGGAACACAATTCCAATTGCCAGGCATCTCGATCCAGGTTGCTCCCGAATGCAGCGGCATTCATTCCACGGCGGTGCTGTTTATGGTAGGGCTCATCGCCGCACATATGTTCATGCACAAGACTTGGACAAAATAACATTGACGCTTTGTGTCGTGGTGTTGGGAATTGTGCGGAATGCCTTCCGCATTTTCGTTTTGTCCGAACTGTGCGTTCACGTGAATCCAAATTTCATTGATTCGCCCCTCCATCACCGTGGCGGCCCGATTTTCTTCGCCCTCTCGCTTGTGCCGTTCTTTCTTCTGGTCTGGATAGTGAAAAAACTTGATGGACCGCGTTCATCCACCATTCCGAAATGAATCATATGCGCAATCTAATTGACAGAACCCTTCAATCCTGCTGTCAGCCACTCTGGCGGGGTTGATTACCGGCTGCTCCGCCAAAGCTCAGAAAGCTGATCACCTAGCCCGGGCAGACAAGTATTTCGACGCCGGAAAATATCCGGAAGCAGAAATCGAGTACCTCAACGTTTACCAAGCAGACCGCGAGAACCTTCAAGCCATAAGCAGGCTGGGTGCGATCTATTACGAGGAAGGGCGCATCACACGCGCGTACCAGTTCATCACAAAAGCACTCGAATTGAATCCAACTGACACGGACCTTCGAATTAAATCGGGCATGATCTACCTCTCCGCCGGCGATCGCACCAACGCCCACGAGCAGGCCATCGCCGTTTTGGATCGTTCCCCGACAAATGCCGAGGCTCCATTGCTCCTCGTTGAATCCATGACGACAAAAGAACAAGCGGAAGACGTTCGCCAGCGTCTTGACAATCTTCGGCAAAAGACCGGCGATTCCGCGACAATCCAGGTCGCCCTTGGAACACTCTACCACCGGACGGGCGACACAAACGCTGGTGATGCTGCGCTCAACAAGGCCTTATTCCTCGATGCGAAATCAATTCCGGCGCTTTCCGCGCTGGGCACCCTGTCCTGGATGCGAAATGATCTTACTAACGCGGACCGCAATTTGAAGGCGGCTGCCGACCTTTCTCCGTTGCGTTCAAGCCGTAGGCTCCGGTATGCCGATCTTAAGCTGCAGACGGGCGATGCAGTCGCGGCCAAAGGAGTTCTGACGGAAATCACGCAAAAGGCACCCGATTACATACCGGCCTGGACAAAGCTCGCAGAAATAGCGTTCGCACAGAAGGACTTCACCAATAGCACGTCGCTCGTCAAGCAAGCGCTTTCCCGGGAACCGGACGACTACGACTCACTCCTTCTGAGCGCCCGCTTGAAACTCGCTCAACGCGACATCAACAAAGCTATTACCGAACTCGAGCGGCTAAACAGCATGTACAAAAACGGCAGACCGCAGGTGTTCTTTCAACTGGCGATCGCGTATGCGATGAAAAACGATGTGGCCAATGCTGCCAAAAACGTCAACCAGGCCGTGCAGCTCAGTCCGGATTACGCAGATGCCGTTTTGCTTCAGGCCCAACTCAACATTCGCAGGGACAACGGGGACGCTGCAATCGCGTCACTAAACAACCTCGTGAACCGCCAGCCTGGTGTGGTGCAGGCTTATGTCCTTCTCGCTAGCGCCTATGCTGGCCGGGGTGATTTTGACAATGCGCTGATCAATTGCCGGAAACTCGCCACGTTGGCACCCAAAAATCCGCAGGTGGCGTTTCTAACGGGACGGTTTACTTGCAGCAGAAGAAATTCGACGAAGCGCGAAAACAGTTTGAGGCAGCCATGGAAATGGCGCCTGATTTCCTTCCGGCATTTGAGCAGCTCATCAACCTCGATCTTACGCAAAAGCAGTACCGACACGGCATTGAAGAGAGTTCAGACAAAACAGGAGCAGTATCCCAAGTCGCCCGCCGTCCAAATGCTTCTCGCAAGAGTTTATGCCGCGCAGACAAACAGCGCTCCGGCTGAGGCAGCGCTCCTGAAGGCAATCGACCTCGAATCCAACTATGAACCCGCCTACATGATGCTGGCGAACCTGTACATCAGCACGAAACAAAACGCCAAGGCGCTCGAAAAGCTCAATCAAACGCTAGCGAAAAATCCTCGGGATATCTCGGCGCTGATGCTGAGTGGAATGATCCTGAACGAGCAACAAGATTACAGCGCAGCCCGAGACGCGTATGAGAAGCTGCTTGCCATTGACCCAAATTTCTATCACGCGCTCAATAATCTGGCTTATCTCTATTCCGAGAAATTCAACTCGCTCGACAAAGCTTACGATGCCGCTCGGAGGGCTCATGACATTGTCCCGAGCGACTGGGCCACAAGCGATACGCTGGGATGGATTCTCTTCAAACGGAAAGATTACACCTATGCACTTAACCTTCTTCAAGCAAGCGCCGAGAATCTCCCGCGGGAACCTGAGGTCCAATACCACTTGGGAATGACTTACTACATGATGAACGATGAACAGCGCGCAAAAAGCGCTCTGAGTCGCGCCATTTCGCTCAGCGACGATGCCAAGAAGGATTTTCCAGGCAAGGCTGACGCCGAACAGCGGCTGGCAGTGCTTAACATGAATGCGACGTCCGCCGACGCTGCTGTCCGGCAACAGTTGGAAAAGCGCGTCAGCGAACAGCCGGATGACGTAATCGCGCTCATCAAGCTCGCCACGGTTTACCAGCGCGACGGCCAGGCCGAAAAGGCAGCACAGACTCTTGAGAACGCCCTCCAGAAGAACCCTCAGAATACCGCGGTCATGGCACAACTGGCGAATCTCTATAGCGATCAGTTGCATGACTCCCCGCGTGCGCTCGATCTTGCCAAGAACGCCTACAAGCTCGAGTCCTGATGATCCAACAATCTCCTTTTTGCTGGCCCGGCTCGTTTTGGCAAATGGTGATTTCAAATACGCATTGAGTTTGCTCCAGCAAACCGACCAAAAGCAGCCCCGCGATCCAGAGGTGCTATTCTACTTGGGGAATGCCTACTATAGCGTGGGGCGGGTTACGGATGCCGACGCTGCGTTGCAGAACGCGCTTAATGCGAATCCAAGTTTCTCGCACGCTGCGCAAACGAAGGCATTTCTCGACCTGGTCCACGCCTCGGAGACTCCCGAAAAGGCAGCCGAGGCGGAATCAACGGCGAAGGGAATCCTAAGCAGCGATCCAACCAACGTTCCAGCTTTGATGATTGTGGCAGGAGCGTCTGAGAAACGCGCGGACGAGGTGGGGGCGATCGCCAGTTACCAGAAAGCGTTGCAGCGCTATCCCGACTTTCTGCCAGCCATCCGGCGGCTGGTCGTATTGAGTTCGGATAATTCCGCCACCAATCAAGCGATTTACGATCTCGCCATGAAAGCCCGTCAGGCATATCCAAGCGATCCAGATGTCGCGCGAGCGCTGGGAATCATTTATTACAGCCGGGCCGATTACTCCGCGGCCGCAAGGCTGCTCCACGAAAGCACGCAGAGCGGCAAGACTGACGGAGTGAGCCTATACTACCTCGGTATGGCCCATTTTCAGTTGAAGGAAACCAAGGAAGCTAGAGATGCGCTTCAGCGCTCGTTGCCGCTGAACCTTCCAAGTCAATTGGCGGAACAAGCCAGGAAAATACTCGACCAACTGAAATGATGTTCAAAACAAGCATCTTACGACTTGTGCAGTTTGGTTGTCGCGTTTCCTTCAAACCTTACAGCTCCGTGTTTGCATCCCAAGCGCCTGTTCCAAAATGGTTTAAGCGATTATTTGCCATCCTTCCATTGAGAATGATTCCAAATACGTCGGAGCAACTTACGTTTTGCATAACCAGAGAAGATGCTGCCGCCAAATCAGGAAAGCAGTAACATGTTATTTATGAGCTGCTTACCTGTTTGAATCCCGTGCTCAATTTACCTTGGCACTACCATTGCTAAAAGAACAGCACACAGCAACCAAAACCAACATCAAAAAAGACAATGAAGATTCAATCATTAGCAATGGCAGTGGCGGGAATGCTCTTGGGTTCACAGGCATTCGGCGTCAACTTCACATTTTTGGAAAACGGTTCTAACTTGAGCCTCGGAAACTCGAGTACCTTCGTGGAAGGCGGCGTTTCGCTGACTGCTTATGGCTATGCGGCCCCGTCTACTCCATCTGCTCTCTACGCCAAATTCACCAGCGGAGATGCATCAGAAACGGGGCTCGGGATGACTGCTGATAGTGATCATGAGATTAACCCGACTCAATACATACAGTTGGATCTGCAAAACCTTATTGCGGGCAACATGGGGTTGGGCAGCATCCAAGTCGGAGAAAATGCAACAATTTGGGGCTCCAACACGCAAGGCAGCTTGGGAGCTTTGCAGGCCACTCTGACCGGTGCTGGCGGAGTTTCGCAATCCTACAACCTGGCCGCGTTTAACTTTCGATACGTAGGTGTCAGCGCCAGTCCTGTTGGTACGGCTGCCAACGTCCTTATCACCGGTCTCTCAGCCACCTCCCGTGTTCCGGACGGCGGCATGACTCTCATGCTCCTCGGCGCTGGTTTGTCGGCTCTCGGCCTGCTTCGTAAGAAGCTCATGGCCTAATCGACTCGGTTTTGGATATCTGCCCACTGGGCAGGGAGTTCTTCCCTGCCCTTTTTGTTTTCAACGGGCTCTTCATCGATTTCTGCTCCATCGGTGCCCGCTGAATAACCCACCCGGGCGCATCGCCGAATTCTTGCTGCTGGCTGCCCCGTTTTCTGATATTCTTCGTGCGCACCGTTCCTTTGGATCCAGGTAATGAGCTCGGTCAGGAACGGCGACCGGTTTTCAGATCGCATCGAAGAGAGCAGAACCTGTGAACAGTATGGCCATACTCGCGTTCGCCAGTGGTGCATTTGGTGTTTTGCTGGCTGGATGTGTTCTTTTTCGTGGGCGGCGAACTTCGCCCGCGAGCTGGTTCTTCTTCGCGGGCATGCTGTGCCTCGCTGCGGAAGCGGTATTTGCTGGTCTTAGCCTGCGAACTGCGGTTGCGCAGGATATCCTCCGTTGGCAAACCGCCGCACAATTTGCAAAGGCCCTCCTGCCCGGATTTTGGCTGTGCTACAGCCTCACCTACTCACGAGGAAACTATCGCGAGTTCCTGACCCGATGGCGCAATATTGTAGCTTTATGTTTTCTGATTCCGCTCATCCTGACCCTGGGATTCCAGGAAGACTTCTTTCGTTACGTCCAGATATCCGAATCCGGTGACGCAACATGGCTCGGCTTTGGGGCCACTGGAAAAGCGCTGAATTTCGTCTTCATCGTCTCGGTCGTTCTCATCTTGATGAACCTGGAAAAGACGCTCCGCACAGCCGTGGGCACGATGCGATGGCGTATCAAGTTTGTTGTCGTTGGACTGTGCGTCATCTTCGGAGCTAAAATTTATGTCACCAGCCAGGCTCTTGTTTACTCTGGCATCAATCCCTCGCTTTCACTCGTCGAATCGACGGCATTGTTAATCGGATGCGCGCTCATAACGATGTCGTTCTTGAGGACAGGGCTGGCGGAGATAGACGTTTACCCATCGCATACATTTCTCTACAGCTCGCTTACCGTCATCCTCGTTGGGATCTATCTGGTGATCGTCGGCGTCCTGGCGAAGATAGTCGTGATGGTGGGTGGCGACTCCGCCTTCCCCCTTACGGCATTCTTCGTCATGGTAGCTGTCGTTGGATTGACCCTCGCGTTGCTTTCCGATCGAGTGCGCCAAAGGACGCGGCACTTTGTAAGCCGACATCTGAAAAGGCCTTTGTACGATTACCGGCAGGTCTGGAATCTCTTTACAGAGAAAACGACGCGCGCCACTGACGAACAGAGTTTATGCGCAACCACGGCAAGACTGATCTCAGATACTTTCAATGTCCTCTCCGTTAACATCTGGCTGTTTGAGCAGAACAGCCTGAAACTGGCCGCCTCGACCTCTTTAGCCTCTTCCCAAGAGACACAGAAAACCACGATTGCATTCGATCTGGCCCCAATTATTTCCGCTTTTCAATTGCGCCCGCATCCGTTCGACATGGATCAATCAACCGAACCTTGGGCGAAGATGCTACGGGAGAAAAATGTCGGCACGTTTCGCGAGGGTGGACAGCATATCTGCGCGCCCATCGCCACTGGAGATCAAGTTCCCGGGATGATCTTGTTGGCGGATCGTGTCAGCGGGATCCCGTTTTCACTGGAAGAGAATGATCTGCTCAAATGCATCGCGAATCACGTCGGGGCCAGCCTGCTTGGAATTCAGCTTACTCAGCAGTTGATGTCTGCGAAAGAACATGAAGCGGTCAAATCCGTGTCAGCATTTTTCGCGCACGATTTGAAGAATGCCGCGTCCACGCTGTCACTCATGCTTCGAAACCTGCCCGTTCATTTCGATGATCCCGCTTTCCGCCAGGACGTGCAGCGCGGGCTCGCGAAAACAGTGGACCACATGAACCACCTCATCAACCGGTTGAGCCTTCTGCGTCAACAACCGGAGATCAAGGCTGTCACGTCGGACCTGAACAAATTGGTCACGACGGCGCTTTCGAAGTGGCCGCCCATCCCCAACATCGAAATCAGTTCAAACTTGCAGCCTCTGCCGGCACTCCTGCTCGATCCGGAACTGATTCAAAATGTCATTACGAATCTGATGCTGAACGCGCGCGATGCTGTAGGTCACGGGGGCCAAATCCGCATCCAGACCGGCCAACAGAACGGCTGGGCAATCCTGACCGTGAGTGATGACGGGTGCGGGATGAGTCCGGAATTCATGCAGAACTCACTGTTCCGCCCCTTTAAAACCACCAAGAAGGATGGCACCGGGATTGGCATGTTCCAGTGCAAGACGGTTGTTGAAGCCCATCGTGGAAAGATGGAAGTGGAAAGCGAACTCGGTAAAGGCTCCTCATTTCGTGTCCTCTTTCCCATCGTGCCTGAATCCGGATGAGCCTGCTGCTGTGACTGAGCTAGCATATCAGAAGATGATAAATGGCCATGAGACCAGATGAGCCGAAGCTTTCCGTGTGTCACACGGTGGTCCAGGATGGTAACGCATTTGAATGCGAGTGGGAGAAACGCTGATTTCAGAGTAACTGACGGTTGCAGCGTCAGCCCGGTGCATGCAGGTAGAGAACGGTCCCGATTCCGGTGAGTGCGAACGATGCAGCCGGCGGAGCCAGTCGAGACTGCCGGCAGATCTTTGTTGTTCGGCGATGCGAAAAACTTCACTCCGGCAACGCTGCGCAGTGGGCTCATCAAAACCCGAGGAAATCCATTGCTGCGCTTTCCACCGGTGTCTCTTTTGATCAAGCGCTTTCAGGTCCCATTGCCACTCCACGACCTCTTGTTGAGCCGGGAAGATTCCAATCAGCCGAAATGGGTTGATGCAATTGAGCGGCAAATTGCGGAGTTCATCGTGGGCAAGTTCGGCCGTTGTAAGCGCGCTCATGGATTTAACGACCTCTCCTCGACTTACGGCATTGGCTTCGACCCGAGCGGTCGCAGAATACCAGTTAACCAGAGCAAAGGAGACCCCGCTGTCATTGACCACAATCCAGGTGCCACCGCAGGGCTCCGAGGGGCAAAGAACCGCGTGTCCGCGTATCATTTCTTGTCTGGGCTGAAGACCCGGAACGCGTGTCAATCGTTCGTCACGATTCATTCCGAGGTAGTATCCAGCCCGGCGTGGAACGAACGTAACGGTACACATATTTCAGTTCAGTCTGCAGCGGGATACGTCGCGGCTTGCCGAGAATATTGCCGCCATGTCTTCCACATGAGAGAGAGATTAGTCGGGGAGCACCCGCGCCGACGATTGGCGGCGCCGATGGCGAACACGAGATCCCATTGTCGAAACAGAGTCCGATACGCGACCACCAGCGAATTGCGCGCGTCATAGATACTCGTGGCTTCCGAGGCAGCGCCGTTCAGCTCGATGATTTGGAAATTCCCGCCGGCTCGCAAATCTTCCTCGCTCGGATAGCGAATGTCGTATCGGCCAATGAAGAATCCGCATAGCTTTTGCGAGATCTCATCGATGCGCCTTGCCAGGGCTGGTGTGCCAAGCTGCATGCCGTCGCGGAAAATGCAGCCCTGGGCGTGATTCCCGGCTTCGACCAGCTTCAACGTTTCACCCTCGGCCAACACCTCGTCTTCGCGACCCGCGAGGCGGCTCAGATATTTTTCCGCCAGGATGCGAGCACGGGGATCGCGCCAAATCAATTCGCGAATCGTTGAACGTCCGTCGCCTTTCAGAATCGGGAAGATTTTTTCGGTAATCGCGAAGAGGTGGCCGCGAGATTCATGAGGGAACCGATAGTAAAACACGCCAATCTCGTTCGGTCCCGGTGCGTAACGCTGCAGCACCAGCGGCGCGCCGGTTTGTTTCAGATACGCGATTGCCTGTTCTTCGGTTCGGATCAGCTTGATCCCGGCGCCGCGCTGACCAACATCTGGTTTCAGAATGAACGGATATGAAATCTGTCGCCGCTCGCAGATGTCGCGCAAACACGCGAGCCGTTCGTCAACCGTTGAACCGCCGATGAGTTCTGCCTCTGCAACGAACTCGGGACTGGTTGCCATCAGGTCACTGAGCGTCGCCATTTTGGATTCGCCGACCACGCCCCCGGTAAAGATTCCCGGATTCGCGGCCGTGGGAAGAGTGAGTCCCCGGTATTTGATCGAAAGCCAGACACAATAAATCGCCACCGGCGGATAGAACATCCACGCCGACCAGAACTCCCAATGCCGCCAACGACCCAGCTGCGCGGCAATGTGCCGACGCCGCTCCGCGGCGAATAATCGTCTGCCAAAGTGCAGAATGCACCACGCGGTGACGAGAATCGCGAGAAGCACCCAGGCTCCATGCTTGAAGACACCGAACCACGCGAGCACTTTCGCACCGACGAGCTGGCTGATGATCAACACAGTGATTGTCCAGCCGAGCGACGCCAGTCCGGTCACGATCAGGAAGCGATTCAGCGGCACGCGCAGAAATCCTGCGGCGAGATAGGCTGGCAGGCGCGCCCCCGGCAGCATTCGGCTGAAGACGAGAATCAGTGTGCCGCGTTGGGCGAACCACGCCTCACTTTCCAGCACGCGGCTGCGAAATCGACTTAGAGAGGACCGCTCGAACCAAGTGCGTCCACCGCAACGCGCCAGCGCGTAGAGTCCCGCGTCGCCCATCCAGACCCCGAGGAAGCACGACCAGAATGCCGTCGGCCACGCCACCGCGCCCAGCGCCAACAACAGTCCGGCGCCAATGGTCGCGACGTCTTCAAGCACAAATGTCGCGAGAAAGAAGACGCCTGCCTGCCACACGGGCATCCATTGCGCGAAATCGCGCGGAATCCAGGAGACAATTTCGGATGGATTCAACGCTGGCACGGAAGCGTGTTCAAGCGGCCTTGGCCATCGCCTGATGCTTGAGTGTAGAAGGCGCGACGCCGAATCCGGCTGGCAGGGTCAACCCCATCAGACCGCCCATGACGCCGATCAGCGCATAGTGATGCACGGCATGCGCGACGGAATACATGATTTCGCGGCCGATTGTTGACGGCGAGATTTGCGAACCGCTCGTCGCATGGCTGGTCTTGCAGGTGACTGCGAGCGGTCGGGCGAGCAGCGACGCGTCGAGAAGTTGATACCCCTCGCGCAATTCACGCGTCGCATTCAATGCGGCGAAACGGTCGGTCTCGACCATCGTGCCTCGCTCGCGATGGTCGTAATTCAAATCGCCGGTCGCCGCGGCGTCGAGCAGGCTGCGGAAGTGGTCGAGACAGTGGCGATAGTGTCCGCCGATCGACGCGTTAAACGCCACCCGCACTTTGCGCGTGTAGAGTTCGTCGTTGAGTTCGGTCAG
Organism: uncultured Verrucomicrobiae bacterium; assembly: GCA_963760675.1. Classification (GTDB taxonomy): domain Bacteria; phylum Verrucomicrobiota; class Verrucomicrobiia; order Limisphaerales; family BOG-1460; genus CAVXEG01. The sequence goes on from CAVXEG010000016.1 coordinate 459,374, forward strand.
CAGAGTCTCGCCCTGGTTCAACGTTTCGATCACTGAGGCGATCAGCTCGTGACAATGATTGAGCGGTGTCGGGTTCATGCCTTTTGAGTTTTTAGCAGGTGCGAAACGAAAGGAATCTGCCGCCGATGAAGGAACACGACGACGGCACTGGCGATGAACACGGCCACAGCCAGGCCGAACAGAAGTCCGCCATCGTTTTGGACGACAATGCCAAGCACAGTGAGATGACTGCCAATCGCACCGCTGATGACACCGAGCGTGAGCAATCCGCCGAGCCACGCGTGACAGGAGCTGAGAAGCAGCACTGCAGCGATCAACTCGACCACGCCCGTGCCATAGCGGCCCCAAGGTTCGAGACCGACCTTTGTGAAAATATAGACCGACTCGTCCGCTCCTGTGAACTTGAAGAACAACGTTTGGAGCAGAATGATTGCTGCGCCAATGCGGCATATCCAGCTGATGACCCGTTCGGTTTTTGAAAGCGGACGCATAAGATTCGATGGTTGGTCACGGTCCGGAGCAGAACCTTACAATCAAACCGCAAGGCTCACTTCCCGGCGCGCAGCAACGTTTTGATCTCCTTTTCCAGATCGGCTTTTTCGGTGAAGCCGAGGTGCCGGCTGACGATTCGGCCTTCCCGATCGATGACAAACGTCGTTGGAATCGCATCGACTCCGCCGAAGGCGCGCACGGTTTCCTCGTCTGCCAAAACCACCGGATAATTCACGTCGAACTTCCTGGCGAAATTCTTCACGGCGGCGATTTCGTCGGCGCCATCGACCGACGCCCCGATAATCGCGAGTCCGTCCTTGCCATACTCCTTTTGCAGTTCAATGAAACCCGGAATCTCCGCGCGGCACGGCGGACACCAGGTCGCCCAGAAATCGAGGACGATCACCTTGCCTTTGAAATCCGTAGAGCTGACCGTTTTGCCGTTCGCGTCCCGCAGCTTCCAGGCGGGTGCAGGCGCGCCGGCGGTCGGCTGAGATTCAGTCGCTGAAAGACTTGTCAATCCGACAAGCGCGGCCAGTAACACGGCCGCGCCCCAGAGCGTCCACCGAGTGCGATGAGACAATTTGCTGCATTGGCAAAAATGAGTTTTGAATGAGTGCATATATGTGTCCGTCGCACCCGGTGGCGGGACCTTACAGTATTATTTCCCTTTCTTGTCCACGAGGCCCGGCCAATTCGTGTTGGCCTTCGACAGATTGCCCTTGGTGTCTTTGTTGAAATCGTCACGGATACCCTTGCTATACTGCATCAGCAATTTGCCATCGACGATTTGGAATGCTTCAACATCGACCGGCGCGAGCTTGTTCCTCGAAACTCCGTAGGCGCAGTAGCCACCGAACTGTCGGTTCGTACTTGGCGGGCTCCTTCGTGAACAGATCCCGGTGTTCCCTGGATGCGAACTGATAGACGGCGCCGTCATGCCTGGCCACGAATTCCGGTTTTCCTTTTTCCGGCTTGCCATCGGTGAAAAAGGCAACCGGGTCGTAGCCCTGGATCGCGACTCCGGAACTATCGAGATTCAGAAGAGTCTTGGTTTGAGCGGACGCCGGCAGGACCAGCCCGATTAGGAGGCACAAAAGATAGAGTTGTTGTTTCATACCTCGGTTCGTCGGGTTTCGCTGCAAATCCTTACAGCTTTTTTCGTCACGCAATGGCCGCAAGGAACGCAAGGGATCATCCCGCCAGAATCTCTTCTCGCTTTGAGACCTTTGCGCCCTTTGCGTGAGGCATCCGTGTCGCCTGGTATTCGCAAAAGACGCAGCGGTGATTGTTTTGATGATGCAACTTCGCGCACGCAACGCGTCGTTTCAGTGCAAGACGGACGGTCGCCGCCAACCACATGCCGACCGGCGGGGCCAAAAAATAAATCCAGAGCGAACCCCAGAGATGCGGCAGGAAAGCGCTGCCGAACGTGCGCGCCGGATTCATGCTCATCCCGGAGATCGGCGCTTCGAAGGTGATAAACGTCGCGACGCAGAGACCCGCGAAGAAGCCGGTGAATCGCGCGAGTCCTTCCTTGTTCGAAACTGTGAGGACAACGGACACGAGAATGAACGAGATAAAAACCTCGGCCGCGAAAGCTGTCGACTGACCATAAGCGCCGGGCAAAGTCGCGACATAGTTGACCGACGGATGGGCGAGCAGCGGCACCGATGCAGTAGAGACGAGAAGGATTCCACCAATGCCGCCGAGGAATTGAGCAATCCCGTAGAATACTGCGTCCCACGGCGCGACTTTTCCCAGCCGGAAGAAAGTGAGCGTAATCGCCGGATTCATATGCGCGCCGGAGCGTTTGCCCCACGGTGAATAGATGATGCTGATCGCCGTGCTTCCCATCGCCACTCCCATCAACATGCGGCGGACAAACTCTGCCGGAATCGCCCGCACAACCGGTGATGACGGATGAAACAGCAGGATCGCAAACAAACTCGCCGAAACCATGAAGCAGCCGAGCTCGGCTGCCTCCATGAGATATTCCGGCCAATGTCTTTTTAGCGCGTCGAACATCACCAGTAGGAAAGCGGCGTGATGAACGGGATTGAATGGCGATGAAAAACGAGCGTGGTAAACGCGGCCGTGAAAGCCGTAAGTGCCATGCAAAACAAAAGGCCGTGATCGCCTTGGACGGAAAAGCCGAGCCAGGTCAGATGACTGAGGATGGCCGCGCCCATCGCACCGGTTCCGAGAATCGCGCCGGCCCAACGCAGTCGCGGTGTCAGCAAGAGCACGGCCGCGAACAGTTCCCAAAAGCCCTGAATCCAGCGCATCCACGGCTCCGTTCCCATTTTGCTGAAGATGTAAACAGATTCCTTCGCGCCCGTGAACTTGAATGGCAGCGTCTCGAGCATGATCGCCGCGGCGATGCCGCAGCAAATCCAACTCACGACCCGCTGGCCGCTGGTCAGCGTTTCCGGAATTTCAACATGGCGCTCGCGTGCCATACGCATTGCGGCTGCCGATGGTTTGTAGGCTTCAAAGTTTTCGAGCTTCGGAAGGTTGGCGTAGTGTTTCATAGTTTTCGGATGTGGTGCTGGCTTAGTCGCTGAGTGCCGAGAACGGAACGCCGTTGTTGGGTTCACTTCTGTGAGTGATGGGAATCAACTGATTGGCGACGATGACCTGTTGGAGGTCGAGCACATCGACCCGATGCAGCCGTAACGTTTCCTGGCGTTGCTTCGGTTTCGCATCTGCCGCGCTCTGGACCGTGTTCTTGGGTTGGGTGTGGTTTTGCATATCAGATTCGTCGCTGGACTGTGAGAGTACTTACAGCACGCAAATTATTTCTTCGCGATGGAGCGCTTCGCAACGCACCGGAGCCGGCGATGTTGAGCCTCAGACGGTAGATGCTCGTTTGCGCCGCCAGATAAAGCGTGCATCCATCAGCGTCGCCCCAGGCGAGGTTGTGTGGGTGTTCTGGGCCGCGCAATGTGCCGAGGTGCTTGCCTTCCGGTGACAAAATCCAAAGCCCGCCCGGTCCGCTGACATAAACATTTCCAGCCACATCGACCTTGATGCCGTCGATCGCGTCTTCGCCGGGCGCACTTGTCATGTCGAAGAACAATTCACCTTTGCCGAGTGTCCCGTCGCCGTTCACCGGATATCGGAACACGACTTTCCTCTTGTCGTCCCAGTCACCCACGTAGAGAAACTTTTCATCCGGCGAAAACGCCAGGCCATTCGGACCAGTGAAGTCCGTGCTCACCAACTGCACCTTTCCATCCTTCACCGAATACACACCGAAGTGCGGCTGCTCGCGGCGCCGATCGTCGGCAAATTTCGGCAGGCCGAATGGCGGATCAGTGAAGAAGAGCGTGCCATCGCTGCGATAGACCAGATCATTCGGCGAATTCAATCGTTTGCCATCGAAGCGATCTGCCAGCACGGTCGTGAGGCCGTTCTTCTCGATGCGCACGACACGTCGGTTGCCGTGCTGGCAAATCGTCAGTCGGCCCTGTGAATCGACGGTGAGTCCATTGGAGCCCGGCTGGTGATACTCGCCGATGTTCTCACCGGTGTAGCCGGACTTCGTCATGTAAAGCTGCACGTCGCCCTCCGGCGTCATGCGGTAAATGACGTTGTTGTTCGGATCGCTGAACAGCAGATAACCTTCACCGTAAACCCGCGACTGTTCGCGGCTTCCCGCGAAAGATCGTGGCCACGACTTTCGCGGCGGCAATCATGGCTCAGACCGCATTCTAAAAACCTAATTCTTTTCTTGGGAATACATCAATTTCGCCCGCATCGGACTTCGTGGCACGACCGCTGCAAAAGGGGTGGTCACCATGAACCCAATAAATACTGCGGACTTAAATGCGAGCAAAGAATGCTCGACGCCTTCCGACTGGCTGAAGCATTACGGCGATTACCTGTTCAACTTCGCGGTCGGCCAGGTCCGCGACGTCAACGTGGCCGAAGACCTCGTGCAGGAGACGTTTCTTGCCGCGATCAAAGCGCAGGACAATTTCGGCGGCAAATCTTCCGAGCGCACATGGCTTGTGAGCATTCTCCGTCACAAGATTTACGACCACCTGCGCCGCGTTTGCCGCGAACGGCCGGTCCGCCATGACCCATTGCCCGCCCGCGGTGATGAAGAAGCGTGGGATCAATCCGTCCTCTGGCTTCATGACGTCAGCGCAGAGTGCGTGTCGCCGAGCCGAAGGATGGAGTTGAACGAATTTCGTGAGGCGCTCGAAATGGCGCTGGGCAAATTACCGCCACGGCTCGCGCAGGTGTTTCAGATGTATGAAATCGAGGAGCAGCCGAACAAACACGTCTGCGACAAACTGAACATCTCGGAGAGCAATCTTTGGGTGATGCTGCATCGCGCCCGCAAGCAGCTCCGTCGGGAACTTACGGGCTGGTGGCATGGAACCGGCCGCCAGAGCCGTTCGACATTTTGAGGTGCGATTCGTTTTCAAGTAATTCGTATGTTGAAGATTTCATTGGAACATTCGGGTAATCATATGGTCACGCTGAAACTTGAAGGCCGGATTGCCGAACCGTGGACGTCGGAACTTCGCAGGAACTGCGAACAACTGCTCCAGGAAAAGAAGGCGATCAAACTGGATATGGCCGAAGTCACATTCGCCGATCGGAAAGGGCTCGACCTGTTGCGCAATCTGAAGTCGCGCGGAGTCTCACTCGTCGAGTGTTCGCCGTTTACCGAGCAGCAAATGAAAGCGGACGGCACGGACTAAATTCAGGCGGCTTTTCCCGGCCGTTTGATATCCAGCTTCTGCATGCGACTGCGCAGCGTGCTGGGATTCAGATTCAAAAGCCGAGCCGCGCCGCGTTCGCCTTCGATCATCCAGTTGGTTTGTTTCAGCACGGACTCAATGTGCTGACGCTCGACGTCCTCCAGCGACGTAGCGCTGTCTTCGCGCTCAACTTCGGCCTTCGCACTTCGCACTTCGGACTTTAACGCCGGAGCCTCCTCATGCCCGGCTGCTAGTGATTCTGCCGCCGGTGCGAAGTCCGCGGCCAGCGCGAGTGAATTCCCGGTCGACAGCACCACCGCGCGTTCGATCACGTTTTGCAGCTCACGAATATTTCCCGGCCACGAATATGCCGCAAGCCGGCGCATGGTGTCTTCCGGCACCTGCTTCACCGGCTTGCCGGACTTCTTCGCAAACCGCTGCATAAAGAACATCGCGAGCAACGGCACATCGCCCTTGCGATCGCGCAGCGCTGGAATGTGGAGCGGCAGAACATTCAGCCGGTAAAAGAGATCGCTGCGGAATTTGCCCTCACGCACGGCTGTGGCCAGGTCACGATGTGTCGCGGCAATGATCCGGACGTTCACACGCACGGTTTCGCCACTACCAACCGGTTCGAACTCCTGTTCTTGCAATACGCGCAAAAGCTTCACTTGCGTGTCGAGCGGCAGATCGCCGATTTCGTCCAGAAAGATCGTGCCGCCGTCGGCGAGCTTGAAACGGCCGTCGCGATTCGTCAGCGCGCCGGTGAAGGCGCCTTTGACGTGACCGAACAATTCGCTTTCCACCAGTCCCGCACTGATCGCACCGCAGTTCACTTTCACGAGCGGACGTCGTTTGCGCGGACTGCGGTCGTGAATCGCCCGGGCAATGAGCTCCTTACCGGTGCCGGTCTCGCCCAGGATGAGCACGGTTGAATCAGTCGGAGCGATCTGGTCGAGGCTGCGAAGCACTTCGAGCAACGCCGGGCTGTTGCCGACGATCTCCTCGAAATTGTGTTCGCTCCGGATTTCCTCCTGCAGATAAGTATTCTGCGCTTGGAGGCGCGCTTTTTCCTGCTCCATCAGCACCTGCTCGGTGATGTCGATGAACATGGTTCGCGTGTAGCCGCTCGTGGGATCTGGCCGCGACCACCAACGGATCCAGATTGGTTTGCCGCTATCTTTGCGGCGAAGTTCGAGGACAACTCCGTTGGTTTCCGCTCCTTTGCCGAGAGATTCAAGAGCCATGCGCAGGCGCCGCTGCGCTTCGGGAGTATCGGGAAAAAAGGTTTTCCCGTAGGTGCCCTCGACTTCTTCCGGTTTGACCCCGAGGATTTTCATCGCCGCACGGTTCACACGAATGAACCGCGAATCGAGCCCTTCGTAGATGTAGGCAATCGGCGCTTCATCGAAGAGATCGCGAAAGCGTTCGTCGCTCTCGTGCTTTTGCCGATGCAACTCATCGAACGCACGTGAGCGCTCCAGCTCGACGCCGGCACGACCGGCGAAAATTTCCATCACCGAGACTGCCAAGCGCATCGGGCGGCATCGGTTTGTCATCGAAAATCACCAGGTGGCCGATAACGCGGCGCTGCGAATCGCGGACCGGAACACCGAGATAACTCACAGTGCCCATGTCGATCATTCCTTTATCCTCGGGAAACACCTCGGCCAGGCGATCGGGCACGTGGCAGACGCGGCCTTCGGCGACTTTCAGGCAAGGCGTACCGCGCAGATCATATTCGAAGTCGGCTCCAAGACTTTTTGTGTCCCAAAACGCCAGTGAGCGGGCGCGCATATCCGGGAGGCATTCCGCCACGAACACCCAGCGCACTCCGAGCCCTTTCGCGAGATGTTGAACGAGCGAACGGAAGAAATCTTTTCCCGTGACGGCAGACGTGCCTTCGACGATTGAGTTGAGCAAATCTTCGGCGCGGCTCCAGCCGGCTTCCCCGGATGCGGAGCGGTCCTGGTTATGCTTGGACCGAGTGGGTTTCATCAAAGGTTTTCAGGCCCCTGCATATCATTCTCGAGGCGTCCGGGCAAATCTGAAAACAAAACGCCGCGGACCCTCGCGGGTTTGCGGCGAACAATGATTTTGTCGAATCGTTACTTTTCGGGACGCCATCTTTCGTGGACTCAAACACGGCCGCGCCAGCCTTCGCAACCTCCTCGTCCTGAGCCGCGCTCCTGGCGCCGCTTACACCGATTGCGCCAATCACATGTCCTTCGTGGACGATCGGGACGCCACCTTGCAACGGCGTGAAATCCGGCAGCGCCGTCATCGTGAACCGGCCTTTGTTGATGGTGTCTTCGAAATCCTTGGTCGGCTTCTTGAAGATCGCGGCGGTGTGCGCCTTGCCAATCGAGACGTTCGCGCCGGCAGCGAAACTTTCCTCCGGCCGGACAAAGTAGAGCAGGAAGCCTCCCTCGTCGACGACCGCAATAGACGGCGAAGCGGCATTTTGTTTCGCGTAAGCGGCTGCCGCTTCGCCGACTTTCTTCGCGCCTTCGAGCGTCAGCGCGTGCTTGGCAACGACGTGGCCTTGCTCGGCGTGTTCATCAGCGAAAGTCAAGGTGGCCGCGGCGAACAGCGCGAGTAATGTGAATTGAATCTTCATGTTGTGATTCGGTAATTGAGTTTGATTTTCCGACGATCACTGAACCGCGGCCAGGTTCAGCACTGATTTTCCGAGCAGGCTATCGATCGGATTCTTCCGGCCGGCCTTGGCTTCAATGAGCAGCGGCCAGAGTTTGTCCGCCTTCGCCTTGTTTCCCTGCACGTCCTTCTCCCACAGTTCGGACGCGCCTTTGGTGTGCTGCACAATCAACTGACCATCGACGATGGACCAGATAAGCGGGTTGGCGGGACGAACCTTGCCGATGCTCGCGGCGTAACCGCAGAAGCCGCCGTACGCCGGCGTGTACTTCGACGGCGCCTTCTCGAACGTCTCGCGATTCGCCTGCGATACGAAGTGGTAAAGTGCGCCGTTGTAGGTCGCTTCGATTTTGGGATCTCCTTTCAACGCCTCGCCGTCAGTGAAGTACGCGATCGGGTCGTAGCCTTCGAGCGCGACGCCTTTTTTGTCGGTGAACACGAGCGTCTTGCCACCGGTGCCATTTCGGACGACGAGGCCCGGCCAGTATTGATCTGCTTTCATAACGTTGGGTTTCAGGTCTTTGTTGAAGAGGTCGAAGGCCTTTTTGTTGTGCTGAAGAATCAGCCTGCCATCGATGATCTGGAACCACTCGGGACTGATCGGCGACAAACGGTCGATGCTCGCCGCGTAGCCGCAATAGCCGCCGTACGCCGGCGCATACATCATCGGGTTCGCCTCGAACAGCGCCTTGTGCCCGGCTGGAACGAAGAAATATTTCGCACCTTCGTACTCCGATTGGATTTTCGGATTGCCCTTCATCGCTTTGTTGTCGGTGAAGTAAGCGACAGGGTCGTAGCCCTGAATGGCGACGCCATCCCGGCTTTTCAGGACGAGAACTTTGTGGTCCGGCGTTTGGTCTGCAAAGGCAGCGCTCGCCATCGATAGCACTGCGACCAGAGTGAAGATTTTTTTCATGGTTCATTTCAATGTGTTTTCTAACGTGAAGATTGGTCGCGACGAGACGGCAAACCTTACGGCCCTTTCGAGACCTGCTGCATGTGATTCGTCAGCAACTGAATGGCTTTCTCAACCGCATCGGGATGCTGCCATGGAATGAAGTGATTGTAATTTGGCACGACGATCGCGTCGAAGAGATTGCTCTTGGCGGCTGTGGTGAGTTGAGCGCGAAGGTAGTCAACATTCGCGAGCGGAACCTGCCGGTCCCGAGTTCCGTGAAGCATCACGACGGGAATTTCCAGTTCCAACAACTGGGGCTGCAGCTTGGTCAGGTCGCTGCGAAGCGTCAGCAGCTCGCGATCACATTGCCGTAACGTCCGCGGAACAATCCAGGACACCACCGGCCAGTCGGCGATACGCTGAATCACATATGTCTTCTCCTGCGCCGGGTCCACACTGCCGCCAATCAGCACAATGCCCGCGATTTCATTCGTGAATTTCAGCGCGGTCCAAAGGGCGACCGGAGCGCCATAGGAATGGCCAATGAGAATCGTTTTGCGATCACGCCTTGCGAAACCAAAGCGCCAACCGCATTCGCCTGATCATCGAGACTCGGTCGGCGGGCATCCGGACCGGAAGCACCAAAGCCCGGTCGATCGAGTGCAAAGAGATTCGCATGTGGAAAGGGATTGCGGAATTGCTCGCCGAACACCGCAGCCGTCGCCGGTGTGCCGTGAATGAAGACCAGGTTCCATTCAGCATCCGACTGCGTCAGCTCGTAGTAGCGAACCTTATGGCCGTACGAATCGGTGAGAACCTTCGATGTGTACGGCCGCATGCTGCGGTCGTGTAGCGAAAACAAAAAGCTGACGCCGTGGAGCGACAAAACGAGGACGATGAGAAGCCCGGCAAGAGTCTTGAACAGGAGCCGGGCGACTCGCTTTCGATTGAGTTTTGGTTTGGTCAAGAACCGTTACCGCACCGAAGCTGTCGCGGCGGTAGCTTCGTCGAGTTCCAGGGCGTGGCCATCCGGATCGCGCACAATCACGGCCCGGGCGTTCTCGCTGTGTTTCGAAACGAACTGCGCTCCGCTTTCGCGAGCGCGTTGCGCTGCCGACGTGACATGATCGACGGCCAGATGTGTGTTCCAGAACACAAAATCATTCGCCTTCGCGTCCGGCGGCAAAGGTCTTCCGCCGGGTGGCGTGATGTATTCCAGGAACTCAATTCCCGGTCCGTGTTCGGCGCGAAGTCCGGTGATGTGTAGGCGTGCGCCGAAGACCTGGTTCAAATGCTCCTGCTCTACTCCGTAGTTCTCGCTCTCGCCGGCAACGCGAAAGCCAAGAACGTCGCGATAGAACGCGAGGCTCTTGTCCGTGTCACTGACGACAATCGCCGTGTGATCAATGCCAAGAAAGACACGATCCCCTGCCTGTCGTTGCCACTTCGGATCGCCTTTGCCGGGCGGAAAGAAAATGATTTCGAGCACGTGATCTTCCGGGTCGCAAAAATAGAATGCCTTAATGCCGCCGGCGTTTATGTTCCACTCCGGCAAGGTTTGCGGCGCGGTTGAGACGTGTTTCACCTTGCGCTGACGAAGTCGCGCGTAGGCCTGGTCCATATCGCGAACCACGATGGCGATGTGTTGAAACCAGTGATCGTAGCTGCGCGAATCGGAAGGAATCGCCCAGCCCTTCGCGCTGAGATGTTCGGTCAAGCGGATGTGCTCATCGCCCAGTTTCAATTCGGCGGTGCGCAACCGGACCGCTTGCTCCCCAAGCAAACGGTCCTGATCAACACCCTGTGCTTCCGAAATGTCGATGAGTTCGAACGGCAGCGTGTTCGTATAAAAGAAAAGCTCGCGGTCCAGGTTGCCAACCGTGAGACCAATCGAGCCCACCTCACGCACGCCGGCTTGCGCCGACAGCACGAGGAAGAACGCCAGCCCGACGACAATTTTCGCTCCCAGCGCGAGGAGCGGGTTTGAATCACGTCGCGCGAGCCGGCGTCGACTGGTTCGCTTGCGGGAAGATCCCAGGGCCAATCCGAACTTCGGTCGTTTGGGAGTGTGGAGGTATGCAGGTGTTGGCGGGTGAACGGTCCGAAGCCGGTTGGCCCTGGTAAATCGCTTCAACAACAGCGTGAAAGCATTTCGTGTTCGCATTCATGAGTTCGTCGGAATGCGGGCCGATTCCTTACACGCGCGATGGTTCCGCTGTTTGCTTGCGAGCGGCACGGCTATACCAAATTCCGGAAGCAATGAGCGCGACAGCGCAGGCTCCGGCAAAGAAAATCAGGAAGGGAATCGGAAGCATGAACCAGGCGAGAATTGCCGCGACCGCAGATAAGCCACCGCTCAAATAGCAGTAAACCGCACTCGCCTTCAGGGTTTGAACGCTCTTTTGCAGAATTGATTGAATGGCTCGGTCGTCGCGCGCCAAGGCCGCAGCGCAGTCAGTCGAGCAAACGATCCGAGGCGCATTTGGCAAAGTGACGCAATCCCTGCACACGGCCCGCCCACAATAGGCGCACACTGCTATCGCTTCAGTGCCATGCTTGAAACATTTCATACGGTTACTGGTCAACGCGCCGATAGGTCGATGGATCGGCGTGCAGAATCAGGAGTTCGCCCTGTCGCTCAACATCACCGCTGATCGCGACCGGTTCGGCGACGATATCGAGGACCTGCTGGTTGACGGGTTTTCCTTCGGCGGAAACGAGCAGGAGATAGAGCGGTGCACCTTTATTTTGTTGCACGAGCAAAACCGGCGGACACCCGCCGCTGATGCAACGGATCGCGCACGCGCGGTGCGGTGCGAGCTGGCCAGGATTCATTACGCCGAGGAAGCATTTGCTGTCGACGATTTCCCCAACGAGGGTTTGTTTGCCGAGTGAAACAGTTTGCGGCGCGGCGTCCATCGCTGAAACCTTCTCTGCCGCTTGAATCCACTCCGGCTTCGTCTCGACCATGGTCTGATTGCCACGATAGATCAGCGTGCCTTTGAGTGTGACCGATTTGCCGTCGAGCGGCGCAATCGCATCGTGGTTCAAGCCAAATTTCCACGGCGCGACGAGATAATAGGTTGAGAATTGGGGCGAGCTGTCAATCTTGCCAGGCCGCGGAACGAGCAAGTGCGGATACGGTTCGGTCTGCAGAATGCCGGAGAACGTCTTCCGCGTGCCCCATTCGAAAACGCTCGTGCCGATCATGCGTTGCGAAATCGCCAGCCCGGCGCCACTGAGCAGCGCGATCGACAGCAACAAAACGACGGTTTTGCGCACGGTTCTTCCAATGCCCGGCGCAGCCTGGGCCTGCCATCCGATATAAAATTCGTCCGATTGATTCATGGTCTCGTCGCGCTCTGGATTTCTTCCATTCCCCAGACGAGCGGCGAAGCCAGCTCAAGGCAGTTCCCTGCCGGGTCGCGAAAATAAATCGATCGCGCACCATTGGGCCAAAGCATGTCCTTCTCGATTTCCACTCCCTGACTTTCCAGGTGTCGCTTCCAGCTGGTCGAGTTCCGAGGTTGGTACCGCAAACGCGACATGGCTCGCACCGTGGGCTCCATGTGGCGCGATTTCAGAATCCCGAACCGTCTTTGCCGGGATTAAAGACCAACAACATATGGTCGCCAAATTTGAAGAAGAGGTGACGGCCGGCTTCCTTCGCAAAAAGATTGAGCCCGAGCACTGACGTGTAAAACACCTCGGCTCGATCCAGATCATCCGCGTAGAGAGCGGTCTCCAAGACCCGCCGGAGTTGCAAGCCGGGAATGGAATCGACGGTCTTCATGCGATGCGCGCCGGCTCGGCACGCGCTCCGGCGGGATTCGGCTTTGGATGAATCAGCACACGGCCGTTCCGGACACGCACGTTGAACGTCGGCACCTTCTCGACGAACGGCGGCGGCGACGCGCCCGTTTCGGGCAAGTACTGATAGCCGTGCCAGGGACACGTGATGCAGCCGTCGAGCATTCTGCCTTCGCCAAGCGGACCATTTTGGTGCTGGCACACATTCGACACCGCGGAAATCTTGCCGTCATATTTGAAAATCGCGACACGCTCTCCCGAGAGACAAATGACCTGCGCGCGGTTCTCCGGAATGTCTGCGAAAGCGCAAGCGTCGATAAAGCCATCGTTGAGCTTCTGTTCGATCTCGCGGTCGTGATTGACCTCTTTCCGTGCTGCGGTCAGGTGCAACGTGAGGACTGTTCCGAGTCCAAGTGCCGTTGCGATCATATAGATCACACTCGTCTCGCCCTGCAACGCGCCAAATGTCACGTGCAGGACGAGCAGTCCGTAGGCGACGTAAACCATCATGTGCAGCGATTTCCAGACCGGCGCGCTCAGATTTGCCAGCCAGAAGTCGTGGCTCGTTGCGGCCATTAGAAAGAGAATCACGAGTGCGAAGAAACCGAACGGTTGAAACGGAACGCCAATCACCGAATGCGAGAGTGGGCTCGAAACGAAGATACTGAGAATGGGATTTGTGTCACTGCCGGCATGGTAGGTGACGATCACCAGCAGCGCGTGAATCAGACCGAGCAGCGAACATGGTCACGCCGGCATGTCGTCGATTGTAAAGCAACGGGAGAAACTTCGGATTGAGCCGACACAGGGGCCCGATGCAGAGGATCACGTGCAACAAAAGGAACGCTGCCGTTCCGACCGCCCGCATCAACATGATCTCGTCCGTGACACGCGGGAACAGTAGTTCGGTCAGAACGCCAAACGTAACCAGATACGCCGCCACACCGCCCACGAGAACGGCATCGTAGATTTTCTTTTGCCGATTCCATTGAACTGAGACGTATTCGACACTCATGATTCGTTAAATCGTTACATCGTGAATCGTTAAAACGTGAATGGTTTCGAGACGTCGATGACCTCGTGGTTCGCAAGGCTGTAAAGGATCAGCACCCCGCTCGATTCCGCCTCACCGCGCGGAAACGGCAACGGAGCGGAATTGCTAAAACTGCCGAGGAGAACAGCGTTGTCCGGAATCATATCGAAAGTCGTTGCGTTACCAGCGATCCAATAGACCAGCAGATCCGGCTTGGCGAAATTCTTCGGCGCCGACAATTCCGACAGCGAACTGGGCGGAACCGGCCCGTTCACGAACCAACGTCACATGGATCGGTGTCTTGGTGAAAAGATCATCGCGCGACCATTGGCTTGCAGTGAATCGGTGCGGCTCACCGGAAATTCCGCCTGGTAACGAAGCGACCGTCGGCACCGGCCGGCGCGCTGCAATGCCGACGATGAGCGCGACAGGAAGCGCCACGCCGAGAACGGCGAACATGCGGCGATGCCGTTGGCGGAGCGGTCGAATCATACTTTTGATTTTGTAACGGCCGAGCGCGAGGAGCGTGAGGAGGCTCTGACTGTTTTGAAAGATTTCAGATGGAGCCTCCTCACGTCGGCTGCTACGAGCGGCAAGCCGATGAGCGTTGCATTCTTCCGGAGGTTCTTTGACGCCGCGCAGCCACCGTTTCAGCAGCAACGGCCAAAAGGCCATCGAGCCGGGAATAATCAGGAGACGAAATCCCCAACTGCCGTGCGCCGCGTGCGGGTCAATCCTGCCGACGCCGACAAATGCGAATGGAATCGCCACAACGAGGCCGCAAGCCAGGTAGATTCCAACAAGGATGAGAAACGCGGCGGCGATCATGACGGGACCGCAGCCGGGATTGGCGCGCTGCGCCGTCCGCGCCGCGTCGAGCGGCGCAACATGAGACATCATTGGCCCCCCGGATGCGTTCGGTTCCCCCCGCTGGACGCGGGCGGGGACATCGCAGCGCAATGTTCCGACTTTAACTCTGCGTTAAGCGAGTAGCTGATGACGGTGCGGATGAGCACGATCGCGCCCAGGACAATCAAGTCCTGCACGCTGGGCTTCATGAGAGTGTCGATGATGTCCGCCGCGATCAGAAATTCCAGACCCAACAAAAGATAATACCCGAGCACATGTCGCAGCCGCTTCCGGTCTTCCTCCACCTCGCCACCTCGCGCGGCCTTCAGCTCGGCGCGCAAAAATCGCACCAGGCCGCAGGCGACGCCAAAGACGATCACCAGCACGCCTAAAACGCCGATGCCAAAACTCGTATGATGCAGGTATTCCATTGCGGAAAATCTCGAAGGTGAGTCGTGAATAGGATTCAAACCTTACAACAAAGACGAAACAATCGGCCTTTCGCTGGTAGGGCGGCGCTGCCGCGCCGCCATGGCGAAGCAGCAGCTTCGCCCTGCCTGAAAGCGTGTCAGCCCTTCCCGTAAACCGGAATGGCCGCACCAGTGACCGCCTTCCCGCATCACCGGCAAGGAACACAATGACATCCGCCAACGCCGCCGGCTCGACCCAGGTGCTGTGGTCGGCCTTGGGCATGGCCGCGCGGTTTTGCGGCGTGTCAATGGTGCCGGGCATGATGCAATTCACGTTGATGTTCGACGCTTTCAGCTCGTCCGCCAGCGATTCGGTCAGGCGCAGCACGGCACTCTTCGATGCGCTGTAGGCGGCGTAACTGGCGCTGCCCTTCAGCGCGTCGCGGCTGGCGACATTGATGATCCGGCCGCTGCCTTGTTTCAACATCTGGGGAATCACCGCGCGACAGCACAGCAGGGTCGTTCGCAGATTGATGCCGAAAAGAAAATCCCAGTCTGCCAGGTCCGTTTCATGCACTCGCTTGCCGCCGCGCCAGCCGCCGACCGTGTTCACAAGCACGTCGATCCGGCCGAACCGCGTGAGGGTTTGTCGAGACCAGAGCGCCAAGAGATTCGACGTTCGTGAGGTCGACGCCGCCCGCGAGCAAATGGTCTTGCGAGTTCGCGACGTCCGGAAACGCCTCGCGCACGCGGTCCGGTGAACGATCGACCAGCACGGTCTTCGCACCGGCCTGTCGGAAAACACGGGCTGTGGCTGCGCCAAGATTGCCAACGGCGCCGGTGATAATGGCGACTTTGTTTTCAGCGGGTTCATGTCGCGACGAAGTTCGCCCGTTTGTCGCGCGGTGGCAACTCTTTCGCGCGCCGAAAACGGCTTGGGCGGCGGCGGCGTTTCAATGACAGTTCCGGAGGTCATGTGCTTCTTCCGACTGCGGCCAGTTCCGGCAACACCGGTTTCTTGAATGTCTTTCCGGTTGGCGGCGGATTCACGGACTCCGCGGTCCGCGCTCCAAGACGCGCCAGCAAGTGATCAGCCACCCGCAAAGCGTTGGCAATGATAGTCAACGTCGGGTTCACTGCGCCGCTCGACACGAAGAAGCTCCCGTCCACCACGTAGAGATTGTCCAGGTCATGCGCGCGGCAGTTGAGGTCGAGCACGGACGTCGCGGGATCTTCGCCGAATTTGCACGTGCCGACCTGGTGGCCGAGGCTGTGCATCGGCATCTTCGTCGCGAAGTAGCCCGACTTCGGCGCGAAATAATTTGCCTGCGGGACGATGTGACAGCCGCAGCCGATCTCCTTCAGAATTCCCTTCCAACGATTCGTCAGCCGGTCGAACGGTTCGCTGTTGTTCTCCGTGTAATCAACGATGATCCGTTCGTCGCCCTCCACGCGGACCTGGTTCTTCGTGTCGGGCAAATCCTCCGTCGTCAGCCACCAATCGATGGAGTTCTTCGCGACTTCCTCGATCGTGAGCGGCGCATATTTGGCTTCCTGACCGAGGAGTCCTTCGATGACCGTCTTGCCCATGAGCTGGATGTTCCCCATCGGAAATTCGTAGCCAGGCTCGCCCCAGTAAAAATCATTTATCGCCATCGTCTTTTGGAACTTCGATGGATTCGCCTTCAACGTGGAAACGCCGATCAGCGAACCGAGCACGTGCTTCATCAGATTGCGCCCGACGAGCCCGGACGAATTGTTCGCTAGCCCGCGCGGATGTTTGTCGTTCGCCGAACGCAACAGCAACGCCGATGAATTCACTGCGCCGGCGGAAACCACCACGATGTCGCCGCTGAAGACGCGCGGCTCGCCCTTCACGTCGGCCACGACGCCCGCAACTTCGCGACCCGACGCGCTCGTGAGCAGTCGAAGCACTTTGGCTTCGGTGAGCAGTGTCACGCTGGCTGCAGTGCCCGACTTGGAATTCGGTGGAACGGGCGACCCGCCCGTCCCGGTCGGCGACTCGCCGACCGGACACACGACATGGAGGCTGTTTGAGTTTGCGGCGCGCTCCCGCTCTGTTTGGCGGGTCGCCAAACAGGACAGGCCAGTGGCCTGTGCCACCAATTCCGATATTGTATGCTCACTCTTTTGAAGGACCGGTCTGACGCATATTACATCCGCATCCGACTTCGCGCCGACCAGGCATGGATAACCGTCGCACGTGTCGCAACGGATGCACGCGCTGAGATGCTGCATCGCTTCGTTGATGCGCACGCCCATCGGCGCGGGATACGGCTTCAGGCCGCGCGCCTTTAGGATTTCAAACACCTCCGCGATCCGCGGCTCGTGGCTGACCGGCGGGAACGGATAATCCTTCGCGCGCCACGGCTCGGTCGGGTCTTCGCCGGCTTGGCCGTGGACTTCATAAAGCTCCTCGGCCTGCGTGTAATAATTTTCCCAATCGCGATACTTGATCGGCCACTCGGGCGAAATGCCGTCGCGATGGCGGAACGATTCAAAATCCTTTTCGCGCAACCGGAACAGCGCCGCGCCATAGACCTTCGTGTTGCCGCCGACGTGATAGGAAAAGCCGGGCCGGATTTCGCCGCCGTCCTTGTTGAACATCACCTCGGACGAATAATACTTGAACGAGCCGTGATAATTCCAATTGTCCTTCTCCCGCGGCAGGAACGGCCCGCGTTCCAGCACGAGGATGCGTTTGCCGCTGGCGGCGAGCCGATGCAGCAACGTCCCCCCGCCCGCGCCCGTGCCAATGATGATGACGTCGAAATGCTCGTTCATGACGGGAGTTGGTCGGGGAACCAATAAGCTCCTTACGGATGAAAGGCGGACACTCTCGAATTCTAAGGAGAAGAGCAAAATATGGAATTTGTGATTTCCTATTGACAACAATCATAAAATCAATAAAGTCATATCCAGCGAAGTTAAAACCATAAACCAATTAAGAATATGAGTTCTGAGAATCCAGCTCCAAACGCGGTGTCAAAGTCGGTTTTGGAAGCAGTGCCAAGACTTGTTGAAGTATTGACGCCACTTTCATTAGAGGATCGTCATCGGGCAATTTCTGCCACGATGGTTTTGTTCGGTCAACCGACGCCTCTCGGTGGTGCCGCACCAAAGCCGCTTGTTCGTGAGGAAGCGATTGTAACTGAAGAGGGTATTGCCACAAAGGCATGCCTGTGGATGAAGAAATATGCAATTACGCGTGAACAGTTGGACCATGTCTTTAGCATCGAGCCAGATTCCATCGATGTAATCGCAGCGAGGATGCCCGCTACCGGCAAGCGACAACAAACTGTCCAAGCATACGTGATTTGTGGGCTGAAGGCGTTCCTAAAAACTGGTGAACCAGCCTTTACCGACGCGGAGGGTCGTGAATTGTGCGATAGGGTTGGTTGCTACGATGTTGCAAATCATTCGAATTATAGAAAGGCATTCGGAAATCTATTGAGCGGATCAAAGGAATCCGGCTGGAAATTAACCAATCCAGGACTTAGTGAAGCCGCGAAGTTCGTCAAACAACTGCTGCCTGCGGAGGCGGCGACCTAGTTTTGCTCATATTGCAACCGAATGCCTGCTACGCTGCAATTTCAATTTGAAGCTCTGAATCCCACCGTTCACCGCCGGGATGAATTCTCGTGCGAATCGCCGGAGTTGACCGAGTTCCTTCGCACGCGAGCGCGGAAGGAAGCCAAGTCGCGAACTTCAGCCTGCTTCGTGATTGTACCGCTTGCTGATCCAGGTCAAATCGCCGGCTTCTACACGTTGTCCGCCACCACCATTGAACTGGAGAAACTGCCACCGGAGTTCGCCAAGAAATTACCACGTTATCCACATCTGCCGGCCACTTTGCTCGGACGGCTGGCTCGGGCGATTGAATTCAAAGGGCAAGGCATCGGCGACCTGTTGATGGTGGACGCACTCAAGCGCGCGTACCAAAGTAGTTCGGTTATTGGCTCGGTCGCGGTGGTGGTTGATCCGAAGGATGAGAGGGCTGCGAAGTTCTACGGCACGTTTGGGTTTCAGCCGCTGGATGCACAGAAGATGTTCCTGCCAATGAAGTCCGTTCCCGATTGGCTTGGACTGGAAGGGAAAGACGAACCGTGATTCAAGCCGCCACACGTTGCCGGTATGCAGCGCCGGCTCTCTTCAAACGACTTGGCGTTGTGGGCGTGGGATTCAACAGTGCTTTCACGAACCGGCGCGACTGGACGGCATCCAGTTCGATGGTTTCGTAATCGGCAACGATGCGCCGGGCGACTTCACGGGCATGGGCAATGACAAAGGTGGCCACCGACCGTCCCTCCAACGAGGCAGCGCGCTGGAATAGTTGCTTGTCGGCTCCGCTCACGCGGGCGACCAACCTTTCCTCACGACGTTCTTTTGTTTCAACCGGCACGGGCGTAATGTGTGCCTCTCAGGCACACATTTCAAGTCTAATTTTGTGGGTTCTTGGCCGTTCTCCGTGATTTGCCCGCCGCGCATCATAGAGGCGCGCTCCCGGAGCGCGGGTCTGCGACCCGCCGCACGTCCGTACAGGAGCTCTAGGATTTTGGTGGGGCGAGCGTCCTCGCGAGCCGGTTCGTCAGTAGCCTTGCCCCACTTGCTGCGACTGATCGTGCGGACAAAGTCGCACTCGATCGACGCGTGGCGTTCACGCCGTTCACCTCACACAGCCGGCGTTTTCTTTTTCGTGATGCGAGACTTTGCAATAGAAAACAAAATCCCGGGAAGGTTTGGCAACGTCGAAAGCTGTCCTTCTTCAACGACGTAATGTGGTTTCGCGCCAGGATACGGTTCTCCCTTCTCGCATTGACGCTCCAATTCCGCGCTGGCAGGAAGGATCTTCACATACAGACGGTCATCGCAGATCAGCGCGACCACCTTGCCATCCGCATACAGGGCATACTCGCCAAACATTGCTCGGGCGGAGAATCGCTTTGTGTCCCGCAGTTTCTGCAAAATAAATTCGACCGTTTCCTTTCGTGTGGCCATGTCAGGAATCAATCGCGAAGAACGTGGCACGTGTAGCCGCCCGGATTCTTCACGAGATACTTCTGGTGATAGTCTTCCGCCGAATAGAATTTCGTGGCGGCCGTGACCTCGGTCGTGATCGGCCGGCTGAACTTGCCGGACTTGTCCCACTTCTCCTTCACACTTTCCGCAGTCTTTTTCTGCGCGTCGCTGGTGTAGAAAATCGCCGAACGATATTGCGTGCCGACGTCGTTGTGCTGGCGGTTCAAGCGTCGTGGGATCGTGCATGCGAAAGAAATAATCCAGCAACGTCTCGTAACTCAGCCGCGAGGAATCGAACACGACTTCAATCGCTTCCGCATGGCCGGTGCCGCCGGTGCAAACTTCTTCGTAGGTCGGGTTCGCCGTTTTGCCGCCGGTGTATCCAACCGTCGTTTTGACGACGCCAGGGATCTTGCGAATGATTTCCTCCATGCCCCAAAAGCAACCGCCCGCCAGGATGGCGGTCTCGTGCATCGGCGCTTTGATCAAGCCCGCTTTCACGAATGGTTCAAGATACCGGCCGTAGCCGGCCTGGTCCATCTCCTCCACAGGAATGAATTTCAACGACGCCGAATTGATGCAGTAACGCAAGCCGCCTTTGTCCGCCGGGCCGTCATCGAACACGTGGCCGAGATGCGAGTCCGCCACTTTCGAGCGCACTTCCGTCCGCACCATGCCGAGAGCGGAATCTTTCTTCTCGACGATGTCCGTGCCTGTCACCGGCTGCGTGAAGCTGGGCCAGCCGGTGCCGGAATCGAACTTGTCCAGCGAACTGAACAGCGGTTCGCCGGACACGACGTCCACGTAAATGCCCGGCTTGTGATTGTCCCAATACGCGTTGCGGAACGGCGGTTCGGTGCCGCATTGCTGGGTGACCTCGAATTGTTCGGACGAGAGCTGCTTTTTCAGCTCGGCCGCCGCGGGTTTTTTGAAATCTTTCATGTTTTCGGGTTGGAAGGTTGAAATGTCGGCCTGATTGGCGCGTCCGGTGTGGCGCGCCAGGGCAATGATCCCGGCGACCAACAAAACCGCCGCCGCAATTCCTGCAATTTTGATGAGACTCATATAAGGTGGGTCGCGCACGCCTGGCAAACCTTACAACCGAATCACACTTTCAGGAACTGAAGCAGTTGCGTGAACGACTCACCGACGCCATCGGGCGTGGCGTCCAGCTTTTCCGCCGGAAGTTTCTGCCGGTTCAGCCAAAACGTCGGATATCCAAACAATTTCGCTCCCGCCGCATCCCAGCCGGCAAGGCGACGAACAGGATTTCTTCGCGCCGCAGCTTCAGCGTATCGATGCCCAGCTGATACGCGCGGGGATCCGGTTTGTAAGTCTTCGCCTGATCCGTGCTGATGATTTGTTCGAACCTGCCGGCAAGACCGGCGCTCTTGACATTCGCATCGAGCATCGCACGGGTGAAGTTCGACAGGAACGCCAGCCGAAAACCGGATTGCTTCAGCGACACGAGCGCCGCGCGGCACGTCCAGCCACGGCTTCAATTCGAGATAAGCGTTCATGAGTTTATCCCGCTTGTCCGGGCCCAATTCCAGGCTGAGCTTGCTCGCGGCAAATTCCAGTGCGTCCTGCGTGACATGCCAGAAATCCGCGTAATGCCCGGCGGCGACTCGCAGCCAGGTGTATTCAAATTGCCGCGTGCGCCATTCGTTGCTCAATTCGCCGCCGCGACCAGGGAAGAGTTGTTCAGCCAGCGCGAACACCGGAGCGGGGATCGAAGATTGGAAACGCATCGAAAGCGATGGCTTTTACGGGCAAATAAGTGGTAACCGCTGACGCTGCGCGGCTTTCCACAAGCACACCCGCGACCGCGCTGGCGGTCAGCGATAGAAATTGTCGGCGGGCCAGTGGCGTTTTCATTCAGGTCGATTCGCCGAAGTTCGGTATCAATCAGTTCATCGTCAAAGCGAAGGCCAGTCAAGTGGTCCGCAGTTCACGGCGTCCCTACGACCAGCACGACGCGGAAGCCGAGGTCCGTATCGTCCCCGGCATTGAAGAAGCGGCGGGCCGACCGGCAGTCCGTCACATCGAAATCGTAGCTGCCTCCGCGAATGACTTTCAATCCCATCGGATTGGATGGCGGGCCGGTCGGATCAATCACGGCTCCACCGGGCAAATCCCCAAGCCAGTCCTGACACCACTCCCAGACGTTCCCGGTCATGTCGTACAGTCCCCATGGATTGGGGAGCTTCTGTCCGACCGGGTGATTGGTCAGCGAGGAAGGAAATCCGCTGTTCAGAATAAACCACGCGTAATTCGTCAGGTTTGTGTAGTCCGGATCATCTCCGTAACTGAACCGCGTCGTCGTTCCGGCGCGCGCGGCGCACTCCCATTCTGCCTCGGTCGGAAGGCGATATTGGCTGCCGGGCGGAATGTGGCCCGCCGCGAGTTCCCGTTCGGTGAGCTTGGCGCAGTAATTTGTGGCATCCGACCAACTGACGCTTTCAACAGGCCGGCTCAAATCGCCGAGGAAGAAACTTGGATTCGTGTTCATCACCGACACGTATTCTCCCTGGGTCACTTCGAATTTCCCAATCCAGAAGCCGTGGGTCAGTGTCACGATCGTTTGCGGGCCTTCATTGGGCTGGCGGTGCAATTCGTTCGTCGGGCTGCCCATCGTGAAAGTGTTCGGTGGAATGAACACCATGTTCGCCGGCGGCGTCTGCCGCAAGGCGCGATAAAACTTCTGTGGCGAAAGATGAGCCTCCGTATCCGTGAA
>CAVXEG010000017.1:0-290736 GCA_963760675.1 uncultured Verrucomicrobiae bacterium
CTCGGGGCTTATCTCCTTTTTCGGGTTGCCGCGGTTCGCTGCGGCGTCCACGGCGCTCAGTTCTTTCTTCTTTCGTTGCTTCAGACGCAGGAGCTCCGGCTGCAGGCACTGCTTCCGGTAAAGGCGTGCTGCTTTCGACCCTCAGTTTCAGCGTGGCAGCAACCTCCTGGTGCAGCCGCAATTCAACTTCATGGTCGCCCAACGTGCGAATGGGATGCTCCATGTGGATCTTGCGCTTATCGAGTGAAATGTCGAATTGATGTTTGAGCTCGTCTGCAATCATTCCGTTCGTCACGGTGCCAAACATCTTGCCATCCTCGCCTGTCTTGACCTTGACAACACAAATAAGCTTCGCAACGCCTTTGGCTAGTTCGCTCATGGTGTTGAACTCATGGGCTTCGCGTTCGGCGCGGCGCTGCTTGAGCGCTTCGATGCGACGCTTGTTCGCGTGTGTAAGAGGAATCGCGAGGCGCTGCGGAAAAAGATAATTGCGAGCGTAGCCTGCGGCGACCTTCACTTGATCGGATTCGCCACCGAGGCCGACAATATTGCTGGTGAGAATTACTTCGGTTTTTGCCATACAAAAATTCGTGATGCGCGATTCGTGAACGTGTTAAGGAATCAAAATGGAACGTCGTCCTCTTCGGGCGGCGGGGGCGCATCAGAATCGGAAGCAGCAGGAGTTGGAGCCGCCGTGGCTCCCGGTCGGCGTGGCGCTTCCGCGCTTTCACCGCGAGTTCCGCCGCCGAGAAATTGAAAGCCTTCAACCACGACGCCAAGTTTGCTGCGCTTCTGTCCAGTTTGCTTGTCATCCCACTGATCGAGTTTCAACCTGCCTTCAACGAGCAACGGGCTTCCCTTTTTCATGTACTGGGCGAGCGTTTCGGCCTGTCGCCCGAAAGCATCGACATCGACAAATGTGACTTCCTCCTTCGATTCGCCAGCTTCGTTACGCCATACGCGATTCACTGCGAGACCGATTTTCGCGATGGCCATGCCTTTCGGAGTATAGCGTAATTCCGGGTCGCGTGTGAGGTTTCCGACGAGGATGACTTTGTTAAAGCTGGCCATAGAGCCTCCATGATTACGATTGCTGGACTGGTTTTGGCGCCGGCAGATTGGTGAACATCACACGGAACACTTCTCCGTTCATTGCGAAGCGATGCTTTAACTGGTCAATCAAAGCAGGCTCGCCCTCGAAAATAACATTCACGTAGAAACCGGCGTTATACTTCTTGTCGGCCACGCGGGTGAAATTGCGCTTATCCATCTTCTGCACGGTTTCAACTTTGCCGCCTGCGGAGGTGATCTCGGACGAAATCTTGTCGATCGCATCCTTGATGCCCTCTTCTTTGCCCGCGGTGTCCAATATGAACAATCCTTCGTATCGTTTCACTCTTCGTTTCCTTCGTTCGCGGAATCGACGACGACTCCGTTGAACAGATTCATTGCTTTTTGTATTCCGGCGCTCAACCAGCATTCCGCCTGGTCGCTCGCCACGGTTAAAACTTTATCCGCGAAAGCCGATTCGGTCGAACTGAATCGACCCAGCACATAATCACGAATTTCGCGTTCGTCCGCCCTGCGTCCAATTCCGATTCGCAGCCGGGCGAATTCTCGCGTGCCCAAGCGTTGCTCGATGGACTCCAGGCCGTGATGCCCACCACTGCTTCCGCCCGCCCGGAGCCGAATTTCGCCCAGAGGCAAATCCGCATCGTCCACCACAACCAGCAAGCGCTCCAACGGAATTTGAAAAAACGCGACCATCGGAGCGACCGCTTCACCGCTGGAATTCATAAACGTCTGCGGCTCGCATAAGAGCACTCGCTGGCCGCTCCTATCCGCGCGGGCAACCCGTGCGTTGAATTTCTTTTCGAGCGTCCACACCGCTTGCCATTTGCCCGCCAGCCGATGAACCAGCAGGAAACCCGCGTTGTGCCGCGTCCGGGCATACGCGGCTCCCGGATTTCCCAAGCCCACGATGAGAAACATGTTTTCCACGCGAGCTGTAATCGCGATGCATAGTTCGCGTGGCATGAGGAATTCCAACCACGCGCCACGGCAAACGCATCACGGAAACTATTTCTTTTTCTCGGCAGGCGCCGCGGCTTTCTTTTCGGCACCCTTTTCGGGAGCTGCCTTGGCCGCGCCCTTTTCTGCGCCTTTTTCCGGAGCTGCACCTTTCGCTGCTCCCTTTTCCGCGCCTTTCGCTGGCACAGGCGCGGCCCCTTCTTCGCCTTCTTCCTTCTTTTCTTTGATCATCTCGACTTCGCCCGCAGCAACCGCGCCTTCGGCGGCGGCGGCGGCTTCTTCCTCTTCCGTGCGCGGCATCGCGACGGAAACGACCGGAACATTTTTGTCGCCGATGATTTCGACGCCTTCGGGGATTTTGATTTCGCCGATGTGAATGGTCTTGTTCAGTTCGAGGCCGCTGACGTCAATCACGATTTGCTCCGGCAAATCCTTGGGCAGAGCTCGGACTTTCAGCTTAAACAGCACGTGTTCGAGCACGCCGCCGCCGGTTTTGACACCCACAGCTTCGCCCGTGGTTTCAACTGGCACCATGATCGTAACCCTTTCGTCAGCCGAGACTGCGTGAAAATCCACGTGGAGAACCTTGCCGTTGAGCGGATGGTGCTGGACTTCCTGGACCAGTGCAAGGTGTTTGGCGCCCGAATCACCCTTTACTGTAAGATCCACCAAAACGTTTTCTGAAACCGAATGATGAATCAAATCACCGATTTCTCTGGCATCGACCTCAAGATTCTGCGGTTTGGATTTGCCGCCGTAGATAATGGCGGGAATGCGACCGCCCGCGCGCAACTTCTTTGTCCCGGCACGCCGTGTCAGCGAACGGGGAAACGCGTTCAATGGTACAGATTTCATTTTATCTTTGTCCGGCTGGGCCGTACCAGTCTAGCTGGTGCGTCCGCCTTTAAATTCAAACAGCGAATTGACCGACGAATTGCTGTGGATTCGTTTGATCGCTTCGCCTAAAAGTCCCGCCACGGATAGCGTTGTAATGTTCACGCCGTCAATCGCAGGGCGAAGGACAGTATCAGTTGTAATCAGTTCGTCAATGACCGATTTTCGCAATCTTTGGATGCCCACGTCGTTGAGAATAGCATGGGAAACGCAGGCCAGAATCTGCTTGGCGCCTTTCTTCTTAATCAGCGCCGCAGCCTGTGTGAGCGTTCCCGCGGTTTCCGTCAAATCATCGACCAGCAGTACGTTCTTGCCGCGGATTTCGCCGATGACCGCCATGGATTCCACCTCCGTCGCGCTTTTACGCCGTTTGGCGACGATTGCCAGGCTACCCTCGAGGGTCTGCGAATACGCGTGCGCCATCTTCAACCCCCCGATGTCGGGACTGACCACGACCAGGTCGGTCAAATTCTTCTTTTTCAAATACTCGTACATTACCGGGGCGGCGTAGAGATGATCGACAGGGATGTCGAAAAAGCCCTGAATCTGTTGCGCGTGCAAATCCATCGTCAGAATGCGATTTACACCGGAGGCAACCAGCAGGTTCGCGATGAGCTTGGCGGTTATCGGCACGCGCGGCTGGTCTTTGCGGTCCTGCCGCGCGTAACCGTAGAACGGCAGCACCGCCGTGATGCGCGCCGCGCTGGCCCGTCGCAGCGCGTCAATCATGATGAACAGCTCCATCAGGTTGTGGTTCGTGGGCGGCGAGGTGGGCTGGACGACAAAGACATCTTCGCCCCGGACATTCTCCTCAATTTTCACGAACGTCTCGCCGTCGGGAAACGGTTTGATGCTGCACAGGCCCAAACCGAGGCCAATGGATTTGCAGATTGCATTCGCCAGAGGCTCGTTGGCCGTGCCGCTAAAAATCTTCACGATTGTTACTTTCGCTCAAAGAAATGGTTAAACGCCACCGGTCACGGTGGAGAAAAGCGGATGGGACTCTACCAACGAACTACTTCCCTGCAAGCGCAATTTGAACTCGATTGATGCCTCAATGCCTCACATCACTCTGAAGCTTATTGGAGGATAGGCAGCGGCTTGCGATAGACCATCTGGCTTTTGGTGCAGGTATAACCTAACGCTGGATAAAAGGAGTGGCTCTCCTCCCGCTTCGCGTTGCTTCGGACAACAATTGCATCAGCACCCATTCCTGCAGCCCATCGCTCCGCTTTAGCAACCAGCGCCCGGCCAATGCCGTGGCGCCGAAATGCCCTGGAAACGATCAGGCCTGTGATCTCAACGCGAAATCCCGATTCAAGAACACGTGCCGCGTGAGCCTGCATCCAGCCAATCACAACGTCGCATGAATCCACCGCCGCAATCAGCAAATCACTTTTGGATTCGCGAATGGCCTTGATGCGGCTCTGGATCATTATTGAATCAACCGTATAGCCGAGTTCCGAGGAAAGCATCGCTATTGCCTCGGCATCCTGCTCAGTCGCTCGCCGGTATTGGAATACGAACGGGCTCATGTGATCGGATTTCCGGTTGATTCTTCCGCTGAATAGGCACGTCATCAAATCATGTCGAGTCAAAAGCTGTGTGTATCCGGTGAAAGACTGGCTCTTGCCAGTGGCTTAGACGCGAGAGCTTATTGCCGCCTGAAGATCCCGCTATGAATTCTACTGACGCAGCCGCGCAAACTCTTTGCACTCTTCACACCTTTTGCGACAACATCTGCCCATGCGCATTCTCGCCCTCGATCACGGAACCAAACGCATCGGCGTCGCGGTTAGCGACGAGCTCAAGATGATCGCAACCCCGCTGGAATTCATTGCGGCGGAACCCTTCGTTGATTTCGTTGCCCGCCTGAAGGAGATCATCCGCGAGAAGCAAGTCGAATTGATTTTGCTTGGAATGCCGCGAAATATGGACGGCAGCTACGGTCCAGCAGCACTGAAGGTTCAGGAGTTTGCGGCGGTCCTGAAGGACAAGATCGCGGTGCCGATTCAACTTTGGGACGAGCGGCTGACCTCCGCCCAGGCGCAACGATTCCTCATTCAGGGCAATGTCCGGCGCGAGAAGCGCAAGGAGAAGGTGGACAAGACGGCCGCTGCGATTCTGTTGCAGAGCTATTTGGATAGCATTGCCGGGTAATGCGGCGGAGCTTCGCGAGCGAACTTATTCATTCACGTGAATGACTTTCGCCGGAGGAAAGCCGTTAAACCACGTTGCCGATGCGTTGCTATAGGCACCAATGTTTTCCGAGTAAACGAGGTCTTCGATCTCCAACAGTGGCAATTCCTCAGATTGCGAGATGGTATCCAGCCCATCGCAGGTCTGGCCAAACACGGCGCAGATTTCCATCGGCCCTTTCTTGAATGCCTTCAGGTGATATTGGCAATGGTCGAAGATGATTCCGCTGAACGTGTGATAGACGCTGTCGTCAATGTAGTAGCAGGTCTTGCCGTCGCGAACGGCCTTGCCAATGATGCGCGCGATGGACGTGGCAGCCGTGGCCACAAGAAATCGTCCCGGCTCGGCGAGAATCTGAATGTTCTTCGGGAACAGTCGATCAATCTCGGCATTGATCTTTTTTGCCAGCTGCCCGAATGGCTTGACGTGTCTATCGTAATGCGCGGGAAAGCCGCCGCCAATATCGAGAATTTTGATTTCGTGGCCGCGCGATTTTGATTCGCGCATCACGGCCGCCGCCATGTTAAGCGCCTGAACGAAATTTTCGAAGTTAGTGCACTGGCTGCCGACGTGGAAACTTAACCCCTCGACGATCAGACCCATTTCAAACGCCGCACGCACCAAGTCCACCGCTTCACCCGGGTCGCAGCCAAATTTTGATGATAGTTCGACCATCGAGCCGGTGTTCGGCACGCGCAATCGCAGCACCACACCGGCATGTGGTGCGTATTGCCTGATCTTCTTCAGCTCGTTCAGATTGTCATAAGTGACCAGTGGCTTGTATTTGTCGAGCGCCACGAGCGTTTCCTTCGGCTTTGTGGGATTGGCGTAAATGATTTTGTCCCAGATGAAATCCTGCTGCTCCTTTGGCGGAAGGTGCCGGATATTTTCATAGACACTCATGAACTCCGGCAGCGAAGCGACGTCGAAACTCGCGCCGGCACGGTGGAGTGTGCGGACGATCTCGGGAGCTGGATTCGCCTTCACCGCGTAATAGGCCTGGACCTTCGGCAGATGCTTCTTGAACTCGGCGTAGTTCTTCCGGATGACGTCGTGGTCAATAACCACGACCGGCGTGCCGTGTTCGCGCGCGATGGATTGAAGCTGCTTTGGGGACATAAAAAATTTCCGTTCGGCTTAGGCGGTTTCGGAAGGCGGCACAAGATAAAAGTGTTTGGCTTGAGGAAAACGAATTTGCCGTTCTGTTGACAATGACCGGACAAGGCTGCATTCAGAGCTGCATGAATCGCTCAAGAAGAGCTGGTGATTCGACTCGACTGCGTGATATCCGCAGCGATTCGGCCGCCGCGTCGAACCGTTTCCAATTCCCGCGACCAGCGACGGCAGAACCAAAGCGGGATCGCGCCAACTGCTCCGAATAAACAATCGATCAGCCGCCACCAAATCGGAATGCCACGAATTGCTCCAAAAATGAGCGCATATGGAATGACCAGCGCGCAGGCAATCAGTCCGAAATCAAACAACCAGCGGTTGCGGACGGCATCACGAAATGCACCGACAAACGCAATTGCGATTGCGAAATGGCCGAAGGCGAGCCAGTCAGTGCCGTAAAACAAGAACGGATTGGAAATGCGAACTTCGTGAATGGTGGACTGAACCTTCGTCAGCCATACGACCCATCCTGCGCCAGACTCCGACGCACCGGCCGCGCCACTCGCATGAAGTAGCCAGTCCACCTCGGGCTCCAGAGGAATTGCCGTCACGCCGCTAAGCACAAGCCCGAGGATAAAGAATGATACGAGCGCTTTGATTCGCTTGTGCAGAGTTCGCTCACGCTCCATGAAATGATCGGAAAATCAGCCAGCCAAGGGTGCAGCTTTGGAAGCAATCCCTGGCCCGTTTCCTATTCCTGCCGTTTGAATCGATTGCAGATGTGTCAATGCATAAAGCAACAGGTAGGAAATGAACAGGAACATCCCGAATAGAATTGGAAATGCCAGTGAAGTCGGTGGCCCGGTTGGATTCGCGAGCATTGAGCCGACGCCGTGATAGACTTTCGCCGGCTGAACAATCACGTCCCAACTATTGAGCCGCAGGAATCGTCCAAGGTAAATCCCAAAGCCGCTCGCCAACGTCGTCAGCGCGATAAATGCCCAGCTTGCCATCTGGCCAAACGCCCGCGCGACCACCGCTTGCATCAAATATAGCGACACGAATCCAAGCACCAGACCGGTCAACGCGCAGACAAGAATCAAAACCATGTCCACCCAGAAATGCGCGTAGAACCACGGCAGGTGAATCAAATCGGTAAAGATGTATGGCGCGTTGGGGAAGAACAAAAACCACGCGGCGCCCAGCGCAAGCACCTTCAGACGCGACCGGCTACCCTCCCGATCCTCATGTGACGCCAGCAGAGCAAACACAAGCGGCAACCATGCAAGAAGAAGATTCCAAATCAAAAAGCCGTAGCGTAGCTGTTCGGTAAAAACAATGCGCGCGAACACGAGAAACACGGTTGCGGCAGACGCGAATATCAGCGCCAGCATTGGAGCAATCGTTTCGCGCTTAAAAGCAATCTGCAACAATTTCATAAGCATTCTCTCTCACCACCGGCCGTTATTCCAATCAAGAGGCGAACGACCCTTCTGCGGTATTCGGGACAAATTCCCTCGGTTACTTGGAAAGTAACGCGGCCGTTCTGCTCATTCTTTTCCAGACAAATTCTCGATGACGCCGGAATTGCCTGGTTTCAGCCCTCGTGTGCTTCCGGCATCAGGGCTGCCTCGACTTTGGCCGCCATTCCGCTACGTTATCCCGGTGAGTTTTGTTTCTGAATTTGATTCTCTGTCCCTGGCTTCTCTAGCCGATCGCTCGTTGAATAGCCCAACAATGGCTGTTCATGAGGCCTTGAGTAAGCCCAGTTTTTCGCTGACGGATTTTACGGCTCTGATTTCACCGGCTGGCAGCGAGTTGCTCGAAGCGATGGGCCGGAAGGCGCACGCATTGACGAAGCAGCGTTTCGGAAAAGTCATCCGGCTGTTCGCACCGCTCTATCTTTCCAACGAGTGCATCAACAACTGCAAGTATTGCGGCTTCTCGCGGGACAATCCGATCCTCCGCGTGACGCTTTCCATCGAAGAAGTTTTGCGCGAGGCTCGAGAACTGAAACAACAAGGATTCCGAAATATCCTGCTCGTCGCGGGTGAGCATCCGAAATTTGTTTCCGGAAATTATCTTCGCGACTGCGTTTGCGCGCTGCATTCCGAGTGGCCGAGCATCTCGCTCGAAGTCGGGCCGATGGAGACGGACGAATATAAACCCATTGTCGAAGCGGGCGCCGACGGCCTCGTGGTTTACCAGGAGACGTACAACCGCGCCATTTATGACGAGATGCACACCGCCGGGCCGAAGAAGAATTTCAATTGGCGGCTGGAAACTCCCGAGCGCGCCTACGCCGCTGGCTTCCGGCGAATCGGCATCGGCGCGCTGTATGGCCTGGCCGACTGGCGATTGGAAGCTTTGAGTGTGGCCGCCCACGCCGATTACCTGCTGCGCAACTGCTGGAAGGCTTATTTCACGATTTCACTCCCGCGCTTGCGCCCTTGCGCGGGTGAATTCCAACCGCTCACCCACATGACCGATCGCGAAATGGCGCAACTCGTTTGCGCGTTCCGGCTGATGTTTCCCGACGTTGGATTGGTGCTCTCAACACGCGAACCGGCGAAACTGCGCGATGGTCTCATTCCGCTTGGCATCACGCTGATGAGCGCCGGCAGCCATACCGAACCGGGCGGCTACACCGGCGCGGGCAAAGAGAAGCTACATCACACCGAGCGCGGGCGGATTGTGGAACTGGGCGCAAGCGAATGGGCGACGATGGGGCGAGCGTCCTCGCAAACTGAACTTCACGGTGCGGGAAACGGCGGCTCGTCAGTAGCCTCGCCCCACCAAAGCCGGGCGACAAATGCGACTGCCCAATTTGAAATCGCCGACGACCGCTCGGCACAGGAAGTCGCCGCACTGATCCGCCAACTCGGTTACGAACCGGTTTGGAAAGATTGGGATGCGGCCTTGAGCCTATGAAATGGTACAATATCAGGCAAAGCACCATGATTCTTGTCATTGGTTTCGCATTATTATGGATGTGTCTTTACGTTTTTGTATTTCCACATCTGGTTGGCGGAGGACCGGCAAAGGTTCCATTGACGAGAGACGCGGAGCGGCAATTTCTCTTGGCGATGGAGGTCTTCAAGAGTGAATTCGGAACTTACCCCTCCGGGGATGAAACCAACATTGTCAGAGTTCTGGCCGGAAACAATCCGAAAAAGACCACTTTCCTGAACTTAAACGCCCGGACGAACGCGCTTGGCCAATATGTTGACGCCTGGAAAGTGCCCTACAAATTCCGATGGAATGCAACCAACGTGGTAATGCAGTCCGCCGGGATTGACCAGGTATTTGACGACGCAGACGACATCGTTCTGAGTTCTACAAACATGTTCTGATGACCCCGACTTCAATTATTGCCAATGGCAAGCAAGTCGAAGCCTCGCTCCCTTGCTCCGTCGAGGAATTTCTCGTCGCGCAGAATATTCTGCCGCGCAGTGTTGTCGTCGAACACAACGGCGAGGCGGTCGCGCCATCGGAATTCTCGCAGCGCCAGCTTCGCGCGGGCGACCGGCTGGAGATTGTGAAGATCGTCGCCGGTGGATAAGCGCGGTTCTGGGGATTGTGAACAAGCTGTGGATACGTCGGCGAGCGCCGGTGAACAACTTGTGCTTGAAGGGAGAGTAGATTGTGAACTACAGGTAAGAGAGCGCTTGTTTCTCCGCTCGCGGGAATTTTTTTTTGAGCGCAGCCGACAAGGCCGGACTCTAAGTATGAGCGTGATTACATTGGCGCAAGAGACAGCTCGCCCGGAAGCATCCAACACGTGCAACATCGTCGTGCTTGGCGAAAACGCACTGACCCGGGAGCGCGCACTGGAGTTGTGTGACCGGCTGGTCACGCGGTTTGATCAGGAGCTTGCCTTCACTTTGACTCGCTGGAATTTCACAGAACTGGAATATTTGCCGTCGGCTCAATCCGCGCTCAACGCTCTGACACATGCAGATATTGTGGTGATTGCCACGCACGGATGGGATCTTCCGCCCGCAGCGGTTCGATGGTTGGAGTCGGGTGTGGAAATCCGGACGAAGCTCGAAGGCGTTCTGGCGTGCGTGATCGTGGAACCGGTGAATGCGCCGGATGCCGGCGAGATGCTGCTGTGCCGGCTTCGGCAGATCGCGTTCGGATTGAAAATGGATTTTCTGCCGGTAGTTCCCCCGCCAGCCGAAAGCAAGGACGCCCTGAATTGGCCAGTGCCGCTGATTGAATGCCGCGACCAGCGGGGCTATTCGCATTGGGGATTGAACGAGTAGCCATCCGCACGAAATCCCTGGGCTGATGGTTCGGGAGCCAGCATCTTTGCTTCTGCTGTTTTCATTGCGACTGCGATAAAGACTTGTTCCATTCCTGCGCGGGCGTTTCAATTTGTCCGATGAAATTGAAATTTTACGCGGTTTATCGACTCAGCCTCATTGCGCTGGTGATGCTTCTGGTTTGGACTGGGTGGCGGAGCGCCGCTCAAAGCACGAACACCCAAGGCCAGGTGCAATCTGCCGGTGCCGCGGCTTCCGGCAGCAACACGAATGCGGTCCCGAACCTCAGTCACATGGGAATGCAGACGCCTGGTTGGATTAAGGATTTCTCGAAGGATATTCCTTTTCTCACCGACAAGTGGCTCGGCAATGAAATCTGGAAGTACTTGTTTTCCCTGGTTTATATCTTTCTCGCCTTCTACGTCTCCAAATTCCTCGATTTCCTAACGCGGGTGTGGCTCAAGAAATGGACGGAAAGGACAAAGACCCGGTTCGATGACCTGCTACTCGAAGTATTGAACGGGCCTATCAAGGTTGTTGCGTTCGTAATCTTCCTGCGCATCGGACTGGAGGTGTTCAGTTGGCCGGCTATTGTGGGAAGCATCCTGTTCAAGAGCTTCACCATCGTGGTTGCGATTTCCATCACCTACATGGTGCTGAAGTTCATCGATCTCGTAATGACCTATTGGAGGCATCGGACAAAAGGCGAAACGGATCGCACGTTTGACGAACAGCTCTTTCCAATCGTGCGCAAGAGCCTGAAGGTGTTCGTGGTGGTGGTCGCGGCGTTGGTGACTTTCGCAAACGTAGGCGTGGATATTACCGCCGCCATCGCCTCGCTGTCCATCGGCGGCCTGGCGATTGGCCTTGCGGCGCAGGACACGCTCGCGAACCTCTTTGGTGCGGTCGCAGTCTTCGTGGACAAGCCCTTTCGCATCGGTGACGTGATCAAGCTCGACGACATCTCCGGCACAGTCGAAAGCATAGGCATGCGCAGCACGCGCGTTCGGAATCCAGACGGGCATCTCATCACGGTTCCGAACAAAACCATGGGCAACGCCACGATCACCAACATCACGCTACGACCGAACATCAAAACCGTGGTCAACATAGGTATCACGTATGATCTGCCGGCGGAGAAAGTGAATCGAGCCCTTGCGATCCTACGCGAAATCTACACGGGACATCCGAAGACAGCAGATGT
The DNA here is from genome assembly GCA_963760675.1 of uncultured Verrucomicrobiae bacterium. GTDB lineage: Bacteria > Verrucomicrobiota > Verrucomicrobiia > Limisphaerales > BOG-1460 > CAVXEG01. The sequence goes on from CAVXEG010000017.1 coordinate 11,710, forward strand.
GTGGATCAGCTTCAACCAATTCGCGGATTCAGCGCTGAACATTCAGGTTGTTCATTGGTGGAACTCGACGGACTACAAGGCGTATCTCGCCGGGATGCAGGAATTAAATTTGCAGATTAAGGAACGCTTCGACGCCGAACGCATCGGCTTTGCCTTCCCGTCACGCACTCTATACGTGAAGCAGGATTCAGACTGGCGTCTGACGCGGGAAGAACAAGAACGAAAACCCGAAGATGGCGCTGTCAAAGCCTGAGGAGCACGACCTGATTCCGGGCGGTGTACTTTCAACTTTCCTGTTCGTTTGGGTTTTCCCATTCGGGATAAACCTCAGGTTTTAACTGGCCGCGGCGTATCAAGTCCTGCAAATCGCGGATTATTGTCCGGCGGGCGACGCGGAATTCGCGGGCGAGCGCGGAGATGTTCGGACGTTCACTCGATTCGCCCAGGCGTTCGCAGAGCCGGTTCTGTCTGCTGAGGCGATCGGTTGAACGGCTGAAGAGGTCCAGGGCATCGATGCGATGCGATCGTTCCAGCGCTTCGAATTGCCGGACAACTTCAGCCTCGCCGCATTCTTTGAGCGCAACATCCACCGTCTGCTTCAACGCGTGAATGTCCACCGGCTTGGGCAAGCAATAATGTGCGCGGCGCGGACCCTGCAACGCTTGCATTTGTTGATGCACCTCCAACGCGCCGGAGACAACGATGATGGGAACGAAAGGCAGCAACTCCTTCAGCTCCGGCAGAAACTCCAGCCCAAGCTCTCCTTCCGACAAAACGTGATCGAGCAGCACGAGATCGGGAGTCTTTCGTGGAATTTCAAGCAAAGCCTCGCTTGCGTTGCTGACGCGGACGAGATTATACTGCCCCAAGGCTTCCTGGTAGATTTCGTATTGAAAGTCGTCGTCTTCAATAATGAGAATTGTCGGTGTCTTCATTGCCTGTGCTCGTGGTAAGGAGTATGGGCAGCGCCCGAATTCGACGTTTTTGACGGTTCACGGACCGGCAGAATCAGAGTGAAAACGCTGCCCTCGTTCACCACCGATTTCACGGCCAGCCCCGCTTCCATCTTATTGGCCAACTCATAAACCATGGAGAGTCCGAGACCGGTCCCATGGCGCGTGGAGAACGCCTTTGTCGTAAAGAATGGTTCAAAAATTCGAGGCATGTTTTCAGGTGGAATTCCGCATCCTGAATCTTTCACTGAGATCGACACGTATTCCGTGGATGCGGCTGGCATGAGGACCGCGCCGGCAGGAAGGCGGCTGCCAGCCTGGGTGGCGAGAACAATTCTTTTGTGTCGCTCGGTCATCGATTCGGCGGCGTTGAAGATGAAATTCAACAGCACCTGCTGGACAAAATCCGGGGCCGTCCGCACGGGTGGCAGTCCGGTCGCTGGCTCGAAAATGACCTCCACGTCGTGCAGGAAACGATCTCCCAGCAGCTTGATTGTTTCTTTGACTAATTCATTCACGTCGCACAATGCACGGCCCTCGTCCGGTGTCCGGCTGAAACCGAGCATCGCTCGGATTACTCCGGTGCCCTGCTCGACTACCGTCTTGATCCGATCCAACCGAGTCCTCACCTTCTGCGGATTGTCAAGATTGTCCTCGATGATCTGAGTCGAACCTTTGATGATGGAAAGAATGTTGTTGAAATCATGGGCGATGCCGGCGGCGAGCGTACCCAGTGCAGTCATCTTTTGACTGTGCAACAATTCGCGGTTGGCCGCCTCCAATTCGCGCGTCCGCTCCACAACCTTTTTTTCCACTTCGGCGTAGCTGCGCAGCAATTGCCGGTGACGGTTGAAGGCGAGACCCGCAAAGAACAAGGTCACCATGAGTGCTCCAACTGAAATCCAGACAATCCGCGTTTCCTTGTACCATGGGACGGCAACGGCGAACTCGAATTGCGCCGGTTCAGGCTCAATGTTCCCAGCCCGATCCACTGCGCGAACCTGAAGATAATGTTTGCCAGCGGCGAGATCCGGAAATAAAACCGTGTTCAAGTCTTGAAAGGCGGACCAGTCGTGCTGATCCAGGCGGTACGAATAGAGCAACCGGGCGAGGGAGGTATATTTCCATTTATCCTGTCCTTCAAAGAGCAGGTTAATGGTGTCGCCTTCGATCAGCTTCGGCTCATTGCCAGGCAACATCCGAATCCGCGTTCTGGGCGGATCTTGGTCCGCTTCGGGGTGATAAACGCTCAAGCCGCGCGCCGTCGCTGCCCAGATGCGACCGTCCTGGCCTTCGCAGACCGCACGAATCGAAGAACTGGGCAAGCCATCTTCGACGCCGTTTTCAATCCACGCCTGTTGCCAGAAATGATTCAGTCCACCGCTTGATGCGATCCAGACACTGCCGTCTCGCGCGCGAAAGAGCTCGTTGATGCGGTCAAATCCCGAGCGAATATGGGTCCAGTTTCGCCCGTCAAACTCCCAAATCTTGTCCGGTGTGGCGCACCAGATTTTTCCGTCCGGCAATTCAGCAAAATCCACCACGCCTTCGGGAGCGGCGCCGTTGGTCGAAACAAAATTCTGCCATTTCTGATCGTGATAGTACGCGACCCCTCGTTCTCCTCCCACCCAGAAATCGCCGTTCTGCGCAGCCAACAGGCATGAAATTCGGAGGCCAATGGACAAGTCTGGTTTTGGAAACGGAAATGCCCGAAATCGCTCCCCGTCATAAATCGACAGCGTAACTGTTCCGGAAGAGATGCCCTGCACACAGACGCTTCCGTCCTTTAAGACGCCTGGCAAATCAATCTCCTGGAAACCTTCGAGCTGAAGAAGCCGAAACTTCTTTGCGGCGATATCAAACAGGAACAACCTTTCGCCGAGCTTGATAAGGAGTTGCTCCTTCACTGGCGCAAGCAATGCCGTCCTGGGATTCCGATCCGCTGATTCCGGCAGGAGAAATTCCTCGTGCAAACCATTGAGCACCGACTGCAATTTTCCGTCGGAAACGAACCACAGCGTTCCTGAAGTATCTCTTGCGATCGCACCGACGAACGATGCGGCGTTCCCTGCGAACAGCGGCGCCTCCCACATGAGCGGTGCGAAACGCAGTAGTCCATCGGATGTCGCGAGCCAAACTGCTTCGTTCGTTCCTACGGCGGCATCAAAATATTGCCGACCTGAAATTTCATCGTTCTCGAACGCGCGCCCCTCTTGCCATTGCAGCAAAGCATCCGATGATGCTGCGCCGAACGTGCCATCCGGCCATCGCCATGCGAATCGCAGATTTCCTCCGTCGGGAGAAAGTGACTTCCAACTTTGGCTATCAAAATAGACGGCGATCTTTTTGCCTGTCGCAACTGATTCCGCGACACACGTCACGCCAGATTCACCATCCGGTTCTGGCGCGCGGAAGTTAGTGAGCGTGAGCGAAGCTGGGGGGATTGACTCGCGCCACGTTTGGTTGCCCAATATTCCACTTGAGGATTTCGCCACGCGCGCCAACCCTTCGGCGCCCGTAATCCACAAGTCGCCATCGCGCACGCGAGCCATCCCGGTGAAGATGCCGATGTGCGTCCGGTCCACGCTATAGAGTGTCTTGGATTCATCTCCGGTCGGCCCGTCCGTGCTGAATTCTATCAACCGGTTGGGCAGCAGAACAAGGACGCGGCGTGGTTGCACCGGCAAAATTGAAACTTCGTAGCCGCGCTGCAACGCTGCCTTGATTTCAATCACCGGATGCAATGTCCACGTGCCGTCTTTCCATTCACTCAGGCCCTCTGATGTCAAGACCCAGAGCTGGCCGCCAGGACTTTCATTTGCGCGGATGGCTGATGGACCGGTCCACGGGAACGCCTTGACGTGGTAGCCGTCCAGTTCGGTGATTTGCTGCGCGTGAGGGTGCGTGACTACAACTCTTCCGCTGAGAGCGACCGTCACCGAAGAGCAGAACGATTCCGGCAATCCATCCGCCATTCGGTAAACGCGCCATCCCGAAGCCCACTGGCTCAAACCCGTTTGCGCCACCAGAAGCGCGACGAACAGAAAAATTTCTTTGCGGATCATGTGCTTGCGACCCGGCTTCGACCTGTCACCCATTATTCATCGGCATTGAATATGGTGCAACCAAAAGCACGAGGGTGTGCGTTCAAACGCACATTCCCCAATCGGGCCAATCGCGCTACACATGGTGCCGAACGATTTTGAAAAGACCACCAATTCTGTATTCAGCGGAGGCAAACCACTCGAAGACTCCGCACGTTGGGAATTGCTTCCGGTCGGTCGCGATTGACGGCGTTCACGGCTCTTTCAGTCGCGTGACTTGTGAAACGGGCTGTGCCGCAGTCGTCGGTCTTTGGTTCCGCCCGGCAGGGCGCGAACGAGAAATTTCACGATGCGGAGCCATAGCCGCCGTGAAAACGCAAAAGGTGGGGTAATCATTCCGCCGGGGTGTGGCACACGTCTCACGTCGCACCCGGGCGGATGTTGACTTTGGGACGTGAAGCGGCTGGTGACCCGAGCAAGCGAACTTCGGCACCTAAACAATAGCGCGCCCGATTAAGCACGCATTATCACTTCAACTTCCGCTCCAGAATTTCGCCCACGACGGCAGGATTCGCTTTGCCCTTACTCAGCTTCATCACCTGGCCTTTGAGAAAATTCAGCGCGGCGGTCTTGCCGGATTTGAAATCGTTCACTGGGCCGGGATTCGCCGCAATGACTTCATCGCAGAATTTTTCAATTGCGCCAGTGTCACTGACCTGCGCCAACCCTTTTCCTTAACGATGGCTGCTGGCGATTTGCCGGTCTCGAACATTTCCGAAAAGACCTGCTGCGCGGCGGAACTGCTGATGATTTTGTATTCAACGAGATAGATGAATTCCAAAAAGCTTCATCTGTAAATCGCAAGCTCGACAAGGTTACTTGCTTACGTGCGGGGAATCGGGGTTGGTGAGAGGCTCGACGAGTCGTTGAGGGTCAGCACTCCAATCAAGCTGTTTTGTCCAATCTTCAGATAATTTTGCGCGAAGGTTGTTGATTACCCAATTCGCCACCGTTTTCGGGTTGTTGGCTTGCTTCGCGATGCGCTTCAAAATAATTCGCCAGTTCTCTGTCCCACATGAAAGCCTTTGCGTCTGACGATGGCAGTTGATATTCGCGCATCATCCGAAGTTTGCGCGCGAGCGGCAGTTCCACGACGCGCGCCGAAACTTCCTCCAACCACTTTTCCGTCGGCTCGAACGGCATCAGGTCCGGTTCGGGAAAATAGCGATAATCGTGCGCGTGTTCCTTGGTGCGCATTTCGTCGGTGACGCCGGCGTCATCATCCCAACGGCGCGTGGATTGAATCAGTTTGCCACCCTTCTTGACCACGTCAATCTGACGCGGAATTTCATATTCCAATGCCCGGCGCACACCGGAGAAACTGTTCATGTTTTTAATTTCGATCTTCGCGCCGAGTTCCTTCGAACCTTTCGGCCGCACGCTCACGTTCACGTCGCAGCGCACCATTCCTTTCTCCATGTCGCAATCGCTGACGCCGCCATAAACGAGAATGTCCTTGAGCGCGTTGAGATATTCATAAGCCATGTCAGCGCTGGTGATGTTTGGCTCGGAAACAATTTCCATGAGCGGCACGCCGGCGCGGTTGAAATCCACGCCACTGCTCTGTGCGAAATGAAAGCTCTTTCCAACGTCCTCCTCCAAATGCGCGCGGGTGATGCGCACGCGCGAAATGCCGCCGCCGAATTCAAATTCGGCATAGCCGTTCACCGCCGACGGCTTGTCGTATTGGGTAATCTGGTAATTCTTCGGCATGTCCGGATAGAAATAATTCTTCCGGTCGAATTTCGCGAAAGGCGGAATCGTGCAATTCAGGAGCAAGCCCGTGAGCGCTGTCAACCGCAGCGCTTCTTCGTTAGCAACGGGCAACACGCCAGGCAAACCGAGGCAGACGGGGCAGACGTTCGTGTTGGGCGGCGCGCCGAATTCATTCGCGCAGCCACACCACATCTTCGACTTCGTCTTGAGCTGGACGTGTGTCTCGAGTCCGATGACCGCTTCGTAATCCATAATGCGCGGGAGTATTTAGCATGGAAACAAAGGAAGCACACGGATTTTGCGGCAGGTCTTTGATGCAGATGGTGGTAGGTGATGGATTCGAACCATCGAAGGCGTAAGCTAGCAGATTTACAGTCCGATTTTATTGACGTTTTCTTGCGAAGACAGAGGACTTGGTTACTTTCTGATTACTTTCTGAACATCATACCTGCCTAATACCAGCACGTAACAGCATGCAAGCGAAAGTGAGCGCACCATGAAACACCGAACCGGCCACTTGCTCAAACGAGGGTCAAACTTCTACGTCCGATGGGTCGTAGAAGGCAAAACTTTTTCCAAGGCTCTTCGCGATCAGAATGGCAATCCGATCACGCAGATGGCGCGGCCCGGATTTGGTCGGCTTCGTCAACGGCCTGCCGCTGGTGGTCATCGAGTTGAAGAAGCCCGGCGTGCCCGCGCTTGCCTCCGCCTTCATCAAGTTTCAGCGCGACAAGTCCGCTCTTCTTTTATTACGGCGCGACTCGAAGGAGAATCGTGGTTCACTGTGAGCGACGAATGGCTATTGTAGCCATGCCACTTGAAATTTACCCCAGCCAACAACCTGCCCAAGCCAGATGCCGTCGCTGACATCATCGCCTATCACGACCGGACCAAGCATCATCCCGACCGTTACGCCAACGGACCGGGCGGCCTTGACTGGGCGAATCAGCCAAATCCCTTCCGCCGCTTTGCCGGCGCACCGGTGTTCCGGCTGCCGTTGGCCGGCCCGGACGACACGCCGCCTGCGGCCATCTTGTTCGGTGCGGCGACCGTGACGTCGCGACCGTTCACGCTCGGCACGGTGAGTTTGTTCTTTGAATTGTCCCTGGGTCTTTCCGCACGCAAGGAGATTGCCAGTTCGAGTTGGTATCTGCGGATGAACCCTTCCAGCGGCAACCTGCATCCGACGGAAGGCCTACGCCGTCCTGCCCGCCCTCGAAGGGTTGCCGGGTGGTGCCGGCGTCTATCACTACGCCCCGCTGCATCACGCCTTGGAACAACGGGCGCGCTGGCCGCAAGGCGCCGAACCCGACGCGGCCGGATTCCACGTGGGGCTGACCTCCATCACCTGGCGCGAGGCGTGGAAATACGGTGAACGGGCCTTCCGCTATTGCCAGCACGACGTGGGGCACGCGCTCGCGGCGCTTCGTTTTGCAGCCGCCGCGCTGGGCTGGCGCGTGCAACTCTTGCCGGAATGGGATGACGCGCAGCTCGCCCGGCTGCTCGGCCTGGATCGCGCGGAGGATTTTGCAGACGCGGAACGGGAAACTCCGGAATTGCTCGTCCGGGTGATCGTGAACGAAGCGGCGGCGACGACTCGGTCGCCTGCCGTCGGACACTGCCATCGAATGGTTCGGACGCGCCAATCGGTTGAGCCATTCCCACGTCGAGTGGCCGGTGATTGATGAAGCCATTGCCGCCTCGGAACGAATGGCCGCGAGTGCGGGAACAATCCGAATCCGGTGATTTGGTTGCGTGGCCGCCACCGTCGCCGCCCGCCTGCGGCCATTCCGCAGGTCAATTGATTCGCCAGCGACGCAGTGCCGTGGACTTCGACGGTGTCACCAGCATCTCGCGGGAAACCTTTCTGGCCATTCTGGACACCACGCTGCCGCGCACTTCCGCGCCGCCCTTCGATGCCTGGCCGTTTCCGCCGCGTTTGCATCTGGTGTTGTTCGTGCATCGGGTCACCGGACTGGAGCCCGGTTTGTATCTCTGGCTGCGCACTCCGGCTGATGCGGATGCTTTGCGACAGGCTTTCCGCGCGAACCTCAATTGGGAAGCTGTGACGGATTCAGCCATCACAGCGCCGCTTTATCGGCTGGGTCGGGGTGACTTGCGTGATTTCGCGCGGACGCTCTCCTGCCACCAGGACATTGCCGCCGATGGTGCGTTCAGCCTTGGAATGCTGGCGCGGTTCGAGCCGGTCTTGCGGGAGCGCGGCGCGGCGGCTTACCGGGAATTGTTTTGGGAAGCTGGAATGATCGGCCAGGCCCTGTATCTGGCGGCCGAGGCTGCCGGTGTTCGCGGCACCGGCATTGGTTGCTACTTCGATGATGTGTTGCACCGCGCGCTCGGTCTGGCTGGCCACGATTGGCAGAGCCTCTACCACTTCACCATCGGCGGTCCAGTCGAGGATTTGAGGCTGCGCACGGTTCCTCCTTATGCGCATCTCGCGGGAGAAGTTCGAGGAGTTGATTGAGAGCTACAACAACGGCAGCCGGAACATCGAAGAACTGTTCGAGGAGTTGGTGAAGTTAAGCCGCAATCTGACCGACGAGCAGCAGCGCCACGTGCGAGAGAACATGACCGAGGAAGAACTGGTCATCTTCGACATTCTCACGCGCCCCGCCCCGGAGTTGAGCACCGCCGAGCGCGCAGAGGTCAAGAAGGTTGCCCGCGAGCTTCTGAATCGGCTCAAGCAACTGCTGGTCCTCAACTGGCGGCAGAAATCCACCGCTCGCTCGCAAATCAAGCTCGCCATCGAGGATGTGCTGGACATCGGCCTGCCGCGCGCCTACGACAAATCACTCTACGCGCAAAAGTGTTCCGCTCTTTTCGAGCACATCTATGAAAGCTATCCCGAGCGCGACGCGGGCGTTTACGCCACGGCGGCGTGATTACCATGGCTGAGTTCCGACGTTACCTGATACCATGCACCTATTGAGGCACGTTATTGCCGAGACAAAGGTGGGCGCGGATGGATCACTCGTTAGAACTCCACGTCTCGGCATTTTTCGTCTAGGGCGGCAATGATCCGTTTCACTTGCGGGGCTTCGATTCTCTCCTGCTGCCCGCGCAAGAAGCCAACGAGATATTTCGCGTTCATTGCCTTGACCGGGAAATTCCCATTTTTATCAGCTTCAACATACCAACCGGGCAACACAATGACTGGTTCAACAAATACCGGCTCACCGGTCTTCCTGGCCAAGTAATTGGAAAGCCATTTCGCATTTCGTTTGGCCTGTGGAATGGCATTGCGATCCGTGCCGGAAGGAAAATATAACCCGTCCGCGTCATAACTAACTTCATGCTCTTTCTGCCCGTTGCGGATGCGGCGCCGACGACGAGCCTTGGTTTCGATCAGGAAAACTCCACGAGTGCCAACGGCAACGTGATCTATGTTCCAATCTTCACCGCCGGGCAGATCGTGAAACGAGCGGAAGCCGCAATCAGCCACTTCGTTCAGCGCTTCCGCCACTGCCTGCTCACCGCGCAAGCCGAGCCGTAGATCATGTGCCTCCCGCCAATTACGAAACGCACGTCCCATCATCAAAATTCCCGCTGCTGTGAAAAGGAGAAGAAGCACGCCAGATAAAACCAACCAGAAAATTCCCGCATGGATTACCAGAAAACGCACGAATCCATTTGCGATTACTGCGACACTTACCGCAAACGCACTGGCCATCAGTAGATTGAACAAGGCTGCGTCCACGCTCTTGTCCCAACGGATTGCGAGCGAGTGGCCTGGTGGACGCAAAAGCTTTTCGGTTTGTGGTGACTTCTCAGTGTGCTTTCGGTTCCAGCGGTCAATTTCAGTCGCGAGAACCAATGCGACCAGAGGCACAAACGCGGCGAGCAAAACGAATAGGTCCTGGAGGCCAAATTTCATGCGGTCCTATCTTCACGCTTCTGGCTGGCGCTCCTTTTGATCAGCATTCGCGGTACATCGCGAAGCAGGAAACCGGATTGCATCTCCACGGGTAACGCGGAACCGGAAAGATTCATTTCTCGTGGGCCAAATCTTACCAGCCGCATTGAATCTCGGCAACAACACACAAATGAGCAATTCCTCGCGGTAGCTGGCTGCTTCTTCAGTGGGGCAAATGTCGAACTCGATGCGCGTCACGCGATGCAAAAGTCGAATGATCCGTCGCGACAATCGCTCCGGGTTGGCCACGCGGTAGCTGGACAGCCGCTTGCGCAAATTGCGCGCCTTGCCGACATACAAAACACCCTCCGATTCTCCGCACATGAGATAGACGCCCGGCCCAGACGGAAGCGCGCGAAAGAAATCCTCGCCGAGCCGTTCGATGAGCGTCTTGGGCGGCGGGAAAAGCCAGAGTTGACCGGCGGCCATGCGGAGATTTGAACGCAACCGGTGGGACACAGGTGGTCCAAGGCCTCACCGCAGCAGATGCAGGGGTCACGAATTGGAGGTATCTGGATCGATTCCAAAGCTTGTCCGCAGCCCGTCTTCCTGATAGCGTCGGCACGTTGGCGGATATGGCCTTGCCATGTTCTCGGGTCCATGAGTGGAAACTATCCAGATCACCAAGCTTCGGGTTTGGTTCCTGAACGAGGCGGACACTTGTCGCAAGTTGGTCGTCCCGAAATTTCAGGCGGCTGGCTGGGACACCAATCCTCATTCCATTGCCGAGCAGTGCCGGATCGTGGCCGAGCTGGACGCGTTGCAGGCGGAGGTGGACGCGCGGAAGCGCCTGCAAACCGAGAGCGGGCAGTGCCCGCATCCCACTTTGGACGTCTTGCGCCACGCCATGCTCGACCGCGCCTTCAAAGGAAAATTGTGATCCCTGTCGAACCAGCTCATTTCGCATCGCTTTGGTATCAACGGCTGATGCTGCTCTTCGTGGTTGTGCTGGTGGGTTGTCAGTTCCATGGCACGAACGCCGCACTCTTCGGCGCCGGGCAAACGCGCGGCGACACAAATTCGTTCGCGGGATTAAAGGCAGGAGACGAGCGCGAAGTGGTCGGGATGAAACTCTGCTGGTGTCCCGCCGGCCATTTCCGGATGGGCAGTCCGCCGGAAGAAGCCGACCGGCGTCCGGACGAGGCGCAGGTAGAGGTGACGCTGACCAGAGGTTTTTGGATGGGAAAATACGAGGTGACGCAAGGTCAATGGAGACGAGTGTCCGGCAGGTTCCCGGGTGAACGCACTGAGATTGCCGGCGAGGGGGACGAGTTCGCAGTTTACTGGGTCAATTTCACCGATGCCGAAGAGTTCTGCCGGAAGTTGACCGGGCTGGCCCATCAATCGGGCGACCTGCCCGCGACGTGGGAGTTTCAAATCCCGACGGAAGCGCAGTGGGAATATGCCTGCCGGGCGGGCACCGCCACCGCTACGGCGTTTGGCAATTCACTTAGTCGGACAAAGGCGAATTTTGCGGGCAAACCTTATGGGCTGCCGGACGGACCGGACGCGGGACCTTCTCTGCACCGGGCCACGAAGGTCGGCAGTTATCCCGCCAACGCTTGGGGACTGCACGACATGCACGGCAACGAATTCGAGTGGTGCCGGGATTGGTATCACACGAAATTGCCGGGAGGCATTGATCCCGATTTGTATTCAGTGCAGGGCACCCCAAACCGGGACGGCACTTATTCGCGCGTCCGCCGGGGTGGAGCTTGGACCGACGACGGCAAGTTCTTGCGCTCTGCCCTCCGGTTACGGTATGAGCCGCCTCGCGGGGCCGATCACATCGGCTTTCGCGTCGTCGTCATTAAAAAACAGAATGAACCATGAGAAGTACGTTGACGACATCGGTAAGGTCGCAGATGCGGAACGCGTTGAAGCTCCTGCCAGCCGAGAGCGGGCAGTGCCCGCATCCCACTTTGGACGCCCTCCTCCCCGCCATCCTCGATCGCGCCTTCAAAGGAGAATTGTAAAGCCGCCACCTGGAAATATTATGCCCAAAGAACCGAACGACCTCCTGCCGCCCGTGAACCATGTCTTCGTGGACTACGAGAACGTCCACGCCGTTGATCCCACCATCATCGGCAGCAAGACGGTCCACGTCACCTTGTTGCTGGGTGCCAAAAAGACGAAGCTCGATGCAACGGTGGTGGAAAAGCTCATGCAGCACGCTGCCACCGTTGAAATGATCCGCCTGGCATCCTCGGGCCGGAACGCGCTCGATTTCACCCTGGCTTACTACCTTGGCCGCGCGGTGCTGGCCGATCCCCGCGGCCATTTTCACATCGTGTCGAAGGACCGGGGTTACGATGCACTCATCGAGCACTTGCGCAGCAAAAACATCTTCGCCCGTCGCCATGAGGATTTTACCAGCCTCACATCCTCCCCGGCCGCCAAACCAGCCGAAGCAACTCCGCCGGGTGCCATTCTTGCGGCAAAGTCACCGGCAAAGCCCAGGACGGCGGCCTCCTCGGGGCCATTGGAGGCACAGGTTCTGGAATACTTGCGCAAGCCAACGACCAACCAACCTCGCACCGAACGCAAACTCATCAGTCACCTGGTTTCGCACTTTGGCAAGAAAGTCACCGAAACCGAGGTTTCGAAGCTCGTTAAGAGGCTCATTTACGCCGGCCATGTCGTGACCGACGACAAAGGCAGGATCACCTACCACTTGGACAAGGCGTGAACACCAAACGACATTGGATATCAGCGTTGGTGGCGGAATTGCAATGGCGCGACGCGTTGAAGCGCCTGCAAGCCGAGACCGCCGCCGAGTGGGATTCCACTCTTCCTGCCGCGCACCGTGAAACGCGTCGTCGCCTTCATTCTGATCGTCGTAATCGCTTTGCCTTTAGAGTGGTTCTCATAAATCATTTCCAATGCGAAGCAGCGGGTAGGGCTTCTGCGGCGTCCGCGGACAGCGCAGCGCGCTGGTTGGCGCGCGATGCTGATTCTGGTCGGGGGCGACCGTTGGATTTCCGGAAGCGAATCCGTCGAAACCCCGTCTAATCCTCGTGCGCAAGATTTTTGCCTCAGCGTTAGGAACGGCGCTGGCCATCGGCTCCGTTCATGCCACTGATCTCAAAGGTACGGTGCTGCTGCCGGACGGCAAGCCAGCGGCGGGAGCCGAAGTGGGCGCGTTCATTCCCGGCCAGCCCCTCTCGGTCAGGCTGCACATGCTGCAGGATCCGGTGAACAAGGACCGCGTTATGCGGGCGGACGATCATGGCAGTTTCTCCTTTTCGCCGGCCGGCGAGGCGACCGACGTTTACGCCACGCACGAACTCGGCTATGCGAAGGTGACTATCGCTGCGCTGGCAGCCGCTACCAACCGGATTGTGCTGCAGCCTTGGGGCCGCATCGAGGGCGTGCTGACCGTGGGGGGCGAGCCGAAGAGCGATTGGTGGATTCAAATCGATGGCGGCACACCAGTCGAACCGATTCAGCGCGATTTTACCACCTTCGGCGTGCGAACCGATGCCGCCGGACGCTTCATCCTGAGCAATGTCCCGCCGGGCCAATGGTTCGTCGGCCGTTACGTATTGAGCCGGCAGGGAGATTCGAGGCAGGACCTTCTCAAAACGGCGTCCGTCAAGCCGGGCGAACTGTTGAAACTACAACTGGCGGCGGACGGCCGCACGGTCGTCGGCAAGCTCACGATCAAAACGGCGCCTCCGGGTCTCGACTGGCATGAAGCGGTTCTTGTACTCCAGGGCTGGCGCTGGAGTGGTAACGCGAAGCCGGACGGCACGTTTTCGATCGAGGGCGTCCCTCCGGGAACGAACGAGCTTTCCATCCAGGTGGTGCAGAACGGCTCCGTCCGCCCCAGCCCCGGCTCACCGTTGCCGATGATCATCGCCGAGGGGAAAAAGTCCTTTGTGGTGCCAGTCCCTCCCTCCGGCGCGAGCAACGAATTGTTCAATCTGGGCACCATCGAACTGAAACCGGTCAACCCGCCGAGAGTCGCGCCGCGGAGCTAAGGGTAACCGGCGCTGGCGGCGTTTCCAAGCCTGGTGCATGAAACCAGGACGCCAGGCGAACTCAGCTAGCTAGCCGCAGTGTTGACTTGGATGTTGTCCGGCTTCTGGAACTGGTTTGAAAGTGACGACGGGCATTGAATCGATAGGACATTCCGGTCCAGCCGATTGGTGTTACTGGACAGTCCTGGGCGCGGTGATCGCATTTGGTTCAGCACTTTGGTTTGCGATTTCGAAAGGAATGAATTCATGACACCTGAGAACTCTCTGTGAAATAGGCCAATCCCGGTAGCCATCAGAACAGCGAGCTTTATCAACACCGCGCCCCCGTTTTGTCCCTCGCCTACTGCACCCCGTGGTGACGGTCTGCGCGGCAAAAGAGATTCCTTTCGATGAGGGTCTGTTCCAAGGCGGGAAATCCGCACCTAACCTTTCAGTGCCATGCGAGGTTCGGAATTCCGAACCTTTACCTATCAGTTCTATGCTTGGGTGCGGGTTTCCGCAGGTGACGTCAAAACCACTAAGCATCATTCCTCAAGCCGATTGAGAAACAGAACTCGCGCCGGACTGATTGGCTGACACGACTGCCGGCGCGAGTGAATCAATCGGAGTCGAACTGCGTTTGCGGTGTCAGCCGAAAAGAGGAATCAAATGCTTCAGCAACCTGACTGCAAAGTCTGGACCGCCAAGGAATACAAAATCACATCTCTGCGCGATTGTCCGATGCCGCATGATCAGCGGATTTGCGATACTCCCGAACGAGTTGCCGATTACTGGCGAACACATGTTCGCTCGCATCCGTACTAAAAAACCTATTCTCCAAGCTCTGCGGCAGAGCGGCACGCTCAATCCTGCCCCGGAAAAGAGTGCGGTATCCTGTTGTTTGCCGAATCGGTTTTCTTCGACGCCAACGATCTGCTTCAGGTCAAATACGAGATGCTGCGTTCCATCCAGGTCGAAGGGCATTCGATTGCCGGCGCCGCGGAGGAGTTCGGCCTGTCACGCCCGACGGTCTATGAGGCGCAGGCGCATTTTAAGGCCGGTGGATTGGAAGGACTCCTGCCGGAAAAGCGCGGGCCAAAGCAGCGACACAAGTGGACGCGGGAAGTAATGAAAGCTCTGATGCAATGGAGTTCGGAGCAGCCGGAGATGGAAGCGTCTGAACTGGCGGCGCGCGTCAGGCGAGCGATGGAGGGATCGCGGTGCATCCCCGCACGATTGAGAAGGCCTGGCTGGCGGGGCAAAAAAGGGGCGGCGCAAACGATGACTGCACGCCGCCAGGAATCGTGCAGCGATGGCTGGACTGAACGATACGAACAGTTGCGGCAACACGCTTTGGGCGAACGAGTGGCGGGATGGTTTTTTGGGCTGGAAGTGTTGCTGCAAAATGGAGATGGCCATGTGGATGCGGATTGTGCCAACAAGACAATGTGAGACCAGAAGAAACGGAGGCGGCATCCGTGACCTGCGGCTGGCTGGTCGGGCAGTCAAAGGGAAACGATATTAGTGCTGGCGGAGATGACTCTGCCGCAGCTTTTTCAAATCAAACCGGAGGTACGTTGATAAGGGAAAATAAAGTGACCACGCAACATCTGCAACGGGCCGCCTACTTGTATGTGCGGCAATCGACGTTGCGCCAGGTTTTGGAAAACACCGAAAGTACGCAACGGCAATATGCCTTGAGGGAAAGAGCCAAAACACTCGGCTGGAGCGACGGCCAGGTCGTGGTCATTGACTAGTGACCTGGGACAATCGGGTGCCGCTGCCGATAGCGCGGGCTTACAGCGTTTGGCGGCGGAAGTGGGCATGGGGCGCGCGGCATGTCATGGGATTGGAAGTCTCACGGCTGGCGCGCAACTCGGCCGACTGGCATCGGCTGCTCGAAATCTGCGCGCTGACACAAACTCTCATTCTCGATGAGGATGGGCTGTATGATCCGGGGCACTTCAACGACCGGCTCCTGCTCGGACTAAAAGGGACAATGAGCGAAGCTGAGCTGCACCTGATCCGCGCCGGATGCGCGGCGGCGTGCAGAACAAAGCCAAGCGCGGCGAACTGCGTTTGCGGTTGCCCGTCGGCCTTGTGTATGACGATGAGCAAGCGCGTCGTGTTGGATCCGGACCGCCAGGTGCAGCAGGCGGTGCGATACTTTTTTGAAACGTTCAAGCGCACGGGCGCAGCCACGGCGACGGTGCGCCAGTTTCGGCGCGAAGGCGTGCTGTTTCCCGGCACCGCGCCGGCGGCCAGGGCGAACTGCTTTGGAAACCGCTGACTCACGGCACTGCCCTGCACCTGCTTCACAATCCGCGTTACGCTGGCGCGTTCTATTATGGTTCAACCAAATGCTGGAAGGACATCACTGGAAAAACGCGTCGAAAAATGCTGCCGCTGGAACAGTGGCCCTATTTGATCAAAGACTCTCATCCTGGCTATCTGCGTTGGGAGGATTTTTTGGAAAACCAGGAACGGCTTCGCAACAACGCGCAAGCCTGCGGGCTTACTCCGGGAGGTCACCCCGCCCGCGAAGGTCCCGCGTTGCTGCAAGGCATCGTGCTCTGCGGCCAATGTGGAGAGCCGATGAGCGTACTACACTCGCCAGAAATGCGGAGAAGTTCCGGTTTACATCTGCCAGCGGGCGCACGCCAATCGCGCCGAGAAAACCTGCCAGACCATCCCCGGCCGCGTGGTGGATCAAGCCGTGGGAACTTTGGTCGTGGAAAGTGTCACGCCCAAGGCGCTGGAATTAGTGTTGGCGGTGCAAAGCGAACTGGAGGTTCGGTTGAAGGAAGCCGAGCAACTTCGTCGGCAGCAGGTGGAGCGGGCGCAATATGAAGCCGACCACGCCAGACTGCGCTACATGCGGGTGGACCCAAACAACCGGCTGGTCGCGGACAATCTGGAAACGCTCTGGAATGACAAACTCAAAACCCTCACCGAGGCGCACGAAGAATACGAGCGCGGTCGCTTGATCGACCAGCAAAAGCTGACCGAGGACCAGCGCCGGCAAATCTTGAAGCTGGCCGAGGACTTCCCCCGGCTCTGGCACGACCCGAAAACACCTCACCGGGATCGCAAACGCATGGTGCGCCTTCTGGTCGAAGACGTGACCTTGAAGCGGAACGGGCGTGGCGTTGGCGTCCATCTTCGGTTCAAGGGTGGCGCGATCAAGGAACTGCATGTGCCGGTCCCGCTGCCGGCGTGGGAGGCGCGCAAAACCAAATCGGAGATCGTTCAGAAGGTGAACGAGTTGTTGGATAATTGCGACGAGAACCAGGTCGCCGAGACGTTAAACACAGCCGGTCTTCGGTCGAGCTGTGGGAACACTTTCACTCGCGCCAGAATCTGCCGCCTCTGCCAGACTCACAAACTGCCGGGTCGCACGGAGCGACTACGGCAACGCGGTTACTTGCGCGGAAGTGAAATGGCCAGGCTGCTCGGCGTTCACTGGGGCAGCTTGCCTTACTGGAGAAAGCTTGGCTTGATAAATGGAACGGCGCAAAATCTCCACACAGGTTATTTCTACGAGCCGCCGTCACAGCAGGTGATTGAAACGATCCGGACACGGAGCAAACAACGCAGTTAGTACCGCAACATTGATAGCAGTATGAAACGTAAATCAACCCGGACGTGGAGTGTTTCGTCACGCTGCTACTCACCACCCGGCGACACATCAAAGGCCACGTTCTAATCTCGACCGGGACTCTGGACACAATTATTGTCCATCCACGCGAAGTCTTTCGTCCAGCCATAATCGGGGCGGCAGCGGCAATCGTGCTCGTCCACAACCATCCCTCCGGCAACCCGACGCCAAGCGAGGCTGATATTAAAGTCACGCGTGATCTGATGCGCGCCGGGCAACTGCTCAAACTGGAAGTGTTGGATCACGTGGTCATAGGTTTCGCGGCTCCCGAGCGCCCCAAGGATTATGCCTCACTGCGCGAGTTGGGCTACTTCTACTCCTAAACCATCAGGAGAGCGCCACGATGGGATCACGGTTATGAATGAAACCAATCTGTTTAACCCGCCAGATCGCGACCTAATCGCCCGGATGAAGCGAGCATATGCGGAGTGCCCCGGAGCGGTCGGCGGCACAATGCCAGAACGTGAAGGTCAGGTTGGCTATATCCTGATCGAGCCGGGTTGCATCAATACCGCGATGGAATACCTCAAGCGGCGATTTCATGTAAACCGGGAAGCAGGGATTGAAAGCACTGGTGAATTGCGCGTGGACATTATTCCGCGATCCCGCAAAGGAGGCGCACGCCGTGCGCGTCGGCTATTCAAGAAACCGGAGCAATTCGAGTTCACTCTGACTGGCTCGCTATCGTCCAACTCGGTGAGGCCCGCTTCTCTGCTCGCGGAGCACGCCACTCGTCCTTAAAACACGCGTGTTCGCATCCTGCTGGACCTGCAAGCGGCTTTTTCTGATGAGCCAAGTGCAATCCGACCACCCACGGCTCGGATTCGAGAATCAAAAGGGCGTGCAAAGCGGTTTTTTGCATTGGTTACTTTATGGTTACTTTCTAAGCATCGTTTGGGAAAAGTCACCAAGAGAACCTAAGAGCACAAAAGCGCATCATCTCGAAAAGCGGAGCAGTGATAAAACCATTGTAAACATTGACTTAATTGGCTGTATCTCCTTTGTTTTCGGGGTGGTGGTAGGTGATGGATTCGAACCATCGAAGGCGTAAGCCAGCAGATTTACAGTCTGCCCCCGTTGGCCACTTGGGTAACCTACCATTTGCCTGTGCGGAGCGGACGCGCATTTAGCCAAACCGACCCGGCCTTGTCAACCTAGTCCGGCTGTCCTAGTTTAGGCAAATGTTCGATTCCCTGAGCAGCAAACTTCAAAACGCATTCCGCAATCTGCGCGGGCTCGGAAAGATTTCCGAATCCAACGTCAGCGATTCATTGCGTGAGGTGCGGCTGGCGCTGTTGGAAGCGGACGTGAATTTCAAGGTCGCGCGCGATTTTATCGAACGCGTCAAAACCAAATCCATCGGCGGGGAGGTCGTTCAGAGCGTTCAACCGGGCCAGCAAATCATCAAAATCATCCACGATGAACTGGTGGATTTGCTCGGCTCTGAAAACGCGAGTCTGAATCTGAGCGGAAGTCCAAGTTGCATTCTTATGGTCGGTTTGCACGGCTCGGGCAAAACGACTTCCAGTGCCAAACTCGCCCGCCTGTTGCACAAGCAAGGGCGCGGTCCGCTGCTCGTCGCGGCGGACGTAAACCGCCCCGCGGCGATGGACCAACTCGAAACACTGGGCAAGCAGCTTGAACTGCCGGTGTTCGTGAAGCGTGGCGAAACGGACGTTCTGAAAATCGCGCGCGAAGCGCTGGCGTTTGCGAAAGCCAACAATCGTAACGTGCTCATCTTCGATACCGCCGGCCGTCTGCAAATTGACGAACCGCTTGTGCAGGAACTCGTCCGGCTGCGCGACCTCGTCAAGGCGCAGGAAATTCTGTTGGTGCTCGATTCGGCCACTGGTCAGGAAGCCGTAAACGTTGCGACGCATTTTGATCAGGCGCTGAACATCACGGGCTCGATCCTGACCAAGCTCGATGGCGATGCGCGCGGCGGCGCAGCGTTGAGCATGAAAGCCGTTACTGGCAAGCCGATCAAATTCGCCGGCGTCGGTGAAAAGCTGGAGGATTTCGAGCCATTTCACCCCGAACGCATGGCGTCACGCATTCTCGGCATGGGCGACGTGGTGAGCCTCGTCGAGAAAGCCGCCGAAGCGGTGGACATGGAGGACGCGAAGAAGCTCGAAGAGAAAATGCGCAAAGGCCAGTTCACGCTCACCGATTTTCTCGAGCAATTGCGCGCCATGAAAAAGCTTGGTTCGTTGGAAAGCATCGTCGGAATGCTGCCCGGCGGCGCGGAGATGCTGAAACAGCAGGGCGATTTATCGAAGCAAGAGAGGGAGTTTCGTCACATGGAAGCGATGATTTGTTCGATGACACCACAGGAGCGGAACAATCCACAGCTCCTGAACGCAAAACGGCGTCAACGCATCGCAAAAGGCAGCGGTACAAGCGTGACGGAATTGAACACGATGCTGAACAAATTCGGGCAGATGCAGCAAATGATGAAGAAGATGGGAAAGTTTTCCAAGATGATGGCACGGATGGGAGGCGGTTTGCCGGGAATGCTCCGAAGATAATGTCATTTCATTTCCCTAAAAGAGGAGCCGGCCTGCGGCTTGGAAGGCGCAGGCCGGTTTGAGGAGGTAGCCGTTAGGCCGGAGATTTTCTCAAAAGACTTCCGCTTTGAGACCGGCGACCTGACGCACGGTCTGCGCGATACGCGACAGAATCTTGAGCGGAAGATGGCCGCAACCGGAATTCGGCGTGGGCCGGGCCGCAGAGTAAATCTGCACAAGTGGGATCTGCGCGCCGTTTGCTTTCAGTTCTTTCAATCGCAGAGCGTAATGTTCGATTTCTTCGAGCGGCGGTTCTTCGCCGTTAATCGAAGGGAACAGGCTCTGAATGACGACCGGGCGTTGTCGCCCTACCAGGAGGATGTTCGAGAGAATCTTTTCGAGTGGAACATCCAGCCGATCGACTTTATTCAAGTATGCTTGTGTGCTTCCGTCGAGTTTGATCCAGATTTCGTCGGACTTCGTAAGAAACTTGAGCCCTTGTTGAACGTGTGTCTGGTCAAGCCCCGTGCCGTTTGTGAGCAGCACGAGTTTGAAAAAAGGGAAGCCGCCGAGCGCCCGCACGTGCACGACGGCTTGAATTGCTTCCACAAAATTCGGCGCAAAGGTCGGTTCGCCGTCACCGCTCAGGGCGACGTGGCGCAATTGAAGCAATTCGTCCGGAAGCGTTCGATACCATGGACGCTCGCGCAAGCGGCCTTCACCAACGAAAGTCAACGTCCGCTTCATCTCAGCCGCCATGACTTCGACATCGAGATGTTTTTCGTGGGCCGGCTCGTCACGATGAACCTCGCAGTAGATGCAATCGAAGTTGCACTGCTTGTCAGGATTCATGTTGACGCCGACGGAGAGCCCGCGAGCTCGAGAGGAGACGACGACGTAAACGAACCGGTTGTTCAAATAGTCTCGCGGACAACCAAACGCGGTTTCGTGTCCCAAACCTTGGTTCGGCAGAATGCGGCGCCTCTTGTCGGGATGTTCGGATGTCTCGACCGTATGTTGAGTTGCTTCTTCCACAATGCTGGAACGACCTTAGTGTTGGAGGCATTGAGGCACTACACGATGCTTGTCAAAAGATGCACCTTTTTTGCGAGAATAAGGGCGAATTAAGCCGCGCCGAATTTGGTCTTGCGTCTCCGCCGGCGCGTTGGAGATGATCGTAAAGCACGCGCCTGATATGCCACCGCTCAATCGTTCCAAGAGATTTGACGTTCGCAGTTTAATTGCCCGCGGAGTTGAACCTTACGCAGAAATCCGAAAGCGCGTGGGCGCAATCAATCGTGGTGAGGGCTTGATCATTGTCGCGCCATTCCTGACATCGCCCCTGATTGAAAAGCTGGGCAGCGAAGGGTCTGCTTCAAGGCTCGAACGCGGAAGTAGTGGCGAATGGATGGTTTACATCTGGTGTGACTCGACTGGATAATTTCGCATGGCCAACTCGATGGCAGAATTCAAACAAGCCGCCTTGATCAATTCACTGCGCGCCTGCCAGCTTTTTGCCGGCACCGCACCGGGTGATTTGGACGACGTGGCTGCCATTTCTATCGTGAAATCATTCGACAAAGGCGAATACGTCTTCCGAGAAGGCATGCCTTCGCAAGGTTTCTTCATTGTGCAGAGAGGAGCGATCAATGTGCATCGGGTGAACGCCGCGGGGAAGGAACAGGTGATCCACATTTTTCGGACCGGAGAATCCTTCGCCGAAGCATCGCTCGCCCTAGCGACTGGCTATCCTGCAAATGCGCGCGCCGTTGAATCGTCCCAAGTACTGCTGGTGCAGAATGCGGGCTTCATGCAGTTGCTGAAGAAGAAGCCTGAACTCGCGTTGCGGATGCTCGGCGCGATGAGTCTGCATCTTCGCGTGTTGATCGGACAACTGGAGGATCTGACGCTCAAAGATGTCGAAACGCGGTTGGCGAATTGGCTTGTCAAACGATGTCCCGATCCGACTGGCGAGCAACCTGTGAGCATTCACTTGAGCACCCCCAAGAGAGTGCTCGCTGCCGAATTGGGAACGGTCAGCGAGACTTTCTCGCGCACGCTCGCCAAATTTCGCGATCAAAAACTCGTATCGGTCAAAGGCAAGTCCGTGACCATCTTGTCTCCTGCGAAACTCTCGGCGTTGCTGCGCAGGAATCTGGGCGAGTAATTTATCATTCACCCCCCCCCCAGTTTCGCACGGTTTCAATACCAATTCGTGTCCAGGACGCACCCTTATTGAACCAGCGTCGGCCAATTTCCGCTGCTCCGCGATTGGCGTGCATTTGCAAAAAATGAAAAGCATTGGCCAATACAAGGGTAGTAGGTTCTCCATCTCTGAAAGAGGCTAACGGCGACGCGGACAAATAAGAGCAATAGCAAAAAACGGACTAGAACATGAAAAGAATAATCTTACTTGCAGTTGTATTGGGCTTCACCGCCGCTACGGCGGCATCAGCGGCGGACGCAAAGGAGAATTGGGACAAAAATTGCGCCAAGTGCCATGGGGCCGACGGCAAAGGGCAGACACCGACGGGCAAGAAATTGAGCATCAAGGACCTGACCGATGCGAAGGTGCAGGCGGGCTTCACCGACGAAGCGGGATTCAAGGCGATCAAGGAAGGTTTGAAGGACAAGGACGGAACACTCCGGATGAAACCTGCGGAGGGTCTGTCTGACGATGATCTCAAGGCGCTCGTGCAGTACGTTCGCGGCCTTAAAAAATAGTTCTTCAACCGGCGTGGCCGAAGTTTGCGCCGGAGTACACAACGAACCTAAAGCGAAGCACGCGCGGTCGGTGGCGAGCGAACGCCAGCTTGAGGATGGATGAACGACTGAGCTTTTCGCGAAGGACGGTACGAGACAATGAATCCTGAAACCAGCAAGAGCGCGAGCGTGCTCGGAGTGGCGATTGTTTTCGCCGGTTTGGCGGCGTGGTTTGTATCAACGCCGCTGCGCCCTGTGGCGCTCGCGTCCATTCCGCTGGTGGATACGAATTTTCTCAGCACCGCCACGGTGCGCCAGGCGTATCCGGACCTCGTGCAGGCGGGTGCTGATTTGTCCGACTTCGATTGCTACGCCTGCCATGAAAAAGGCAAGCCGCCGCCGCTGCGATTCGATACGGAAGCAGAAACTGATCATCCCGAAGGAACATGCGGACATCGTGATGGGCCACGGCAGCCACGACCGAAACAACAACTGTTTCAACTGCCACAACGAAACCAACCTCGACTCTGCTGCAGACCCGGGAACGGACAACACGAAGTGAAACTTCTCGAACAGCCAACTCTTGTGCGGCAGTTGCCACGGCCCGACCTATCGCGACTGGGAAGCCGGCGCCCACGGCCGCACCAGCGGCTATTGGGACCGCAGCAAGCGGGCCCATTGACCGCAAGATCTGCGTCAACTGCCACAACCCGCACTCGCCGAAATTCCCCGGCCGCCAACCCGCGCCCGGGCCGCATCCGCTGCATCCCGTCGTGACCGCAGTCCGCTCACGCCGAATCAAACCACTGAATATGTCCAACTGCCCATTGCCACGACAATCCCGTCGCCGCAGGATGCAGGCATGAACCGCCGCAGTTTTCTGCGCACGTCGGCCGTGGTGACCTCTGGCCTGGCCGCGCTGGCGGCAAGCCTGACGCCGCTGCATGGAGATGAACGATTTCCCGACCGTCGAGCAGTTCATGCAGAAGTATTACAAGGAGCTGACGCCGGAGGACATGGCGAAGGTGCTCAAGCGCATCGAAGACGAGGTCGAGCAGCAATACGGCCTGCGCCCGCACGTGCGCGACTCAAGCCGATGGACGGCGTCGAGTTCGTCTATGCCTGAACCTGACCCGCTGCATCGGCTGCCGCAAATGCGTCCATGCCTGCGTGGCGGAGAACAACCAGTCGCGCAATCCGGAGATTCAATACATCCGCGTGCTGAAGATGCCGCACGGCTCGCTGGACATGGAGAAGGCCGAGCACAACTACGACCCGGAGATCGGTGCCGGAGAAGGGCTTCTTCTACATGCCGGTGCAGTGCCAGCAGTGCAAGAATCCGCCCTGCGTGAAGGTCTGTCCGGTCCACGCGACCTGGCAGGAGACGGACGGCATCACGGTGATCGATTACGACTGGTGCATCGGCTGCCGCTACTGCGAGGCCGCCTGTCCCTACTGGGCGCGGCGGTTCAATTTCACCAAGCCGTCGATTCCGAAAGAGCGGCTCAATCCGGACATGGCCTACCTCGGCAACCGTCCGCGGCGCCAGGGCGTGATGGAGAAATGCCACTTCTGCGTCCAGCGCACGCGCGCGGCAGATATCCGGCCTGCCTGGAAGTCTGCCCGACCGGCGCGCGCAAGTTCGGCAACATCCTGGACCCGAACAGCGAGGTCTCCTACATCCTGCGCACCAAGCGCGTCTTCATCCAGCTGAAGGAGGAACTCGGGACCTCGCCGCGGTTCTTCTACTACTTCGACGTATGATGCAGGCGATCCGGAATTATCTGCGTTTTTCTGTGGCGCTGCGGGCGCATCGCGTTCGTGGGCGACTGGCGCTACTACACCTGGATGGGCGTGCTGACGGTCATTTGCCTGCTCGGCCTCAACGCCTACGCCAAGCAATTCGCCCACGGCCTGATCGTCACCGGCATGAGCGACGAGGTTTCCTGGGGCGTCTACATCGCCAACTTCACCTTCCTGGTCGGCGTGGCGGCGGCGGCGGTGATGATGGTGATCCCGGTTTACATCTACAACAACGAGGAACTGCACGACCTGGTCATCTTCGGCGAACTGCTCGCGGTCGCGGCCATCCTCATGTGCCTGGCGTTCGTGACGGTGGACCTCGGCCGGCCGGACCGGTTCTGGCATCTGATTCCCGGCATCGGCCAGTTCAACTTCCCCGCCTCGATGCTGAGCTGGGACGTCATCGTGCTCAACGGCTACCTGCTGCTCAACGTCCACATCTGCGGCTACCTGCTCTATTGCCGCTATCAGAGGACGAAAGCCGGCCAAATGGTTTTACATTCCGTTCGTCTTCATCGCCATCGTCTGGGCGGTTTCGATCCACACGGTCACGGCGTTTCTTTACGTCGGCCTGGGCGGCCGGCCGTTCTGGAATTCCGCCATCGTCGGCCCGCGCTTCCTGGCCTCGGCGTTCACCGCCGGGCCGGCGCTGATCATCCTGGCGATGCAGGTGGTCCGCCGCGTCACGGCCACCGCTCCGCACGGCGAGTGACACGCGCGATCGCGGCGGCGCAGCCGTCGCCAAAGCCGCGACGAGCCGCGCCGCCGACCCTGGACGATCTGGAGCTGCTGGCCCGTCACCTGCCCGAACTGGCCTCCGTTCCCAACGAGATCCGCCAGGACATCCTGGCCGGCGCGACGGTCCTGGAAGTCGAACGCCGGCGATGTCTTGCTGCGCCAGGGCGAGACGGACAAGCACGCGTTCTTCGTCTTGAAGGGCCGGGTGGTGGTCAAGCGCGAGGAAGGCGGGCGTCTTCCGCATCACCCGCAGCGCGGGCCGGGCGAGCAGTTCGGCGAAGTCTCCGCCCTGGCCGGAACGCCGCGCACGGCCACGGCCATCGCCGAAGAGCCGACGCAGGTCTTGCGCCTGCCGGCGGACGCGCTGCGCAAGCTGATGAAGACCCCGCAGATGAACAAGATCATCCACGCGCGGATGGCCGAGCGGCTCATGATCACCGATCGCGCCTGATGACCCTGCGCGGCATCGTGCAGGTCTCGATGCTCATCAACGTCTTCCTGCTGGTGAACGAAGTCTTCAAGGAATTCTATTCCGGCAACCTGCACGTCGCTTCGTCCAAGTATCTTTTCTCGGCCTGCACGGCCACCACGCGCTCGTGCCGTGGATCTGGACCGCCATCGCTTTCAACCTCGTCGCGATGGTGCTGCTGGTGCTGCCGGTCAGCCGCAGCCTGAAGTGGCTCAACCTGACCTGCGTGCTCTGCATCGTCGGCATCTGGATTGAGAAGGGCATGGGCCTGGTCATTCCCGGGTTCATCCCCACGCCGCTCGGCGAGATGGTCGAATACCGTCCGTCGCTGAACGAGACGCTGGTTTGCTTCGGCATCTGGGCGTTCGGCCTGCTCTGCTACACGATCTTCCTCCGCATGTCGGTGCCCATCCTGCAGGGCCGGCTCTCCAAGGCGAACGAAGGCGTGCCGGAAGAGCAACTGCTTAGCAACTCCTTCACGGCCGCGTACGCCACACCCGCCGCTCATGCCGACGCAACTCACCACCGACGATTTTAAGCAATCGCTCAACGGGCACGTGGCGGCAAAGGGCGAAGAGATTTGCGCCCAGTACGGCCCGCGCATCGGCTGGAAGGAACTGCAACAAATCCTCGAAGACCGCGCCTGCGTGCGGTATCCGTGCGAGGTCGTTTTTGACGCCGCGGAACTTGGGCCGGGAGAATTCGCGCACCCGTTTCCGAAAGGCGAGCGGCCCGAAGACGGCTTCCGAATGCACGTTCATCCAATTTTCATGACGCAATTGCATAAAGTCGTTTACCTGGTCCTTTACCAGCTTGTGCTCGTAAACTACGGAGATTTCGCGTCCTCCGATGACGCCGAGACATTCGGTGCTTGCGCGCTCGGCCTCTCGAAGGACGACTACTACCAATCGATCTGCGAACTGGCTGACGAGATCGGCGGCTGCGGATAGGTACGCGCGTCGGGCGAGTTTCGAACACGCATCTCCCGGTCAATCACCTTCGATGCAGCATGACGAAGGCAGTCCCCCAAAATCCGCCAATGAAAATGCCCTTGGTACGGCAAGGGCATCCGGCTGCATGGCGATTTTGCGGGCGAGGATCTACCTCGCCGCGAGCGCGGACTCAATCGCGTGGGTCACTTCAGTTGAATCGGGTTTTACTGCCGAGTCGAAACGCTTCAGGATCTTGCCGTCGCGGCCGATGAGGAATTTGGTGAAGTTCCATTTGATGTCTCCGGCAACCGGAGAATTTTTTCCAGCGAGTTGCTGATAAAGCGGGTGCCGGTTGGCGCCGTTGACCTCGAGCTTGTCAAACATTGGGAACGTCACGTCATACTTGGAGGAGCAGAATTGTTTGATCTCCGCGTCCGTCCCGGGCTCCTGTCCGCCGAATTGATTGCATGGAAACCCAAGCACGGTGAATCCCTGGTCATTGTATTTCTTATAAATTGCCTCGAGGTCTTTGTATTGCGGAGTGTAACCGCACTTGGAAGCGACGTTGACAATCAACAGCACTTTACCCTCATAAGGTTTGAGCGAGGTGCTTTTGCCGTCAATGTCCTTGAGCGGAACATCGAAAAGAGAATCCGCTGCGAGCGAAGACACGGTTTGAAGACACAAAACCGCCGCGAGGAGAAGAAATGCTTTCATGGAACACAGCATGCATGCAGATACAGCGCGTGTCAACGCCGCGGCACCGAATACTGCCATTTTCCGACACGCTGCCGGGCGGACAGATGCGGACGCGCTCATCAATTCATTTTTCTCTTTGCAGTTCCTGCTGAGGGTGATTGAGTCAGCGCATGACAGGGACCTTCTTGAATGTGGCAGGCATCCTCGTTGGAAGCGCTGCAGGATTGGCGAAGAAGAGGCCGCTCTCGGCCGCCAACCAGAATTTTTTCAAAGTGATGCTTGGCGTGCTCACAATTTTTTGCGGGTTGCGACTGACCTGGGTGAGTCTGAACGGTACCTTCCTGCACATCTTCAAGGAACTCGGAATTGTTTTGATCTCCCTCGCGCTCGGCAGATTGACGGGCCGGCTGCTCCGTATTCAGAACTTATCCAACCGGCTTGGCCAGTTCGCGCGGGAGCGGATCTCATCGGCAACGACGTTCCATCCCAACCGGTTCAACGAAGGTTTTAATGTTTGCGCGGTCCTCTTTTGCGCCGCTCCGCTTGGAATACTCGGCGCGATCCAGGACGGTTTGTCCGGCTATTTCTATCCGCTGGCGATCAAGGCGGCTATCGACGGGCTGGCGGCGATGAGTTTCGTTCTGATGTTTGGATGGAGCATGATGTTGTCTGCCGTGCCAGTCATGGCCTTTCAGGGAACGATTACTCTGCTTTGCGCGCGGTTTGGGCAGCCATTCCTTGCCACGCACGGGCTGATTAATTCCGTGAGTGCCACGGGAGGGTTCCTGATTTTTTCAGTCGCGCTCTTGATTTTCGAAGTGAGAAGAATTCCGGTGATTAGTTATTTGCCGAGTTTGGTTTTCGCGCCACTGCTTTCGTGGTGGTTGCTTTAATCGCGTTCGTGGCTCGCTTGAGCAGCGCAACCGGAAAGCTCGTGCCGGGTACGAGACGGGTTTTATTCCGTGGGGTGCATACCCTATTGAGATTCCCAGGCCGGAGTTTCATCGTCGAGCGCATACAAAACACGCTGACGTTCCCTAGTCTTTCCTCGACTGGCACAGAAAGCTGCCCGGCTTTTAACGTTGTCATTGCGTACGAAGATTTCGAGACCGGAAAACAGGCGAAGAAGACCTATGATTACCTGGTCGAACATCTCGGAGACGAATGCGCATTCACCAATGGAATGTGGAAGTTCGATGTCCTGGCAGTCCCTAAACTAAGAGAAATGGCTGCTAAGGATGCCGCGGGGGCGGACATCATTATACTTTCAATGCACGGCACGAACGATTTGCCGAGAGATGTAAAGTCGTGGATAGAACTGTGGCTGACGGAAAAGGGAAACGCGATCGCGCTGGTGGGGCTGTTCGGAAACGTGAATGACGCTCGGGAAAATCCCACGCGCGCGTATCTTGCAGAAGTCGCGCGCCGCGGTCGGATGGAATTCTTCTGTCAGCCCGGCGTCTGGCCAGGCGAGGGCAATGAAGGGTCGCTTTGGAATGGCAATTACCGAGGCATCAACAGCAAGGCATTCTCCCTCCTGACGGGTGTCGTGCAACAGGAACGGCCGTCGGGAATTGGGCACTGGGGCATTAACGAATAAGGAAATCAATGGCGCGAAGATTGAGCGACGACGAAATGTGGACATTCAGTAATTTGCCTGAAACTGAAAATTCATCGGAATCAGTGGACGTTGAAGTATTCTGGCGCCAGCTCGCCGAGAAACGAGATCGGCGGTTTGACCTTCTGGAAGGCGACATTTGGCTCGGCCCATATCCGCTGAAGAGCCCAAGGCCGTAAGCGCCGCTAACAGCGGCGCGTCGCCGTCTCAGTTCCTCGCTCATGAGCATGCCTGGATTGAAGAAAGGTCTGGGCCGTTTCTCGACTATCAGTTCTTCGCCGCGCAAATCTGGGGAAACGCTTCAAATCAATGGCCGCACGGTTGCAGTTTCGCGACTCGATAAAGTCTTTTATCCGAAGAACGGGTTCACCAAGGCGCAACTCATCGATTACTACATTCGCATTTCGCCAGTGTTGTTGCCTCACTTGAAGGATCGGCCGCTGACGCTTAAGCGCTATCCGGACGGGGTTGCTGGCAGTTTCTTTTACGAGAAGCGGTGTCCAGCGTACCGGCCGGATTGGATCAAAACCGCAACAGTTTGGAGCGACCGGCACGAATCCGAAATTCACTACTGCATGGCCAATGACCTGCCATCCATCGTCTGGGCTGCGAACCTTGGCGATATCGAACTTCACACGTTTCTCGCAAAATCCCGAAACGTCCAATGTCCAACGATGGTTATCTTCGATCTTGATCCCGGTGCGCCTGCCAACATCCTTCATTGCGCGCAGGTCGGGCTATGGCTCAAGCGCGAATTCGATGAATTGAAACTGCGAAGTTTCGCCAAGACTTCAGGGTCAAAAGGTCTTCAAGTGTACGTGCCTTTGAACACACCAACGTCTTACGGGAGGACCAAGCCTTTCGCGCGGAACCTCGTCGAACAATTGGAACGCGAGCATCCTGAACTGGTGATTTCAAAGATGAACAAGAGTCTGCGAACAGGAAAAGTCTTCGTGGATTGGAGCCAGAACGATGAACACAAGACCACCGTCTGCGTTTATTCCCTTCGAGCAAAGGAACTGCCCACGGTCTCGACGCCGGTCGAGTGGAGCGAAGTGGAAAGCGCGCTGAAGAAGAAAGATGCGGCCCGACTGAGTTTCCTTTCTGATGAAGCATTAAAGCGCGTCGAGCAGCGAGGTGATCTTTTCGAGCCGGTGCTGAAGCTGAAACAGAACGTGCCGTCTTCGGATTGTCGGCTATCATCAGAATGGAAAGCTTTTGTTTGCCGCCAAGGTAGGAACAGGATTCAATGAGAAACTCCTTAAATCACTTCATCAGAAATTTCGAACGCTCATCCGCGATGACTGTCCGTTTGCAAATCTGCCGGAAAGACCGGGTGTCGGCGTGCGTAGCGGGTTGACCCGCGCCGAAATGCGCCGGTGCACCTGGCTGGAGCCCAGACTGGTTTGTGAAGTGCGTTTTGCGGAATGGACGCGTGACGGGCACTTGCGTCAGCCAGCGTTTCTTGGTCTTCGTGAAGATAAACCGCCACAGGAGGTCGTGCGCGAGCATGCCACCTGAGCATCTTCACTCCGGCAGTTAATTGCCTTGCGAGGGCAAACTCCCATCACGCCTTATCGGTAACGTGTCCTGAGCGTTGGGGACAATGTCCTCAAACGGAGACAAAGCCGGCGCAAATTACGGTCAGCGTGTTCCACAAATCCATGGTATATGCCTTGCTTTCCGGAGAGGCGTGCAGAGAGTCACGGCAGTTGAAATTACGCCTGAGGCTGTTGAGGCCGGCAAAAGAACAGCTCACTTGCGCATTCTCGTCGCCATTTGCCTTTTCGCCTCGTTAGACTTCGCAAATTCCCTCTGCGCTGGAGAAGCGATGTTAAGTCTAGCAATGGTCCGTTACGGCGAGATGAAGACGAGAATCGATTCCGGCTTTGATTCATTCGCGACCGCAATCTCTCAACGTTCGGCTGCGGCAAACATCGCGATGGCCCAAGAAAGCCCGCGTCCTTTTCCCGCGTTCCGACTTTCGAATGCGGAACAAAGCGATAGCGCCTTTACCTTCCAGCTTCGGGAGCCACCGCAACCCCTTCCGCGAAATCCGTTAGTGCTTCGAAAAAATCTCGCCAACTATGGCCACTCCCGAACGTGGGCCAGCGTCAATGCGGGATACGGACAGATATTCAAGCAGTCGGCGCGGCTCGAACGATGGAACGGCGCGGGTTGGGAAGAACCCAGTTGCGGCTACTTGAAGGTCAGCTTCAGCTTTTAATTGCGGTCTCGGTTCCTCACCGCAAGCGCCCCGCATAACCTGCGGGGCGTCTCCTTTTATCGCTTCAGAATCGTGTCGCGCTGTGCCCAGGCCGGGTTCGGCTCCGGATAATCCAGGTTGTAATTAAGCCCGCGGCTTTCGGGACGTTCCAGCGCGCTGCGAACAATCAACGCCGCCACCGTCGCGATGTTTCGCAATTCCAACAAGTCACTCGTGACGATGAAGTCCCAATAATATTCCTGAATTTCCTCCTGAATGTTTGTGATGCGCTTGTGTGCGCGCTCCAAACGCTTGTCCGTGCGAACAATTGCGACGTAATCCCACATGCAACGGCGGATTTCGTCCCAATTGTGCGAGACCACGACCATCTCATCTGGATTGTGCGCATTACCCGATTGCCAGAGCGGTATTTTGAAATCGTTCGTGGGCTGTTTCAGTATGGTGACTTTGGCGGAAGCACGATGTGCGCACACCAAAGCTTCAAGAAGCGAATTGCTCGCCAGGCGATTCGCCCCGTGAAGTCCAGTGCAAGCCACTTCACCGACAGCAAACAAACCGGAAATGTCCGTTTCGCCATCCACATTGGTGCGCACGCCTCCACATTGATAGTGCGCCGCCGGCACCACGGGAATTGGCTCTTTTGTGATGTCGATTCCGTAGCTCAGGCAGGTGTGATAGATGTTCGGAAAACGTTCGATGATGAACTTGGCCGGCTTGTGCGTGATGTCGAGCAGCACGTAATCCGATCCGCTCTTCTTCATTTCGGTATCGATCGCGCGAGCGACGATGTCGCGCGGTGCAAGCGATTTGAGCGGATGATACGCGTCCATGAATTCTTTTCCATCAAGCGTCTTCAGCACCGCCCCTTCACCGCGCACTGCTTCGCTGATGAGAAACGATTTCGCCCGAGGATGATAAAGGCAGGTCGGATGGAACTGGATAAACTCCATGTTGGCAATTCGCGCGCCTGCGCGATAGGCCATCGCCACACCATCACCGGTCGCAATGTCGGGATTGGTCGTGTAAAGGTAAACCTTGCCACAGCCGCCGGTCGCCAGCAGCGTCACTGGCGCGACAAACGTCCTCACCTCGCCTTTGGTTCTATCCAGCACATAAACTCCAAGGCAGTGGTTCTCGCCGACGTAACCGAGTTTTTGGCTCGTGATTAGATCAATTCCGAAATGGTTCTCGAAAATCGTGATGTTCGGCTGCGCAGCGACCGCCGCCAGCAAGGCGCGCTCAACTTCACGTCCGGTAACATCCTTCGCGTGCAGGATGCGCCGCTTGGAATGGCCACCTTCCCTTCCGAGGTCCAATTCATGCCGCCCATGATTACGCGGATCTTCCCGTTCGGAGAACTTCATTCCGAATTCGATCAACTCCTGGATGCGCGCGGGCCCTTCCTCGACAATCGTGCGGACGACGTCCTCCTTGCACAAGCCCGCGCCCGCTTCGAGCGTGTCGCGCACGTGCATCTCGAACGAATCCTCCTTGCTGGTGACCGCCGCGATTCCGCCCTGTGCGTAATTCGTGTTCGACTCGGCCTTGTTCTTCTTGGTGATAATCGCGACACGCCCATGCGGCGCGACTTTCAAAGCAAATGAAAGCCCCGCGATGCCGCTGCCGAGCACGAGGTAGTCGAATTGTTTCATGATGTTGGTGTGCCCTCGCTCGTGAGTTCGCGCGTAGCTTTGGCGTAACAGTTTCCAAAATCTACTCGCGTAATATCGGCCCAAGCGGAATGCGGCGCTTTTTCAAGTGAATCCAAGCTCGATGGTCTTACCTTGCCCAATTCAAGTGCGAACTCAGATGACTGAGTCCCCGAACAGTTAGCTCCTTCGCTTTCCCAAGAGATAACAGAGCGATGGCATCCCTTCCAATTGTGCCGTTCGAAATAGTGAATGCGCAAGCTTGCCAATGCAATTGTCCGATAAACCTGCTAGGGAGTGAAATCGTCCGAGATAGTCACGGCAATCAATTACGGCAAAAAACAGATGTCTGCGGAAATTGTGAAGGCAGACGAAATCGGATTCAATGCGAGTTCCTTATTGTAATTCGAATCGAACCGCATGTTCCTGCCAACATCGGGTCGGTTCAACCAACAACACCGCTATGGATGAAATCCCGCCGTCGAACAATTCTTTTTGAGCTGTCCAACACTCAAGATTGTTCAAGTCGACGGGCATGGTAAAACCATGCGCAACATAGAACAAAGCTTCGTTATTGTTTTTGTCTAGCGACAGAATCTGGCAATTGCTACGCTCATTGCAGTGACCTCTTCTGTGAACTCACATGCTTTGGCAATTTGCGGTTCAAAAATCAATTAAATCTGCGCATTATCGATCAACCGCGTCTTCCCGATAAACACCGCCAGCGCCATTTGTACGCCGCGCGAAACCTTCGTCGCCCGGATAAAGGTGTCAGGATCAAAAAACTCCAAGTAATCCAACCGAGCCGCAGGCGGCGTCTCGATGAATCTTTTCAAATCTGCCTTGAGTCGCGCTGCTGGGATTGTAGAACGTGCCCGCGCAACGGCCAACCGGGCTCGTTGAATCGCTTGCCATAAAACCACAGCCTGAGCGCGCAGTTCACCTTCAAGATACTTATTGCGCGAACTCATCGCCAATCCGTCCGGCTCACGGACCGTCGGCGCGACGATAATTTTCACCGGAAAATTCAGATCGCGCGTCATTCGTTTGATGATCACTGCCTGCTGAAAATCTTTCTGGCCGAACACGGCAATTTCCGGCAGCACAATGTTGAACAACTTCGCTACGACGGTGGTCACACCCTTGAAATGTGTCGGTCGCGACGCTCCCTCCATGCTTCGTGAGAGTCGTTCTTCGACGACATAGGTGCTGAAGCTGGTAGGTACGGCGCGCTGCTCCGTCCGGCCGTCGCAGCGCGACAACCCTAGCGCCGGATACATTGCCGCGTCACTTGGCGTGAATACGACGTCCACTCCCGCCTCCCGGCAGAGCTTTAGATCGCGCTTCAAATTGCGCGGGTAACGCGAGAAATCTTCCCTCGGCCCGAATTGAGCAGGGTTGACATAAATGCTGACGATCACCTTCCCCGTCTTCCCGACAGCCTGGCGCGCGAGACGGAGAAGACTTGTATGACCTGCGTGCAGATAACCCATCGTGGGAACGAGCGCAACGCGAACACCACGCCGCCGCCAGTTCAAAGCCACCCGTTGCATGCCCCTAACTGAGTTTACCCGTCGCATGCGTGCAGTTTGGCAGGCGATGCCCAAGTCGCAACCGCAAAGACCACTCTTGCCGCCCGCCAACTCGGAAAGTTTTCAAGTTGCCGCCGAATTTCGGCTGGCCCTCAGTATATTCGCCAACTAATTTTCTTCTGCCGCGATGAAAATCTTTTTCTCGAGATCAGCAATTGCCCATCACCGCCACGTTTGATGAAGAACGAATTGTATTATCTGAAGGGTTATCTCTGGTCTCGCTTCGCTTCAGGAAAACAATCCGAGCTTTTCGATGACGTGAACACATATTGCATGTTCATCGGGCATGGCCGGAGCGGGCATAGTTTGTATGGCGCGCTGCTGAATGCGCACCCCGAAGCGGTCATCGCGCACGAACTGGACGCGCTGCTGTTCGTCAAACACGGAATTTCGCGCGAACAGCTCTATGCTTTGATCCTGAAACGTGACCGCTGGTTCGTGGATCGGGGAAGCCGCTGGCACAACTTCAATTATGAGGTGCCAAATCAATGGCAGGGGCGCTTCCAGAAGTTGAAAGTCATCGGCGATAAAAAGGGCGGCCTTTCGACGTTGCGGCTGAAACGGAATCCAGAGCTTTTGCCGCGTCTTCGACGGATCGTCCAGGTACCGCTCCGCATCGTTTATATTGTCCGCAATCCCTTTGACAACATCAGCTCAATGCAGCGCGCCAATCGGGAGCCGCTCGAAAGAAACATTACCGGCTATTTTGAGATGGCCGACGACACCGCACGCCTGTTCCACATGTGTGAAGCATCCGAGACGATAACGTTGCGGCACGAAGACTTCGTAGCCCAGCCGAAGGAAAACATGAAGCGCCTCGTGGAATTCGTTGGGCTCACTGCCGATGAGCGTTTCCTCTCCGATTGTTCGGCCCTTGTGTTCCCTTCTCCCGTCAAAAGCCGGCAGCGGGTGAACTGGCCGAAGGAATCAATCACAGCCGTCCAATCCAAAATCGATCAGCACGCGTTTCTGTGCGGATACAATTTTGAGAACTGAACTCAACCACAATCACCGGCGGAACTGCAACGGTGCGGATTGAGGCATCTCATGCGCGCACGGCTGGTTTGTGGGAGCGTCGGCATCCTGGGCATTCGGTTGCACCAAACCGTTGGCGATCATGTAGGCTTCAACTTCTTCGCCGCTGATATCCGCCAGCATGCGGCCGTTGACTTCCACGCACGGGCTAAGCATCTGACCGCTTCTCTCGATCATTTCCTGCCGTTGCAGCGGGTCATTGATGATGTCGCGGTCTTCATACGGCAGATCGTATTTGCGCATGATGGCGCGAACACCCTGGCTCCAGCCACAGGTTGGTTTCAGGTAGGCGATGATTTTTGGTTTTTCCATAGATTTCTCAAAAAGATTGTTTCAACGTGAAATACGCTCCTAAACTGCCACATCACCATTTTTTGGCAACACTTTCCAATAGAGTTCCGGGAGATAATTGCATCGAAATGAATGTGATGATCGCGTGAGACGAATTCAAAGGCACGCCGCCGGCGCATTGGAACCAAGCTTAAGCTTGCGAGTGAAAGCGGGGGGAAGCTAAGTTGCGAACGTGAACCTCGAAGATCATCTGGGCGATATCATTCGCAAAGCCCGCGCGATGACGGGAGTTTCCGCCGCTGCTGCTGCGAAGACGGCTGGGCTGACCGAGGCTGAACTCACGGCGCTGGAAGAATCCTGCAAGGTCGTCAGGAAGGTTGATCTTACGTCGCTCGCCAATTTGATCGGACTGAACGCGGAAAAGCTGGACCACATCTCCAAAGGGTGGCTACCCAAAGAAAAGGACCTGAGCATATGGCGTGAGTTGCGCGTCTTTACGACTGCCGACGAGGGGCTCACGGTGAATTGCTATTTGATTTGGGACGAAGTCACGCGTGACGCTGCCCTGTTTGACACCGGCCTCGATCCCAAGCCGATTTTGGATTGTGTCGCGTCCGAGCAACTTCAACTCCGGCACATTTTCATTACGCACTCGCATTGGGACCACGTCGAGGCGCTGACCAAAATCCGCGAAGCCTTTCCGAAAGCCCGCGTCCACAGCGGCTCGAAAAACGCTCCGGTGGACCAGCGCAACAAGCCGAACGAGATCGTGCATCTGGGCGGACTGCGCGTGACCCACCGTGAAACGCCGGGCCACGCGGAGGATGGCGTGACGTATCTCATCGGCAATTGGCAGGAAGACGCTCCGCACGTGGCAATCGTAGGCGACGCGATTTTCGCCGGCTCTATTGGGCGTGGCAATCAGTCATGGGATTTGGCGCGACAAAAAGTGCGCGAGCAAATTCTCACGCTTCCGGCCGAGACTTTGATTTGTCCCGGTCACGGGCCGCTCACTACAGTTGCCGAGGAAAAAGCACTTAATCCCTTCTTTTGATCGAGCGTCGTCGCCGCGCCTTCCATAAAGATTGAAAGGCTTGCCAGCACCGGTTATGAACTTCGCGAATGCCGCGTCTGCGAACCTTGCTGATTCTTGGCCGTGTTTCAAACCTGCCGACGGTCTGGTCGAACTGCCTGGCTGGATGGTGGCTGGGCGGCGGCGGCAATTCTGAAAAACTCCTGTTCATTTTTCTCGGCGCGAGCCTTCTTTACGTCGGCGGAATGTTTCTGAACGACGCTTTCGACGTTGAATTTGATGCGTTGAACCGTCGTGAACGCCCGATTCCCTCTGGAAGAATCTCATTGGCTGCGGTCTGGCGCTGGGGACTGAGCTTCCTCGCGCTGGGCGCATTTAGTTTGATCCTAACGGGAACAGGAACAGGCATTGTTGCCGTTGCGTTGCTCGTATGCATTCTCGTTTATGACGCGATTCACAAGCACTTCGTCCTTTCGCCAGTTTTCATGGCTGCCTGCCGGTTTCTGCTCTATCTCACGGCTGCCTCGGCCGGGTTTTTGGGCATCACAGGCACTGCGATTTGGTGCGGGTTGGCGCTCGCATTTTACATTCTTGGATTGAGTTATCTGGCGCGAACGGAGAGCACGCGCGCGCCCACGCTTTCTCCTGCATCGCTGCTCCTCGTCGCTCCAATCGTCCTGGCGTTGATCCTAAACGCGGGATCATTCAGGAAACCAGCGCTGTGGCTGTCGCTCGTATTATTGCTCTGGATTGTGTGGAGTTTCGCGCCATTTCTCCTGCGGGACAGCAAACGTGGGATGTTCTCGTCCATTTCCCATTTGCTGGCCGGAATCGTACTCGTGGATTGGTTGGCGTGCGCGGATGTGTCTCGCGAGTTTGCTTTAGTTTTCTTTCTGCTGTTCCTCGCCACGCTGCTTTTTCAGCGCTTCGTGCCAGCGACTTAGGCGGAATTGAGCCCAAGGCAGAGTGCTTGACGAGGCGCTTCAGTTGGGAATTGACCTCGGTTTCAAACAATCCTGCAAGAAACGCGTCGCTTCCCACGAGTATTGTCTGTATGAGTCATGCCATGAAGTTGCTGGCCGAAGACCCGATTCCAACCCGATACAGCCTGCTGAGCAGGTTGCAGAACTGGGACGATCAGGACAGTTGGAAGGACTTCTTCGATACCTACTGGCATTTGATCTATTCTGTGGCGCTGAAATCCGGATTGACGGAAACCGAGGCGCAGGACGTGGTTCAGGAGACGATCATCTCGGTCGCCAAGGACATCCACAAGTTCAGGCGTGATCAGAACCTTGGCTCGTTCAAGGGTTGGTTGCGGAACATCACGCGCTGGCGCATCGCCGACCAATTGCGAAAGCGCACGCGAATGTCGCGCGACGAGACTGGAATGAGCACGGAACATTTTCACCGGCCCGACATCACGGAAATCCCCGATCCCATGGGCGCAAATTTGGAATCTCTCTGGGAAACTGAATGGCAGACGAATCTCCTGCAAGCTGCCATTGAACGCGTCAAACCGCGAGTCCGCGAAGAGCATTTCCAGATGTTCGATCTGTACGTGGTGAAGCGCTGGCCTGTAAAAAAAGTCGCACAAACGCTCGGAGTAAACGTCGGCCAGATTTATCTGGCGAAGCATCGCGTTTCAAGCCTGATAAAGAAAGAATTGCGCGCGCTCGAAGAGAAGTATTGAACTGACTCATTATTTTGAGCCGCCGCCGCTTCCAGGACCATTAACTCGTTGCCGGTTCTTAGGAGAGTTGCTACTTATATGAAACAGCTATTTCGTCATGACAGAGCCGCTGGAACCAGCCGAATCAAAAGGGGCGGTTCTGTCTTCAGCCTCGGCGTTTCCTGTCGTTCAAGATCACGAACTGGTTCGTCTGATCGGTAGCGGCAGCGGCGGACAGGTCTGGCTCGCCCGCAACGCTCTCGGGCGCTATCGGGCAGTAAAGGTCGTTTACGAGAGAACGTTCAGGCATCGGCGGCCGTTCGAACGCGAATTCAACGGGGTCCTCAAATTCGAGCCGGTGTCACGTTTGCACGATGGGCTTGTGGATGTATTGCAAGTCGGGCGCAATGAAGCCGCCGGCTACTTCTATTGCGTGATGGAGCTGGGCGATGACATCCATACCGGCCAGGAGATTGATCCCGAACGATATTCCCCGCGAACGCTCGCTTACGACGTCGCGCAGCACAAGCGCCTGCCGATTCCGAAATGCGTTTATCTGGGAGCAACCATTGCCGCAGCAATGAGTTTTCTGCATCGGCAGGGCCTCATTCACCGCGACATCAAGCCGTCCAACATCATCTTCGTGGATGGTCAACCGAAGCTGGCGGATATCGGGTTGGTTGCGGAAATGTCCGAGGCGCAAT
Organism: uncultured Verrucomicrobiae bacterium; assembly: GCA_963760675.1. Taxonomy (GTDB): domain Bacteria; phylum Verrucomicrobiota; class Verrucomicrobiia; order Limisphaerales; family BOG-1460; genus CAVXEG01. Next base: position 50,706 of record CAVXEG010000017.1, read on the forward strand.
CCTACGTCGGCACGGAAGGGTTTATTCCGCCGGAGGGACCAGGAACGGCGCAGGCCGACATCTATTCGCTGGGAAAGGTGCTTTACGAAATCAGCACCGGCCAGGACCGCAACGATTATCCTGAATTGCCGGGCGAGCTGGGAAACACGGCCGCGGACCGCGACCTCGTCAACTTCACCAAAATCGTGCTGAAAGCCTGCCGTTCCGATCCCCGACATCGCTATAAAAACGCGGATGAAATGCTCTCGGAACTGGTTGGCTTCCAGTATTGTTGCGAGGATCCTCTCAAGGAAGAGGCCCGTCAAAAACTGGTCAAGATCGTCGGTATCAGCGGCGGGCTGATAGGCTTGATGGTCATGACCATTCTTGTCTGGCGGCTCATTTGGCTCCTTAAGCATGGACGGTGACTCACTGACCAGCTTTCTGCAAGAATTCGCGGAATTTCCAGTATTTTCCCTCCGGCCTTGGGTAATGTCTTTTAATCCGAATGGCCTCAAGCTACGGCTTTGTTTGAGCGCATCGAATTTAATCCAAAAAAATGAAAGTTTTTTGAAAGAATCCACCTGGAGTTTACGAGTAATGACGGAGCTTGTTAGGCATCGTTAAGAAGTGCTGCGGGAACGCCGTAACAGCATCGGGGGGCTGTTTTGCACTGGCCAACGGCACGGAGGGGGATTGCGCTGAAAGCGTGCCTTCAAGCTTCGCGATTTGTTGTGTGTGCGCCATGGCAGGTAGGGAATAACAAATCCTCTCCTCAAACTCCAGGGGGAGAGGATTATTTTATGCGCATACCACCAACCACGACCGCCCCTTCTTCCACGATCAATCCTCCGGCGTCCACGTCTCCGAACAGCCGGGCCGTGGATCTGAGGCAAACTGTTTCTCTTGCGCTCAGGTTTGCCACCAGTTCACCTGCAATCTCTGCGGACTGGAGCCGAATCGGGTCCTTCCAGCAAAAGTGGTTCATTGGCGGAATTACAAGCCGGCCTGCGGTGAAGCTGCCCTTGATTTCTGCTGTCGAGAACAGAGTCAACGAGCGTTCCACGGTCAATTTTCCCAAAAGGCGGCCCTTGATGACCGCCTCCCCGACGATTGCCTCGGTGTTGAAAACATAACCTTTCGGTTCAATGACGAACGCTCCTTTGGTTTTGAAATTCCTGGAGACTGCATTGTTGATGTGATAGTCCTTCAAATCCACGTATCGGCTGCAGCGCTTGCACATCGTGGATTCTGCAGTTACGACTACTTCCAGTTCAGCCCCGCACTCAAAGCAAGTCACAATGCGGCGGACGCGCATCGGCTCCGCTGCTTTTTTTGGCGGATTGAGTATCTCCTGAACAACGAGATGCCGCCCACATTTCCTGCAAACCGTCGAGATCGCGGTGCGCGGCTCCAACTGTTCGTGACCGCAAAAAGGGCAGCCTAGCCGGACTTTGTCCTGCTTGCTTGCCGGCATCGGAGGCTCAACTGGGGGCAATGCGCCAATCAACGAACGGCGGCTGCTTTCGGCAGTTCAATGGTCTTGGAGGCTTCGGCTGGACGTGCCGGAGCAGCGCTGGGCGAAACCTTGTTCGGGTTCACCTCGGTCTTGCCGACAAATGTTACGCCTTCCTCAATCGCGAGTTTCGCGGCGCGGATGTCACCGAACATCTCTGTCTTTGACTTGATATCGATCTTCTCCTTGGCGGTGATATTACCGTTGATTTTCCCGCGCACGACGACGGATTGGGCGTTGATGTTGCCGTTGATGATCGCGCTTTCGCCGAGGTTCAGAACGCCATCCGATTGGATTTCGCCCTCCAGTTTCCCTTCAAACGTCAATTCGCCTGAAAATTTGAGGTTCCCTTTAATTTCGACATCGGAGGTCAGTACGTTTTTCGATGAGCTTGGTGTGGTATTCATTTCACAATTCGCATTTGGTTCCAACATGGGAATCGAGGCGGCGGGATTTTGGCATCCTGCAACAGTCCCGTGCAATTTGCACGAGGATCCTCCGTGCTTCAAGGAGTTTTTCCAACGAACCGGAGCGTTCCGGTCAGGCATCGCTTTGCTTACGCCTGTCCCGGCGTGGAATCATTCCCGAAGCCGGCTGCGCAACCTGCGTTGCCCGCCTCGCCTCGAAACCTGCCCAAATGCCGGGCAGAATTCGTGCCACGATCATCGTGGCACCTGGTGTCGATGTCTCACTCTCTTGGGTTCGGTATCCCGGCGGAGACGACGGTAAATGACCTTGCCTGACTCAGGAGGCATGCGCAGCCGATATCGGCCTTCGTTCTTGTTTAAGCGAAGCGTCGCGTCAAACGCATCTGAAAGCAGTTTGCTGTCAAGCAAAGGGGAGATTCTTCCCCCAGCCAGACAACGGCCATGTTTAAGGATTAGAACATGGGAGAACACCGGCATGATTTCCTCCGTGTGGTGCGTTACCAGAACGAGCGTTGGTCCGTGTGTGCTCGCACCGAGGCGCTGCAGGAATTGCAGGAAGTGTTCGCGCGCGGCAGGGTCGAGGCCTGCACACGGCTCATCCAGAATCAGCAGTCGCGGCCTTGCCATGAGCGCTCGGCCAATCAGCACGCGCTGGCGTTCTCCCTGTGAGAGCACTTGCCATGGACGGTCAGCAAGATGAGCGCACTCGATGTCCCTCAGGATACGGCGGGCGGCGGCGCGGTCTCTCACTCTGGGGCGGCCCCAGAAATCAATCATCGCGTATTTTCCGCTGATGACGGTTTCGACCGCAGGTTCGTCATTGGGAATCATCTGGCGGACGGCAGAACTGACAAGACCTATTTGTTTCCGCAATTCGCGCCAGTCAGTCTTTCCATAAACCCGGCCCATGACGGCAATTTCGCCCGAAGTGGGAGTGAGATAACCCGTCAATGCGGCGAGCAGCGAAGTTTTGCCCGAACCGTTCGCACCGAGAATCACCCAATGCTGTCCAGCCTCAACGCGCCACGAGATGCCATCGAGAATGACCACCGGACCGCGCTGAACGCGCAAGTTGGAAATCTCAAGGATGGGCCGTGTCATTGTTCGTCAGCAAGCAGCAATGCAGAATAGTAGGAACGCAATACCGCAAGTCCAAGCAATCAAAACAATGATCCATGCCTCTTTTCCCTGGATATGGCATGCTAACGTTTACGATCCCAAGTTGCGGCGATTACCAAGACGTCTTGGCCACCAAACCTCGCGACGCGTTTCGCTTATTGCGCCGGAGCATTCGTCGTACTCGCGGGAGCGTTGGTTGAAGTAACCGATGGCAGTGTTTCGCCAGCCATGCCGAGCTTTGTCCGGAGCACTGCACGGGCTTCCGGCGGGACGCCGTTCGTCGGGTCCAGCAGATCGCTAAGAACCTGCCTGGCCAATTCCTCTACAGACGGCAGTCTTATCGCCGGCAAACGATCTTTGGGAAGTTTGGTCTCATAATTATCCCAGACCTTTTGGGCCAGAAGCCTGTATCCGGCTGCGCGGTCATCCTCGTCCAGAATCAAGGCGCGATAGGAACTGGCCAGCAGCCCTTGAATTGCCGAACGAAGCCAATCCGGATTAAGTTCGTTTACATCCTCCTGAACGCGCGCAATCGCGTACTGATCGAGCGTGAGCTGGCGTGGGAGAGAGTTCGTGGTGGATTCCAGCAGCGGTTTGTCCGGATACTTTTCTCCCAGATATTTGTACCATTTGGCGGCTTCCGTCATCCGGTTGTTGACGTAGAGAAAATATACCGCGGAAGCGATAGCGTTCCGATGCGCGATCTCAACGCTGTTCTTTTCGCCGGCTCCAGGCTCAGCCGCATAGGCATCCTCGTAGGCCTGATTCAGCTTCGGAATGATGTCGAGGTTCGGCGCGAAATCGAATTGTCTTCTGTAAGGATCGGCTTCCAATCGACCGCGATACAGGTCCGTCAACAGCGACTGATAAATAACCCGGCGCAGGTTGATCAAATCGTCTTTCTTCACCTTCGTCGGATTTTCCTTCGCTCTCTCGAGTCCAAGAATCGCCCAGTAGATGGCATGTGATTCCGGCAGACGCCATTCCAGCGGGCCGTAGCGCTGGTCAATTTCCTTCATCAGCTTCGGATCGAGTTTATATTTATTGGTCAGCAACTCGTAACGCTGCAGCGCATCTGCCGACTTGTGCTCAATCAACTCCTCGAAGTCCGGAGTTCTATTTCCGAAGACATCCGCCATCTGGTCGGCCCACTGTTGCTTGTAATACATGTTGGCGTCATCAGGTCACTGCCCCCATCTTGTTCTGGAAGAACCACGCCAGCTCGCGATAGATCATCACCTCGTTCGGGTTGTAGCGCAGCCCCTCGTCGCGCAATAACTGGATGCCGCGCTGCACCCAGCGCCATCGATCCGGGAAGTCCTTGAACTTCACGGAGATGTTCTAGGCCATGTTCCAGTCCTGAACGATCCAGACCTGCGCATAATGCGGTTCGAGTTTCGTGATCCAGTCGGCCAGCTGCGCCATCTCAAAGAACTTGTCGTCGTCCTGCAGATCATTCGCGCGAATCCACAGCGCGTTGGCGATCAGCCCGCGAAATCCACCCAGCGCCACGGTTGTGAACGCCAGCACCGGCGGCGCGTTCTCCAGCGGCTCGACGCGCGTGAGGCCAAGCCGGTCGCGATCGCGGTTGAGCGAGTTTTGAATGCGCGAGGAGCCCGCGAGCAGTGCTGCTGCCAGAACGAGCAGGATCAGTTTTTTGAGGCGCGGATTCATCCGAACAAGTTCCGGATTCGCCGCTCAGGGTTCAGGGTCGGCGCGTCACGCAGCGTTCGCATGATTCCGAACTCCGAACCCCGGACTCTGAACTGAAGCGTCATTGATTTCCTTGGGCCGTGGCCAGTTCGCGCCGGCTGAACACAAAGATTCCAAACAGCGCGAAGATTCCGCCCAGCAGCAACACGATTTGTGCAAATGCCATCCCAAGCTCGCTCCACGTAATGCTGCGTCCACTGCTCAATGAATCAATCGGAGAGAACTCCTTCGCCAGGTTGATGACGCTCAGCGCCACGCGAAACACCGGGATGACGATGAAGTCCAGCACCGAACGGCTCGCCTGACCAGTTTCGGAGTTGCCACCCAGCACCGTGCCTTCCGAAACAACATTGGCCATCGTACCGCTCGAAAGTGCCACCGTCAGCAGACCCAGCGAGAAAAACGCCGCCACCGGGAACGAAAGGAAACTTGCCGACGCCAGGCCAAGCGCCGCGAGCAGCGCCATCCAGCAGAAAATGATCCCCAGCCCGCGCGCGAAATTCAGCCCAAACCCGCCTTCGCGATACAGCACCTCCATGCCTTCGTCCAGCGGGAACAACAGCGCCGTGTTGTTCGGATTGAAGAAGACGATGGTCAGGATGCCGTTCTCGTCGAATAGATCCGGAGGAATCTCAAATTCATGGAACGTGTCCGGCGCGAGGCTCATCGGCTCTTCATTCCGCCAGACATTCGGTCGGCACGCCCACCTGCCAGAAAGCGGCAAACGTGCCGGACGGGCTTTTGTCCGCCGCGTTGAACTTCACGCGCAAATGCAGCGGCTGGCCGCGCAACGAATCCTTGCGCAATCCAGATCGATCTGCCACGGTCGAGGGCCTCCGGGCGGCACGTTCTCGTAACCAGCCTTGACCTGCTCCAGAATTTGTTTGTGCACCTGGCGTCGCTCTGTCTCATTGAGATTCCCAAGACCGGCGGACTTATCGCTGATCCGTTGCTGGAGTATCTGGTCGGCTTGAGTTTGTATGAGTTCCATGAGGCCCGATTCCTTGAGCGAACCGCGCGCCACGAGCACTTCGTTCCGCAACACCTCCTGTTCCTTCGGCGGCAGTTTCGTCGCCCGCCATTGCAGCAGCCCGTAAACACTCGCGCCGGACAACGCCAGCAGCGCGGCATTCAGCGACACGATGCCGAGCCATTTGCCCAGCCAGATTTGCCAGCGCGCGATCGGCTTCATCGCGACCACTTGCATCTGGCATTCCTCGATGTCGCGCGCGAGCGTGCCGCACGCCAGCCAGAGCGTGGAAAGGCCGAGCAACGCCGTGATCACGCTCAAAGTGTAGGTCAGCAGAATCTGCGTGAACCCGCGCGCCGTGCCGTCGTCCTTGATCAGCATCGGCAGCCCGACGACCGACGCCAGCAGCAGCACCGCCACGACAAGGAACAGCCGGAAACGGAACGCGGCTTTCCAGGTCAACCAGGCGATGGCGAGCAATCGTTGCATCAACTCTTGAAAACGTCAGAGACGTGGGGACGCTGAGTTGATGCGCAAAATCTCTGCGTCTCTGCGTCTCGGCGGTAAAAATTATTTCTTGTTTCCCAGCAGCGACGACAGTTTCTCGTCCGCCTTTGACAAATCGGCGGTCTTCTCCGGTTCAGGCGCGGGCTTGCGCCGAAGCCGGCGGCGTGGCTTGCGTCAATGCTCCAGCTTTTTCTCATTCGTTTTTGGAGCCGCGACCGGTTCGGGCGTCGGTATAGTCGGCGCGGCTTGCGGCAAGGTGAGCCGCTCCAGAATTTTGTCCGCGGCGGGTTTTCCGTACCTCTGCGTCGCCGCGCAGATAAGCCGCCACGCGCGCGCCGGATTGCGCGCCGGTGGTTTCCGCCGCTGCCCGTTTCGCCTGCTCGACGACGTCGAGGAAATAGCTCTCCAGGTTTTGCGTCGGATTATCGATGCGCACCTTGTCCGTCGCCACGTCCTTGCGGATGATTTCCAGCACCCGCTCCATCGTCTCGCGCGGCAGCGACGGGCGTCGTGATGCGCATCGTGTCGGGTGTGGCCAGCAATTCCTTCAGCGTGCCCATCGCCTGGATTTTGCCGCCGTAATAAATCACCACGCGATCGCACACGTCCTCGACGTCGGACAGCAGATGGCTGCTCAGAATCACCGTCTTGCCGCGCCGGGCCAGCGCGAGGATCAGATCCTTCACCTCGCGGCAGCCGATGGGATCGAGGCCGGAAGTCGGTTCGTCGAGAATGACCAGATCGGGATCATTGATCAGCGCCTGCGCCAGGCCGATGCGGCGCTGCATGCCTTTGGAGAATTCGCCCACCGCCCGCGTCCGCGTCTGGCTCAGGCCGACCATTTCCAGCAACTGCTCCGCGCGGTTGTCGCGCTCGCCCTTGTCGCAGGTGAAACAGGTTGCCGAAGAAATCCAGCGTCTCGCGCGAGTTGAGGTAGCGGTAGAGATACGATTCCTCCGGCAGATAGCCGATGCGCGACTTGGTCGCCACGTGCCGCGGCGAATGGCCGAAGACCTCGATGTGCCCCTTGGTCGGATACAGCAAACCGAGCAGCAGCTTCACGGTGGTGGATTTGCCGGAGCCGTTCGGCCCGAGCAGGCCGAACACCTCGCCGCGCCGCACCTCGAAATCCACGTTGTCCACCGCGCGCGCCTTGGGCCGGCCCCAGAAATCCTTGAAGACTTTGGTCAGCCCGCGGACGGAGACGACGACTTCGCCGTTGGATTGTGCGGTGTGTGTCGGAGTTGCAGAGTTCAATGGTTCGGCATACGGCCATGAAGTTACGACCTGCATTTGACGGCATTCAGCTTCACGCCGTCTTCGGCGTCAATCTGCGCCGGCGCCGGCGCGGCGTGACCGGCTCGCCGGCGGTTCGGCACCGGTTCCGGCTGATAATGCTCCAGTTCCTCGCCTTTGCGCACGAGCCGGGCGCTGTTGAAGACCACGATCAGCGAGCCGACGGTGTGCAAATCGCCGCGGCAATCGGGCGGACGTAGCCGAGCGCCGACAGCCGTCAAGCCGCCGATGATGAACACCACGCCGAACAGGAAGTTCTGGTTGATGACCGCGCGCGTGCTGCGCGAGAGCTTCACGAGGAACGGCAGCCGGCGCAGGTCGTTGTTCATCAGCGCAATCGTCGCGCTGTGAATGGCCACTTCGCTGCCCGCCGCGCCCATGGCGATGCCGATGTCGCCGGCGGCCAGCGCCGGGGCATCGTTCACGCCGTCGCCCACGACGGCCACCTTGTAGCCCTTGGCTTTCATGCCGCGCACGAACTCCACTTTGTTCTGCGGCAGGCACTCGCCCTTGGCTTCTTCGCAGCCGATCTCCGTGCGCCACGCGCGTGGCCACCGGCTGGCGGTCGCCGGAAACCATCGCGATGCGCCGCACGCCGCTTTCCTTCAGCTCGGCGAGGGATTCCCGGGCTTCGCCGCGGGTTTGGTCCTGCAAGCCGACCCAGCCGATGCATTTGCCATCGCGCGCGACAAAAATCAGGCTCCAGCCTTCGGTCTCATTCAGGTCGACCGACTTCACGAAATCGTCTGTTCACGCCGTTGTCCTTCAGCCATTGCGCGCGGCCCACCAGAACGCTCGCGCCGTTCACCTGGGCCTTGACGCCGCGCCCGGCGGTTTCGGCAAAATCCTTCGGCTCGGCCAGCGGCACGCCGGCTTCGCCCGCCAGTTGCGCCAGCGCCTTGGCGGTGGGATGATTGCTGTATTTCTCGGCGGAAGCCGCGAGCGCAGCAACTCGGCGGGTTTGCGTTTCGCCCAGCGGCGCCAGGCGGCTGACGGCCAGTTCGCCGGTCGTGAGCGTGCCGGTCTTGTCGAAGACGAAGGCGTTGATCTTGGCGGCCAGTTCGATGTCCGCGACGTTCTTGATCAGAATGCCCAGGCGCGCGGCGGCGGAAAGCGCGGCGACCATCGCCGTCGGCGTGGCGAGAATGAACGCGCAGGGGCAGCGAAAGATGAACACCGAGATGACGTTGTTCAGGTCGCGCGTAAACGCCCAGACCAGCGCGGCAATCACCAGCACCAGCGGCGTGTAAAAGCCCATGTACTGGTCCACGATCTTCATGATCGGCAGCTTGGTCTTTTCCGCCGCCAGGATCAGTTCGCGCACGCGGCCCAGCGTGGTGTCTGTGCCGGCGCGGCTGACTTTGATTTCCAGCACGCCGGTCAGGTTCTGCGTGCCGGCGAAAACTTCGTCGCCCGGCTTTCTTGTCCGCCGGCAGCGATTCGCCGGTGATGGTGGCCTGGTTGAACGAGCCCTGGCCGCTGAGGATGACGCCGTCCGCCGCCACGTTGTCGCCCGGGCGGATGCGAATCACGTCGCCGACGGCCAGGTCCTTGGCGGCAACTTCCTCTTCATTGCCTTGCGGCGTGATGCGGCGGGCTTTGGTGGGCGTGAGTTTGATGAGTGATTCGATGGAAGCGCGCGCGCCTTCGGCGGTGCGGGTCTCGATGATTTCGCCCATGAGCATGAAGAACGCGACGACGCCGGCGGTTTTGTATATCCCGTGCCCGAGCAAAAGCCGCGAGCACGGCGATGGCGACCAAGCTCATTGATGCTGAGATGGCCGCGGCGCAATATCCTTGATGGCGGTCAACGACGATCGGATAGCCGAGAATGATGGCGCCGATAAACGCGCTGGCGCTGGCAACGGTGTGGCCCCTGTCGAAACAGCCAGTCCACGATGAAGGCGTTGAGGACGAAGACGACGCCGACGAGCGTCTGCCACAGCCGCACGGGCGCGTGCTCGTGGTCATGGCCGCAGCCGCATTCGGCATCGTGATCATGATGGTGATGAGTGGTCTTCGCTGGCTTAAAAGAGAAGTAACTTGCATATCATTTACAAACTTAGCACTGCGAGCTGGACGCTTCATCGGTTTGTCTGGACTCGTCCGGTTCGCGGTTTAACAATAACGCAAGTTCTCGATCGATTTTCCATCCGCGCCGCTGTCTGGCCAACATCTTTTCCTGCGTTGGTGAAGACGCGGCCGAGTCGTTTCCGTGAGCCGCTGCTGCACGAAAGAGGTTGGGATTGGCCTGATAATGCGGGCAGAATCTCCTGAAACTGCTCGGCCTGGCGCTGGACATTCGTTGACCAGCCGGGCGCGGTCGGATTCGGCGATGTTGATCAGCGCGGCGGCGATCGGCGCTGGCCTTGTTGGTGACCTGGTTCTCGTCGCTGCGGGCCTCGTTGAGCACCTTGCTGCGGGTACTTCGGCCTTGAGCACATTCGCGAAACGCGTCTCCTTCAACTGCCGCGGCGGGATGCTGCGATCCATTGCACATTGCTCGACCGCAACGCCGAGCCTTCTGCTGCTCCACCAGTTCGGCGCACCGTCGCGCACCGCCTCCTGAAACCGGCCACGTCGCGCGTGAGGATGTCATCCACCTTGAAGCGCGAGGCGGTGTAGAGCAGCGCGTTGTCCAGCGCGTTCTGCACGGCGTTCGAGGCGTTCACGAAACCGAACACGTAACGAATCGGGTCTTCGATGCGGTAGAAGTAGCGTGGCGCGGATGTGAACGATGTTCCCGTCGGCGGTCAGCGCGTAGCCATCCACCGTCGGATTCAGCGATGGCCCAGGCGGGGTTCCGCATCGGTAGATCTCCGGCCAGTTCCTGTTCGCGGCGTCATGGCGTACCAGCCGACGGTTGAATTGACCTGCTGAATTCCGGTGATCGGAACCTTCTGATAATTCGTCAATCGGATAACGGACAGGACCAATGCAGCCCCGGCCCAAGCAAGGCCTTCTCCCCTTCGCCCACCGGTTTGCCGAACCGCAGGATGATCGCCCGCTCCTGCGGGCCGACTGTGAAGAAGCCGGAGCCAAGAAACACGAAACCAGCAGCACCATCACGAACTTGACGATGGCAAAGCTGCTGCGCAGCGCTTCGGCCAGCGCCTGCGAACCCGCATCCACCGGCGTCTCCGGCTGAGCGGCCGTGGTTCGCGCGTGAGAATGTCGGATCGCTCGTTCATTTCACCTTCGCGGTCAGGTTCGTTGAGACGCCCGCGGAACAAATCGAACGGCGGCGTGTGCTGATCGAAAATCAGAGTCGAGCGATCTCCTTCAGCGAGTCTTCCAGCGCCACGCAGACCGAAACATGAAATTGGCCAGCTCGGGATTCTGCTGGAAGACGCTGCAGGGATTTGCGGCTTCGGCTTCGCCTTTGCCCCGGATTTGCGTGGCCTGGCCTTCGGCGTTGGCCAGCATCTCCGCCGCTTTGCGCTCGGCCTCCGAGCGGATCTTCTGCGCCTCGGCTTCGCCTTCGTTTTGCGGCTCGGCTGATCAGCACCTTCCGTTCGGAGGTCATGCGCTCGAAGACCGATTGCGTGACGCTTTCCGGCAGGCCAAGCTTCTTGATGCCAAGGAATTCGATTTCGAGGCCGTAGTTGTTGGCGTGCACCTGGGACTGGATCGCCGCCAGGATTTCCTTCTCGATCTCGCCGAACTTCGATGCCTGTCGTCATCCGCGGAGACGAAATCCGACAGCGGATGCTTGCCCACGACCGCGCTCTTGGCGTTGCCCAGCATTCGTTCCAGCACGCCCTCGGCTTCGCATGGCACCGAGCTGCCGGCGAATCGCGGAAAGAACGCCTTCGGGTCGGTAATCCTCCAGCCGACATAGACCGAGGTCAGCAGGTTGAAGTTGTCCGCTGTGTAGGCCTTCGGTGAACTTGTCCTCCAAAGTTCTGCACGCGCTGGTCGAAGTTGTACACTCTTTGGATCGGCCAGGGCCATTTGAAGTACGGTCCGGCTTGGTGATATCGCGCGTCGGCTTGCCAAAGGTGGTGACGACAGCCACTTCGTGACTGGCGCACCTGGAACACGAACAGCAGCAGCCCGAATACGATCAGCAACAGCACGCCGATAACGAGGGTGAGTGGATTTCGTTTCATGACAAAAGGTGAGCGGCTGCGTTCAACGCGTGTTCGCTTTCAAGTTCAGACTTCAAGATTTTCATTTCGATGAGGAACCGACCTTCACATTAAGCATGTCTCTCGGATTCTATCCTGCAGGTCGAGTTGAGCACAGTCGTGCGTATTGGTCGTGAGCAAAATGTATTTGCGCGCGTTGGCAGTGGCGCGGGCGAACGTCTGCAAATAGGCCCGCTCGGCATAAACCGACGGCGCCGCTTCAAAGGCGGGAATCTGGTTCGTGAACAGGGCCGCTTGCGCCAGGGCGTCGATTTCCCGTGCCATGCTGTCGGCGTTCGCCTGATTCGACAGATTCGATCGCCTGCGCCCCGGCCAGCGCGTTGGTCCTGATGGCGTCCGCTTGCGCGGCCAGGATCTTCGCCTGCTTGGTCTGGATGGCGCCAACGACCTTTTCGTAATCCGGCGCGACCTTCACCGGCGGATGAATGTCCTGCAAGCCGACGAACATGATCTTCGCGCCGAGTTGTCGCGTCATCCGCATGCTGCCTGGATCCGCTGGCGCAGATCTTCAGCCGCCTTGCCGCGCTGCCCGCGACATGATTTCGTTCAGGTCCGCGCTGACGAGGTAGCGCACCACTTCGCGCGTGGCGATGTCCTGCAGCAGATTGGCTGTCTTCGTTGTTGTAGGCCCAGGCCATCAGATCGGTGATCTGGAACTGCACCGGGATGCTGACGGTGAGCAGGCTCACCGGCGGCGTGCGTTTGCCGGTCGCGTTCGTTCGTGATCTCGCCCGAGGACGGTGTTCGCGGTTGGCCACCAGGAAATTCTCTTCTTTCGTGTGTGGCGCACGGTCCAGAGCACGGTCGATTCGTGTTCGCCTCTCGGATCCGGCGTGAAGCCGACATCGAAGCGTTTGAATCTGCTCGGTGCGGTAGCGATAAACCTTGTCGATCGGCCACGGCAATTTGAGATGCGCGCCCGGCTCCGAGCACCGTGCGGCCTTCCACCGGCTTGCCGAAGCGCTCCAGCAACCCCTGTTCGCCCGCTTCGATGAACACCACGCAGGTCGAGAGCAGCAGCACGCCCAGTTGCAGCAAGCAGCAGCCACGCCAGCGCCTTTTCGAAGAAGCGGTAAAACCAGGTCTCGGAAACCTTGAACCCGAACTGGTAATCCAGCGCCTGCGCCGCGGTGGTGATCAGTCCTTCCGGCTGGCCGAGCAGGCCGACCAGCCGGCTCTCGTAAAGCGGCCGCTCGACTTTGCCCTTCACCCGCGGCCGATAGATTTCCAGCACAGGTTGACCAGCGTCTCGAGCGCGACCAGCCCCAGCAGTCCGCACAGGACGCGCGCCACGTAGAAATCGGCTTTCGGAAACTCAGCCCATGACGCCAACCAATACCGAGCGCAGCAGCGCAGCAGAGATAGGCGCCTAGCAGCAGCTAACTCGCGCCTGGCCGCAGCAGGCGATGATGCTCCAGCCGGGCGATGGTCGCGGAGAACCGGCCGAGCAGGAACAACACCAGCGCGAACAATCCGAACAGCGCACAGCGCCACCATCGGGCTGCTTGACAGCAACGCGACGTCGTGCTTGTGAAAGCCAGCGCCACAAGAAGGAACGCACCCGCGGCTTCGAGCAAGAAACAGGAATACTGTGAAAACCGGGACGAAGAAACGCTCGAACTGCTCGCGCGAACGTTGCGCCGGAAAAACTTCCGCGTCCTTTGCTTCGAACAGAGCCGCGCTCGCCTTGCGTCTTGGCCAGTTCGTCCAGTTCGAGCTTCTCCAGCCGCTCCGCGTTCCTCGAGCCGCATCTGGAACCAGCTCACTGCGGCGACCAGCACGCCCAGGCCGAGGAACACGATGCCGACCTGGCCGGCGAGCGAGTTGCGTATGCGCGCAACGGCAAACCCGGCGCGCCCACGCCAGCAAGAGCGCCAGCAGGTTCATCAAGCCGGTTCTTTGCGTATTTCGTTCCATCGATTCAGTTCAGGAGTTCGCGGCCGACGATGTTTAAATGTCTTTCATTCCTAACGAGCGTTTGTCATGTTCTTCAACTCAGTTCCCGTTCTTCAAACAACGTCACCGCCACGGCCAGCGCCGCGCCGACATAGCCGAGCACATAGGCAACGCCTTGCCCACATAGCCCCAGTGAAACGTGCTCTTGCCCGTGTCCAGCGCATCCGCGAGCCAGAAAAGCTGCCAATTCGGTGTCACCGTGTAAAGCACCGACGCCCACCACGAACCGGTTCTGCGCGGCGGCCAAACAGGTAATCTGACATGATGCCCAGCAGGAAAAACGCCGAACAGATCGCCAGCGTGGGAATCATGTCGAGCCGCGTCGAGCAGGCCAGCGCCAGCGCCGCCAGAATCCACAGCGCGAACAGAATCAGGATCGCCGCCGGCATCAGCCGCCAGTCCACTTGCGCCATTTCGCCAAGGCTCTGCGTTCTGTTTGGTGAATTGAAAGATCAGAAACGCCGCCAGCGATCACCGTCATCACCAGCGCGAAAAACGGCGTCACTAACAAACGGCCGGCGCAGAAAGAAATTGCTGAAGCCGCCCAGCGCGTAGGCCAGCACGACGCCGCCGGCGAAAATCCCCAGTGCCGCCAGATCCGTGCTGCCGTAGGCGTCGAACGCCATCCGGCTGGCCATCAGCGCGGCGACCAGGTTCACGTAGGTCAGAACGTCAGCGCCACGATCAGGCCGGCATATTTGGCCAGCAGAAACTGCGCGCGGCCGACCGGTTTGGAAAGCACGGCCAGCGCCGTGCCGGTGCGAATTTCCCGCGCCAGCGAGGCCGAAGCGCTCAACACCGCGCCGAACAAGCCCGCCAGCAGCATCACCGCCAGCGTGCTGTTCTTGACGAGCTTGGGCTCGTCGCCGAACGCGAAGTAGTAGGGCGTCGCCAGGAAGATCTCAAACACGGCCGGCACGGGTCATCAGCAGCAGGAACACAGGCTGCCGCACCAGTTCCATGAAGGCGTTGGTGGCGATGGTGACAAACTGTCGCATTAATTAATCGATTCAACAGGGTATGGGTGCTGTGTCCCAATGCAAACGCTTATTCAGCGGGCGAATTGTGCCGTGCTTTTCTGCGGGCGAAAATGTGCGTTTGAGCGCACAGTCAGCCAGTTTGGCAAACCAACAGCAAGGTCTTGGATGCGAATTGCCGCGAACCTGTTCAAAATCAAGAGGACGGCGAGTTGTGGGCAGACTCGTCCTGCCTCGCGATGCGGCTGAAGATACGCATTACGCTGTCGCCATGTTTGAGCATTTTGTTTTCCCGCCACTGGACCGGAATGGTCAGCGTGTCGCGCTTGGTATGCCCGAGCACAAAGACTCCATTGTCCGAAATCAACGACGGCAAATGCGTATTGTCCAGAAGCTGCTGCGCAAGCGAGTTAGAACGACGGCCGATATTTTTTTCTCCGTACGGCGGGTCGGCCAGAATCAAATCGAATCGTGCGCCCGCTGCGGAAAGTTGTGTCAGCATGGTAAACACGTCTTGCACCCGCACCTGGACATTCTCGGAATTAAAACCCGTCGCCCGAAAATTCCGGCGCAACAGCTCGGCATGGCGCGAGGACTTTTCGACGCACATTGCGGAATGCGAGCCGCGGCTGAGGCATTCGAGGCTCAATGCGCCAGTGCCGGCGAAAAGTTCCAGGACACGCGCGCCGATGACCCGCATGCCAAGGCTATTGAATACGGCTTGCTTGACGAGGTCGGGTGTGGGTCGAACATCCAAACCCTTCGGCGCTTTTAGCGTCCTTCGCGCGGCTTTGCCGCCAGTGATGCGCATAGGCGCAAGCAAAGCACTTTTTGGGAAAACGGGTAAGAACGAATTATTGCCGTTCGGCGGGAACCAATTCGCGCAAGCGGCCAATCTGCTCCTTCAATTCCGAAACCAATCGCCGGCATCGGTCAGGTTCCGCTTGCTTTGACGGGGTCACTTTCGGCGGACGATGCGGAGAAAGCCACTGCGCATTTTTAGAGGGTTCAATGCGAACACCATAGCGGTTTGCGTAAACCTGGGCAACTTCAGCGCCCAAGAACAGAATCTGCGCTGAGTAGTAAACCCACAGCAGTATCAGCACAATGGAACCCGCGGCGCCGTAGGCAGTCACCGCAGAACTTTTGCCCAGATACCAGCCGAGCAGAAACTTCCCGCCGGTGAACAGGAGCGATGTCACCGCCGCTCCCACCCAGACATCTCGCCAGGCAATCTTCACATCGGGAAGCACCTTGAAGATCATTGCGAAAAGCACGGTGATGACTGCAAAACTCACGATTCCGTTCACCACCATCCAAACGATGTCCATTCCGGGCATGCGGGCGCTGATGTATTTGCCGAATGCCGCGAGAGCTGCGCTGACCGCGAGCGAAACGAGCAGCAGAAATCCGATCCCCACGATCATCGCGAACGAGAGCAGCCGGTTTTTGATAAAACCCATGATGCCCTGGCCGGCTTTTTCCTCGACGCCCCAAATCGTATTCAACGCGTCTTGTAGCTCGATAAAAAGTCCTGTGGCCGTCACCAACAACGTGGCAACTGCAAGAATGCTCGCGGTAATTCCCTTATTTGATTGATATTGGGCAGCCATTGCTGACTGAATGGCCTCGGCGCTCTTCTTGCCCACCAGACCACCAACCTGCGTGAACATTTCAGACCGGACCGCGTTTGGATCGAACACCAGGCTGGCGATGAAAATCACTATGACGAACAATGGAGGAATGGCGAATACGGTGTAATAGGATAATGCAGCGCCGAGACGTGGAGCTTTGTCGCTGACCCCAGCTTTGGACGGCAGTCTTCAACAAGCTGCCAATTGCGTTAATTTTCAGAGCCATGGAATATTTTAACCCCTTGGAATCACCGGTTGCATAGGCACAGTTCCCCATAATCCCAGCCAAGCGGCTCGTTTCTACCGATGCTGGCACCGCGGTTGCTGAAATTTCGCTCGCGCAGAAATTGCGATTAGAGCCATGTATCAACTCCCACCACCAGATTCACATTATTTGTCCGCTGCCGTCGGTTGGCTGGAACTCGGCGTCACCACGGAGGCCGAAGCGGAGTTGAGTCGCATTTCGCCTGAACTGCAGGTGCATCCAGACGTGTTGGAAGTCCGGTGGGTGATTCTCGCGCAAACGCAGCGCTGGGCAGCCGCTCTTGAAATTGCGCGCACGCTGCTCAAGTGCGCGCCAAACCGCTCGTCGGGTTGGTTACACCAGGCGTATTCGCTCCGGCGCGTTTCTGACGACGGATTGCATCAGGCATGGGACGCTCTGCTGCCGGCTTACAATAAATTTCCCCGAGAGGTGACCATTCCGTAAGATCTCTCCTGCTATGCCTGTCAGATGCATAAAATGGATGAAGCGCGCACATGGCTCCAGCGCGCTGTCAAAATCGGCGGCAAGGAAAAGATCAAGCAGATGGCGCTGGTCGATCCCGACCTCAAACCGCTTTGGGAAGAGATCAAGCAGTTCTGAACTGACGCTTTGCACCGACGGTTGCGGTTAAATGCTTCGAGGGAGTTGCCTCACCGAAACGCATGGCTTACTGTGTCCGGCTTTGATGAATAAGATCTCCCAGGAACGTCCGCTACGCGTGGGCATGATCTCACTCGGTTGCGCGAAAAATCTCGTGGACGCCGAAATCATGCTCGGCTCGCTGCTGAAGAGCGGCGTTGAAGTCACCAACGACGCTTCGGAAGCCGATGCGGTGATCGTGAACACGTGCTCGTTCATTGATTCCGCGCAGGAAGAAAGCGTGGACACGATCCTCGAATCCGCGGAAGTTCGCGCAGCAAAAAACCGCGGACAAAGTCTCATTGTTTCCGGTTGTCTGCCGCAACGTTTTCGCGAGGAACTTCCGAAACTGTTGCCGGAAGTGGATGCGTTCATGGGCATTGATCAAGTGGCGCAGGTTTCGGAAATCGTGCGGAAAGCGATTGCCAATCGAGCGGACAAGGTCAGAAGTCGGGACTCAGAAGTCAGAAGTCATAGAAAAAAAGTCGTCGGGCGATTTGCTGAACTGGAAAAAAATCGCACGGTTTCCGAACACGACAAAGAGGAGTCGTTGCGCGGTACAGAAAAGTTTGGAAAAACAAGAACGGTTATTTCTGCGGAGCAATTCAAAACTAAAAACCCAAAATTCAAAACTGCTTCGCCTCTGCTCGAAGTCAACCAGCGTCCCACGTTCATTCCCGATTACGCCACGCCGCGCTTCCGCCTCACCCCCCGCCATTTTGCTTACGTGAAGATTGCCGAAGGCTGCAATCATCCGTGCAGCTTCTGCATCATTCCTCGAATGCGCGGATCGCATCGCAGCCGGCAGCAAAGCGACATCGTCGCGGAAGCGAAAGCGCTGATCGCTGATGGCGTGAAGGAGATCAATTTGATTTCGCAGGACTCGACCTACTACGGCTTGGATTTGCGCCCGAACCACAGTCGCGCGATCTCGTCGCCCGAACGATTTTCCGCCGCTGCGAAATCTTTGCCCGCGAATGCAACAACGATTTGCTCGCTGTTGCGCGAGTTGAATGCGCTCGAAGGGGATTTCTGGATTCGCCTGCTCTACACGCATCCGGCGCACTGGACGGACGAGTTGATTCAGACCATCGCCGAATGCCCAAAAGTCGCGCGCTACGTGGATATCCCTCTTCAGCACATTCACGAGAACATGCTCGAACGGATGCGCCGCGAGACGTCGCAGCAATACATTGTTGATCTGCTTAGGCAGAATTCGCGCAGGCATTCCCGGCATCGCGCTGCGCACAACCTTCATCGTCGGTTTTCCCGGCGAAACGGAGGAATATTTCCAAGCGCTGCTCGATTTCATTCGCGAAACGAAGTTCGAGCGGCTCGGCGTCTTCACTTACTCGAAGGAAGACAGCACTCGCGCCGGAGCAATGGCGGGCCAGATTCCCGACAAAGTAAAACGAAAGCGACGCGATCTCGCGATGGCCGCGCAACACGAAATCGCGAAGCAAGTTTCTGAATCCTTCGTCGGCCGGGAAATCAAGGTCTTGGTTGAGGGCAAAGCCGGCGCAAAGCAACTTCAGACCGCGAACGTGGGTTCATGGGAACACGGTCTGATTCGCGAACGCGAAACTCAAAACAAGAAACTCAAAACTCAAAAATTTTTGATTGCTCGCGGTGAAGCGGATGCGCCGGACATTGACGGTCGCGTGTATGTTCGCGGCAAACTGCCCATTGGCGAATTCGCGCGCAGTAAAGTAGTTGGCCATACGGATTACGATTTGATTGCGGAGCCGGCGTAATTGTCCGGCAACTTGAATCTGCTTTGCCTCTTTGTTTCTTCACGCCTTTGCGTTACAACAAAGCCGCAATGAATTTGCCGAACAAGCTCACGGCCTCGCGCTTTGTCCTGACCGTTGCCTTTCTGGCCGTGATGTTTTCGCGCGTTCCGTTTCATGAGACAATCGCGCTCGCGTTATTCTGTGCGGCGGGCGTGACGGATTTCATGGATGGCGAAATCGCGCGACGCCGCAAGCTCATCACGAACTTCGGCATTCTCATGGACCCGCTGGCGGACAAAATCATGGTGTGCTCGGCATTCATCGCGTTCGTCGGTGTTCACTGGTTGCCAGCTTGGATGGCGGTCATTGTTGTCGCTCGCGAACTGGCGATCACCGGGTTGCGTTTGCTCGCCGCGTCGAAAAACGTTGTGCTCGCGGCGGAAGGTTATGGCAAACACAAGACGATCACGCAAATCACCGCGATCATCGCCATCTTCATTCGTGTCATCATTGAGCAAAACCAATGGGGCAAATCGGGCGAATTGATTTTCGGCTGGCACGTTGGCGACAAACCGTGGGTCTTCTGGTTTTCGGAAATCGCGTTGTGGCTGGCGATCGTCCTGACGTTTACTTCGGGCTGGCTGTACCTGTGGAAGAACCGCACGCTGTATCTGGAGGACATGTGAAGCGCAGGATGCGGACAGCAGTATGAAGGACGAAAAAGATTCGCGGTATTCTGCGTTTCTTCTCTGGCTGGCGCAAGGGTTCGGCATCGGACGAATTCCTTTCGCGCCGGGCACATTCGGTTCTGTGCTCGGACTCGGCTGGTTCGCGCTGCTTCTGGCGCCGCGAAACTTTTGGATTTACCTCGGCGGAACCCTTCTTGGCCTCGCGCTTTCGGTCTGGCTCTGTGGCTCCGGGGAAAAAATTCTGAATCAGAAAGACCCAGCCTCAATTGTGCTCGACGAAATCTCCGCAATGCCGGTTTGCTTTTTTGGCTGGGTGACGATATTCGCGGCGAAAGGTGGTACAGTGTTTCCGGGCTATTTCTTGTTGCACGAAATCTGGCCAATTACGATCGGTGTTTTCATCGCGTTCAGAATCTTCGACGTGTGGAAGCCGTGGCCAGCCCGGCAGAGCCAGACTCTGCCGGGCGGATGGGGAGTTACTGTGGACGACGCAATCGCGGCAATGTATGTGAACGTGCTATTTCTTGTTTTCCTGGGCGGCGGCCACTTGTTTCATTGGAGCTACTTCCGCGGTGCAGGCAGCGGGAGCTTCTCGCCGGAAGTGTTTTTCGTCGGCTGATAGACTGCTGGTTTCAGATTTTTGAGCGGATCGCGCCTGGAATAGTGCCGCCATATCAAAATGGCTGAGATGATTACAGCGATGCC
This sequence comes from uncultured Verrucomicrobiae bacterium, assembly GCA_963760675.1. Classification (GTDB taxonomy): domain Bacteria; phylum Verrucomicrobiota; class Verrucomicrobiia; order Limisphaerales; family BOG-1460; genus CAVXEG01. The sequence continues at coordinate 70,983 of CAVXEG010000017.1, forward strand.
CGCCACCGTTCCCAACCCCACCAGTCCCTTGCGCCAGTCCACTTTCGAAAGCTGGAGCATAACGAAATCGACCGGGCTGCGCGGCTGGTTCGTGAGTGGAGGCGGTTCGCTGAATTTCTCCGTCCTGCCAAGCTCTGCGTCAAGAGCAGCCATCGTCTGCGGAACGTCCAGCTTGAGAAGGGTTGCGTACGTGCGAACGAAGCCCCGGATATAGACCGGCGCGGAGAAGACGTCGAAATCACCATCTTCCAGCGCGCGGATGTGGTCCGTCCGAATCTTGGTAATATCGGCAATCTGGTGGACGGTCAGATTTCGCGCTTCGCGAGCCTGACGAAGTTGTTCGGCAACTGTGGGCATGTCGGCATCTTTTTGCGGGTTGGCGCGCGATTTTGCAACTCTGGAAATCGCAATACCCCAGAGAAATGCGTTGCGCGTGATTTTTGTAGGCCGGACACCGACATCATAATCGTCTTCGTTCCGATTTCCTCTTCTTTTGAAAGCGCGACTTTGCTGGCATGAAAACGTTCAGTGTTTTGCTGACTTTTGCGCTGCTGTTGCTGGCCCAGCATTTGGGCGCGCGGCTCAAACGCGCAGGCTTGTTGCCTGTCGCGCGTAACGCAGCGGAACTGTATGACACGAGAACTTTTCAAGATTTTCAAAAATCCGCAAACCCCTCCTATATCCACCTTTAATGAAACGCCCCAGGAATTTCAAAAGAATAATCAGCATCGGCCTAATCGCGTTTGGTGTGTTGCTGATCGCGCTTGCATTCTTCCGGACACCCGCCCGCGAAATCACCCGTGCCGAACTGAGTGAGCTGATTCAGCGCAAGCAAATCTCGAAAGGTCGGATCCTGCCAACGCCCTACAGCGGGATTTACCACATTGAAGGCGTGCGGCCATTTCAAGGCCACGCGCAGAAGTTCTATGTCACAACGCATCTCGACGAGAGCGAGGTCCAGGCGCTTTTCAATCAATCCGGCGTGAAGATTGACATGCCGGGCCAGGGCCTTCGGGGTCCGTGGCTGAACATTGTTTCAACGCTCATCATCGCGGGCCTGGTCGTGATGCTCGTCGTTTATCAGTCGAGCATCGGAAAGGCGAAAAGCTCCCGCGTGAAAGAACGCCCGGTGATTCGATTCAGTGAAGTGGCTGGAGTTGAAGAAGCCAAAGGCGAGGTGCAGGAAATTGTCGATTTTCTGCGTCATCCAAAGAAATACCGTCGGCTTGGCGGGACGTTGCCCAAAGGCGTGCTGCTCATCGGGCCACCCGGAACTGGAAAGACGATGCTGGCGAAAGCCATCGCGTGCGAGGCGGACGCCAGCTTCTTCAGCGCGCATGGCAGCGATTTCAACGAGGTGTTCGTCGGTGTTGGGGCGAAGCGCGTGCGGCAACTTTTTCGTCAGGCCGCAAAGAACACGCCGGCGATCATCTTTATTGATGAAATTGACTGCGTTGGAAAGAACCGCAAATTCGACACACATGGCGAGCACCAGCAAACGATCAATGCCTTGCTCGCTGAGATGGATGGGTTTCAGAGCAGTGAGGGCATTGTTGTTGTCGCAGCTACCAATCGACCGGAAGATCTCGATGAGGCGCTCACCCGGCCCGGCCGGTTCGATCGGAAGGTATTCGTGCCATATCCCGACATGAAGGGTCGTCGCGCCATTTTGCAAACACACGCACAGGGAAAGCCGATTCAGGACGAGAACAAGGCGCTGGATGTTATTGCGCAAACGACACCCGGAATGTCCGGAGCCGATTTGGCGAACCTGGTCAACGAGGCTGCAATTCTGTGCGCGCAGCAAGACGTCACGGCCATCACGCTCGCAGATCTTGAGGCGGCGCGCGACAAGGTGCGGTTCGGGGCGGAACGAAGATCAATGGTGCTGAAGAAGACCGAGCGCGAAACGGTTGCCTATCACGAGGCCGGTCACACAATTATTCACTTGCAGACAGCGTTATTGCCGCCGCTTTACAAAGTGAGCATTGTTCCGCGCGGCGCAGCGTTGGGCGTGACCACGCTTCTGCCGGATGAAGATCAAAACCTGCAAAGCAAACAATTCCTTCTCGAAGAACTGCTGGTGCTCATGGGAGGACGCGCGGCGGAAAAAACTTTTTACGGATCAACAACAAATGGCGCAGCCGGCGATCTGGATGTGGCGCGGAAGATTGCGCGCAAGATGATTCATGAATGGGGCATGGGTGAGCGGCTGTATTACGAACCAGAGCAGCAGGAAGCCGAAGGGGAGATCAATCGTCTTCTGGAAACCGCTGACCGGGACGCTCACGCCATCATCAAAGCGCAACGCGCAAACACAGAAAAACTCGCCCGAGCACTGTTGGAGAGGGAGGCTCTCTCGCGTGATGAGGTAATGGAGTTGCTCGAAATCCTCGAATTGCCGGAAGCGGCGGCAACCTCAGCGCCCTTGTCTGAAAGCGCTGAAGCCGCCGTGAATCGCGCTGGGGTTTTGTGCCCAAAACGCAGCAAGAAATGACGGCGCCCAGCGCGGGGCAGCCGGGGAAAAAGCAACCGCGCGACAGAAAACCCTAAACTGTCGCGCTGTTGATTGCATCGAACGATTTAGAACTCTGCGCGGAGGACTTCAGTGCTGGTGTCGTCGAGCAGACGAACAGTCCCGACGGTGTCTATTCCTTCCGGAAGACCCTTTATCATCACCTTGCCTTGGGAATTGCTCGTGACAGTTCCGCCATCCGCGCCATCCACATCCACAGTGAAGCTCGAATTCGCGGGAACTCCGGTCGCGGTCAAAGTGAATGTCGTTTTCCTGACGCCCTTCCTGACGGTGCTCTTCAATCTGGCAGAGCCTGTGGCATCGGGCGCTGCATCGCCGGGCGTTAGCGGAACGGTCGCGTTAAGCGTTTCCCTTGATTTGTCGGCGGGATCCGTGAGATCAGCCAGGAACATCATTGTTCCACCGGAATCGAAAATCGCTAGCTGCGCAATGTCCGCGGGATCGTCAATCGCCGACAGATCGAAATCGTCTGTCGTTTTGGATTTGCTGCCCCCGGTGTCCGGAACCGTGAACATCCCAATATCCACTGAAGTGCCGTCCGAAGCGCGCGCGGCGGACACGAAATAATCTCCTGGATTAAGTCCTTGTGTTTGAATGGACATTGTTGCGGATTGGTCTGTATCGGTCTTTTGCGCTCGCAATTCGGCGCTGGCTTTTGACCCAGCCGGCGCGTCTGGGGTTGCTGCCAACACGAACCTGGCGTCCAGTGTTTCGCTTGTTTGAGCAGAACCGCCGCCTTGGTTACCCTGCTTTGCGACCACCGCATTGGTTAGCAGCAAACCGCAACCGAGTAATGCAGATAGAACGAGTTTTGTTTTCATAGCGGACGCGATTCTTCCGGGAATCAGCACCGACAGCCATAGGGAAGAACCCGGCTTTTTTTGTGGCAAGCAACCGAGGTGAACTAACCCATTCCCGTTGGAAACCGGGCGGAAGCCCTTAATGGAATGTTCTGATTTTGCCTTTTGACAGTTGACGGGCAGTGTCTATTAGGGACTTGGAAAGATGAACGCACCTCGCTCGCGTGTTGTCTTAATTTTTGTCTTGTACATGTTTTGGATCGACTTGATCCGCCGATGAAAATCATCGCCATCACGGCAGTGTTGATTCTCTTGTGTGAACAGGCTTCCGCACAGAGCAATACACCAGATAAACACGCGTTGTTTCAACTCCCTCAGGTGCAGTTGAGATTGCAGCGCAGCAACGTCGAATCCCAACCGGGAATAAACGGCGAAGAGTTTGAATTGCCACCGACGCCGGTTTCCGCCAGTTCGACCGGTCAACTTTCGCTTAACGGTAGTGCAACTGACGAAGAGCGGCTATGGGTTCGGCGTTTGGAACGCGGGAGCTATCTGACGAAGCCTGAGCCGTCGGCCAACCGTTTCGTGCGCTGGACTGACACGATCTTCCAGCCAGAACCCGTGCGCGTTGGGAGGATCTCCGTTTCGTGCTCGACTGTAACAGCCATCAAACGGAAAAATCCGTTGTGCCTCATCAGTCCCCGTCTGCTCGACGTCTCCTGGTAAGAGCAGTTGTCATTCGGTAAAGTTCTTCAAAACACTTCTTGTGGACGTGCCGCCAGCCAAACGCTCAGACCCGGCAGAGGAAACGAAAGCAGCTTCTGCACTTTGCCGCAGTCGAGTGACACATCAGCAGAACGCGGCGCACCGGCATAACTGCTCGCCAGCGCATGCTCGATTCGCGGATGAAGCTGCGGCCACCGAGCCACAATAAGCTGTCCGATTTCCCAGCGCGAGAGCCGTTCGGAACCGGAGAGATGATACAGCCCAGTGCAGTTCTTCGCTGCAAGTTCCCAAACGGCGCGCGCGGTCACTTCGGCTGGAATGGGACAACGGAATTCGTCCGTGAACAGTTTCACTGGCTCACCTCGTTCGAATGCGCAACGCAATTGCTCATTGAAGCCACGATCACCGCTCATTGACGTTCCGCCGTTCAAAGCCGCGCGAATGACGGTGTGCCTCGGATTGGCGAGCACGATTTTTTCAGCGGCGACTTTCGTTTCTGCATAGACGCTCAACGGATTGACTGCGTCGGTTTCGACGTAATTTCCCTTCCGTCCGTCGAAGACGAGGTCCGTAGAAAAGAAGACGAACGGAATGTCCGCCGCGAGTTCGGCGAGGACCATCGTAGCTTTGACGTTTGTCGTGCGCGCGAGTTCGGGCTGCCGCTGGCAATCCACTGAACGACTCATGGCCGCGCAATGGATTATGAGTCCGGGTCGCTCGTGATCGAATACGCTGCGTACCGCGTCGAAATCCAGGAGATGAAGCTGCCTCCTGGTCAGGGCACGAGCGTTCCATTGCGGCGAAAATCGGGGAGCGGTTTGAACGAAGTAATTACCGATGAGACCACCAGCCCCGGTTATCCAGACAATCCTTTGATTGCTTGACGTATCGTTGTTCGGCACGCGGTTCGATGTGTTCTCGTGCGAAAATCAGATTTGGGGCTTTCGTTTTAATCAGATGAGTAATCCACGAAGCGCTTCGCGAGATCACCATATGCGTCTATCCGGCGGTCACGAAGGAACGGCCAATGTGTTCGCGTTTGATCCACTTTGCTCAAATCGAGCGAGACGATGAGCGTTTCCTCCTTATCCACACTGGCCCTGGCAAGAATTTCACCTGAAGTGCCGGCGACGAAACTTTGGCCCCAGAACTCGATGCCATCGCCGCCGGTACCCGCGAGCTTTTCGTGACCGACGCGATTTGGCGCGCAGACGTAACAGCCGTTTGCAATGGCGTGGCTCCGCTGGATGGTTTCCCAGGCCGAATGTTGCAGCGCTCCATATTTCTTCTTCTCGCTTGGATGCCAGCCAATCGCGGTCGGGAAAAAAAGAACTTCCGCGCCTTGCAATGCCGTGAGTCGCGCGCCTTCCGGATACCATTGGTCCCAGCAGACCAAGACGCCGATTTTCGCATAGCGGGTTTTCCATGCGCGAAAGCCGAGGTCGCCGGGCGTGAAATAAAACTTCTCGTAGTAAAGCGGGTCATCCGGAATGTGCATCTTGCGGTACACGCCCAGTACTGAACCGTCAGCATCAATGATCGCGGCGGAGTTGTGATACACGCCCGCGGTGCGCTTTTCGAAAAGCGACGCGATGACCACGACGCGGTTCTTTCTGGCCAGCTTTTGAAAGGCTTCGGTGCTTGGACCCGGAATTGATTCGGCGAGTTTGAAGTACTTGTAGTCTTCGGATTGGCAGAAATACTGTGAGCGAAAGAGTTCCTGCGTACAGATAATTTGCGCGCCCTGCTTAGCGGCGCGTTCGGCGGCGGCAAGAGTTTTGGTCAGATTCGCCGCTGGATCGGCAGAGCAAGCGGCTTGAATCAGTCCTGCGCTGGCGGTTGAAGATGAGTTCTTCAGTTTCATGTTAATCCCCAAACAAATACCGCTTCGAACGGCTGTAGTCACTGAGAAGATTGTCTGCGGACAAGGAAATTTATGCAAAGAGGTTGAGCTGATCGTGCTCGGCGTGCGGCGACTGCCATTGCAGGGCTGGTAGAGGTAGAAAGCCTGAACATGATCGATTCCAGTTGCCTGCAATCGTCGTGTACGCGGATCGAATTATTTTGTCTTGAAGCACGGCCGCACAGCCGAATCGGGCACGCACGATGAATTGATGAGCATGCGCGGCTATTATCCGTCACTGGTGATGTGCCAGACGCGCGGGTTAATTTGCAACGAGGGTGAGGAATCCCTTGCTCGAAATCAGCTGCTCCGGCTGCCAAATTTTCCCGGCAGGCTGACGGTGTCCTGTGATGTTCACAAACTGGACAGAACACGGAGCAATTCACAGAAACGTGTTGCTCCATGAATGAATTCCATTGGCATAGCACGTGCGGCCACTTCTCGGCTGCCAAAGTAGCCAAAAAGATTATAATAATTATGAAAAAGCTCGTTATCGTCACATGCACCTGCCTGATGTTCCTGAACCTTGCGATTGGTGGAGAACCCTCCGGAGCCGATCAGAAATGGCTGCAGGCGGTCGAAAAAATGGTGGCAGATGGACAGACCAAAGTCTCAACTCCAAACAAAGATCGCGTAAGCCTGTTGGAAAAATGGGCTGACAAGAAAGGTTATTCGCTCAAAACGACGAAAAACGAACTTGGCTTTACGATCGTGGTGTCGAAAAGTTTTGCCAAGAATTGATCGGGATCAGGGCAGCGATCCTGTAAACCTGTTGTCGCCGTGGACTCACTGTGTTTGTCCCGGCGACACGTCGTGATTCGGGATGCCGTTCTTTCCAACTTCTTCGAATAATTCGGGTGTTCAAACCCTCCACTTTGACCAGATAGTCGAACCACGCCGAACAGAAGTCTTCGGGACAATTCCGCTCGTCAAGTTGTTTGTTGATGGAACATGCGAGCGGCAGGGGAATTCAAGCAAACGCTCGCGGCACGATTTCCGGCGGACCAACTCGCCGTTCGTATTCGAGAATAATATCCACGGCTTCCTGGGGATCGTCCGTCAGCTTAAACAAATCGAGATCCCCCGGGCTGATGAACTTCATGGCTTCGACGCGGTCCTTCATCCAACGTATCAATCCTCTCCAATGCTCACTGCCGAACAGGATGAGCGGGAATTCAGGAATGCGCTGCGTCTGGACGAGCGTGAGCACTTCAAAGAATTCGTCGAGTGTCCCGAATCCACCCGGCATAAACACGAACGCGATGCTGTACTTCACGAAGCACACCTTGCGCGCGAAAAAGTAATGGAAATTCATCGGAATGTTGGCGAATCGGTTGCCGCGCTGCTCGTGTGGCAACTGGATATTCAGTCCAACGGATTTCCCTTTACCCAGCGCCGCGCCTTTATTGGCCGCCTCCATGATGCCGGGCCCTCCGCCGGTGACGACAGCGAGATTGTGCCTGGCCAGAGCTTTGGTCAGCTCAACTGTCGCGAGGTAGGCCGGATGATTCCGCGGAACTCGGGCTGAACCAAATACTGTCACTGCCGGCCCGACCTGCGATAGCATCTCGAACGAATCCACAAATTCGGCCATGATGCGGAAAATGCGCCAGGGATCTTCCTTGATGAATGGGAGCTTCGTCTCGTTCATGCGGCCAGAAGATAGCAAGCGGGACACTTGATACAAGCGGGAGAACAGCGGTGGATCAGAATCTGGCCGGCTTACCGTGAATCCATCAGCTACTCCCGCTATGGTGCCGGCTTGGTATTCAGCGCCGCCTTCACCGTTTCAACATTTCTCAATGCCATTTCGTTGGTCGGGCTAAGGCGGAGAACTTCTTGGAATGCTATGAGCGCTTCGGAGTTGCGCCCGGCTTGCATCAGGGCAGCGCCGAGATTCATCCACGCTTCCATCAAATCCGGCATGATGCGCACGGCTTCTCGGAATTGCTCCGCCGCCTCGATCGGTCTGCCTTCGCGTCCGAGTTCCAGCCCGTAGAGAAAACGCGATTGAACCATGTCCGGCGCCAACCGCACGGCTTCGGCATAGTTTGTTTTTGCATCGATATGGCGTCCCATTGCTTCAAGCACCTGGCCGACTTCGAGTCGCAGCTTCACGTTCGAAGGGTCGAGATGAATCGCGTCAATGAAGTTCGTGACCGCCGCTTCCTGCCAGCCGCGGCCTCGGCAAAAACGCGCCAGAGTTGTCAACTCCTCCGCGCGATGGATTCGATTGGCGAGTGCTTTTTGATAACACTCCTCGGCTTCGGCTTTCCGTCCTTTTTCCTCCAGAAGCTGGCCGATGCCGAGCCATGCCAAGCCGAAGCGCGGCTTTATGGCCAGTACATGGTGAAATTCACGCATGGCGTCATCGTTGCGTTTCAACTTCACGAGCGCCTGTGCGAGGTCTTGCAGTGCCCAGACATTTTCTGAATCAAGCTGGAATGATCTGCGAAACGCGTTGGCCGCATCATCAAACCGGCTCTGCATTGCCAGCAGGTTGCCCAATTGCATCCATAATTCCGAGCCGCTTGGCAGCAGGTCCACCGCGCGTTCGGCATTCGTTGTCGCTCCGCCAACATCACCGCTTGCCTGTTTCAGTGATGCCAGTTGCGTCTGTAACCATGCATCATCCGGAACCGCCGCGGCTGACGCTTCACAAACTTGCCGGTCGCGCGCCAATCCCGCCGGTTGCAGCGAAGGAGCCAACTGCTGCATTTCTGAGGTTAGATATTGCACCTGCTGGGCGTGATTCATTTGGGCGGTGAACGGCGGATCCTGGAGTCGGGTGAGCATTTCAGAAAGCGCCTCCTCGCGATGTGAATCCGACCATGCGAGCCGCCGCGCGCAATCTTCGGGCATTGGCCAGGATTGCGTTTCCCATCCAGGGGAGACTTGTTTCGGCAACAGCTTCTCGATTTGCTCGGCAATCGTTCGCGCAAGGAGATAGTTGCCTTCAAATGTCAGGTGAACGTGTTCATAAAAGAACTCTTTGCCAGGAATCTCACCCGCGCTTTGCTGTGCAAACACGCGGTCGGAATCCGCAAGCAAAACCTGCTTGGTCTCTCCTTTGCCCGCCGCCTCGCGAATCAGATCGTTCAGTCGCGTGTCGCACCGAAAACGCAACGTGTCGAGGTCGCGTGCGGCGATGAACTGCTGCCGCGCTTCGTTGGCGTTTCCGAGCGCAAGCGCGCATTCCGCCTGAAGAAAACGGAGTTCCGATCTGCTGTCATCGATTCGGGCGGCCTGATGCAATTGTTCGGCGGCCTCGGAGATTTTGCCTGCTCTCCATGCTTCGAAAGCTCGCTGGGAGCATTGTTGCCATGCGGCTTTGTCGGCATCGGAAATCCCAGGCCGGAACTCGGAGCCGAACGGAGCACAATCCTTCAGATTCACGGCCACGGTGCTGAGGACGATGCCCGCTCCGCTTCGACGGCCCACGTCAATGATGTCGGCCAGATTGCGCTCGAAATTGTGATAAACCGATTTCATCCGTGGATCATCCGCGCGGACTTGCTGGCCGAGAAACATCATCATGCCGCCCCATTCGCTTTTGTCCGACGGCGCTTTTCTCAACCGCTCACGCAAGGAGTCGAGCAATTCGCCTGTCCGCGTCGCCTTGAGCGCAAGACTGGCCCGGATGAGCGGGAGCGGAGGTGTTTGCGGGCCGAATACAGTGCCAGCGCCGAATGGGCCGACGACTTCATTGTTGCCCATGTAAATGACCCAGATGTCGCCGTGCGCTTTCGCGCAGTCACGAGCGATGGGCAGAATCGTATGTGAATTGATTCCGGTCATGGCAGCATTGATGACTTCAAAGCGCATGCCCGGATGACGCAAGCTCAACATGGCCTCAAGCATTCGCGGCAATCCAAACTGTGGCTGAGGATCGCCGTATGCGGCGGACTCCCCGAGAACAAAAATGCGGATTGTTTCCGGCGGCTTGCGCTTGCGGAATGGAAAACGGCGCGGGAGTTCGCGCCATCTGCCTGCCGAAAAAGCGCCAGCCGAATTGATTATTTTGAATGAACGTGTTTGTCCCGTGATGCGATGAAGGCAGCAGAAATGAAGTTGGATGGCCGAAGCCGCAGATTCTCAGGCCGAACTCCAGTAAAAGGAAAACCAGCAGCGGAGCACCGATGAGCGCCAACAGCCGAAACCGCCAAAGCTTCCAGCCCGCAGGCCGGGAGGGTTTCGCGGAATCCCGTTTCGATGGAGCAGATTCGCGGGAGGTCTGGCGTTTCTGTCTATGCTTCTTACGGCTCAAAAATGTGGATGCGGAAGGATTCGTTCGTGATGTCGGATCGCGGCTGTATTCCGAGTTGGTATGACGGCAGATTGTTTTTCAGCAATAACGTTCATTCCAAATTTCGTAGTCGTTACTCGCCGATCATTGTCTGGATTGCTACAGGCGGCGGCAAGCGGATTATCGATTACGAGCCGGATCGCTGCTAAAATCCGGTGAGGAAATCCCAATAAACGGAGAGACGGGCGCTCACGAGTTTTGTTAAGGAACGGCTACGCTTGGGAAAGGAAGCGCATCAAAATGAAAGTCGGGCTGTTTCTGTTGGTTGGAGCGCTGGCAACCGCTGGCGCGAGTTCTGTACCTCACCCGTCGCAACCGGTCGCGTCATTGAACGGGGCCCAAACCAAAAGATCGTGGAAGTCACCAGAGCGACCACGAACCAACTCGGTCAGGTCGTTCAAACCACAAACCTTGTGACCGTGCTCGGCCAGGGCATGCATTACAAGGATGCGTCTGGCCAATGGGTCGATTCGCAGCCGGTGATTCAGAGTTATGCCGCAGGCATCGTGTGCACGGGTGCATCGTATCGAGTCATTCTAAATCAGAACCTTCCATCAATCCGGCTCGGTGGATTTGCAGGCGTCCGACGGTGAACGGGTGGTCTCAACGACTTGAGTTTGCAGGCTAAGGACAATGTCATGTTTTGGACCTTAAAAGACGCGACCGGCGACAACTTGCTCCGTGCAAGGGAGGTGGATCATCAGTTCGGCGTCGGGGCGTGTGGGAGCGGTGCTTTGGGACCACCAGATCAACAATGGGATATGATTCACAACTAAGCAGCATGAAGGACATCATGAAAGTTCGGAATATTGCATACCTCACGTTCATCACAGCGCTCCTGCACTGCAACGCCGCGTTCGGTGGGGTCGTCACCCAGACGAACGCATTCGCCGTAATCGTAAGGCAGCGTGAGCCGGAGTTGCGCCAGTTGCTTGCAGTTAATGACGTGAGCGTGGTGGCTCTTTCTGCCAAAGCCGAGTTGGAGGATTCTCTCGCCAGACCGGATTCGCTGGAGAACGCCGATGCAGTGCAGCGATTCCTTACCTCCGTGATCTCTTTGGGCGTGCGCGTTGGAGGCACTGGTGAGTTCGTGCGCAACGACACCGCCGTCGCGTGCCTTGTTCAGGCACTCACCTACCCCGATCGTGAGGTGCGGGAGATAGCGCAGGACAGGCTAGAGCAGATCACGCGGGCCTCAGAATACCGTGCGTATGTAACGCAACTCATTGCTGCGTGGCGGCAAAACAGCAGTTTCGAGCTGCTTGATTTGATTGCAATGACGCACACCGCCGAAGGCAACGCTTTTCTGCGCCACCTTCAGGCCGAGCACGGTTTCTGGGCCACGAACTGGTTGGAGGAGATCAGCGCCGATCTGGGCGAGCCTGGAGTCGAGGGCCGTTTAATCAAGCGGTTCCTGTCAGAAACCAATGCCCAAGCCAAGTGTGATCTGGCGCTCACGCTTGGCCGGATTGGCAGCACCAATGCCGTGCTTGCGCTGGTCAAAGAACTACGCACACCCTTGATGGTGGAAAAGAACACCGGGCGCCTCTCCGTGCGCGCCAAAATCATCGAAGCTCTAGGATTGGCCTTTCCTGAGTCGCGCTTGTTCAATGAGGAGTTGCAGGAGGTCAGGCATAACAGTTCGGGCAATGAACAATCTGTGAAAGAGCGACAAGCGCCCTATATCGAGAAGGTGGAACGCTGGTGTCAGGAGCGCTTTGGGATTACCTGGCAACGCGAGCGGCCTGACGAGCCATTGTTCACGTTCGAGCCCTTTTTCAGGAGAAGATGACACGAGGCGTATTTCTCATATTCGCAGGCCTGGCAGCACTTCCCATGCGGAAATAGACTTGGCCTCGAGAAAGAAATCATCGAGGCGAGTTCCGCGCTATTGCAGCTGATGATCAAATAGAACCGCTGCGGTTGTTTGCTCGTGTTCGTAAACGACGTGGTGCTGCCGGTCGCGGTGATGCCGCTGCCGAGCATTGTCCACGCCGAGTCGGGTAGATTGATCTCGTAAGGATGCGGTACACCGAGCGCTTGCGGCTTAACCCTGTTCTTTTCCAGCGGAAACAAGTTCCGACAGTCGATTGTAAGCGGAATCCCAGGCGGCAGCGTGGGGAACGATAGTTTCGGTTTTGAAGGAGGTTCGTACGATTTCTCGCGCCTCTTCGAGCGACTTGACGTGGCCCATCGCGAGGGCCTGCACGACGACATTGCCGATGGACGTGATATTCGGCGGCGCAATGATCATAGGCAATCGGAGCGCGTTTGCGGTAAAGTGATTTAACAGGCTATTGCCGGGACCACCGATTAAATAGAGATGATTGAATTCACGGCCCGTCAAACATTCGAGCTCGTGCAGCGTCTTGCGGTACAACAAAGCAAGACTCTCAAGGATACAGCGCGCGGTCGGGCCAGGCTTGCGCGGCACCGTTTGGCCGGTTTCGCGGCAGAACATCTGGATTTTCATCGGCATATCACCGGGCGTGAGGAACCGTGGATCACTGAAATCGATGAGCGATTCAAACGGTTCGGCCGAAACGGCAAGATGCATCAGCAAATCACCATCAATCTCACGGTCCTTTTCCTTCCAGAACTGATGGCACTCGTCCAGAATCCAAAGGCCCGGCAGTTGTTTGAAGAAGTGCACGGATCCGCCGAATCCAAGTTCGTTGGTAAAATTCCATTCGCGGCTGACTTCGTTGATGATTGGACCGACAAGTTCTGTGCCGAGCGCGGCGGTGGCGCCAGTTTGAAGATAAGCCCAGGTTTCGCCCTTTTGAATCGGCAAGCCTGCCAAGGCTGCGGCGGGTTCATGTGAGCACGAAGTGACGACCTGCGGGTCTTCCAAACCGGTTTCCTTTGAAATCTCTGGACGCAATGGTCCCAACCTCGTGCCTGCGGCGGTGAGCGGTGGAAAGAGGTCCGGCGACAATTCCAGAGCGCTGAGCAGCCGATCCGACCAGGCATTGGTGATCGGATCGTAGAGTTGTGTCGTGCTGGCCAGTGACATTTCTACGCGCGGAACACCTGCGAGCAAATAATTGAACCCATCAGCGACCGGCATGAGACGGGCGCGCTTGAGGCGTTTTGCCTTTTCCGCGCCAAGTTGAAAAAGCGTGTTGCCGGCCACCCGCTGCACGCCCGTTTCCTCATAAATTGCCTCCCACGGCAGTTTCGCGAATACCGCTTTCATTCCTGCCTCGGTGCGCGAATCGCGGTGATGATATGTCGGCGTTACCAGAGAACCGTCCGAGTCGAAAAGCAGATAATCCGCGCCCCAGGAGCTGCAACTGATGCTGTCAACAGGTTCCTCGTGAGCGCCAATTCCCCGCAAGCCTTCCAACGTTTCGTGATACAATTGTGGAATGTTCCATTGTAAAGAATCCTTTTCCCGAACCGGCTGATTCTGGAACCGGCGTATCTCACAAATGGAGAGCTTGCCTTTGTAAAGTGAACCCAGCGCAACCCGACCGTGATCCGCACTCAAATCGCACGCAACGTAAAAGTTTCCGCTCATAAGCCTCCAAACGACGCAGGTGTTGTGCCCTTCGGCTCGTCAGGAAACACGCTGCAACTGCGCCGGAACACACGCGCTGCTTTTCCAATTTACAGACAATTTTTCGCGTGGTGCGTCATGCGATCTGCAACGGTGCGAACGCTGTACCGAAATGGAGCAGCTATGCGTACGATTCTTGAGTAGCGCTGATTGGCGTCTATAACGATCCAGCCGCATCAGAGGGAACAGGAAATCCGTGCCGACCGGTTGTGCCTTGTTGCTGAATCTTGCGGAAGCTCGTCTCACGTAAATAAATCGGATTCAAACCTTCCGCTGCTACGAAGCGAGTCGCGCGCAAAGCCAATATCCCAAGCCCTGCCGCGCGAGGAAAAACGACTCGTCCGTTCGGAAACCAGCGCGTCACCTCCGGACCGATGAGAAGGTTTTCAGCGGCCTCGCGCTGCTGCACATCGCTTAGATTCACCAGTCGCAGCGGTTCTCTTTCCTCGGTGCCGGATTCGGAGAGTTCGTAACCTGCCGCGTAAAACTCGTTTCGTTGAGCATCGATGACGACACAAACTCTTCCGCGTAGTCCATCCTCATGGGCTTGCGTCGCCACGACCTCTGCGCTGCTGACGCCGATCACGTTAGTGCCACAGGCAAGTTGCCAACCTTGCGCCAACGCGATTGCCGCGCGAATACCTGTGTAAGAGCCCGGGCCGAGTCCCACCGCGATGCACTCAACCTGTTCACGGTCCCACTTTGCTTCTCTGAGAACTTCATCGGTCATTGCAAGACCGCCCGCCGTGGGAGAAATGACTTCAGAAAACTGATTCCCAATATCACCACGGCCTTCCCGCGGCCACACAGCGGCGACACTTCGCTGTGACGAGGAAAACTCAAACGCCAAAATCTTCATAGCTGATGCGTCGTTCCGTTTCAGTCAACGGCTCGATTCGGACGACGCGGTAATGTCTTGGGAGTTCTAGCTTGATGGAGTTTGGATCTGGCGCCAACGGAAACCATCGTTCCACCCACTCCACGACGCTCAAACCATCAGGTTTGAGATACTCCTCCAGCCCAGCCGAGAAAATCTCTTCCGGTGTAGTGAGTCGGTAAAGGTCGATGTGAAAAAGCGTTAGCCGCCCCCCATCGTAAATGTTCACCAAATTAAATGTCGGCGAATGTACACGCATTTTGGTGCGAAGTCCGCGTGCGATGCCTTTCACGAGTTGTGTTTTGCCCGCGCCGAGTTCGCCGCTCAGTCCAATCACCCATCCGTTCCGCGCATCGCGCCCCCACAATTCGCCGAGCGCTTCAGTCTCGGCTGGGCTATGCGAAATGTTCGTAGCCATGGACGTTCAGCGGTCGCATGCCTTGCTTGTCACGGATATGAATTCCTTCGGCGGCTGTGATCTTCCCAATGCAAGTGAGTCTGACTTCTGGAAACTGCGCTTTCCACGCATCGAGCAGCCGAACCGCGTCACGGCCCGCCACCGTGAATAGAAGTTCAAAGTCCTCGCCGTCGGTCAGCGCAGCAAGCAGGGGCGTTTTGCCAGATGACTCGGAATGCGCGGTGAGTTTTGCGGCTCGGCTAACAGGAATGGAACCTGTGAGTAATTCTGCTCCGACTCGGCTGGCCTTCAGGATATGACGCAAATCACCCGCCAATCCGTCGCTCACGTCAATCATCGCATGAACGCGGAAACATTCGGCCAGCCATCTCGCTTCAGCCAGCCTGGGCTCAAATTCAAGATGCTTTCCTGAAAGCGATCCGCCAAGCTCTCCTGATACGAATATGGCGTCGCCGGCTTCCGCGCCGGACCGGAGAATCGCTTTGCCGCGCGGAGCGCGCCCCATCAACGCGACTGAAATTAGAATGCCGCCGGGACTGAGCGTGGTTTCGCCCCCCACGATCGCCACCTCGTGCCGCCGGGCCAGTGTGCTCATTCCAGCGTAAATCATTTCAACAAAATCCACGTCGAATTTCCTCGGCAGGGCGAGGGTGACCAGCGCCGCCGTCGGTGTGCCAGCCATTGCGGCAACGTCACTCAAACAGCGCCCGAGCGCTTTGTGTCCGATTTTTTCCGGTGGCGCATGGGAATCGAAATGCACTCCCTCGACTATCGAATCGGTTTTGAAAAGCACCAAGGCATCCGGCAATGCCAAGTCGAGCACCGCGCAGTCATCTCCCGAACCCACAACAACCGACTTGTTGGTGGGCAATGATCTCGTCAGCCGAGCGATGAGTTCAAATTCGTTCACGAATCACAATTGTGCTTGAGGCAATCTCAGCAGCAACACAAACGTAGTCGCATTAAACAAGGAATGTGTGGTGATGCACGCGAGCAGATTGTTCGTCTGCTCATAAACCCAGATCAATGCCAGCGCGAGAACCATCAGTGGCAAAAAGCGGACGGCATCAAAATGAATAGCTGCAAAAGCCGCGGCGCTGCCCCACAGCGCCATCCGGGGAAAGCCGGCACGCTTGATGGCCGGATATAAAATTCCGCGAAATAGCATTTCCTCCGCGACGGGCGCGATGATTATTGTGGCGAGGGCAAGGATGATTTGGTCGAGAGGCGTTTCCGCAGTGCGGACGACCTGGACGGCAACCTGTTCTTCGGGTTGGATTCTGAAGTGTTTGAGTATCCAGACAGTGCCACTCATGATTCCCTGCGTTGTCGGCACGATAACTACGGCAACCGTCGCTCCGAGGAGCAGCGCTCGCGTCCAATTGTTCTTAAGTCCGAATGCTTCAGCCCACGTGATCTGATGTTCTCGAATGAACCGGTGTATCCAAATGAGCGCAGCGCCCTGTACACTCAAAATCGCCGCGACAATTCTCGGTGTCGTTTGAGGCGGCTGCGCGTCGCCGCTGGGTAGGTGGGCTGCCCACCAGGTGAAGATTAACCAGATAAAAAGACACATCGGCAACAGAGCGACTATGAGAAGCAACTGCTCAATCCGCCATGGCAGCGTCAGCAGCCAAAGCGCGCCAATGCAAAATCCGAGGCTTCCCGCGAACGCGACAAAGAACAATCCGTGGCTGTGAGCTTTCGGTTCATGCAGACACTGGAGGAGCAGAATCACGAACTGGCCAATGAAAAAGCAGATCACAACGCTCATGCCGAGGCGCATGACAGCGTCCGCCTTCCACGGTTTTTCTGACAACATGAGCGCAGGCTATACAACGCATTTTCAATTTCCAATTGCCAATTGGCAAATTGCCCCCTCGGGGTCTATCGTTCGCCATGAATTCCGCGGAACAACCCACGCACACCAATCGGCTCGCGAAGGAGAAGTCGCCCTACCTGCTCCAACATGCGCGCAACCCGGTGGATTGGTTCGCCTGGTGCGACGAAGCATTTCAGAAAGCGAAGCTGGAAAACAAACCCATCTTTCTCAGCGTCGGTTATTCGACGTGTCATTGGTGCCACGTCATGGAACGCGAATCGTTCGAGAACGAAACGGTCGCAACGTTTCTGAACCAGCATTTCGTCAGCATCAAGGTCGATCGCGAGGAACGGCCCGACGTGGACAAGATTTATATGACGTTTGTCCAGGCAACCAGCGGTTCCGGCGGCTGGCCAATGAGTGTGTTCCTCACACCGGAACTCAAACCATTTTACGGTGGAACATACTTCCCGCCCGATAATCGTCACGGCAGGCCGGGATTCCTCCAACTGCTTGAACAAATCCATCGCCTTTGGGAAACCCGCCGCGAACATCTGCTCGACTCGGCGAAAGAGGTGCACGCGCGATTGCAGCAGGCCACCGCTGACGCGGAGACTTCCAGCTTGGTGCTCACACCGGAAATAGTCCGCAAAGCCGGAGACCTTTTCAAATCGGCTTACGACCCACGGCACGGCGGATTCGGTGGCGCTCCAAAATTTCCGCAGCCCAGCCAGCCGCAGTTTCTGCTGCGTTATGCCTGGCGTTTTCACGATGACGAGGCCGTGAGGATGGTGTTGCACACGTGCGAGCGCATGGCCGCCGGCGGCATTCAAGATCAGCTCGGTGGCGGCTTCGCGCGGTATTCCGTGGATGCGGAATGGCTCGTCCCGCATTTTGAAAAAATGCTTTATGACAACGCTCAACTCCTGCAGCTCTATCTCGACGCGTACCTCGTCAGCGGTGAATCTCAATTTGCGGATGTCGCCGGCGACATCATTGATTACGTGCTGCGCGATATGACGCATCCCGAAGGTGGGTTTTATTCCGCTGAAGACGCCGACAGCGAAGGCTACGAAGGCAAGTTCTATTGCTGGACGCGAGCGGAGCTTGCCAGGTTGCTGACCCCGGAAGAATTCAAAGCAGCAGTCCGCTATTTCGGAGTTACAGAGCAGGGAAACTTCATCGATCACAGCCATCCGCATCCGTTGCCGAAACAAAACGTCTTGGGCATTGTCGACCCCAACCTTTCCGATTCTGAAAAACGTCTGATTGCTTCTGCGAAGGAAAAGATGTTCGATGCTCGCGCCAAGCGCATACGGCCACATCTTGACGACAAAGTGCTCGCCTCGTGGAATGGGCTCCTGCTCGGCGCGCTCGCTCGGGCTTATGCAGTGCTTGGAAACGAGACGTTCCGGTCTGCGGCGGAGAAGAACCTGGTGTTCATAAGAAAGAATCTCTGGCTCGCCGATGAAGGCAACCCTACCGGCACGCTTTATCACCGCTGGCGTGATGGCGAGCGCGACAATGTGCAATTGCTCGAAGGTTACGCGTTTCTGCTTTCAGGCGTGATTGACTTGTATGAGGCGACGCTTGATTCCGCGCAATTGGGTTTCAGCATCGCTCTCGCGGAATCCATGCTTGCAAAGTTTTTTGATCGTAAGAACGGTGGCTTCTGGCAGAGCACGGCGCAGGCGACAGACTTGATTCTGCGAGTGAAGCAAGATTACGATGGCGCGGAGCCGTCCGGAAATTCCGTCGCGGTTCTGGCGCTGCTAAAGCTTGGAGCTATTACCGGCCGGAAAGAATTCACCGAAGCTGCGGAGAAAACATTGCGGCTGTTCGCCAGGCGTTTGCAGGAACTCCCGCAAGCCGTGCCGTACATGTTGCAAGCGCTGGATTTTTCGCTGCAGGACCCGAAACGCGTTGTCATCCCGAGTGACCCCAATCGGCCAGACATCCACGCACTGCTCCGTGCGGTTCATTCGGTTTACATGCCAAACAAAATTGTCCTCGGCACCACGGGCCCGGTTGAGCCGTTCGCTCGAACATTCCCCGCACGAACTGAAGCTTTGGCGTACCTCTGCACCGGCAACACGTGTCTGCCGCCGACAAGCGACCCCGACGAACTGAAGAGGCTTCTCCAATCCTGATCGGCTTGACAGACGTGCTCCGCGCGATGCGTGATTCTCACGCAGAATGCGTGAAAATCCCGCGCGGCCGGGTGTTCTCGTGAGAGCTTTTCACTGTTTTTCCCAACAAAATCGTCATGGCACCTGCACTGCTAAAAGAATTGTGGAAACGGATTGACAGAGCGGATGAATTCCCTAGAGTTCGCAAACTGTTTGCCGAAACAACAAACCAACTCAGTAAAGCATATGAAGAAATTCAGTAAAAAAAGCCGAGCATTCACATTGATCGAATTGCTCGTTGTTATCGCGATTATCGCGATTCTGGCGGCCATGTTGCTGCCCGCGTTGGCTAAAGCGAAAGCCAAAGCCCAGCGCATTGCCTGCGTCAACAACGAGAAACAAGTCTCGCTAGCGTTGAAGATTTGGTCAGGCGACAACGGTGAGCGGTTCCCGATGCAGGTGCCGGCTGCGCAAGGCGGAGCTCTCGAAGCGATAAATACGTTCGCCAGCGCCGCGAACTTCGGTCAGATTAGAGGTGTTTACGCCTTCTTCTGTGTAGCATCGAATGAGTTGAGTTCGCCGAAAGTCGTCTATTGTCCCTCGGAAAGCGCTCCTGCTAGTCGCATACAGGCCGGCGTATTCGGACCTACCAGCGGCTCGACGATTGGCTTCCTCAGTGACAACAATGTGAGTTATGCGGTAGGAGTTGATGCTATTGATACCAGTCCGCAGATGATTCTGCTGGCAGATCACAATATTGGTAATCTAGGTGCAGCGAACCCCGTTGGTTCGACTCCTGTCACCCACCTGGCGATTCCTCCGGCCGGTTATTATCTGGGCACGAACTGGAATGCCAACCAGGGCCCTGGTTGGACAAGCGCGAATCATAATGCCGCTGGCAACATTGGATTGGCGGATGGAAGCGTGCAGCAGGTTACCACGTCTGGCCTAAAGCAAGCGTTGAGCAACACGGGTGACACAGGGACCGGTCATGGGTTCCAAACAACTCTTTCGAGTAATCCTGTGAATGGCCTGCAGTTCCCATACGATTAATCTCACCAGCGCGGTGGTTATGTAAACCATCCGGTTGTTAACACAATATCGAAGGGCGCTCTTTTTGAGCGCCCTTTTTCTTTTTCCCCACGTGATCAACACCCTGATACGCAAAATTCCACACCCATGAATTGACTTCCCACCCGGGATCAACGTCATTTCGCATGACGACATTTCGCTGGAGCGCTAATCTGGTGCTGTTATGGCTTTTGATTCCTTCCGCGATTTCGTTCAACAGCTCGACCGCGCCGGCGAACTCAAACGCATCTCCCAGCCCGTCGCCACCGAACTGGAAATCACCGAACTGGCCGACCGCGAAATGAAATCGCCCGGCGGCGGCAAGGCGCTGCTCATCGAGAAGCCCACCGTCAACGGCGCGGTCGTCGCCCTTTCCCGTCGCGATCAACACGATGGGTTCGCACAAGCGCATGGCCATGAGCCTGGGCGCGAATTCCGTGGACGAGGTCGCCGCCGAACTCGGCTCGCTGATGAAAGCCAAGCCGCCGACCAGTTTCAGGGAGGCCATCAAGCTGCTCGGCACCGCGCTCGATCTGCGCCACGCCAAGCCGAAGCTGGTGAAGGACGGCCCGTGCAAGGAAGTCATTCACAAGTTCGACGCCCCGGCGACGCGCACCGAGCCATGGCCAGCCGCGCCCCACATCTTCGCAACTCTCACCGCTCAGCCATTCTCAATTCCGTCAACTTCGTCAACGCCTCCCACTCTCCTCAACCTGCCCATCCAAAAATGCTGGCCGCTCGACGGCGGCCGCTTCATCACCCTGCCCTGCGTCGTCACCAAAGACCCCGACACCGGCGAGCGCAACGTCGGCATGTATCGCATCCAGATTTACGACGACCGCACCACCGGCATGCACTGGCAGCTCCAGAAAGTCGGCGCGCGCCACGGCCGCCGCTACTACGAAACCGGCACGCGCATGCCCGTCGCCATTTTCCTCGGCGGCGATCCCGTGTTCACCTTCGCCGCCACCGCGCCGTTGCCCGACGGCCTCGACGAATTCCTCCTCGCCGGTTACCTCCGCAAAAAATCCGTCGAACTCGTCAAGTGCGAGACCAACGACCTCGAAGTCCCCGCCAACGCCGACTTCGTCATCGAAGGCTACGTTGACCCGACCGAGCCGCTGCGCGACGAAGGCCCGTTCGGCGACCACACCGGCTATTACACGTTGCCCGAGCCGTATCCCGTCTTCCACGTCACCGCCATCACGCACCGCAAGGACGCCGTCTATCCCGCCACCATCGTCGGCATCCCGCCGATGGAAGACTTCTACATCGGCGGCGCGTCCGTGAAACTCTTCCTGCCCATCTTCAAGATGAACTTCCCCGAGATCGTGGACATCGCGCTGCCGGCCGAAGGCGTCTTCCACAACCTCGTCTTCGTGAGCATCAAGAAGACCTACCCGATGCAGGCCTACAAAATCATGCACGGCCTCTGGGGCATGGGGCAGATGATGTTCACCAAATACATCGTGGTGGTGGACGACGACGTGGACGTGCACAACACCAGCGAAGTCCTCTTCCGCCTCTGCGCCAACACCGACCCGCAACGCGACAGCATCTTCACCAAAGGCCCGTCCGACGTGCTCGACCACGCCACCAGCGAAATCGCCATCGGCAGCAAACTCGGCATTGACGCGACGAAGAAACTGCCCGGCGAAGGCTTCAAACGCCCCTGGCCGCCGCTCATCAAGATGGATGCGGCGGTGAAGGCGAAGGTGGAAAAGCTTTTCAATCCGTAGCAGCCGACGTGAGGAGGCTCAGATTGAAAGCGCAAAAATAGAATGAGCTTACTGATTCCAATTGAAGCCTTCGACAACTTCAAAGAGGCAAAGGATTTCTCCGCCTCAGATGTGACGCCTGAACTTATTCGTGTGGTAAAGAAGCTCGATGAGCGAGAGGAGTTAGAACCTTTCCTTCGTTCAATTCTCGCCGACTTCGGCGAGACACCGCATGGCCCAATGGAAATCGCTGACATCTTCACCCACAGGGCCACGGTTAAAGGTAAGCACGGCTTGGCAGCTTTTATTCTGAAAGGGAAGTCATTCTCAACTGTTCGACAAGCCGACGTTTCACATCAGATTTACCGACTAAAGAAAATCGATGGCTTGAAGTTCGCAGTCTTCGCCGCACCGGGAACTATCCTCGACCCGGCGAAAGAGCAGTTTTGCACGACCTGCGAAGAGATTGGCTGCCACTATTCGATTTTTGACGTGGTGGATTTGGCGCGGCTCTTCGTCGCCCACGGATTCCTATGCCCGCGTGACGCCAGTCGAATTTCTGCCGGACGATGCAAATGCGGATACTCGCCGCCGAAGCGGATTCTGAATTTGCTACAGAAGGAAGCGTTAGAGGGTTTATCAACAGCCCACGCATTGAAACAGAAAACTGGGTTGGTGGTGTTACCACCAGGCAGCGGCAAAACGCGAATCTCAGCCGAGGACGCCAAGACACTAAACCCGACCCGAGTTCTTTACGTTGCGCACACGCATGAAATCTTGGACGTGGCTCAGTCCGAATTTGAAGCCAAGTTTGGTGTGGATAGTGTCGTGCGCTTGGAGCGAGCAGCTTCATTCCGTCAATTGAATCGCATCAACATCGCGACTATCAAACTGCTCGCGGAAAACTTGGCGAAGCTGTCAGCCGGTCAATTTGATTACGTTGTAATCGACGAGTTCCATCATGCTGCTGCGAAGTCCTATCGGAAGCTCATCGAATGCATTCAGCCGGGTTTTCTTTTGGGACTTACAGCGACTCCGTTTCGGGGCGACCGCCAGGATATTCTTCAGCTTTGCAATGGCAACGTTATCGTCAGCTACGAGCTTCGCTTTGGAATCGAGACCGGAGTTCTCTGCCCTTACCACTATTACGGTTGTTTTGATGACGTCGATTACACCCAAATCAAACACAACGGGCTGACTTACAGTATTCGCGACCTCGAAAAGGCGCTCATAGTTCCGCAGCGAGACAGCGGAATAATTCGGAAGTGGCGTGAGAAGGCCGAAGGAAAGCCGACGGTTGCCTTTTGCTGTTCTATCAAGCACGCGGAGCGCGTTGCTGCCAGCCTCAATTCGGAAGGTATCGCTGCGGCAGTTTACACGTCTGAAACGGACAGACAGAGCCGCCAGCAAATGTTGGTCAATTTCAAAAATGGGACTGTGCCCATTCTTTGCGTTGTGGATGTGTTGAATGAGGGAGCAGATTTGCCGTTCATCGAATGCTTGCTGTTTTTGAGACCGACGGAATCGAAGCGAATCTTTTATCAGCAACTTGGCCGTGGACTGCGTAAATACGTCGGGAAGTCGCACTGCACCGTCATCGACTTCATCGGCAACTTCAAAAACGCGCACAGGATTCTCGATTATCAGGGCCTTCTTCCCTTTGAAGAAGATGAACAGGCAGGTCTTGGTGGCACGAGAACGAGAAAAGAGATTCTTAATCTGCCGCTAGGATGCGAGGTCACCTTCGACGACCGGGTCATTGAAGTGTTCGCCAGTCAGACGCTCGATCCGGCCTACGCGACTCGCCACAACATCCGGAGAATCTTGCTCTACCAATATGAACGCCTCGCCAGAAGGCTTGGCCGCAAACCAACCAAGATTGAAATCGACAGGAACTATCGAGTGAACAGCCCCATTTACGCGACTCTGTTTGGAAGTTGGGCTGCGTTCGAGCAGATTATGTCTGATTGGAAACCTTGATTGGTTGTTAGTCCAACCCCAACGCCGTCGTTCCCATCAGCCGCGGCGCGCGGCCTCGATTTTGGCGATGTCGATTTTGCCCATGTCCATCATCGCTGCGAAGGCGCGTTTGGCTTCAGCGCCGCCGGCCGCCATCGCGTCCATCAACACGCGCGGCGTGATTTGCCAGGAGATTCCCCAGCGGTCTTTGCACCAGCCGCACGCGCTTTCCTGGCCGCCGTTGCTGACGATCGCATTCCAGTAGCGATCCGTTTCCTCCTGGGTGTCCGTCGCAATCTGGAAGGAGAAAGCCTCGGTATGTGAAAATTGAGGCCCGCCGTTGATACCCAGGCACGGAATGCCGAAGACGGTGAACTCCACCGTGAGGATTTCGCCTTCCTTGCCACCCGGAAAGTCGCCCGGGGCTTTGTGAATCGCTGTTACTTCACTGTTGGGGAAAGTGGCCGCGTAAAAGCGCGCCGCATCCTGCGCATCTTTGTTAAACCAAAGGCAGATGGTGTTCTTTGCTTTCATGTTGCTCATAAAAATTCCTCGTCCGGAACTGATAGCAAAAATTCTCTTTCTCGCCACCCGCGACAAGAATCACAACCGCCAGCGGTTGCGGGTCTTTGCCGACGGCGACCGCCCGCCGCGCATAGTTCCGTCAGGAGCGAAATCTTTGTAGAACGCATCTCAGAAAAAATCTCAAGCCCCGTCGGGGCGAAGATATGCCGCTCCTGACGGAGCTTGAATCCGTTTTCATTTCACATCTACAACGATATCGACCCGCCGGGCTGCGGCAGGAATTCCAGCCCAAATTTTTTCGCCATCGCCACCCCGCACGGGATGTCCGGCGGTTGTGGCGGATTCGCCGTCTTTCCAGTTGAGACAATTTTCATTCATCTTCCCGCTTGACATTTTTCCCATACGTGTGCATATACACATCAACATGCCGAAAGAGCTTGATTTGAATTCGATGGAGAACTGCGTGTGCTTCAACTTGCGCTGGGTGTCACGCGCGTTCTCGCAGTTCTTTGTGTCGGAGTTGAATCAGCACGGGCTGCTTCCCACGCAAACGCCCATCCTCGGCCGCGTTGTCCGCCAGGCCGGAAGCGAACATGGCCGAGTTGAGCGACTGGCTGGGCATGGACCGCACGACGCTCGTGCGCAATCTGCGTCCGCTGGAACGCGACGGCCTGGTGAAATCCACCGGCAAGGGCCGCGGCAACAAGGTCAGTCTCGCGCTCACGGCCAAGGGCCGGACGGCGCTGCAAAAATTTCTGCCGGACTGGCAGGTCGCCCAGCAGAAAGTCATCCGGACGCTCGGCAAGGAGCGCTGGACGGAAATTCTCCGCGATCTCGAACGCGCCGCGCTGGCGCTCAACTAACCCAGACCAATACCATGAACTCACCATCCTGATGTCCGACCTGGAAAACAGTGTGCATATACACACTAAAACTGGCCGCCGTGCCGGGTTTGAATCCGCCTTCCGTCCTCGACGGCGCGTGGCTGCGGCAATTGTGTCTGGAGGCGGGCGCGGATGATGTTGGGTTTGTGGAACTGGAGCGCCCGTCGCTGGCCGACGAACGTCCGCACATCGAGCGCGACGTTTCCCCGCACGCGCAGCCTCATCAGTATTGTTCTGCGGATGAACCGCGACAACATCCGCAGTCCGGCGCGCTCGGTTGCAAACAATGAATTCCATCACCAGAGCGACGAAACGAACGAGGTGGCACGGCGCATCATGGCCGCGCTGGAACGCGCCGGCATCCGCGCGTTGAATCCGCCGACCGGCTTTCCGATGGAAGCCGACCGCTGGATGACCGAGCGCATGTGGGTCGTGTCGCACAAGCCGGTCGCGGTGGCCGCCGGCCTGGGGCGCATGGGCATTCACCGCAACGTGATTCATCCTAAGTTCGGCAATTTCATTTCGCTCGGCACGGTTTTGCTGGCGGCGGAGGTCAGTGCTTACACGAAGGAGCTGGATTACAATCCGTGCCTGACGTGCAAGTTATGCGTGGCGGCGTGTCCGGTGGGCGCGATCGGCGCGGACGGCCATTTTGATTTCTCCGCGTGCTACACGCACAACTACCGCGAGTTCATGAGCGGATTTGCGGATTGGGTCGAGACCATCGCCGACAGCCGCAACGGGCGGGATTACCGGCGGCGCGTGAAAGATTCGGAAAGTGTCTCGACGTGGCAGAGTCTCGGCTTCGGTCCGAATTACAAGGCCGCTTATTGCATGGCGGTATGTCCCGCCGGGGACGATGTGATCGGCCCTTTTCTGGCATCGAAAAAGGATTTCATGGATGAAGTGATGCGCCCGTTGCAGGCCAAGCGCGAGCCGCGTCTATGTCATTCCCGGTTCGGACGCCGAGGCGCACGTGGAAAAACGTTATCCGCACAAGACCGTGCGGCACGTTCGCAATTCGCTTCGTCCGCGCAGCATCGCGGCCGTCTCTGCAAGGAATGCCGTAACTCATTTCAGCGGCACGCCGCCGGGCAACTGGACGCGACCTACCATTTCACTTTCACGGGCAGCGAAGCCGCCGACGTGACGGTGGTCATTCGCGCCGGGACCATCAAAGTCGAACCCGGCCTGAACGGCGTCGTGCAATATTCACATCATCGCTGACACGGAAACGTGGCTTGGATTTCTGGCGAAGGAAAAGAATTTGTTGTGGGCGCTGTTCACCCGAAAAATCCGGCTGCGGGGCAATCCGAAATGGCTGCTGGCGTTTGGCAAATGTTTTCCCAGTTAAACTCCAACTCATCAAAAATATGAAAGCACTCGAAAACAAAATTCCCCCGCCAGTCTTGATGCTGATCATTGCCGCGACGATGTGGGGCGCGGCAAAAATTCAATCGCCCATTGCCGTCGAATCACGTCTGCGCATCGGATTGATGCTGGCGCTGGGTGTGATTGCCTTGATGTTTGGCTTCGGCGGGATTATCGCATTCCGGAGCCGCCAGGACCACGATCAACCCGGTACAGATTGACCGGGCTTCGCGCGTCGTGACTGGAGGCATCTATCGGCTCTCGCGCAATCCGATGTATGTTGGCCTCACGGCGTTGCTCGCAGTCTGGGCGGTGTTTCTGGCCGTGCCGGTGACGGGGATCGGGCCAATCGTATTTGCGTTATTCATGCACCGTTTTCAAATTCTGCCCGAAGAACGCGTGCTGGCGGCAAAATTTGGACGCGAATATCTCGATTACAAACAGTGCGTTCGCCGCTGGGTTTAGTCGTCAGTTCTTGAAAACCGCGACGACTTGCGGTTGCTCACGCGCCCAGCGGCGGCAGGATTTCCAGCCCGAATTTTTTCGCAATCTCCACCACGCGGGATGTCCGGCGGCGCGTCTTTGCAGACGGCCACCGTTCCGTTCCCACCCGCCGCGCGCAGCTCCGTCAGGAGCGAAATCTTTGTAGAATTCACGCCTGCGTTCCACACAACCCTCATCCGGCTACGCCACCTTCTCCCGTTCCCACGGGTGAAGGCTACAGTCCCGTAGGGGCGGCATAGTCCGTTGTAGCGGCGCTCTGTGAGCGCCGGTCTTGCTGGCCGCTGTCGTCGGTCACAGCCCGACGCTACAGATGCCGCTCCTGACGGAGCTTGAATCCGTTTTCATTTCACATCTGCAAAGATGCCGCCCCGCCGGGGCTGCTACTCGGAGCGCGGGTCTGAGACCCACAGCATCTCCGCATGTGTTGGTGGAGCGAGCGTCCTCGCAAGCCGGCTCGTCAGTAGCCCCGCCCCACCCGCTGCGATTCGCAGAGTCGCGCTCCCCGGCAAACTCGGTATTGACCCAACGAAGAATTGCCGAGTGAAGTCTTTAAACGACTCCAAGCTGCGAATTCGGGCGACCCCCTCCCGCGCGTGTTAGTCGACATCAAAAATGCTTGAAGTTCCCCGCCGTTCTTCTAGTCTCACGGGCCGACCCCAAAGACTGACACAGCCTATGAAATCGAGAGCTGTATGCCCGCATCGCCTATTCGTCTTCCTGTTGACCTCGCTCTGGCTGGAGCAGCCTGCTCGAGCCGGCGCAATTTCAAACAATATCCTGACGAACCTTTGGTACCCGGATGGCTACGTTTATGCCGTCGCCGAAGCCAATGGCGTCATCTACATCGGCGGCGAGTTCCACTACGTCGGCCCCGAAACCGGCCAAAGCGCTTTCCTCGATCCGATCACTGGCGCGCGAGATGATTCCTATCCGAAAGCGGATGGACCGATCAACATTGCCATTCCCGACGGAGCAGGTGGGATGTTTATAGGCGGGGACTTCTCCATGGTGGGTGGCATGTCACGCTACGGGATTGCCCACCTTCTTGCCGATAAGACCGTCGATCCGAATTGGAGCCCCACGATTTCGCCAGGCAGCGTTTCAGCTTTAGCCTTGGCGGGCAACACGCTTTATTTAGCAGGCGGTTTCTTCAGCATCGCAGGATCCCCGCGCAACGGCCTCGGTGCGGTCGATGCTTCGACCGGTGCTGTCACTTCGTGGAACCCGAACTCCTCCTTCGTCGCGCAGATAAAGGCTTTGGCAGTCATCGGCAGTAACATTTATGTTGCCGGAACCTTTGCGAGCATTGGCGGCCAGAATCGCACGAACCTTGCCGCGCTGGATGCGAGTGGCAACGCATTGCCATTTAGTCCCAACCCGAATGGTCCACCTGCGGCTTTACTTGTGAGCGGATCCACGCTTTACGTGGGCGGTCAATTCACGAGAATTGGTGGTCAGAACCGCACCAATCTGGCCGCGGTCAATGCGACGACCGGGAACGCTCTCTCCTTTCCCAATGACCGGCCCAACGGCCAGGTGAACTCGCTCGCGCTCTCTGGAAACACGCTCTACGTTGGAGGTTTCTTCAACGCACTCGGCTCCAACAGCCGCCCCGGACTTGGCGCCATTGACACGACCACCGGAAATGCGACCAGTTGGAATCCAGGCGTTGGCCTCGTTGGCAACCCGACCGCTGGCGGTATGTTTAGCGTGGCATACTCTGGCTCGTCCGTTTACGTGGGTGGTACTTTTACCTTTTGCGGTGGCCAGCCGCGGCTCCGGATCGCTGCTCTTGATCCTTCCACTGGCACTGCGCAGTCCGGCTTCAATCCCGGCGCCAATGCCGTCGTGAGGCATGTCATTCCTGTGGGGGATCGGATTTTAACGTCGGGCGATTTCGGCAGCATCGGCGGTGCAAAACGCAACAACATCGCCGCCCTCGATGCCACGACCGGCGCCGTCTCACCTTGGGATGCGAGCATGGAATACTACACTGCGATTCATTCCATTATCGCTTCCAACACAGTTCTCTTCGTAGGCGGCTACTACACAAATATCGGAGGCCAGGTCCGGCAGGGGATCGCTGCCTTGAACACGACCACAGGCGCTGCCACCTCTTGGAATCCAAATCCCATTGTGGCGCCAAACTCCGTTAACAGCATCTACACAATGCTTCTATCCGGGGATACGCTCTATATCGCCGGTGCGTTTGGCCCGATGGGCGGCGCCCTCAGAACAAACGCAGTGGCATTAAACACGAGCACGGCGTTGGCGACCCCTTGGAATCCCCTTCCCAATTCGATCGTCTATGCCCTCGCCAAAGGGAACGGTGTCATCTATGCAGGCGGGACGTTCAAGCAAATCGGTGGAGTGCAAATGACAAATCTCGCTGCCCTTGATCCCAACACCGGCGCGGCCACTGCGTGGAATCCCCGTTGTGCAAGCACCGTTTATGCTCTGGTTGCCGACGCCAACGCCCTCTATGTCGGCGGCCTTTTCAACCGGATTTCCGGCCAGAACCGGACCAATTTTGCTGCGCTCAATCACACCACCGGCGACCTGCTAAATTTTCCAAATCCCGCTTATGACTTTAGCGGCGGCGGTGTTTACTCCCTGGCTTTGCTTGGGACCAATTCGCTGCTGATTGGAGGCGCAGCATTCAACGATATTGGTGGCTATGCCGGCGGCAGGATCTTCGAACTCGAAATCGCCACCGGGAACAGGACGTCGTGGGATCCGGGTCCCGAACGTCCCGGTGGTACTCTCGGCCTCGGTTACGTTCAGGTGATCACCGTCGGGGCGGACAAAGTCCACGTTGGCGGTGCGTTCCAAGGAGGCTTCGCTGCCTACGGACTGGCCGGTCTGCCGCCACCCCTCGCTCCTCCACCACAACTCGTGATGCCTGCCTGGACGATGAGTGGCTTTCAATTTCGTCTGCTCGGCACGGATGGACAGCAGTATCTCATCGAAGCCACCAGCGATTTCGTCTCCTGGGATTTCGTTGATCAGGTGGCACCGATCAGCGGCTTTGCGGATGTGACCGATCCCAACGCCTCTTTTTACGATTGGCGCTTTTATCGCGCTTCGGGGCTTTAGAATCGGCATGCTGAGTGGGTGGTTCGGGCTCGGACAGGATTTGGGTAAGAAGTAAGTGATCGGAAACCCGACCTTTGTCTGCCAGCGGAACTGGACAATGTTACTTTCCGTTTCTGCTCGCGATCAACGGCGGGCTGCAAGCGTGCGCCCCGACACCGCCAGCCACCAATGGACGTGGGAAAAGTCGAGATACGCGGCGGCACCACTGGTTCTGGGACATTACGGGCACTAGCCACGTAGATAGTTCCCATCAAGACTGACACGTTGCGAATTGCTTCATTGGTGCTACAAGAGTGACATGGAAAGTGCGACGAATGTCGCCGTCGAAGGGACTCAGATCCCTTTCCCTGCAAATCATCTACCCCGATGCGGCGGCCCAAGCCTTGCCGCAATGGTTCTTTTGCTTCTAGGAATCCCCGGGTTTTCCTCCACCGGCTATATGGCGGCGCTTCCAAAGCGATTGGTGCTGCTGCTGGATGGTATTGCCTATCGTGACATGAAGGCGTTGCAGGCAGGGGTTACGTACACGAATTCGCACGGCTGGCGGTTCACCCGACAGGGTTTTCACGAGGGATACTTTCCGGTCAGTCGGATGATCTCCACGTTTCCATCGGCCAGCGATGTCGCCTGGACTGAAATGCTCGGCAACCGCCCACTGCCCGGCTACCAGCCGACCTATTTCAACGCAACTGCCGGGTCGGAGGTCCGCCGGAATGGTGTCACCACCTCGAAGGAGTATGAGCAGCAAATGCAGTGGGAAATGAAGAGCGGCTTCCGTCGGGCGATGGGGTATCTTCGTCCGCGAGCGACCTTTAAATACGAAGTTCACGAACTGGTGAAGAAATTTCTCCAAACGCGCGACGGTAGCGAAAATTTTTATGCCTTGATTGCCTCCAGCGATGACGCGCAGCACACGTTTGGAGATATTTTTGAGCTGCTTTGCCTCCTCGATGGCGAACTGAAGAAACTTTGCGAACGTTACCGGGCCAGCGAAGGCCGGCAGCTTGAAATCCTGATTCTTTCCGATCACGGCAACGATCACGCCGGCGCGAGGAAGCGTACGCCGATTCCCGAGTTTCTAAAGAAAGCTGGCTATCGTGTAACCGATCGAATTACCACTGCGAGGGACGTTGTCCTTCCCACCGTAGGCATCGAATCCTGGGTGGAAATCCACTGCGCTCCTTCGGAAACAGAAAGGCTCGCCGAACTGCTCCCCGATTTGAAGGGAATGGATTGTTTGTCCGCACAAGTCATGGGGCACCCGCATCAATTCGTGGTTCTGAACGCGAGGCACGAGCGCGCCCGCATCGAATGGAAACCCGAACAAAACTTCTTCCGTTACGTTCCGGAACGTGGCGATCCGCTCGGCTACCAACTGGTGCTCGACACGCTGGCGCGAAATCACCAGTTCGATTCCGATGGCTTCGCCCCGGCGGATGCCTGGATGCGCGAAACTCTCACGCACCGTTATCCACTCGCGCCGGAGCGCATCGTGCGAGGCCATACGCAGGTCGTCTCGAATCCCGCAAGCATTCTCATCAGTTTGACCAACGGCTACGTTCATTGCAGTCGGCTGCTCAAGCAACTCAGTTCGCTCATGCGGATGGGTGGCACGCACGGATCGCTCGACGACCTCTCATCCAATGGGGTTTTGCTCAGCAACTTTGCACCGACGATGGACACTTCAACGCACCGCGTGGCCGCACTCTACAACGGGTTCCAAGGACTGCGAATCATCATGCCAACGAACACGGAGCCAAGGAATTCTATTACGATGTCCACGCGTTGACGGTCAACCGACCTTGGAGCCATGTCGTGGGTGCTGGTTTCGCCTGACTCGGTCTTGCGTTCGCAACGGGCCACCGAAATCTGGCCTGTGGCGCTCCGCACCCTGATGCTGTTCGGCGCCGGGCTGTTGAGTTATTGGGTTTATTGGCAACTGGTCCTGAGATTTCAGATTCGCGGAATTCTCCTGAGCTATCTTGCCGCGCCTTTTCTGATTCTGGCGAAAGAATCGCTCGTCGCCATTGTGAACCTGTTCCTATTGCCCGGCGGTTACACGCTTCCCGAGGTGCATCGCTGCCTCTTCGCCACGCGCGAGCAAGCGCGCGCGCCGGGGTAGCAAGCCGGCTTACGATGGCCTTGATGCGTCACAGTGACCGCCGGCTGACGGACAAGGTTTACACCGACGAGAATCTGCTCGGCACCTGGAGCGCGATTGATTCGCTTCCCAGCTACGCCGCTGGAGCCTCCCAAATAGCCTCCCAAAATTTAGGCGCAACCAGTCAAATCGTGTCTTTGCCTGTCGCGACGAGTGGCGGGAAAAAAGTGGATAAAACCCCTGTGAACATTGGTGGAAGTCACGTTCTGACGCTACCCGTCGCAAGTGGTCAAAACATGGTGAATGGCGGGAGCGGCGGGGCTCGAACCCGTAACCTCTGCCGTGACAGGGCAGCGCTCTAACCAATTGAGCTACGCCCCCGCGCGGGGCACGAGAACCTATGAAAAGCCTTCCATCCCGTCAAGTTGAAGCCTCAAAAAATTCGGGCAGCAGACGCCAAGGAGGTGGGGGTGGGGAACCCCGCTGAAGAAACGTACTGCTACCCGAATAGTGCAATTGTATGTGGATGACGTTTTTTGTCAACTCGTATCCCGCTATTGTGAGACTGAATTTAATTTTCTTCCAATGCCTCTTGACTCAGAAAACGAACCCGCTTCGCAACCATGTCTGGCATTGCAAACGTTCACGCCGCGTGTTTAGCATTCGCTCGGTTCAGCAGCCCGTCGCCATGGCCGAATACAAAGTACAAATTCGAAATATTCGAAGGCCCGCTCGATTTGCTCCTCTACCTCATCAAGAAAGAGGAAGTGGACATTTACGAGGTCAACCTCACCAGGCTCGCCACACAATTCATCGAGTACATCGACACGATGCGCATGCTCGATCTGGAAATTGCAGGCGAATTTCTCGTCATGGCTGCAACGCTGATGTATATCAAGAGCCGCGAGCTGCTGCCTGTGGATCAACAGGCGCAGATCGAAGGCGAGGAGGAAGGCGAAGACCCGCGCTGGGAACTCATTCGGCAGCTCGTCGAATACAAGAAATTCAAGGACGCCGCCGCGCAATTGCAGGCACTGGAATCTCAGCAGGAAAACGTTTTCCCCCGGCAGCCTGCGAAACTCGAATTCGCGTCTGACGCGCCACTACCCAAACCAGACGTTTCTATTTTCGACCTGCTCAATGCGGTGAACACCGTTCTCCAACGATTCAGCAAACGTGAGGACGCGCGCGAGATTTATGAGGACAAGTGGACAGTCAGCGAGAAGATCGAATATCTGCTGAAGCTAATCGCTGAAAAGACGGCGCTGAAATTCTCAGAATTGTTTGCTGAAGCAACCAGCCGCTCGGAAGTCATCTGCACTTTTCTCGCGTTGCTGGAATTAATCCGGCTCAAACAGCTCGTGTGCGCGCAGCCAGAACCGTTCGGTGAAATCGAAATCTGCCGCAGCACCCAATCCGCGGCAGCACACGCGGCACTGACCGTTGCACGGGACGCGCCCGGCCCTGCTCCCTGGCAGCTAACCTCATCGAACACCGAGACCGCATAACATGGATTTGAAGTTTATTCTCGAAGCCCTTTTGTTCTCCGCCCAAAAACCACTCAACGTGAAGGAACTCCGCGACGTGCTCGCGAATGCCGCCGAACAGGATGATGCCGACACGACCGTCAAAGCGTTTAGGAAGACAAAGGAGAGCGAAATCACCGCCGCGCTGGAACAGTTGGCAAAAGAACATGAAGACACGAAACGCAGTTACCGCCTCGTCTGCATCGCCGGGTCCTGGCAGTTCGTAACGCAGCCGGAGTTCGGCCCGTGGCTCAAGGCGCTCGTTGGCGTCAAGGCCCGCCCACCGCGGCTCTCGCAACCCGCGCTCGAAACACTCGCCATCATCGCATATCGCCAGCCGATCACGCGCGCCGAAGTGGAACAGATTCGCGGCGTGAATGTGGACGGCACGATGCAGACGCTAACGGAACGCGGACTCGTGGAACAGGTGGGCCGAGCGGAAGTTGTGGGGCGTCCGCCGACGTATGGCACGACGGCGCTATTCCTCGAATATTTTGGCCTGCCGAATCTGGAGAGTCTGCCCGCTGCGGATGAACTCAGAAGAATTGCTATTGAAAAACCGCCCGCGCCGCTGACGGCCGATCCGGGGCTTGCAACCGTGCCGCCGGAGCAACTGGCTGCTCAAGAGGAAAAGCAATCCGAACCACCAAAAAACGATTCACTGCAATCTGAGGCTACACAGCGCCATGCGACATAAAAGCAATTAAGATCGAATTGCTGGAATTTGTTTGTTCGGCATTTCTGGCTATCAGCGCGTGTGGAGAGCCTCCTAACATTTATGATCCGAACTGAACGATAAAGACCGAGACCGGCTATCAGTACCGGTATCCGAGGCTACCAATCTCCTACCTGGATTGTGTGGGGTCCGAATTCTCTCTTCATGCCATTATCAGCTTATCAGGCTGTCTGCATTTTTGTGGCGTCGGTTTGCGGCTGCGTGTGTATGTCGTTATTGTTGGGCTGCATTTCAAAAAGAAATTAGAATTCTTCCCGCGCAATAGAATTCTTACCAGTAATGATGCACGCGCGGGCGCACCTTCTCCTCATAGAGCGCGCGAATTTTCGCCATCGTCACTGGCGTGAGCGGTGGCAAATCGGCTGCGGCGACATTTTCATCCACTTGCGACGGACGCTTTGCTCCGGGGATCGCGCACGTCACCGGCGGAAACATGAGGATCCAGCGCAACGCGAATTGCGCCAGGCTCATCCCTTTCGGCACAAGCGGTCGCAACTCCTCAACCGTTTGCAGGCTGAATTCAAAATCCAGTCCCGAAAAGGTCTCGCCGCGATCGAACGCTTCGCCGTACCGATTGAAGTTCCGGTGGTCGTCCGGTGTGAACGTGCTAGCGCGCGTCATTTTGCCGCTCAACAAACCCGACGAAAGCGGCAGCCGCGCGAGAATCCCGATTTTGCGCCGCTGCGCTTCCGCGAAAAACAAATCCGCCGGACGCTGTCGGAAGATGTTAAAGATGATCTGCACCGTCTTCACGTTCGGATACTCGATAGCTTTTAGCGCTTCCTCCACTTTCTCCACGCTCACGCCGTAATGCCGCACCTTCCCCGCTTTCACGAGGTCATCCACAATCTCAAAGACCTCCGGCATGTAAAAAACCGCCGTGGGCGGGCAATGCAATTGCAGCAGTTCCAGCGAACCAGTTTCGAGGTTCTTCAGACTGCGTTCGACAAACGCGGTGAGATTCTCGCGGTTGTACCCGCTCGCTTCGTGTGGATTCAACCGCCGTCCCGCCTTGGTGGCGATGTGAAATTCCTCGCGTCGCTCTCTTTGCAAGCGCGCCAGCAGTCGTTCGCTGTGGCCATCGCCGTAAACATCTGCAGTGTCGAAGAAATTCACTCCCGAATCCAACGCGCGATGCAGTGCCGCCAGCGATTCCTTGTCCTCAACCGCGCCCCACGTTCCCCCGATGGCCCACGCGCCAAAACTGATTGTCGAGACTTTCCAGCCGGTCCGTCCGAGTTCGCGATATTCCATTTGGTTTCCTTCCGATGACGAAATTGTTGGTCGGACTATACGGTTTCGTCCGGTTCCGCTCAATTCTGGAATAGTTGAGGTTGCCTCAGAAAATCAAGGTGCCGGCGGCGGTGAAGGCACGGCGTTGATTTGAAGCTTCTGATTGTTTCCCAACTCGGCCGTGCCGTCGATGCGGTAATTGGCAAGAGGGACCTTCATCAGGTTCGTAGCGGCGTTCTGAATGGCTTTCTGGAATTGATTTTGAATCTGCGCGTTCGTTTGCAGGTTGAATTGCGCTTCGTTCTCTGAAGCGACGAAATTGCCACTGAAACGAATGTTCTGCTTGAGGCTCCGATTCGTTCCGCTTACGAGGAAGAAATAATTTTGTTCCGTTGGCGTCGCCTGCCCGGCGGTGTTCAAAACTGTTTCAGGACGGGCGGCTGGTTGCGCTCTGCCGATCGCAGCGCTCATCTGAATCATGTTCGTGGATTCGACAAATCCGTTGTAAACGGAGCCGTCCTCGTCCACAACTTGAAGTTCGTTCCCTCGCTGAACGACGTTAAAATTATTCAAAAGGGGAAGCGCATTCGTCAGAGAATTGGAAGCCTGCGCTCGGGTGCGCTGTTGATTCCCGGCATTTACGAACTGTTGCCGCGTGACCGATTCGTCATCGGCCGCGTTCGCCTGCGCCGCTGAACGATAATAACCGGAGGTGTAGCCTTGCTCGAACTGAGCACCGGGCGCTGCCGTGGCGGTTGGCTTTGCACCTTGAGAATCATTCAAACCCATGTTTCGTCGATCCGCCGCCTCCTTGTCCACCGACGAGTTCGATGCGACCCCGTTCGCGATGCCGAAGTCACCGCTGTTCGTAAAAGACAGCGCGACGTTGCTCGTGTCCCGTTCAAGTCTTGCCGCGTCCTTGGACACAGATTCCGCAGCGCTTTTGTTTGGAGAGGTGTTTTGGCCGAGAGAGGCCACACCACCTCCGCCGGATCGGCCACCACCAAACCCGCCTCTGCCAGAGCCGCCGCCTCCGCCCCTGCCAAAGCGACCAAGGCTTGTAGCTGGCGGACTCGCAGGCTGGTTTTCGGCTTTCTTTTCTTCGCCGGCGAGTGCCACGTCGATGGTGCCGCGAGGATTCGCGCCCGTCACTGTTTCCACAGGCTGGACCGCCCCGGCTGCTGTCACGGCATCGGCATTGCTCGACTCGCCAGGCTGACGTGATACAAGTCGTTCGACTGATCCCGATGGCGCCGTTGCCGTCGGCGGCTGTTCATCAGTTCTGGCAAGCCGGGCTTCGCGAGCAGGGTTTGAAGCAACCATCGCTTTTGATTTCACCTTGCTTAAAGCGGGCAAGAGCAGCGATACGCTGACGAAACACACTGCGAGCGCGCACAAAACGAACACGAGCCTTGGTCGAAGAAGATTATACAAATCCAGAAGAAGACTTCCTTTGTTTGGCTTTCGCGCGAGCCGGGCCACTTCGGCCTGCAGCATTCGCCTTGCAGCCGGATGCAATTCCTTTGGCGTGCCGGCTTCTTCACGGCGTTTTCTGGCGCTGGCTCGCAGCAGTTTTTCGATTTGGCGTTCCGGTTCCATTTCTTTCAACTACGAGTTAGACGGGAAGTCATCGGATTTTCCCGCGAAAATGCGCGACGCGCCAGTTCTTCAAGCCGGTCAAGACATTTGCTCAAGCGGGAACTGACCGTTTTAGGATTCAGTTTCAAGGTGGTGCTCAACTCTTCGTAACTCAAGTCACCAAAGTAACGCAACTCGATCACTTCCCGGCAAGGTTCGCCGAGTTGATCCAATGCCTGATGCAACAGCGTCATCTGTTCGGAAGTAATCAGACTCTCATCCGGAGCGAGGCCGTTGCCGGGAGGATCGAGTTTCAAGCCATTCTCTGGATCTTCCGCCTGCAAGGAAATCTGCACCTGCCCTCCGCCGCGTTTCACGGCATTCCGCCGTTCTCGGAAATCGCGTGCCTTGTTCGCGGCGATGCGGAACAGCCAGGTTTGAAACTGGCTCTCGCCGTGGAACGAATCGATGCTGCGAATGACGGACAGAAAAGTTTCCTGGCAGATTTCCTCGGCATCCTCATGCGTAAAATCGGACGCGAGCTGGAAGATGAAGCGTCCTGCCGCAGCATAGTGCAGATCAAACAGTTCGTCCCAAGCCTCCGCTTCGCCTCGGCGGCAGCGCGCGAGCAATTCAGCTTCCGAACCCATGCCGGTTGAGACTGTATTTAAGTCCCTCGTGTTTGAACAGATTTTCCGGCGGGAGCATTCTCGGGCTTTCCCCGTCTGACTCAATGTAAACGCCTAGCCGGTATGCGTGAAAAATCCGCACTTTGCGTCAATTTCACGCATTGCACGCGCGGCATAAGATGAAAGCCATTCGAAAATGGGGGATTTGGGAGTCACGTCATCAGGCGTGGCCTATGCTAAAGCGATTTCATGAAGCGGAATTCGGTCCACGATGTTCAACTTCCAATCGGAGCTTCGTATGAACAAACTTATTCCCACTCTGTCCGCCTGCCTGTTCTGTTCCTTGCCGGTCGCTGCTTCCGACTCGCCGTCCGTATTGGCAGTAATTCCGGAAGATACGCTCGCCATTCGCGAAGTCCGCTACGACGGAAAATTGTCCGACGATGAAGCGCGGTTCGCTATAAACCTGGACATCGAAGCCACCAGGAAGGGCGAAAGTTCGGCAACATTGTTCGATGGAGACGTTGCTGTTCTCCCTTCGCGGCTGCCCGATGGTCTGAAAATTGTTCGCGATGGCAGCCGGTATGTGCTGGTGACCCCGCGCCCGGGGCAATTCAAATTCAAGCTGGACCTGATCGCGAAAATTCAGCGCGCTGAACCGTGGAACCAGGTTTCGTTCACGGGACCGCTGGCGACTATTGCGTCGGTTTCCGCAGAAGCAACCGGCGACCGCATGGAGCTGCAGTTGCTTTCCGGCACGGCGGTGGATTCGCTTCGAACGAACGGCGTCTCGCGCGTGAAAGGGTTTCTCGGCGCGGAGCGCACGGTCGCTTTGCGTTGGCAGGGCAAAGTGGCCGAGGTCACGCGCAAGGCGCTCCTCACCGTGGACTCCGCCATCACCTCCCAAGTCACGCGCAGCGTCATCAAATATACCAGCCGC
Source organism: uncultured Verrucomicrobiae bacterium (assembly GCA_963760675.1). Taxonomy (GTDB): domain Bacteria; phylum Verrucomicrobiota; class Verrucomicrobiia; order Limisphaerales; family BOG-1460; genus CAVXEG01. The sequence goes on from CAVXEG010000017.1 coordinate 109,933, forward strand.
TTTCATTATGAGATTGTCCAGGGAAATCCGGCGCAATTAATTCTTGCCCTGCCTACGAGCCAGGCCCTCACGCGACTTGCCGGCGACCAGATTCGCGATTGGCACACGGTGGTCGAAGGCGACCGGCAAATTCTTACCATAGATTTCATCAGACCGCTGGAAAGGACCTGCGAACTCACGCTCTTTTCCGAACAGCCCGTCGAAGCAACTCCGAGTGACGTCTCCACCGCGCTCAATCCACCGCAGCCGCTTGAGGTTGAGCGGGAATCTGGAGCTCTCACGCTCATGACCGAAGACACGCAAGCGGAAGTGGAATCCTTGAGCGGCCTTCGGCAAGTCAATGCGCCTGGTGATGCGCTGGCCGCCTACCGTTTCAATGGTCGTCCGTTCGCGCTGGCGCTGAAGCTGAAGCGTGTTGAGCCGGTCGTCAACGTCTCCGACCGAGTGCGCGAGCGAATGGATGAGACGCGATTGCTCGTTTCTCACACCCTCACTCTCAACGTGGAAAAGGCCGGCATCTACTCCCTCGACCTGGCGCCGCAAACCGGGTTCACCGTGGCGGACGCGCACGGCGAAGGTGTCGAGGATTGGAAAGCGAGCGACGGCAGATTGCGCGTGAGTTTCTCGGCTCGCGTCCTCGGCTCGCGCGTTCTGGAAGTGCAACTGGAGCAGGCGCTGAAACAATTTCCGGAACGGGTTGAACTCGCCCCACTGCGCGTCGTTGGGGCAGCCAAGGAAACTGCGCAGATAGGGGTTGCTTCAGCGCCGGGCCTGCGGTTGAAGACAGGAGAACTCACTGGTCTCCGTGAAATTCCGACGCGCGCCTTGGCAATTGCGCCAGGAAGCTCGGCTGCGCCCTCGGACGAACTGCTCGCTTACGCTGCCGATCAGCCGGACTGGAAATTGGCGCTCACGAGCGAACGACTCGCGGCCCGCGTCATTGCAGACGTGTTCAACCTCGTCACGATTGGCGACGGGATTGCCGGTGGCAGCGCGACGATTCGCTACGGAATGTTGAATCAAGGCGTGCAGGAATTCACGGTCCGCCTGCCCGCCCACTGCAAGAACGTCGAGTTCACCGGCCTGAACATCCGTCGCAAAGAGCAGGCGCCCGGAACAGGCAGAGATACGAATTCCGTCATTTGGACCATCGGCTTGCAGGACAAGGCCTGGGGCGCCTACACGCTCGTTGTTACTTACGATTACCAGTTTAATCCGAAAGGCGCGTTCCTGCCTATCGCGGGCGTGCATGTCACCGGCGTCGAGCGCGAGACCGGTTCGATTGCAGTCACCACCGCTGCAAGCCTGCAATTGGACGCCAAACCCGCCGGTGAATCACTGCGCCGAATTGATGAGAGCGAACTGGCGTCCAGTGACCGTTCACTCATCAATCGCGCCGTCGTCCTCGCCTACCAATATGCGGGGCAGGATTACGAACTCGGCGTGAATGTGAAACGTTATCAGGAGGAACACGTCCTCGAAGCCGTGGCGGACCGCACGCAGATCGCATCCGTTCTCAACGCCGACGGGCAGATGCTCACGCAGGCGTCGTTCATGGTCAAAAACAACGAAAAGCAGTTTCAAGGTTTCATCCTCCCGGCCAACGCGACGCTGTGGGGCTGCTACGTGAACGGCCAGCCCGTGAAACCCGAACGCAACGGTGAACAAGTGATGGTCTCTCTGCCTCGCGACTTAAACCGCGATCAGGCATTCGCCGTGGACATCCTTTACGCCGAGACCAACAGCCCGCTCGCAGCACGCTGGAGCCACACGTTGAATCTCACCGCGCCGCGCACGGACGTGCCGAACACGTACGCAGAGTGGCAGCTTTTTGTTCCGCCGACGTTTCGGCTGTCAGGCTTTGGCGGCAGCATGAACGTCGCCCAGGGCACAACTTACGAATTGCTGGATGCGTGGCAACGGTTCCTCGCGTTCTACGTTCAGGTGTTGCGCGAAGCCGGCGGAGCGATTCTCGTCATCGGTGTCCTGGCGCTTCTGGTGATTGCATTGGTGATTTCATCCGCGCGCAAGGGTTGGAGCGGTGCCATTACGGTGCTCGCTGTGCTTGCGATTCTCGCGGTGCTCGCGGCCATGATGCTGCCCGCGCTTTCAAAAGCCAAAGCGAAGGCACAGCGCATTAGCTCGGTCAACAACCTCAAGCAAATCGGACTGGCCGCGAACATTTTCGCCGGTGACAACGGTGATCGCCTCCCCGTTTCATTTGAGGAGATGATGAACGAACTCAGCACGGACAAGATCACGTACGATCCCGAGAGCGGTCAGCGCTACATTTATCTCGGCGGCGGCATGATGGTCGGGAATCTCAAACCCGATTCTGTGCTGGCCTATTCTCCGATTGTCAATGGCCACTGCAACGTGCTGCTGGCCGATGGCAGCGTGCAACAAATCACCGCGGCGCAATTTGGCGAAATGTCGCAGCGCGGTCTTGTGCGAAGGGCGTCGCCGGAAGAAATCGCCGGGCGTCAACAGCGTGAAGCCATCGATCGAGGTCAACTCTTCACCGCACGCGCACAATCTGCCCCGCCACCTCAACGTCCGGCAGCCGCACCGGCGCTTGGCGGCGGCTTCGGCGGTCGAGGCTTTGGTGGCGGCGGGTTCGGAATTGCCACAAACGCTCCGGCCACAACTGCAGAATCCGGGCTGATGGGTCTGCCTGCCGCCGTCGAACCAACACGCGTCGCCGGCATCCGTTCGCTGCGCATCGAATTCCCACAGACTGGCCGGCCCTTCCTCTTCACGAAGGTGCTGAACGTGCGCGACGAACCGCTCTCGATTCGCATGCGGGTCATGTCCCTGCACACCTTTCAAGCGCTGCAAATGACGTGGCAAGCCGCCGCATTCCTGCTGGGCGTTCTCGTGTTTTGGTTGCAGTTCGGGCGAGCTCGGCCCGGTAGTTTTGTCCTCTCACTCGCGCTGGCGCTGATCATCGGTTCGATAGGAAGCCTGCTGGTCCAATGGCGCGCGCTGCACGATGCGCTCATCATCGCTTTTCCGCTCGTAAGCCTCGCAGTAATTGCCGCCCTCATCTGGAGATTCTGGCCACGAACGCACGAAACGGGCGCCGCCGATCTTCCCGCACCTGAGCCGCCACAACCCGGCAATCTCCCGCCGGTCGTCGCGGCGCTGATTCTCAGTTTTGTTCTGTTAACACCGAGCGTGTCGGCTGGTTCAACTGCCGGACCCGCTTCCATTGTTAGTGCCAGCTACTCCGGCAGCGTAAACGACCGCGTGGCCTTGCTCGATGCCGTCCTGCAATTGTCCGCAACCAAAATGGGTGGATCCATACCTCTCTTTGTTGAAGACGTGGCGGTTCAGCAATTCACGGTGAAGCGTGGCGAGGCCAAGCTCATGCGCGATGGCAATATTCTGGGTGTGCGAATTGGTGGCCGGGGCGACACCACGATCCAATTGAAACTGCTCGTCAAAGTTTCGGGCGACGTTACGAAGCGTCATTTGACGTTTACGATTCCTCCCGCGTTGTCGAGCCAGGTCTCGCTTGCGTTAGATCAACCGGAAGCCGACGTGGACTTTCCCACCGCCGTTTCCTTCAAACGCACCCTCGAAGGCGGGCGAACACGTGTGGACGCGGTCATCGGTTCCGAACGGCAGGTCGAACTGCTTTGGACCCCTCGCGTGAAACGAGCGGCCGAAGTCGCTGCCACGGTGTTCTGCCAGAACGCGTCGCTCATCACGTTCGGCGGCGGAGTGGTCAACGTGCGCTCGATACTGGATTTTCAAATCACGCAAGGTGAATTGCGGCAGGCGCGTGTGCAGCTCCCGGCGGGACAGAAACTGTTGCGCGTGGAAGGCGCTTCGATTCGCACGTGGGAGCTGAAGAATGCTCCCCTCACCCCATCCCTCTCCCCATCGGATGGGGAGAGAGAGGCAAAGCAGGGTGAGGGTCAGATTCTTGTGGTGGATTTGTTGAAAGGAGTTTCGCCGGCTTGGCAGTTGACGGTCGAAACGGAGAAAGCAATCGATTCGTTGCCGGCCACACTGTCTGTGGAGGTGCCTCACGCGCTGGACATGAAGCGCGAGACGGGCATGGTCGCTTTGCAAAACGCCGAGGAGTTGGGGATGTCGGTCGAGTCCGCGTCCGATTTGCAGCGGGTGGACGTGGAGGAATTCACGCGCACGGGGCTTCGCCGCGAGCCGGCGACATTGGGCACGGACAAGACCGGCGCGGCGCGCCCGAGCCAGACGACAGCGGGCGGATTGTTCAGCGTGTTCCGGTTTTCAAACCCGGAATTCACGCTGCGCATCCGAGCGACAGCGCTTCAACCGCAGATCGAAGCGCTCGTGAAAAACAATATCCGCATCAGTGCCGAGCAGGTGACACTCTCTGCCACGATTGACTACATGGTCAAACGCGCCGGCGTCTTCGCATTCAACATTGCTCTGCCGGCTGGCTATCGGATGGAGCGCGCGACGGGCGTCAACATTCTGCAACCAGTCGAGCGGACGCAAAACGGAGCGCGGATTCTGGAGTTGAGATTGAAAGAACGCACTCTCGGCGCCTACGCCGCGCGGGTTGAGCTCGCGCGCAATTTTAAAGAACTCCCGGCGTTGCTGCCTATAGAAGGCATCCATCCATTGGGAACCGAAAAGCTGACGGGCTTCATCGCAGTTTCATCGGAACCAGGAGTTGGCACGAAGGTCGAATCATTCAACGGCCTTACAGAGATTCCCGCTGTATCGTTGCCCGATCTCGCGTCGCTCGGAAGCGCAGGAAGTGTGCTGGCGTACAAATACATTTTGCAGGACCCAAAGCCGTCGCCGGAATGGAAGTTAAACGTTGCCACGGAAACAATCGCCGCATGGGTGCGCGCCGAGATTGTCCAGACCCTGACGCTGAACGAAACGCTCGTCAGCGGTCGCGCGGTGGTGCGCTATGATATCGCGAACGCGCCGGTGAAGGAATTCCGACTGAGGATTCCATCCGCGTTCCACAATGTGGAGATCAACGGCGCGAACATTCGCAGCCACAGTCAAACCGGCGAAGTGTGGCTGGTCGAGTTGCAGGGCAGAACGCGCGGTGCTTACCAACTCATCGTCTCGTGGGAGCAGCCGCGCGCAACGCGGACGAATGCGGTGGATTTCTCCGGCATTGCCGCGGAAGGCGTCGAGCGCGAGACGGGGTTCGTTGTTTTGGCCGCGAAAGCTCCATTGCAGACGCTTGAATCAAGCGCCATGGAATTGCAGCGCATTGATTCCAGCGAAATTCCGGACTGGGCCGGTCCAACAGATCGAAACACAACACTGGCCTACCGGTACCTGCGTCCCGGCTACCGCCTGGCGGTGAACACGCGCCGTTTCGATGAAGCGGAGTTGCTTCAGGCGCTGGTGGACAAAGCGCAATTTACGACCGTCATTGCAGATGACGGACAGATGATGACGGAGATGGCGCTTACAGTTCGCAACAACGGACGGCAGTTCTTGCAGATCGCTCTGCCCGCCAGCGCGAACGTCTGGTCTGCATTCGTGGCAGGCCAGCCCGTGCGCCCAAGTATCGCCGAGGGCCGACTGCTCCTGCCTCTGCAACAATCAGGCAACGACGGCGAGCCGATTTCGGTGGAAATCACGTACGTGAGCACCAATAACTTTCCTGAAAAACGTGGCGAAGTAGCTTTCGATTCGCCGCTGCTCGATGTGCCAGTCAAGAGCGCGCATTGGGAATTGTTCCTGCCGCCGGACTACGGCTACGAGTCGCGAGGAGGATCGATGTCCCGGGAAATTGCCGCAGTCGAACCGCTGTCTGCCAGTTTCTCACAACTAGACTACTCGCGCATGGAAAAGGCGAACTATGCCTCGTTTCAGGCGGAGTTCCGGCGCGATGTAGCGCAGGCAAAACGGAAGCTCGCCGAAGGTGATGTTCGCGAAGCCACCATCAACTTCAATCGCGCCAAAGGAAATTACCTGGCGGACAAGGATGCAGTTGATGAGGTGAGGCAACTTCAGAAAGCATTGCAGACCGCGCAAGGAAGCAATCTCGTGAACGCACAAAACGACTTCGGAATTCGCAACGGGGGTCAGTTCGTAATTGGACAAAACGCGGAAGCCCAAAAACCGGAAAATGTGTCGCTGTATGACAACACAACCGCCGAGCAACAATGGACCAGATTGCAGCAGGCTCAGGAAATCGTCGCTGCCAAAGTGCAGCCCTTGCGGGTGAACTTGCCGGTGCGCGGACAGCGCTTCGCGTTCGCGCAGGTGCTCCAAACTGAAATCGGCAAGCCGCTCACGATTCGCCTGCTGGCCGTCAGCACAAAAGCCATAAGCTGGCCAAAACGGATTGGGACCGTAGTGATTGCCTTTCTCGTATTGTGGGGCATAGTCGCGCTCGTGTTGCGGCTCACTCATCGGCAAGGAGTGGTTTAGGTCGGACGCTCGCATGTTACGGCGTAAGACTCTCCAGGTGTGACAAGTGGTCGCGGTTCCAACGAACTAAAGCGTCCTCTGTTTTCGTCTCAAAAAGAAATTTCAACGTGGGGGATTCTTCGTGGCCGTCGCGGAACACGACGTTTGCCTTTCCTTGATGCCGCGAAAAACTTCGCTTGGTGCTCCCGATAATTTCTCGTGCCCCGGCAGTTCGACATAAGATTGGGGTACCGTCTTCGATGACGCCGTTCCCGCCTCGGAATCCGTCGCCAATCGCCATCATCTCGCTGGGAGCGGCAATTTCCGATTCTCGCACCGGGGTGCAAACGATGACGCTTCAGTTCTGTGACCTCCAATGCCGAGAATATTTGTGTCGTTGATTGAGCTTAGTCCGTATCCGTAGTAGCCGTTATGCCGCGATCATCCGGAAAATCTGTCGGGCGCTCAGCGGACGGGCAATCCCGCGCGCCTTTCGGCTCGGCCCAGTTGGTGTGCGGAAGTTTTTGGATAATTCATTTTCTATGACCGCATCCCAGGAAGTGAAATGCTCGGTGTATTTCCCTTCCAGTAGCCCGAGTTGATGAGCAACGGATAGACGTGAGAACCGGCAACGAATAACTGGAGCACCTGGCCGAGTTGCAGGACATTGCTCATGCATTGAATCTGCCGAGCTCTTGCTTTGGCGGACGACACTCCTACGAATAACAAGGCCGCCAGAATCCCGATGATCTTTATGACTACCAGCAGTTCCATCATGCTGAATCCTAAAACCACACGCGCCGTTCTGCTTCGTTCAATAGTTCGCACGCTGAGTTCGACCAACTGCACGGAGATTCGTCACACCGCGCTGTCGCGGTCTGATGAACGGCTGGAGCAAAACGCGGCTGAGGAATTCCTCAGCCGCGTCGGTCCACAGAGAAGGTTCACGCCTGCCAGATCATGTCGGCGACCGTCTTGCCGGCCGGGATGAACGGCAGCACGTGTTCGGTGTAGGGCACGATGACGTCGAGCACGTAAGGCTCGTCGGCATCGAGCATGCGCTGCATGGCCGCCGCGCAGGTCCTTCTTGATACATGACCCGCTCGCACTGCACGTTGAAGCTGTTGCAGACGGCGACGTAGTCCGGGATAGATCTGCTTGCGGTTGTCCGGATCGCCCAGGTAGGTGTGGCCGCGGTTGCCCTCGTAGAAGTTGTCTTCCCACTGCATCACCATGCCGAGGTGCTGGTTGTTCAGGATGATCGCCTTGGCCGCGATCTTCTCGATGTGCGCCGTGGCCAGTTCCTGGATGTTCATCAGGAACGAGCCGTCGCCGTCAATATCGATCACCTGCTGGTCCGGGCAGCGCCACTTTGGCGCCGAGCGCGGCGGGATAGCCGTAGCCCATCGCGCCCAGGCCGGCGCTGGTCAGGAACTGGCGCGGGTATTTGAACTTGTAGAACTGCGCCGGCCCACATCTGGTGCTGGCCCACGCCGGTGGTGATGATCGCCTCGCCCTTGGTCAGTTCGTACAGCATCTCGATCGCCATCTGCGGCAGGATGACTTCGCTCTCCCTGCCCTTGAGGTGATCGCGCATGTGCTGCGACTTCATCACTTCCTCGGTCACGCGGTAGCCGAACGGCGCTTTGGCTCTTCCACGCCGTCGATCTGCTCGTGCCAGGCCGTGAACTTCTTCTGGATCGGCCGCTCTTGCGATCATCTCGTTCAGGCGGCCCGAGCGCGTATTTGATGTCGCTGACGATCGGCAGATTGGCCGGCTTGTTCTTGTTGATCTCGGACGGGTCGATGTCGATGTGAACGATCGTGCCGCTTCTCGCAGAACTTGTCCACCTTGCCGGTCACGCGGTCGTCGAAGCGCACGCCAAACGCCAGCAGCAAATCCGCGCCGGGCGCGATCTTGCTTCATCGGCTCGTTGAAGCTCTTGCGCTGCTCGAATTCGCCGTTCACCGCCCAGTTCGCGAAGGCCGCGCCGTGCATGCCGAGCCAGCGCAACGACAGCGGATGCGTCTCCGGGAAACGCGCCGCAGCCCATGATCGTCGTGGTCACCGGGATCTGCGTCGCCTCGGCAAACTCGCGCAATTCCTCCGCTGGCGTTGCCGGTGATGATGCCGCCGCCGCAGTAAAGCACCGGCCGTTCGGACTTCTCGATCAGGCCGATGATCTCGTTCAGCTCCAGGTCGCTCGCTCGCTTGTCCGGGTTGTAGCCGCGCAAGTTGACTTCCTTCGGAAAGACCGGCTGCGTCGCGCCTGCTGGATGTTCTTGGGCAAATCGATCAGCACCGGCCCGGGCCGGCCGCGTCTGCGCGATGTAGAACGCCTCCTTGACGATGCGCGGAATGTCGTTGATGTCGGTGATCAGATAGCTGTGCTTCACGACCGGCAGCGTCATGCCGATAGATGTCCGTCTCCTGAAACGCGCCCTTGCCGATCATCGCCTGCGGCACCTGGCCGGTGATGGCGATCAGCGGCACGGAATCCATGTAGGCGTCGGCGATGCCGGTGACGAGGTTGGTCGCGCCCGGGCCGCTGGTGGCCATGCACACGCCCGCCCGGCCGGTCGCGCGCGCATAACCTTCGGCGGCGAACGCGCCGCCCTGTTCGTGCCGCGGCAGGACCGTGCGGATCTTCTTCGAGCGCGTCAGCGCCTGGTGGATTTCCATGCTCGCGCCGCCGGGATAGGCGAAGATGGTGTCCACGCCTTCGCGTTCGAGGCAGGCGACGAGGATTTCGCTGCCGGACATCGTGGGGCCGAGTTCGGCACGTTGCGTTGCGCGGCCAGGCGCTTTCTTGCTTCTGGTATTCAGTTGTCTTGCTCATATGTTTTGCGGTTGTGGCTGGCGGCCGCGGGTGCACAAAAAAACCCACGACCGTTTGCCAGCCGTGGGTTCTTGTCGAAATTCAACTTAACTTCGACAAGCGCCAACGGCGTCGTCAACTACGACGACGACCAGCAGAGCGACTTGTCGAATGTTCACTAACATCGCGGTTACTCTATCGGCAAACGCTCGGAAAGGTCAAGCGGTGAAATTCACCGAAATTTGCCTTAAACCAGCTTGCTTTTGGCATTCCTTTCGGCACATCGTCAGCCCATGGGATTGCCAACGGAGCCAGTGACTTTGAGCGCCGAACAAGTCGCTAGCCTAGACCGCAAACTTTCCGATCTTCGCCACGACATCAACAATCACCTTTCACTGATGATGGCGGCGTTGGAGCTCGCGCGGTATCGGCCTGAGACGTCCGAGCGCATGATGACCAGCCTTGCCGAACAGCCGCCAAAGATCACTGAATCGCTGAAGAAGTTCTCCGGCGAACTCGAAGCAGTTCTGGGCATTACGAACCAGTGATATCGGGCTTGGATTTCGTGGGACTGTAACCGATCGCTCTGTCACGGCGTCTGTTCTCGTTAGGGACAGTAAAATTGAATCCCACAATTCTTATGAAACCGAACCACCTCCTGACTTCTCTGACTGCCTGTGTGTTTATCGCGAGTGCGGCCGTTTCTTCACTCGCTCAACGGGCCAATCCGCCGGCTCAAAACGCCGCTTCCGAGCCGCGCCCCGCCGCTGCTGCGCTTGCTCCGACTCTCGGACCGATTGCCAATGTGCTCACTGACGAACAGCGCGCTTCGTTCCGAAAGAACATGGCCGCTCAACGCGAAAGAATGCGCAACCTCCAAACACAATTACGCGAGGCCAGACGCGATTTGCTGGCCGCGAGCGTCAGTGGAACGTTTGATGAACAAAACATTCGCCCAAAAGCCATGGCAGTGGCCCGGATGGAAGCCCAACTGGCGGTGCAGCGCGCCAGAGCTGTGTCGCAAATCCAGCCACCGCTCACTGCCGAGCAAAAGGAAAAAATCATGAACTCGCTGCCGTCTGCCGGTCGCGTGGGATCCCGCGCGTTGAATGGCGAGCGCCGTCGAGGTCCTGCCAATACAACCAATCGCGACGAGAATAACTTGCCCCCGAAACAATAACGCAGTCACTGCTGAGACCGCGACCTGTATCCGCTATGGACTCTGGCGTCGTTCACACATTTGGCATAATGTCCGCACGATGGATCCGACCGAAGCGGAGTTGATAGTCGCAGTGCTGAACGGCGACACGCCGAGCTTCGAACCCCTCGTCGCGAGATATTCTCCTCGCGTTTTTGCCACTGCCCGCCGCTATGCGCGCCGCGAAAGCGAGGTTGAGGACATCGTTCAGGAGGTCTGGTTGAAAGCGTTTCAAAAACTTGGCAGCTTTCGCGGGGACGCTCCTTTCGAGCACTGGCTTATGCGACTTTCTGTCCATACCTGTTACGATTTTCTCCGCGCACACCAGCGTAACCGTGAGACGACGTTTTCCGAACTGAGTGAGCCGGAGGATGACTGGATTGAGCGCTTCGCGTCCGAACCGGATGCGACGAGCGAAAATGTTGATGCGGCGCGCCAGTTGATTGAACGAATTCTGGAGCAACTCTCGCCTGCGGCGCGGTTGATCATTACGTTATTGGAAATCGAGGATCGTTCTGTGAAAGAAATTTCCCAGCTCACCGGCTGGTCAGTGCCGCTCGTCAAAGTCCGCGCCTTTCGCGCTCGCGCGAAAATGCGCAAGGTGCTGGCAAAAATCGCCAGAGATAAGTATTTGTAACCGAGCGCGACGTTTGCGCGTCTGAAGAAACACCGGATCGATCTATGGACCTTCATGAACTGGAACGAAAGCTAATCGCCGCCGCTCGTGCGAACCCACCAAGTGATCGCGTGCCCTACGCCTTTGAGAAACGCATCACGTCGCTGCTCCATGCGAGATCTGTATTGAATCCGGAGACGCTATGGGCGCAGGCGCTTTGGCGGAGCGCGGCGGTGTATCTGGGAATCGTGCTGGTGGTGGGCGCCGTAGCTCATTTCGCGCTGCAAACGAGCAGATCAACGACGGACTTGTCCCAGGATTTTGAGCAGACCATGCTCGCCGCCGTCGATCAAGAACCCGAATACTCCTGGTGAATACGTGGAAAATTACCCTGGCGACGCTGGTCATATTCGGCGCGGGCGTCATCACCGGCGGATTGCTCGTGAGTTATTCCGACCGTGCTTGGCGTCAGCCTCGCAGACCGGCATTGCAGGTGGCGAATGAGCGACCACTCACAGCCAATCCTGGACCGCGGGAAAACAGGCTGCCGGTCCCCCTGAATGGCCCGTTGCGAAGAGATTTTCTGGACCGCTTGGATGCTGAACTCAAACTGAGCCCGGAGCAACGGAACCGAATCGAGAAGATCATCAGCGATGGCCAGGAGAAGGCGAAGGAATCCTGGTTGCAGATTGAACCAGACATTCGTCAGGAACTGCGGCGCACGCGGGAAAGAATCCGCGTTGAACTCTCCGCCGAGCAACAGGTCCGCTTCGAGGACTTGCTGAGACAGCGCCCGCGCGCTCCGCTGCGACCTGCTCCTCGCGAACGTGCGACGACCAACTCCGCGCCAAATTTGTAGTGCCGGACCGCCGTCGCGGCGCACCGGCAGGGACTCAAGAACTTCCTTTCACTTCGCCCGTTTTCCAGCCATAACCGTGCGATGCAGGCCGCTGTCCTTTACGGCAAAGAAGATGTGCGCATCGAAGATGTGCAGCCACGCGCACTGGAACCCGGCGAAGCGCGCGTCCAGATCGAAGCCGCGCTCACATGCGGCACTGACCTCAAGGTTTTCAAACGCGGCTATCACGCGAAAATGATCGTACCCCCGGCCGTGTTCGGACACGAACTATCCGGAGTTGTGTCGGAAGTTTCCGGCGCCGGATATCGAGAGGCGGCATGGCACTTGGGAGATAGGGTTGTCGCGGCGAATTCCGCCCCCTGCGGAAGGTGTTTTCATTGTCTCAACCAGCAGGAAAACATCTGTGACGATCTGCTCTTCCTGAATGGTGCCTATGCCGAATCAATTGTCGTTCCGGCTCGAATCGTGCAGAAGAACCTGCTGCGGCTGAAAATTCAGACCGCGTTTCGCGACGCGGCGCTGGTCGAACCGCTCGCCTGCGTGGTGCGGGGAATTGAAGATTCGAAACTCCGTGCCGGGCAGCACCTGCTTGTGCTCGGAGCGGGGCCGATCGGATTGATGTTTGTTGCGCTTGCTAAACAGCTTGGATGCGAGGTGACCCTGGCGGGCCGGCGCGCACCGCGACTGGAAACGGCGCAACGACTCGGCGCGGCGCGCGTCATCGACATTGGAGAGGGACACAATTTGGTGACGAAGATTCGCGACGCGACGAAAGCGCATTTCGACGTCGTGATCGAAGCCGTGGGGAGACCGGAGGTGTGGGAAGCAAGCGTCCATCTCGTTCGCAAAGGAGGCACAGTGAATTTCTTTGGCGGTTGTCCTTCGGGCACAACCGTCACGCTTGACACGACGTTGATTCATTACTCGGACCTGAGGCTGCTCGCGAGTTTTCATCACACACCGCGAACGATTCGCCGCGCACTGGAATTTATCGAATCCGGTGTTATTCGAGCGGAGGATTTCGTGGATGGTGATTGCCCTTTGAGCCGGCTGCCGGAATTGTTCAAGTCAATGGCGACAGGCAACCGCGTCGTCAAAACGCTAATCAACGTGAAGGCGTGAAGGCTCGTTGTCTCTTGTTCCGTGAAGTTGAATTCAATCAGAAGGGCGAGTCACGAGCGATTTCTGCTCATCTGCCGGTGAACAAAAAAATAGTAAAGCCCTCCCAAAACAAGCATTGCTCCACCCATCCACAGAGTAATCGCGTGCAATTCACCGCGCATCAAACTCTCGTTTTCGCCCGCCTTGATTCCCACGTAACACAACACCGCACACCAGAGGCCTGAACCAAGCAGGGTGAAAAGTGAAAATAGTTTGTAGTTCATTCGGACAATTCCCGCTGGAATTCCGATGAGGTGCCGCACGACGGGCAACAATCTCGAGATGAAAATTCCCATCGAGCCATAATGCTGCGCCCAGCGCTCGGCGCCTTCCACTTTTTCCGGCTTGATGAGCACATAATGTCCGTAACGCATGATCAGTGGCCGGCCGGCCCATCGCGCCGCCCAATACATGATTGTCGCGCCCAGCCACGACCCGAGCGTGCCGGCGATGACAATGCCCGTAAGGTTGAGTGGAATTTGACCGGTGTACGCGAGGTGAGCGGCAGGCGGAATGACCAATTCGCTCGGCAGTGGCAGAACGGAGCTTTCAATCGCCATGAGCAACACGATCAATGCATACCCTCCGCTTTTAAGCGTAGCCAGGTACCAGGCGATGATGGGCGCAAAAATCTTTTTCAGCACGCGCGTCGGGTTATATCGCAAACCTGCTCCGATGCAAAGCACATCCGGTTTCGCTATGCATCCAATTCATCGGATAAGGAAAACGAACTTGCATTTCCGTCTGGTTCTCGTAACGTGTCCGAGCTTTCAGGAAGCGAGCGTAGCTCAGTCTGGTAGAGCGTCACCTTGCCAAGGTGAATGTCGAGGGTTCGAATCCCTTCGCTCGCTCCATCTTCACCAAATCGCTTTACGCGCTCCATAGCAGATTGGCGTTGGTAGACGTTTCACTTTAACCTTTGACTCCATGAACCGTCTCCGCATTTACGTTGACCTGGCGATGCCACCCGAGCTTCGCAAGCAGTTCGAGATCGAGGGCGCCGCGCATGAACTGATTTTCCCAGCCAAGTCCGTCGACGGCGGGCTCGTCAAAGATGAGATCGATCCTCAATTTGCCAACGTGGATATCGCGTTCGGTCAGCCGGACACGCGAGCGATCGCCGACGCGCTGCAACTGAAGTGGGTGCACATCAGTTCGTCCGGCATCACGCGCTACGACAATCCGGAATTCCGCGCGTTAATGGCTCGCCGCCAGATTCTCGTGACCAACAGTGCGAGCGTCTTTCAGGAACCCTGCGCGCTCCAAGCGCTAAGTTTCGTGCTCGCTCAGGCCCGAAAACTTCCGAATGCGCTTTCCAATCGACATGCCAACTTCACAGTCGAGTCGAGCAAATTGCGCCAGTCGAGCAGCACGTTGCGAGGCGAAACCATTGTAATTGTCGGATTCGGCACTATTGGCGCACGCTTGGCGGAACTGTTGCAGCCGTTCGAGATGAATGTTGTGGCCTGCCGGCGCCGGCCTCGTGGGGACGAATGCGTCCCCACGATCGCGCTGAACGAATTGGATCCATCGCTGGCTTCAGCGGACCACGTGATGAATATTCTGCCCGACAACCCGGAGACGAAACAGTTCTTCGATCAAAAGCGCTTCGCCTCGATAAAGCAGGGCGCTGTATTTTACAACATCGGTCGTGGTGCCACCGTGGATCAATCCACCCTGAACGACGCGCTGCGCTGCGGTTACCTTTCGGCCGCATGGCTGGATGTGACCGAGCCCGAGCCGCTGCCGGAAGATCATCCCCTATGGTCAGCGCCGAACTGTTATATCACCCCGCACACCGCGGGTGGTCATCGGAATGAAACCGGCAACCTGATCCGGCACTTCCTCGCCAACCTGAACCGTTTCCTCCGCAGCCAGCCGCTAATGGATAGGGTGATGTAAGCGTCGGCTGAAACCTTCTAAACGGATGCAGGTGTGATTCCTGCCAGCAGTCACGGATTTTATTCTCCCGTAAACCGCCGATACTCGGCTCCGCGCGGGTCGTGTTCGGGACGACTAAGAATCAATGTGTGCACCCACTCCGAAAGTCGGCGGCCCAGACGACGACACGCTTCGCGCTCGGCGTCGTTGCGTGGACGACCGGCGCAAATCGCGCCGTAATGCAACGTTTGTCCCGGCCCGACGTAATCGGGAATTCCGAACACCAGCAGACCATAATTCATCAGCACAATTTGCAGCGCGATGCACGTCAGTTCACCGCCACCAGCATGACCGCCTGACGACGAGAATGCGCATCCAAGCTTGCCTTCGATTTTCGGCCAGAGGGGTTGCGCGACTTCGTCCCACCAGCGTTTCATTTGCCAGGCGATCGAGCCCATATAGGTCGGTGAACCGACAGCAGTGCCATCGCACCACACAAGATCGTCAGCCGTAGCTTCGTTTACGCTTCTCAAACGAACATCGGTTGTGGGGATACTCAAAGCGCCTTCCACCACGAGATCGGCCATCGTTTTCGTGTGTCCGTCACGGCTGAAGTAGAGAACCAAAATGCGCGCGGGACGAGGTGAACCGGTTTGCACGCGCGCAATAATAGCCCAGTGGTGGCAGATAGTTCAAGGACGCCAAAACAATACGACCGAGCGGAAGCGAAAGCCTCCGCTCGCGCTTATCTGCATGCTAACCGTCGTTCCCGATGGATTCAGTTGGACAACCTTCCATTGCGTTGGCAGCGGCTTTCAATTGTTCGGGTGTCGTCGGCTGCCGATGAACGATAGTGAAGCCGATTTCGTCGTTGCATCGAAACGTGTCGGGAGCGGTTTCACGGCACAGATCACAGTCAATGCACGACGAGTCTACATAAAACGGCCCGGGAACATTTCCTGGATTCTTTTCAATTTTGTTTGGCATAACACGACGAGCATCGCTCATCGTGTGTGTTGCGTGAAATTCAAAGGAATCGTTATAGTGATGCACGCGATGAATGAATTCCTCGCCACCGGTCCGTTCGATCTCTACGAACTGCAACTGTTCCATCTTGTGGCGGAACATCGAAATTTCACAAAGGCCGGCCGTGCGGCGGGACTGACGCAAAGTGCTATCACGCGTCAGATTCGCGGAATGGAAGATCGGCTTGGCGTTGCGCTTTTCGAGCGGACCACTCGTTCCGTGCGACTCACTGCAGCCGGCGCTGCTTTGTATGCGCGGTCAGGCGCAATTCTCGCCGAAGTCAATGATGCGGTCAGCGCGCTAAAGGACGATCTTGGTTTAGCACCGAAGACTTTGCGCGTCGGCATCGCACGCTCAATCGGTTTCGCTTACCTACCGGGATTCTTCCGACGATTTCAAACCAAATTTCCGCGCGTGCAACTCCGCGTGTCACATGAATCCAGCGCGTTTATTCTCGGCGCAGTGGAAAGCGGTGAGTTGGATGCGGGTGTCGTGGCCGCGCCTCCGCAAGTCTCCCGCGCGCTGACGGTGACGCATCGTTTTCCGGACGAATTCGTCGCGGTCGCGCCGCCGCGACTTCGATTGCCAGCAACGATGAAAAAAGTTCCGCCTCGACAGTTGCCGGAGATTTTTGCGCGACAGCGTTGGCTGCTTATCAGCGAGGAGACGAGTACAGGCAAACGGCTGCGAGGCTGGTTGACACGCAACGAAGTAAAAATCGAAGCCGCGATGGAAGCTGATAACTTCGATCTTATTGTGAACCTTGTTTCGCTTGGTTTGGGCGTTAGCATCGTGCCACATCGCGTTCTCGCGCTCCATCCCAAGAGCCGACCCGTTCAACGCGTCGTGACTGAACCGAAATTCAGCCGCGAATTGATGGTGATTGTTCGCCGCCAAGTCGAGATGCCGAGAGCAGTGAAAGGTTTCGTCGAAAATATTTTGTTCTAACTCCTCGCACTTGTGACGCATTCCCATTCATCGTGTTGGCTCCGTTTCGGCTTATCTGTAGTTTTCACGCTGATGCTTTGTTCGCCTCTCGAAACCTTCGCTCAAACCACCAACAAATTTTTCCAGTTTGTGGCCGAGCGATCGCAACGTCGCTACACCGAGGTGCCGCACGAAGTGCTGGCGTTTTATTATCCTTGGTACGGCACGCCGGAACGCCATGGTCATTGGGTGCATTGGGAAAACGTTCGCAGCAATGAACATGATATTGCTTCCGCCACGCATTATCCGGTTCGCGGCGCGTACGATTCTCACGATCCCGCGATCATTGACTGGCACATTCAGTGCGCCAGAACCAATGGCGTGACCGGTTTTATTTCCAGTTGGTGGGGACGGAATGGATTCGAGGATCGGGTCGTGCCGTTGCTCCTTGATTGCGCACGAAAACAGAATTTCAAAATCTCAGTCTATTGGGAAACCGCACCCGGCAGCGGCTCCGAGCAGATTGCGCGCGCGGTTGAGGACCTGGTTTATTTAGTGAAGCAGTATGGCGCGGATCCGGCCTTCCTGAAGGCGAACGGCAAACCAGTGATCTTTGTATATGGCCGGGTGCTGGAGGAGGTCCCACTGGAATCGTGGCCGGTGATCATAACTGGAGCGCAGGCAAAAGCCGGCGATTTCGTGCTGATCGCTGATAGTTACGCGGCGGATTATGGGCGGCTGTTCGATGGATTGCACACCTACAACGTCGCGAGTTTCGTTGCGGGCAAGAACCCGGCAGAATTGCGAACGGCAGTCGCATCGGAATATTTGAACTCCGTGAAAGCGGCGCGACGGTTTGGCCGCATCAGTTGCATCACGGTCATTCCAGGTTATGACGACACGAAGATTCGAAAGCCTGGTTTGAAAGCGAATCGCTTCAACGGCCAGACGTATCGCGTGCTTTGGGACGAAGCGACCAAGGCCAATCCGGATTGGGTGCTGATCACTTCATGGAACGAATGGCACGAAGGCTCGGAAATTGAACCGAGTTTTGAGGATGGCGAGAAATATCTCAACCTCACCGGTGAACTGGCACTGCGATTTTGTGAGAATCCAAAGGTCATCGTGGCTGCACCGACTACTCCAAATTCCGACAAGATTCACAGGCTTCAGAAAAATTTTTCCGGGCGAACCATTGGGGTACTGCCCGACGCAAAAGGTGACGTGCTGTTTTGGCTGCATGCAATCGGCGCCGATGTACGCACGTTGACGTGGGCTGATGTGGTGGATCCGGGACGATTCAATTCGCGAGCTTTTCCTATCGTGGTGTTTGCCGGTGGCGAGCATTACACCGGAACAATCAAGTCGCCGGGAGATGTGAAGGACGCACTCGTTCGCTATCTTGGGACGGGTGGCTTCATGGTTGTTGTTCCATCCGAACCGTGGCCGTTTTATTACGACGACAGCCGAGGAGCACAGGCATTTCCAATCACTCGCGATCTTGGTTTGCCGATCGTGATGGGCGATGAGCGACTGCAGTTGCGGGAAATGGTCGTAAACACAAACGCGTTGCCGGGACTTCCGCGTACAGTAAAGTGTTCGCTCAGCGGCGACTTCCGCTGGCGTCCGTGCGTGCCGCTTCAGGCGCCGAAGGGGGATACCTATCTATCGCTGGTTCGGTTGAGAGGCACACAGGACCGGTTCAACGGAGACGCAGTTGCCTGCATCGAACATGGATCGCCACCACTTTTGTCGGGCAAAACACTCTACGTTTGGATGCGAACGGCAGAGCTATTCGAAGCAGCTGACTTTTTTCCATCGCTTTTCGAATTCGTCGCAACGAAACTGGAGACGCCGCGGTCTTCACAGAATTGAGCGCTACGCATCGGCTGCTAAATGGAGTCACCGAGAGAGCGTGCGCAATTCCGGGAACGTTACCCGACACGCCGACGACTTCATTTTTGAATCGCCCCATAAATGATAGGCTTCACTCCGCGTTCTGTGTCCCATTGACAGGGCATAATTTGTTCCAGCGTAACCACGATGACTTTGTCCGCTGGACTGACCCAATAATGCGTTGAGGCCGCGCCGTCCCAGCTGAATTCGCCGACGTGCGCCGGCGGGTCCCAGATCGATGGCTCGGTGCAAACGCAAAAGCCGAGTCCGAAGCCCATGCCGAAACGTTTCTCGTTTCCAAAATGAATTGGGAACGCTGCCTTGGGCAGCAGATTGGTCGACATGAGTCTTACGGTCTGGGCGCGCAAAATACGATGTCCGTCCAGTTTGCCACCGTTTTGAATCATCGTTAAGAATCGCATGTAATCCCGCGCGGTGCTGACCAGTCCCCCTCCTCCGGAGAAAAAGGTGACCCGTTTGGCGAATTTCGAATCCGCCGGCGCATCGATTACGTGCAATCCATTGGTGCGGCTGTAATTCGCGGCAAATCGCGCCAGTTTTCCCGGCGGCACACTGAAACCCGTGTCCGGCATTTCGAGCGGTTGAAAGATCGTTTGAGCGAGAAATTCATCGAGACTCTTGCCGCTGACCACTTCGATCACCCGCCCGAGCACGTCAATGTTCACGCCGTAAGCCCAGTCAGTGCCGGGATCAAAAGCGAGCGGAACGTGGGAGAGTTTCTCCGCCATCTCTGCGAGATTGGTGGACTCCATCGGCTTCAAACGCGAGTAAGCTTCCTTGAGCACGTCCGGTCCACCGCCGTAAGTCAAACCGGAAATGTGCAGCATCAGATCGCGAATCGTCACGGGTCGGGCCGGAGACCGGAGGTCATTCGTCGTCGCCACCTGAAGATTGGCGAAGCTGGGAATGTATTTGGAAACCGGATCATCCAAACCAATTTTTCCCGCGTCATGCAGATTCAAAGCGGCGGCCGTGGTGATGGCCTTGCTCATGGAGTAAATCCGAAAAATCGTATTCGTTGCCATCGGCTTTTGCGCCTGGTGATCCATCATTCCATAGGCGTGAAAGAAGCCAATCTTCCCTGCGTGCGATACCATGACAATGCCACCAGCAAGTTTCTGGTCGGCGACCTGGCGTTCCATGAAATGGTCGATGTCGGCGAGCTTGGCTTCAGACAGACCAGCCCTTGCCGGAGCCACGATTGGAATTTCGCGGGCCGCCGAAACCAGCGCAAGGGATGACAATAGCAGACCGAGGAGAAACACGATTCGTTTCATATGAAAGGGGTGGCAGCAAGGTAGGGTTCCGGAACGAAACCTCAAGACAAATTGCCGAATGTTGCGCAGGACGAAAGCAGGCTCGGGAAACTCGGGAGGGGCAACCGTCTGCTACACGCGCCGACCTGAAGCTGATCGCCGTCCCACCGCGCGCCGAACGGACTTCCCGTCAAGCTGCTCATTCGCAACGCGCACGGCGTCGCGGAGTGTTCGTGAAGGAATAGACGCCGGGAGAGTGGGTGAAAATCGCTCTCCCGAAAAAAATCGAATAAAATATTGAAAGTATGAAGACCACAGATATTGATTGAGGTGAACAGAAGGGATTTTGTGGGCTTGAACCGCCGTACGGGCAGAAAGATTGTTAACCCATGAGAATACTTTTTCTTTCACTGCTGGCCCTGCTCGTTGTTGTGAGCTCGCAGTATTGCTGCGCACAAACCGCCGTCACCCGGACAAATGCTCGCACGACGATACCAATTCCGGTCTCGCAAGATCATGTGGCCTCCGAACGAATGTTCAACTCGTGGAAAGCGCCGCTGCCGCCGCGGCACATCATCGGCAACATTTATTATGTTGGGCTGAGCGGCGTGAGTTCGTGGCTCATCACCACACCGGAAGGACACATCCTGATTGACAGCACATTCGAAGAGTGCGTGCCGCAGATTTGCGCCAATGTGGAGAAACTCGGCTTTCGAGTCGCCGATATTAAACTGATACTCAGCAGTCACGCGCACGTGGACCACACTGGCGGCCATGCCGCGATGAAACGCCGGACCGGCGCGCGGATCGTGGCCAGCGCCGCAGACGCGCATCTGTTGGAAACCGGCGGCGCGGATGACTTCAGTCCCTTCCCGAAAGATCTGCTCGCTTACACGCCGGTGAAGGCCGACCGAATCGTGAAGGACGGCGAAACAGTGAGCCTCGGCGGTCTGACCTTGACGGCGCATCTCACGCCCGGCCACACGAAAGGCGCGACGACCTGGGCAATGCCGTTGAAGGACGGCGGGCAAACTTATCAAGTGGTGTTCTTCAGCAGCGTAAGCATCGCCGAGCCAACGCCGCTGCTGCTCAATGCGAGTTATCCGACCATCGTAGAAGATTACACGGCCACGTTCGAGAAACTGAAGGCGATACCGTGCGATATTTTTCTAGCGCCGCACGCCGACCAATTTGGATTGATGCAAAAACTGGCGCGCCTTGATAAAGGTGCGAATCCGAATCCGTTCATTGATCCAGACGGCTGGAAAACATTTGTTGCCAATGCTGAAAGGAGTTTTCTCCGGCAACTCGATGCGGAGAAGACGGCGAGGCTCAACGCTGGCAAGCAAAAGTGACGAGGTTCAAACGAATGAAGGCTTTCCGTCCATCACGGCACGCTCACGACGGTGCTTGAACGTGTTGGGTCCACGATTCCACAGTATCGCGCAAACCGACTTCGAGGGCCCGCGACCGATCAACCAAGCGCATTCCACGTGATGGACAACGGCGCGAAAGGAATTATTCTCATCGCGCCCTATGGGAAAATTCAAAGAGAACGCGCTGCCGACACCTGCCGACCTCGGCTATTCAATGCCTGCGGAATGGGAACCGCACGAGGCCACCTGGCTCGGCTGGCCGAATAACAAAACGGACTGGCCGGGCAAACTCGATACCATTCGCTGGGTCTATGGCGAAATGGTCAGAAAAATATCGCAGGGCGAGCTCGTGCGCATTCTCGTTCGTCATAAAGCCGAGGCGGAAAATGCCGGCGATTATCTGAAACGAGCGAATTGCACCATGAAGCGCGTGCAGTTCGTGATGCACCCGACGAATCGGGGCTGGACGCGTGATAGCGGGCCGATATTCGTCCGTCGCAATGCAGCGTCGGTCACAGACCGCCGCTACAGGAGAAGCGATACCGCCATCGTCCATTTTCATTTCAATGCCTGGGCGAAATATCGCGACTGGCAGAAGGATCGTCGAGTGCCGGAGACTGCGGCGCGGCTGCTGCGGAAGAAATTGTTCAATGCGCAGTTCAACGGGAAAGACTTTGTTATCGAAGGCGGCGGTATTGACGTGAACGGTAGCGGCACGCTGTTGACCACGGAAGAATGTTATCTTCATCCCAGGGTCCAGGTGCGGAATCCCGGCCTTGGCCGGAAGGAAATTGACGAGACACTCAAGAAATATCTCGGTCTCACAAACATCCTCTGGCTGCTGAATGGTCCAGTGGGCGACGATACGCACGGCCACATCGATGACATCTGCCGGTTCGTGAATCCCAATACGGTCGTGCTCATCAAAGAAACCAACAGGCGTGATGTGAACTACCGGCCGCTTGCGGAAAACTGGGAGCGCATCCAGGACTTACGCCTTGAGGACGGCTCGAAGCCCGAAGTTGTTCCGCTGCCAATGCCGTCGCCGCTTTACTTTGATGGCTATCGACTGCCGGCAAGTTACGCGAATTTTTACATCTGCAACGCGGCTGTGCTGATGCCAACATTTAATGATCCCAACGACCGAATGGCCTTGGGCACCTTAAGCGAATTGTTCAAGGACCGCCCTGTAGTTGGCATTCATGCAGTCGATCTGGTGCTCGGTTTCGGGACATTACATTGCCTGACTCAGCAGCAGCCTGACTGAACCATGAACCCGAAACAGCGGACCACACCAATTCCGTAAAGCGCCGGACGATGAACTTCCGTATTGGCGCGCATTGCACCTGGCGTCCAGGAAAGCGGATGCTGGACACATGGCAGACGGATATCCAAACCCAATCAGTCCGCGCCAGACAACAATGGCAACAGAAGCCGGTCCGACCTCGGCGGTTTCTGCGCCGGAAAAGTCGGAGATGGCCAGCGTTCCGGAAAAAATCCGCACGCTGGTCGTGGACGATCAAGCGATGTCGCGCGAAGTATTGCGCCACATGCTCAAGCGGGAGAAAGACGTGGAGGTCATCGGCATGCCGACCAACGGCCGCGAAGCAGTCGCCGCGATTCACGATATGAAACCAGACCTCGTCTTTTTGGATGTGCAAATGCCCGAGCTGGATGGATTCGGTGTCGTATCCGAAGTCGGCCCACGGATGCCGCCGTTCATTCTCGTGACGGCGAACCACGAATATTCTTCACGGGCTTACGAAGTCCGCGCGCTGGATTGTCTTCTCAAACCTTGCGGCCGCGAACGTTTGCACGCCGCGTTGGAACGCGCACGCGAGCGGATTGGTTGCAACCCGGCATCCTGATTCTTTCCCGTTCCGCCAGGCTGAAACTCTGCTGAACAAGGCACCTTGGCGGTGTATCCGGCCAATCCAAAACACCCGGTTTTTACGTTGACCCGTACCAAGGGGCCAGTTAGGTTGCGCGCTCCTGAAATATGTTTGGGACCATTCGGAAACATCAAAAATGGCTGTGGTTTGTGATCATTGCTGTCACGATCGTCAGCTTTGTCGGCTACTTCAATCCGGCCAACCGCGGCTCGAGCGACCGCAGCAGCAGCAACTACGACTTCGGATCCATTGATGGGAAGCCCATTACCAGAGAGGAATACGGCCAGGCCGAGACCGAAGTGGAATTGCATTATTTTCTGCAGAACCGGCAATGGCCTGAGCGAAGGAGCGATTTTGATCTGCAAACGCAGAGCTATTTTCGCATCTTTATTCTTAGAAAGGTCAAGGAATACAACATCGGGGCGGATGACGAGTCCGTGGCGCGGCTGGCAGCGAATATTCTTCAGAGTTTTTCTCAAGGGCAAACCATCAGCCTGGATATGTTTGTCACCAACGCGTTAGCTCGGCATGCAACCACCGATGATTTCGAGCGTTTTCTCCGCCATGATATTGCCATTCAACAGTTGGTTTCAATTGTCGGATTGAGCGGGGACCTCGTTACTCCACAGGAGGCGCAGTCCATGTACGAGCACGAATTCCAGCAGATTGCCGCGGATGCGGCGTTCTTCTCTGGGTCGAATTATCTCGCAAAAATTCCAACCCCCTCGCCTCAGACTGTCGCGCAATTTTATACGAACCAGATGGCTGCCTATCGGCTGCCCGAACGCGTGCAGGTCCACTATGTGCCGTTCAGCATCACCAATCGACTCGCTGACGCGGAAAAACAGATGACGAACCTCTCTGAAGAAGTGGACATCCGGTATCGGCAGCTTGGAACCAATTATTTGCGATTGGCAAAAACGCCTGATGCCGCAAAGCAAGTGATCCGCGAAAAACTGATCCATCAGCAAGCTCTTCAGAGCGCCTATACCGAGGCGCAGCAGTTTGCCGCCGAGCTCTTCACCATTGATCCTGTCCAGACTGAAAACCTCATGACTCTCGCCAGGACGAAAGGACTCGCAGTCAAGACCACAAAACCTTTTGATGAGATCAACGGGCCGGTTGAAACCACCGGACAGACCAACTATGGGCAAACAGCATTCAATTTCGCCAAAGCTGCATTCAGGTTAACGCCGGAAGAGCCATTTGCAGTACGTCCAGTCATCGGGGATGACGACGTGTATATCATCGCGCTGGATAAGAAACTGCCCAGCGAAGTACCGCCGCTGGAAGAAGTTCGCGATCGTGTGGCGGACGACTACAGATACAGTGAGGCAGTGAAGCTTGCCCGGCAGGATGGCGAGCGCTTCGAGCAGAGTGTCACCAATGGCGTCGCCCGGGGAAAAAGCTTTGACGAGATATGCGCCGAGGCCAAAATCACTCCGGTCCGCCTTCCGCCATTTTCCTTGAGCACGAAGGATCTGCCGGAAGTGGAGCAATACGTCCCGTTTCAGCAGATTCAACAGGTCGCCTTCATGACCCAGCCGGGCAAAGTTAGCGGATTTGCGCCAACAGCCGACGGCGGATTGATTGTTCATGTGCAACAGCGGCTGCCGGTGGACCAGTCGAAAATGCAGCAGGAGCTTCCTATGTTTCTGAACCGGCTTCGCCAGGTACGCCAGCAGGAGGCTGCGAACCTCTGGATCAACATGGAAGGTAGCAAAGCCCTCCGCAACATCCCGGCTCTGCAACGCAAGCCAGAGACCCAGAACCCGGACGCCGGCTGATTCAGCAGCGGCTTCGTCCGGCGGTTCTCACCTTTCCAGGCGGTGAGCGCGCCCATCAAACTCTCGTCACCGGCGACCCATGAATTCTGGGAGATACCGGTTCTCTTTGAAGATGAACACCTGCTCGCGCTGGACAAACCCAGCGGCTTGTTGACTTCGCCGGACCGATACGATCCGGAGCGGACAAATTTAATGAAGCTGCTCCATGCAGGCATTCGTGATGGCAAGCCATGGGTGAAAGAGCGCCGACTGGATTACTTGATGAACGCGCACCGGCTCGATTTCGAAACGACCGGCGTTCTGCTCCTCGCGAAGAACAAAGCCACGCTCGTGCAGCTCGCGAACCTGTTCGGATCTGAGAAGCCGGTTAAACGCTACGTGGCCATTGCGGCCAGCGCGCCTGCGGACGACCATTTTGAAATTGATGCGAAACTGGCGCCGCATCCAACACGCGTTGGCTTCAATCGTGTTGATCCGAAGCGCGGCAAGAAATCAAAGACGTGTTTCACCGTCTTGGAGCGGTTCTCCGGTTACACGCTGCTGCAATGCGAGCCACAGACGGACCGCACGCACCAGATTCGGGTTCACCTGCGTCACGCGGGCATGCCTATCGTGGGCGACGCACTCTACGGCGGCAAACCGCTGTTTCTTTCGGCACTCAAACCGGATTACCACGTGAAGAAAGGTGAAACGGAACGCCCATTGATTGGCCGCCTCGCGCTGCATGCTGTCGAATTGGAACTGCCCCATCCAGTCAGTGGATCGCTTGTGAAGATTACTGCGCCGCGGCCAAAGGACTTTTCGGTGGCGGTGAAGTATCTGAGGCGGTTTGAGACCGTTCGCTAACTTCATTTCCGAATCGGGCGATTCGGGCCGAGTGATTCTTCGTCGCTCCAGCGGATCGGTGGCGCGTTGGAGTCGCGCGAGGCGATGGTCTGCTCCAGAAGTCTTTTCTGATTGGCTATGAATTCAGGCCACTCTTGCTTGCTGACGTATTGGTGCCAAGCGCCTAGCAAGATAACCTCGTGCATCATACCGCGTAACCGTTGACCGTTATGTCCAAGGCCAATCACTTTATCCCACGCGACGGCAATTTCAGGATCATCTCCTTCACGAAGGCCTTCAACGTAATGCCAACCGCATGTTTCGGGAGATAATTTGCCGTCGCGTTTCAAAGCGGCTTCAACAGTACCGCGAGAGATATTTTTGCCGCCGAAATACGAAAGCGTTGATGGGTCATACTGGTACAACAGGCTGAGTGACGCTTCTGGTGTCACTTCGCCGTGTGGCAACCAGCTCCCATGGTCTTGCGCGTACATAGGTAGGCTCAAACCGAGACCCGCCGAGCACGCGTGGCTGTAGCCGTACGGAAATGTATTACGATACCAAACAACACACGCCAAGGTAGCCAACCCAACAAAGATCGCTGATGTCAGAAGGATCTTTCGCGCTGTCGATTTCTTCGGACGCTGTGAAAGTATTGGCGGGTCACTCACATCCGAACTATTAGTTCCGGGCTTACGAAACTGTCCAGTTTAAAATTGCCTTCTGAACGTGCAGACGATTCTCCGCTTCGTCGAAGATGGTTTGCGCGTTGGCCTCGAAGGTTTCCTCATCAATTTCCTTTCCGCGATAGGCGGGCAGGCAATGCATCACCAGTGCGTCAGGCTTGGCCAGCTTCACCAGCTTCTCGTTGATTTGATAGCCGCTCAGAATCTTGATGCGTTCGGCGGCTTCGGCTTCCTTGCCCATGGAAATCCAGACATCCGTGTAAAGGAGGTCTGCGCCCCGCGCGACCCGACCCAAATCTGTGGTGCAAACGAATTTTGCCCCTGCTGCAAGCTTCAAGTGCATTTCGGAATGTGCCGGTCTAATTCCCAACGAGTCTGTGATTTGTGGAATGGAGGGAAGACCTATTTGG
Source organism: uncultured Verrucomicrobiae bacterium (assembly GCA_963760675.1). GTDB lineage: Bacteria > Verrucomicrobiota > Verrucomicrobiia > Limisphaerales > BOG-1460 > CAVXEG01. Next base: position 136,947 of record CAVXEG010000017.1, read on the forward strand.
CTCAATTTTACGCTCGGCTGAAATTCTTTCGGCGATGCAATTCGCAATTCAAATCCAAATTTCGCTGCGGCGAAAATCCATGAGTTCGCCACATTGCACGCGCCATCGCCGATGAATGCCACGGTCTTGCCCTGGATCGGCCCGCGCTTTTCCTGAAACGTGAAAATGTCCGCGAGTATCTGGCACGGATGTTCCTCATCCGTCAGCGCGTTGATTGTGGGAATGCCGGAAAATTCAGCGAACTCCTCCACGTCCTGTTGTGCGAACGTGCGGATGACCGCGCCATGAATCATCCGGCCCAGTACGCGCGCGGTGTCTTTGATCGGTTCGCCGCGGCCGAGCTGAATATCATTCGCGCTGAGAAACATCACGCGCCCGCCCAGTTCGCGGATGCCGACCTCGAACGACACGCGCGTGCGCGTGGACGACTTGGAGAACATGAGCGCCCAGGTTTGTCCGGCAAGCGGCTGCCTGGAGTGATGCCCCCGTTCGCGCTTGAGCGTGGCGGCGTCCGCAAGGATTTGGTCCATCTCCGAACGGGACAATTTCTCAATGCTCAACAGGTTTTTCATTGGATTCGCAATGGTGGCGAAGTTGCCCATAAAAGACTTCAGCGACGCCCGCGGAGCGCCGCGACTTCATCGTGCCAGTTTCGCCACTACCGATTCAATGATTTTCAGGCCTTCCTCCGCTTCGGTCGGCCGGAGATTCAGCGGGGGCAGGAGTCGGATGACCTGTGCGCCGGCGGGAATCGTGAGCAGGCCGGCTTCGTGAAGGAGATTCACGAATCGGATTGCCTGCGTTTTGGCGGCATCGCCGGGCAACGACTTAATGTTCGGCGCCAGTTCAAATCCAATCAACAGCCCGAGCCCGCGCACGTCGCGAATCGCGCCGGGATACTTCTGTGCGAGCCCGCCGATCCCACTTTTGAAAAACTCGCCAAGGTGCCGTGCATTTTCTGCGAGCTTCTCGCGGTGGATGACCTCAAGCACCTTCAGCGCAACCGCGCAACCGAGCGGTGTGCCGCCGAACGTGCTGGCGTGCGTGCCCGGCCCGAGCAAATCCGCATACGGCGCGCGCAGCCAGAACGCGCCCATTGGGAAACCATTCGCGAGCGACTTCGCCATTGAGATGCCGTCAGGCAGAAATGGTTTCAGGTTCTGAGTTTCAGGTTTCGAACTTTCCAAAATGCGCTGGAACGCTTGAAATCGTCCGGTGCGGAAATTTCCATCTTGCACTGCATCCATGAAGAGCAGCAGTTTCTTCTCGTCACACAGGCGCCGCAGGCCGAGCAGGTACTCCGGCGTTGCGGGCGTGACGCCGCCTTCGCCTTGAACGCCTTCGATGAGCACGGCGACGGTCGCGGGTGAGATTGCGTTACGCACCGCGTTGAGGTCATTGTAGGGCACATGCCGAAATCCGGGAACCATTGGCTCAAAACCTCTCTTCACCTTTTCTTGTCCGGTGGCGGAAATCGCGGCGAGTGTCCGTCCATGAAACGAGTTGAGCGCGGTGATGATTTCAAACCTGCCTTCGTCATGGCCGAATTTGCGGGCGACCTTGAACAGGCCCTCATTCGCTTCCGCGCCGCTGTTGCAGAAGAAAATCTTTCCGGGCGCGATGAGATTTACGAGCGCCTCGGCCAGGCGGCCTTGCGGTTCGTTGAAATAAAGATTCGAGACGTGAACCAGCGTGCGCGATTGCTCGACGAGCGCTTCGGTAACGGCCGGATGCGCATGGCCAAGCGCGGTGACCGCGATGCCACCACCGAAATCGAGGTAGCGCTTCCCACCGATGTCGTACACGTAGCTGCCGGAACCGCGCGTCAGGACAAGATCGAAACGGCCATAGCTCGGCACGACATTTTTCTGGTACAGCGCCTGGACGGCGGCTGCTTCATTCCGCACGATCGGCGGCGGAGATGGAACAATTTCTTTCATTGTCGTCAAAGGCCGAAATGTATAGCCGCAATTTCGGCTGAGGAAAGCGGAATATGCAGGTTGTCGTTAGTGCCCGTGCCTGCTATACCGGCGCGCACATGCAGAAAAAGGCTTTGCTTCGTATCATGGCGGGCTTGGGAGTGCTGGCGATGGCGTCGAGTGTATTTGCTCGGCAAGATACGCGGTTAGATGCCGGTTGGCGTTTCATGCGCGGCGATTCTGCCGGTATGACCGGTCAAGCCATGAGTCCGGCGGACGAAAAATGGAATGATTCCGACTGGGAGGAAATTTCGATTCCGCACTGCTGGGGTTGGGAAGAGGCGCAGCAAGGGAAGAACTACTATCGCGGTCCGGGTTGGTATCGGCGCCAGTTGAACGTCGGTCCACCTGCAAGGGGCAGACGCTACTTTATCCGTTTCGAAGCTGCTGGTTCTGTTGCCGAGGTTTACCTGAACGGCAAGTTGCTCGGCCAGCACCGAGGCGCATTCGGCGCATTTTGTTTTGAACTGACTCCGGCGCTTTCGCAAACCGGCACGAACCTGCTCGCTGTGCGTGTGAGCAACGCGCCGGCTCCGGACATCGCGCCGTTGAGCGGCGATTTCTGCGTGTTTGGAGGATTGTATCGTCCGGTCCATTTGATCGAAACCGCCGAGGAATGTTTCACGCCGACCGACCATGCCTCGCCCGGTGTTGTCTGGAAACAAGCGAGCATCTCCGAAACGGAAGCGGCGCTGGACATCACGGCGCAGATTTCCAACGGCGCGCGCGCCGCTCAACCGCTCACGTTCGTCGCCGCCGTCATCGATGTTGCGGGCAATCGCGTCGCGGGCTCCGAGCAATCCATCACCCTCGTCCCGCGCGTCACCGCGCCGTTTTCGCTGCGTGTCACCTTGCCCCATCCGCATTTGTGGAATGGCCGGAAAGCTCCTTACCTTTACAAAGCGGTCGTTGAGTTGCGAGCCGATGGCGGCGTCGTGGATTCCGTGGAACAGCCGCTTGGATTGCGGTTCTATTCAGTGGATCCGGACAAAGGATTTTTTCTGAACGGCAAGCCGTATCACTTGCATGGCGTCAACCGCCACCAGGATCGGCCGGACAAAGGTTGGGCAATCAGCGAGGCGGACCAGGACGAGGACATTGAGTTGATGAAAGAACTGGGTTGCACGGTCGTGCGTTGCGCGCATTACCAGCACAGCGATTATTTCTACAGCCTGTGCGACACGGCGGGAATTCTTGTCTGGGCCGAGATTCCGCAAGTGGACAAAATTGGGGCGGACGAGCTATTCGCCGAGACGTCGCGCAATCAGTTGCTCGATTTAGTCCGGCAAAACATCAACCATCCTTCGATCTTCGTCTGGAGCCTGTTCAACGAATTGCGTCCGAACAATCCCGATCCGCACCGGCTGTTGCAGGATTTGAAAATCGCCGCGAATGACGAAGACCCGACGCGACCGACGATCGCGGCGACCTGCACGAGTGACTTGCCACAGATGAACAAAATCCCTGACCTTCTCGGCTGGAACATTTATCCCGGCTGGTATCCGGGTTGGGGAACGAAGGAGGATTTCGGCGCGAGCCTCGACAAATATCGCCTCACAAGCCGCACGGGAGGGTTTTGCGTCAGCGAATACGGCGCGGGCGCAAATGCCGGACAGCACGAGGAGAATCCGAAACAGCCTCGCGCGGACGGCCAATGGCACCCGGAAGAATGGCAGGCGCTCTTGCACGAGGCAGCCTGGGACGCAATGAAGCGGCGGCCATTCGTCTGGGGCACATTCGTTTGGGTTCTGTCGGATTTCACGAGCTACTGGCGGCATGAGGGCGGCGTTGTGGGCCGCAATGACAAGGGTCTCGTCACGTATGATCGCAAGGTGAAGAAGGACGCATTCTATTTTTACAAGGCGAACTGGACGGACGAGCCGATGGTCTATATCACGAGCCGCAGGTTCACCGAACGCACCAATGCGGTGACCGACGTGAAAATTTATTCCAACGCCGCCGAAGTGGAGTTGCTGCTGAACGGGAGTTCTCAGGGAAGAATTTCAGGCGACGAGAACCACATTTTCATCTGGAAGGGTGTTCATCTCGCGCCGGGGGAAAACGCCGTGGAAGTTCGGGCGCGGGTCGGCGGAAAGGAAATACGCGACCGTTGCACCTGGACTCTGCGTTCCGGGCAGCAGCCCTGACGGCGCCTGCAACCGCTGGCGGTTTTGCGCGGCTGTGCTATTCTTCAGCCATGAACCACCGTATGACCGCCGTCGTGGCTGTTGCCGCGCTCCTGGTGTGCGCTGCTACGCTCGTACTCGCGCAGATCGCCAGGCCTCGACCCGCCTCCGCTGCTGATGCCACGAACCATCCATCGTTGAATGCCATGCAACCTTTTCAGAAACCCTCCGAGGGCGAGCTCAAACAGAAACTCGATCAGATGCAATATGAAGTGACACAACAATGCGGCACTGAACCGCCATTTGACAATGCGTACTGGAACAATCACAAACCCGGAATTTATGTTGATGTCGTATCCGGCAGACCGCTGTTCAGCTCGCTCGATAAATTCGATTCCGGGACCGGGTGGCCCAGCTTCACGCAACCGCTCGAAAAGTCAGAAATCGTGGAGAAAGCAGACCATTCCGCACTGATGGAGCGCACTGAAGTCCGCTCGAAGACCGCCGACTCACATCTCGGCCACGTCTTCGATGACGGTCCCGGTCCAACCCGTTTGCGCTACTGTATCAACTCCGCGTCCCTGCGTTTCATTCCCGTGGAGAAAATGGAAGCCGAAGGCTACGGCAGCTTTCTGGAACCGTTCGTCAAGGCCGGAATCTATAAACCCGCAAGCACGACAAATAATCCGGTCGCGGAGAAGAAGTGACATCTGGTTGACGCTCCGGGTTGACGGATCCGAAGTCGGGCATTGAGTGCGCGAGTTTCTTTGCTAATCTCCACCTATGAGAAGCGCAGCTTTCTATCTCTTCGCGTTTTTGGCCATCACCTCAAGTCTGGCAGCGGCGGCAGAAACCCAAGGCAGTTTCGTGTCGATCTTCGACGGCAAGACGTTCGCGGGCTGGAAGCCGGCGACGGAACATTCCAACACCTGGAAGATTGAGGATGGCGCGCTCGTGACGCGTGGCGACCGTTGTCACCTGTTCTATGTCGGGGACGAAAAGCCGTTCAAGAATTTTGAATTGAAGGTGGACGTGATGACGGAGCAGCATTCAAATGGCGGAATTTATTTTCATACCTGCTACCAGGAAACCGGCTGGCCGACGAACGGCTTTGAAAGTCAGGTGGACATTTCGCATTCCGACTGGAAGAAAACCGGCAGTCTCTACGATGTGGTGAATGTCGGCTGGACGGCCGCCAAGGACAATGAGTGGTGGACGCAGGACATCACCGTCCAAGGCAACAAAGTCACTGTGAAGGTGAACGACATCATCGTCCTCGAATACACCGAGCCAGCAGGCGTTCAACCGGGAACTGCCTTCACGCGCAAGCTGGACCAGGGAACATTCGCGTTACAGGCGCACGATCCGAGCAGCGTCGTTCGCTACAAGAACATTCGGGTTAAACGGCTGGATTGAGCGGGGCTCTGTCTATTGCCCGTTTCCGTTCCCGGATTTAGCCAAATCGCGGAGCGACAGGTGACGCTCGTCCCGTGGCATCTTCGAAAGCCGTTCAGCCGCCCGATAGAATTTTTCCAGATCACCACCGTTTGATTTCAGCAGCGCCTCGAAACCGGGCAGGAAATCGTAGTAGTTCGCAATCGTGTTGAGTTGCGCGTTATTCAACTCGTGCGCGAACCAGTTGTCGTAGCCGGCATAGCTATCCCATTCCTGTTTCAACTTTTGATATTCAGCGCGGAGATCATCAAACACCTGCTGCTTTTCCGTTCTCAACTTGTCAGTTGATGCGGAGAGATTCTTAGCCGCCTTTATATTCCCATCTTTGTCCCGCGTATCGCCATAGACTTCTTCCAATTTCAGCCGCGTGTTCAGGATCAAATGCACGAACTGGCTGTCGCGCCTGAGCGTGATGGCGTAATGCTCCAGAAGATTGGTATGGCCGGACGCCCGCAGCCAGCGTCGCGCGCCTTCCTGCCCGACGGTTGTTGCAAAGGCTTCGTTAAAATCCGTATCACCGCGCGCGAACACGCGCTGGTGGCCAAGTTCGTGGAAAATGACTTCCGCCAGTTCCGGCTCGTTGCGGTAAACGAACGTGTTTAGCACGGGGTCCTTGAACCAGCCCAAAGTCGAGTATGCCTCCACGCCATCCGTGTAAACGTCAAAACCTTTCCTGGAGAGCCAGTCCGCGTACTCCTGAGCGCCGCGTTGAGAAAAGTAGCCGCGATACTCGAGACTCCCGACAAGCGGATACCACCACGTTTTCGGTTCCAGTGAAAATTGTGGCGCAGCCTGCACGTTCCACACCACGTCAGGGCGGTGCAAGTCCACGTAGTTGCGGTAGTGTCCATCCACCGGCAGCTTCAAATCACTTGCGGCGAAAGCGCGGAGCCGCTGCACAAGTTCCAGCTGTCTTTTCAGCGACGGCGGTGTTTGTTCACCGGCCACGAGCTTCGCGATGGATTCCTGATGCGCGAAAATCTGGTACCGTCCCCGGATTGCCTGTGCATAGAAACTCAACGTGCGGCAACCCGAAACGACCATCACGACTACCGCAAGAAGTGAAATCAACAAGCATTTTCTGATGCGGCGAATTCTCGGCGGTCGCTTCATTCTTATTTCCCGAAGCCTTTAGCCAAATGCGGCGATACTTTCAATTTCGATCAGTTGCGCACCTTGCAGACATCTCATGCGAGTTCCAATTCCGGTTTGGCGCATTCAAGACCCCAGTAGTGCGTGATGGATTGGAAGAGGTGTTCGACGGCACGGAAATCCATCGGCTTGACCATGTAGGCGTTTGCACCCAGTTCGTACGCATGGTTGATATCTTCAACCCGATTCGAGGATGAAACAATCACAATGGGAATGCGACGCAACGGCCCGTCGCGCTTGATTGCTTCCAGCACGTCGAAACCCGTCAGGCGCGGCATCTTGATATCCATGACGATGAGCCGGGGCAGCGGGTACGCCGAGCGGTCAGCATAGCGTCGTTCGCCACGCAGGTAATGCAACGCTTCCTCGCCGTCGGTGACGACCTGGAGCGGAGTCTCGAGCCGGGCCATTCTGAACGCGCGCTTCACAAGAAAGATGTCGTTCAAATCGTCTTCGACCAGCAGGACTGTGAAATCGTTCTTTTCCATAGTTGTTCGTCGGAACCACAAAAACTTACCCGCGTTCGAAGAAAAATCTAATCGCAATAACCCGCACGGCGGGAAGCGGCATTTACTTTCGTCCAGCCCACTGATACAAACCGCCAGTGCTGAACGAAGCCGCCATCTGGAAGTCCCTGAGTTCAACGTCGCGTCTCAGCTTGATTGCCGGGCCGTGCGTCATTGAAAGCGAAAAAGTCTGTCTGCAAATTGCCGCGAAGCTCAAGCAAACCTGCAATACGCTGAAAATCTCCTTCGTGTTCAAGGCGAGCTACGACAAGGCGAACCGGACGAGCATCAAATCGTTTCGTGGGCCGGGCCTTGAATCCGGGCTCAAAATCCTGGCGCGGGTGCGCGAGGAAATCAGCGTGCCGGTGCTGACGGATATTCACACTGAATCGCAGGCGCACATCGCCGCCGATTACGTGGATGTGCTGCAAATTCCAGCGTTTCTTTGTCGGCAGACCGACTTGATCGAAGCAGCCGCGCAGACTGGAAAGATCCTGAATTTGAAAAAAGGGCAGTTTCTTTCGCCCGTCGAAATGGGCCAGGTAATTCAAAAGGCGCGAGCTGCCGGCGCAAAGCGAATTTTGGTGACGGAACGCGGTACGACCTTCGGCTACAACAATCTCGTGGCGGACATGCGGTCAATCCCGATAATGCGCGGCTTCGGGTGTCCGGTCATTTTTGACGCGACCCATTCCGTGCAGCTTCCCGGCGGCGGTGGTGACAAGTCTAGCGGCCAGCGGGAATTCGCGCCCGTGCTCGCGCGATGCGCCATCGTGGCAGGTGCCAGCGGCGTGTTCATTGAAACGCATCCGCAACCGGAGCGCGCGTTGAGCGATGGCCCGAACATGATTCCACTCGGTGAAATGCCCGCGCTCCTCAAATCACTCGCGAAACTCCGCGTTGCTCTCGCATGATCAGCAGCCGCTCGCTCAGAGGCCGACTGTCGCGTGTCGGATTATTTCTGTGCGACGTTGACGGCGTGTTGACGGATGGTTCGGTCTGGATGGGAAACGGCGCCGAAACAAAGCGATTCAACATCCGCGACGGACTTGGTTTGCGATTTCTGCAGCACAATGGAATCAAAGTGGGTTGGGTTTCACGCCGTCCATCAAGGGCAACCCGGGAGCGCGCGGAGGACCTGAAAATCGATTTTCTCTTGCAGGGCGATAGCGACAAGGTTGCGGCGATTGAATCCATTTTGTTGCGGACTCGATTGAATTGGGCGCGGGTTTGCTATGTCGGAGATGATGTGGTCGATGTGGGTGCGCTCAAACGCGCTGGAGTCGCCGTGGCAGTGGCGGACGCGGTCGCTGAAGCCAAGGCCGCCGCGCATTATGTGACGAAAGCTGATGGTGGACGTGGCGCTGTGCGCGAGGTGGTCGAAATGATTTTGAAAGCACAGAACAAGTGGAAGCGCATCGTTTCTGAGTATGCGTCGTGAATTCTTGAATCAATGCGAGCGTTGGAAACCTGGCTCAGGCTTGGCCATCATCGCAATGATTACCGCTATTTTCTGGTTTGAGTGGGCGGTTGTTGCTCAAGAGAGAGAAGGGAGCGATTTCAAAGCGCAGTTGGAGCATTATCCCCCACCGAACGAAACGAAACTGAAGACACTGCTCGAAGGCGCAAATGCCCGGCCTGAAGGAAGGGTGGTCTTCATCACGAATGCAAAACTAACGACGTTCAGCACAAACGGAACGGTAGAAATGGTCGCAACGGCCCCTCGGTGTGTGTTCAACGGCGAGCTGAATACTGTCAATTCGGATGGAGCCCTGCACGTTCAATCAGGGGATGGAGAATATCTGCTGGAAGGCCGGGGGTTCTTGCTGGACCAGACTAATTCCCTCCTATGGATTACAAATGACGTCCACACATCAAGCCTGAAGGGTCCGCCACTGTCGCAGGGTGGAGCTTCGTTAATTCAGCCGAACCCTTCGTCCGCGCAAGGGCCGATCGAAGTTTTCTCGGACACTCTTTTTTACGATCATCACGCCGGAATCGCATGGTATCGAGGCAATGTGCGCGTGGTCAGCACAAATCTGCACATGACCACGGAGAGCCTCAAACTGGATTTGGATCCCGAGACCAACTCACTGAAAACGATCAGTGCAAATGGAAATGTCGTCATCGACCACGGTGCAACTCACGCGGTTGGGGAGAGCGCAGTGTATGATGCAGCCACGGACACGATGAAGCTCACTGGCAAGCCTTCGTGGGTAATGGGAGACCGCAGTGGATACGGAGACGAGCTTATTCTCGATGGTGGGAGCGGAGTTTTTCGCGTGAATGGCAGGGCTTTTCTGGAACTGCCGGCAGGATCGAACCCGACGAACTTTTTCGCAGGACCTGGCATTGCCAACGCCGGCGGGACGAATGGTCTGATCCAAATCAGTTGCGACTCCTATGAACTTCAAACCAACGCCACCATCAGCACAGCCGTTTTTCGTGACCACGTCGAAGTGGTGAAACTCACGAACGCAGCGCCCGCCGGCAAGATCACCTGCGATCTGCTGACCGTTCACCTCTCGAATTCAAATCAAGTGCAGGAGGCGGTTGCGGAACGAAACGTTGTGGTGAAACAGGACGAGGGGTCGATTCGGTCAGAAAGAGCGGTTTTCTCGGGTACCAATTCAGTGGTGGAATTCACGGGAAGTCCAACCTGGAAATCTGGCGAACGCGAAGGCAGTGGCGACCGGTTCATTGTCAACACTGAAAAAAATGAAATGCAGGTGCTCGGACGCGCGAAAGTCAAATTGCCCGCGAGCGAAAGCGGCATGAATGGTCTGGTGGTTGGCTCGACCAATGCCCCGGCGAGCCAGACAAACCAATTCGTGGAGATTTCCTCCGATACCGGCACATTGTCGGGCCAATCGACCGTGTTTCAAGGAAACGTCCACATTCAAAGCCCGCAATTCGATCTCAAGAGTGCGCGGTTGAAAACATTCGCTTCCGCGCCCGGAGAAGCAAAGTCCCAGCGGGCCGAGGCTGAAGGTAACGTCATCGCGGATGTCTTGGACAATGGTGAAACCAATCACATTACGACCGGGAAACTCCTCTACACTTACGAAGTCAAGAGCGGCATCACGAATGAACTGGTCACGTTCAGTCAGAATACGAAATCAAGAACGCCAAAGGCACATTCGAACAAAGCGCGCCGCTCATCTGGAACCGTCGCGAAAATGTCTGGAGAGGCACAAGCCCGACGATAGTGACGACCAACTCGCTGAATTTGCTTGGCGGACCTGAACGAACCAAGACAAATTCTATCCCCAGGAAATGAACAACACCGATTCTAAATCGGGCAATGGCCAACTGCTGGTGACGGAGAACCTCGTCAAAGCCTATCGCCAGCGGCGCGTTGTGGACGGCGTTTCGATATACGTGACATCCGGAGAGATCGTCGGATTGCTGGGTCCAAACGGAGCAGGCAAGACTACCACATTCAACGTCGTTGTCGGTGTGGTGAGGCCAGACGAGGGTTCGGTTTCGTTTCGGTCGCGTGCCATCACCCGGCTTCCAATGCACAAACGCGCGCGGCTTGGCATCGGCTATCTCACGCAGGAGCCGTCCATTTTCCGCAAGCTGACGGTCGAACAGAATATTCTTGCGATTCTGGAGACCTGCAAAATCAGCAGGCAGGAACGCGCGATCCGGCTGAAGTATCTGCTCGACGAACTGGATATGACGCCGCTCGCAAAGAGCATGGCGTACACATTGAGCGGCGGAGAGAAGCGGCGGCTGGAAATCACCCGAGCGCTCGTCACCAGCCCGAAGCTACTGCTGCTGGATGAGCCATTCAGCGGCATCGACCCAATCGCCGTTTACGAAGTGCAGAAGATTATCCGACGTCTGAAGGAACGCGGCCTCGGCATTTTAATCACCGACCATAACGTGCGCGAAACACTGAAGCTCGTGGACCGCGCGTATCTAATCCATAAGGGCAAGGTGATTTACGAGGGCGGCGGCCCGGAAATGAGTAACGATCCCAAAGCGCGAGAGATTTATCTCGGGCCGGAGTTTAATATGTAGGTTTGAATTTCAGTTTCGAGCCTTTGGTTAACGTCCCATTCACTCGGATCGAACTAAAACTAAACTAAAAATCGAGAACTGGATTCATGCAACGCGAAATCGTCACTGTCGAGCGATTTTACCTGGATCAAGCCGAAGCGCTTGGCCTGAAACTCGTGGCAGGCGCCAAAGGACTGAAGCGGATCATCCGCGAGCCAACGGTGAACCGGCCCGGTCTTGTCCTTTCCGGGTTCACGCGCTACTTTGCAAACAAGCGCGTCCAGGTCATTGGCAATGCTGAGGCCTTTTTTTTGAAATCACTTTCGAACGGGGAGCGCGGGAAGCGGTATCAAACGTTTTTCTCGTACAAAATTCCGTGTGTCGTCTTCAGTCGAAATCTGCATCCGGACAAACTGTTCCTTAAAGCTGCCGAACAAGCCGATGTTCCGATTTTCCAGTGCCCGCTCATCACGATGAAGTTCATCAATCTTGCCACGCTGGCGCTCGAAATGATGTTCGCTCCGCGCGGCGCCGAAATGGGCAGCATGGTGGATATTCTCGGCGTCGGCGTGATTATCCGCGGCGAAAGCGGCATCGGTAAAAGCGAAAGCGTGCTCGCGTTGATTGAACGCGGGTACAGCCTCGTTGCGGATGATGTCACCAAGGTCATGCTGGTGGACGGACGGGAAGTGGTCGGCACCGGCGCGGAATTAACACGCAACCACATGGAGGTCCGTGGCATCGGGATCATCAACGTCGCGGCGATGTTTGGTGTGAAAAGCATCCGCTCCGAAAAACGGGTGGACCTCGTGATTACGTTGAAGGTCTGGAACGAGGTCACGGATGTCGAACGGTTGGGAATCGAGCAGGAGCATACGAAAATTCTCGGCGTGGACATTCCCCACATCACCATTCCCGTGCGTCCGGGTCGTGATCTGGCTCGTTTGATCGAAGTCGCGGCTTTCCAGACGAAACTCAAAATGTCCGGCTACAATCCAGCAAAGGAACTGAACGACCGCCTGATTTCCAAAATGGCGGCGACGGCGAAGTTATAATGACGTATTCTGGACGTCGGAACCCGCCTCGTCACAAACTTCAAGACCAGTTTGCCGCTCTGAAACTGGAAATCCTTGGATCGATTTGAAACTTTAATTGGCCAAAAAGCCGGTGCTCGGCTATTTATAATCGAAGCCGATGACCGCGAAAAAGCTCGCAGACGAAAGTTTAATGACAAAAGAGTTTCTTGTCTCGAACAAGCTGGGCATCCATGCCCGGCCGGCGGCAATGTTTGTGAAGGCCGCCAACCGTTTCGCGTGCGACATCTTTGTCGAGAAGGACGGCGAAAAGGTAAATGGCAAAAGCATCATGGGCCTGATGATGCTCGCGGCCGGGCCTGGCTGTAAACTGACCATCCATGCGAACGGTCCGGACGCTTCAAAAGCGCTTGCGGAACTCGAGGGCCTGCTCAAGCGGAAATTCGACGAGGAGTGATTCCATTCACGATCTGAAAATTGGGAAACATTTTTTCCCGATGAGCTTCGCCTGTTCGCCTCAAGTTCCAACTTGAAACTTCAAACTCAAAACTCCAGAGCAGTCCAAAGGCGGAGTAGCAAGCCAAGATATCTGTCATTCTACTGCGTGACCACGCGATAAAAACGGGCACTGAACTGATTCGTGCTCACATCCTCAAAGTCAAACTCACCGGCGCTTTCTACCCGTGTTGGCGAGCCGATGGTTGTCCAGTTCGTCAAGTCGGTTGAAGCCTCAATCAGATAGTTGCGGGTTGGATCCGCTGAAAATTCCAAAACCGGTATCTGATTCTCGTCGTGCACGACCAAGTCGGTGACAGGCTGGGCAAGATGTGGATAGAGATCAGGAATCTGGTAGGCCCGATAGCAGGTGTATCCAAGATAATTTGGGCCAGTGACACCATAATCAAAAAACGAAAGATCAAACACCACTTTCGGCACTGGATCGTGCGTGTACTCGATGAGCCGAACCATCTCCGCATTCTGGGCGGGGCGAGCGCCGTTCACATAGGTGACAAAGCCGTAGGTAACAAAGACGTTCCGGGTTTGAGGAAGCCACTGCACCCTTCCAACGATTGGCGTGTAAAGCCTGTCCTGATTCGTTTGCCAGGCGGAATTCCAGACCTCCGACACCGTCATGTTGGTTTCGTCTATTCTGTATTCCACTGCGCTGCTATAATTGTTTTGATCCGCCACTTGAGGGTTGTAAGGACTGGCTTGGTAAGGGTTGTCGTTGAAAAGCAGCAACGTGCCTTCGGGTGTGACTTCAGGCGCGTGTTGTCCGTAGTTCCAGTCGAAGGGCGTCCCCATCGGCGTGAGCAAGTAGGGTTGCCAGTTCGTTCCCCAAAGCTCGTGCGGCCCGAGTATCCATTTTAGTTTCCCTGTTGACCGGGAGAATTTCAACACCGCATTCTGAACGCGCAGGGAAACAATGATGGAATCATCAGCAGTATCATCAACGAGCGCGTTAGCATGCTCATTGTCAACCCCGTATGGAGAGAGGCCTGAGTATTCCCCGTATGTCAGATAGGTAACTCGCGTCGGATCCAGCAACGCCAGCGGTGACCATGTGTGGAGCAGCGCCGAGTTGGTCAGCGAAATCTCGACAATTGGATTGTCATCAACATTGGTAGTTACCAATGGAGAATTTGAAACTGTGTCACTCGTTGGGAAGCCCGACACAACCTCGGTGGCATCGCTCAAATACATGATGCTGCCATGACTGGTTACAAGGCCCTCATGGATATTAATTGGATATTGCGCGGGTGGTTGCCAGGTCCTGACTATTTCCCCGAGCATGTTCATTTCGATGAATTTGTTCGATGGCGGTGCGAGTTGAAGGAACAGATCTCCATTGTCAAGCTGTCGCACATCTGCATAGGCAGAGCTGGACGTCGGAACCAGACTATACCAAACCACATTCCCATCATTGTCCAGGATGGCGATATAGTTGCCAGCGCTGGTATATGCATGATCAATGACCAGCAACATATATCCTGGTTCCATCTGATTGGGTTGGCTGGTCAAAACGGTATGGGTGGGAAAGTTCGCCGGCAGGTGCGCGGTCGCAAAGGTCAACGACTGCGTGGCGGTGTATGCATTGCGATCCTTGTCGTAAACTGTAACCAGAATCTCGTTTGTCTCACCGGGCTTGAATCCGAGCAACGGCAACGAATGTGTCGTGGAATAGTCATAAAAATCCTTTTCCCAGAGGCTCGTTCCGCTGCTTACCAGGACGCTGACGCGCGTTTCAACATCGGTCGTCAACTTCAGTTCCCCCGCCAACGGTGCATTGGCCGCCGGGGTAATAGACGGGCTCGATATGATTGTCACGGCCCTGCCGGATGTTGCCCCTGCCCAAACGGCCACAAGAATTGCCAATTTTAATTTCACACGCGCATGGTAGGACATGGAAGATTAAGCAGACGTTAAGCTCCTCAACTTCGTGAAATCGAACTCTGGAGTCTTGCGGCCAGTTCTTGATGGGTGCCCCGAGGGAATACGGGTTCTGTCAAATGAATCATCATAATCTTCGCGTTGTTTTTTGCCCATGGAACCATGACGGCTACAGCCGAAGAGAACTCCGACGACAATTTCCTGACGGTGCTCTGACCCGGATCGTTCGGGAAACAGTGAGCGCCCAGCTCCGTGCGCGACAATATTTGCCAGTTCAGAGCAATGCAAGCTTCAATTCTCCCCAGCCCGCGCGAGACGGGCTGTCTTGACATTGAATCTTGAAGTTGAGCGCTGGAAGTCTAGCCTGTCACAGATGGCTGCTGATGAAATTGATGTGAACTATGTCGCGCATCTCGCGCGCATTTCGCTGTCGCCAGAGGAAGAACAAAAGCTGGCGTCCCAACTCGGAAATATCCTTGGTTACATCGAGAAGCTTAAGGAAGTCGATGTGAGCGGTGTCGAACCGACGGCCCACGCCTTTCCGCTCGTGAACGTGACGAGGCCCGACGAAACGCGGCAATCCATTTCAAACGAGGACGCGCTTCGCAACGCGCCAGCAAAAGCCAACGGACTGTTCATCGTGCCGAAAATTGTGGAATGATGCGTTCCACATCAGGCGCCTGACACGAGATGCTTAACCAACTCACCATTGCCGGAGTCGCAGATAAACTCGCGCGGCGCGAAGCCTCCGCGCACGAGATCATGCGTGCTTGCCTCGATCAAGTCTCGCGGGTTGATAAGCACCTTCACGCGTTTCTGAGCTATGACGAAGCCGATGCCCTGGCACAAGCCGATGTGGCGGACAAAGCGCTCGCGTCCGGAATCACTCACGTGCAGAAACCGTTGCTCGGTGTGCCGGTCGGGATCAAGGACGTGATCGCGGTCAAGGGCCATCCGCTCAATTGCGGCTCAAAGATTCTCGGCAACTTCGTTTCGCCTTACGACGCTACTGTGATTCAGAAGCTCAAGGCTTCGGGCACGATTATTTTCGGGCGACTGAACATGGACGAGTTCGCGATGGGGAGTTCCACCGAAAACTCAGCGTTCGGAGCGTCACGCAACCCTTGGGATACGACACGAATTCCAGGCGGATCGTCCGGTGGTTCAGCGGTCGGGGTCGCGGCAGATGAATGTATCGCTAGCATCGGCTCAGACACAGGCGGTTCGATTCGCCAGCCGGCTGCTTTGTGTGGAGTCGTTGGTCTCAAGCCGACGTATGGCCGTGTATCGCGATATGGCCTTGTGGCGTTTGCGTCGTCGCTAGATCAAATTGGCCCGTTCACCAAAACCGTGCGCGATGCCGCAATGATGCTGGAAATTTTGAGCGGCGTGGATCCATGCGATTCGACGAGCATGCCGCAGCCGGTACCGCGTTATTCAGCAAACCTCGACGGAGGAATCAAGGGCCTGAAGCTTGGTCTCGCGAAGGAGTACATGATTGGCGGCCTCGACCCGGAAGTGAAGCAGGCGGTGGAGTCGGCGGTGAAACAACTCGAAAGTCTCGGCGCTGAACTCGTGGAGATCTCCCTGCCACATACGGATTACGCGGTGGCCACGTACTACATTGTCGCCACGGCCGAAGCAAGCGCGAACCTGGCGCGGTTCGACGGCGTGCGCTACGGCGCACGAGTTGAAGGCAAGGACCCGATTGAGATGTACGGTAAAACGCGCGGAACGGGTTTTGGCCCGGAGGTTAAACGCCGCATCATGCTCGGCACGTACGTTCTGAGCAGCGGCTATTACGACGCCTATTACCTGCGCGCGCAAAAAGTTCGCACGCTCATTCGCCGGGATTTTCTGAGAGCGTTTGAAAAGGTGGACGCGATCGTCACGCCGACCACGCCCACGGCTGCCTTCAAAATCGGCGAGAAGTCGGAAGACCCACTGCAAATGTATCTCTCAGATATTTTCACAATTTCGTGCAATCTCGCCGGCATCTGCGGCATCAGCATTCCGTGTGGATTCACAAAATCTCCAAAGCTGCCAATCGGTCTGCAACTCCTTGGAAAACCATTCGGAGAAGAAACGATTTTCAGAATCGCACACGCGTACGAGCAATCAACGAACTGGCACAAAGAAGCGTCTCCAATGGTGCACCAGTGACAATCGTGTCAAGAATAGGGAACGGTTGTGAAAATGTGAATAAGTCCGGGTAGTCGTCTCTTGCTTTGTCTAATGGGGGCTTTTAGAGTTCATCCGGGAATCTGAGCACCAATTCCTTGAACCGTAGAGAACCCAAAGCCGTATGCCGGTCGTAAATCCCAGCCTTTCATTCCGCGGAAGAATTCTCCGTGGTTTTACCCTGATTGAATTACTCGTGGTCATTGCCATCATCGCGATACTGGCCGCAATGCTTTTGCCGGCTCTTGCCAAGGCAAAGGAGAAAGCCAAGGCGGTGAGTTGCCTCAACAACATGAAGCAATGGGGACTCGCGTTCAGGATGTACTCAGACGACAACGGCGACAGAGTCCCGGAAGAAGGCAACACGGTGCAGAGCATCGCCGATTCGGTCGTCAGCGATAATCTCAACACCGCCTGGTATAACATCATTCCTCCATTGCTCAATCAGCCGTCGCTGGTGAAGCTGTACAAGGCTGGCACGCCGCCGCTACCGGGCAGCAGAACGATTTTTTCCTGTCCTTCTGCTCCGCTTCCTAATTCCACCTACGCAAATCCGCCGAGCTTTGCGAAAGCCTTCTTTATGTACGGCGAAAATGGCAGGCTCTGTATCAATAAATCGACTCTGGCTGGCGGTGCCGGTCAGACCAAACTTTCGAGCGTGCTCAGGCCCGCGGACACGATTTTCATCGCCGAAGTGGACCCCAACTCACCGGCGAACTCCAGCCCGGCCCAATCCAATGTCACGGGGCAATACGCCGTCGCGCGCCACACGCAACGCGGGAATTTCGCCATGTGTGATGGCAGCTCAAGAGCCGCGCGGACCAACGAGTTCCTGCGGACGCCGGCGGAATCCAACAACGCCTCGGATGAATGGACGGTTGGACGGACGATGTATTGGTACCCGTCACCCACGACGCCGAATTGATCGGAAGAAAGGACTTTCCCATGAAAAGAACGCTATCAGTGCTGATTCTACTCACCGCCGCCGTTTCCACCGTCCCCGCCGCACTCGTAACAAGTGATCCATTCAATTATCCAGATGGTGGAATCGTAACCAACTCAAGCGGTACTTGGCTTCCCAACACGGGCACGGCCAACTCAATGTTGGTCTCGAACCAAGAATTGGTGGTTTCAACTTCCCGCAGTGAAGACGTAGCGCGGCAATTCCCGTCAGCCTTTGCGACCAATGGTTCCGTGAATGAGCTGTATTCCAGCTACACGATCAAATGCGTTGCTTTGCCGAATCTCGCGGGAACTTATTTCTCGCATTTTACGGGCTCAAACGTCTTTGGGACTCTTACAGGCCATCGGGCACGTGTGTGGGCAAGCACAACAAATGTCGCGGGTGGCACGGTCGCGGGGCCTACGCAGTTCATGCTTGGCATCGTCAATAGCGGAAACGGCAGTACGACAAACGGCATCGGCCAGTGGGCGACACCAATAGAAACCAACGTCACTTACACGATCGTTACCCGATACGTTCTGGCCACTGGCATTTCGACTCTTTGGGTGAATCCTACTGCGGAATCTGATCCGAGCGTCACTGCTTCAGACCTGGTTCCTGCAGATATTGGTCCGAGCGGTTTGCCCACAAATGGCGTGGTTAATATCGGCCACTATGGTTTTCGGCAAGCGACCGGCGAAGGAACAATGTTGATCGACAATTTCAAAGTGGCTACCCGCTTCAATGACATCGCCGGCACGAACACTACGCCAACTATTTCTTCGATTCCGCAGCAGAGCTCCGCAATGAGTACTCCTGTGGGCCCAATCGCATTCACGATTGGTGATGCTGAAAGCGGTGCCAGCACGTTGACGCTCTCCAGTGATTCCTCAAATCCAACTCTGGTGCCGACCAACAATATCGTCTTCGGAGGAGCGGATGAGAATCGCACGGTCACCATCACTCCGGCGTCAGGACAGCAAGGCTCCGCCACGATCACGCTGTCCGTCAGCGATGGTGTGAACACGGGTTCAGTTTCATTTGTGTTAACCGTCGGTGCTCCTTCAATTTCGGCAATTCCAAATCAGATTACTCAGTTGAACACACCGACGCCCGCCATTCCTTTCACAGTTGGCGATGCGGAATCTTCCGCCAGCAGCCTGATCGTCAGTAATACCACGTCGAATCCGAGTTTAATTGTCAATGTGGCGTTTGGCGGCAGCGGTGCCAATCGAACGGTCACAGTGACTCCTCAAACCGGGCAGACGGGCGTGGCCACCGTTGCGGTTTATGTCAGCGACGGTATTAACGTCACCAGCACGAATTTCGTGCTGACCATCTCGCCGAATCCGGGCCTGCTGCTTTCCGACGCGTTCTGGTACACAGATTTCCTGCAAGATACCGCGCTTTATGGAGCTACGGGTAGTCCTTGGGGACACGCGAGTGGCACGAACTATGACTTGCTAGTGATTGACGGCTCGGCGCAGTTGATCTTTCAAAGATCCGAGGATTTGGGTGCGGCGCTCACGGGTGGGCCGTTTGCAGTCGACAGCGGACTGGTTATTTACTCTGGCTTCACGATTGTACTGACGAACCTGCCGTCTGTAACGGGCAACTATTTCGCACATCTGAAGGATTCCGTCGCCGGCACCACTTTCCGCGGCAAAATCTACGTGAGTACAAGCAATGCCGCCTCCGGGCACTATCGAGTTGGTATTGCCAACGCAGCGAACTCCGTGAATGCGCAATTCCCGCAGGATTTGAACCTCAACGAAACCAACAGTGTTATCTATAGGTATAATTCCGGCACGGGCGGGAGCACGCTATGGGTCAATCCGGCGAGCCAGAACAGCCTCAGCGTTACCGCCTCGGACGACACTACCGCCAACGCCATTGGTGCGTTTGGATTGCGCCAGGACACTGGAATCGGAACCATCTACCTCGATAACTTGATCGTGAGCAGTTCCTTCAACGATCTTACGTCGTTGCTCGTCACCAATGTTCCGGTCGTGCCGATTCCGCTGCAAATTCAGGCAAGCGCTGGAGCGGTTGTGCTTTCTTGGACAAACTCTGCGTTCGTGCTCCAGTCGGCGGCGAGTTTGACGGACACATTTACCAATGTTCCCGGTGCGACAAGCCCTCATACGAACATCATCTCCGGACAAAAAATGTTCTTCCGCCTGAAGGCGAATTAGATTCTTGATCTGACATTTCAAAGGACGGCTTCGACCGTCCTTTTTTGTTTTCATGGCGGACCCCGTTTTGAAATGCTGCCACGAATGAATCGCGCCGTGTTTCTCGATCGTGACGGTACTCTTATCGAAGAAAAGCAGTACCTTTGCGATCCCCGGCAGGTTGTCCTGTTTGCCGGTGCCGCCGAAGCCCTGAAGCGATTGCAGGATGCAGGTTACAAACTGATCATTGTTTCAAATCAGGCAGGAGTCGGGCGCGGCTACTTCACGCTGAATGAAGTGGAAGCGGTGAATCAGCGAGTCATGAGCGAGTTTGAGCGCCATGGCGTCCGGTTTGAAAAGATCTATGTCGCGCCCGAGGCGCCAACCCAGCCAAGCCGAGGACGCAAACCGTCGCCGCAGTTTCTTTTCGATGCTCGAGACGAATTCGGCGTGGACCTCTCGCAAAGCTACATGATTGGCGACAAGCTGATTGACCTGGAATGCGGCTGGAACGCCGGCGTCAAAAAAAGCATTCTCGTCCGCTCCGGATACGGCGCGGAGTTGGAGCGGAGTTCCGCGGTAAAGCTCGGTTCGGCTGTTGTTGTGGATGACTTGCTCGCTGCAGCAGCGTGGATTCTTAACGAACCATCCATGGCTTGAGCACGCGACGCGTGCAAATTCTGTGTTTCATCCGGGTTCCATCTGTGGCTAAATCGCGCCGGTGAAAATTGCCGGAATTATTCCTGCCCGCTACGCCTCGACCCGCTTCCCTGGCAAGCCACTGGCGTTGATTGCCGGCAAGCCGCTTATTCAGCATGTCGCCGAACAATGTCAGAAAGCAAAATCGTTGACCGAAGTGATCGTCGCAACGGATGACTCGCGCATCGCGGATGTGGCAAAGACATTTTGCCGCGTGGAAATGACACGCGCTGACCATCCGAGCGGTTCGGATCGCATTGCTGAGGTAGCCGCGCGTCTCGATTGTGACGCCGTGATGAATATTCAAGGGGACGAACCGCTAATCGATCCGGCGGTCATTGACGCTGTGGCCAGGGCGCTGGAGCGCGAGGAAATGTCCACCGCCGCCACCGCCATTAGGAATTCCGCGGATTACGACAACCCCAACGTCGTGAAAGTCGTTGTCAACCGCGCCGGGCACGCCTTATATTTTTCGAGGCGCACGATTCCGTATCTGCGCGAGGGGAGCGCGCGCGTCTCGCGTCCGGTCGAAGGTGGCTCGCCTTCGACTCTCTCAGTGAGCGAACAGTTGGCGGCGTTTCCTTTTTTGAAGCATCTCGGCATCTATGGATACCGGCGGGAAACACTGTTGCGGTTGGTGAAGTTTCCGGTGTCGCCACTCGAAGCCGCGGAGAAGCTGGAGCAGTTGCGTGCGCTGGAGAATGGAATTCCAATCTCGGTCGTCAAAGTGGACTACGACAGCGTGAGTGTGGATGTTCCCGAAGATGTGGAGTGCGTGGAAAAATTAATCGACCACGCATCCGTGTCCCATCGGTGGTCTGAATAATTTCAAATGAAATACATTTTCGTAACTGGGGGTGTGGTTAGTTCATTGGGCAAAGGCCTGACGGCTGCCGCGCTTGGCACGCTGTTGGAAAATCGCGGGCTCAAAGTCGTTCTGCAAAAGTTCGACCCGTACCTCAACGTCGATCCTGGCACGATGAACCCGTATCAACACGGCGAGGTTTATGTGCTCGACGACGGCGCGGAAACGGATCTCGACCTCGGCCACTATGAGCGTTTCACCAACGTCAAACTGACCCGCTTAAATAATCTCACAAGCGGCCAGGTTTATCAGACCGTGCTCAACAACGAGCGCGAAGGCAAGTATCTCGGCAAGACTGTGCAGGTGATTCCGCACGTCACGGATGAAATCCAGAACCGCATCCATCAGATCGCAGAGCAAAGTAAAGCGGATGTGGTCATCACGGAAATCGGCGGGACGACCGGCGACATCGAAGGGCTGCCTTTTCTCGAAGCGATTCGAGAATTCGCGCTCGAAGCCGGGCATGGTAACGTTGCCTTCATTCACGTCACATACGTACCGTTCATCAAAGCGGCCGGGGAATTGAAGACCAAGCCGACGCAGCAATCCGTCGCGAAGCTGCGCGAAATTGGTATTGCGCCGCACGTGCTCGTCTGCCGGAGCGAGTTCCCCCTTGACAAGGAAGTGCGCCAGAAGATTTCCCTTTTTTGCAACGTCCCTTACGAAGGAGTCGTTGAGGAGAAGGACGTGGACCACAGCATTTACGAGGTCCCACTGATGTTGCAGCGCGAGCACATGGATGAACTCGTCTGCCGGTTGCTGCACCTCGACACGCCTCCCGCGAACATGACGCATTGGCAGGAAGTCATTCGCAAGCTCATTGCGCCGCAACATCGCGTCCGCATCGGCGTTGTCGGTAAATACATCGGTTTGCAGGATGCCTATAAATCCGTTTACGAGGCGATCATGCACGGCGGTATCGCGAATGACTGCGGCGTTGAAATTCAGCGTGTGGACGCTGAGGAAATCGAGCGAGACGGCGCGGAAAAGCATTTGAAAGGACTTGGCGGCATTCTGGTGCCCGGCGGCTTCGGCGAACGCGGCATCGAAGGCAAAATCAAATCGGCGCAATACGCGCGCGAGAACAATGTTCCTTATCTGGGCCTTTGTCTGGGAATGCAGATTGCCACGATTGAATTTGCCCGAAACGTTCTCAAGCTGTCGAAGGCGCACTCAACCGAATTCGATCCGAACACGCCGCATCCGGTTATTGCGATGCTGGACGAGCAGACGCGGGTCACGAAAAAAGGCGGCACCATGCGGCTTGGCGCACAGCCGTGCCAGGTGGTTGTCGGCACGCGGACAGCGCAGCTTTATGGCGCGTTCATTGTGAAGGAGCGCCATCGGCACCGGTTCGAGTTCAACAATGCCTATCGCGAACGGTTCGAGAAAGCGGGTTTTGTCTTCAGCGGCTTCACGCCAGACGGCAAGCTGGTAGAGATAATCGAACTGCCGGAGCATCCGTTTTTCATCGCCAGTCAGTTCCATCCGGAATTCCACAGCAAACCTCACCAGCCCCATCCGTTGTTCAAGGGGTTTATCGCCGCCGCACACACACGATTGCACCAAAAGCCTGCGCCCGCGCTCCGGTGATCCGGGCGGTTAACGCAGGAACATTTCCGCTGCGGAATCTGCGAAACGAAGTCCTTGCGTGGTCAGGCGGAAGGAGTCCGGTTCTATCACGCCCCAGTTTCTGCCGACGAGTTCATTCATCTCCACGGACCAATCGCGGCGCAAATCGAAGCTCGTCACACGGCGAAATTCCTCGAATGGCCAGCCCTCGACCATCCGCAGGCCGAACGCTGCCGTTTCGCCTGCGCGTGCGAGCGGTGCCAGTCGTTCCCGCGATTCAATTGCGCGCTCGCCTTTTTCGAGGCGCTCGCAATAAAGCGTCGTGTTCGCGATGTTCTTCGTCCGCGCACCATGCACATAGCTCGTTGCGCTCGGACCGCAGCCATAAAACGAACCGCCGCGCCAGTAGTTCACATTGTGGCGGCACGCATGGCTCGGAAGCGTGGATTGAGTGCCCTTGCGGTTGTCCCGCGCAAAGTTCGCGATTTCGTATTGATGAAAACCGGCGCCTGCCGCTTGTTGAACGAGTTCGTCGTACATTGCGCAGGCGAGTTCTTCATCCACGTCGAATTCTCCGGCCTGGAGCTGCGCGAACAATGGTGTGTCGTCCTCGAAAATAACTTCGTAACAGGAGAGATGCTCGCTCCCGAGCGCCAGCGCTTCGCGCAATGTGGCTCGCCATTGCTCCATCGTCTGACCCGGAATTGCAAACATGAGATCGAGGTTCAGGTTGTCGAAACCTGCACGACGCAAAGTGTCGAATGATTTGAACACCATGTCACGCATATGAATCCGGCCAAGGCGGTCGAGCAGACCCTCGTCGAGCGATTGCACGCCCATCGAAATACGATTTATGCCGCACGCGCGAAGCAATCTGGCCTTGTCCAACGATACAGTGGCGGGATTGCATTCGACCGTCCATTCGGACGCGGTGAGTAGATTCAGGTGTTGCATCGCCCCGAGGATTTTCTCCCATTGCTTCAAGTTTAGCAGTGAAGGAGTGCCACCACCGAAGAAGATAGTGCGAGGCGCGAGGTCGTGCGCGACAAGTTCCAGTTCGCGGGTCAAAGCCGCAACGTAACGTTCAATCAATCCACCGTTCGAAGCCTCGGAGTAAAACGCGCAGTAACTGCACTTTTTCGCGCAGAACGGCACGTGAACGTAGAGGTTTTCGATCAATTGAGGCACGGGTTCGACCATGCGAGAACTTAGCGCGTCCGCTGGCTGGGAGCGAATGAAAGCTGTCCAGCTGGACGGATTGGATAGTAGCCCCGATTACGAAGCTTGGGCTCGCTGAACGTTCTGGGCTTTGAGTCCTTTATCGCTGGTCACGACTTCGAAAATCACTTCTTCTCCTTCATTCAACGTTTTGAAACCCTTGCCCATAATCGAACTGAAGTGAACGAATACATCCTGACCGGAATCCTGCACGATGAAGCCAAAACCCTTCGTGTTGTCGAACCACTTTACTTTGCCGCTGGCCATAGGTCTTATGAACCAAACGCGCCGCACCGGAAAGAAAAAGCACAACCGCGACAGATCAGTTGTGCCGACATTACATCCGGATTTGCATGCGCCTCAGGTTCGAGGCGAAACCATAGGTATTCAGGCCGAAAAGTCAAGAATTAGTTTTTCACAATGGCAGGAAGTAACTGGAACAATACAGCCTTTCAGACAGGACAACGGGTCTGGATGAGGTTGTTACGCCGCGCCGCGGGACGCTGGTCTTAAACCTCCCTCTGCCGCAGAAGCATTTCTATGTAAGGGAGATCTTCAGGTCGTGTCACTTTCGGATTCGGCTCGGCACTGGCGACCAACTGAACGGGCTGCCCGATCAATTCGCACGCAGCGGTGTCGTCCGTGACATGCACATGCCGGCGCCGAACCTCTGCCAGGGCCCGCCGAATAACTTCGACTCGGAAGGTCTGCGGGGTCTGCACTGACCACAGCCGGGAGCGATCCAACGTTCGCTCAATCAGCTTGGCGTCTGACGATTCCTTGATGGTGTCGATCATCGGCTGCGCGGCGACGGCAGCGCCCGTTTCTCTTGCCGCGGCAACAGTTGCGCGAATCAACGCCTCGCTCGTGCAGGGTCGAGCGGCATCCTGAATCGCAACGATCTCGGTTTCCGCTGATAGCGCATGGATGCCATTCCAAACGGAATCCTGCCGCTCATCACCACCGGCGACCAAACGAAAATTCTTCGTCAGTGAAAACTTCTCAGCGAGTTCTTCAAATGCGGATTGCATCCCATCGCGAACGACGAGGATGATTTCATCCACGCATTTCGCGGCATCAAACCGTTTCCAGGTATGGATCACCACCGGCTTTGCCGCGATTTCCAGAAACAGCTTGTCCACGTTCGGCCCCATTCGAGTCCCTTTTCCAGCGGCCACAATAACAGCGGAGACGAGGTGTCGTTTAGTTTCCGTATTCAAGCTCTGGAATCGTATTCACGCTATGTGCAAGGCGCAACAAGGCTGTTGCTGGAGCTCTCTCTCAAGTCGCCGGCCTGCCAATCCAGCACCTTCAACTGCACGGTGCGGCTGCCGTTGAATCGATTGACCTGCGGCGCAAACGCCAGATCGAATTGCCCAACCGGGAGTGAGCCGTCTCCCGCGCCCCACCACACGGCTTCGTGAATGGCGGCGCCGTCGGTAACCCACATTTTCACGTGCTGCTTTTCGGCGCCCATGCGCTGAAGCGGACGCTGATGCGCCAGGTTGCGGGCGCAGAATTGGACGACCGGATTTCCCTGGCCGGATGGGCCGCAAGGCGATTCGAGTTCGCGCAAGACGTTGACACCGTCATTTCGTCCAGACCGACTTCTGCATCCAGCCGCAGCGGCGGCTGCAGATCTTCCGGCTTTAGCGCGCGGCGGGCGAGTTCGTTGAGTCGCTGCCGAAAAGCATCGAGATTTGCGGAGTGAATGCTCAGGCCGGCAGCCATGGCGTGGCCGCCATGCGCAGGAGCAGGTCGCCGCATTCGCGCAACGCCGCGGCCAGATCGAACCCGGCGATGCTGCGGCCCGAGCCGCGCCATTCCGTCGCCCTCGCCGCCGATGATGATCGTGGGCCGATAAAATTCCTGGAGCACGCGCGAGGCGACAATGCCCACGACGCCGATGTGCCAGAGCAACTGGCCTTCGACGATGACGAAGTCGTTTGCCGGATTGAACTTCGCGCGCACGCGCCGATGACTTCCTCGGCGATGCTCGCGTTCGATCTTCTGCCGTTCGCGATTGCGCGAGTCCAGGCTTTGCGCGATGGGCAGTGGCTTCGGCCAAGGTCGCGCGCGAGCAGCAGGTGCAGCGCTTCCTCGGCGGTTTCCAGTCGGCCGGCGGCGTTTAGTCGGGGCGCGAGTTGGAAACCGACTTCGTAGGTGCCGATCGGGGCAGGGCGATTGCGCGACTTTCTTCAACGCCACGAGGCCGGGCCGCTGGGTGCTGTTTAGAGCGTTCGAGGCCGGCGGAAACGAGGATGCGGTTCTCGCCGGTCAGCGGGACGAGGTCGGCGATGGTGCCGAGCGCGACCAGGTCGAGCAGCGGGCGCAGGTCGAAATCCGCCGCGCCCGGCAGGCCCGTTTCGCGTCCGCGCTTCACCAGGGCGTGGGCGAGCTTGAAGGCGAGGCCGGCGGAGCAGAGTTCGGAGAGGAAGTGTTGGAGTTTGAAGTTTTGAGTTTTCGGTCAACTGCGGATTCACCAGCGCGAACGCAGCGGGGCCGGATCGGAAACCTGATGATGATCGAGCACGATCACATCCACGCCCGCTCCCGAAGCCAGGCGATGGTCTCGACCGCGGTCGAACCGCAGTCCACCGCCAGCAGCAGAGTGGCCGGGAATTTTTTAAGGCAATTCTCCACGCCGTCCTGGCTCAGGCCATAGCCTTCGTCCATGCGATGCGGCAGGTAATAGTTCGACCGTCCAGCCGAGCGCCCAGAACTTCGAGCAGCAGCGCGGTGGAGGTGACGCCGTCCACGTCGTAATCGCCGAAGATGACGAGCGGTTCGTCTGCGTTCGCGCGCCTGGAAAAGGCGATCGACGGCGGCGCCCATGTTCGGCAGGAGGAACGGGTCGGCGAGAGTGCTTGAGGCGCGGTTGCGAGGAACGCGCTGATGTGTTCGGCTTCACTCAGGCCGCGGTTCAAGCAGGCATTGGGCGAGCAACGGGGAGATATCTTCAGACGCTTTCGGCCAATTCTCCCGCGAGCAGCGGCTGCGGCGGGGCGAGTGACCAGCGGAATTTCATGTGACGTCAGTGAACCGGAAAACCGGTTCGCTAATCCGACCGGACGATTTAACGGGCTGACGGTTCAACGTTTCAACGCTTTTTTCTCGCGACGCCGCGCCGCAACGGAGAGCACGATGGAGATCAGGATGATTCCCGCGACTACGAGCAGGGAAACACTGGTCGGAATGTCAATCTGAAACCAACGCGGCGGCCTGTCGTGCGGGTCGAGCAGCATCTTCACGCCGATGAAGACCAGCACGAGCGACAGGCCGAATTTCAGATAGCGGAAGTACCGATGGCCCCCGCCAGCACGAAGTAGAGCGAGCGCAGGCCGAGAATCGCAAACACGTTCGAGGTGAAGACGATGAACGGCTTCGTCGTGACGGCGAAGATGGCGGGAATGGAATCCACGGCGAAGATCAAATCGGTGGTTTCCACCATCACAAGCACCAGGGCCAGCGGCGTCAGCGCATGCCGGCCGTTCCAGTGCGTGGTGAATCTTCTGTCCGTCCAGATGCGGAGTGACCGGGATAAAACTTTCGCGTCAGGCGGATCAGCGTTGTTCTTCTCCGGCTGCACATCTGGTCTCGGACGAAGCATCATTTTGATGCCGCTGTAAACCAGGAAGACGCCGAACAGATAGAGCACCCAGTGCAGCCAGGAGATCGAGCGCGACGCCGGCGCCAATCATGAGGCCGCGCATGACCAGCGCGCCAAGAATGCCCCAGAACAGCACCCGATGCTGGTATTGCGACGGAACGCGGAAATAGGCGAAGATGAGCGCGATGACGAACACGTTGTCCATCGAGAGCGACAGCTCGATGAGATAGCCGGTGAGGAATTCCAGCGCTTCCTGTCTGGCCACGTGATGGCTTGCAGCGCCAAGGCGAAGAGCATCGCCAGGCAGAACCAGAAGGCGCGTCCAGACGAAGCGCTTCCTTGAACTTGACGACGTGGGCGTGGCGGTGGAACACGCCGAGGTCCAGCGCCAGGAACACCAGCACGCAGGCGATGAAACCAACCCAATGCCAGACCGGTGATTTCAACCAGTTGCAAGCATGGCAGGCGGGAATTATGCCCGCGCTGGAACGGCAGATTCGGCGTTCAACTGTGCCGCGCCGATGTGCGGCCGCTGGCCTTTGTGCCACCAGAGCACCAGCGCGCTGGCGATGTAGATGCTCGAATAGGTGCCGGTGATGATGCCGACGAGGAAGGTGAAGGCGAAATCGTTGATCGCGCCGCCGCCGAAGATGTAGAGCGACAGGGTCGCCAGGAACACCGTGCCGGAGGTGATGATCGTGCGGCTCAGGGTTTGGTTCAGCGCCTGGTTCATCACTTCGCGGAACGTGCCGCGCACGCCCAGCTTCAGGTCTTCGCGGATACGGTCGAAGATCACGATGGTGTCGTTGATGGAGAAGCCGATGATCGTGAGGATGGCGGCGACGGTCGTGGCGTTGAATTCGCGGCCGGCGAGGAAATACCAGCCGATCGTCATCAGGACGTCATGGATGATGGCGACCACCGCGCCGACCGCGAACGAGAATTCATAGCGGAACGCCACATAAACCAGGATGCCAAACATCGCGAGCAAGGACGCCAATATTGCCGTCTTCTGAATTTCCTGGCCGACGGTCGGCCCGATGTGATCGGTCCCGGTGGGCTTGAGGTTTGCCTCGGGGAATTGTTGCTTAAGTTGGGCCACCACGTTGCTGCTCACGTTACCGCCCTGCAAAGAATTGGATTCGCCGCCGAGATTGCGCACCGTCACGCGCAACGTGTCTTTGGCCATTGGAAACATCGTGCTGGTACGCCACCAGCACATCACCGCCGCTCGCTTTCGCCGCTGCCGCGTCGCAATTTATCCACTTCAACCTTGTGGGCGTGAATCGAAATCGAATGTGATGTTGTCCCCGCCGGCGAATTCCACACCAAGCACATCATGCCCACGGACAAAGATGCCGTAGCCGTTGCCAACGAGGATCAGCAGCCACGATGCAACGAACGCCGGGACCGCCCAGCTCATGAAGTCGAATTTCGCGCCGCGAATGATGTGCAGCATTGGCAGCTTCTTGAGGATGTTCTTGGCGAGCAGCCAGTCGAAAGATCAGCCGCGTCACGACCAGCGCTGTAAACATGCTGACGGCACACCCCATGGTCAGCGTGACGCCGAAGCCCTTGACCGGTCCGGTGCCCATGAAATACAGGATGACGGAGGAAATCAGCGTGGTCAGGTTCGAGTCGAAAATGGTGCCGAACGCCTTGTCGTAACCGGCGTTGAGCGCGCCGCGCATGGATTTGCCCGCTGCCAGTTCCTCGCGGATGCGTTCGTAAATGAGCACGTTCGCATCCACGGCCATGCCGATGGTCAGCACAATGCCCGCGATGCCGGGCAGCGTGAACGTCGTGCCGAGAGAACACATCATGCCGAGCAGGATGATGATGTTGAGCATGAGAGCGACGTTCGCCACCAGGCCAGCGAGGAAATAATACACCAGCATGAACGCCGCGACCGCAATAACTCCGATGATTGCTGCCTTCAGCCCACTGCGGACGGAATCCTCGCCCAGAGTCGGATCGACAGCCTTAGAACCGATAACTGTGAGGGGTGCTCTAAGTGGATTCTCCAGCACGTTAGCCAGATCCTGAGCTTCCTGGTCAGTGAAATCTCCCGTGATGCTGCCCTGCGATGAAATCTCAGATTGAATGACTGGCGCCGAACGCAATTGTCCATCGAGCACAATGGCCAATCGTTGCCCGATGTTTTCCCTGGTAATTTGCCTGAACAACGCAGCTCCTTCGCTGTTCAGCTTGAAGAGGATTTCCGCTCTGCCTGATAATTGTTCGCGGCTCGGATAGGCGCTTTCGATGTAGGCTCCCGTGAAACCACGCTCTGGTTTTCTTTTCACGATTACGTCGGGCTGTGGCTCCTCGCCCGGATGGTTTCGTTGCTTGACGCGCATCCGTTCATAACCCGGTGGGACAATGCCTTCCTTGATGAGATCTGCGCTATCCGGATTCACCATCCGAAATTCCAGAAACGCCGCCTGCGAAAGTTGCTTTTTGGCGGTTTCCGTCGCTTCTTCAGACAAGCCAGGAAGCTGTACCAGAATGCGGTTTTCGCCTTCGGGCTGGATCACCGGTTCCGCCACGCCGAATCGATCCACGCGGCGACGCAGCACCTCGACGGCTTGCGACAATGCTCCTTTCAGTTCCGTCGTCTGATTGGTGACTGTTTCGATCTGGCCGAACTTGTTGGTGACCGTTTCGACGCTGGCCAGCCGATTCGTGTCCATTTCCATCAGGAAGGACACGCCCCCACGAAGGTCCAGCCCGAGCTTGATACGCCCCGAAGCTCCGCGTTGAAGCTCGTTCAGGACATAAGCAGTGGGGTCCTCCTGCTCTTTGGTGTCGCGGAAATTGAAGTACTTCGTTATATCGTTGGTGCCAACGGCATCGCGCAGGTTGCCGTAGGCGCGGTCGGGGCGTGCATTCTGAAGTTCCTCAGCCTTCGCAACAATGTTTGTGAATGTCGCGTCTTTGTGCCGCGCTTCTGTCTTGAAATATTCAACCAGGTCACGAGACGTCGGTGGGTAAATCTCGTAAAGTGCCCAGAGAAGGAGAAACAGAATGAGGACGAGCTTCCAGAAATGATTTCGGTTCATGAGAGAGACTTAGGATTCCGCCGCTTCGCCACTGCGCTCGAAGATTTCCGCAATCGAAGACTTCGTGATTTCCATTTTTGAGTCCGCGGAACGGATGGAGACGGATTTTTCCTTTACAGTGATCACGACACCAATGACACCTCCGCTGGTTACCACCTTGTCTCCTGGACGGACGGATTTGAGAAGCTGGGCGTGCTCCTTGGCTTTCTTTTGTTGCGGACGGAAAAGAACAAAATAGAACATCACGATCATCAGGACGATCATCCCGACGGTGTTCATCATCTGTGCTGTGGGATTTGCTGTCGTCGTTTGACCGGCCGCAGCCAGCATTTCGCTTGGTAAATCAAAAATCATATTCAACAAGTGAGCGGTAAATCTAAAGCTGCACGCGCTTTTGGCAAGCGTTATGAACGGCTGCAAACGCTTACTGGCGAATAAATCAGATGAGTTCCGGCCGAAAAAGGGAATTGATTTCCGGGAGCATTTCCCGACTTATACCGTGATTCAATATTGTGGAATCAATTCTTATGGCGAACAGACCGCTGACAGGTGCTGAGCTGACAGAACTTACCAAAGGGCTGAACAGACTGGCGCGAAATCTCTGGTGGACCTGGGACCAGGAAGCGCAGGAAATCTTTCGGAACTCTCGCCGCGCGGCTGGCAGAACCTCTACCACAACGCCGTCGCCATCCTGCACGAGGTTTCCGACTACGAACTGCGCGTGCGGCTGCAGGACCCGGATTTCGCCGAGCGCGTGCGCGTGGTGCTGCGTGCTTTCGAGGCCTACATGAATGAAAAGGCGACCTGGGCGCACCAGCACGCGCCCGCGTTGCGCGAGAACCCGGTCGCCTATTTCTCCGCGGAGTTCGGCTTTCACGAGACGCTGCCCATTGCCGCCGGCGGCCTTGGCATTCTGGCGGGCGACCACGCGAAATCCGCCAGCGATCTTGGCCTCGGCTTTGTCGGCATCAGCCTGTTTTATCGCGAAGGCTATTTCCAGCAGGCCGTTGACGCGAACAACTGGCAGACCGAATACTACACGCTGCTGAACCCGAAGAACCTGCCGCTCGAACCGGTGCTGGACGACAAGGGCGAGCCGCTGGTCTGCCAGGTGGAGATCGGCATGAACCAGGTGCCTTTCAGGCCTGGCGCGTGAACGTCGGCCGCGTGCCGGTTTATTTGCTCGATACCAACCGCCCGGAGAACGAGCAGCATTTCCGCGATCTGACGCTGCGCGTTTATGGCGGCGACAGCACCACGCGCATCATGCAGGAAATGTTGCTGGGCATCGGCGGCGTGCGGTTGCTGCGCGCGCTCGGGCGTCCAGCCGTCGGTCTTCCACATGAACGAAGGCCACGCGGCGTTTCTGACGCTGGAATTGATCCGCGAGAAAATGGCCGCGGGAAGAACGTTCCAGGAGGCTGCTGGCCCACACGCAAGCCGAATGCATCTTCACCACCCACACGCCGGTGGAAGCGGCCACGACCGGTTCAGCCGCGAACTTGATGGATTATGCGATGCACCGGTTCCGCGAGCAGCTGCAAGTTCCGTTCGCGGAGCTGATGGAGCTGGGCCGCGTTGAACCCGGAGAACGAACAACGAACCGTTCTGCATGACGGTGCTGGCGCTGAAGCTCTCGCGCGCTGCCAATGGCGTGAGCGAACTGCACGGACGGGTCAGCCGCCACATGTGGCAATCGCCTTTATCCCGGACGAGCCGGTCGAGCAAGTGCCGATCGGCCATATCACCAATGGCGTTCATCTGCTGGGCTGGATGAAAGGGCCGGTGCGCCGATTCTGGCGGCGCAAGCTCGACCGGCAACAGCGGTGCCGGCTGGTTCGTCGCTGACAATGGCCGGATTGGGACGATCAGATCAATTCGCCGGAATTCTGGCAGCGAATGGCCGACCCGAACTTCATTTCCGACGAGGAGATCTGGGCGTTGCGCTACAAGCTGCGCCGCGAACTGATCGAATTCTGCCGCCGGCGCCTGCTGATCCAGGGCCAGCGGCTGACGCACGGCGATTTCATTGCGTTCGACTCAACTGCTGAACCCGGACGCGCTGACCATCGGCTTCGCGCGCCGGTTCGCCACCTACAAACGCGCGCCGCTGATCTTCCAGCAGTTGGAGAACATCGTGAAGCTCGACGCGCGACAAAGCGCGCCCGATCCAATTCATTTTCGCCGGCAAGGCGCATCCGCGCGATGACGACGGCAAGCGCTACATCCAGCACATCATTCACCTCAGCAAGTACAGCGACCTGCAAGGGCACCTGGTGTTCATCGAGAACTACGACGTCCACGTGGCGCGGCAGATGGTTTCCGGCTGCGACGTCTGGCTGAACAACCCGCGCCGGCCGCTCGAAGCCTCCGGCACCAGCGGCATGAAGGCCGGCTGCCACGGCTGCCTGAACCTCAGCATTCTCGATGGCTGGTGGCGCGAAGGCTACGACGGCACCAACGGCTTTGCCATCGGCGAGGATTCGCACGCCGACTCAGTCGAGGAACAGGACAGCATGGACAGCGCGAATCTTTACAAGGTGCTGACCGAGGAAGTGATTCCGCTGTTTCTTCAAGCGCGACGCGCAGGGCATTCCGCGGCAATGGATTCAGCGAATCCGCCGCGCCATGGTCACGCTGGTGCCGCAGTTCAACACCTGCGCGCATGGTGCAGGAATACGCGGAGAAGTATTACCTGACGAAGTGAAGTGACCGGCTGGCCAGTTCTGCTCGGAACTGGTTTCACAAGTCTCAGAGTGGTGGGGCGAGCGTACTCGCGAGCCGAGATCGCTTCGAATTGCAGCCGGCTCGTCAGTAGCCTCGCCCCACCTTATGAACCCGCTCTTAGTGAATTATTGCAGCCCTTTGCGCACGCGGTAATCACCGTCACTCCGATTTTTCCACCGGCATTATTTGAATAGTGGAAACAAACAGGGATTCGGACTCCGGGCCACAGGCCAGGGCATGTAACATCCGCAAGTGTCCATCTCCTGAAGCGGAACTCCAGCTTTAGTTGCGGATTCGAAGTTCTGAGTTTCCAAGTTCGTCCTGGATTTTTGAAGATCACGCTTCGCCTGTTCTACCGGCGTTATCATTATGTTGAAGAACGGTTGAAAAGCTGATGCGGATTGCGGCGAGCTGCCCATTTCTAAAGCCGAAGAAAAGATTCCGGTTGGAAAAGGCACGGGCAGTAATTGGTGGATACCTCGTTGACATACCAACATAAGCCCGTTCTCGTCATCGTTCGTCATCGATTCGGAGCTCGAATCGCGATTGGCGGTCCAAGGTAAATCTCGCGGGTGTTTGTAACAAATCCTACTTGAGCGTCCACTGGATGGAAGCGTTGGTCGAGCTTCGTCCCGAAAGGGTATTTTTGCAGGTCAACCGCAAGAGACTCCTTCACGAATTTCTCGATGACGCTCTCGCCAGACGCGAGCTGAACAAGAAAACAAATGACGCCAATCGAACAAATGGTTCTCCTGGTCATGGCGGCAGGTTATGGCAGAAAGCAGGCAATGCAAGGTTGCTGGCTTTGTGGAATTCACGCTTCACATGATCTTCAACTTCGGCAGATCCTGTGAATCCACAAGTCCCACCGGCTCGCGTTTCGCGTTCACGACGATCAAATCATCGATGTTCCGCTCGTTAAAAATCTTCAAAGCCTCGACCGCGAGCGCGTCTGCCTGAATTGCCACGGGATTTTTTGTCATGACCCTCTTGAGCGGACGCGAAAGGAGGATCTCGTCGGTGGACATGCGCCGCCGGAAATCTCCATCGGTGAACACGCCAACAAGCCTTCCACGTGCGTTGATGACGGCAAGGCTGCCCGATTTCGCCCTAGTCATTACAAGCAATGCCTCCTTCACGGTCACATTCTCGCGTGCGACGGCGTTACGATCCTCCTTGCGCATGATTTCGCCAACGCGCAGCAACATCGCACGGCCTATCGCTCCGGACGGATGATACCTCGCGAAATCGCTTTTCTTGAAGCCGCGCGCCTGAAGCACCGCCATCGCAAGCGCATCGCCCATGACGAGCATCGCCGTCGTGCTCGCCGTGGGCGCGAGATTGAACGGGCACGCTTCCTTCGAGACGCGAACGTTCAGAACGGCGTCGCTGTGCAAGGCGAGCGAAGATTTCGGGTTGCCTGTGATGGAAATGATGCGAACAGAAAACCGCTTCAGCGCCGGCAGCAGATTGAGCAACTCCTCGGATTCGCCTGAATAACTCAGCGCGAGAATGGCGTCGCCGTCGTTCACGATGCCGAGGTCGCCGTGCAGCGCGTCCACGCTGTTAAGCACAACGCTGGTCGAACCAGTGCTTGTCAATGTGGCCGAAATCTTCTGGCCAATGTTTCCTGACTTGCCGATTCCGACCACGATGATTTTCCCGCGATGCTTTAACGTCTCGACCACCGCTTCAACCGCGGAGTCGAAAGCGGAGTCGAGCTGCGCGCGGACTTTCTTCAACGCGGCCAGTTCGATATTGAAAACATCGCGTGCTCTGGCCAGATGGCTCATGCGGCCATGGTACGGCGAACGCGCGGGGTTTTCAATCCTGAAGCACCAGAGCCAGCCGGTCTGGCCCGCCCGCTGTACGGGGAAGAGTTATTTTTGGCGCACTACGCGCCCCGCGTTCAAACCGGTTTACCCGTTCGGCCCGCCGCCGAGTTGTTCCTTGATCCGGCCCAGGCGTTTGTTGTCGGCGCGGATGCGGGCGGAAAGCGTCCTGGAGGTCGCCTGCAGAAACGGAGTCGCCAGCGCCGGGGCTTCGCGCGTGAGCCGATCGAACGCCGCGGCAGTGATCTTGATCAATGTGGCGTCCGTGTTCGCCACCACGTCGGCCGACCGCGGCCCCTGGTCGAAGAGCGACATGTCACCGAAGAATTCTCCTGGCCCGAAGGTGGACAAAATCATTTCCTGGTCTCCGAGCAGGACACGCGCACGCAACTCGCCGTCCATGACCAGATACATGGCGTCGCCGGGCTCGCCCTGCCGCACGATCACCGACCATTGCGGCACGCGTTTCAATTCCATGAAATCAGTCAGATGCTCGAGTTGGGCGTCGTTGAGAGCGGCGAGAATCTTGATCCGGCGCAAAGAGCCCGGTGTAATCGCCCGGGGCGTGGCGCCCACCGTCGCGGCGGCGGCGCGGGTGAAAAACATCTTGAGTTCGTCAATCTCGGACGCGCGCTGCCACGTCCCGACGCGCCGCGCAAAAATCCATGTATCGGCGAATACGCGTTCGTCCTTGATCCAGTTCACCAGCGTCGGCAATTCGACCGGACCGTATGGCGCGTCGTCGATTCCCCAAATGAAGAATACGTTCGCAGGCTGTTGTTGGGATTGCACGGTGGTGCACTGTAGCACCGGTCCGGAAAGTTGGAAAAGTCAAAAAATACGGAGTGATTCGCCGCAGTTGGCCCGCATAAGCGCGCGTCGTTGGGGCGGCGTACCCCTCGAATCCCCGGCAGTTTTATTAACGCAGAGACTGCAGGGATCTATCGAATGGTCCGAGGATCACGAACCATTCTCTGCGGAGTCTGCGGGCTTTGCGAGCTCTGCGTTGAATCAATCCCGGCTGTTCAATCCGAATTGGGATACGACCCGAGCACCTTGACGTAGCTGCACTCCTCTTCAAGCTGTTCAATCGTTTTGGCCACCTGGCGATCCTGCATGTGCCCGTCGCAATCAATGAAAAAGAAATATTCCCACGCCTTGCGCTTGCTCGGGCGTGATTCGATCTTCGTGAGATTGATCCGATTCCGGCGAAACCCAGCGAGCGCGTGATGCAGCGCGCCGACCTTGTCAGCGATGCTCACCATCAGGCTTGTGCGGTCGTCGCCGGTTGGCGGACTGCACTGGCGTCCGAGCACCAGAAACCGCGTGGCGTTGGCGGCGTTGTCCTGGATGTCCTGCTCCAAAACTGTGAGGCCATATTTTTCCGCCGCGAGAATCCCGGCGATGGCCGCTGTGTTTTGTTCCTTCGAAGTGAGATCAGCCGATCGCGCGTTTGAAGACGTCTCGATGATTTCCACGCTCGGCAAATTGTTCTGAATCCATCCGCGGCATTGAGCGAGTGACTGCGGATGGACGAACAGCTTCCTGATTTGTGTCCGCCGGGAATTGCTCAACAGGCATTGCTGCACCGGCAGAATGATTTGCGCGACGATTTTCAGATCGCTGTCCACGAACATGTCGAGCGTGTGCGTGACGATGCCTTCGGTGGAGTTCTCGACCGGCACCACGCCGTAATCCGCCCGGTTCTTGCTGACCTCGGCAAACACGTCCCCGATGGTGCGCTGCGCCGAGTAGTGTAGACTCGATCCAAATTTCCGGATGGCCGCCTGATGCGTGAAGGTCGCTTCCGGGCCGAAATACGCGATCGTCAGCGATTTCTCCAGCGACAGCGCGCTGGACATGATTTCGCGATAGATCGCGCGCAGCGATTCATCCGTCATCGGCCCCTCATTGAATTTGCAGACGCGATGCAATACCGCGCGTTCACGGTGCGGCGCGT
Organism: uncultured Verrucomicrobiae bacterium; assembly: GCA_963760675.1. Classification (GTDB taxonomy): domain Bacteria; phylum Verrucomicrobiota; class Verrucomicrobiia; order Limisphaerales; family BOG-1460; genus CAVXEG01. The sequence goes on from CAVXEG010000017.1 coordinate 174,441, forward strand.
AGATTTCCTCGCCGGCCTTGAGCTTGATTTCGCCTATCGCCAGGACGCGTTTTGTCCGCTCATTGAGCAGCTTGACGATCTGGGTGTCGAGCTTGTCAATCGCCTTGCGGTGTTCGGGAATGTTCACGGCAATCGCAGGATGCGGAATCCGCTGAGAAGAATCAAATCTGTTTCGTCGTGTCGCTCGCGCAATTCCTTTACGCTTTCATCCGCGGCACGTTGAATTATCCTCGTCGAATATGTTTTCGGAAGTGCGGTCAGTCCATTTCATCGGCATTTGCGGCACGGCCATGGCTTCGGCAGCAGCGGCGATGAAGGAAAAGGGATTTGAAGTCACCGGTTCGGACCAGAACGTTTATCCGCCCATGTCCACCTTCCTCGCCGAGCGAAAGATCGAGGTGATGAACGGTTACGCCGATCGGAATCTCGCGCACAAACCCGACCTCGTCGTCATCGGCAACGCCATCTCGCGCGGCAATCCCGAAGCCGAGTCCGTCCTCGATCACAAGCTGCGCTTTTGCTCCCTGCCGGAATTGCTCAAGGAATTTTTCATCCGCGGCAAACGCTCCATCGTCGTCGCCGGCACACACGGCAAGACCACCACCACATCGCTTCTGACGTGGGTTTTCGAGCACAACGGTCTGGACCCAAGCTATCTCATCGGCGGCATTCCGAACAACCTCAGCCAAGGCGCGCGCTTCACGAACAGCGAGTGGTTCATCATCGAAGGTGACGAATACGACACGGCATTCTTTGATAAGCGCAGCAAGTTCATTCATTACCTGCCGGAAATTGCAATCCTGAACAACCTGGAGTTCGACCACGCGGACATTTTTGAAAACCTCGAAGCGATTAAGAAGTCGTTCGCACATTTCATCCGGCTGATTCCGCGCAACGGCTTGCTCCTTGGAAACGGTGATGACACGAATCTCACTTCGCTGCTCAACGTGACTCATTGCCCGGTGAAGCGTTTCGGTCTCGGCGAGGGAAACGCCGTACAGGCATTCAACATCCGTTACGGACCGACGGCGACCGAGTTTGAAATTCCCAGCTTCAAATTCCACCTGAACATGGCCGGCGAGTTCAACGTCCGAAATGCTTTGGCCGTGATTGCCTGCGCGAAGCATTGCGGGCTGAAGAACCATCAGATTCAAGCGGCGTTCGACACCTTCAAAGGCATCAAGCGCCGGATGGAAGTGCGCGGCATCGCGGGTGGAGTGACGATCGTGGACGATTTCGGGCATCATCCAACAGCGATTCGGGAGACGTTGAAGGCGTTGCGGCTACGGTATCCGACGGAAAAAATCTGGGCGATTTTCGAGCCGCGCAGCAACACGACGCGCCGGAACGTCTTTCAAAACGAGCTTGTCTCCGCGTTTGCCGATGCCGATGACGTGGTCGTTTCCGAAGTTGCCCGGCTGGATCAACTCGATGCGGCGGAGCGGCTCAATCCGGAAAAGCTGATGCAGGACCTGGAAGCATCAGGCAAGAACGCCGCGTATCTGCCGGACGTGGATGCAATCGTCGCGCACGTTTCCAAGAACGTCGAAGGCGGCGACATCGTCTGCGTGTTCAGCAACGGCGGCTTCGGCGGGATTCACGGCAAGTTGCTTGAACGGCTGGGTCGCAAATAAGCATTGCGGCAATAATCTTCTAGGCCAACCATGAAGACAGACTTCGCGGTCAGAAATTGACTATGAAAAAGATCCTTCTCCTCACCGCCGCGGCGGCCGCGTTTGCGATTTTGTCCGCGTCCGCTGAAGACAATTCGACAAACAAAACTTCGACGGCTGGCCCAGCCCCAACGGCCAGCACAAACAAGATTACGTTGAAAGTCGTCAAGGTGGACAGTGAAGAAACGGCGGGCGAGGACGCCCGCGGTTCGAATGCCGTGGACGGCAATCCGGAAACGTTCTGGCACACGCAATGGCAGGACGCAAATCCGGAATGTCCTCATGAAATCATCATTGAATTGAGCGAGCCGGCGGCAATCATGGGCTTCACCTATCTGCCGCGCCAGGATGACAGCGACCACGGCCAAATCAAAGATTACGAGTTCTACGTCAGCGATGACGGCAAGGACTTCGGCCAACCCGTCAAGAAAGGCACGCTTGACGCCGGCAAGGAAAAGAAGACCGTCAAGTTCGATGGGAAGAAATGCCGCTTTATCAAGCTGAAGGCTTTATCGGAAATCAATGGCGAAGCGTGGACTTCGGCGGCGGAAATTGGAGTTGTTCTGGCGGATTAATTTTGCAGGCTCGGCTTGTCACTCCGATGAAACTGATTTCGAGAAACCTTCTGTGGACAACCCTCCTATCTTACGCTGTCACTGTCAGCCTACCGCATCAACAAGCAGTATTCGCGGACACCAATAAGCCTTCCGCTCAGAGCAGCATCCCTTACGTCGCGACAAGGTTCGATGCCGTGCGCGATTTGCTCTGGATGGCGGAGGTCGGGACGAACGACGTGGTGTATGACCTGGGTTCGGGCGACGGGCGCATTGTCATTGCGGCGGTGCGCGATTTTCACGCGCGCAAGGCCGTCGGCATCGAAATCAACCCGGACCTGGTTCGCGAGAGCCGGGAGAATGCCGCCAAAGCCGGCGTGACGAACGGCGTCCAGTTCATCCAAGGCGATTTGTTCACGAGCGATTTCAGCGAGGCGAGCGTCGCTGTGCTTTATCTGGGTCACGGCGCCAATCAGGACCTGCGCGCACGATTGCTTCGCACGTTGAAGCCGGGTTCGCGCATCGTGTCGCACCAATTTGGAATGGGAGAATGGCAACCGGACAAGTTGCTCGACGTGCGGACTCCCATCCTCGGGATGTATGGCGAGCAGTTCAACGAATTCAGGACCAACCCGGATGTGCCCGATTACCGCAGCGTCCCCGGCCCTCCCATGCACGACGCGCTGGCGGAGTGGATTGTGCCGGCGCGCGTGGCAGGTGTCTGCCACGGTAACCAATTGGCGAATGCGCCGGGAGAACTTACTCTGAACCTGCATCAACGTCTGTCCGGGCTTTCCGGTTCGTTTCAGTTTAAGGGGAGAACGAATTGGAGCGGTTTCGTCCTGACTGATATGTGGGGCGACCATTTGCGCTTCACCTGCATTCCCACCAATGGTGCTTACGGCACATTCCTCGCTCGTTTCGATGGTCACGCCTCCGGCAGCAATCTGAACGGCCAATTGGAGATTTCCCAGAATCCGAGACCGGCTGATTCCTCGTCAGAACGCAAGGTGGAGACATTCACTTGGTCAGCGCGCCGCGATCCCGCTGATTTTGCGGGAACCTGGGAATGGACTGGCGCCAAAGATTCGCCGGTGCAATTGAAAATCGAACGCCGGGACGGCCGCTGGGCTGCCACTTACACCGACCCGAATCGCAAGGTTCCCGTCTGGGCCGGCAGCAATCAGCCGGTTCCGGTGACGGACTTCTACGACTTTGGCGGAGGGTTCTATTTCACCGTTCTCTTGGGGTCGCTGCCAGACGGCTCCCGGATGATGGGGCCGGAAGACGGCTGGCTCATCGGCGAAGCCATTGCACAAGAAAATGACCTCGTTGGGAACATCGCCTTCTTTCCTCATCGTGAGATGGGCAGCATTTCAACGGTCCGGACGACCGCCGCAGGTTCGTCGGCAGAAGCGCGGCCTGTGATTCGCGAGGGCTGGACCAACTGGCGGCCAAAGCGGGTGAATCCCTGACGCCCCCGCAGCGCAAAAAGTTCGTTTTGTTGCTTCCCTTTTCAGCGTCGGAGGATTAAACTCAACTCGTTCCGATGAAACTCAACGCGGGTTTGCATCTTGCGTATTGCACGAACGTCCACCGCGGGGAGACATGGGTGGAGACTTTCGACTCGCTCAAGAACTACACCCTGCGCGTGCGTGAACGCGTCTCGCCGAAGCAACCCTACGCCATCGGATTACGTCTGAGCAACCGTGCTGCCCACGAATTGAATGACCGCGCCACAATGCTGGATTTCCAACGCTGGCTCGGACAGAACCAGTGTTACGTTTTCACGATGAATGGATTCCCGTTCGGCCAGTTCCATGGCAAACGCATCAAGGAATTGGTTTACGAACCGGATTGGGCATCGCCCGAACGGCTGGAATACACAAATCTTCTGTTCGATCTCCTTTCGCGATTGGTCCCGCAAGGAATCGAAGGCAGCGTCAGCACACTGCCTTGTTCCTACAAAGGTTTTCATCCCACCCCGGACGACCTGAAGGCGATGCGCACAAACTTGTGGCATTGCGTCGAGCACGTCGCGCGCGTGAGCGAACAAACCGGGCGCAAAATGCATCTTGGCCTCGAGCCCGAACCGCTTTGCGTACTGGAAAGCAGTGGCGAGACGATACAATTCTTCGACCGGCTGCGCGCCGAGCACGCGAGAGACCACCAACGCCTGGATGATCATCTGGGAGTCAATTACGACACCTGCCACTTCGCGGTCGAGTTTGAGGAACCGCAGGATGCCCTTGGCTGCCTCGTGCAACACGGCATCAAGATCAGCAAGATTCACGTCAGCTCGGCGTTGAAAGTGCGTCCAACCGCCGAAGCCCGCGCGGCGCTCGCTCCATTTGTTGAAGACGTTTATCTGCATCAGGTCGTGGTTTGCCGCGCGGATGGACAACGGTTCATCTACCGCGATTTGAACGAAGCACTCGCCGGCGAACCGCTCGACACTCAGGACACTGCCGCATCCGAGCAAACCGAGACCGAATCGCCCGCTTCCGAATGGCGCATCCACTTCCATGTGCCATTGCACAGCCCTCCAACCGCGCACTTCGATAACACCTCCGACCACGTTTGCGGCATTTTCGACTTGCTCGCGGAAAACCCCAATCTCTGCACCCATCTCGAAATGGAAACCTACACCTGGGAAGTCCTGCCGCAGGAGTTGAAGGACCGCGATGTCGTCGAACAGATCGTGGCGGAGTACGAGTGGACGCTGATGCGACTTGCAGAACGCGGACTTGCATCCGTTGAGAAAGCCGTCGCAAGCTGAGTTCGAGGTTAGGTTTTTGCAGCCAAACCCAGAGTCTTTGGCCGCACGGTCGGAAACAACTTGCACGGCAAAAGAGCTTCCCCTAAAACAGCCGCGCCATGTCTTCGACTCACAAGCGATCCGCGCAGCAACGGGAAACTTCCTTTGACCTCCAGACGTTTCTGGCGCGCAGCACCGACGCGGTGAACCGCGCACTCGATCAATTTCTACCGAAGGAAACGGTCAAGCCGCAGACGATTCACAAAGCCATGCGCTACTCGCTATTCGCGGGCGGCAAGCGGATGCGTCCCGCCCTTTGCCTCGCGGCGGCAGACGCGTGCGGTGGCGCTCAGTATGACGCGATGCCGCTGGCCTGCGCAGTCGAATGCGTTCACACTTACTCGCTGGTTCACGACGACCTGCCCGCGATGGACAATGACGATTATCGCCGTGGCAAATTGACGAATCACAAAGTCTTTGGCGAAGGCATTGCCGTGCTGGCGGGCGACGCGTTGCTGACGCAGGCGTTTGAAATCGCCGCGCGATGCAAAAGCTGGCCGCGTTATTCGCATCAGCAGATTATTCTGGAACTCGCGCGCGCCGGAGGTTCACTGCAACTCATCGCCGGGCAGGTCGCGGACCTCGAAGGCGAGGGCAAAAAGATTTCCGCGCAGCAGCTTCGTTATATTCACGAGCGCAAAACATCAGCGCTGCTCTGCTGCTCCGTCCGGCTTGGCGGCATGAGCGCCAATTGCACGCCCGCGCAGCTCAAGGCGCTCACCGATTTCGGGTATCACGTCGGCCTGGCATTTCAGGTGATTGACGACATTCTCGACGTGACGAAAACGAGCGAGCAGTTGGGTAAAACTGCGGGCAAGGATACCAAAGCGCAAAAGGCAACGTATCCGTCCATCGTCGGTCTGGAAAAGTCGCGGAAGATAGCCGAGCAACTGACGAATCGCGCCTTCGCCGCACTGAAAATTTTCAAAGGCAAAGCGGAAGCACTGGAAGCACTGGCGGAGTTTCTGTTGAAGCGAGATAGATAGTTTATCCGATTCCTTCAATCCGATCGGAATAAACATTCACAAGTTTGTGGGACTTAAGCAGGTTTTCAATCTGCGGCCAAACGCGTCCGAGCAGAGCATGGAACTCATTCCTGCGGAGATTCCCAAAGCGTAGATGCACAACCCATGGCGGCGGCGCTTGTATGATGATGCGGTCGGAAAAATCTGCGTCCTTGCTCACGATCGTCAGTTCACGCTCTCGGGCAAACTCCCAAACCTGGGAATCAGTGGAGTTCTTGCCGATGCTCGAAATTGAGTAAACAGGAAGCTTCGGTGAAAAACGCAGCCGTGCGGGCACGTTCTCATCGAAGATATAGCCCTTCATGTCGTCTGCACGACGGAGAAGTGATTGCCCATCACCCGCGAGGCATAATCAAGGCACGCCTGCACGTCGGCGCGAGTCAGGCTCGGATATTCCTCCAGCACGTCTTCGATGGAATCTCCGGCAGCAAGGAATTCCAGAACGGTCTGCACTGTGATGCGCGTGCCGCGAACCACAGGCCGTCCGTTGCATACGTCCGGGTTGATGGAGATTCGATCCGACATGATGCAACGCTAGCACAAACGCTCGCCAATCCAAGAGCAAAGCGCAGAAAGCGCTGCATCCGCCCATCGTTGGTCTGGAGAAATCGCGGAGAATTGCGGAGGAACTGACGAACCGCGCCTTCGCCGCGCTGAAAATATTCAAAGGCAAAGCGGAAGCACTCGAAGCGCTGGCGGAATTTCTGTTGAAGCGGGACAGGTTAATCTAATCTGCAGGCGACTCCCGATATTCGGCAATCAGCCTTTCGTACAATTCTCATGATCGAGAGTAGAGAGCCGAGCCCAGTGTCAACTCCGTCATCTTGCTGCAAATCCCTTCGCGGATGACCATATTGCCAACATGAGCTTCACAATGCGCTCCCGCTTCTTTCTGGTTGTCGAACGCGCATCGAGATCTAGTATCTGGAATGCAACCTCGGAGATTCGTCCTGATTGCCTTCGTCAACTCGCTGACTATACAGCCAACTAACCGTCACTGTCTTCGAACCCGGTCACGGATCGAAATTCGGGAAACTGGCAAGTAAAACCGAGTCGAGCGGACTTGCTGTTCATAGACTCGCCAAGAACACTCACAATCTGTCTTTCGTAGCCGATACCACCGTCAACGTAGTTCTGCCCTTCAGCTTGCTCTAACGGTACCGAGCTCGGCAGTTACTCTGACGCCGGACTCGGACGAGCACGAGCACATAAGCAATCCAACAACAAAAAGCAAGCCGATCCAGTTGATTGTGGTCTTTGTGCGTGAGGAATTGATTCCTCTGGCGAAATCACTCGACTTTGCAGCTTCGAAATTCACTTCGCCGCGTAATAATCATCCACTTTCTTCGCCACGTCTTTGTAGCCGATGTCCATTTCGTAAATCAGCTTGAACTGTTCGATGGCTTCTTCCTTCTTGCCCATCTTTTCCAGCGTGGAGCCGAGGTTGTAAACCAGGTCCTTCTTCTCGTCGTCAAAGACGGGCTTTTCCTTGATCGCGTTCTGGAATGCGCGCGTGGCAAGATCGAACATTTTCCGCCGGGCGTAGCACTGTCCCAGATAGCCCATCGCCGCAATGCGCTTGTGCGGATTGCCCTGGGCTTTCTGAAATTCCTGAATTGCCTCCCCAATTTTTCCCGCCTGAAAATAAAGTGTGCCCATCTCAAAACGAATGGCGAGGTCTGTGGGGAAGTGCTCGACGCGCCGCTGGCATTCGGCAACTTGAAAATCGAGTTTCTCGGCATTCAACCGAGCCACCGCGTCGGCGTAATCGGGCGCGGAGGGATCAAGCTGTTCGATTTGGTGTTCAAACCGACGCGATTTCGTCATTGCGATGCCGCGTTCCAGCGTTGGATCATTTGCGCCGCCTTCGGTGGCCTTGATGCGGCCGTAGTATTGCAGCGCGGTGTCGAACTGTTTCTTCTGCGTGTAAAGCTCGGCGAGATCGCGAAGCAGCTTGACGTTGTTCGGCTCTGTTTTCAGGCGAGCCTCGTATTCGTTGATCAGGCGTTCGGCGGTGTCTTCGGTTTTCTGCGCGCGTTTTTCCTGTTCGAGCGAGATCGCCTCCTTTTCATTCTTCAAAATGTCGCGGTACGATCCTTCGCCGCTGGCGACCGCCTGATAGCCCTTTTCATCCATCGTTTTTTTCGCCGAGATGTCCTTCAACGCCTGGTTGAGATCGTTGTCGTACACCGAAGAACGGATGAACTCGGCAAGGAACTTTTCCGCGCCCGTTGCCTCACCGATTCCCGCGAGCGCCCTTGCGTATTCGATGGCAAAGTTTTTGTCGGTCGGATGATTTCGAACCAGCGATTCCAGGGACATTACGGCCGTCCGCGGCATTTCCAGCGCGTTGGCGGCTTCGACGATGATGCGGTGCCCGGTGGAGTTGGTGGGGTCGCTATTGAGGATTTGCTCCGCGATCTGAATTGCTTCCGACGGATCGCGCCTCAGCGCAAGTTGCCCCTTCGCCATCAGCGGCGAAGAACTGGCGCTGCTCCACGCTTTCTTGAAAAACCCGCGGTCTCCGGCTTTCTTGGTCTGAGCGATGCGCAATGCGCGGCGGCATTCATAGAAACCCGGTTCTTTGGCGAGGACCTGATTGAAGAGGTCAATCGCATAATCAAAATTCTCCCGGATTAAAGCGTCGTTTCCCTTCTGGTAAAGCAACCGGACGTCGCGTGTAATCTGACTGGAGGTTTTCTCTGCCATGCCCAAGGTTAACCTGAACTCGCCGAAAAAATCCAACCTAAATGCAGATGAGGAACGCGTTGACTTGGCGTCGTCCAATTCTAAATTGCGGCGTGCCGGATTTGAAAATTGAATTCCACAATGGCGGCGTGCATCTGCCGCAACTGGGATTGTGGCTTGATTCACATGAAGCTCAGTCTGGCCCCGAGAGAGTTTTCATCAGCCACGCCCATTCCGATCACATCCAACCCCATCGCGAGATAATCCTCAGCGCTCCGACCGCAAAATTGATGCGCGCGCGAATGGGCGGCGAGCGGATTGAGCACGTGCTCGCGTTCGGCACGCCGGCAAAGTTCGAATTTCAGGGCGCGGAATTTCAGATCACTCTTCTTCCCGCCGGACATATTTTCGGCAGCGCGATGGCGCTGATTGAAGCCGCAGGGACGAAACGCTGCTCTACACGGGTGATTTCAAATTGCGCCAAGGGCTATCGGCGGAGCTGTGCGAGCCGCGTCGAGCCAACATTCTTATCATGGAAACCACGTTCGGCCGGCCGCAATATGCGTTTCCGCCCGCCGCCGATGTGATGAAGAGCGTCGTTCGCTTTTGCCGCGAGGCGCTGGACAACGACGAAACGCCCGTGCTGCTCGGCTATTCGCTCGGCAAAAGCCAGGAACTCCTGTGCGGGCTCGGCGAAGCCGGGTTGCCGCTGATGCTTCACGGCGCAGTGTTCAAGCTCACGCAGATTTACGAGGAGTTCGGCCAGTGTTTTCCCAAGTACGAGCGATACGATTCCGGTTCTGCGCGCGGCAAAGTTCTGCTCTGTCCACCGAATGTGATCAACAGCACGATGCTGCGCAATCTTGGAACGACCCGGACGGCAATTCTCACCGGCTGGGCCGTCGATCCGAACTGCCACTACCGCTATCAATGCGACGCGGCGTTTCCTCTGAGCGACCATGCGGATTTTCCGGAACTGATCGAACTCGTGAAACGCGTGCAACCGAACAAAGTTTTCACGTTGCACGGATTCGCGGCTGATTTTGCTCAGACACTGCGCGACCTGGGCTTGAACGCCCAAGCGTTGAGTGAAGACGAGCAAATGAGCCTCGGAATTCAAATTGCTCCGCCGCGTCCGTCTGCTGCCGTCGCGCCGTTGAACGGTTTCAACACGATCAACCCTGGTTTATTTTCACCGGCGGAAACCGCGGACACGACGCGCAGTTTTTTTCGCTTCGCCGAAACCTGCGCTGCCATTGCGCGGCCAGCAAGCAAACTCGAGAAGATTCGGATTCTCTCCGAGCATTTGAAGACACTGGACTCCAAATCCGTGGCTATCACTGCAACCTGGTTTTGCGGCAGGCCCTTTCCCGCGCGTGAAAACAAAGTGCTGCAACTCGGATGGGCAGTGCTGCGCGATGTGATCTGCGCGGTTGCCGGAATTGATGAGAGCGCCTTCCGTCGGGTTTATCTGAAGCACAGTGATCTTGGCGAGACGGCTTGCGAGATTCTCGGCTCCCGCCCGCCCGCGCTCCTGCTTAGGGTGGAGCACGTGGACAGTCTCTTTCGGCAGGTCCATGCCGCGCGTGGTCCACTAGCAAAAAAGCCGCTGCTCGCAGCCGCGCTTGAACATTGTTCGCCGCTCGAAGCGAAGTATCTCGTGAAAATCATCACTGGTGATCTGCGCATCGGGCTTAAGGAAGGTCTCGTGGAGGAAGCTGTCGCGAACGCATTTTCGAAATCCGCTGACGAGGTGCGCCAGGCGAATTTGCTTCTCGGTGACATCGGCGAAACGGCCAGGCTCGCTGCCGAGAATCGGCTGACCGCAGCGGCTCTTGTTCCTTTTCGGCCAATCAAGTTCATGCTGGCATCGCCGGAAGAAAGCGCGGCGTCGGTTTGGGAACGCATTCGGAACATTACTGGCGGCTCGCCTGTCTCAAATCCAAACCCTGATACGCAGAAAGCTGAAGACAGGCTGGACGCTCGACCTACAGCGTGGCTCGAAGACAAATACGATGGCGTCCGCTGTCAGCTTCACAAAAGCGGCAAACGCGTTGCTCTGTATTCGCGTGACCTCAAGGACATCACAAGCACATTTCCGGAAATCACCGATGCCGCGAGTGCAATCGCCGAGGATTTCATTGTCGACGGTGAGATTATTGCGATGCGCGGCGAAGAAGTTCTTCCGTTCGCTGAGCTCCAGAAACGGCTGGGGCGGCGAGATGTGGACTTGTTCATGCCCAATGAAGTGCCGGTGAAATTCGTCGCGTTCGATTTGCTTTGGCGCGACGGCGCGAGTTGCCTTGAACTCCCGCTGCGCGAGCGGCGCCGGCAATTGGAACTGCTGCCTTTGCCGGAGTGTCTTCGCCTCGCTCAAATCACGGAAGCAAATTCCATCGAAGAGATTGAGCGCGCGTTCAACGCGGCGCGCTCGCGAGGCAACGAAGGTTTGATGATAAAGGACCCTGCCGGCGTTTATTCGCCAGGCCGGCGCGGGATGTCATGGCTGAAATTGAAAAAGGCGCTGGCTACGTTGGATTGCGTGGTAATCGGGGCGGAATACGGCCATGGAAAACGGAACAAAGTTCTAAGCGACTACACGTTTGCTGTGCGCGATGAAGCGACGGGAGAATTAAAGACGATTGGCAAGGCGTACAGCGGATTAACGGACGTCGAAATCGCGAATCTGACCGGGCATTTTCTGAAAACGGCCGTCCGTCAGCATGGCCGTTACTTTGAAGTCCCTCCGGATACCGTTCTGGAAATCGCGTTCGACAAAATTCAGAAAAGCGATCGTCACAACAGCGGTTTCGCGATGCGCTTTCCGCGAATCGTGCGGATCCGGACGGATAAATCCTCAGCGGAGATTGACACTTTGACAACAGCGCGACGGCTGGCGGAAGGCTCAGTTCGATCCACTTAGATCGAAACAACGCTTTCTCCGTTCTGAATATCAAGATACTCCATGATCTTCGTCACGGATTCCGCGACCGTCAGTTTGTCGGTGCGCAATTCGATTTCGGGATTCAGCGGCGGCTCGTATGGCGCGGAGATGCCGGTGAATTCCTTGATCTCACCGCTTCGCGCTTTGGCGTAGAGGCCCTTGGGGTCGCGTTGCTCGCAGACTTCGATCGGCGCGTTCACATAGACTTCGATGAACCGGCTCCGCGGCAGGATCTTGCGCGCCAGGTCGCGGTCCGCGCGGTACGGCGAAATGAAAGCCGTGATGCAAATCACGCCGGCATCGGCAAACAGCTTGGCCACTTCGCCGACGCGGCGGATGTTCTCCTTGCGATCCTGCGGCGAGAAGCCCAGGTCGGAGCAGAGGCCGTGGCGGATGTTGTCGCCATCCAGGACGTACGCGTGCTTGCCCAGGTTGAACAGCTCGCGCTCCAGCTCGGTGGCGATGGTGGACTTGCCGGCGCCGGACAGGCCGGTGAGCCAGACGCACGCAGCCCGCGATGGCCATTGCGCAGACTCGCGTTGCGCGGTCGTCACCTTGCCGTGGCTCCAGTAGATGTTGTCGCTCTTGTGATGCGCGTCGTGCGTGCGCCGCGGATAGTTGTCCGCCGCAATGATGCCGCCGCCGGCGACATCGAAGCCGTCCACGATCACGAAGCGGCCGGTCGGCACGATCTCGTTCATGCGCGTCGAAGGCGATCGGTCTGCTTGGTGCGAAGCGTCAGTTCGGCCACTTCGTGGCGGCCGACGAAGATTTCGTTGTGGCTGCGGGAAATCGGTTGCGAGCGTGGAGGCATCGATCACTTTTTCGATCGATTCGATTTCGCACTCGACTTCCTGCGTGGCGAGCTTGAGCTTGTATTTCTTGCCCTTGCGTGAAGGGCTGCTTGCCGAGCCAGAAAACGCGCGCTTTGAAACGGGTCAGCTCGTAAGGCGGCGCGGTTTCCAGCGCAGCGATGGCGCCGCGCTCGACGAAGATCTGTTCGGTGAGCGTGATGCCGATGGATTCGCCGGCGCCGGCGCTGTCAGTCGCGACGGCGCGTTCCAGCGCTCGATGGTCTTGACCGTGCTGGTCTTGTTGCGTGGGCGAAAAGACAAGCCGGTCGCCGACTTTGATGCGAGCCGGCTTCGACGCGGCCGGCCAGGATGCGCCGCTCGTCGAAGCGATAGACATCCTGGATCGGGAAGCGCAGCGGCTGATTGCTCGGCAGCTCGGAGACTTTGAACTCGTCGAGCGTTTCGCAGCACGGTCGGGCCGTTCCACCAGGGCATGTTCTTGCTCAGCGAGGCGATGTTGTCGCCGTGCTTGGCGGCGATCGGGATGAAAACTCTTCGGCTCGACGCCGATCGTGCTCGAGCCACTGCGCGATATTCGGCTTCGATCTGCGTTGAAGCTGGCCTCGCTGTAATTCTCCAGATCCATCTTGTTGACCAGCACGGCGATCTGGCGGATGCCGAGCAGGTTGAGCAGGTAGCCGTGGCGGCGGGAGTTTTCCTGCACGCCTTCGTGCGCGTCGATCAGCAGCAGCGCCGCCTCGGCATTGGCCGCGCCGGTGACCATGTTCTTGAGGAACTCCTTGTGGCCCGGGCGCGTCGATGATGACGTACTGCCGCTTCTTGGTGTGGAACCAGATCTGCGCGGTGTCGATGGTGATGTTCTGGTCGCGCTCGGACTGCAGCGCGTCCATCAGGTTGGCCCACTCGAACGGCACGCCGCGGCGCTCGGCGATCTTGCTGGAGCTGCTCGAGCTTGCCTTCGGGCAGCGAGCCGGTGTCATGAAACAGCCGGCCGACAAACGTGGACTTGCCGTGGTCCACGTGGCCGACGATGACGATTTTGAGTTGTTCGGTGGGTGCGGAACCGTTGCCATTGGTGTTCATATCGTTCATGAAATCTCACATGTAGCCGTCGCGCCGGAGTTTCTCGAAAGCGTCTTCGCTTTCCTTGTCCTGCGCGCGGCCGGCGCGCTCGGGGGTTTTGGTGTGCGCAGTTCCTCGATGATCTCGCGCACGGTGCTGGCGTTGGACTTGATCGGGAACGTGCAGGGAGAGCAGCCGAGGCTGCGGTAGCGTTCGCCTTTGCCGTTGGCGAAGTAGAGCGGGATCACCGGGATGTTCTCGCGCTCGATGTATTCCCAGATGTTCAGCTCGGTCCAGTGCAGCAGCGGATGAATGCGGATGTGGGTGCCCTTTTCAAAGTCGGTCTTGAACTGGTCCCAGAGCTCCGGCGGCTGATCCTCGACGTTCCATTCCATGTTCTTGTCGCGCGGACTGAAGTAGCGTTCCTTGGCGCGCGTCGGTTCTTCGTCGCGCCGCACGCCGACGATGACGCCGGTGAAATGATGCTTGTCGAGCACCTGCTTTGAGCGCGTCTTTCTTCAGCGTGCCGCAGCATTCGACGCGGGTGGCTTTGCCGTTCGGATAGGTGACGCCGCTCTTGAGCACTTCTTCGTTTTTGCCGACGACCAGTTGCAGCTTCCATTCTTTGCACGAGCCGGTCGCGATATTCGATCATGGACGGGATCTTGTAGGTCGTATCCACGTGCACCAGCGGGAACGGCACGTGGCCGAAGAACGCCTTGCGCGCCAGCCACAGCAGCACGGTCGAGTCTTTGCCGATGCTCCAGAGCATCGCGAGGTGCTCGAACTTGTTGAACGCCTCGCGCAGGATGTAAATGCTTTGGTTTTCGAGTTTGGATAGATAATCCATAAGACAACTTTGAATTGTGCCGCGACTCAGATTTGAAAGTCCACTTTCTTCGGCATGAAAGTGTGGATGCCGCACTCGACCTTGTTGAAGCCGGTCCAGCGGCCGGCGCGCTCGTTTTCGCCGTTGCCGGTCGTGCGCGTGCAGGGCCAGCAGCCGATCGAACGATAGCCGCGGTCGTGCAGAGGATTGTACGGAATCTTGTGCTCGCGAATGTAATTCCACACCGCGTCGCGCGACCAGTTCGCCATCGGATTCAGCTTCACGATTTCGCGCCCGGTCGTCTTCGTCGAAGACGTAGACCTCAACGATGCCGATGCTTGCGCGAGTATCGGATTGCTGCCGGCGCAAACCGGTGATCCAGCAGTCGAGATCTGAAAGTTTATCGCGCAGCGGAAGGACCTTGCGCACCGTGCAGCAAAGGTCCGGATCGCGCTTCCAGAGTTCGGGGCCGTGGATGTCCGCTTGTTCCTCCACCGTAAGGTCCGGTTCGAGCGATTCGATTTTGAATCCGAAAAAATCTTCGAGCCGCTTCTTCAAGTTCGAGTGTTTCAGAGAAAAGCAAACCGGTGTCCAGGGTGAAGACGGGAAAGGGCAGCCCGCTTGATTTCGCCAGGTGCATCATCACCAGGCCGGCGCCCTGGAAGCTCGTGCCGATGGCTGCGCGCGCGCCAAAACGTTCCCACGCCCAAGCGAGGATGTTCTCCGGTGGGTTGTCTGGTCAAACCGCTCGGTTAAGCGACTTGAATTTCTGGCGCGGCCAAGCAGTGAGCAATCAACTTAGTGTGCAGGCCGCATAGCGCCGGCAGTTTCCGTTCCACAACACCCGGGCGCAGAAATCGCCAAACCGTTCGCCGGTCGCGCGTTCTTTAGCGAAGCGCGCGAGCAGGGACGCAGCTCGTTGATCGAGGTCGTCGCCTTTGACCGAATCCTTGTAAAGCCGGTTGAGCCGCGTGCTGGCTTCGTTGCCGCCGAGATAAATCTGATACTTGTTCGGCGCTTTGCCAACAAACGCGATCTCCGCCATGTAACGGCCGCGCGCAGCCGTTTGGACATCCCGTCATGCGGATGACGATCTCCGTTGTCGCCAAGGCCTAGCTCGTTCAACAGTGCTTCGATGCGATTCAGGAAATCGGGCATGGCACGTTCGGATTCGGCCAGCGCCAGACCGCACGTTGGCAAAGCCGGGCATGCCATCGATGCAAGCCGTGTCGGAGTGAATGGATTGTCAGCCGAAACGCCATGTTTGCCCAGAACTTGTTCCAATCCCGGTGCGCTTGTCGGATGGAACATTGACCAGCAGAATATTCTGAGACGGCGTCAGGCGCACTTCCGGGCTGGAACTGCTCGACCACGCGGCGCAGTCCGGCCTTTAGCTGGTATCCATTGACGTCACGAATGCGGCCGTTCTCGATGAACAAGCCGAGAAAATAATTTCCATCGGTCTGCTGGTGCCAGCCAAGCAGGTCGCCTTGTTTCGTGAATTGAAATGGACGCGCCGGCGCGAGCTTGATGCCGGTCCGCTGCTCCACTTCTTTGCGAAACCAATCCACGCCCCGCTCGGCGATGACATATTTGAGCCGAGCGTGCTTGCGGTTGGTGCGATCGCCGAAATCCCGATGAATCGTCACAACGGCCTTGGCGACGGCCTCAAGATTATCAGGCGCGAGAAAGCCAATGACATCGGCCAGACGGGGAAAGGTTTGTGCGTTGCCATGCGACATTCCCATGCCGCCGCCGGCGAGCAGATTGTAACCGGCAATTCTCCCATGTTCCGCGATAACGACGAAGCCCAAATCGTTGGTAAAGATGTCGATGTCGTTCAGCGGCGGAATCGCGAACGCGGTCTTGAACTTTCGCGGCAGATAGCGCTTCCCGTAGAGCGGGTCCACAAAATTTGCGTTTGCATGATCACTCAAATCGAGTTCCTTGCCCTCAATCCAAATCGTGTGATAGGCGCGCGTCTTTGGTGTGAGCGCCGCGGAGATTCTGTGCGCTTCGGCAAGGACCTCGTCGACCAGCGCGCTGGTCGCGGGCGTGGGTGGCGCCATGACGTTTCGGTTCACATCGCCACAGGCGGCGATGGTGGTGACGAGCGCTTCGTTCAGGGTCTTGATGGTTTGCCGCAGGTTCGATTTGAGGATGCCATGGAATTGAAAATCCTGTCGCGTTGTGATGCGCAGCGAGTTGTTTCCATACTGGCTGGCGAGTGTATCGCAGGCGAGATACTGATCCGCAGATAATACCCCGCCCGGAAACTTCGTCCGGACCATCATCATAAACTGTTTGGCGACCTTGCGTTTGTCTCGGTCGTCCTGTTGGTAAACGCCATGAAACTTAAGGAATTCGTAATCGTCTTCCGAGAACCGCTCTGCCGCCGGATCAGCCAGCGTTTGCGCGATGGTACCTGCCAGCGTGGCATTCGCTTCTTTCAGACCTTCATTTTTCGTCAAATTCACAAGCGATCGAGTAATCATGAGTGTATTGCTTATCCTATTTAGGATTATCTTGCCGTTCTTGTCAACTGCTTTTCTGACAAGCCAAATTATGCAGAAAGGATGACATTTTTCGTCTCGCAACGTCCCCGCAAACTCTCTATTGTGGGTCGGTTTGTTCGATGAGCTCCAGAGACATGACTCAAACTGGCATTCGTTACTTTGACAACAATGCCACGACTCGCGTCGCACCTGAAGTAGTGGACGCGATGTTGCCCTTTCTTCAACAGATGTGGGGCAATCCTTCGAGCGTTTATCGTTTTGGCAAACAGCTTGCCAAGCACATCGAGCACGCGCGCGAAAAGGTTGCAGCATTAATCAACGCGGATCCGCGCGAAATTATTTTCACTAGTTGCGGAACCGAGAGCAACAACACTGCGATTTACAGCGCGCTTGCGACTCACCCGCAAAAGCGGCACGTGCTCACAACTGCTGTAGAGCACTCGGCGAACATCAAGTTCTGCACGCATCTTCAGAAAATGGGCTTTGAGGCCACGCTGCTGCCGGTCGAATCCGATGGCGGACTCGATTTGCATCTGCTCGAGAAGAATATCCGCCAGGACACCGCTATCGTGTCGGTCATGTGGGCGAATAACGAAACGGGAGTTCTGTTTCCCATCGAGGAAATCGCGGCGATTTGCAGGAGCAAAGGCGTCTTGTTTCACACCGACGCGGTGCAGACTCCGGGCAAATTGAAGATTGATGTAAAGGATCTCGGCACAGACATGCTCTCGCTTTCCGCCCACAAACTGCACGCGCCGAAAGGAATTGGCCTGCTTTACGTGAAACGCCGGACGAAATATCAGCCGTACATCATCGGTGGAAGTCAGGAGCACGGACGTCGCGGAGGCACGGAAAACGTAGCAAGCATTGTCGCTTTTGGTCGCGCGGCGGAGCTCGCGATCACCAGCCTGCACGATGAGAACACACGCATTCGTGCGCTCCGGGACAAACTGGAAAATGGAATTCTGGACGGCATTCCGGGATCAGCGAGAAATGGCGCCAAAGAGCCGCGGCTCCCGAACACGTCGAATATCTGTTTTGATGGAGTCGAGGCAGAGGGCATCCTGCTGCTGCTCGACCAGGTTGGGGTCTGCGCGTCGAGCGGTTCAGCTTGCACATCGGGTTCGCTTGATCCGTCGCACGTATTGACCGCGATGGGATTCAGTCCGGCGCGCGCGCGAGCGAGCGTTCGCTTAAGTCTCGGTATCTACAACACGGAAGCCGAAGTGGATTATGTGTTGAAGCATCTGCCACCGATCATAACCAAGCTGCGAAGTCACACCGCAAAGGAGAAACTACCGGTCTCAAAGGTGCCTGCTCTCAAATAGTCGACTCCAAAAAGCACGGGTAAAATCAGCTTGAACCCAGGCGTCGGTCTGCTACGTTGCTGCGCCTTTCGTGGGTATTGTAATGCAATTCCCGCTGAAGTTTAACGGCCTCTAATCTGGGCTCGAGTGGGCTCGGGCGGCCACAACAACATCAAAATCAATCCCGTGTTCCGCGGGATGGTCGTTCGGCTCCGTGTTTGGAACCGCGGCTTCTAACAAAAGGAAACTTGTGATTAGTATTGGCGTAAAGGAATTGCTGGATGCTGGCGTCCATTTCGGACACCAGACCAAACGGTGGAATCCCAAGATGAAGCCGTTCATCTTCGATGCCCGCAACGGCATTCACATCATTGACCTCAGCAAGACGCTCAACCAGTTGGAGGCGGCATGTGATTTTCTTGGTTCTGCCGTCAGCAAAGGCGAGCAAGGTGCTGTTCGTCGGCACCAAGAAGCAGGCCCAGCAGGCCGTCAAAGAAACCGCCAAGGAATGCGGGCAGTATCTATGTCACCGAACGCTGGCTCGGCGGCACGCTCACGAATTTTCCAACCATCAAACGCTCCATCGCCCGGCTGAAGGAGATCGAAAAGATGGAAGCCGACGGCTCCATCAACAATTACGTCAAACAGGAACAATCGGTGATTCCGCCGCGAAGCTGCCCGGCTGGTAAAATACTTCGACGGCATCCGCTCAATGGACAAATACCCGGGCGCGATGTTCGTCGTGGACATCAAGCGCGAGCACAACGCCGTCGCCGAAGCGCGCCGGCTCAAGATTCCCGTCGTGGCCATCGTGGATACGAATTGCGATCCCGACCTGGTGGATTATCCCATCGCCGGCAACGACGACGCGATCCGCTCCGTGCGCATGATTCTGGCGACCATTGGGCAGACGATCATGCGCGCTCAGGCGGAATACGAAGCCAAAGTACAGCCGACGCAAACGACCCGATCAAGGCACTGAAGCCGCGCCTGAAAAATTTGAAAGCGCGCAGGCGGTCGAAGTCGCTGCTGGTGACGATCCCTCAACTCCGGAAAGCTCACCTGCCTGAACCCGGCGGGTTGATGGATGAACGGAGTCTGGCGCTTCTGCGCGTGCTTCGGAGACAAGCGAATCACATGAATCTGACAAACCGCGGTTACATCATTTCCATCAGTGGAAAGACCTGGACGGAGCGTTATTACCGCGACAAAGCCGGGTGGTCGAAAGAAAGCGCGCGCGGACGCACGTTTCGCGCGACCGCAGAACAGGTTCTAAACCATCTCCTGCCAGCGCTGGCCGGCATCAATCCCAGCCTCATGATCAAGGTTGAACACAGCGACTGAATCCAAGAATCCGGGATTCAATAATCAACAATCAATTCCAAGACATTTATGGCTGAAATTACTGCAGCACTGGTTGCCAGACTCCGCGAAATGACCGGCGCCGGCATGATGGATTGCAAGAAGGCGCTTGCCGAAGCCAAGGGCGACATCAACGTCGCCATGGACATTCTCCGCAAAAAAGGCGCGGCCACCGCGGGAGCCAAAGCGGCTCGCGAAGCGAAGGAAGGCGTGATTGCCCAGTACATTGCGCCCGGCGGGCGTCTTGGCGTGCTCGTGGAAGTGAATTGCGAGACGGATTTCGTCGCCCGCAACGACACGTTCCGCGCGTTCGCGGACGAAGTCGCGAAGAGGCTCGCAGCGGAACCAAATGCAAACCTCGAAGCCGACCGCGAAGCCGCCGTTGCGAAGATTCGCGAGAACATCAAGATAGCCCGCCATGCGCGGATGGAAGTGACCGGCAACGGATTGATTGCCGCCTACATTCACACCGGCGCGAAAGTCGGCGTGCTGGTCGAAGTCGGCGCTGGCAAGGAGAGCACCGTCGCCAACGACGACTTCAAGCAGCTCGTAAAGGACATCACGCTGCAAATCGCCGCGGGCCATCCTTTTGCTGTTTCGCGGACCGAAGTTCCGGCGGATATGTTGGCTAAGGAACAGGAAATCGCCGCCGAACAGGTCAAAGACAAGCCGCCGCAAGCGATTGAGAAAATCGTCGAGGGCAAGCTGGAAAAATTCTATCAGACCTATTGTCTCGTCGATCAGGGGTTCGTGAAGAAGAATTCCGAGATCAGCGTGAAGGAACACGTCGGTTCGGTCGCCAAGCAACTGGGCGACGAAATCACGATTCGCCGCTTCGTCCGGTTCCAAGTGGGCGAGAGTGCGGCTTGAGGTTCGGGCCAACGTCGCCGAGGCGCCGAGGCTAAGATTAGTATCTAAGCTGCACTCCAAACATCCTCTCAACGGCTGGCTCCCAATGGCGCTCCAATGTCCGACGATTCAACACAGTTCAGATGGAACTTTAAAGTGTTTCAACGGGAAGAAACTATTGCCTCGAAGCAATTCTGATGGCTTCTGCTGGCAATTGTCTCTAAATTTTGCCAAACGTTTGTTGAAAGGCAGAACTTGGCGATACGCGTGATGCATCGCTAGTCCTAAATGTCTCCCGTCAAAATCAGAGGTCTGCGCTGGTGGACGATCGGACTGCTCATGGTCGATTCGTTCATCAATTCTCCAGCGGGGATCACCTGCGAGGTCAACGTGCCCCGAATCGAGCGAAACCGTTTCCATTTGTGAGCACGCCACAAGCATCCCCTCCCGCCACCTGCAACGGCCTCAAGACGAGCGAATACATCGGCTACGCGCTGGGCGATACCGCCTCGAACCTGTTCTTCCAGACTTTCGGCATTTTTCTCACCTATTTCTACACCGATGTTTGGGGGCTGGCGCCGGCGGCGATCGGCACCATGTTTCTCGTGATCCGGTTTCTCGACGCGGCAGCGGATCCGCTGATCGGGCTGATGGCGGATCGCACTCAGACGCGCTGGGGGAAATTCCGTCCCTACTTGCTCTGGTTCGCGATTCCTTATGGGCTGGGCGGCTATTTGCTGTTCGCGAGTCCTGATCTGGGCGCCGCGGGCAAGCTCGTGTATGCCTATCTCACGTATGGATTCATGATGCTGGCCTACTCGTTCATCAATGTGCCGTATTCATCGATGCTCGGGGTCATCAGCCCGTCGCCGCGGATCCGAACGCTGGCGTCGAGTTACCGTTTCGTGGGCGCGTTTGGCGGCGGCTTGCTGGTGTCAATTGTTCGTCCGGCCCAGTCGTGAAATGGCTGGGCGGCGGAGCCAACGAAGCCGGAAAAGTCATCAACGAGTTGAAGGGCTTTCAGCTCACGATGCTGATTTTCGCCGCGCTTTCGGCCGTGATGTTTCTGGTCTGTTTTGCCACGACCAGGGAGCGTGTGACGGTCCCGCCGGGGCAGAAGAACCACGCCTGGGGGGAAGTAAAGGAGCTGCTGCGCAATTATCCGTGGGTCATGCTGCTGCTTTCCGCGATCTTTTCGCTCACGTTCATTGGCCTGCGCAACGGCAGCGCGATTTACTACTTCAAGTACGTTGCGGGCTACGACAACCAGCCGGTGCTGTTTGGCCAATTTGACCGGTTCACCGTGTTTGTCTCCCTCGGCATGGCGTGTCAGATGCTCGGCTCCTATTGCCTGAGTTTTTTTGCGAGGGTGGCGGATAAGCGGGTCCTCTCCTATTCGCTCACGGCTGTCACCGCAGTGTGTTGGGCCACCTTTTATGTCATCCCCAAGGACAATTTCCCGCTGCAACTCGCGGTGCAGGCGCTCGGCTGCTTCTGCATGGGCCCGGCCTCCGCGCTCGTCTGGGCCATGTATGCCGACGTGGCCGACTACGGGGAGTGGAAATTCGGCCGGCGCTCCACGGGGCTCGTCTATTCGGCGTCGCTTTTTGCCATCAAGACCGGCACGGCGCTCGCCGGGCTGCTGCTGCCCTGGGTTCTCGCGAAATACGGTTACCTCCCCAACGTCGCGCAGACGGCCACTTCCATCCTCGGCATCACGCTCACCTTCTCGCTCTTCCCGGCGGGATTCGCGGTCCTAAAAGCCATCGCCCTGTGGATTTACCCGCTGAGCCAGAGCCAGCGTGAATGAAATCGAAAAGGAACTGGCCGCCCGCCGCGCCGCCGCAACTCCTGAAACTCAAGCTCGCATGACCATCCGCAATCCCATCCTCCCCGGCTTCAATCCCGACCCATCCATCGTCCGCGTCGGCGACGATTACTACATCGCCACCTCAACCTTCGAGTGGTTTCCCGGCGTGCAGATTCATCACTCGCGCGACCTCGTCCACTGGCGATTGCTTACGCGCCCGCTTCGTCGCGCCAGCCAGCTCAACATGCTGGGCGATCCCGATTCCTGCGGCATCTGGGCGCCGTGCCTCACGCACGCCGACGGATTGTTCTGGCTGATTTACACCGACGTGAAACGTTACGGCCGCACGACCGTCGGCGGCGCGAGCGGCGCTTCATTGCGCGACTTCCACAATTACCTGGTCACCAGTCCGCGCATTGACGGTGACTGGTCCGATCCCGTTCATCTCAACAGCAGCGGCTTCGATCCCTCGCTGTTTCACGACGACGATGGCCGCAAATATCTCCTCAACATGCTTTGGGATCATCGGCCCGGAAATAATCGCTTCGCCGGAATTGTCCTGCAGGAATACTCGGTGAAGGAACGCAAGCTCATCGGTGAACGGAAAAATATTTTCACAGGCACAGCGATTGGGATTCACCGAAGCGCCGCATCTCTACAAACGCAACGGCTGGTATTATCTGCTCACGGCGGAAGGCGGCACGGCTGGGGACACGCCGTGACGATGGCGCGCTCACGAAAACTCACCGGTCCATACGAATTGCATCCCGACACTTACATCCTGAGCGCGCGACACCGGCCTGACGCCGAATTGCAACGCGCCGGCCACGCCGATTTTGTCGAAACGCAAAACGGCGAAACCTACATGGTTTATCTCTGTGGCCGTCCGTTGCGCAATCGCGGCCGCTGCACGCTGGGCCGCGAGACAGCGATTCAAAAAATGGTTTGGGGCAAGGACGATTGGCTGCGCACGCTGGATGGACAGGGAGTTCCAACCATCGAAACGCCTGCGCCGTTGCTTGCCAGGCTCATCCCCTCCCTGCCGTCCGCCTAAGGCGCGCTGCAAGCACCTTTCAATCATCATCGCCTCAACTTCCAATTGATTTCCAATGGCTGCGCACGCCGTGGCCGGAGGAAATTTTCAGCCTCACCGCACGTCCTGGTTTTCTTCGGCTCTCTGGCCGGGAAACGATTGGCAGTCAATTCAAGCAATCACTCGTCGCGCGGCGACAGCAGTCGCATTGCTTCAGCGCCGCGACGGTCGTTGAATTCGAGCCGGAACATTTTCAGCAGATGGCCGGTCTCGTTTGCTATTACAACAGCTCGAAGTTTCATTACCTCTACCTTTCCCATGACGAAACCGTCGGCAAACATTTGCGCGTGATGACCTGCATGCCCGACTCGCCTCAAACTGACGCCTTCACGCCGCCTATCGCGATTCCCGCCGGCAAGCCCGTGCACCTGCGCGTCGAAGATCGACTACGAGCGACTTCACTTCGCGTATCGCGTCGAAGGCGCGGACGAAGACTGGCGCTGGCTGCCGCAGCAATTCGACGCCAGCATTCTCTCCGACGAAGCACTGCGTTCCCGGCAACGCCGAATTTTACCGGCGCATTTGTCGGCATGGCGTGTCAGGATATGGCTGGACTTCCCGCCCTGCGGATTTTGATTTCTTTGAATACTGCGAGCGGAATTATCGGGCGAATCCATTTTAAGCGCATCATGAGGCGCCATTAATTCTCAATCTTGAGTAACTGCATGGCAGCACCGAATTGAGCAACGGATCACTTTCTTAACGCTTCTCGTATCTTCACTGGTCTTGCGCGAAATGTTGTGTCCGCGGCTGCAGAAGTCCGCGCATGGCAAGAGCCAGTAACGTCAGCACAAGCAGCGTGCCGCCGAGAATCGCGCCACGGATCCCCAGTGGCGCGGCGCGATTTGCGACCGCGTGAACGGCGACGTCCAGATCGGCCCACGAATCGACCACCACCGCGCGTTTGAACGTGAGCACGCGTCCCTGCTCGGGCAGGTTGGCACGCAAGGCGGCGGCGCTGCTCACAGCCGCGTCCTGTTGTTGAATCAAGCGCTCCGCCAACCGCAGGAACGCGCTGTTCTCGTCGGCGCTGTTGCGATCCAGAATGTCCTTCGCGTCCTGCTGTGTGTAATTAATCTCCTTGCGGTTTCGAAGCTCGCGGAGCTTGCCGCCAGCTCCCGATTTGTCGGCATCGTCGGCCGCCGCGGCCTGGCGCACGTTGAGTCCAACGAGCGCCTGCTGGAGCTTGATGTTGTGCAATTGCACGCGCGCGTCCTCGTTGAATGCCGCGTCGTGCACCGACAAACCGTACGCGTCCTCGAACGCCCGGCGGGCTTGCAGCGGATCGCCCTGTTCAAGCGCGCTGTTGGCCTGCGTCAGGTATTCCTGCGCTTGAAGGGTTCGCCGCTGCTGCAGGACTTCCTCGTCGCGCAAATACGTTTGCAGATCCAGCGCGCCCGTGGGCGCCGCGGTCTGTTCGGCGAGTTGCAGCGCGCCACCCCACCCTTTCACGTTCCACCGGTCATTCAGCGACACGCGCCAGACAAGATTTTCGAGCGGCAGATCGAACTTCGGCGCGAGCAGTTTGACGTCGAGCGAGCGCGTTCCCGTCTGTCCCGCGCGGGCGCTGTAATACAGGTCCACAGTGATAGGCTGGTCGGCGCGCGACTGGCGTTTGAGCGGGATGAGAATGCGGTCCGCCTCCCGCCACGGCCACACGCCACTTTGGTTCACGAACGCGAACCAGAATCGCGCCTCCCCCGGTAGCGTGAAGCTTAACAGCCGTTTGTCCCCCGGCAGAATCTCCAGCGTCGCCCGCGTCAGCGCCAAACCATCGTCGGCAACGACCGAATCGAACGTGATGCGGTTGACGCGCGCGGGCAGCAGCCGCGCGGGTTCGTGTCGTTCCAGCCTCAACGGCAATTGGAACGACGGTTCGACAAGGCGATAAGTCAGGTTCGCCGCTGCGGCGGGAAGATCTCGTTGCAGATTGCGTGGGATGCTCTGCCATTCCGCCGGCTGCAACGCGGCCGACGGGGCTCCCGCGTCAACCTGCAGCCGCGCGTCCGCCTGGACGGTAACGAATCCGCGCTGCAGGTTCACGTCGGCGGCTTCGAAACCGCGCAATAGGGTTTCCGTCACGCCGCTGCTGACGGGCGTCTGGTAATCCAGGCGGAGCAAGATACGGTCCGATAACACGCCGGTGCAGTTTCACGGTCCATTCCTGCAGCCCGTTCGTGAGTGCGCCGGGTGTCGCTAGAAAGTCAGCGACTTGTTCGCCTTCGAACCGGACGCTCTCGGCATTGGTAGGGACGAAAACGCGAAAAGCTTTCAGCCCGGTATTTTCAATCTGGTACTGAAGGTTAGCGGCGATTTTCACCTGTGCTTCGCTGACAATCGCATGCTGCAGGCTCGCAACTTGAATCCAGGGATCCACCTGTTCGAGATCCAGTGTGAGATTCGCTGGAGTCTCAAGCACGCGGAACGCCAGCACGCCCTTCTGCTTGATGCCGGACTTCTGCGGATCCAACTGCGTGACGCCGTCGCGCGCGGCCACCTGCAGGCGCATGCCCTGCTCGGGCACGATGAGCAGCGTGCCTTGTTGCTTGCCTGCCTCGCGAATGACGAGCTGTGGCACGCTCCACGCATTGGTCGCGTGCACGCCGGGCCCGGCGAGACTGATCGTGAACTGCCGTTGACCCACGGTCTTGGCCGGGAAATGCATCGTAATCGCCCGACCGTCCGCCGTCTTCGATTCCGTCCAATGACTCAACGCCGAGCCGCTGATCGATTCGACCTCGAAGCCAGGCGGCATAATGAAGCTCAGTCGAAAAATTCCCGCGCGCGTGATATCTACGGAGACGTTCGCCGCCAGCACGGTGCGATCCTCCCCGATTGAAAGTGTGTTCTGCGTCTCAACACGCACGTCCGGCTCGACAGCGGAGGCCTTCAAGGAAAAGGTCTTCGACACAGCCCGGCCCGAGCCGGAGAACGTTCCGCTGCCGAATCCACTTCCATCGAGAGTCATCGGCGTTGAGTAACGGAATGCACGGCGCACGGTCAGGCCGGGGAACTGCGCCGCCATCACTTGCACCGCGTTAGCCGGAAAATCTTCAAGGTTGATCGGCGAGAACTGCTCCGCGCTGACGTCGTCCAACTGCACCTCATTACCCGTGGCGATGCCGAGCAAACCGATTTGACTCGCCGCGCCTTCTACCGAAAGCAATCCGAGGTTTTGTCCGAACGGCAACGTTCCGGTCGCAACCTGCGAAAGCACGAGCAACGTGAATGGTTTCGATTGCGCGCGGCTCAAGGTCACCCGCAGCTTCCGTGCATCAGGATCAAACCGCCACAACGAGACAAGTGAATTTGGGTTTCGAATTTCAGATTTTGGATTTGCAGACGCGCCATCGGTCACATCCGTCACCGTTGCGCCGCTCGGCACGTCGAAAGTAATTTCGCTCAATTCACCTTGGGCTGGGCGAATCGCCACGAGATGCGCACCCTCAATCACTCCAGCCGACGGAACGTAGAGCTGGGAAATTTCCGCGTAGAATACCGGCTTCTCGCTTTTCACGTCGCGGCTGCGCGGCCGCCAGGCCACGCGAGCGCCGTCGGCTGGCGAGAGCACCACCGTTGCGACAGTGTTACTGCCGGCCATTTCACGGCGGACAGACACCGCCTGCGGCGACAGCACGTCGACGTCAGCATTCGCCAGGGTGATGGTCAGTTGGTTGATGAGACCGCTGCGCACCGGCAACGTGAAACTCCCTTCGGCGGCTCCCGCAGCGATTTGGATCTGGTACTGAAGCTCGATATCGAACACGCCTGTTTGTTCGGCCCGCAACTGCTGGTTTCTGTCCGTTGCGGACAGTTGCATCAAGGTGAACGCGCGCGGCGGGAACGTCGCACGCGTCAGCACCGCTGGTTCCTGCAACAGCGGCAACACGTCACCGCGTGTCACACGCCAGCGAATCCTTGCTGTCGCCAGCGCGAATTTGTCCTCGACCCGGATGTCCTGCACAACCGATTCCGGCGCGGGTGCATTGGGAATGGAGTGAGAAACAGGTTCAGCGGCCATGGTCGTAGTTCCGCAACTCAACGCGAGTAACGCGCCGATACACCAGCCTGTGACCACGGGCGAAATTGCCGGAGCAGGGCCCTGCGGCGCCTCGGTGTCACGCGGCAGTTGCCACAGCCGGCGCAGTGCCGGAACGGCAACGTGCACGGCGAGAAACGTCGCGAACAACCATACGAAAGCGGGCGCGCTGTTCGGGAAGCGCAAGACCGCCCAGATCAGGCATGTCCATCCGGCTGCCAGCGCCAGTGTTTTGCGGAGTCCTGTGTCCGCCGTTGCCCCGTACACCCAAACAGCCAGCGCGAGCAGCGCGGGCCAGGCGGTGACGATGCGCCCGAACGTTGACATGCGGTCGGCGACGTTCGCGACTTCCACAGTGAGTGCGCTGTTCGCCGCCTGTACCGGCGCGACCAGCGCCACGCCAGCAGGGATGGCAGCCCTTTGCTGTTCCGCCAGCACCGCCAGCCGCATCAGGAACGGGATCGCCGCCCCTATCGCGATCAAGCCGATCAAGGCGCCGCCCAGGTGGCGCGCGCTGTATCGGCGCGGGTTCGTCCGCGCGGTCCAACGCCACACCACCAGGGCTGCCCCAACCAGAACCCACGTAACGAGCAATGACATTAGCGCCTCGCCCGCCTCCCTGGCTGTGAAGATTCGCATCACCCCCGCAAAACCAGAAACGTCCGTCGCACCGCCGGCAGGCGTCAGGGTTCCGCGACGAAAGATCAACCGCTGTCCGGCATCGGGCGTGAGTGTCCATTCCGCGAGCATCACCGGCGCGGCGAGGATCGGGGCCGTCACGCTTACGCGCTTCGCATCGTTCGTCTGCGCGAGCTTCAATTGCACACGGAGAATCGCGTCAGGTGCGGCGTGCTGTGGCAGGGGAATCAACAGTGATCTGTCCACGCTCGCACCAGTATCTCCGGCGGACGCGCGGGTCGAGTCGATATTGGTCCGGACATCGAGAACCGGCACGACCGTCGCATCATTGACGACGGCGGACCACAACCGCGTTCCCGCTGGCAAAGTAACGCGGAGATTCGGGTTGCCGCGACTCTTGACGAAATAACGGGCATCGGTGAGCACCTGACCTTCCTGCGACACGCGCGTTTCGAGCGCGGCGCGGTCGATGACCTGGTTGAGCGAATCTCCCTGTTCGAGTGGGTGCAACGCGAGCCGGAGATCGAACGGTCGCGCGGTGTAGCGATACGCGGCGAGGATCGGCGCGTCAAAAAACAGCCTGTATTCCGCAGGCACTTCGCCGGGTTCGAGGACCATTAAGCCAGACGAAACATCCGCTGGTGTCACCTGAAACTGATACGAGCTGATAACGATTGTATGGCCTTGCTCGCTTTGCACGCCAAGCGGCTGTGCGCCGGTGAACGCGAGCGTTTCGCCCGCTGACTTGAATGGCCGCTCATAAGTCGCGAGCAGTGTGTATGCGCCGGATACCGGCGAGTGCAATTGCACAACGTAACCGTTCGTGGTTTTCTGCCAGTTCCGCACATCCTTGCCGGTGAACTCGACATTGAAATATTCGTCGGACAATTCGACTCGCAACAGGGACAACGGCGCGCCGGAAATCTGATAGTTAATCACGCTGCTGCCGTAAGCGACGCCTTCGCCAATGGAGAACAAATGCAGCGCGTCGGCTTGCACGGTTTGAGGCAGACGTTCGACTCGCATCGTGGCTTCCCACGCTGGATCGCTGATACGGAATGCGGTTTGAAGGTTCGCAACTTTGCGCGGAAAAAATGCCGTCGCGATTTCTGTCAACGACTGCGAGCGTTCGGCGCTCAAACGAAAACCGGCATCCGCCGAAATGCCGATGTTGCCGCGAACGGACTTCGCTTTGGCAACTTCGACGCGCGGCAAGTTCCAACTGGTTTCGTCAAGAGGTTTGTTGCGTTCGAGTCGAAGCTGGATCACCTGGCGGCCAGAGACGGGCTGGCCGTAGATAATGCGGAGGTCGTTTTGATCCGATGAACCCTTGGCCCCGTCCGAGGGGGAGAGACTGTCCGAAGGACGGGAGAGGGGGTCGCTCAGAAAATAGTCGCTCATGCCTGAAGCGTTGATGCGTGCAATGGCGTAGCCCTTCGGAACGCGGAGAAGGAGTTCACGCAGCGGGGCTTCGCGCACGTCCAGTTCGATCTCTGCGTCAATCGCGAGTTCGTTCTGGCCGTGATTATACGCGAGGATTTCGGAGACGCTGAGTTCGGGTTGGATTTGGTCCGCTTGCACGCGCAACCCGTAGTCGGCGCTGGAGAAACGATACGCGAACCGCTGGCTGCCACCGACACGCAGAGCCGCGCGCGTGACGTCGCTCTCCGGAAATTGCTCCGGCGAAATTTGCGAGAGACCGCTGGCTTGCGCAACTTCGAGCCGAACCGCGCCTTCATTCACCACGCGAAAATATCCGGCGAAACGCGTCGCGCCCTCAGGTTGCAAACGCATGGCTTCGGCAGTTTGCGGAAAAGCGCCCAGGGACGTTTGAAGCTGGACTTGCAGCGAGAAAGAATCTTTCTGCGGTTGGTTCAACTGAATCACAAGACGGCGATCAGCGGAACCGCTCACAGGTTCCAAATTCCACGCCAACACCTGATCTCCGCTGACGCGTGTGACTTCGCCATCACCGTGCAGGAACAGCGACACGCGATTCAACTCACCCTGCATCACTTTGAAATCGAGCAGCGCAGTTTGCTGCATGAGTCCGGGACTCACGCTGACTTGCGCCAGCATCTCCGCGGCATAAAACAATTTTCCTTCCCCAGCTTTGCGCGCCTCTTTCCATGACAACTTCACCATACCGTCCGATGGAAGATAGCTCGTGAACTCGTTGCCTTTGCGCTCAGGCCGGGAAGCGCCGGGGAATTGAAACTGCGTGTCGGCAGCGAGGCCTTGCAAGACGAACGGCTGCGGCGCGCCCGGCGCCACCTGGAAATCGACGGAGTTCCAATCGTTGCTCGCGCGGACAGCGGCGGTGAATTTGACCTGAACGGGATATTCCCCTCTGCGATCAAACACGGCAACGTAACGGTTCGACTCAGCGCGCATCCGCCATTTCGCGCGCGGATCCAATTCGGTGAGCGCGACAGTGCCGGCGAGCAGGTCGAGAGAGCCGCCATTTCGATCACCACCTTCGCAATCGCGGTGAGAGTGAACGTAGCGCGATTGCTGGAGAGATCCCCGACAAGTTGGAAATTGCGCAGCACCGGGCCAGGTGCTGAGACGGGGCCTGCGAGGGACGATGTCGCCGCCCAACTGAACATGATTCCGCCGGCGAAGACGAGGGTGAGTGGAGTTTTCATAAATCGAATGGCGCTTTCACCGCGACTGAACCGGCTGGAGGATCACGAGGATGTTCGTGTCGCCGCTCTGCGTCCGGAACCTGCCGGTCAACTCCGGTCGGCCCCAGTTGCTGGAACTGACGCTGGCAAATCCGCTGACCGCTCCTTCAACGACCGCGTCGAACCGAAAATGTCCTTCGGCATCGGTCCGCACTGATCCGCCGGGTTGTCCACCGACGGCGGACAGGCTGACCATGACGCCGGCCACTGGCTGATTGTCGAGTCCGACCACCGTGCCGGCGATTTGGGATGTGGCGGGCAGGAGTTCAATCGGCGGCAACTCAATCCGATTATCTTTTGCGCGGGTGTCCGAAAGTTGGATTCGTTCGCGGCTGTAGCCACGTGCGGTTGCCTCCACCGCAAAATCTCCGGCTGGCGGCATGGCCGTGAAGGAGAAAGTCCCATTGGTTTCCGACTGTGTTCTGGTGAGTTCGGCGCCGGCTCTGTTGATCCACATGTGCAAGGCCACGTCGGCGTTGGGCAATGGCCGTCCGTCGACATCCTGCACCAACCCGGCGATCGTGAGTCCTGTCTGCAACTGCACGTTCACAGTCGCATCCGCTTCTTCGAGGTCCCGCGTGGCGACCAGATTGCGCGCAGCGTCGCGAACAATCAGCGCGGAATTGATTTTGGGAGCGCGGCTCGTGGGCGGTTGCGGCTGGGACTTCCAGTGAACGATATACGTTCCATCGTCGGCGCTCGTGAATTCCTGGAACGGGTTGGCCGAGCGCCACACCCTGAGGACGGCGCCCGAGGCGGGCGTTCCGTCCGGGCCATAGATGACGCCGCTGGTCGTCCACTGGGGTTTGGCATCGGCCGCTGGATTGCCCGGCGTGAGGAGGTTCGTGTCGCCCGCCTGCACGTGCGCGTGACCGGCGATTGCAACGGTGACAAGGACGAGCCATGGAGCTCGTGGGATTTTCATATGAAGGAGGAAGGTTGCGCCGCGTGCAATTGGGTTGAGTGGTTCCAGGTCGAACGGCGCTTCATGCCTTTCACAATCTTAATTCGCATTCCGGTTCCTTTTGTCATGCCTATGTAAAAAATTCGTTTACTGTTTGTCTGACGCCGGAATTTCCAACGGCACGCAGATTGAAAATCTGCGATACGGCAGAGCGCAACTCGGCGCTACGACTGTGGACCAGTCGCACACGTGCACTCTTCGCATAGCCGGGCATTTTCATTTCGCCCCGACAACTTCAACATTTTTCGGAACGGCTACCTGGTCCAAGGCGATTTTTCCGCCAGTCCAGAAATGCACTTCCAAAATGTAGTTGGTGCAAATTCCGTTTTTCCATCCGTTTCCCTGGCCGTATAATTCCCAGTCGCAAGGCCCGCGACCTGCCCACGGCGATTTCGCCTCGCCAACTCCGTCATGGAGAATCAAGCGATGCCGATCCACCGTGCCGCCAATTTTTGAGTAATCCTCCAGGAACGACGAAAAATTTGTCGCGGTCCCGGCAAAGAAGAAAACGTCGGTGATGTTGACGAAGAATCCGTAAATCCGGTTTGTTCCATTCACCAGGTTCGTCATCCCTTCCGGCCAGGAACCTGGATTGGTCACAGGTTGGCCGTTCGGATGGTCCATGCCGAGGCCGAAAACGTGCCAGCCGGCAAGGGTAATCGCACCGGTAAGAACGGCAGCAATGCAGAGCTTTTTCATAATCATTTCTTCGCCGAAATTTTCACTGGCGGCAGTGTGAGCGTTCCTTTGCATACGTACGGAACCACACCGGTTTCTGTTGAAATGATGCCATCAGCTCTTGTATAGCGGGGAAGAGGCAGCGTTTCGCCTTTTGGAATTGTCAGATTCAAAGCGCCGGACAGGTAATAGTCATTTCTGTCACCTCGGTGGATCTTCCACAGATTCCAACCGGCTCCGATCAGCAACTCTCCGTCTTTCGCTTTCCAGTTGGCAGGGGGATTGGGGTGGACGCGCAAGGTTGAATCGAACGGCAATGCCAGCCACGTGAGTTCTGGGATCAAGCCATTGTAAGACCACATTGAAGGCGCGATTATTTTGCCGTCCGAATTCCGCAGTTCGCATTTCAAATCAAAATAGGAGTGGACGTAAATCGTATTCACCGAGTTGTTGGTATTTTGGAACTCAACAAAGATGATTGCCGTCCGGGAACCGAATGCATCGGCGGTTTCAAATTCACCAGTCGCGCTCTGAGACTCAAACCCTGAATTGGATTGTTGGTCAAAACCGCCCAGTCTCCAGTTAAAATATTTTCGCTCTCTGTTTGTGCCATCGTAATGGAGGCGGCCAAAGTCACACACGCGACAATGAGTATTTGTTTCAAGAATTTCATGTGATTTGATTTCATTTCCCCGCAATGCTCTTCGCCTGCCGGATCATCCATTCCAGTTTCTTCGGGCGCGCGTCCGCGCCATAGACTTCCGGCACGCCGCTCAGGTAATTCGAGCAACCGATCCGGCGTGACTTCGCCGGCGAACGGACTCGACACCAGCCATTCGGAAAACGCGCTCGCCGTCGCCGCCAGGCGCATCGCCGGACTGGCCTGCTCCAGCGCAACGGCGTTGCCGGTGTAAGGCACGGCCCACTCCTGCTCGCGATAATCCGCTGTGCCGGGAATCTTGATAGCGCACGCGCACCGTGCGCAAGCGGCCCGTCGCCGCGCGGGATTCACCTCCACCGTGTAAAGCGCGTTGCCGGCTTCCTGCGCGGCGATCTCGGCGGCGTCCACCGTGTTGTCGCGGAACTGTTCCTTGGTGAGCTGATGCTTCGCGTAGCCGATCTGGCGATACGCCGTCACGCGCTGCGGATTGAACTCGACCTGCACCTTCACGTCCGACGCGGCGACCTGCAGCGCGCCGGCAAGCTGGCCGGCAAATTCCGTCGCCGGCTTCCTCGGGCGTATTGATGAAGCCGTAACGGCCATCGCCGTTGCGCGAGAGCACTTCGAGCAGATCATCGTTGTAACCTTCCCAGCCGATGCCGAAGCAATCGAGCGCGATGCCTTGCTTGCGATGCGCCTCGACCTTCTGCTTGAGCGCGTCGGGCTCGACGTCGCCGAGGTTCGCCGCGCCGTCGGTGAGCAGCACGACGCGGTTGATGCCGTTGGCGAGGTAATGCCGCAGCGCGGTCTGGTAGGCGAGGTTCATCGCGTCTTCGAGATTCGTGCCGCCCTGCGGCGTGAGATCGCTCGACCTGCTTCGGCGACTTCGCCGGCCTGGTCGCCGGGCACGCCGTCCACCCACAGCCGCGCCGTGCGCGCGAAGGTGACGACGCTGAGCTTGTCCTGCGGCTGCAACTGCGCCGCCAGCACGCGCAACGCCTCGCGGATGATGCTGCACGCGGTCGGCGCGCTCCATCGAACCGGAATTGTCGAGCAGCAGGACGAGGTTCAGCGGCCGGCCCGGCTGGCGGCCCGCGCGCCGCGGTCTTGACCGAGAAGCGCAGCAGGTCGCGATTGTGCGCGAACGGATACCGCGCGCGCTCCCACGCAAAGGCAATCGGCGCGCCCGGCGGCGGCTCCGGATCGCGATAATCGAACGCGTTGATGAACTCCTCGCTGCGCATCGAAGCCGGGTCGGGCATCTGGCCCTTCTCCAGGCTCGCCGCGGCGAGCTTGAAGGACACGTCGCTGACGTTGAGCGAGAAGGTGGAGAACGCATTATCGCGCGTCTGAATTTCCGGCTGCGGAACCGGCGGCGGCGTTGCGGGTTTAGGCGCAGGCGCGTCAGTTTGGGAAATCGCGGAAGGAGTTGCGCTCGGCATCGTGCTCATCGGATCCGTGTCCACGAGCTTGTTGCGCTGAACCGGATTGACGCCCGAATCGGAGACCTCGACCAACTTTTTCTCGGGCGTGACGCTAAGATTGATTCCCTCGCGGTCGATCCTCGCGTCCAGTTTGTATTTTGCTTCCGACTCCGACTCAATGAGTCGCTGGCGCGACGGAGTGTCCAGCCTCGCTACGGTTTGACGGATCTGGTCAATGGTCGCCTCGTCGCCCATGACTACCAGGTTGCCCGCATTGTCCACGCTGACAGTCGAGCTAGAGGTGTTCGTGGAGGGAACATAGATGGGCGAGCGCTTTGACAACTCCGCTTGCTTGTCCGAGCGATTGTTCGCGCCATATTGTTTCTGAAACGTCTGGACGCGAGTCGCCATGGAATCGTTCTGCGTATTGCGCGTGTTGCGCGCCGTATTCGCGCCAACGGTGTCCTGAAGAGCTTTCGCGATATCGTAGGGATCGGCGTAGCGGACGGGAATTTCCGACACTGCCACTTGATTGCTGGGCGGTGGAGTCGACACATAGCCCACGATATTGACCCCGAAAACATTCGTCGTAGAACCGTCCGGCGGCCGGAAGCCGGCTAATGCGCCAGTAGGTAGCTGCAGCGGTCAACGTGTTGCGATGCCCCTGTCGGAGCTGCCTCCAGCGCTTTCGATACCTTGCGCATAGAATTGCCCGGGATCGTCGTAGCCGAGGAATTTCAGCCCGCTTTCATCTCCAGCTTGCTATTGCCGAGATACCATTCAAAAGCGCCTTATTGCATGCTGGTCGGTGCCGGCAACTGCGAGTCCGGAAGTCGGGTTGGTTGGCGATGACTCACCTCTAAAAAGTCTTCCCATGGAAAGGTATATCACCCAAAACCGGCACTCGACTTGTCAGCTCCCGTCGCGAAGGAATCTGAATTCCGAGAATAGAAATCCTTGCGTTGCTGGTTGCGCGCCTTCAGCAAATGCGCGTCCACCCAATCCACCACGACCGCCACCGCCAAATCCTCCACCACCAAATCCGCCGCCACCACCGAAGCCACCACCACCAGAACCGCGGCGTCCGCCTCGGCCTGCGCCCCCGGCTGTGTTGAGAGAAGAGTTCGCGCTCGGCCGCAGCACCGTTGTTCGCGAAGTAGTTCGTTGATGTACCTTGTTGTTGATAAAGCGACCCGCCGAAAGATCTGAGCACGTCGAGACAATTGCTCCTGCTGTTGTCTTCTCTCGTAAGTAATATCTACCGCCTGATTCGGTGTCTGGCGCCCGCTCATCGTAGTCACCTGGTTATCACTCAGCTTGTCCTCCGCCAGTGCAAGCTCGTCGGAAACCGGCTTGCTCGCCGCAATTCCGGCAACGCGATTGCCCCGCGTGTTGTCCTCGAATTCCATCTTGTATCCCAAAGCCGGAGCGCCTGCAGATTCGTTGAACGAGTAACGATGGAGCAAGTCACTCGTGCCGGACGAAGCAGCCGGACTGGAATCCAGCGACTTGTTTCCCAAAGCAATTTCGCCTGCCGCTTCGGCGGTTTGCTGTGCCGGAGCAAAAGTTGCTGGAGGCAAAGCCGAAGGCGGCGGAGCAGACTCAACAACATTGAGTTCAAGCTTTCCTTCACCTCTCAGTCCGGGGAGCGGAGTTGTGGAAGCGGTCTCGGTGCCGGACGGCAGAACGATCGTTGTCCGGCTGCGTGACGACCGGCGGCGCAGCCAGAGAAATTTTGAGTGTTTCCGCTGTCGTGCTTTGTTCCTTCAGTTGCGTTTCGCCTAGGCCCTTGGCAGGCGAGACGGTGATCGTGCCTTCACCCCGCAGCCTCTCCAAATCAGCAGATCGTCTCCTTGCAAGACTTCGTTTGCGCCGAGCGGCGGCGCTAATGACGGGTGCATATCTTGGTAGACGTCGAAACACTCGGCTAATCTCGATTCGGTTCTGCTGGCGAGACGAGGGAGAACAGAGTATCGCAATCGCGCCGATCAGGACGAACACAGCCGCAACTGCCACGGCGACCCTCGCGAGAGAGAAACGCTTTGCTGGCGGCGCAAATTCCTTCGGCTGGACCGTCTTGAATTTCGCCAGCAGTTTCTCGCGTCGTTCGGCGGAGAGTTTTAACGCGGGCGCAGCCTGTGACGTTTCCGCCGTGCTGGTCGCCGTTTCACGAACAAGTTCAACCGTGAGCTTCAACTGCTCGTGCAGTTTCGTCAGCTCCGGATCGTGCGCGATCAATTTGCGCAGCAACTCCGCGTCGTCGCCGCTCAATTCGCCGAGCAACAGCGAAGTCAGCCGGGCTTCCAGCTCGGCGCGGAGGTTTTGGGGTGCGTCCGGGTTCATAACGGGCTTTCTTCCAGCTCCGTCAGGAGCGGAATCTCTGTAGATTCATTGAGAAAAAGAGATAGAAGCTCCATAGGAGCGGAATATAAGATGTCGCTCCCACGGAGCTTCTGTCGGAATGCGGTAACGCCAACTACAAATATGGCGCCCCTGACGGGGCTTCCCGGCCATTGGTGCTTCGCACGTTGCGCTTCAATTCTCATTGCGTGATTCCGTTTCGGGCGAGTTCCTCGGCGATGGCTTTGAGCGCGTGGTGCAGGATGTAACCTACGTTGCCGATTCCCAGCCCGGTGCGCGCGCTGATTTCTTTGTAGGAAAGGTCTTCGTTGAACTTCAGCCGCACCAGTTCGCGGCTGCGTTCATCGAGCGTTTCGAGGCTCAGACGCACCAGCCCAATGCCTTCCCAGCGCGTGATTTGTTCGTCGGGCAACGGCTGCGGATCGCTCGGGTCGTTTTCGGCGGATGCGTTTTCGTCGTTCTCGGCGTTGAGCGGCACGATCTTTTTCGCGTCGCGCAGATGGTTGAGCGCGAGGTTGTGCACGGTCCGATACAGCCAGCGGCGCGGCTCGCGGACTTCGACAAATTGCTCGTGCAACTTCATGAACGCTTCCTGGACGATGTCCTCGGCGACACTGATTTCGCGAGCGAGGCGCAGCGCGTAGTTCAGCAACGGCGATTCCAGAGCTGCGAACAGCTCTTCGATCGTTTCCGGTTCGCGGGCTTTCACGCCGGCGTGGTCTGTTTGCGTCACCGCCATGGTTGCGGATTGCGCCGTCGGTTCATTCCGCGATCCCACCGTTCTGGTGCGGGCAGGACATCGCCTTCACCTGTTATGACACGAGCGGCCATGATTTCTTAGACGAAAATTGTAACTCCTTTGCTCCGCATGAAACCGCTTAATGCCGCCGGAGCCCCGTGAAGTCGAGGAAATTGATTGGGCAGTTCTAGGGAAGTCCTCAGTTCCAGTTTCTGGATACCGAAATCCAAGAACTGCCTGAAGAAATCCTCTTACCTGTTGTTACCAGCCAAGCCAATGTGCCAACCCCGCAGGGCTGAGGAGACTGGCCCGTGTCTCACAAGCGCTTACACAAGGTAAGGCGACCCAGTGCGCTGTACATTCGTTTGATCCATCCGAGGCATCCAAGTTGCTAACCTTCGGCAGCATGACAATTGAGCTTGTTAGCAGAGCCACCGGTAGAGTTTTACGCCTGAGCGCCAATGCGTTCGGCAGGTTGCTGCACCTCGCCAAACAAAATGGTTGGGAGCCAGAACGGGCGCCACAGGACTGGCCCGAAGCCAATTGGGACACGCAGACTTTTCTTCCGTATGTGGGCTGTTACATGCCTGGGCTGATCTCGGCGACCGAAGCCCGAAGCTTGAAAGGCGCATTGATTAAAGCATCTGCCACCGGAGAGTTTGCATTTGACGGGAGTTTGAAACTTGCGTCAGAGGTTTTGCTTCAAGTAGCGCGTGAAGGGGCCTTCCTGGTGCGTCGCACAGCAGATGAGCCACTTGTTCAAGCTGTATAGCAACGACAAAGGACAGCACACGCACGACTGGTGCACGACTCCAAAAACGCACCTGATACTGCTCAGCCGATTCTGCAAATTTGGGAAATCACAAAACCCTTGTAAATATTGGCGCATCCGGCAGGACTTGAACCTGCAACCTTCTGATCCGAAGTTTCAATAATGGCCTGTCCAAGCGTGATTTAGGGCGTTCCACTGCATAGTGAGAGAAATCATTGATTTCATTGGTCAAAGTCCAGATTTCCGAGCAAAACAAGACACTTACCAGGGAAACCCGCGGACCATCACAATCCGCAGCACAAAAACAACTTGACTCGCCGGTCCGAATCCGTCCAAGATTCTCAGGCCAGCATCGGGAACTCACCGCCCGTAGAAATGGCGGTCTACCAACCAGCCTGTGGAAGAGGCAACGGTGGTTCAGACAACACCTGAGTGGGTGAAAGTGTCGATGTAGAAGAAAAGAGTATCTCCATACGGCAGATTGAAAACCGTCCCGATGTTTGCGGACGGTTTATTTTTTGCCGGCTTTCCCGATGTGTTTGAAAGAACACATCAACGATGAACAGTAGCACCTCGGGTCAGCGCCGAAATCATCGGCGCTGCCGTTTCTGAAAAGTCCTCAACCAACCCCTCCCGACATAGCAATTTCGTGCCACGGAAGCATCGTGCTTTTCCATCCGCTGACTGAGGCGGCGCGCAACTGGATGCGCGAACACTGTCCGAAAGGCGTGCGACCACACATACTTTGGCGGCGCTCTCGTAGTCGAGCCCCGCTATGTCGAAATCATTTTATTCCTTGCCGGCGAAGATGGGCTACTCGTTTGAGGACGGAACCAACACCACTCAAAGAGAGGCATACGCATGTGGTCCCTACCTCGAGATTATCCGATCAACGCCCGCGCCGCGAAGAATGCGGCGAGCTGAAACGCGAGGCCAAGTCGCAAACGCAAACCGAAGTGTGAACATCACGACTGTACTGCAGGGCTGACGTTCGTTCCTGGTTTACGACATCTTCAGTGACGACCCAAAAGGCATTCGAACCTGTGTGAAGCCACAACGGATACTCGCGGCGACCCGGCTGAGGGCTATCTTCACTTGCTGCACTGCGGCGCGTCATGGTCGAGAATTACACGTGGGAGATTTACCGCGTGGAGCGCGAGGGTGAGACCGTTTGTTTGAAATGCGCAGCTGAGGCGCATTTCAGCGACCCGGAGAATTGGATTGACCCGTGCGAAGTAAAGTACGTCGTGCTCGAACCGGACGTGGCAATCGCCTTTCGATTCGGAAAGTGGGGTGCTCAACGTGGCTCGCTGCCCGCATGTCCTCGGTGTGAAACAGCCGCTCCCGACTGGCATAGCGTTTCACGAAAACGCTGAATTCGACAGCATGGACGGTCACCAAATCGTCCGGGCGTCGTTTGCTCGACATGATTCAGGACCTCGACAGACCATTCGTGCCCGGTGCTCGACGCCGCATATCAGTTCGCCGTGAGCATTGGGCTTTATGTGCGCGCAACGGATTCCAAAATGCGACAGGAGGCAGCATGAACTCTCATGCGGCCTCCATAGTCGGCTT
Organism: uncultured Verrucomicrobiae bacterium; assembly: GCA_963760675.1. Lineage (GTDB taxonomy): Bacteria > Verrucomicrobiota > Verrucomicrobiia > Limisphaerales > BOG-1460 > CAVXEG01. The sequence continues at coordinate 214,325 of CAVXEG010000017.1, forward strand.
CCACACAGAGTTTCAGTCGGACCAATCGGGCGCCAGGCTCGCGGTGGTTCCGAAATTCAAATTCATCAAGGCCGAAGGACGGCCGCGGTCGCGACATTGACGGGCTATGGATTCGCAACGGCCGTTTCTATTACCAACAATCGGTTCCGGGAAAAGGCTGCAGCCAAGCGCCCGCTGAAGGATACGCAAAATCAGCCGGTCAGAGCATTCAACAGGCGAAGGACGCAATCGAGGCATTGCGTTTGAAAAGCGCGAAGGAGAAGTGCCTTGTTCGGGACGGGCTCCTCGGTTCAATGAATACGTAGAATATTACCTTACATGGATGAACCAGACGCAGGCGAAGAAGCCCAAAACACTGGTGCGGTGAGCGAAGTATTTTAAGGGCTGGGTCAAGTTTTTCGAGGCGTCCGTCTGAACCAAATCACTCAGCGAGACATCAACGGATACGCGCTAAAGCGGAAAAGCAGCACAGTAAGCAATCGAACCGTGAATATGGCCGTGCTCGTGTTGGGAAATCTATTCCGCTTCGCCAGGAAGGACGGGGTATTTTCGGGCAAACTGCCGACTGACGGTTGGGAGAAGCTCGAATATCACGCAGAGAAACAAAAGTTGTTTACCAAGGAGGAGATTGACCATTTCTGCGCCGTTGCAATTTCACAGAATGCGGACGGCACACCGCGATTCAAGAACGGGGAGATGCTACGAGATGCTGTCCGGCTAATGAGTCTGTCAGGAGCCAGGTTGGCCTCTGCTCTGGCGCTTTGCTGGTCGGACATGAACTGGGAAAGACGCCAGGTCACCTTTTGGCGGGATACGAAGTATTCAAAGACCATCATCGTCGATTTCAATCCTGAACTTGAGGCACTGCTGAAAGACTTACATTCGCGATGCCCCCCGGACACCGATGCACTGTTCCCAAGTAATCGGTCAGATGGCAGCGAAAGCATTGCTTCGTTGCGGAAATCTTTCGAACTCGTGCGCGAGGCCGCAAACCTGCCCGACTTCAAATTCCACTCGCTCAGGCACTATTTCGTCTCCAGGTGTGTGATGGCCGGAATCGACCTCCTGACCATCGCCGCGTGGGCGGGTCATGCGGATACTGTCTTACATCTTAACCAAGACACGACGAATACTGAGCTTCATTCACCAGAAACCCGAAATGCCAACCTAAAGAGATGCCGTCCGACGCCAACATGATGACTAGACCCGAAGCGGCCTACATCCTCGACACCTTCCCCACCGCGACATGAATACCATTGGTCAGTTAATGAGGAACGCAAAGTCCGCATTGGCGCATCGAATGTTGAAGCAAACCGATCCGCGAGGATACGCGGCTTGCCCACAGGACAATCTGATTCAAGGTGTCGAGATGGGATTGTTTGAAACTGAGTTGCGGAGCGGGGACGGAGACGAACTGCGAATGAAATTCTGCGCCGCACACTCGTCGTCGGCGCTCGCCGCAAATAGTTTCGCGCCATTCAAACTCACACCCAGTTCACGCTTGTCCTGTTGGGGCAGCACGGCTTCGACCGCGTTTGTTTTGAAAAGAAGCTGGATACCGGATTTCAGCGGAAGCCGAATCTCGATGTGTGGTTGGAGCATCCTAGTGGCGTGGTCGGCATCGAATCAAGACTTCTCGAATACATCATGCCCAAATTCGGCGCTTTCGGGGAACGGTATCAGCCTAAAGCTATGCCTTGGGTGGAAGACTGCTGGTGGAAGGTATGGAACGACGCGAAACAGGCGGGGAAGCAGCATCTGGATGTTGCGCAGTTGGCCAAGCATTACTTCGGCCTGAACCGGCTGTTGAAAAATGAGAAGCCTCCGGCCTCCGCGACGCTGCTGTATCTTTTTTGGGAACCGGGCAACGCCTCAGATTTCCCTGCGTTTCGCGAGCACCGTCGAGAAATCGAAGCTCTGTCCGTCGCCGTCAAGAGTTCTGTGGTCTCGTTTGAATGGCGGAGCTATCTTCAACTTTGGGCTGAATGGGAGCAGCAGCCTCTCCTTGTCCCGCATGTAGAAAATCTACGAAGCCGATATTTTTTGAGCTTATGAATTCTTGGTATGACACCGTGAAGCGCAAGGACGGGGTACAGTTCAACGGCGACTTCCGAAGGCACGAAGCCAGAACAGCAACTTCTCTTTGATCCGCGCTTCTTAGAACAATACACGGGCGGACTGCCTCGAAGGCATCGTCACCCAGTGGGATGCTGCAAGGTATCAAGGCTGAACGCGATGCTGGCGTTGTCCTCGCCTTTGTGAATGACGGTCTTGCCAAGCTTGCTCAAACAGGCATCGTGAACCGGCATTTCGGATACGCCGAGCATCCCCAGAATTGAGGGCCAGCGCTGTCCCCCTTCGTCGCCGTCCGCAACACCATTTCCTGTTCGCATTTCGGGCAAAACTTCCGTGTGTCGTTCAGGATCGTCAGCGTCTCAGGATCGAACCGACAATCGGTGTCCTCGATCATCTTTGCCAACCCGGCCTCGTTGACGATCTCGATGCCGTGCTTCTCGGCCAGTTGCTTTGCGTCTCCGGTGTAACCGCAAAGCGTGATGAAGACGCCCTTCGAGATTCCCGCGTCGGTCAAAGCGCCGAGAAATTCTCGTACGGCCTTTACGCCCACATTCCAAGTCCGCCATTGCTTGCATTGTACGGCCGAGCGTTGGCCGTCTTTCTCAATCACGAGATCAATTCCGCCATCTGGATTCGCACCGCCTCGGCGAGTGACGGTGAAACCGAGCTTGCGATAAACCAGGGCGACCAACTTCTCGAATTGAAACCAATCAATCGCCCGGAGTTGCTCCATTAAATCGGCGGTGGTCACCGGACTTTCCTCGCTGGCCGCAGGTACGATGATGATGTCTTCGCTCGCAGGTGTGGAAACCAGGGTGTCGAGCCTGGTCGTTGAAATCGGGAACGACGGCTTTCTCTCCGTTCGCCGGATCAAAAACACAACGAACGCCACGGCACCGAGGAAGATGATCGCTCCGATAAGAATGACGCCGAAACCGAGGAGCATCTGCCGGACTTGGGGCAGAAACATGCCAGCGAATACGAGAAAGGCGATCAACTGGGCCACGCCCAGCGCAATGTCCAATTCTCGATTTCGTCTGCGTCTTGCCACAACTTTGTCCCTCCATGCGCAGCGCAAAAAGTGCCGCTACTGCGCCTCCTCACCAGCCTGGAACATTTTTATTACGATCATGAATCGCAATCGACTTCACTGTCCGACGACAGTATGGCGAATGGTTTCGATTTCGGCGAAGCCATTTTTGAGGCGGTGGTGCCGTTCCCGACGATTGTGGAACTGCGCCCGTAGTTTAACTTCGTTGCTGTTTCACGTCGCGTGTGATATTTGAAATCCGTGCTTCAGAAACAACTTGGACGGCGCATCGCTGAATTGCGCAAGAATCGAGGGCTGACGCAAATGCAACTTGCGAAGTCCTTGGGTTGCTCCGTGGAGTTTATCAGCCTGGTCGAGCGTGGTGTGAACGCCCCGTCCGTTGCCCGGCTGGAAGATTTTGCCAGGGTGTTGAAGGTGGAGGTCGTCGATCTGTTTAAGTTCGCTGGCCGGAAGCCAACTCGCATCAGGAAAGTTCGGATCAGCAAGAGAGGGGGATCATGGATTCCCAACTGACCTTTTACCAGTTTAGCCGCTCGAAAGTGGAATCAGGAGATTTCAGTCATTTCCTCGCCCTATATGGGCCAAATCCATGACCGAACAAGAGTTTCAAAGCGTCTATCCGTGGTCGCCGCCTGGATTCAACAGACGCTGGCACACCACGCCTCGGCATCACAATCCGTGACCTCGTTCGGCTTCAGACGTCTGCCGCATTATTACAGCCACGACATTCTGAACTGAGCAAAGGTCGTTGTCGTGCCGACGGGTGCCGATACCGCCACTGTCAGCGATGGGCCTCGACCGGTTCAGGGATTTCGAGCAACATGGAGGCTGGAGGCATCACGTACCTCGACACGTATTTCGTTCGCGCTGACGAAGCTCAGTCGGAATCGCTCCACTTTCACGAACTCGTTCACGTCATCCAGTGGCGGTTGCTCGGCCCGGAAAAGTTTCTGGCGCTGTACGCCGATGGCTTGGAACGCTTCGGCTACCGGAACAGCCCGCTGGAAGTCATGGCCTACGAATTACAGGAGAGGTTTGAGCGCGAACAGCAACCGTTCGACGTTGAGGCCGCATGTCAGAAAGCTACTCTGGAATGTAACCAGCCACGGAGCAAGAGGCGCATCCCTTGACCGCACATGAGCGCGATTCGCACATACAACGTCGAGGCCGGGCTGCCCGTTCTCGACGAGGCGCGGCGGCTGGTCATCGGAGAAATCAAGCGGGCCAAGCGCGACGGAGTGAAGGTGCTAAAGGTGATTCACGGTTACGGCTCATCGGGCAAGGGCGGAGCACTCTGTGTCGGGCTGCGCAAATCGTTCGGGCTTGCGGAAAAAGGAAGGGGTCATCAAGGATTTCGTTGCGGGCGAGGATTTTTCAATTTTCAACCAACGGTGCTGGCCCTGCTGGAAGCCGTACCGGAGTTGCGCGGCGATCCTGATTTGGGCGCAACCAATGAAGGCGTCACCATCCTCTGGCTGAAGTGAGCACCCGGTCGAGGTTCCGAATGAAACGACGAACGCTTCAAGCAGCTTCGCCCGAAACGACAGCCACACGACCACCACAATGTTTACGTCGTGCTGCTCGATCCCGCCGTCGGCAAAATCCGAAAGGTGCGTGCCGAAAACCCGAAGCGCGATCCGCAAGAAGCCGTGCGTTTACGTGGGCATGACGGGACTGACGCCGGAGGAACGCTTCGCCAATCACAAGGCCGGGATCAAGGACGCTTCGCTGGTGAAGCGCTACGGCATCCGCCTCCTGCCGGAATTGTACGAGCACTTGAACCCCATGCCGTTCGAGGCGGCGGCGCAGATGGAGAAGGATTTGGCGGAGGATTTGCGCCGCGCCGGTTACACGGTCACAGGCGGGCATTGAGAAAATCCGTGCGAGGTATTCGGCTACACAGCTTTGCTACGAGATCAGCTTCGCCAGCGCATAAGCCACACCGGCTGCGCCCCTCCGACCAGCACCGTTTGCAGGGCGCTCTTGATCTTGGAGACGCCCGTGAACTTTCCCTTCACGAAGCCGAACACCGCCAACGCCGTCAGCGTGAACACGACCGAGAAGTAGAACGCCGTCTTGATGTCGTGGAAGGCGATGTACGGGGCGAGCGGGATGATCCCGCCGACAATGTAGGACACCGCAATCGTCACGGCGCTTTGCAGTGCCCGCTTCGGATCGGGTTCCTCAAGGCCCAACTCGAAGCGCATCATGAAATCCCGCCAAGCCTTCGGTTTGGTGCGCAGGCCCGCGACGACCGGCCCGTATTCCTGATCCGTCAGCCCATACTGCCGGAAGAACTCGGCCACTTCCTCCGCCTCGACCTCCGGCTTCTCTCGGATTTCGGCTTCCTCCCGCGCCAGTTCGCTCTGGTAGTGCTCCACTTCGCTCCGGGCGGCCAGATAACCGCCCAGGCCCATCGCTATCGAGCCAGCGGCGATCTCGGCGAAGCCAGCCGTGACGACAATGTGGGCTGCGCTGATGGCTCCCGAAATCCCTGCCGCCAGGGCGAACGGCACCGTCAGCCCGTCCGACATGCCGATCACGATGTCTTTTACCGTGTCGCCGCCTCGAAAGTGTTCTTCCCGATGATAGAGGGTATCCATACCGGGCAGGGTAGTTGCGAGAGTGCGGTTCAACAAGCGATCTGCGACTCTGCTGCGTTGGGATGAACGGAGGTCAGCTAACCGCCGACAGTCTTGTCAACAACCCAGAAGACCGCTGTTCCGTTTTGTTGTTCCTCACTGCTATTCCCAACGCTTTCTGCTGGCCAACGAGAACGACGAGCTTCTTGCCCCGCGTCGCCCCCCACGAGACAGATTGACGGAGTGATGGAATTTAAACACGAATACCGAGGCACGAAACATCACGGGATCGACTTCGTCACGATGAGCGGTTTTCGCATCAACCGATTCGGATATTTGAATTCAAGATATTTGCACCCCCACAAAGTATAAGTGGACTGTAACCATGATCTCGTGATACACGTCTTGCACGTTCGATGAGAAACTGCATCAACATATCAGCCACGAGTTGGCCGACGATGACGGTCGCGAAAGCGACACGTCATAGCCGGTATAACCCGGGTTGTGCGTTTAGCCAGAGGCTATCCCTCGCATCCATCGGGCAACGGCCCGAAGGTAATTTGGATAGTCCCGGAGGTAAGCAGGTTTAAAGAATCGAACGAAAGATTTCTCTCACCCTGCTTACCGCAATGTAAGCAGGGTTTTTTGTTTCCCTGAAACTGACGGTGAAATGGCAGCAACGAAAGGTGAACAGTCTGTGAACGATAACAAAGTGACGTCTTGATGATGTCTGACAGTGCCAAACGAATTGAGGCGCAGGAACGCCGAGGCGTTCCACCGATGTGGTGTGCCCACGCGGAGCGAATACGCGCGCCGAGACGATTTGAAACGCTTTTACATTTTAAGGGCTTCGGAGGAGGTGTGCCCCTAAACACCGAAACAGCCGCCGTGAATCCGCGGGTTGGGATCGCAAGTAGATCACAAGAGGTGTTTGTTCTTTATTGAAATGGCATGGGCCGGGACTGAAACAAGTCCCGGCCTTTCAATTTACTCCCTGCGCCAAGCCAATTCGCGTTCACCTTTCGACAACTGGCGCGTAGCAACACCGGCTCAGTTATACCCACGATAAAGTCAGCGAAGATGTCATGTTATCTATGCTTATACCGTTTAGTTCGCCGCCGCAAACGCGCTGCCGCCATCACTATTGAGTGACGATATGAATTCATCAGAGCTGGACACCAGCGCGGATTGGACCGACGGAGATTACGTCGAGAGCAGCCGCAACGGCTGCCCTGAGCACTTCCGGTTGCTGGTGCAACGGTATCAGAAACCGCTGTTCGCGTATCTGTCGAGCCGCATTGGCGACCGATCTGAAGTTGAAGAAGCCGCGCAGGAATCATTCGTGCGGGCTTTTCTGTCTTTAAAAAAGCTGCGGAAACCGGAGTCGTTTTACTCCTGGCTGATCGGCATCGCAGGTCGGGTCGCCAAGGAACAATTCCGTTCAGCCGCGCACCGCGAGAGAGATCGTGGAGCAGCCGAAACCATGCTGATGGATGCGGGAGATGGCCGGGAGGAATATCCGTTGGAGGAAGTCATCGCCGTTCTGCCTGAAAACTATCGTCGGGTGATTCTGCTGCGGTATTACGAAGGGCTTTCCTGTCAGGAAGTGGCCACACGCCTCGAACTGCCGCTGGGCACGATCACCAAAACGCTCTCGCGAGCTTACGCCCTGCTTCGGCAGGAACTCCAAGCGCGCGAAAGCGGCAACGAAACATTCAAACAAACTGAACCACATGAACTGCGCTGAATGTCGGGACAATTTAGTTGCTTGCGCGGAAGGGTTGCTTGACCGCGAGGCGTCGCTGGAATGCCAGGCACATTTGGAGACGTGTGCGTCGTGTTGCGCCGAATTTGAGGCGATCACGAAATTGCAGCAGCGACTGATTAATCGAGGTGAAACGGCATCCGAACTGGCAATTGTCGAACCGGTCATGCAGCGAATCCGAAAGGAACAGTTCATACCGGAAAGAGAGACAATCATGAGCAGGATGTTGAAACATAGTTGGGCATGGGGCTTTGGAGCGGCCGCGGCGGCGCTTTTGATCGCAGTTATCGTTGGGAGCGCACCGAATGTACAGGCGAAAGCAGCGGAGGTTTTGACAAAAGGCGCGCAGGCGATTGCGAAACTCACGACCATTCACTTGCGTGGACAGTTGCGCACGTTGCCGGCGGATAACTTCAGTTACATCGATTACCGCTGCGACTTCGCTCCCATTGAACTCTGGAAAGAGTTTGATCCGGAACTCAAATGGCGCGTGGACAAACCCGGTCGCAAAGCAGTCATGAATGGAAAGACCACGGTGCTTTACATCAACGCGAACAATAGCGGTTACAAAATTAATTCGCCGACACAAAGCGCGTTCGACACAGCATGGCTCCATATGATTGCGAACCTGAGCAGCACGATTACGAATGAACTCTTCAACGCGCAAAAGAGAGGTTGGAAGCTGGAACTTGAGGAGAAAAGCGGCAGCGATGGCAGGATAAAATCCATCGTGACGGTTCATGCGATGACAGGTTTGCCGGACACGGATCATCTGAAGAACGCTTTCTTCGACATCGCCGACACGCGGCGCGTGTATCACTTCGACACCGGGTCCGAATTGCTTGAAGCCGTGCAGGTGTATCTCGTCCGGCCCGAAGGCGAGGTGCTGATCTTCGACCTGAATCAAATCGAATACAACCAGCCGCTCACTGCCGAAACCTGGCAACTCAGCATTCCCGCGGATGTGACCTGGGAGCGCGATCCACAAGTGTTGCCGGATAATCAGAAGTACGCCGCGATGACCGCCGAACAAGCTGCCCGCGCGTTTTTCGAAGCGTGTGGTCGCGAGGATTGGACTGAGGTGGAGAAATTCGTTTCAACTCTGACTCCGTCGTTCAAACAATATCTCGGCGGCATCCAGATCATCAGCCTCGGTGAATCCTTTTCGTCGCAGGTGCAGAACACGAATCTCCAGCGTTTTGTTCCTTACGAAATCAAATTGCGCCCGCAGGATATGTATTTACGGCTCTCGAATTCCAATCAGGCGAAGCGCTTCGTCCTGACCGCGCAACTCGACAGCAACATGAAAGTTGAAGAAGACTTCAAGTGGACAACCGAGCCACCGGTGCTCGCTGCCGATGACGTCTGCGCGAAGATGTCACCTGCTGAAGTTGCGAAGGCGTTGTTCGACGCCTCTCGGAAATTGGATTGGGACACAATCGCTAAAATTGTTCCTGAGAGCACCGTCACCAGACTCAAACAACAAGTCACCGAAGCGCAGAAAGCGGGAATCGATGTGCGTAAACTTGATTCCCGAAATGGAAATCATTGATGCATCCTGGTCAGAATCGCAATCGGCGTGGCTCGTCAAAGCGCGTGTCGCTCACGTGAAGAAATGGAATCTCGCTCTGAGGAGGGACAATCCGACTGGGCGGTGGCAATTCGATGGCGGACTGTAAGTGACGGAACTTTGTCCTTTAATGACACAACGCGGGCCGGAAGTGCAATGACGCTTCCGGCCCTTTCAATTTCGCGGTTGTGATTTAACAGCCAGAATGGCTCCTCGCCAGGGAGCATGTCCGGGCGCAACTCCCGGCGACCGCACCAATTTATAATACGCCGAGCGCCAGCTTGCGCAGCAGAGTCTCCAAAACTCCGTTTGCCTGGGGCAGCACCAGGGCGGCGTGCCAATCATTTCATGGGGCCGTGGCTGAAAAGTGAAGCGCCTGCCTTGCAAGCAGTGTCAAGCGGGAGCGTTACCCGCCGGACTCCACCATTTCATTGCGGGGAACTCGACTAAAGCACAGAGCGAAGCCTCATAAACTTCGTCAGGCAGGTGTGATTCCTGCCCCCGCTACCATTTCCGGGAAGTGATCCAGCCCGCGGCCTGTAAATCCGCAGTCACAAAACAGCGCTGGAAGATGACGACTGGAGCGTTACCAGCACTTCCCACCAACCTTCGCTCGAAGCTTCAGCAAGAGCGAGGTTGCCGCGCCATGGCGAAGCGAAGGCGGGCGCAGCTCGTCAAAATGCAAAAACTTCGAGCTTCGTCTCGGCGGCCATTTCTGGATCCGTAGCTCAATCAGCAGAGCGCCCCGTTGTCTGCGGGAGGGTTAAGGGTGCAATTCCCTTCGGGTCCGCCATCAGCGCGTAGTGTAGAAGCAACATGCTCGGCTTGGGACCGAGCGATCGCAGGTGCAAATCCTGCCGCGCTGACCAATTCAATTGGTTCTTTCTCCGGTGCAGCAGGCCCGCCAGTTCTGCGGTGCCTCGCATCGTTGCAGACGGGAGTTGCTACTGCAATTTCCATTCGAGAATACCCCCGGAGAAGCGAGGCCTGAGTTGGACTTCGAGCCGCAGAGCCGTCGTTTCAATCGCATCAAACTCGACACGATTGAAACAATTCAAGAGCACACCGAATTCGCCACGCGGACTGACAGGTCTCCATTCGTCGCCGTCTCTGTAAAGCAGCCGCCACGAGTCGGGCACACGGCAACTGCCGATGCCAGTATCGTCAAACCAATAAACGCTGACGGCTGCGACGCGTTTCGGAGAGTCGAAATCATATTGTGCCCATTCGGCAGTGCCGCGATGATCCCACCAGGTGAGGCGAGGAATGTCTTGGTCGTTGGAACTGGCGGGGTCGAGCCCGTCGCACATGGCATTCACCGTATCATTCTCAAAACAATGCGAAGCGGTGGGCTTGTACGCGGCTGGCCTCGGCTGAGGCGTGACGACCCACTCGTGCGCTTCGGCAGTGGTGCTGACTGTGGGGAAGCACGAAATGCGGAGACGCGCCGCGCCCATCGGAATGAGCGTGATGTGCTCGACCGGCTCGTCGGATTTCGCCGGACTTGGCTGAAGTTTGCCGACCGCGTGCTGAGGCGGTCCAGCCTGCCATTGCGGGATCTTGCGCGCTTTGCGCCTTGATGCGATCGGTGCGGTGTCCGGCGTGAACGGTTGCGGCGGCAGGGGGCCGCTCCGGCGGCTGACGCTAAAGGATTTCGCCGGGTCACGCGCGTCGAGCACAAGACCGTAGTTCCAGGGCGAGTCAGGAAAAACTTCCCACTCAGGCCAGTTGGCGATTCGGTCGCCGTATTTCTGCCAGCGTTCCTTGATCGCCAGCGAGAAGCTCAGCGGGCCATAGTCCACGGACACGGCGTCTTTATTCTTTGCCCAGACGCGGACGGAGAACTTCATCGGCAATTGCAGTTCAATAGTATCATCGTTTTTCCAATCGCGGTTGACCACGATGAATGAGAGCGGCTTTGGTTTTCACTTCGCTGCTCTGGCCGTTGATCTTGACGATGCGGCATCTCGCACCAGCGCGGCACGCGCAGGTAGAGCGGGAAGGTCGACCGCTTTGGGCATGGCGAGCTTGAACGCGATCGTGTCGCTGAACGGATAATCGGTTTCTTCGGTGATCTTCACCGGCGTGCCGTCGCCGACCTTCGCGCTGACTTCGCTGGCGGCGTAGAGCGAGGCGCACAGGCCGTTGTCGGCCGTGGCCAGCCAGAGTTCCTCGGCGTAGTACGGCCAGCCGTGCGAGACGTTGTGCTGGCAGCAGCGATAGACCTCGAACGGGCTGTAGGAGAACATCGTGCCGCCGTTCTGCGACTGCCGGGCGCTTTGTTGTCTCGGTCGAGTTGGACCTGGTTGGCGCAGGTCAGGTAGTGCAGGCCCTTCTGGTCCGGCGTCATGCGCGGCGGGGAAAGTGTTGAACGCGATCTCCTCGCAGCGGTCGGCCCAGAGCGGGTTGCCGGAGATCTTCGTCAGCATCTCGAAGCTGTGCATGAACTCGACGATGCCGCAGGTCTCGAATGCCGCCGCGCGGGTCGGCGTAAGCCGGGCCGGCAATTCTCGTCGCCGGCGAAGCCGCCGCCGGGGAACTGGCCGTAGAGGTCCATGACCTGTCTGGTAATTGCTGCTCCGCGGAATCGAGGTCTCCGGCTTCGTGCGACTGCAGCCAATAGACCGCGCCGGTCGCGGAAGCCCTGGGCGATGTTCACGTTGTGCCAGTTGATGCACGCCCGTGGTCCCAGCGCTGCCATGTTCTCGTGGATCTTCTGCGCCAGCTCGAGCAGCCATGCTTCGCCGGTGCGGTTGTAGAGCCAGTAGACGCTTTCGATGTTGTCGCCGGCGCGAATCTTCGGCCAGTAGCCCTCGCCGAATGCGCTCGGCCGGGAGCTGCGTTCTCCCACTTGAAGTATCGCGTCATCAGGTCGAGCACGCGCGGGTCGCCGCTGAATTCGTAATAGGACTGCAGCACGTTCAGCATGACCATGTGCGGCCAGAGGTCGGGCTTGCCGTTGCAAGCGAAGTCAGCAGGTCGCGCGGGCCGAACCAGCCGTCCGCGCGCTGGGTGGCGAGCATCGGCTTCGATCCATTCTTCGCTTCGGCGATGATCGCCTCGTCCTTGCAGCACGTAGCCGAGGTCGCCGTAGCCTTTGAGCCAGTAAGGCAGTTCCTCCCAGCCGCGTTCGCCCTTGCCTTGCTTGTTGGCCCAGGCGCTGCCCTCGAAATTGAGCCAGGGCGAAATCTCCTTCAGCCGGCCGGTCATGCCGTCGCGCTCCAGCTCGAGCTGATGCCGCAGCCAGCCGCGCGGCGTGATGCTGCCGATGGGCAGTTTCACGAACGGACTGGGTTCGAGCGGCGCGCGGTTGCTGACGTAGAAAGCGTTTGACGCGTTCACAGGCGGTCCGTCCACAACGCTCAGTTGCATTTGCGCGGTCGTGTATTGCGCGTTGCAGGCCAAAACCAAAATTCCGTAAAGCAGGGGAAGCCTGTTCATGGCCTTCAAATTCTTCTATTTCGCAGGCATGTACGTTGACGATGCCGACGTCAATGTATTGCCCGCCAGTCGTTTGGTGGCAGTGAACGGCGAGGACGTTATTCGTCGGCTGAAGCGCGGCGCTGGCTTCTGGGCTCATCGGCACCTCTTCGTATTCCGTGCTGTAACCGCCTACTTGAGCGGCGAGCGCACCGTTCACGTAGATTTCCGCGTCTTCGTCATGGTGCAAACGCAACTGGAGTTGTCCATCGGCGGGCCGTGCGGCGTTGCAGATGCGGCGCAGCCAAATGTCGGACGTGTTCCAGATCGTCCCGACATGCGCGCCGGGCGTGCCGCGGCTGCCGAAGCCAGCCGGACTATCGTGCCAGCCGCTGTCATCGAAGCCGGGCTTGAACCAGTCGTCACCTGGTTTGATCGTTGTGTAGCGCCAGATGAAGGTTTCGTTCTCGGAGGTGGGCACGACGGATCTAATCACGGGTGCCGGAGGTGGCGCGGTGTAGAGACGCTTTGCCGCCGTGATGGCGAGCGGGTCCATTTTCACAAGCGCGCGGTCGTAAGTCATGAGGCCATTGACCTCGACTTCGACGTCCGTGGTTGGGTGTAAACGGCGGCGGCCAGTCCGCGCGTGCCGGTCAACGGATGGAGCTTGCCGAGCAAATCGACGTAAGCGTCGGTGAGATCGGCGTTGTTGGTGAAGCTGCGATAACCCCAGTTCTTCTCGTCCTGCCAGGTGTGCCCGCGAACGGGCAGGCCGAGCCCGCCGAATTCGCCCAGCACACCAGCGCGATTCCTTCCGGCGCGGGGGCGCCGGGACCGGGATAATTGTGGATGTCCATCACGTCGCCGGAACCGCGATCGGTCCAGCCGCTGGCGTCATCCACCAGCCGCGTGGGATCGAGTTGCTTGATGAGCTCGGCTAGCGCGGCGTTTCGTACTGGCCCCAGCCTTCGTTGAACGGCACCCACATGACGATGCATGGGTGATTGCAGCGTCCATTGATGAGCGCCTTGAGTTCCTGCTCATACTCCGCGGACGCGTCGTCGAGCGGCGGCGGTCAGTGCGGTTTCGCCGAAATTACCGCTGGGCATGTCCTGCCAGACGAGCAGGCCGAGCTTGTCGCACCAGTAATACCAGCGATCCGGCTCAACCTTCACGTGCTTGCGCGCCATGTTGAAGCCGAGCTTCTTCGTCATCTCGATGTCGTAGCGCAGGGCTTCGTCCGTGGGCGCCGTGTAAAGGCCGTCCGGCCAGAAGCCCTGATCGAGCGGGCCGAATTGGAAGAGGGCTTGTTATTCAGACACAGGCGGTGAAGCCCTCCTCGTCTTTGCCCAGGGAGATTTTGCGCATGCCGAAGTAGCTCGACTTCGTCGCGCAGCCTCCTTTGTCGTCAAAGACTTGACCAAGAGGTCATAGAGAAATGGCGAGTCCGGCGACCAGAGCTTTGCTGTGCCAACTCGAGTGTGACCTCGCCAGGAAATTTCGTGCCAGCGGCGGAAGCACGGTCGTATCGTACGCAAAATGACCTAGAACTCTTCTTGGATTTACCTTCGAGGATCGACACTTTTGCCTCAAACAGATTGTTGTCTTTGCCGGTTACGAGCGTGAAAGCCACCTTCACGGTGAATTCTCCAAGTCTGGTGTAATTCTGATATTCTCGACGTGCGCGTCGTCACCGGCTCCAACCACACCGTCTGCCAAATCCCGCTGGTGGGCGTGTACCAAATGCCGTCGGGCTTCCGCACCGCTTGCCGCGCGGTTGAGGGCCGGCGTCGCTCGGATCGAACACCGCCACGACGATTTCCTGTTCGCCCGAGGGCTTGAGCGCGTCGGTGATGTCGAAGCTGAAGCCATCGTAGCCGCCCTGATGCGAGCCGAGCTCCTTGCCGTTCACCCAGACCGTCGTTTCCCAATCCACGGCGCCGAAGTTCAGCAACACGCCTGGTTGCGCCAGCCACGCGCAATCGTGAACGTGCGCCGATACCAGAGCCGGTTCGTTTCGTACACCCGCTTCATCACGCCGGACAACGCGGACTCGATCGGGAACGGCACCAGGATTTGTCCATCCCAAGTCGCCGGTTGCGGGGCGTCTTTGCCGGTGATGGCGTACTCCCACAGCCCGTTCAGATTCTGCCAATCCTCGCGGACCATTTGCGGCCGCGGGTATTCGGGATGGGCGTTTTTAGGTGAAACGTCCTTGGCCCAGCGCGTCATCAGCGGTCCTTTGGCGGGCTGCCAGTCTGCCGCAATAGACACCAAGGTGATGCTTGCTAATGCAATGGCAGCCAGGCACAGCCTTGAGCATTTGACCATAGAGTCTTCATTGTCTATGCGTCCGTATCCGGCCTGCAAGCACTGATTCCATGTGAACCGTCTCAACTTACTCTGCTTCCTTGGTGCCACGGCCAAAGCGAAAACACAGGTCTATGATCATATCAAATTGCTGCCGTGGTCGAATACATCAGGCATCCGCCTTCTAAGCGGAACGATGCAGGTGAAAATCCTGCCGGCAGGCGCCATTGCCAGGTAGTGTCAAAGTAGCACGGCGGCCTGTTAAGCCGTTCGGTGTTGGTGCGAGTCCAACCCTGGCAGCCAATTTCAGGGTGTAATGTCAGCAGCAGACGGCCTTGTTCGGAACGAGGAGGTCGCAGGTGCAACTCCTGCCACCCTGACCATTTCGGATGGTTGGCAGAGCAGTAATGCCCCGGTCCCGAAAACCGAGTGAGCCTCCGGGCTGCGTGGGTGCAATCCCTACACCATCCGCCACTTTTAAACCCTTAACGAAAGGAAATCCCATGAAGCCCATTCTCCGTTATCAAAGCCAATTGCTCTTTCGCCGGAGCTACAAACCAAATCGGTGATGCGAATCCGACCGTGACGTCGAACCTCGTGTTCCGCCCGGCCGATTCGGCGCGAAGCCGCAATTCAAACTGTCTCGTAGCTCAAAAGCAGAGCATCCGGCTGATAACCGGAAGACCGCGGAGCGTTACCGCGCGGGACAACCAATCCCCGAGTAGCTGAGACAGATTAGCGCCTCCCTGAAGCCGAGGAGACGTTGGCGCGATACCAACCTCGGGGACCACTCAAAACCCATCCCGCTTGGCGGGCACAAAAGGAAACATGAACACCTTGACTGAAACTCAGGTGCGCCTTTTCGCCTCGGCCCAAAGCTGGATCGAAGGCGAAGCGGTGCGCCAACTCTATGCCACCGCGAAACTCGACGGCGTCCGCCGCGCGGTCGGCTTCCCGGATTTGCATCCGGGCAAAGGCTCGCCCGTCGGTGCGGCGTTCGTGACCGAAGGCGTGATCTACCCGCACCTCATCGGCGGCGACATCGGTTGCGGCATGGCGTTGTTCAAGACGGACCTCGTCCGTCGCGACGCCAAGCTCGATCGCTGGGCCAAGCTGCAGTTCAACCTCGAACACCCGTGGGATCAGTTCGTCAGCGACTTCCTCGCTGAACACGATCTCGAATCCACGGAGTTCGATTCGGCGCTCGGCACGATCGGCGGTGGCAATCACTTCGCCGAATTGCAGACGGTCGAGAAGGTGCTCGACGCCGACGAGTTCAAGAAACTTGGACCTCGGCAAGCAGCAACTCGTCGTGCTCGTTCACAGCGGCTCGCGTGGATTGGGTGAATCCATCCTGCGGGCTCATGTGGATCAGCACTTCGGCAACGGAGTCGAAGCGGATTCGTTCGCGGCGGAGGAATATCTCCGCGGTCACGACTTCGCAGTCCGCTGGGCCAAGGCAAATCGCGAACTCATCGCGCGTCGCTTCGTTGCGACGCTCGGTGCGGAAGCCGAATGCCTCTGGGACGGCTGCCACAACAGCATCACCCGCCATGGAAGCTGGTTGGATTCACCGCAAAGGTGCAGTTGCTGCCGACGGTGACTTCGTCGTGATCCCGGGTTCACGCGGCTCGTTGAGCTATCTCGTGAAGCCGATCGGCGATGGCGAAAGTCACGCCTGGTCGCTGGCCCACGGTGCGGGTCGCAAGTGGGCGCGCAGCGATGCTCGTCAGCGCATGCGCGAACGCTTCGGCATGCACCAATTGGTGCAGACGCCGCTCGGCGGCCGCGTGATCTGCGAAGAGCGCGACTTGCTCTACGAAGAAGCACCCGCCGCCTACAAAAACATTGAGGCAGTGATCGCAGGACCTCGTTGCTGCCGGACTCGTGTCCGTCATCGCGACGTTGCGACCACTCCTCACTTACAAGACGCGCAAAGCTTCGCCGCTAACGCGTCCATCATCGCCACGGAGGAACTGAGTCCACAGAGTTAAGGTCTGCCCGCGAGCAGCGACTCTGGGTTCTCATCCTCTGCGGCAACCATTTTCTGTCCGTGAATGCAAAGCAGCTCGAGCAGCCGGTCTTTCAAGCCGGGCCTAGTCGGTGCGAGTCCGATCACGGATGCCATTTTGCTCTCAAGGTGTAATTAGTTCTGCACGCCGCTCTGCGAAG
Organism: uncultured Verrucomicrobiae bacterium; assembly: GCA_963760675.1. Taxonomy (GTDB): domain Bacteria; phylum Verrucomicrobiota; class Verrucomicrobiia; order Limisphaerales; family BOG-1460; genus CAVXEG01. Next base: position 231,271 of record CAVXEG010000017.1, read on the forward strand.
GCGGAGGTTCGTGGTGCAAATCCACGTGAGAGCGCCAGTTTCAAAGCCCCCGTGCCTCAGCAGCTACAGGGCGAGTTTCGTAAACTCGTATTCGTCGGTGCGAGTCCGACCAGGGGCTCCAGTTTCAAATGGTGATCATGATGTAACAGCAGCATCACGCCCCGTGAAGGCGTTTGTGCCGGTGCGAATCCGGTTGGTCCTGCCCAATTTCAGAATTTGAATCAGCCAGCAGCCACTCCGGCAGTTCGCCGGAACGGTTCTGCGCATGAGCTGGTTCAATCGCGGTTCGAATCCGCACGTTGGCTGATAACCAACTCCATTGGCTGGAGACGGGAGAAATCCCACCACGGTTCGGGGCAGCGAGACCGGCGCGCAAGCGCAGCCCGAAGGCGGCTTTGTGAGAATTGCGCTGAGCGATTCTCCCGCCGCCGGACGGTGGTCTGCTGCTCTCGGGCTTTCAATTTTCAACCAGCAAGAAAGGAGAACACTATGAACTACGAAATCATCATCATCGCAATCGGCATCGCCATCTATCGGCATCGTCATCGGTCTGCCGCAGTCTGCTTCAGAATTCCGCCGCGCGTTCCTCGTGCCGGAAGGTTACGCCGGCCTGCTCTACCACAAGGGCAAGTTCGTCGGAAGTCCTCCGCGCTGGCCGACACATCCGCTGGGGTCGCCACTTCACGCTCGACGTGCAGGACCTCCGCAAGACGTCGCTGCTCGTGGCCGGTCAGGAAGTCCTCACGGCTGACAACGTCGGCCTCAAGATCAGCCTGCTCGTCACCTACCAGGTGACCGACCCGGTCAAGGCTGCGCACGAAACGCAGAACTGGCAGGGCGACCTCTACAACGCCGCCCAGCTCGCGCTGCGCGCGGTCGTGGGCGGGGTCGCCGTCGAAGCGCTGCTCGGTCAGCGACTCGAAATCGGCGCGCAACTGCTGGCCCGCGTGCAGCCGGAAGCCGCCAAGATCGGCATCAACGTCCTCGCGGTCGAAGTGAAGGACGTGATGTTCCCGGCCGACCTCAAGCGCGCCTTCGCCGACGTGCTGAAGGCGAAGCAGGAAGGCCAGGCCGCGCTCGAACGCGCCCGCGGCGAAAGCGCCTCGCTGCGCAATCTCGCCAACGCGGCTCGTGTGCTGGAAGGCAATCCGGCGTTGATGAACCTGCGTCTGATGCAGTCGCTCTCGGCTGCGCAGAACGCGGGCAACACGCTCGTGCTCGGCATGCCCGGCGGCTTCGTGCCGTTGAAGAACGGCAAGCCAAGTTCGCCTGAACACAGGCCGAGGACGGAGCAAGTTAAACAACGCGGGCGGAGGCGAAAGCTTCCGCCCGCACTTTACAACGAATATTCAAACAACAAGAAACATGAAACCAATTACTTGAGAACAGTTATGAAAAAAAATCAAGGCAAGGCCTCCGCCGATTTCCGTGTGGAGGTCCGGTCTTGGGGAAACTACGTCGAGCGAATCGCCGAGCTTGAAGCGAGCGCTCGCGAAGAAACCCACGAACGCTTCAAATCGAAATCGTCGGTGACGGGTGAAATCCCGGCGGACAGCGGCGTTGCGATTCCGCTCGGCATTGATGGAACGCTCACCGAGGACGCGGATTGTCACCAACGCGCGTTCCAGCCTGCAAGGCGGCTCGGTGCTGCTCTGGTTGCTGGGCGACACCGGACATTCGCGACGACGCGCGGCTCTATTTCCGTCGCACCACGTTGTCCGAGGACGACGAGGTGCCGGAGAATGGAGCTGGGAGGACGACGAACCGAAGTATCGGGATTCGTATTCCGCGATTGATCCGGACGAAGGCGATTACGCGCGAGTGCTGCAACTCATCAATGAGTTCCTGCCGGTCAAGGAAATGGCCGGGCGACTCATCGGTGTGCCGGTGCTGCGGCAATTCGGTCTCATCGAAAACGAGAAGGTGGACAGTTTCCTGGCCACTGTGCTTTCGAAAAGCTCAGAGCCGAGCGAACGCCGTGAACGCAACGAATCAACAGCGTGTTGCGACGCGTGAAAGCCCGCGCACGACAGATCGCAGATAATCAGTTCAAGGACGCCAAGAGGCAGACAACAGTGCGGGCGGAGGCGAAAGCTTCCGCCCGCACTTCAATTTCATATCCCGTTGGCCGAGCAGCTCAGGCGGCGGCCTGCAAAGCCGCAGAGGCTGGTGCGATTCCAGCACGGGATTCCATTTCTTCGGGCATAGGTGTTGAGAGACACACGCCGGTCTTCCAAACCGGAGTACAGGGCGCGCTACCCTCATGCCCGTCCATTTCCCAAGTGAATCGGGTGCGTCGGCAGAGACCCCGCACGGTCGAAGTAATGGCCGGACACCCGATTCGGTGCGCTTGGGATTCCATTTTCCGCGACGCGAAATCCCGGTGTCGATCAGAACTTCACAGATCTGGCCGCGGTGGTTCAACTCCGCCTTCGTGTCGCGCTTGGGTTGCAAACTTTGACAGTGAAGTCCCGGCTCTTAACCGGCGAGAACTCGGTGCGAATCCGAGGCAACCCACCATTTCCGCATCCGTGGTGAAATTATTATCATCCTCCGCTTCGAACGGAGAGTTTGCAGGTGGGAGTCCTGCCGGATGCACCAATTTACGGGCATGTGGTTAACCCAATAGCAGAGGGTCCAGACTCAGAATCTGGCAGCCTTGGGGGTGCAAGTCCCTTCACGCCCACCATTTCGCCCACGTGGCTCCAACGGAACAGCAGACCCGGCGCACTTAAAACGCGCACAGTTCGGGTGCAAGTCCGACCGTGGGCACCGACCGGCGTGTAGCCCAATCGGAACAGCAGACCGGTTCCGCTCAAACCGGAAAGGTTGCAGGTGCAAGTCCTGCCACGCGGACCAATTTGGAATGTCCACCGGTCAAGCGCGCCGGGCCTCGGTGCTAACGAGTGCGTGCCTTCGGGCAAGTGGTGCAAGTCCACGGCATTCCGCCATTCATGCGCGCGTAGCTCAAAGAGAGCCGGCGGCTTTATACCCCGCATCGCACTAGATCAGTGCCGGGATCCGGAGCGTTACCGGACGCGCGTACCATTTTGTCCCCATAGCTCAAAACACAGAGCGGGCGCGTCCTAAGCGTCAGGTTGTCGGTGAGAGTCCGGCTGGGGACACCAATTTCTGCGGGTGTGGTTCAACAGCAGAATGCGGCCGTGCCAAGGCCGAGACGACGGTGCGACTCCGTTCACCCGCTCCAATTTCGGGGGCGTAGCTCATCAGCAGAGCGCTCGTTTGACATGCGAGAGGCAAAGAGGGCAGCACTCTTCGCTCCCACCATTTTCCGAGGGCATAGCTCAGCCAGTCAGAGCGGATGCTTCACATGCATCAGGTCGAAGGCGCGAATCCTTCTGCCCTCACCATTTCTGTCCCTGTGGTGTAGTCCAGTCAACATGCCTGCCTCTCATGCAGGAGATCACCGGAGCGAAGCCGGTCAGGGACGCCAATTTCAATTGCCCTCAAAGCATTGTCAGCGATGCATTCGCTCGGTAAGCGAATCAGCTCGGTGCAATTCCGAGTGAGGGCTCCATTTCGCAGTCGAGCCAGCGCTCAAGTGGGTTTCATAAGCCCGCTGTGTCCGGGGCAGCACCGGAGACTGCGACCATTTCCGCCTCCATGCAGCAGCCTGCGGATTTCTTTTGTAAAGAATTCCTGCCGGAGCATCACCGGCTGGAGGCTCCATTCCATTTGCTCGCGTAGCCCAATGCAGAGGCACGACGTCGAGAACGTCGCCAGTGCAGGTGCAAGTCCTGCCGCGAGCACCAATTTCAAGGAGTCGAAGCACAAAGCAGACCGGCACCGGACTTTTAATCCGTGAACATGGTGAGGTTGCAACTACCTCCGGCTCCACCAATTCATTGCCGGGTCGTCTAATCAGTAGGACACCGCCCTTTGAAGGCGACGGTGATGGTGCGAATCCATCCCCGGCAGCCAATTCAGTCGAGCTTCGACCGCTCGGTGGTGAAATAGCATCACGTCTGGCCTACACCCAGAAATCGAGGGGGCAGAACCTTCCCGGGCGACCAATTCCATTGCCTCGTGTGCATAATCAGCAGTGCGCCGGTCTCTGACACCGGAGAGTCTGGAGCAAAACCAGGCGAGGCAGCCAATTTCGCCATTTCAACAAAGAACAAACACCTCAACGCGCGGAGCAGTCAGTGGCGGTGTGCAAACACTTTTATGAGCGACATACTGAACAAGACGATTGTGCTGGTGCTCAACCGCAACTGGCAGGCGATCAACATTCGCACGCCGCAGGACGCGTTCTGCCAGATGGCCACGAACGTGGCCACCGCGCTGGAGATCGAAGGCGAGAACCACATCCGTCCCGTCACGTGGGACGAGTGGATCACGCTGCCGATTCGCGAGGGCGACAACGCCGTGCGCACCGCGCGCGGCGCGATCCGCGTGCCGACGGTGATTGTGGCGGTGAACTTCGCCAAGGTGCCGAAGAAGCGCCCGAAGCTCTGCGCCAAGACGATTCGCGAGCGCGACGGCAACCGCTGCCAATACACGGGCAAGTTGCTGAAGCCGGACGAAGGCAGCCTCGACCACGTCCTGCCCCGCTCGCGCGGCGGCGCGGACACGTGGGAAAACCTCGTGTGGTCGAGCAAGGACGTGAACACCCGCAAGGGCAACCGCCTGCCGCACGAAGCCGGCCTGAAGCTGCTCAGCGTCCCGCGCGCGCCGAAGGAACTGCCGGTGACGGCGCTCATCCGCAACGCCCACGGCGTCGCCGAGTGGAAACTGTTCCTGAATGAATGAAACAACGGGAGAGCGGGCGTCAAAGCTCGCTCTCCTAGCTTAAACTCAACAAACGAATCAAAATCTGCAAGCATCATCCCATGTTGTGCCGGCTATGTCATAAGAAAGCAGTGCTAAGGAATTCACACATCATTCCAGAATTCTTCTACAAGCCGGCGTATGACCCTTTGCATCGTTTTCAAGTGATCACTTCCAATCCAGAAACTCCTGAGAGTTATGCTCAGAAGGGCCTGCGAGAAAAGCTTCTCTGCCACGAATGCGAACAAATTTTGCGCGGTGGGAACACTACGCGAATGAAACTCTTGTTCATAGCAACGGACTTGTGTCCGTTAACGTTCCGGAAGGAGTAGTGCTAAAGGGTTTGGATTACACGAAATTCAAACTTTTTTTGCTGTCAATCCTTTGGCGCATGGGCGTGAGTTCGCTAGACGCATTTGTGGAAGTCAAACGAGGCAGTCATCATGAAGAAGCACTTCGCGTTGCTCTCTTGAACGGCGATCCTTAAGCGGAAGACCGCTACGGTTGCATGATGATTGCACTCACTTTGAAAGGTAAGATTTACACTGAATTGGATTATCCCTCCGACATTGGTCAATTTCTGCAACCAGCATTGCTACCGGGTTCTCATTAATGAATCCTCTACTGCTTTTTAGTTTCGAAACAGCCAACTCCAAAACAGTTAAAACCGCTGATGCAACTCGTCAGAATCAAATGCTCGTGCTCACGGGGGATGTCGTGGATGTGCCTTTTCTATATAAAGCGGTGACTGAATTCTCGAAGGCCATTAACAAACGCAAATCCAAACGCTTAAAATGAACACCAAAGATTTTCTCCGTCTCGGCGTGCCGCTCGGTGAAGCCACGCGGCGCGCGACGGATTTTGTTGCGCAATTCATCTTGCGCGGCGGCGACACGGCGAAGTTGGAAGAGGAAGTCAAAGCCATCGTCGCCAATCCCGGCGTTGTTCGCCGAAGATCCGTTGCGCAAGGAATTCGCAAAAGCCGTTGCCAATTCGCCTCCGCCACCGCGCGCCGAACCGGTGAAGTATCGGCAATGGGGCGAAGGGCTCGAACACGACGCGGTGATGCAGATGGAGAAGGCGTGCCTGTTGCCGGTGTCGGTGGCGGGCGCGCTGATGCCGGACGCGCACGTGGGCTACGGCCTGCCCATCGGCGGCGTGCTGGCCACGGAGAACGCGGTCATTCCTTACGCCGTCGGCGTGGACATCGCGTGCCGCATGAAGATGACGGTGCTGGATATTCCGGTGCGCGACCTGGAGCAAAAGCAGGATCGGCTCACGCGCGCCATCGAAGCGGAGACGCGCTTCGGCATCGGCGCCAACTTCAAGCAACGCCGCGAGCATGAGGTGATGGACGCGGATTGGTCGGTCAGCGCCGTGACGCAGCAGAACAAGGACCGGGCGTGGTCGCAACTCGGCACGAGCGGCAGCGGAAATCATTTCGTCGAGTTCGGTTTGTTCACGGCGCAAGCAAGAGATCAACGGATCTTGCCAGCCGGGAACTTACGTGGCGTTGCTGTCGCACAGCGGCAGTCGCGGCACGGGCGCGGCGGTGTGCGATCATTACAGCAAGCTGGCGTTTGGCCAGCGTCGCGGATCTTGCCGAACGAATTGCTCCGGCTCGCGTGGCTGTCGCTCGATTCGCAGGAAGGCCAGGAATACTGGAACGCGATGGAGTTGATGGGCCAATACGCGGCGGCGAACCACGCGTGCATTCACCAGCACATCGCGGAGAATCTCGGCGCGCAGGTGCTGCTCGATTTGGAGAACCATCACAACTTCGCGTGGAAGGAGAAGCACGTCATTGACGGCGTGGAACGCGAAGTGGTCGTTCATCGCAAAGGCGCGACGCCGGCGGGCAAGGGCGTGCTCGGAATCATTCCCGGCTCGATGGCATCGCCGGGATTTGTCGTGAGCGGCAAAGGAAATCCGGAATCGCTCGAACTCGGCGTCGCACGGCGCGGGCCGCGCGATGAGCCGCAAAGCCGCGAACGAGAAATTCAATTGGAAGGACGTGAACCGTTTTCTCAAGCGAGCGAGGCGTGACGCTCATCAGCGCCGGCCTCGACGAAGTGCCGATGGCTTACAAAAACATCCGCGAAGTGATGGCCGCGCAGAGCGACCTGGTCGACGGTGCTCGGCGAGTTCGATCCCAAGCTCGTGAAGATGGCGCCGAGCGGCGAGCGGCCGGAGGATTGAAATAAGATAGCGCGCTGAGGGGCCTCTGGTAATCTTGAAAACGCACTGCCCGAACGCTAACGACACAAGATAGCTTTGGCCGACGAAGGAGCGCCGGAGCTATCAGGGGTTGAACGAGCCCGTGGAAGGAGAGTTAAGTTCGCAACAATTTCCAAAAGTTAGAAAAACCGCTCAACAATGCCAGTGTTCCAAAAGCGCCCCCCTTAAACCCCCCGTAAAAAGATTGCCTTTTCCTTCTATCGCATTTGACCTCGCCCTGGCCAAGGTTTTCTGCGAAAACAAATGGCCAAGGATCACTGACATGAACCGCTTCTTAGCCCACAGGCTCTCCTGGGTCAAGTCGCTCGGCCCTTTCTGCCGCGCAGCGGCTCAGTTCAACCCGACGGTGCAGCGAAAGGAAGCCAGCCGATTCGCTCAGAGACAAATCGAACGTCATCGACGGCTGGCTCCCGTCACTGAACTTTGCGTTGGGTTCCACTCAAGCGCGTGAAACGGCGAGAATGAAGGCGACCATCTATTACCTTCTCCTGTTGGGGATCGCCCTGGGATTACCTGCGGGTTGCAGCAGCACGGAGAGTGAGCGCGGAAGCGCAGATCGGCTGAAGACGAGCAGGACTTCCCTGGGAGCTTCGGCGTCCTCTCAAGTGAACGGCGAAGCTGGTCGTCATCCTGCTGAGACATCACCGGAACAGAGCCAGAAGATCGAATCACTATTCGCCTGGTGCTGGACGCCCATCGTTTTGTGCCGCCCATTTTCCTCGAAGGGCAAGACGGAGTGAGGTGGGCAGTGAGCACCCGGCCAGGCTCGGAGCGTCAGTTGGTTTTAGCGTTGGTGAAAATTGGTCTGACGAACCAGGTTTCCGTTGAATTGTTGCCCTACGTGCACATCGGCGTCACCTGGGCTTTGCCGGGTCATGAGTTTCGGGGGTTCACCGATCAGGAGGCACGCGAGATGAACGATCAAATTCGGGAGAGACTCGTCAAGTGATTCCGAGCGCATTATGCCAGGACCTCCCCTTTCAGATCAATCTTTGAAGCCCAACAATCGGATGCACACGAGCCGCCGCCTCGCGCTTCGATTCCGAGTCTCTGGATTATTTGGACGCTGGATTCGCTGCCAGCGCCCGCTTCCGGCGGCAGTCGGTGAGTTTGATCGTTGGTATCATTCACGTTTTATGAATTATCACACATCGCTTTTTGTTGCCGCTTTAGTGGCTTCAACATTGGTTGGTTGTTCCAAGCATTCAACCACAACGGCGGTTCCGAAAGCTACGGATTGGGGAATCATTGAGGTGTCGGATGGCGTCTCTAGTCGTCATACTTTGGCTGACGGTCGAGTTTGCACCCTGACACCGACTATTTTGCCTGGAGGTCATCAAGTTCAGTTGGCCACGAGTATCACCAATATGGAAGCCGGCGGAGCCAGATATGTTTTTTCTCTCACTACTTTCTTTACGCCTGACACGCAGACCACTTTTGCATTTGACCCAAGCAATGTCATCAGTTTGACATTGCACATAACAAAATGACGCCTAACCAGTCGCGAGCCTGTGTGAAAATTGGCGGAGTGATTGAGGGCTGAATGGGGAAGAGGAAAGGATTTTTCTGCGGCTCAAAGTTTTTGGGCGGTTAACGGATTGGGCAAGGGTCGGTGTGGGTGGCGTTCCGGGGAGTTATCGCAACCGAAAATCTGCCATATGATTTCTGTTGATGGCTACTAGCAACGTCTGACGACCGGACGTTTGGCCACCACTATTGCGACATCAGCAGGCGAAAGAACTGTTGATTTACGCCGGGCATAAAAGCGTTCGTCACATAAAATGGACTGCCATTGCCCGGCAGAATGCCAAAGAGATTGGTCCAGTTGCCGCTGACGAGATCCGTGCGCGATTGCAACTGGTAAGTGTGGTTTGTCTGTGTGGGGCCGGACAATTTTACAGCACCGGAAATCGCGGTGATGGCTGTCGTTACGTTGGTGTATGGAGCGCCAACAAATTGCGAAGGTTGCAGCGCCGTGCTGCTGAACCTCAATTCATCAATCTGCCCGTCGAAATTTCGGCGATATGGCCCGTTGTCCTGTCCGCCCGGGAAGTTGCCCGCGCCGACGTAAACGGGATAATTTGCCCAGGCAATCGGGGGGAATGAGTTGCTGGCCGAAGCAACAAGGCTGTAATCCGCGAAGAGTGAAAATAGAGTGTTGGTCTGGCCGATTTTGCACGTGAGCGCAAAGTGATGCCAGTTGCCGTCGGCGAAGTTCAATGACGCGGGAGAAACCAGATCAATGCCGTAGCTCTCCGAAAAGCAGATATGGCCGACCACTTGTCCCAGGTCAGTTAAAAGACAGACATAGGAACTCAAAAAATCTCCCGGATTAGAGGTAAAAAGCTTGTTAACCATTGCTGGCGCGTAACCGTAAATGTGAATGGGCTGGTTGGCCTTGAAGAAAAACTCAACGGTCCAGTCATTCGTCAGAATCAAATTTGCCGAATTGGGGATCTGGCCGTAATTCAAGTCGCCCGATAGATCGAGACAATTGCCGAGAACCCCGGGTGCAAACACTGCCGAACCCTGCACGGATCCGGTCAAATTGGATGGGCCGGAGTCAATCAGCGCCGAGGCGCTCAGGCCAGCCGTCCCGTCGAAATGATAGAAAGCAATTGTTTGGGCGGTTGCAGTGCCGCAGATGAATACCAGCGCAAAAACGCCCGAGTATAATTTCATAATTAGGGGTTGCAGCCGTCCCCGCTGGGATGGTGTCTGCTGTCATGATTGGCGTCAACAGATACCTATTTAAACTTTGGCGAAATGAAGTGATTCGTCCGCAAGCCTATGAAAACCATTCGAGGTTACCAACTCATCACGCCAGATGATTTGCATTGGCGGCCCTCCAACCTGATGAAGATCCCGAACGCGGATTATCTGGAGCGCACCGGGAGCCTTCCTGTGCAAAACGCACCATCGGATGCGTTGCGGAGCGCTCTTCCGCAATCGTCAATCGCAAGTCAAGGCCGGAGGCTCTGGGGCCATTTAGGAAATACTGGTCAGGGCAGACACCCGCTCTACCTTCCCGTTAAGCCATAAGTTCTAGGCGGCATTGAGACTGTCCCAAAGCGAGGTATGGAAAAGATATCGCGCAAGGAATGAGGATTCTGCGAGAATGATTCGCATGTCGCATCCAGACCCGAAGGGCCCGCCGGATCACACACTGATAAAAGCCGGCGAGATCTGGGAGAACCCGGTCAACCGGGAACGGCTCACGATCCTGGAGCGTCCCTGGGACAACCCGGAGGGGCGGGCGACCTTCGAGATGACTGCGCTCGTGGGGGCGCGAGTCGTGGGTGAACACCGCCATCCTGCCATCGTCGAGCGATTTACCGTGATCGAGGGGGAGCTGACCGTGAAGCGAAACGGGCAGACCGGCATCCTTCGTCAAGGCGAGACGGCCGTCGCCGAGGCCGGCGTCTGGCACGACTGGTGGAATGCGGGCGAGCGCGATGCGCGCGTGCGTGTGGAAATCACGCCGGGCGAGCGGTTCTTGCACATGATCGAGACCTTCTTCGGCCTCGCGCGGCTCGGGCACACTGACAGCAAGGGCATGCCGCGTCTCTTGCAGCTCGTTCCGATCGCACGCGAGTTCAGCGACGTGGTCGAGTTCCGTTCACCGCCAGCGGCTGTGCAGCGCATTGTCTTTGGGGCGCTCGCGCCCGTCGCGCGGTGGCGCGGCTATCAGCGGGACCTACCCGCAATTCTCACGCAGTGTGCTGGCGCCCCGGACTTAATACCGGGGTGGCGTTCCGGGGAGTTATAGGAACCCACGGAGGATGGGACAAATGCGGTCCAAGGATTGTAATGAGCTTCAGATATACGAACCGCTGGTTCGTATATCCGAGGGAGCTCGGAGTGATTGGCAATGACTTACAATTTAGAAATCCCGGGGCAGTTCTCCATGAATCCACTGAAGCGCCGGCAGCGTATTTTCATTGACGTTTTATTGATTTCCAAGTAGTTACATATGTCAGGAGACATGAAGAATCCGCAGTTGAATAAACGACTGCCAGTCGTATAAAAAAAGTTAGGCGTCTGCGAGCGCGGCTGCTGATGAGCACACCACAAGAGAGCAGCGAGTCACCCGAAATCGGCATGTGTCCGAAGTGCCGGACCACACGGACCATTCCCCACAACGGCGGGCAGTGGTGTTCGTTGTGCGGTTCGTTTGCCATTCCGCCAGACCCGCACCAGACAGCCCACATTCCGGATTCGCCACCACGTCAGCACGCACCAGTTGCACATGCTGGCTCGCCCCGTTGCGGATCATGCGGGCAGCTCGTTGACATTGGTGCTGGAGTTTACGATGACGGCGAGTGGCTTTGCGGGCACTGTATCGCCCGCTACACAGACAGATGAATCGAACCAGAACGCCTAACCAGAGCGCTGCAGCGAACCGCCGCCCCGCTGGGCAGTCGGACGGTTCGGATAATTTGTCAGCGACTGTTGCAGCCGACCGGGCGTTTCCGGCGGCGGTCGCTGAGCTTGGTCGTTCGACGACATGCTATGCCCGGGGTCTTTGAGTTAAAATACCGTGACGGCCGTGTTGAGGAACTATGGGGCCATCGCGGGTATTACTATGTGCTGGGCCCTGACACATTATTGTGTTTCTTGCCGATTCCCGCGTGGTGCCATCAATGCGGGGCTGTTCGGTTGTGCGAGGATTTGAAGACGGTGGGCGAGATTCGCGAAGAGTTGAAGCAGATCGAGAATCCAGAATCGGATTGGTATCGTCGGCAGAAACGCCCTCCGTCCGCACAGGACATAGGAATCGAAAAGGAGTCGCGTCAGAATCAGCTAAGGCTCTGGGGGCTCCGAACCTCCTCGGCTCGATGTATGAGTTGCGGCAAAAGTTCAGTGAGCTTTTTCGCAGAGGACAAATGGTCGCCTCACCCGGAACTGGCGAAGAGGTCTTGTTCTTATGGGTCGGCATGGGCAGCACCAATTACGCGATGCGTTTCTTTGATCCAGATGGAGCGGAGCTCACATTAAGTGACGCACAGCGTCAGCATTACTTGTCGCTTGTCAGAACCGGCCAACACTTATGGTGAAGTCGAACCCCAGCGTGCAGCGGACCAGAGCCAGCCGTTCGGATCACCATGCTTTCCCAAGCCAGTGGCGGCTGGCACCAGCCGCTGACGCTTGCCGTTCGGCGACTTGAAACACCATGACACAGAAGGCGACATTACGATCGTTGACGGTTGTTCAAGTCGTCGCGGTAATTCTGATGTTTCCGGTTTTCTTCTGCTGGGCTCCTTGGGAATCTGCAATACCGCGCGAAGAGGCTCTTGCACGCTTTCCTGGCCAGGTCGGTGCCGATTGGAGGGCAGTGACAGTGAATCACGGTAAGGTTCACGAGTGGAAACTTGGCACTGTTAGCCAGAATCCAGCGGGGTTCGCCTTGTGCACGCTTTTACTGGTTGCGATCCTCGGGGTGCTGTTTTGGAGCATCTGGTTTGCAGCTCGGACCAAGAGATTCAAGAGAGGACAGAATTATTGAGATGAGTGGGTCGCCGAACCAGTTCACTGGAGCCAACAGCCGCTGTGCCGGGCAGTTGGACAGTTGTCGGAGTCACAACGGTGTGGTTCCAGTCGCGAGCGCGCGGCCAGCGGCTGTGGCTCAGTTCTGGCGTTGATATGGCTCAATAAGTGTCAAGCGGGCAGTTGGATTTGGTTGCCGGTTTTTCACGGATTTTCTTTCCGACATGGCGCAATGGACTGAGGGGTTGGCAGAGGCCGCCATCAACGACGGTTGATCCTGCTGATATGCGTGAGTTCGTCCGGTGCAAAGCACGGACTTATCGACCTGACCACGGTGCGAGTCGCGGCGCTTCCTCTCTCTAGGCTCGAGGGTCCCTCAAGGGGCCTCTTAACGACAACGAGGGTTCGCCTTAACCGAGCTGCTCTCTGCCAACGCATCAATCCATTCCAAAGTTGAACAGGCTTCTTTATCTTTGTTCTGATTCCTGCCCGAGGCTGCTCCGGGCGAGCGCAGCGGATGCGCAGCGAGAGCCGGCGCGTCAGCGGTGGGATTCCGTGACGACCGTTGGTGCTGTTTTGCTCTGGCGTTGGCATCGGCTTGCTTTCTCAAAAGCTATTGGGTTTTCTGGAACTGCTTTTCCGGGTTGAGCCGGTAGACCTTGCCGCGGCAGGTGCGAATGATCTCCGGGGCAGCCGGCTGCGGCGCGGCCTGGACCTGGCAGGCAATGGCCCAGACAAAGCCGGTGAGTTCGCGGGCGATGGCCGTGGCGGCCACCACACTCTTCTTGCGGATGGAAAGTTGTTTGAAGCGTTTATGGAGCCGCGGTTGGGCCTTCCAGGCTATCAGGCGCACGGCCTTGCTCTGCTGTTGTTGCCGTTTCTGCATCGCCTCGCTGACCTTGGGTGGCAGCCGATAATGCCAGGCGGCTTCGGTCAGCACGCGCCGGCAATGGGCGTTGCCGCATTTGGTGATGCCGCCCTGCACCCGTTTGTCGGCACTGGTATGTTCGCTGGGAGTCAGCCCGAAAAAGTGCATCAAGGATCGCGGGTCCTCAAAGCGGCTGAGGTCACCGACTTCAGCCACCAGGGTCATCGCCGTCAGAACCTGGACCCCGCGCAAGCTCATGAGCGCGCGCACGACCGGTTCCCACTTCCAGCCCGGCAGGGCAGCTTCCACCGCCTGGGTGAGGCGTTGGAGACGATCACTGGCCTCATCGATGGCATGGATGTATTCCTGAAAGGCGATTTGCTGGGGGGCTTGCGGCATCAACAGGCCGGAGAGATACCGCTTGTGGGCATCGGTCCAACTGCTCTTGCCGGTGTAACGAAACCCCAGGCGCAATAGAAAGCCCTTCAGCCGGTGGCGCGCCTGGCGCTGATCGTGGACGGCGGCCGTGCGGGCGCGGATGAGGTCGCGGATGGCTTCATCCTCCTGATCGGGCACATGGATGGCCGTGAGTTCACCGGCCCGATAGAGGCGGGCGAGCTGATCGGCGTCGCGCCGGTCGGTCTTGACGCGGTCGGAAGCTTTTTTGGGAATGAGCGAGGGGCTGACGACCTCGCAAGGAATGCCTTTGCTGCGGAGGTGACGGCAAATGACAAAACCGCAGGGACCGGCTTCATAGACCACGCGCAGCTCAACGTTGTTCTGTGCGATGCGTTTGATGAGTTGGTCGATGGCCTCCAGAGTGCCGCCGATGATGCCGTAACGGCGGACTTCCGTGGAGTGCTGCGGGGCGATAGCCACCGCGATGGTTTCTTTGTGGACGTCCAAACCGAGGTAATGCACGATTTTGTTCATGGGTGTTTGGTTTCGCTATTCGGTGATCAATGACCCAGCTTCGGGCCGGGTCTTTAACAGGGTGGATAGGTCCGCACTCGCGGATAACCCACGTTTCCAACCGGAATCAAACACCCGCTCCGGCTTTCTGGTAAGCCATATGGTCTAGGCCACTCGACGAGTCATGCCGAAGTTTCAGCTCTATGACGAGGTTCGAGTAGTCCGCGTGCCTGCGGGACAGCGAGCCAGTGCTGCATCTCGGTTGGCGAGAGTCGGAGACATTGGAGTGGTTGTGATGGTTTACGATTCACCGCGAGAAGGCTATGGGGTTGAGGGCGTCGAAGACGATGGACGCGTTGAGTGGTATTTCGATTTTGCACCAGAGGATTTAGAGAGAGTTTGAGTTAGGCCGCAAGACGCGCATTGATTTTATGAAGACAAACACCTTTCAGAATATTGAGACGTTCAAGATCAGCTCGCTGATTCCGATATTGTCACCCGTCGTCATTTTGCTGCTGTTTTACAGCCTGCGATGGTCGGGAGTTTTAGGGGCGGTTCTTTTCACAGCGATGCTCTGTTCATCGCCAGCCAGCTATCGCACTCGCGGCGGTTCGCTTGTTCCGGCTATTTGTTTGGTGGCTGTTCCTGTGGTTTTCCGCTGCCGTGGTTTTTGTGCTTTCATTTTTCGGAGCACATTGAGTTATGACAATTTTGCGGCATAACCAAACCGGCTGCAGGCAACGCCGGAGGCGGGTCTCAATTGACAATCGAATGCCATTGGCCAGGCGTCCCTGAGCCGGAACGTTGGCCAGCAGACACGGCCGCAAAACTTATGATAAATAAAAAACACCAACCGTTTGTCCGGGCGCTCACCACGGCGTTCGTCCTCGTGTTTGGGACTCTGCGGATGCAAGAGTTCACGGCGCGGGCTCAACGAACCGGGTCGACTGCCACGGTCAGCCCCGCAGCACATCCACTCGAGAATGGCGCATACGCCTGTCCTTCGCGAAGCGCCCACGCCGCAAGAGGCCCGAGTTGAGGGTGGCTCCCAAGGTTGTGCTTGCTTATGACCGCAGAAAATACAGCGGCGCCCCGCCCAATGAGCCTCTCACCTACGTTGCCATTGATCCGAAAGATTACGTTCCGCTGATTATCGAAGGCACGCCGGAGATGAAAAGCGATGGGCAGGGCAAGAGCGTTCTCACGGTGTCACTGGCGCGCAAGAACGTGGAACGGGCGGAAGCATTCACCCGGGCGCACCTCGGCGGCCGCATAGCGATGGTCGTGGACGGGGAGATTGTGACATTGCACAAGATCCGGAGCGTCATCACAGGCGGGAAGGTGCAGATCACTCGCTGCACCGACAACGCGTGTGAGGTGATTCGCTCAAAGCTTGTCAAATAGATAGGCCATGCCATGACGACGTGGTAACAAGATCACTGGAGCGAAAGTGGCGGGCGCATGCAGTTTCATGCGCTTGGTTCTTTCGCGTTTCCCGAGCAGTTGGAGCGGCGCTTACCGCCACTTCGCTCAGTTCTGTCGTTAGGCTGCAGCGTTTCAGTGACGAATTTATGAAAAGGAACCTGAAGCAGTTATTCGTAATCGGAGCTGCCAGCTTTTTGCTGGCTGGCTGTCGCATGACACACCACGTCACACGTTGGGAGTATAAGGTTGCGGACGTGAACAGAATCGGGCTTACCCGCGCGGAGATTCTGAAGAAGCAGGAAGCGTTGATGAACGACTTGGGCAAAGATGGATGGGTATTTGTGAGCCAATTCGCAGTCGACGGGAATCTATGTTTCAAGCGTCCCCTGAAATAGCGGTCGCAGCCTAACAATGAAGGGTGTGTTGCTGCGGGGCGCAGCGGAGCCAGCAAACACGCCATTGGTTGAAACCAGAGCATTGCACACAACGCCGGTTGGCGCTCTCAGTTCGACCGGAAAACTAGGGACGCTGATTTGGAAAGGGTGGTCAGCCTCACGAAAGCCAAAGCGCGGCGCATTTTGCCGTTCGATACACCAGATCAAAGTCGCGAGGATAAGAGAGTGAATCTCGATGTCATGCTGCCCTTTCTGAATGACAATTGGACCCAGCCATGAACGATGCTGCTTCAAAGCGAATCCACACAGTCTCAGTGCGCGAATTGATCGAGTTTGTCTTGCAACGGGGAGACTCGGAGAAACGGCGGTTCATTCCTGCGACTTACATTTCGCGCTGACGACCCTCAAGGTCATGTAGGTTTCATTGTCGCCGATTCTTTCGGCAATGAGTCCCACAACGCCGCCGCAAATCAGGCGCGGAGGATTTGGCGCGGTGACAACAAGGGTTATTTTGAGGACGCTTTGATTATTCATTCGAAGGAAACAAGGAAGATAATAAATGGGCGTGTCGGGAGGCAGATCCCAATCTGTCGGGTTGGCCGGCACAGCGGTTCGCATAATCTCGAGCGCAGTCTTTACCCCCAAGTGAGTGACGACTGACCACACGGATGGCGGTTTTAGGAGTTGGAAAAGAAGGTCCTCCAATCCGTCCGTATGCTGAACAATTTCGAGATAAGACGTGATCGCCGGCAATGCACCGGCAAGGGCTTGCTGCTCGTCGGGGGTCAGCTTGCTGGCAGGGGCGGCATTTGTCATCAGCCTCTGACGACGAACAATGGCTGCGGCGCGCTCCAGTCCGATGCCAAGAAAGCTTTCATTCAGCATGAAATGGGCGGTTTGCTCGCTGGGTTTCAATTGCATCTTGTCACTGGAAGCGTTGAATGGCCCGAGCATTCGCAAACTGGCCGGGACCGGCTTTGATGGGAATGAAAATCTCCGTTTGAACATGTTGACGACCATCGGCGGTTGATTGGAGGTGATTTTTTCCTGAGACTCTGCTCGAACGTATAAGAGCCACTGCGCTTCCTTTTTTTTGTGGAACATTGTGCCTAAAATCGTCACCGAATCTCCCGAATGCAGGATGTTCGTGGTGAGTGGAGGGTCTATGCCCGTGAGCGGAATATGGTTTGTGGCGGCTGCGGTGACGATGGCAGCACAGATCGGGACGGTTTTGAATTTGGGAGGAAGATCCTGCGCGATTGCGCGACAGTTCGCGTCAATGACCGCCAGCACCATTAAGAGGCATGCAATGAGTGGAAACACCCTCGGCACCTTGGTTCGACCGCGTTCGGGGCCGTTTTGTTCAGCGGCTATCAGGGTGGTTACCCAGTCCGTCTCTTATCCGTCGGTCACTTTCGGGTGAAGTGGCGATGGTTTGCCTGACCGATGCGCCGGTGGCGGTGTCGATGAGATGGAGATCGGCTTTGCGGTCGGAGCGATCCAGGCCGATGACCAGGTCGAAGGGAGGGTTGGAGTTCATGTTCATGTTTTTGGGTTTTGGATTAAGGCCTCTCCGCAGGCTTGACCCGGCGACGGCAATATAGAAGAGTCGTTCAGCAATGTGAGGCGGCCTCTTGAGTAGTCGTTAGAGGGTCAAGCCCGCCCGGCGGGCCGGTCGATAAAGCTCAAAGTCGTTGCGACGACTGGTCGTTAGCAGACCTGGCCCGCCGGGGCGAAAAACCGAGGAAGCGGATAACCGAAATGAAACCCAAGGCCATCCGCTCATGCTCTGCCGACCGGCGGCGGCGAAGTTATTCACGGCCGCTGCGCGAGTCCTCCAACCCACTCGCCCGCATCCCATGAATAACTTCGGATGACCTATATTGGCGTTCGGCGACAACAACGGAGAGTCAATGATATGAAAAAGTGGGAATATAAGGTTATCGACACGAAGGACGTCCCAGGGGGTGGGATACTCAAGGGCAAAAGTTGCGATGCGATCGAGGCTCACCTGAACGAGCTCGGCGGACAAGGTTGGGAGATTGTGAACCTTGACGCCCTCGAATGGCAAGGTCACCGCCTGACGTTCTTGGGTGTTGCTAAGCGCGAGAAGTCATGACCGACCTCAAAGGCGAGGTGGGGCGCATTAAACTCAACGCGCATGAATTGCCGAACCGGTCGCTCGACCGAATGACGAGGAGCGCGGGCACGTCACTGTCCGGATTCGAGCGTCACTGGCGCGCTCCTCGTCATCGGTCGGCTTTGCGTTAACCAGAATGCCTCGTGCTATGAAAACCATCGCAATAGTGCTCCTGCTTGTTGCTAGTTGCTCGATTGGCTGCAGAGGCGTGTCGTCGGAGCATCAGTCTGCAGAGGCAAAGGCCAGTGCCGTTTCTGAAGCCCCATTGTCATCGACGCCGCCCATTCAGCATCTGACGGCCGAGCAAGCTATTGCACTGGCCAAGCCGTCCCTATGGCTGCCACCGGGAGATCAATACCGCGCGCGTTTCATCCCTGAGCCGTCAACGGTATATGCGCCCGGCAGCGGTCCGGTCCGGCAACGGGGCAATATGGTGGGTTTTTACTGATCAGGATGGTGCTCACTACCGCGCTTACACCGTCGTTGTGATTCGAGACTCGGATGGAAAGATCCTCGGTTCCGAAAATCACTTCTGAAGAATGTATGGGCTTTCTGGTTAACCAATCGCGCCAGCCAACGCCGGGAGTTCGCCTTGCGGCGCACCGGACATCAATGGCCCGGCGTGGCTGCGCTCAGCGTTAGGCCACGAGACACGCTATGGCATCTGATGAACGAGAAATCCGCACGATGCATTCAATTTGGATTGATGCCGTCAATGCCGGTGACCTGGCTCGTCTGCTCACCTTAGTCGCGGAGGATGTCGTTTTTCTCACGCCCGGCCAAGCGCCGTTCGGCCGGGAGGGATTTCGTCCAACTTCATGGTCGCTCACCAGCAGATGCGGATCTGTTGCACCAGCGAGTTGGAAGAGGTCGTTGTTGTCAGCGAGGTCGCCTACACGCGGAGCCGAGACGCACTGTCAGTGACCCCGCGCGCAGGCGGGAAGGCGGCACAGTTCGCCGGACATCGCATGACGGTATATCGCAAGCAGCGCGACGGTCGCTGGCTTCTGTCCCGCGATGTCCACACTTTGTCCGCCGTGGCCTAACCTAACCTCTGCGCCAGGCGCGACATTGAAAGCCTAGGACAACGAAAAGACCGGAGAGCAACAAGGTGCCAGTCATGGCTGAAAACAACTCAGTCTCGGTGAAGTCCAACTGAGCGAGCCTTCGAATGCCAAACACCATCACTACACCGGCAACTATAGAGCAAAGAATCTGACAAAA
The DNA here is from genome assembly GCA_963760675.1 of uncultured Verrucomicrobiae bacterium. Taxonomy (GTDB): domain Bacteria; phylum Verrucomicrobiota; class Verrucomicrobiia; order Limisphaerales; family BOG-1460; genus CAVXEG01. Next base: position 250,751 of record CAVXEG010000017.1, read on the forward strand.
ATGTGCCACGTTCTTATCAGAAACCACCGCGCGTCTGAGAGTCTGAATAATCATAAATCGCCTTTCTATCTTGATAATACATCACACTGAATCTGACAGCCGAACGGGGAAAACATCACGGACACTCCAGCGGCCTAACGACAGAACTCACACACGCCGGACCAAAAGACGCTGCCCGCGAAGCGGAACTGAGACCGCCATCCGGCGTTGTGTGCAGTGATCTGGTTCGGCCTCATAGTTCCTGCTCAATCTTCTTCTCTGCGCAATCCATCGGCGGAGTTACTCCGAAAAAATGTTCCCGATAACTTTGCTCCGCGAAAGAGCTTTGTCGTCGAACAGCACCTCCTTGATGCGTTGAAAGAAACGCAGCACAAATACAAAGCCCGAAACCACGATTCCTCGAAAGCTGACACGGCCAATAAGGGGGGGGACCAGCACAATCGCAGCACAATCGTGAATCCGACTGAGACGGATTCTTCATAAACCCTTGTAAATATTGGCGCATCCGGCAGGACTTGAACCTGCAACCTTCTGATCCGAAGTCAGAAGCTCTATCCAATTGAGCTACGGATGCATCGCGAAGGGATGCTAAGTCAATTGGCAGTTGCCGTCAACGCGTGCCGGTTTGATATCCACATGTTGCGTTTCTTTGCGCATGCCATTCGACGCGCCCACCGCTCAACTCAGAAAGAGTTCGTATCTTTGCCACATTCCGTGGTTAATAACAGGAACGCAGGTTCAGTTTAGCATGAAGACTATTTTAAGATCCAAAATCCCCTGCTCAGCCTTGTTCCTTCTTCTCGTCTCGATGACGCTCGACGCCGCGAATCTTCCGAAAGAAATTCTCCTCTGGCCCAACGGAGCGCCGGGTTCGGAAGGCAAAACCGGCGCGGAAAAAGTCCGCATCGCCAATACCAACGAACACGTCATCTCAAACATCCACAAACCCAGCATCACGCCGTTCCTGCCGTCCAAACGCAAAGCCACGGGTTGCGCCGTAATCATCGCGCCGGGTGGCGGACATCGCGAACTCTGGATTGATCACGAAGGCTACAACGTCGCCCGATGGTTAAGCGAACGCGGCATTGCAGCGTTCGTGCTCAAGTATCGCCTCGCGCGAGAGACCAACTCCACCTACACAGTTGACGGCCACGCGCTCGCCGACGCGCAACGCGCCATTCGCCTCGTCCGCAGTCGCGCGCAGGAATGGCAGATTGATCCCGCGTGCATCGGCATCATGGGATTTTCCGCCGGTGGCGAAGTCGCCTTTCTCACCGCGCAACGCTTCGATTCCGGCACTTCCCTCAACCGTCCTGCGGACACCTTGTCCCCCAGCGGGGGAGAAGGCGGAGATGAGGGGGCCGACGCAATCAACCGCCAGAGTTCTCATCCGGATTTTCAAGCTCTGATTTATCCGGGCAACACGCGCCGCATCGAACCGACAACAAATTCGCCGCCCGTGTTTCTCGTCTGCGGCGCCAACGACCGGGCCAACATCTCAGAAGGCTTGGCCAACGTCTATCTCAAATTCAAACAAGTCAAAGCCCCCGCCGAGCTGCACATCTACGCTGGGACGGGCCACGGCTTCGGCTTGCGACCGAACGACACGAAGCCGTCGGGCAAATGGATTGAACGGTTTGAGGAATGGCTGGGGGAAAGCGGATTTCTGAAAAAGCCGTGAACCGCATTCGGTTTGAAATACTTTTGGTTGCGGCGGCTGTTTCCTCTGGTCGTCTCCTGCCGGTCGCCTATGCCGCTGATTCAAGCAACAACATTGCTGCTGCGAGCAGCGCCACGATCACCGAACACTTGTCGCAGTTGAAACAAAAAGCTCCCGAAGGTTTTACCATCGTCGTCCAACCACCGTTCGTGGTGATTGGCGATGAGTCGCCGGCGCAAGTCCGGCAGCGCACGGAGAAAACCGTGAGGTGGGCGGTGGACAAGTTGAAGCAGGATTTTTTCACGCGCGACCCGGTGGAGACGATCGACATCTGGCTGTTCCGCGACCGCGAGAGTTACACAAACCATGCGCGGCTGCTGTTCAACGATTCGCCGACGACGCCGTTCGGTTATTACTCGGCGCGGCATCACGCACTCGTGATGAACATCGCCACGGGCGGCGGCACCCTTGTGCATGAGATTGTGCATCCATTCATGCGCGCGAATTTTCCTGAGTGCCCGGCATGGTTCAACGAGGGCCTGGCGTCGCTTTACGAACAATCTACTGAACGGAACGGACACATTCACGGCGAAATCAACTGGCGATTCAAAGCTCTCGAACAAACGATTAAGGAAGGAAGAACTGTTTCGTTCGAGAAGCTCACGGCGATGAGCGACACAGAATTTTATGGCGGCGTGGATAGTCCAAACTACAGCGAGCATTACGGGCAGGCGCGGTATCTTTGCTATTATCTCCAGGAGAAAGCATTATTGTTGAGGTTTTATCATGAGTTCGTAGCGAACGCGAAAAATGATCCGACCGGATCCACCACGTTAAAACGAGTACTCGGCGAGGATGACATGGCGGCGTTTCAGAAGAAATGGGAGAAATTTATTTTGGGCCTGCGAACGGGAGACAGCGAGTAAGACTGCAACAGCGTGACAACTCTTTGGCCGCCGCTCGATCAAGTGCCTGCCTCAAACACGAAAAGCAGCGCGGGCGGGAAGACGGTGTGGCAAATCATTTTCACGGATGCACGATTCGATCGTCATGGTATGCAGAACTGACAGAAGGTCGTTGGGCTCACAAATAGCGAAGGGAGTATCGTTGCCGCATTGGGCATCTTTTGAGACGCTTGGTGATCGAAAGCATGAAGCAGTTTTTTTCTACCCTGTTCCGCAATTTCATCGGCTGCTTCAAAGGCCAGATGCTTGTTTGGCACGTTGTTGCCATCGCGCTTACCATCGTTCTCGTCACTTCCGGTTTCGATTGGCTTTATTTCAGCGCCACGCGCGCTCGAATCTTTCGGTTATGGGCATGGCCTGCAATCCGCATTGGCGGAGAGTTGCCCATTCTGTTGCCGTTCGCGTTGCTTGTCATTGGACTGGTCTTCCGAAACGTCAGATGGAACTTGTGTGGCGCTGCCGTGGCCCAGGCCGTAATTCTCGGTTCGCTGATTTCCTCTACCTACAAAGCGTTCACCGGCCGTGTCCATCCATTGCGTGAGATTGGCGCCGACATCAGCCGCGATTTCAGATTCGGCTTCTGGCGCGGCGGGGTGTTCTGGGGCTGGCCGTCATCGCACACGACCATCGCGTTCGCCATGGCGGTGACCATCTACATGCTTTTTCCAAAACAGCGGTGGATGGGATGGACTGCGATTGCCTACGCGCTGTATGTCGGGCTCAGTGTGTCCGTGACGATTCACTGGTTCTCGGATTTCGTCGCCGGCGCAATCATCGGGAGCGCCATCGGCGTGGTCGCAGGCAGGAGTTTTTGTGCAAGCATGGCACAACAGGAGCAACGAAAGAAAACCGGGGAATGAAGTTCAAATTCTCGGGAGCCTCTGCTTCGTCCTGTTCCAGCCGTGTGTTCGCGATTATTCCTCCACCGGCACGACCAGGTTCTCCATGATGTAATCTTTGCGCTCGGGCGTGTTCTTGCCCATGTAGAAGCTGAGGATGCCGGCGGCGTCGGGCTTGGGCGCGTATTCGACTTGGCTCAGGCGCATTTCTTTGCCGATGAATTGCTTGAACTCGTTCGGGCTGATTTCGCCCAGGCCTTTGAACCGCGTGATCTCGCGGCTTTGCCGCCAAGTTCTTTCGCGGCGTCGTCGCGCTCGGCTTCGCTGTAGCAGTAAATCGTTTTCTCCTTGTTGCGCACGCGGAACAGCGGCGTCTCCAGCACGTAGAGGTGGCCGTCGTGCACGAGTTGCTCGAAGAACCGGAAGAAATAGGTGATCAGCAGATTGCGGATGTGCAGGCCGTCCACGTCGGCGTCGGTGGCGAGGATGACCTTGTCGTAGCGCAGGCCTTCGAGGTTGTCCTCGATGTCGAGGCTGCGCATGAGGTTGTACATCTCGTCGTTCTTGTAAACGATGTCGCGCTTGAGGTCCCAGACGTTGAGCGGCTTGCCTTTGAGCACGAAGATCGGCCTGGGTGTTCACGTCGCGGCAGCTCACGATCGAGCCGGCGGCGGACTGGCCTTCGCGTGATGAAGACCATCGTGCCCTTGCCCTTGTCCTTGCTTCTTGTCGAAATGATTCTTGCAGTCCTTGAGCTGCGGGATGCGGAGCGTGATCGCCTTGGCCCGTTCGCGCGCCAGCTTCTTCACCTCCTGCAATTCCTTGCGAAGCTGCTGGGTGTCCTCGACCTTGGCCATGATCTTCTCGGCGATCTCCTTGTTGCGATTGAAGAAGTGCAGCAGTTCCTCGCGCACGCTGTTGACCAGCTCGGTGCGGATTTCCGTGTTGCCGAGCTTGTTCTTGGTCTGCGACTCGAACACCGGGTCCTTCAGCCGGATCGCCACCGCGCCGACCATGCCTTCGCGCACGTCGTCGCCTTCGTAACTTGCCGTTGCGCGATATTCGTTGACCGCCTTGAGCAAGCCTTCGCGGAACGCGCTCAGGTGCGTGCCGCCGTCGCTGGTGTATTGGCCGTTGACGAACGAATAAAACGTCTCGCCGTAGCGGCTGTTGCTGTGCGTGAAACAGAACTCCAGCGTCTTGCTCGCGTAATGCAGCGGCGGATAGATCGGCTCGCTGCCGTCGGCTTGCAAGATCTTCCATCACCAGGTCCAGCAGGCCGTTGCGCGACTGGAAACGTCTTGCCGTTGATTCAGATCAGCTTCAGCCCCGTGTTCAGGTAGCTGTAATGCCGCAGCCGCCGCTCGATGTGCTCCGGCGCGAAATTCGCTGTCCTTGAAAATCTCCGGGTCCGGCTCGAACTCGATGAACGTGCCGTCCGGTTCCTTGCGTCTTGCCCTTCTTCTCGTTCTTGAGCTTGCCCTGCTTGAACGACGCCTCGACGAATTCGCCTTCGCGATGGCTGCGCACGAGGAACTCCTTCGAGAGCGCATTGACCGCCTTGGTGCCGACGCCGTTCAGGCCGACGCTGAACTGGAACACGTCGTCGTTGTATTTCGCGCCGGTGTTGATCTTGGAAACGCAATCCACGACTTTGCCCAGCGGAATGCCGCGGCCGAAATCGCGCACGCGCGACGCGCTTGCCTTCGATGTCGATCTGGACCTCCTTGCCGTGGCCCATGATGAATTCGTCGATGGCGTTATCGATGACCTCCTTGAGCAGGATGTAGCAGCCGTCGTCGTAATGCGAGCCATCGCCGATGCGGCCGATGTACATGCCCGTGCGCAGCCGGATGTGCTCCAGCGAGGAGAGCGTCTTGATCTTGCTCTCGTCGTAATTGTGTTTCGTGTTTTCAGCCATAAACAGTCTACAGACAAACAAGATGCGGCAAATCTCCGCGGATGAAAATGGGAAAGTGAGATTGCAGCCACCTCCGTTTCGTTTTGGGAATTTTTGTGAAATAGAAGCGTGCGTTTTGGGCACAGGCCGGGTAATAAGGTTCCGTTCAAATCAGTTGAAGCTTTGGTAAGGCCGCGCGGCCCCGTTATGAAAGAAAACTTCATGTCCTCCATTGTTCGGAAGCACGGAACTGACCCGCACAGAAAATTGAATGGAATTGCGCTCGCCGTCTTCGGTGCAGTCTTTGCGTGGCCGCTCATGGTTTGCGGCGCGGATCAATCAGCACCGGTCGGAGCCATTGGTCCAACCGCGAGTGACTCAGCAATGGTGGAGCAATTGAATCCGCAACAGCGGCGCGGGGGACCCGGTGCTCAGGTGCGAGGCGTTTATAAATCGCAGATTACGCCGCATTGGATCGCTGACGGCGATCGATTCTGGTACCGCAACGATCTGAAGGGTGGCACGAAGGAATTCATTCTGGTGGACACAGAGAAGCGCACGCGGCAGGCCGCATTCGACCACGAGAAGCTCGCCGCGTCATTGTCGAAAGCTGCGAATCAGGAGTTCAAGGCGGACAAATTGCCCTTTTCGAATATCGAGTTCGTTGACGACGACAAAGCCATCAAATTCGATGCCGCAGACAAAACCTGGCATTGTGATCTCACCTCGTACGAGTGCACCGCCGTCACGAGTTCAGAATCAAAACCGGCGGCCGGAGTCGTTCCGAACGGAGCAGTTGACGCAACGCAATCAGCCTCGTTGGATCCGGCGGCGAATGATGAAGGAACACTCTCTTCGCCTCAGACCCAGGGCGAGCAGAATCAGGCTCAGGGTCAACGGCGCGGCGGACGTGGGCGCGGCGCGGGCATTGGCGGAAGATTCGGCCCCGGCCCACGGAATTCGCCCGATACCAAATGGTCCGCGTTTGTGCGGGACTCGAACGTCTTCATTCGTTCGCAGGAGGACAGCAAGGAATACCAACTTACTCAGGACGGCGCGACGAACGATGCTTACGGTCGCATCGAATGGTCAGCGGACTCCAAAACACTTGTCGCATGGCGGATTGATCCCGGAAACATTGGCGATGTTTATCTGATTCAATCGTCGCCGACAGGTGGCGGGCGTGCAAAGCTCCAAACGCGCCGGTACGCGCAAGCAGCTGATCGATTCCCTCGTTACGAACTAAGCTTGTTCAATATCGCGGAACGCAAACAAATCAAACCCGAGGTGGATCGTTTCGAGCACGAGTGGCTCACTCCAAACCTCCGTTGGAACAAGGACCACGTTCATTTCACATACGAACAGGAGGACCGCGGGCATCAACGCTTCCGCATCATCGACGTTGACGCGAGCAACGGTGCTGTTCGCAATATCGTTGACGAGAAGACGAAGACCTTCATCTGGACAGCGCACGCGGAAGATTTGGAGAATCGTGGCCTGCGGCACGTTACTTATCTGGACGATACCGGCGAGATCATCTACTCGTCCGAGATGGACGGCTGGAGGCACCTTTACCTGATCGATGCAGCGACTGGAAAAATGAAGAACCAAATCACCAAGGGTGAGTGGGTCGTGCGCGGCGTGGACAAAATTGACGAGGAGAACCGGCAAATTTGGTTTCAGGCCAGCGGCTTGAATCTGGATCAGGATCCGTACTTCATTCATTACTGCCGCGTTAATTTCGATGGCACAGGATTCGTGACGCTGACAGATGGCAATGGCAATCACACGATTCAATATTCACCCGACCGGAAATACCTGATCGACACTTACAGCCGTCCGGATATGCCGCCTAAGCACGAGTTGCGGCGCGTTTCTGATGGGAAGCTCGTTTGCAGGTTGGAAGAGGCAGACATTTCGGAATTGGAAGCCACCGGTTGGAAAGCGCCGGAAGTGTTCGTGGCAAAAGGCCGCGACGGCAAGACGGACATCTGGGGCAATATTTATTTCCCGCATAACGTGGACCCGAACAAGAAATATCCGATCCTCGAGGACATTTACGGCGGCCCGCAGGATTCCTACACACCGAAATCTTTCAGTGGTGGGAATCGCTACGAACGATACAATCAACTCGGTTTCATCGTGGTGAAGCTCGACGGGATGGGCACGGCGAACCGCTCCAAAGCATTTCACGACGTGTGCTGGCACAATCTCAAAGACGGGGGCTTCCCCGACCGTATTCTTTGGATCAAAGCCGCTGCGGCAAAGCATCCGTTCATGGATATTGATCATGTCGGCATTTTCGGCACGTCGGCTGGAGGACAGAACGCCGCTGCGGCTGTGCTCTTTCACCCCGAGTTCTACAAGGTTGCTGTCGCGAATTCGGGCTGCCACGACAATCGGATCGACAAGGCCTCCTGGAACGAACAATGGATGGGTTACATGTCGCCCGATAAAATCTGGGAAAAGAGTGATGACAACCGGTATTCGCAGTGTTCGAACATAGACAACGCCGCGAAGCTCCGCGGCAAGCTCCTGCTCATCGTTGGCGAAATGGATACCAACGTGCCACCGGAATCAACGATGCGCTTCGTGGATGCACTGATCAAAGCCGGCAAGGATTTCGATTTGATCTGGTCGTGCCAGACGCCAATCACGGCGCTGCGAGTCCCGAGAACCGTGGCTATGCTGAACAACGCACTGAGGATTTCTTCATCAAAAACCTGCTCCATCAGGAACCGCCAGATCGAAATGCACCCGTACAGGAGACTGTGGCAGGCAACGCCGGAAATGCTGTACCCTGACCGAAGACCGGCTGGTGTGCGGCGCAACAGAAAGAAATACTGTGACACTGAACTTGCTCTCACGAGTTAGCGGGATGTTTCTCTTCGGTTGTGCTTGTGCTGTGCTGTTGTTCGCCGCAACTGAATTCGAACTGGCGGCTCAACCCGGAGTATCCGGTGGCGCAGCGAGCACCTTGCCGCCGATTGATCCACAGCAGGTGCAGGATCAGCAGGACATGACGTGGGACGATTTTCATCCCATTCCTGATCACAACTGGTCCGACCCAGCGCTCAAACCTGAGCGCGGTTTTAATCTGGCTTTGCTCACCATGGATTTTCCTGACGAGCCGTTCGTCATCACCTTGCCGAAACACTCCGACCCGTTCGGGAATCCGCAGATTGATCCCGTGCCGCGCGAAAAAGTCTCCCAGTTCTATGCGGATTTCTGGATGAAGCCGAGTGCTCTGAATCATTACCAGACGATTAACGGCTATTGGATGGAGCAATCGCGCGGCAAGTTCGGCATCACGAACGTGGACGTGTTCGGTCCATACAGAATGCCGAAACCGTTCTGGTATTACGGGCTGAACGAGCACCGACAGAATGATTCGACTCCGGACGGCTCACGAGCGAACGGTCGCATGGAGCCGGATGTGGATGCGCTCTGGCGCGCGGACAAAGGTGACGACATCGCGAACAAGTATCGCCGTCCGAATGGCGCGGTGCTGCGCATTTACGCCGGATACGATGAAACCGGCGTGTGGCAGGAGTTCGGTGAAATGAAATTTCAGTCGAAGGACGACATTCCGCCCGAGTGGGGCAATCCCAATCCCGAAAAACCGCGTTGGGTTCCGACGCGATACGTGCCGTGGACAAGCTGGCTTGCGGGCGCGCAACAGTGGGGTGTGGCCTCGATTCGGCAGGGCGAAAACTCCGGCACGATCATGCACGAGCTTGGTCATTACGCCTTCAGCATCGGCGATTTGAACAATAACCCTTACGTTCAGCCGTATCGCAGGGTGGCTGTCGGCCCGTGGGATATGATGGATCGCGGTTCGTTCAATGGTCCCGAAGGTCCCCACAGCCGCTGGAAAATCCCATCGCTTTCGGGCGCAAGGATGCCCGCGGGCTTGATGCTCCGGAACCGGCTTCTGAATGGGTTCATAACGAGGTCGCAAATCCTGATGCTTAATCGAGACGGCCTCGCGAAGTCCGGCCTCGCCGTCGCTACGATCACGGCGCGCGAAGTGGACCCTCTGCCAAACACTTTCGCCGGCATCACCGTCAGACTGGACGGGGCGGAGCCGCGCGACCGCACACCGCCAGATGATCCGAGCACCAATGCGCTTTCCGCCGGCATTCCAAATTTCGATTTCTATTCGATGGAAGTTGTGCAGCGAATCGGTTACGACTCGTTTTGTCCGGACAACGGCGTGTTGATTGCGAAGAACAAGGATCGCGAAGGCCGCAACGGCGGGACGAATGGCTTTAACGGATTCATCTGGGTGATTGACGCGCATCCGGAAGACATCAATCAATCGGACTATATTCAACCCGGAACGCGCAGGCCCATCATGCGGACAATTGCCGATTACCGGCAGTTGAATGACGCGCTGTTTCACGCCGGCGTGGATTCAGGGAGCCAATTCGAGCATGAGGATATACCGAATCGACTGCACTTTTATGTAATCGATTTGCAGAAGGACTCGAACGGAATTCGCTCCTACACGCTCGGCGTGCGCTCACTCGACGGTTCGGGGCCGCAGCAGCACGGCGTCGCCCTCACGGCATCCTCTGATGCGGCGGTCCGCGAACCGAACACGCGATGCACCTTTCAACTTAAGAACACCGGGCAAGCCACGCATACCGACCCTGCATTGCACCAGAGCGACTTCAACGACTACCTGACTTCCGATATTTATCGACTGTCTGTTTCCGCGGACGGCAACGGTTGGTCTGCGGACCTTCAGAACACGTTGGCTGCGGTGAAATTCGGCGGTGAGCAATCGGTGCCCGTGTTCGTGTCCCGAAGATCCGGGGGGGCTTCATCTGGAACGGTTACGCTAAAAGCAGTTTCAGAAAGCGATCCGTCAAAAGCGGCCACCGCAATCCTTAAGGTGTCCGCTGTCAATTGAGAATTGAGATGACTCGAACGAACATCACTGGCTTTTATGACGCGCAGCGCATTGCCTGCCATACTCGCCGCATCAGCTTGAAAATCCTCCTGAGCTTCGCTCTTGCGTTCAACTGCCTGCTCACCGACGCGCAGGAAAGACCTGATAATGCGCGCATACGATTCGGCGACACCGCGGCTGAATTGACCGTCGGCGAGGTGAGCGACCAGACGGTTCGCATCGCGTTTTCTCCGTTGGATGAACACGGGCGGGGGAACAATTCGCTGCCGTCTGCCATGCTCACGCCGTTTCCCTCACAAGAGCGACTCAAAATTCGCGAGCTGACGAAGCCAAGGGAAGTTCGCGCCGGGAACTTGCGCCTTTTACTCAAACCGCAGCCGCTGACGATCACTATTACCCGGCGGGACGGCTCCCTCGTGCAGGAATTGGTGTTCGGCGACAACGAGGAAACGAGTTCAATATCGTTCCGCACGGCTGCCCCGGTGCTCGGTTTGGGTGAAGGCGGCGACCAATTTGACCGGCGTGGCTACAATTTTCCGCTTATCAACGGGCAGCGCTACAAACTCGCCGAACTCGGCACGCGGATTTTTTCGCCCTTCCTCATTGGAACGGAAGGCTGGGCAATGTTCTTCAGCGCGCCTTACGGCAGCGTGGATTTGCGCGGCGAGCACGGGGTATTTCGTCCGCAACGCGATTCAGAACCGGGCAGCGCAGAGATCTTTGTAATCGACGCGCGCGAACCGGCGGACGCCATGCGCGAGTTCATCCGGCTGACCGGCGCGCCGGTGATGCCGCCGAAATGGGCCTTGGGCTACATGCAGTCGCACCGGACGCTTTCGACCGAAGCGGACATCCTGGCTGAAGCGCGAACATTCCGGGAAAAGAATCTTCCTTGCGACACGTTCATTCTTCTGGGCACGGGTTTCTGTCCCGCCGGCTGGAATTTTTCTCACGACTCCTTTGCATTCAACACAAACGTCTTCGTTCGCAGCCCGGCCGAAGTAATTCGCGACCTGCACGCGCTGAATATCCATGTCGCGCTGCACGTTGTGCCCCAGGACCCGCGCTCGCGAGATTCGCGGTCGCTGTATCCCTCGCTCCATGGAAGCATCCCGCCCGCGCCGGGCGACACACTCGACGCGCTCCACATCCAGACCTATTGGAAAAGGCATGGCGAACTGTTCGCCGACGGCGTGGATGGCTGGTGGCCGGATGAAGGCGACTGGTTTGACGTGCCGAGCCGGCTTGCGCGTCATCGGATGTATTATGAAGGGCCGCTCAGCGAGCGACCAAACGTCCGTCCCTGGAATCTCCAGCGCAACGGTGCTCCGGGAATTGCGCGTTACGGCGGCTGGGTGTGGTCTGGCGACATCAGTTCAAGCTGGCGCACGCTGGCGGCGCAGGTGAAAGTCGGACAAAATTCCTCGTTGAGCGTCTCGCCTTTTTGGGGAACGGACATTGGCGGGTTTTTCCCAAGCACGAACCGCGAATTCACCGGCGAATTGTACGCGCGTTGGTTCGAGTTTGCCGCGTTCACTCCGTCGTTTCGCTCGCATGGCCGGAACTGGTGGTTGCATCGCCCCTGGGGTTGGGACACCGGCGAAGTCGGGCCAATTGAATCACGCCCCGCGCCTGATCCATCCGAACTCCACAATGCCGCTGTCGAGCCGGTCTGCCGTCAGTATCTCAATCTTCGCTACGAGTTGATGCCATACACATACACTGCCACGCGCGAATCACACGACACTGGCCTGCCGCTCATGCGCGCGCTCTGGATGCATTATCCGAAGGACGCGGACGCGGTGAAACCTGGCGATGAATTTCTCTGGGGCCGCGATCTGCTCATCGCGCCGGTCACCGAAAAAGCCGCGGCCTCGCGCCGCGTCTATTTGCCAGCGGGCGAATGGTTCGACTGGTGGATAGACAAGAAGGTTTCCGGCGCGCAATGGATCGAACGTCCGGTGGACCTGGCAACTATGCCCATTTATGTTCGCGCCGGAGCAATCATCCCGCTCGACCCGATCCGCCAGTACGTGACGCAACCTGTGACCGAACCGACGACGTTGAAGATTTATCCCGGCGCGGATGGAGAATTCACGCTTTACGATGACGACGGCCAAAGCCTCGGCTATTTGAACGGTTCCGATGCGAAAACGATTTGGATTCGATTCCATTGGGACGATTCGAATAAGCGCCTGACAATTGAGCCGGACGCGCGCATGAAAAAATGGCCGGGTGGCGTGCGGGCGTTTGCGGTGGAAATCGCGGGTGGCGGCGTGAAAGGAAAGCGGGTTGAGTTCAATGGCAACAGGATTTCCGTCGCCTTATGAGTGTCATTTTGAAACGGACCGGCGCTGCATCAGCCGCCGCGGTACTGTGGCTCTTGGTGATTGCTTCCGATGCGGCCGAATCTTCGCCACCAAGGGAAGGTGATTTCGTCATCCGCGACTTTCATTTTCGCAACGGACAATCACTTCCGGAATTGCGGATGCATTATCTCACGTTCGGTCAGCCGGAGCGGGATGCGAGCGGCAAAGTCCGCAATGCGGTGCTGATTCTTCACGGGACGACCGGGAGCAGCGCACAATTTCTTCGCAGCGAATTTGCGGATGAGCTTTACGGCAAAGGGCAGCCACTCGACGTCTCGCGCTATTACCTCATCATTCCAGACAACGTCGGCCACGGAAAATCGAGCAAGCCGAGCGATGGCTTGCGCGCGAAATTTCCGAATTACGGCTATCGAGACATGATTGAAGCGCAGTATCGCCTGCTCACCGAAGGCTTGAGCGTGGATCATCTGCGACTCGTCATGGGCACTTCGATGGGCGGGATGCACACCTGGCTTTGGGGCGAGATGCATCCGGACTTCATGGACTCGCTGATGCCGCTGGCGAGTTTGCCAACGCAAATCTCCGGCCGCAATCGGATGTGGCGACGCATCATTATTGACGCGATTCGCGGCGCGCCGGATTGGCGTGGCGGAAACTACGAGCAGCAGCCGTTCGGTTTGAAGCTTGCCGCGGAAACCATGGATTTCATGGGCAGCAATCCAGCGATTCAAAGTCGCCTGCATCCGACACTCGCATCGGCGGACGCCGCGCTCGATGCCTACGTCGCGAGTTTTCCGACGAACCACGACGCGAATGACGTGCTTTACGCGTTTGAGGCATCGCGCGATTACGATCCCGGCCCTGACCTGGAAAAGATCAAGGCGCCACTGCTCGCAATCAATTCCGCGGATGATCTGATCAATCCGCCGGACCAGAACATTTTAGAACGCGAAATCAAACGCGTGAAACACGGCAGAGCCATCGTTCTTCCCGAAACCGATCGAACCGTGGGCCACGGCAGCCACACGAAAGCCGTGCTGTGGAAGAAATATTTGGGCAGATTGCTCCGAGAAACCAAGCGGTAGCGTTCGTCAGCTAATGCGTTCGTCCGCGCACAATGATTACTCCCGACCGGCTCACGCGCTGGCTTACCTGGCCAGAGCAGACGGAATACCGCATCGAGCGGAAGGCGAAAGTGTGGTCTTGGAACTCCTGGAGCGCGGAGTTAAACGCGTCCTGGATCTGGGAACAGGCGACGGCCGGTTACTGTTCCTGGTCAAGACCGCACATCCTCAGCTACAGGGCGTGGCGCTGGATTCATCGCCGACGATGTTGGATGCAGCGCGCAAGCGTTTTGCCGGGCAGTCCACAATTTCACTGATCGAACATAACCTGGAACATTCATTGCCGCGGCTCGGCTTGTTCGATGCCGTAATATCCAGTTTTGCCATCCATCACCTGAACGATGCGCGAAAGATCTCGCTCTATGAAGAAGTGTTCACGATGCTCGAACCCGGCGGCGTGTTCTGCAACCTCGAACATGTATCTTCGCGCCCACGCGCGTCCTGCATGAGAGGTTTTTTCGCGAGTGCGGAATGAAGCTTGCAGACGAAGATCCATCGAACCGGTGCTCTGCTGTGGAAACTCAGCTTGGCTGGTTGCGGCAAATCGGATTTGCTGATGTCGATTGCTTTTGGAAATGGCGTGAACTGGCGCTGTTGGCGGGGATAAAGCCATGAAGGCTGGGAATATGATTGCACTAATGAAATCGCTACTCAAAGAAATCCTCACGATTGCACTGGCCGGCGTTGCGTTCGCCGCCTTTGGTCAGTCTGACGAGGACACGAAACTGGAATCGTTCTTCAAAACCTATCTCGAAAAGTATTTTGTCCAGCAACCACTCAGCGCGACGCGCCTCGGCGATCATCGTTTCGACAACCAGCTTGATGATATTTCCAAACAGGCGCGCGATGGCTGGGTTGCGCTCGCTCGGGAGACGTTGAAGAAGCTGCCGGCGCAGATTAATTACGGGAAGCTCTCCCGCGACGGCCAAATTGATTTTGAAATCTTCCGGGACGATCTGAAGACGCAAATCTGGCAGGCTGAAAACATGCATCCGTTCGAGGAGGATCCGCGCACCTATGGCAACTACATCAATGACGGCGCTTATCTGCTGCTCACACAATCCACGCTGCCGCTGGAAACAAACGTCGCTAATTGTATCGCGCGCTTGGAGCAGATTCCCCGAATTCTCACTGAGGCGAAGAAGACCCTGGCGCACCCGCCCAAGCCGATTCTTGAAACGGCAATTCGCCAGAACCGCGGCTCGATCGATTTTTATGAAAAAGGAATCTTCGAACTGGCCGCAAATACGATCCATCTCGATAAATTGAAATCGGCCGCAGCTCCGGTCGCCACCGAGCTAAAAGATTTTCAGAGATTTCTCGAAGGCGATCTGATGGCTCGCGCGACGGGCAACTGGCGGCTCGGAAAGAAGAAATTCTATCAGAAATTCGAGTTGGAAACGGAAGCCGGTATGACCGGTAATCAGACGTTTGCGGATGCGCAGGTTGAGTTCGAGCGTGTCACGCGAGACATGTTCGTCATCTCGTGCCAGCTTTGGAGTCATTACTTCCCACAGAAACCGTTGCCTCCGGACGACCAGGAAGGCCGACGTGAGACAATCACGAAGGTCATTGACGCCGTGGACCAGGAACACGGTAGGCCGGAAGATTTGGTGACGGATGCGCGCTCAACCGTAGAACGCATAAAGACGTTCATTCGCGACCACGATTATCTTCGCCTGCCCGAGCCAGACCGCTGCCAGGTCATTGAAATGCCGGAGTTCCGCCGTGGCAATTCGCTGGCCTATCTGGAAAACGCGCCGCCGCTCGATCCCAAAGCGGCAAGCTATTACGCCGTCAGCCCGCCGCCATCCGATTGGAAGCCGCAGCAGGTGGAAAGTTTTCTTGAGGAATACAACCAGCACATGCTGCAAATCCTTACGATTCACGAGGGCTATCCGGGCCATTACGTGCAACTCGAATATGCCAATCGCACGCCATCACTCATCCGGCGCGTGCTGCAGAACGGTCCGTTCGTCGAAGGCTGGGCGGTGTACACGGCGAACAGACGATGCTCGATCAGGGTTACGGCGATGGCGACCTGCGATTGCGCTTGATGCAACTGAAATTTTATTTGCGAGCGGTCGGAAACGCGATTCTCGATCACAAGATGCACTGCGAGAATATGAGCGACAACGAAGCGATGAGGTTCCTGACCGAAGACGCGTTTCAATCCGAAGGCGAGGCGAAGTTGAAAATCATTCGCGCCAAGCAAAGCTCGGTTCAGCTTAGCACGTATTTCGTCGGGCGCATGGCGCATTACCGGCTGCGCCAGCAAATCGAGCGCGAACTGGGCGACAAGTTCAGCCTTGGCCGCTATCACGAGGCGGTGATCCGCCACGGCTCAATTCCTTTGAAACACATTCCTGAACTGGTGCGAAGAGATTTGGGGCTGACGAGTAAATGAGCAATGAGCGGTTCAGCGGCATTGCTGTCCTGAACCGCAGGTGCACTTAAGATTTATGGCCAACACTAAGTACCGAACCGCGCCTTTGAAAACTGATAAGATGCCGCCCGGCATCGGCTTCATAGTTGGAAACGAAGCCGCCGAACGGTTCAGCTACTATGGCATGAATTCGATTCTCGTGATCTTCATGACGCAGTACCTGATGAACGCACAAGGCCAGGCGGATCACATGACCGACGCACAGGCGGAGACGTGGTATCACGCCTTCGTCTCCTGCGCCTATTTCCTGCCGATCCTGGGAGCGTTTCTCGCGGACGCTTTGCTTGGCAAGTATCTTGTCATCCTTTTTCTCTCCATCGTCTATTGCTTCGGCCACCTTGCGCTCGCGATCAACGACACGCGCTTCGGCCTGTTCTTCGGTCTCGCATTAATTGCTCTAGGCGCAGGCGGAATCAAACCCTGCGTCAGCGCCAACGTCGGCGACCAGTTCGGCCAGTCGAACCAGCATCTCCTGCCGAAAGTGTTCAGTTGGTTTTACTTTTCGATCAACCTTGGTTCGGCCTTTTCGACGATACTGATTCCTGAGTTTCTTCATCGCATTGGGCCGCACGTGGCATTCGGTGTTCCTGGGATTGCAATGCTGATTGCGACGGTTGTGTTCTGGATGGGACGCAGGCGATTCGTCCACATCCAGCCGATTGGCTTGACGAAGTATTTCGAACTGTTCAGGCAAGAAGAAAATCTGAAGGCTTTAGTAAATCTCCTGATTCTCGTTCCCTTCGGCGCAATGTTCTGGTCGCTTTGGCAACAGAATTTTTCTTCGTGGGTCATTCAAGCCGAGAAGATGAACCGTTACATGTTCGGTTACGATTGGAAGCCGGAACAGATTCAAACAGTGAACCCCGTGTTCGTCCTCGCGATGCTGCCGCTGACCTCCTATGTGCTCTATCCCGCATTGAACAGGATTTTCCGGGTCACACCGCTGCGGAAATTCGGCATGGGCCTCTTCACGGTGATCATAGCATTCTCGATTGTCGGATGGATTCAAGTGCGACTCGATCACGGTGAGACTCCACACATCATCTGGCAAATCCTCGCGTTTCTCGTGCTGACACTCGGCGAAGTGTTGGTTTCGGTCACGCACCTCGAATTCGCCTATACTCAAGCGCCGAAAGCATTGAAGTCACTGGTAATGTGTACCTATCTCGGCTCCATCGCGCTTGGCAACTCTTTCACCGCCCTGGTCAATCACTTCATCCAAAACCCTGACGGCTCCGTGAAGCTCCAGGGTGCGGCTTACTTCTTCTTCTTTGTGAAGGTGATGCTTGTAACGGCGATCCTTTGGCTCGTCATCAGCCCGTTCTATCGCGGCAGGACTTACATTCAGGATGAAAGCGAAATAAAGACCGCTTGAGCCCGGATTACAGGACCACCACGATTCGGAAGAACCGCTGAGGTGCAACCAGGCTATCGGTGATTTCCACCATTCCGCCTGTTCCAGCGAAGTCATCGACGAAGGGCAACCAGTCGGGATCATTGAGGTCGTTCTTGAATTCAATCCGATAAGTCTGGCCCAGCAGCGTGTTAAATGAGAAATGCACGAGACCGTCGCCCGGAAGTTGGATGCTGCTAAACTGCGGCGGGGGTTCGACGACGATCGCGAAGGTCTTTGCATCCGACAGCACAGGCGAACCGGTGTCCGTTACAACGATGGTGACGTAATTCGTGCTCGGCGCGGCGACGTTCGCCGCGGTCCATGTGAACACGCCACCGGCGGTGATGGACGAGCCTGCTGGTGTGCTATCCAAGCTGAAAAACAAATCGGCAACCGGAGTCTCGTAATCCGTGGCGCTCGCGGAGAAATGAACCGTCTCACCGAGATAAACGTGCTGGTCAGCAATTGCGCTCAACGTGGGCGGTGTGTTCGGAATAACGTTTGGTGCGCCGGGTGTTGGCATCGGCATGAAATAACGATTTGCTCCGCCGTCACGGAATCGCCCTTCGCTGACGTCAGTGGATTGAGCGCCAAAACTCACCGCGTCAATGGTTGTGCCATCCGCGGCGAACAGGCCGAGCGCTTCACCGGATTTGCTGAGTTTGAAGTTTGTATGCAGTTCGGGATGATTGGTGCTGTTTTGCCCGCTGTTGTTGTCGGCCCAGATCACGAGGAATCCTTGCGGCTGAACAATGTACCGTCCTCCGCCCGGCACGAGAAACTTCGTTTTGTTCGTAAGATTGGCGGTCAGATAATATCCGCCCAAGTCAGCAGCGTTTGTTCCCGTATTATAGATTTCAAACCAATCATCGGTACGCGCCATTTAACGGATTCGCCAGCGTATGGGAATTGTCCGCCATCCATTCGTTGATGAACACGGAGAGCGGCGCAGAAGTGCCATTATTTGTCGCGCCAGGTGTGGTATAAAACATCTCGCGACGATAAAATGGCTGGCCGTCCGGCACGTCACCATAGCTCCAGTTCGAAGGCAGATTCGTGTAATTCAGGTAATCCACCATCTGCGTCGTCCCATTGATAATGCGTGTCAGGGCGATGCTACCGCCGCCGGAAGCGAGCGTGAACGCCGCATGTAACGAGTTGCTGACGGTCTGATTTGTTTGATTGTCGCACCACACCATCGCGAAGCCGTTCGATAGAACTGAAGCGCCCGACGGGAACGCCCACTTCGTCAGATTGGTGTAGGTGTCGGTGAGAAAATAGTTCGCAAGACTGAAATTCGTCGGCGCGGTGTTGAAAATTTCCGTCCATGGATCGTGCTGGTTAAAATTATCAAGCGGTCCGGTGATGTTGTTGGCCTGCACTTCGTTCAGCCAGAGCGGCGGGAATGGAGGAAGCGTTGACGCGACTGAATTCGCTGTGCCGGGCGTTGCGCGCGCAGAAAGGCCCGTTGCTGGCGGAGCGGGATTCACGGTGGAAACAATTCCGGAGCCGGAAAGCCGAACCGTGAGCGGTCCGCCGTTGGTGCTTTGCAGATACCAATAACTCAATGTATAGGCAGCGCCGCTTGTCAGTGAGGACGAAATCGTCTGCCAAATCGAACTGCCTTGAGTCGAGCCGGCGCTGGTCGAGACGACGTGCAAACTTGAATTGCCGGAGTGTTTCACGCTCACGCT
Organism: uncultured Verrucomicrobiae bacterium; assembly: GCA_963760675.1. Classification (GTDB taxonomy): domain Bacteria; phylum Verrucomicrobiota; class Verrucomicrobiia; order Limisphaerales; family BOG-1460; genus CAVXEG01. Next base: position 270,023 of record CAVXEG010000017.1, read on the forward strand.
CAATGCGGAGCTCGAAAGATTTGCCGAGATGTTCCACGTGCCGCTCAGAGGTGATTCGAAATTGCCGTTGGCCAGCAGATTTGCGCCCTGCTCAGCCACGCTACCCGCGACAAGTTTCATATCGTCGATGTAAACGTCCCCGGCCGATTGCAGATAAATGTAAAGCGTCGAACTGGAAGCAGTGCCTGTTGTCGTGGCATAAACCCACTGCGGCGTCGGAGGCAGCGGATTGGTTGGCACTGTAACCCAATTCGCGACGCGACTGTTGTCCTGAGCGGCGTCAATGAGCTGAAGCGAAACTCCGTTCGTTACGGTCGACCACGGCGCGGCGGCTTCGTAGCGAACGCGATCCACGACAGTCAGATTCGTTCCAGCGCCCGGCCGGAACAGCGTGAGCGTCTCCCCATCCTTATCGAGCTTGCCGGCGTACTGTCCAAAGACCGGGTTCGTCGCGCCGTAAGCGACAGCGAATGCGTACGGATTTTCGGCGAGCACCAAAAAGCCACGCGGAGGCAGGGTCGCGCCCTCCGGAAATGTGTAGTCAATTCCATTTACGCTCCAGCCCGAAAGATCGAACGTGTAGTTCGACTGTGTGTTAAACAATTCAACGAACGCCGCGCCGTCCAGCGCCGGCTGGTATTGAATCTCGTTGAACACCACGTTGCCTTCGGGCTGAACAATCGTGCCGGTGTAATTCACGGTCACGGTGGTTGTGCCGTTTGAAACAGTGTTTCCATCTCTATCCACGGCTTGAAGCTGGAGCGTGTTCATGCCGGCGGCATTCAGTGGAATGTTCAGTCGCCAACCTGTTGTGCTCGTCCAGGTGAGCGGATACGCCGCGCCGTTTACCAGGATTTTTTCCACGCCGATAGGCGCGAAGCCGGTCAACACGAAACTGTTCGACGAGGATGTGAACACGCTGCCGCTCGTGGAGAAATTCGCCTGCGGCATTTGCGAAAGAATGTAGCTGCGGCGCGCGGCAATCCACGACTTGATGCTCGAGGTATCGGTGACCGGCACGTTGTTGGCCAGTAATGCCGCTGTGCGCTCGTCCATCAGCGCACTGTAATTTGCCGGCAACATCGGGCCGTTCGCGAGTTCCAGCAGTCCGGCCCAGTACTCGCGCGCGGTTGGCGGGTTCTGCATCAACCGCAGAATCGTCGGGTCTTCCACGTCAAAGAGAGATTGCGTGGGTGGATTGCTGTCTTTGCCGAAGACAAGCTGAATGTCCCAGAGCAACAGCCGCCACGGACTGTTTTGCGGCTTGTAAGCAAACATGTTCTTGCCGCGCTCGTAGCCGTAGCTGTCCCAGTTCCCCGCCATGTGCTCCACCGCGAACATACGCATCCACTCCTGCACGTCCACGAGGTTGAGCGTCGCGCTATTGTAAGGCTCCGGCCCCGGGGCATTCAGCGCGTCCACAAGTGCGAACAGGTTCGTGAAGTCGTTCGGGGAGCTTACGCCACGCGCGCGCGGGCGGAAGTTCCAGCGATAGCGCGCGGGAATTTTCTTGCCGTTGAGCGTGTAATTTTCAAGCCGCGCGGTCGTGTAACTCTGGCCGGAGCCGGCGTCGTCGAACTCGAACCAGTCTTCAATCTTGTGCAAATTGCCGTTCGGGTCATCGGCGTAGTAAGTGTCGAGCACTTCGCGATTCGGCTGCTGGTAATCGTAATAAAGCAATCCACGCTGCTGGCCGTTGAGATAGACGATGATGTATCGCCGGTTTTCCGGCGCGACGCCGATTTTGCGCGCCATCCAATGTGCAGTCGTCTCCGCCGTCGCGCTCGCATCATTGTTGAACGGCGAGGCGGACTCGGCTGTGTTTTGTCCTTCAAGGTTGAAATCCGTCGCGCCAATCAACGGGTCGTCCTCCGGCATGACAACATTGTAATTGCAGGTAAAGCTTCCCAATGGCCCGTTGTAAACCGGCGTATGAAAAGGGCTGCCGCCGTAAAGCGTCTGCGCATTGTAAATCACGCGCGAGTTGCCATAGACGAACGTGGCGTCGAGCCCCTCGTTGCTGTTCTTTTCGCGGCTGCCCCAGATACTAAGGTTTGCCTGCGTGACCCACACGCGATAACTGCCCAGGCTGCCCGCGCGCTGCGTCTCGCCGAAATTCACGAGGCATTCGCGCGTGGCATCCGCTGGAAAGCGGGTCGTGGCCCCAAATGCGTCCAAGGCGGAAACGTAAAATGCCACCAAGGTGCCAGACGGCTGCGCTGGAATGGTGGCAGAAAAAATTCCGTCGTTCGCGATCTCATCACCGTTTGCGCCATTGTCTTTCATGCTCACGCCTGCATAGGTGGCGGCAGGATCAACGCGGTAGCGAAGAGTGAGCGCCAGAACGCCATCGGGATCGCTCGCTCGCGCAGTGACAACCACCGGTTGGTTTGCCGCTGGAAGAATTGGCGCGTGCGAAACATCGAATATCGCCGGGCCAGCATTTGCTACCAGCCGTGAGTTCGGCAATCCGGGCGTCCCAAGATTCGCCGGCACGTTCATCACTCCCGTGCATTCCATCCAGTTGCCGCGCAGCCGAAATAAAATGTTTGGCTCGCCGCGCAGCCACCGCACACGCGTGCGCAGCGTTGCTTGGTTCGTGCCGCCGACGGGCATGAGCGCGATGGCGGTGCGAATGCGGTTGGCGCCGGTGTCACCGCGCTCGGTGGCGCGCACATGCAACACGCCCGAACCGGCGAACGCGCCGCCCGCCTCCACGGTTGTCTTGCTGTGCGTTCCCTGGAACGCCCAGCCGCTTGCGCCCGATTCGAAGCCGTTGTTCGCAATTTGGTTCGTGCCGCCATTGCTCAGGCATTCGACTTCGTCGACGAGACATTCGCCGGGGCCTTGCAGGAAGAACTCAAAGCGATTAGGCGCGCCGTTACCATTCGTGCCGCTGCCCATGCCGAGTCCCGTCAACGCCGTGTTTTCGATCGTCGTCCATGGAGCTTTCGCACTCTCGTCGCTGTCCGCCCAATTCGCGGCGCGGCGCCGGTCTGCGCGCGGGTCAATCAACTCCAGGCTGCTTCCGCCGCCGTCCGACCACTGACCCCACCGCCTTCCAGTGCCGTAGGTCACGTCGTCCACGATGATGTCGAGCGTGTTCGTCGCAATGATGACTCCGTTGGAGTCCGCGATGTGATGCGGCACAGGTTTGGTCAGCGTGATGCGCTCACCGCCGTGCGACAGTTTGCCGCCAAAATCTCCGACGGTGTTGGTCATGTTGAGGTTCGCATAATTCGACATCAATTTCCCCGCGTCGTTGGCCACGACGATATACCCGTTGGCAGGAATGATGGTGTTCGTCGGAAACGTGAAGCTGATGCCGTCCTCCAGTTTCCAGCCGGCAAGGTTCGTCGCGCCCGATCCGCGATTGTAGAGCTCGACGTATTGCAAGCCGTCGTCGCCGGACAGCGGGTTGTACATGATTTCATTGATGACAATCACGTTGTTGCTGGGCGGAGAGTTCGTGGTGCCAAAGGTGTTTGCAACGAGCCTGTACCAATCGTTGCCGCCATCGGGATAACGCCCGAATGAAACGCCGTTCTCCTGTTCTTCGAATCGCAGCGCGTCGAGCACACGGGTTTTCGCTGGATTTTTTAAGTAAATTGTTTCACCTGCCGCGTCGAAACGAAAACCGAGTTGCGTCTCCGTGAAGTAAACGAACCCTCGCGCAGGAATGGCGACGTAACCGATGACGTATCGGTTCGTGTCAGGATCGTCGGTGATGACGCAGCCAGTGAGGTCAACCGACTGCGAGCCGGCGTTGAACAATTCGATGGTGTCGAGGTTCGGCGGATCAGTGTGTGCCAGAATTTCGTTAATAACCACGCCTCGCAACGGTTCCGGACCGAACGAATCCACGCGACCCGGTGAGCCGCCGATGACGTCGCTCGCCGCCCACGCGCGCGGATCGTTCTCGCCGTAGCTCGGCCGCCGCAATACGAGCGAGTGCCCCGCGCCGTCTGGCGATACGGGCCATGGGGCCTTCGAACCGTAGTTCACTTCGAGCACAACACCGTTCAACTCGTTGCGCAGGTGCACGGTGCCGCTGTCGTTGGGAAGATTGTTGGTGAATGGACCGAGCACGCCGCTGATCCCGTAATAACTCTGAAGCGCGGCTGGGTTGTGCGCCACGACGAGAAAGCCGCCGCTCGGGAGAATCGTTCCTGACGGAAAAGTGAAATCAACGTCGCCGGAGAGCCGATAGCCGCTCATGTCCTCGGAGACGATGTCTGAATTGTAGATCTCGACGAACTCAAGGCTGCCGGTGATCGCTGCCGGAGCCGGGTGATACATGATTTCGGAAATGACCAGCCCGGTCTTGCGCGATGTAGGGCCGAGCGGTTCGAATGGCAGCGGCGCGCTGGACACAGCGGTGTTCGTAGTGGCGCCGAAGCCGGAGAAAGCGGCGATCGTGGTTTGCGACGGATTGTGGCTGCTGACAGCGATTCCCACTTGCAGTGATCCGGACGCAGCGAATGTCGCCGAACCGAGCAATGACCACGAACTGCCATCAAAGCTCGCGTAACCAGTGAATACGCTGCCAACGCGTCTTAGTCGCAGCCACGTGTCAGGATAATTCACGGGAAAGAATCCGGTTTGGGTCGCGGTCGCGCCGGCATTTGTGCGTGATTGAAAGAAGTTGCCTGCCGGACCGGGCGTGGCGAAGCTCGCGGCAAACGCAGCGTTCGTGCTTGTGCCGTCCCGGGCCATCAAGCCTGCGATTGCCCAAGGGTCGGAAAGTCCAAGCGAACCGAGCCGCAATTGAACATCGAAATCACCCGTCCGCGTCTCGTAGGCGAAGCTGAACTGATCGCTGGTCCCGCCAATGTTTGTGCCACCTGCCACGAGCGACAGTCCGTTGCTCACCGTCTGAAAAAATCCAAACTGTGATGGCGAACCGATATCTTGCAGTGTGAAGATGGTCGCGATGAAGCTCGCCTGATTGGCGGAGCCAATAAGATTACCGGCCAGGTCGCGCACACCCGTTACGGTCACGGTATAATTCGATCCGACGATCAACGGCACGGTGGTCAGTGTCACTTTCGTGCCGGATGCGTCGAGTATCGCGTTGCTGATCGTTGCGCTCCCGCCTGGACCAGTGAGTGTGTAGTTCGATTTGTTGGTGACACTGTCCGCGCGAAGCGCTTCAGAGAAGAACAAGTTCACGCCATTGGTCGAGGCGCCTTGCGCGTTCAACAGCACCGGCGGATTTGTGTCTGGCAGCACCGATAGAATGGCGTTGCTGCTGATGGCGAAATACGTCGCGCTGTTGAAAACGTTCGTCGCGCGCAGTTGGAACGAGTCGTTGTTGTTCGACAACGCAGTCGTGAAGGTGAACGCAAGATTGGTTGCGCCGGGAAGCGGGGCGCTGTTGCGGAACCATTGCAGCGAAATCGGCGGCGAGCCTCCAACGCTTGCAGAAATTGTGACGTTCCGTTGCTCGACGATGGACTGATTTTGCGGCTGGCCAACCACCGATACAGGGCCGAAGGGAATCAGGTCCGGACCGCCTTGATAATCCGCCAGCACCTCCTCCGAGGATAAAGCTCCGCTGTAAATTCGGAATTCGTCGATTGACCCAATGAAATACGGGTCCGCGGCCCATTGCGAGCGGCCAAGCCAGTTGTTCGTCGTCACGCCCAGGCTTGCAGGCGTAATATTAAGCGCCGAGTTGATTCCCACTTGGACCCCGTTGACATACAGACGGCCCGTTTGCGTGGCGAGATCGGAAGTCAGGACTATGTGCGTTTTCTCGCCCACCGGCGGGCGGTTCCCTGTCCATTCGGTGATTTGTTCTCCCCCGCCGTTCTTGTAGGCTGCCCGCAAGTTTCCAGATCCGCCCGGCAAAGTCAGAAACAGATAAGTACTCGTATCATTCCCGAAATCAAATATGCGCGCCCACGCGCCGCTGCCATTGTCGGTGATCCACATTTCCCAAGTCATCGAATCGTAGTTGCTCACAATTCCGCCCGGCAGCGCAAGATAGCTGCTCGCGCCGTTCAACACCAACGAGCCACCACTGACTGTCGCGGTACCGAGCAACACCCCATTGGCGGTTCCGACCGAATCATTGGCATTACCGGAAAAACTGTAGCGATGCGTCAGTTGGGCGCCGCGCACCCGCATGGGTGTGCCCAACAGCGCTGCAATTCCAATGAGCACCCCGATAGCGATTGAGTATCTTACTGCGTGACGGGTTGCTGTAGGTTTCACATTCGGACGATTTCTCAACCAGATTGGGGAGCGTTTCCAGCCTTTGAGGCGTGGAAACTCGATAGATGAACATACGCGGCACGTCATGATTCTATTCCGCTATTTTTGATAAGAGCACATCGGGTGCCTTGTTGCCAATCGCTAATTGCCAAACCTTTGGCTATTCTTGTTTCCAAAGGGGGCAAAACACGCAAGTGCCGCACAGCTTTGGTATTGAACCGCATTTGCCAGCGAACCTCAGACGCGTCGATGATTGCGACACCACTCATCATTGTAATCACCAATCCGGCGACCAGCACGGTGACGCAGCCCATGATTGAATTGCAGGGTTACAGTGCAGAAGCGCTTTCCCGCATTTCTTGCGACGTAAGCAACGCCCTCGGGGTGTTCAGCCATCAACTGATCTATGTGCGCGACCGGTTCTACGACACGAACACTTTCGAGTTCACGACAAGCACGATTCAAGGCTTTGACCTGAGACTGACAACCAATCTCAACACAATCACGATTCATGCGACAGACAAGGCTGGTAATTCAACAACGACAAATCTTGATTTCACGCTGGTTGGTGATTCGGTTGCGCCCGTTGTTGAACTCTGGTGGCCGCAGGATAGTGCTGAGTTATGCGGTGATGCGTTTACATGGCGCGGACTGGTGGATGACTTCACCGCTCAACTAACCGCAAAAGTGGCGAGCACTGGCGGCACGAATGAAAGAACCGCCTTGGTCGAGCGAGATGGCAAATTCTGGTTTGAAGATCTACCGCTGCAAACCGGCACGAATTGGCTGACCTTAACTGCAACCGACAATTGGGGGAATACTGCAAAGACCAATATTACTGTAAGTAGCAGCACGGTTGAAATGACCATGGATCCCGCGGATGAGAATTTACTCAATGAATCCGACAATAACCGTGACTGGCGCGATCAACACCAATGACCACACGGTCTGGGTCAATGGAGTAAAAGCTACATTAACATCCAACAAGGGCACGAATGGCACACTGTGGAATTGGAAAGCGGAAAATGTACCGATTACTCCTGGAGCCACGGCCGTGTTTCAGATCCGCGCGATTCCGAATAGTGATAATGGTGGGAACGGAACAGGCGGGAACAACGGTAATGGCGCAACAATGCGGAACCCGGGTAATCCATATTCGCCGCAAGAAAAGGATCTTTAGGAGTTGCCGTGTGCACCACGCGCCACCTCGCAGTCCGCGATGAGAAAGCACACGGGTGCGTTTCTAATCAGCACCCGCCGATGAGTTCCTTCTTGGTATTCATCCGTCGGAAGGGGTATTTAAAGGCTATGCTGAAGTCGGCTTCGTCAATCTTTCCCAATCATGAAAACACTTCTCAATTAGTAACGCGCCCTGTGGCCGCTGAGAATCTCCGTAACCGTCGCGGCGGGCCTGTCGTGCCTGACCGCCATTGCCCAGCAGACTGGGGGAACCACTTCGGGTTCCCGCATCAACCTCGCCGTCGTCGCCAAGGCATCGAGCTCTTACACTTCCGGCGACACAACCGTGAGCGCGGTCAACGACGGCTTCGCTCCACGCAATTCGCGCGATAATCGCCGCGGCTCGTACGGCAACTGGAATCGCACCGGCACGCAATGGGTCGAATACGACTGGAACCAGCCGATCAGCACGAAGGAAGTGGACGTCTATTGGTGGATTGACGGACAGGGGATTGGCGCGCCGAAAAGCGCGCGGCTGCTTTATTGGAATGGAACCGCTTTTGTTCCCGGTGGCGAGCGGCACGAACAGCCTCGGGGTGGAAGGAAACACCTTCAATACATTGACCTTTGACGAGGTGACCACGCCGAGGTTGCGCCTGGAAATCGATTCGGCTGGCGAGCTTTCGACCGGCATCCTCGAATGGCGCGTTTATGATTCCGGCAAATCGCCGGAGTTTCCGCCGACCGTCAACGCGGGAATTGATCGCGATGTAATCGTTGGAGGCAAAACGTATTTGAACGGCGCTGTGAAATCGTTGAAACCCGGCGGTGCTGCGGCGAGGTTGACATGGAGCAAGGAGATGCGGCCCCGGCCAGGTTTCGTTCGCAAATGCGTCAGTTGCGGAAACGACCGCGACGTTCTCTTCACCGGGCATGTATGTTCTCAAACTGACCGCTGGCGAAGGCAAATTGACTTCGTCGTCCACCCTGACCGTGAATGTCGTGGATCCACCGCCCAAGGATCGCCTCGACGTCGTTTACACCAAGAATTACAGGATCGACAGTCCGCTTTGGAACGCGCGCGCCAAGGCGATAATCGTGAACTGGATTCCGCACTGCATTGACATGATCAACCGCACCGAATCTCACGCAAGGTCAGGGAGGAATTGATAATTTCATTGCAGCGGCGCAAGGCTTTGCGGGGCGAAGAATTGCACCGCATAAGGGCTACGTATTTGCCAACGCCTGGGTGCATCAGACCGTGGAATCCATATGCATCGCGCTGATGGTGGACCCCAAGGCGACGCGGAAATCATCAGGCGCAGCAGAAATGAAGGCGACGCTTGATGATTGGATCCCGAAAATTCTCGCTGCCCAGGAGCCGGACGGCTATTTGCAGACAGCTTACACGCTCGCCGACGCGGAGCCGCTGGAGCGAGCACTGGTCGACCGCGCACATCGCGGCGACCATGAAGGATACGTCGCCGGATACTTCATCGAGTCAGCCATCAATCATTACACGATGACCGATGGCAAGGACAAACGGCTTTACAACGCCGCGAAGAAACTTGCCGATTGCTGGGTGGCGAACATCGGCCCCGGCAAGAAGGAATGGTTTGACGGCCACCAGGAAATGGAGCAGGCGCTCGTTCGCTTCGGACGTTTTGTAAACGACATGGAAGGCGGAGGGCACGGTGACAATTATGTCAGGCTCGCGAAATTCCTCCTCGATTCCCGCAAAGGAGGCAGCGAATACGACCAGAGCCACGTGCCGGTGCATGCAACAATACGAAGCCGTCGGCCATGCCGTGCGGGCGACCTACACTTATTCCGGCATGGCGGACGTGGCCGCGGAAACGCACGACATCGGATTATCAGAGCGCGGTCATGTCCCTTTGGGACAACATGGTGAACAAGAAGTACTACCTCACCGGCGGCATCGGCAGCGGCGAGACTTCCGAAGGATTCGGCCCGAATTATTCGCTGCGCAACAACGCGTATGCCGAGTCGTGCTCAAGCTGCGGCCTGATTTTCTTCCAATGGAAAATGAACCTCGCCTATCACGACGCCAAATATGCGGACCTCTATGAGGAATCAATGTATAACGCGCTGCTCGGCGGGCTCGATCTGGATGGGAAGAATTTCTACTACGACAATCCGCTCATGAGCAACCGGGCGCGTTATGCGTGGCACAACTGCCCGTGCTGCGTGGGTAACATTCCGCGAACGCTGCTTATGGTTCCAACCTGGACTTACGCGAAAAGCGCCGACGGCATTTACGTGAACATGTTCATCGGCAGCACCATTAACGTCGAGAAAGCCGCCGGCACGGACATTCAAATGGTGCAGAAGACCGATTATCCTTGGAGCGGCAACGTGTCCATCACGGTTAATCCAAAGCAATCAAAACGCTTCACGGTTTATGTGCGGGTGCCCAACCGCGCCACGAGCGAGCTTTACACGACGACGCCGGAGGTCAGCGGATTGAAATCGCTTGCTGTAAATCGAGAATCGATGCAGCCGAAAATTGAAAACGGCTACGCCGTGATAACACGAGATTGGAAAGCGGGCGACAAAATCGATCTCGTGCTGCCGATGGAAGTTCAGCGCATCAAAGCAGATTCCAGAATCGCCGCGGATCGCGGACTTCAGGCGTTGCGGTACGGCCCGCTCATTTACAACGTCGAGCGTGCGGATAACCGGAACATCAATGAAGCAATCGGCACGGCACCGCTGAAGACCGAATGGCGCGGCGATTTGTTAGGTGGCGTGATGGTCATTAAAGGTCAGTGGGCGGACGGAAGCCCGTTGGTGGCGATTCCGAATTATGCGCGAGAAAATCGGATTGGACAGCGCGCTGAAGTCGCTGCGGGCGATCCCAATGTTGACTACTCCGGCGCGTCGGGCGGAGCAGTATCCAGCGGCGGTGCTGGCCGCGGACGCTTTGGCGCAGCGGACTCGATCGTTTGGTTCAAATCCGAACAGGCCGCAGACAACTCTGCGACAGGCAATTCAGTTCCCTGAACTGCTGCCTTTGGCCATGTAGAGGCTTTCGAGTTCGGATCGACGAAGACGAGTTCCTTTTTGCCGTCTACCTCGGCGATGAAGCAGCTTCCCTTCGGGAACGAAGCGAGCAGCTCTTCATCGGTCAGATAGTGCGGTCCATTCGAATCGAGCAAGGCCAACCCTAAAATCTCTTCCGCCCTGCGCGGTGCGCCAAGAAATGGCCCTTCCGGTCTGCGGGTGAAACACGAAAAAGTTTCAAACTTATTCCGTTTTGGTGCATCTATATCTCAGTGCGAAATCTTTTGAACACAGCCGCTGCTATTGTCCTGACACTTGTCGGGATGTCGGCCCATGCTGCGCATACCCAGGCGCGGCTGGTTCTGGCGGCGGAATCCGCCCGCCCCGGCGAAACCATTCTCGCCGGTATTCATCTGCACATGGACCCCGGTTGGCACACGTATTGGACCAACGCCGGCGCCTCCGGAATTGAGACGAAGATCACATGGGAGCTGCCGGCTGGCATTTCTGTGGGCCCTGCAATGTGGCCCGTGCCGGAGAAGCTTCCGCCGGACGATCTCACGACTTACATTTACGAAAAGGACGTGGTCGTGCTGGTGCCGTTGAACCTCGCCTCAAACCTTTCGCCCGGACCTCATGGGTTGAAGGCTAAATTGACGTGGCTGGAATGCCAGGAGTCATGTGTCCCGGGCAGCGCAGAAATCAGCGCGACGCTGAACGTCGGCAATGAACTGAATCCGTCAGCGGACGCTGCGACCCTGGAGTCGCGGAAAAAGAAACTGCCGCAATCCGGCGAGAGCCTTTCCGCTCGCGCTTCGTGGGAGAGACCGGCACAGGGCGACTTGCGTCCGCTGGTTCTTGAATGGAAATCAACCGCGCCATCCACAAACGCCGATTTTTATCCGCAGAAGAGCGACAACTTTGAAGTTCAGGGCGCAACGGAGAGGTTGTCTGCCGACGACGGAACAATTCGTCTTCGGAAACAGGTGAAGAAATTCCAGGGCGACTGGCCGAAACAGATTTCCGGGCTGCTGATTCAACAGTCGGGCGCTGAACGCAGCGCTAACCAGGTGACCGTGCCGATTGGGAACGGAGACAAGGTTGCATCTGGTTCGTTTTCTTTCGCGACACTGATTGGCGCACTGGGCTTTGCTTTCCTTGGCGGGCTGATTCTGAACGTCATGCCATGCGTGCTGCCGGTAATCGCGCTGAAGGTTTTCAGCTTCATCAAACAGAGCGGCGAAGAGCCGCGGCGCGCGCGGCGGTTGAGCCTGATTTACGCGTTGGGCATTCTTGCTTCGTTCGTTGTCCTTGCGCTTTTCCTGATTGCCGCGCAACAGGCGGGACACACCGCAAGCTGGGGAATGCAGATGCAGAACAAAAATTTTCTCATCGGAATGACGATACTCGTCACGCTGGTCGCCTTGAATCTCTTCGGCGTATTTGAAGTGATGCTTGGCAGCAGCGCGATGAGCGCAGCGAGCAACCTGAGCACGAAGAGCGGCGCAACTGGCGCGTTCTTCAACGGCGTGCTCGCGACGGCGCTGGCCATTCCCTGCACCGCGCCATTTCTGGCAACGGCGCTCGCGTTTGCATTTGGCCAGCCTCCGGCGATTATCCTGCTGACGTTTTGTTTCATCGCGCTCGGACTGGCTGCGCCTTACATCGTGCTCACGTGGAATCCGGCGTTGCTGAAATTCCTGCCCAGGCCCGGCGCCTGGATGCAGCGGTTCAAGGTCGCGCTGGGTTTTCCGATGCTCGTGACGGTGATCTGGCTCTACAAGCTTTCGCTGAACCACCTCACGAAAAGCCAGTCGCTATGGTTTGGCATTTTCCTGGTGACGCTCGCGTGCGGCGCGTGGATTTGGGGCGAGTTCGTCCAACGCAGCGGCGCGCGCCGTGGGCTTGCCGCGCTCATCAGCCTCGCCTTGATTGGGAGCGTCGGCGCTTATGCCGCGACGCGGCACGAGGATTTGCAGTGGAAGAGCTGGAGCCAGGCAGCCGTGGACGAGGCGCGAAAGGCGGGGCACCCTGTGCTGGTGGATTTCACGGCGGATTGGTGCCTGACCTGCCAGTTGAATTTGCGGACGAGCATTGACGTTCGGGATGTCCGCGAGAAACTCGCGAGCGTTGGCGCGGTCACGTTGGTTGCTGATTACACGCTCCAGAATGAAAGCATCGCCGAGGAACTGCATCGTTTCGGACGCGACGCCGTTCCGCTGGTCGTTGTGTTCCCGAAGAATCCCGCCGAGGATCCTGTGGTGCTGCCGCCGGTATTGAAGCCCGGCATTGTTCTCGACGCGCTGGACCGCGCGGCGAAGTAAGGCCGGTTCAGTCAAAATCGTCTCAGATCGAAAAACTCGCACGGTGCCAATCAACATAATTCCCGTAAGCAGGATCGCGGTGACCGACGGCTCCGGCACGGCAACGACACCTTCGCGGAACCAGATATCAACTGCTGGAGATTGAGCGCCATCGAAGTAAGCCGATCCTCCAGAGTAATTATACGAGGAGATGTTCAGTCCAAACACTCCGCTTCCACCTTGGGCCTCAGCATCAAAGTAATAAGTTTGGCCGGATGACACGATGATTGGTGTAGGAAAGAGAAAATTCACTGGCCCAAGTGAATTAGGGGCTAACGATACAAACGCTGTGGAACCTAAGACCGTGCCGGTTACAGAATCAGCCCTCAAGTTTACGCGGACCGTAGCACCTAAACCATCGAGGATATTTCTATCGTAAACATATAAGCGAACAATCCGACTTGATTCATCAACGGAATGAAGGACTGAGCGAGATCACTGATATTCAGAGCGCCTTCCATTACGTTTCCCTCATCTGATGATTGCTGGTCGTAAACAAACGTGCCTTGTGCGAACAGAGAAAGGTTGAGACAGCTCAATGCGATTGCGAAACAAGCCTGTCGAACGATAAACGCGATTCGACTTCCTGCTTTGAGAATCCTAGCAATGCTTTCCCAGAGATTTCTTGCTGACATAAAACAACGCTCCACTCATGACTGCAAGCAACCACACGACAGGACGGCTCCGGCACGACAACAACACCTTCACGGAACCAGAGGTCTTTCGAAGAATCTGCTAAACCATTGGCAAAGGCTGAACCGCCTGCGTAATTGTAGAAGGACGCATTGACAGTCCAACCACCTGTTGCGGTCTCTAATACAGGTTGGAAAAAATACATGGTGCCGGGCGTGACAGAAACAGGAGTTTGGAAGAGAAAATCCACAAAGCTACCTGTCGAGAAACTCGTCGTGGCAGATGTTCCCAAAACAGACCCTGTAATAGAGTCGTTGTGAAGAACAACATGAAAGGATGCAGTTCCTCCGCCACCTTGAATGTAGAGGCGAATGAAACCAACGCTGTCGAGAAGGGGCGTGAATGACTGACCAAGTGGCTGTTGTCCCGGAGCGTAACCACCTTCCTGTGTGTGAGCTTCGTCTGATGATTGCTGGTCAGTAACGAAGGTGCCTTGTGCGAACAAGGAAGTGCTAAAGAAACTCATGACCACACTCACGCAGAACACCGCGACCGCGCTTCGGTGGTTGCGTGGCAGGTTCCTTCTCATGAGCGGTTGAGGTAATGGCAGCAACTGTGCCAGAGGTTAAGGGTTCAATTTCTGCGAGATTTCGATGATTCCTGAGTTTGCCGTGCACCGGCCTGCGTGAGGGTCACGCAAAGCGCGTGAAAATGCCGCTTCAACTTGTTCGGGTGGTTCGCCTGGAATTTATGCGTGAAGCTCTGCACTGGAAAAGGCTGCACCGCCAGCGAAAGACTAGGTCCTTCATCCGGTGGCGGAAATCTGATTCGTAGGGCGCATCTCATTTTCTTGCAGATGGTGGAACTCGTCGCGCTGCGACGAGTTGCATCGCGTTCAGCGACCCGAATGAATCAGTCCTGCGGCTCAGATTCGCCCGCTGAACGCGGCCGAAATGGTCGCAGCGCGACCATTTCCACCACTCTAGACAGGCCCTGCAATAAACTAAGATGCGCGCATTCGTCAATCAAGCGGGATGATTTTGTTTGAACGAGTTGGGCACATGGTGTCTCTTATTCAATAGTTCACCCAAACGGAAAGGAATACGCATGAAACGAGCAATTGCATTTTTCGCAGGGATTGTCTTTGCGGGGACGGCGCTCGCCGCGCCCGAGATCGGCAAGCCAGCGCCGGATTTTACGGCGACGGACATCAACGGCAAGACGGTCAAGCTCTCCGACTATAAAGGCAAGATGGTCATTCTGGAGTCCTACAATCAGGACTGCCCGTTCTGTCATAACCATTACGAAACCGGCGCGATGCAGGAATTGCAGCGCGACATGGCCGCGAAAGGAATCGTGTGGCTGCTGGTCAATTCGGTGAATCCCAAGAATTCCAGCCACCGTACGGCCGAGCAGGCTCGAAAGGAAGAAGCGGATCAGAAGATGACGATCACCGCGTGGATTGATGACAGCTCCGGCGCGGTGGGCAAGATGTACGACATGCGAACAACGCCCCACCTGTTCGTCATCGATAAGGACGGTGCTCTCGTTTACGACGGCGCAATTGACGATCGCGCAGAGTCGAATGGTGATCCGCGCAGTGCCCGCAACTATGTCAGTGAAGCTGTGGCCAAGCTATTGTCCGGAGAGAAGGTTGTCGTTTCCCAGACGAAACCCTATGGTTGCAGCGTGAAGTACCGAGGTTGGCGAAACGTCCGGCTCAGATTTGTCAGCCCGCCGCTACCGGCGGGCTTTTTTGTGATTGAGGTGAAGATCGTTCCTCCACGCGACTCGCATTCGCGTTCAGAACTTCTGCGATGACGCTCTTGATTTTGTCCAGGCTGAACGGTTTCCCGATGTGTGGATTTCCAGTCGAGCCGAGAAATGTCCGAGTTTCTTCATTGATGACGTCGCCCGTGATGAAAACAATTCGTGACGCGAGTTCGGGGAATCGGCGTGTCGCCAACTCGTAGAACTGCTGGCCGTTCAACTCCGGCATCCGGAAATCGGAGATAATCAGGTCGAACCTCGTTTTTCCAATCAGGTCGAGCGCCTGCTTTGAAGAGTGACACAAAGAAGGTTTGTGACCGAGAATTTGGAGCATCTCGCAAAGCATTTCAGCAAGTTCTTTCTCGTCATCGAGCACCAGGATCCGGCTCAAAGCTGTTCCTCTGTCGATGCTCTGGCGCGCCGCTGACGCGGCAAGGGCATCCTCAGAAGCAGGGACGCCATCGCTGCTGGACAGAATTGGAAATTCCAACAGGAAGCCGGCTCCGCCGAGCGAGGACTGCTGGTAAACGATGCGGCCTTTGTGATCGGTCATGATGCTGTGCGCGATCGAAAGACCAAGGCCCGTACCGGTGCCAACCTGTTTGGTTGTGAAGAACGGCTCAAAAATCTTCCCAAGCAAATCAGGCGGCACTCCCGGGCCATTGTCTTCGACCACCACTTGAATCAAGCCGTCCTTCTGTTTAGTCTGCACTTTCAACCGCGCATGCCCGGGTATATCAGCCATCGCCTGCAGCGAGTTATTGATCAAGTTGACGAACACCTGCTGAATTTCGTCGCGGTCAGCGCGCGTGCGAGGCAGGTTCGGATCCAAATCAAGCTCCAGCGTCGCGCCTGCAACGCTGAAGTCGAATTTCCGCAGGTCCGCCACCCGCTGAATTACCTCGTTGAGGTTTACCATTTCCCGGTGACCGGATTGTCCGCGGGCAAATGAAAGAAAGCTGCCAACCAGCTTGGCTGCCCGCTCGCTTTCTTTCGCCACCTTTTCAAGATCGCTGCGTGTCTCGCGCTGGCAGCTCGTGGTGCGATAATATCAATTCCAGATAACCCTTGACGACAGCCAGCGGATTGTTCAGTTCGTGGGCAACACCGGAGATCATTTGCCCAAGAGCAGAGAGTTTCTCTGCCTGCCGAAGCTGTTGCTCCAATCGAGTGCGCTCTGTCACTTCACGGACGAAGAACTGATAGCAAGGCTGGCCGCCGAAATCCATTTTGGTTCCGTCGATTTCCACGGGAATGACACCCCCGTCCCTTCGCCTCAAATTGAGGGGCCGTTCTTTGCGGACAGAATGGAACCATTCGTCCGCCGATAGCGGGGCAGGTCCTGCAGAAGGACTCGGGCAAAAGGCGGGCAATGAATGTTGTGGAGGGTCCGAGTGGGAAATCCCCAAGAGATGTTCTGCAGCGTGATTCAGTTCGAGGATGCGCAAATCGCTGGCATGCGCGATGACAATGGCCTCACCTGCGTGGTTGAAAAGGTTGCGGTAGCGTTCCTCGGACGAGGCGAACTGCGACTGCAACACTTCGCGCTCGCGTTTTCCGAGATGGATCTGCTCGATGGCGAGCTGGTGGCTGGACCGCGATTCTTCAAGGACAAGAATAATCATGCTGACCGCAACGAGCAGTTGAATCACCGCCGAGATGAACAGCGCGAGACTGACAAGGTCTTCAGAGTTTTTGAGGAACGGGTATGCCGCCATGTACACGCCCCATAACGCAAATCCTACCGTCAGCAGCGTAGCTCCAAGGTAAGGGTGCTTGCGGCGATATTTGAGAAAACTCCGGGCGGTGAGCAGGCTCGCCAGTCCAATGAGTGCGAACAATGGGACTTCCGATTGCAGCGGATTCTCCAGGTGATAAGCCCCGACGTAGCTCCACGCAACGAGGAAACCAAGAAACCAGCCAATCAGCCGTTGCCGGACGCGCTCACCGAGAAATCGTTGACTGCCCCAGAAGAGAAACACTGCAGCAATGCCGATGCAGGATTGTTCCAGCATCAAAAGCCAGCGCTGTGGCTTGCCGGTGTGCATTCCAAAGCTCAGCGTGATCCACAGCGCGTAAAACAGCCAGGCCGCCGTCCAAATCGTGAAGTAGCGCCGGCGCGTATGAAGATTCAGATAATAAAAGAGGCCGACCAGGACCCACACGCTGAGAAGCGAAACCAGCACCGCCGCCTTGAGGTATTCCTTCGGAAAATAGAAATCGACCAGGCTAATCTGGCTGAACAGGCACATTTCGGTTTCAAGCAGATTTTCCCGCCAATGACTCGAAAAGCGAGAACAAAATCGGCGCCCAACAATCCCGCGATGGAGAATCGCACGGTGGGCGCTTTGATCATTTCCAGATTGATGTAACCACAGTGTAACCGGGCTGCCGTTGCGCTGCAACGCTCCGATGTTAAAACCTCTTCATGCGAAAGAAGATCCTGGTGGTGGATGACGACCAAGACCTGGTCACTTTACTGAATTTCAATTTGAGGAAGGCCGGTTACGCAGTCGGCACGGCGTCCGACGGCGTCGAAGCGCTGAAGAAAGCGCGCTCCATCCGGCCTGATTTGATACTGCTCGACTTGATGCTGCCGGAAATCGATGGCTTCGCCGTTTGCGAAATCCTCCGCCGGGACTCCTCCACGGCTTCCATTCCGATCCTCATCCTGACGGCGCTGACCAGCCAGCTTGGCCGACTCGCCGGATTCGATTGCGGCGCGACGGATTATCTGACCAAGCCCTTCAGTCCAAGATTGTTGCTTTTTCGGATCGAGCAGAGGCTCAAGGCGCCGCGTGTGGTGACATAGACTGTCGTCTTTGTCGCGTCGCTGTTACTCCGTTGTAACGCGCTTGTCACAATGCCAGCGTTGCCGCAACAATGCCGTCGTGGTATCGAACTCCCGCGTGAGATCCAAGATTCTCGTGGTTGATGACGAGCCGGAAGCAGTCGAGCTCGTCGAGTTCAACCTGAAACAGGCCGGCTTTACAGTTGTCACCGCCGCGGACGGTGCGGAAGCGCTGAACAAGGCCCGGGCTGGCTCGCCCAATCTCATCGTCCTCGACCTGATGCTGCCGGAGGTCGGCGGATTGGAAGTCTGCAAAATGTTGCGGCGCGATCCCGCGACGGCGGCGATCCCCATTGTCATGCTGACCGCAAGGGCTGCGGAAATTGACCGCGTGCTCGGACTTGAACTTGGCGCGGACGATTACATCACAAAACCCTTCAGCCCGCGCGAACTCGTGCTGAGGGTCAAGAAACTCATCCAAAGGTTTGAGTCCGGACCCGACGAGGCGGATACGCTGCGGTTCGGAGACCTGCTCATCGATAATCCCCGGCATGTGGTGAGCTGGCGTGGAAAACCGATCGTCCTCACGGCCACTGAATTCAAGCTTCTCACCGTCCTTGCAAAACGTCATGGACGGGTGCAATCGCGCGAGCAACTCCTTCGTGATGTGTGGGAATACAACAGTCTGGTCGATACCCGCACGGTGGACACGCATATGCGTCGACTGCGGGAGAAGCTCGGTGACGCGGCGAAATATCTCGATACCGTGCGTGGCGTTGGCTACCGTTTCGTCGAAAATTAACGATTCAAGCGCATCAACGGCGCATTACCGGCCCCTATGCGACGCCTTGCAGGCAGCACTAAACGTTTTTGGCCGTGACTGAATCCGAATTCTTCCGCGTGATTTGGCCGATTCTCACGGCGCTTGCGCTGGTCGCTGTTGTCGTCGTGCATTTTCGATGGAGACGCAGATTCCGGCGGGCAGCGAGCGCGGCACAAAACCAAATCGCTTCGCTCAAAGAGCAGCAACGGCAGCAGTCCGCCGAGACTCAATCTCAGCAGGAAGCGCTGTTTGACAGCATGATTGAAGGGTTGCTGTTGCTCGACGAGCAGGGCCGCGTGCAACTCGCCAACCGTGCATTCATGGAGCTCTTTGACGTTCCGGGAGACGTTCGCGGCCGGACGGTTCTCGAGGTGTTGCGCCAGCATGAATTGACGAACCTGCTTGAAGAGGTCGCCTCACAAAAGAAAGTGCTGGACTACGAAATGAAGCTCACCGGCTCCAGAGAGCGCTGGCTTCAAATCAATGCGGCTATCATTTCCGATGATAGTGGCGGCACTCAGGGAACCATCCTCGTGTTCCACGACCTCACGCGCCTGAAGCAGTTGGAGCGCACACGCGAGGAATTCGTCGCCAATGTCAGCCATGAACTCCGCACACCGCTGTCGCTTATCAAAGGCTACGTTGAAACACTGCTTGACGGCGCCAAGGACAATCCGGAAGTTCAGATTAAATTTCTGCAAACGGTCCAGCGGAATTCAGAACGACTCCAGTTTCTAATTGAAGACCTGTTGACGATTTCGGAGCTCGAATCCGGTCGGCTGAAGATGAATTTGCAACCCGTGCAACTGCGCCCGCTCGTTGCAAGAGTGTTGGACGATCTCAAGCCCCAAGCGCAGGGAAGAAAGGTGTCTCTGGCCAATGATGTCCCCGACCTCTCGACGCAGGCTGATGCGGATCGCTTGCAACAGGTGCTCGGAAATCTTGTCAGCAACGCGATCAAATATGGGCGCGCGGATGGATTTGTTTCGGTCTCGGGACGGTCGGCTGAAGGCGGCGCGATTGAAATCTGCGTGCGCGATGATGGCCCGGGAATTCCGGCGGAAGCGCTGGACCGTGTCTTCGAGCGATTTTACCGGGTGGATAAAGCGCGTTCCCGCGAACAGGGCGGCACCGGCCTCGGGCTTTCCATCGTGAAGCACATCGTGCAAAGTCACGGCGGAAAAGTCTGGGCGAAAAGTGAACTCGGCAAGGGCTCTGAGTTCTGCTTCACGCTGCCAGGCGAAAAGAGTTGAGGTGACCCGGGTTCGTGATGCTTTCGGATTTACTTTTGGTTCTCCTTCGCCATCCTTCCGCTGGTTGAAATGACACTCAAAACGCTCACCGTCGCGCTCGGAATTGCCATGGCCGTGCCTCAGGTTTTCGGGATTGCTCGCCCGGCCGCATTTGCGGCAGCGGTTCGCAAATTCCCTCGCAGCCTGCCCGCGGGAATTGTGCTGATGCTGCTGGGCACTGCCTGGTTCCTGTGGAATTTCAGCCAGGAATCCATCTCGGATTTTGCCGCGCTCAGGCCCTATTTGACCGCTGGCTTCGCCGCAGTTGGCATTGGCGCGTGTATTGTCGTACAGGACTTACTCGCTGTGCGCGGCCTGGCGGTGGTGATGTTGCTCCTCGCCAAACTGATGGTGGACACCGGACGCCCGATGCTCGGCGTGACTCACTGGGTGCTCGTCATCCAAGTCTGGGCTTACCTGCTCGTCATCGTCGGAATGTGGCTGACGATTTCACCGTGGCGGTTGCGGGATTTCCTGAACTGGGCCACCGCAAACGAGCAACGCGTGCGCATTGGTTCAGCGGTCCGCCTCGCGTTCGCGGCCTTTGTCGCGGTGCTCGGCTTTGCAAAATTCTGATTGCGATTAAGCTGCTTCGTGAGTTCGCGCGGCAAAATCCTCGT
>CAVXEG010000018.1:0-106421 GCA_963760675.1 uncultured Verrucomicrobiae bacterium
CCCGGCCGTGTTGATGTTCATCACCATGTTCACCAGCGCCTTGGCTTGCGCCGCAGTTCCGGCTGGTCCGATATGCCGGCACGTCGCGCTCAGTTTTTCCAGAACCGGCTTGGCCCGTTCGAACGCTTCCAATTTGCCGCCGCACATCAGATAAAGCGTTCCTTCGCGCGCCTGGGTGATGCTCGATGCCATGCACGCTTCCAACGATTGTGCGCCAGCTTTCTCGGCTTTTGCCTCCAGCCAAACGTGGATGTCCGGCGTGACCGTCGCGCAATTGACGAACAGCTTTCCCCTGGCGCGACTGAGCAAACCGCCGTTATAAGCCTGCTTCATCGCCTTGTCGTCCGTGACGACGGTAATGATCACGTCGCACAGTCTGGTGACGACGCGCGGTTCATCCACTGCGGCACTCTTCAGTTCCTGCGCCAGCGCATGCGCCGCGGCATTGTTGATGTCATAAATGGCGGCGATTTCGAATCCGCAATCCTTCAGCCGACGCGCCATGTTCGAGCCCATCCTGCCAACTCCAACGAATCCAATTTTCTCAGTCATGTCTTTCCTTTCTATGCCGGAGAGTAATTGAACCGCATGCAAACACAAATGCGGGAAGTTTCAACCGGATGCGCTGGATTCGGAGGGTGCCGATCTGCTATAGTTTGCGGATGGCAAAGGTGAGCGCGGGACTTTTGATGTATCGAGTGCGGGATGGCGAACTTGAATTTCTGCTCGCGCACCCCGGCGGCCCGTTCTGGAAGGAACGCGGACCTCGGAGCGTGGACGATTCCCAAGGGCGAAATCCGGGAAGGCGAAGAGACGCTCGCGGCTGCACAGCGAGAATTCGAAGAGGAGATTGGCATCAAGCCGGAGGGAACACTCATCGAATTGACGTCAATCAGGCAAAAGGGCGGAAAGATTGTCCACGCTTGGGCGTTCGAAGGCGATTGCAGCACGACGTGCATCAAGAGCAACACCTATCAAATGGAATGGCCGCCCAAATCAGGGCGATTTCAAAACTGTCCGGAGGTGGACCGTGCCTGTTTCTTTCGAATGGTCGAGGCCAAACAAGAAAATCAATGCGGCGCAGGTGGCGTTGCTGGAGGAGCTCGAACAGAAACTGGCGATTTAGCATCAGGCGCCTCGTCATTTTTGCCACGGCGCTACCTTTTCTCGCCCGCCCAAATCTCTTCGACCGGCTGGCGCTCGCGCACGAGGGCGGACTTGTCTGCCGTTGACCAACACTTCCGCCGCCAGCGGGCGCGTGTTGTAGTTCGACGCCATGACGAAGCCATAGGCGCCGGCGCTCATCAGCGCGAGGTAATCGCCTTCGCCCACTTTCGGCAGCGGACGGTCTTGGCAGAAATAATCGCCCGACTCGCAGATTCGGCCCGACCACGTCGGACCTGATCGTCGCGCCGTTCTTGCGGACGAGCGGCACGATTTCGTGGTACGCATCGTAAAACGCCGGGCGGATCAGGTCGTTCATCGCCGCATCCACGATGACGAAATTCTTTCTTGCCCGTGCGCTTCACGTATTCGACGCGGGTGACCAGGATGCCCGCGTTGCCGGAAATGAACCGGCCCGGCTCGATCAGAATCCGCAAGCCCAAGCGGCTTCAGCAGCGGCACCAGCCGCTCGGCGTATTTTGCGGCGTCAGAATATTTTTTGCCGCGCGCGATTTCCACCATCGCGGCCGCGCCGCTGGCGAGCGCGGGCTGATAAACGATGCCCAACCCGCCGCCGATGCTGAAGAACTCCAGCCCATGTTTCTCCTTCAGTCGCTGCACCAGCGGCAAGCACCTTGCGCACCGCCTGCTCGAACGGCGCCACGTTGGTGATCTGCGAGCCGATGTGCATTTGCAGTCCGCGCAGGCGCAGGTTCTTCAATTTGCGGCGCCCGGGCATAGACGCCCTCGATCTGTTCGAACGCGATGCCGAATTTGTTCTCGTAGGTGCCGGTGGTGATTTTCGCGTGCGTGTGCGCTTCGACGTTCGGGTTCACGCGCACGGCCACGGGCGCGATTTTCTTCAGGCGCGCGGCGACGCGGTTGATGCGCTCCAGCTCCGGCTCGCTCTCGGCGTTGAACGAATAAACGCCCTGTCGCAGCGCGAACTCGATTTCGCCTCGGTTTTGCCCACGCCGGCGAAAACGCATTTGCGCGGGTCGCCGCCCGCCGCGATGACGCGCTGCAATTCGCCGCCGCTGACGATGTCGAATCCCGCTGCCGAGCTTGGCGAGCGTGCGCAGCACGGCGAGGTTGGAGTTCGACTTCACCGCGAAGCAGATCAGGTGGTCCAGCGGCGCCAGGGCGTCGTCGAGCTTCTGAAAATGATCGGTCAGCGTCGCTTGCGAATAGACGTACAGCGGCGTGCCGAATCTTTTCGGCGAGCGCCTCAACGCGGAACGTCTTCGCAATAAAGCTTGTTTCCGACATAATGAAAATCATGCATTGGGTTCGCAGTTTAGGTTTCAGAATTCAAAGTTCAAGGTGCCAAAAAAAAACCCGCCGGACGTGCATCCGGCGGGGCAGATGAAAACGTCTGGTCAGGGTTCGGCGAGTATCTTCGCTCGTTGCTGGTGGTATTCCTCTGGCGTGAGCTGGTCGGCCATGTACTGCTGCAACAACTGCTGGAGCTGCTGCTGCTTGCTCGCTGAAACTGCTGGCGGAGGCGCGGGTAATGGCGCAAGCGTTCCGGAATTCCGATAAGCCGCGGGCGTTTGTGCAGGCGCAGGGGCCGGCGCTGGCTTTGTCCGGGTATTTTCCAATGCCTGGTCGAGAGAGTCCTGTGAAGTGTTCCCTGGTGTGGCAACTACCGTGGAATATGTGGGTTCCGCGGGTTTTGTTGCGACGGTCGCGTTCTGCCGTGTTCTGCTTTCGGACATCTTTTGGTGCAATGCTTCCTGCAATTTTGCCGCTGTTTCAGGATTCGTTTCCTCCGGAACAGCAGCCGTGGTGACCCGCGAAGGCGGCGCTGGAACAGCGGGCGTTGTGGCGGCAGGCTGTGACCCGTTCATTTTCTGATGCAAGGCATCCTCAAGAGCCGACGTATTTTGGGGCTCCGCGGGCTGCGGTGTCGCTGTAACAACGACTGGCGGAGGTGTCATGACTTGCGGCTGAGGTGTGGTCGCAGGCGTCACCACGACAGTACCCGGCGCGGGTGGCGGCGCTGACATCTTTTGGTGCAGCGCGTCCTCAAGTGCGCTTGGTTGCTGGCTCGTGGTGGACGGCACAGTCGTTTGCACTTGATAGGGATTGCCCCACGGATCGTTGTGAAGTTGCTGTTGGCTTGCAGTGGACGGCACCGGCTTTTGCTCCGGTGCTGCTGGTTGTTGCACCTGCACGCTGTTCATTTTTTGGTGCAGAGCTTCTTCAAGCGCACTCGGCTGTTGGGCCGGTGGCTGTGCGGACTGAAACGAAGGCGCGGCTTGCATTGGAGCCGAAGTTTGCGTTGCACCAGAGGGCGGCTGCGTTTGCAGTTCATTCATCTTCTGCTGAAGCGCCTCGCGCAATTTGGAGTCGTTCCCGCTCTCCTGCGAAAGCAAAGCAAGCGGAAGAAGCGCAACGGCTGCCACCCAAGCCAATGCAAGAACGCGTCGTGAAATCTGCATGAGCGCTTTTTACGTGAAAAGCGTTCCGGACGCAATAGCTTTCACCTGTTGACACTCTGCCGGATGCCAAGCTTGTGCCATCGTCCGGGCCATGGATACAAAGCAAGCGTAGGTAGTATTACCTGTCGATAAACTTCACCACGCGGAACTTTAATCCTTCGTCGCGGATCCAGCACATTCCCAGGGCGCAATCGGTCAAGAGTTTTGAATCCGATTAAGATAGGCCAGGCGCATGCCAGACGCACGCGCGCGGCACGCCAGGGCAACGCGTTCGTGTAGGCCCACCCCGCGACGAGATGCGATTCCGCGCGATTCAGCCATTCGTCATAACCGGGACGAAGTTTCGGTTCATTCGCCGGATTCAACAAATCTTCGGCGCCGAGGTTCACGGCGCGCAGCGCTTCCCGCGGCAAATAACACCGTCCATTGCGTAAATCTGTTGGTAGATCGCGAAGGATATTGACGAGTTGAAGTCCTTTCCCGAAGCGCACACCATTTCGCAACAAAAACGAATCGTCCAGCGCCGCCTTGGGGAAAACGTTCGCACGGCACATCTTTGTCCAGAATTCTCCGACACAGCCGGCGACGCGATACGTGTAATCATCCAGTTCGTCCTCTGTTTGCAGTGAAACGATTCTGGAGGCCGAAGCTCCTGCGAAGCGGCGGAGATCGAGTTCCTGGCCGCTCGTGATGATGACGAGCACTTCGCGGATGAGTTGCTGGTCTGCCGCGGAAAACGTATTCAGAAGGGAAACGCTCGCCTCACACCTTTCAAGCAAGAAGCGTTCGGCGGGCGCACCTTGGTTTTTGGCCAACTCTGTGAAATCCAGCGGTTCCCCGCCGTTTCGCAAAATTCTCTCGCGCAGTTTTCGCAGCGAGAGCAATCGCTGTTCAAGCGGGACGATCTCTGTGTCGGCGATTGTGTCCGTCGTCCGCGCGATCAGGTAAGCGAGACCGATCTGTGGACGGATGCATTTCGGTAACACGCGCAGCGTTAGGTAAAATGACCGCGAGACTTGCTTGAGCAGGCCAGTCGTCAATTCGTTGGGCGCATGTGCCATTGTCTTCTTGTGGGAATGAAACACGGAACACTCCCACATGTCAGCAAAGGAGTGTCCGCGGCTCCAGGCCCGATTCGGAGCGTTGGTTGGAGTCGAACTCTGCTGCTCCGCCTGAATTCTCTGCTTCCGCTCCGGCCTGAATTCGTGTTCAGTGAGCGCCGTTCATGAGCAAGACCGCATTGTTATTTGCCGGGCAAGGCGCCCAAGTCGTCGGTATGGGAAGAGACCTGGCCGAACGGTTTCCATCGGCGAAGGCTTGGTTTGATCGTGCCAATCGAACGCTCGGTTATGATTTAGCCTCGATTTGCTTCAACGGACCCGATTCGGAATTGACCAAAACGGAAAACGCACAGCCGGGAATCTTCCTCGTGAGCTGGGTTTGCTTCGAGTTGCTCAAGGAGAAAGTTCCCGATTTGAAATTCGATGCAGCGGCCGGCCTGTCGCTTGGTGAATTCACGGCGCTCACCGCGGCGGGTGCGATGAGTTTTGAAGACGGACTGCGAGTCGTGCGGGAACGCGGACGTTTCATGCAGGAAGCTTGCGAGGCCACAGCCGGAGGAATGGCTGCGGTGATTGGACTTGATGAAACCAGGACCCGGGAGGTTTGCAAAGAAGCGGGCGTCGTGCTTGCCAATTTGAATTGTCCCGGGCAACTCGTCATTTCCGGGCCGAGCGATAAAATCGAGCACGCCTGTGAGCTGGCGCGGGCCAAAGGAGCGCGACGCGCGATTCCGCTTCCGGTCGCGGGCGCGTATCATTCGCCGCTGATGGCCAGCGCGCAACCGAAGCTGAGGGCCGAGTTGGCGAAGACCAAAGTATCAGTGCCGAGCGTGCTGGTTGTTTCAAATGTAACCGCCCAACCACATGGGATGCCGGCGGAAATCAGTGCGCGGCTCGTGGAGCAGGTGACCTCTTCGGTGCGCTGGGAAGAATCGATGCGCTACCTGCTCTGCCCAGGCTTCACGCGATTCATCGAACTTGGTCCGGGAACCGCGTTGAGCGGATTCATGAAGCGCATCGACAAGAACGCACAAATGCTCAACGTTGCGGACGTGGCGAGTTTGGAAGCAACGGTAAAAATTCTGGCGGGTTAGTCGGACAGAATAAACAGATTTTAGTATGAGCCTTGAGCCGGATCGAATTCTGTCGTTGAGCGATTCCGGGATCGACATCAAAAGACCACGGTTCAGCGAAGTGCGGTTGCCCGATTGAAGTGAGACTCGGATCCGCAGCCGAAAAAATTCTGTCAATTCTGTCAATTCTGTCAAGAATCCGGTCCTATGAGCCAACTTGAAGATAAAATCGCCGTCATCACCGGCGCGGGCCGGGGAATCGGTCGAGCCATCGCGCTGAGATTTGCGGCTGAAGGAGCGGACGTCGTCTGCATTTCCCGCACGGCTGAGAACTCCGAAAAGGTGGCCGGCGAAATCCGCGCGCTTGGACGCAAGGCCTGGGCGCATGCGGTGGATGTGGCGGATTCCGCAGCAGTGAATGCGGCGGCGGACAAGATTCTGGTGGATTGCGGAAAAGTGGACATCCTCGTAAACAACGCCGGTGTCACGCGCGATGGACTGTTGATGCGGATGAGCGACGAGGATTGGGACACGGTGCTCAACACGAATTTGAAGGGCGCCTTTCTATTCACGAAAGCTTTCACACGCGGCTTTGTCAAACAACGTTCCGGACGAATCATCAACATCGCCTCGATCAGCGGTTTGATGGGCAATCCGGGCCAGGCAAATTACTCCGCGAGCAAGGCGGGATTGATTGGTTTCACGAAAACCGTTGCGCGCGAGCTGGCATCGCGCGGCATTACTGTGAATGCGCTGGCGCCGGGCTTTGTTGAAACCGATATGACCGCCGTATTGACCAATGAACTCAAAACCGAGTTGGTGAATCGGATTCCTCTGAAGCGCTTTGGTCAGCCCGAAGACATCGCCGCCGCGGCACTCTTTCTTGCCGGACCTGGCGCAAGTTACATCACAGGCCAGGTGCTGACCGTCGATGGCGGAATCGTGATGTGAAACAAAAAGGCTCGTCAGCACTCTTAGCTGAAGTGGGTTGGTTTCCAGGGAAACTGAAGCCGGGCAACGCTGCGAAGAAAGCGCGGCTCGAAAGAGCAAAGATTTGGACAGCAGCCGGCAAGTGTGGGAAAAAAATTTCGCGATTCGGGGCTTGACGCCCTCTGAATCGTGGCATAGACACACTGCAAAACGAACCGAAGAACCGGAGACAACCATGGCTGAAAAAACAATTGAACAGCGAGTAAAGGACATCATCGTCGAGCAGTTGGGGGTGAATGCGGATCAGGTGACGCCGGACGCCAAGTTCATTGAAGACCTCGGCGCGGATTCGCTGGACACCGTCGAGTTGGTCATGGCGCTTGAAGAAGAATTCGGCCATGAAATCCCCGATGAGCAGGCCGAGAAGCTCCAGAGTGTCGGCGATGTCATCAAATACATCGAAGATCTCCAACAGAAGTAACTCTGTCCGTTGAACAATTTCGGGGCAGCATCGAGTGGTGTCAGCTTGAGCTGCCCCGTTTGATTTTATGGCGAGCAACTGGACAGAACGCAGAGTCGTAATCACCGGTCTCGGAGCGGTCACGCCGCTGGGACATTCGGTTGACGTCTTCTGGAAGAGCCTGCTGGCCGGCCAATGCGGCGTGGACAAAATCACTTCGTTCGACGCCTCCGTATTTGACACCCAAATCGCTGCGCAGGTAAAGAACTTCGATCCGGCGCCTGCGTTTCCTTCACTTAAGGAAATCCGCCGTACGGACCGTTACTCGCAGTTTGGAGTTCATGCCGGATGGCAGGCCCTCAAGGATTCCGGCCTCGACCTTGAGAAAGTGAACCGCGACGAAATCGGTGTCTTCATCGGTTCCGGCATCGGGGGCCTTCAAACCACGGGCGACCAGCTCAAAGTATTGCTTGAGCGCGGGCCGGGCCGCCTCTCGCCGTTCATGATTCCGATGCTCATCTCGAACATGGCGTCGGGACTGTTCTCGATGTATTTCAATCTGCGCGGACCGAACTTCGCAACTTGCTCCGCATGTGCCACAGCCAATCATGCGCTCGGCGAGGCATGGCGCACCATCAAGATGGGTGATGCGAAGGTGATGTTCGCCGGCGGCGCCGAAGCCACCATCGTGCCCATCGGCATCGGCGGATTCTGCGCGATGCGCGCCTTGAGCACGCGCAACGAGGATCCGCAACATGCGTCGCGTCCGTTTGACAAAGAGCGCGATGGCTTTGTCATGGGCGAAGGAGCCGGGGTGATTGTGCTCGAAGACCTCGAACATGCCAAAGCCCGGGGCGCGCGCATCTACGCCGAGTTCGCCGGCTATGGCAACACCGCCGACGCCCATCATCTCACGGCGCCTTCACCCGGCGGTGAGGGGGCTGTGCGCTGCATGAACATGGCATTGCGGACAGCAGAACTGAACATCACCGACGTTTCCTACATCAACGCCCACGGCACTTCCACGCCGCAGGGTGACGTAGCGGAAACCCAGGCCATCAAGGCAGTTTTCGGCGACAATGCGTGCAAGGTTGCGGTCAGTTCCACAAAAGGTGCGACCGGCCACATGCTCGGCGCGGCTGGCGCGGTGGAAATGATCGTGTGCGCCAAGGCAATCGAAACCGACACCGTTCCACCGACCATCAACTATCAGGTGCCCGACCCGGAATGCGATCTCGATTACGTGCCGAACACTGCGCGGAAAATGAAGGTGAACGCGATCATCAACAACTCCTTCGGCTTCGGCGGGCACAACGCGAGCCTGGTGGCGAAGAAATTCGTTGGGTAGAAATTCAAGCTGGCGGGACTGTAATAAGGTTGGTGCTGGCTGTAATCGGCGCGGCGAGCTTCCACTGCCCCTCGCTCTCTTCCATCTCCACCTGGCGGATTTTTCCGCCGAAAGAACGTCCAGATTATCTGGCTATTCGCTACAGCAGTTGTCTTCAAGATTTGATATCCATTCACTCCGCTCGTCTCTTCCATAATGGCGGCGGCGACCTTATCTTCGTCGATACCTTCGTCCCGGATCCGTTTTAACATCTCGGAAGTGATGCTCGACAGAAAGGTCTTTGAGTCACCTTTGCTGGCAGACCACAGGGCTGACTGCATTGCTGCCTCAGGCGATCCATATCCAGCAAATGTCCACGCATCTCTGGTGATGTACTCGAGCGCGCGACTTCGGCGCAGGTATTGTTGGTGAACGCCACGCGTAACTGACGATTCCTTCCTCCAAACGGAGCAGCTCGTTCGTTTGGGCGCGCAGCAAACCTATTTCCCCTCTTAACCTAAGCAGTTCCCTCAACTGTTCTTGATCGAGTGAATGGCTCGTTACCGATATCTGATTGGGGAGTCGAGTGTTCTCGCTTCCACGCTATCGAATTTGCTCAGAAGCTATTGCAGAGCCCGATTTCCTTCTGCAAAGCCGTTTCTGTAGCCGCTTTCCCAGAAATGCCAGTCCAACGACAAAGAGAATGCACGCAAACGCCAACCCAAATGTCTTCATCATCGCTTGGACAGCGGAGTGACGTAAACATCACGCCACCGATTGTCATTTACCATGCTGATACGGCTATTCCGTGTCTTGCTTGGCCGCGCTTCGAGGCATGAATCGCAATCTGAAATTGTGACTTCCTATCGTTTATCGAAGCGAAGCGCGAAGGACAGTCGCTCAAGACAGCGCAGGTTTACAGATAGTTTCCGCCTACACCGCTGGCAAAATTCCCGATTACCAAATGGCCGCGATGCTGATGGCCATTTATTTTCGCGGACTGAACTCGGAGGAAACCCACGCACTCATGCTCGCCATGCGCGATTCGGGCGACGTCCTGAAATTCCCGAAAGACAAACGCCCGCTCGTGGACAAACATTCCACCGGCGGAGTGGGTGACAAGGTCTCGCTGCCGCTTGCGCCGCTCCTCGCGTGTCTCGGCTTTCGCGTGCCCATGATTTCCGGCCGCGGACTCGGCATCACCGGCGGCACGCTCGACAAGCTCGATTCCATCCCCGGCTTCAAAACTGTGCTGCCCACGAAACAAATCATTGAAATCGTCCAAAAAGTCGGCTGCGTCATTTGCGGCCAGACCGAGCGCATGGTTCCCGCGGACAAGAAACTTTATGCGCTGCGCGATGTGACCGGCACCGTTCCAAGCATCCCACTTATCGTCACCTCGATTCTCTCGAAGAAGCTCGCCGAAAGTCTCGACGCGCTCGTGCTGGATGTAAAATTTGGTTCAGCGGCATTCATGCAATCCAAGGCAGACGCACGCAAACTCGCGCGGGCCATGGTTTCGCTCGGCAACGAATGCCGCGTGAACACGCGCGCGATTCTGACAGACATGAACACGCCGCTGGGTCGTGCTGCCGGCAACTGGCTTGAAGTGAAGGAAAGTGTCGCGGCGCTCGAATCCCCGTCTTTCGGACGCCCTCTCCCCGCTAGACGGGGAGAGGGATGGGGTGAAGGGCGACTCAATGATCTCCGTTCACTCGTCGTCGAATGCGCCGCTCACTTACTCGTCCAAACGAAGAAAGCCAGGACATTCCGCGCCGCGCGCGGACTGGCGGAAGACTGTCTGAACTCCGGCGCACCGCGTCGCAAATGGGATGAGATGATTGCTGCGCAAGGCGCGGACCTTGATGCCTTCAATAAGAAGCTTGCACTGGATCACACCGCGCCGGTCGTTGTCGAATTGAAAGCCGAAAGATCAGGTTTCGTTTCCAAATGCGATGCGCGAATCATTGGCGAAGTCATACGCGATCTCGGCGGCGGGCGGCTGACGAAGGAATCCTCGATTAATTACGATGTCGGTGTGGATAGGCTCGCCAAGCCCGGCGACCGAGTTGAACGAGGGTCGACGCTCGCCAGTATTCATTCGGTGAACCGCGCGCAAGCCAGTACAGCGCGAAATCGATTGAAGATGGCGTTTGCCATTTCCGTCAAACCACCCGGAGTTGTTCCATTGATTGCATCAGTCGTTGAGAGTTAATATCGGTTATCGCCGTTTTTGGCGAAGGATTGTCAGAGGACTGGCGTGTATCTGATTGGACATGCAAACAAAGTTCACTATGAAAACTCACTTCTGTCTCCTCAGTCTGGCGATGCTTACAGGTCATTTGGCCGTCGCCCAGCCGCAACGTCCCCCGGTCGTTTCATCAGGTACCTTGGTTCTGAATCAGCAGAATGGACCAGAATTGACCCGATTCAGTTTGGATTTTCCCGGAGGCACTCCAAAGCAACTGGCTGCCGCGATTGAAAAAGCCGGGGGCAAGCCGTTGAACGTGATTGTGCCGGACGAGTACGCTGATACGAAGCTGCCGCCCATCAAGGTGACCGGAGTAACTGTTCCGCAACTCTTTCAAACACTCAGCGAAGGCAGCCGGAAATACTATCCAAACTCCGGCAACTTGCTCAGCAGCTACGGATTTCAAACAAGCGACAAATACGCGGTCACGGACGATTCGATCTGGACTTTTTCCCTGATTAAGAACGCACCACTCACATCATTGACAAAATTCGATCTCGATTTTCCCGGTGGCACACCCAAGGAACTGGTTTCAGCAATCCAGAAGCGCCGTGCACAAGCCGCTGAACGCAATCATCCCCGAACAATACAAGGAGTTGAAATTGCCGCCGTTGAAGATGAATAACGTGAATGTCCAGGAATTGTTTCAGGCGCTTGAGGCTGCCAGCAGAAAAAGCGAGGCATACATCACCGGCACTGCGTTTGGCGGGGGCGGGCTGGGACGGTCATCCAACAGCTATCAGATTGCCAACACCGCCTACGGTTTTCGAACCTCCGGTTCGATTTCGGATGACTCGGTCTGGTATTTCTTTTACGAGAAGCCGGCCCTGCCTACGCTCGTTGAAAACAAAGCATGCAGGTTCTATTCGCTGACGCCCTACCTCGACAGCGGCTTGAGCGTGGACGACATCACCACCGCAATTCAATCCGGATGGAAGATGCTTGGTGAGAAAGAAACGCCGACCATCAGCTTCCACAAAGAAACAAAGCTGCTCATCGCGGTCGGCGAGCCAGGCAAACTGGAAATCATTGATTCCGTCCTTCAGGCACTCCGTCCGACCACGCCCCAATCGCAGTTCGGGCGACGCGGCGGATTTGGCGGGTCTGGCGGTGGGCGCATAAGCAATCCACCCGCGGAGGAACCAAAAGCAGACCAGTGAGCAGCAACGCCAGCGGGGCATGCATCAATTTGGACGTTTACGCACAGCTTTCGGGCGAGGGCACGCGCGCGGACTCAGCCGCGCCTGCGCCACTTAACGTTCCGACTCTGACGCGCCGCATGGCCTCAAGCGATGAATCCGCTTACCGAATCTTTCATGATGCTTACTTCAATCGGTTGTTCCGGTATCTGCTCGTTGTCACAGCCGGGAACGAAGACGCGGCGCGTGAGGCGGTCCAAGCCACGCTCGTCCGCCTGGTGCGGCACGTTCGGGTTTTTGAAACCGAAGCCGCGTTCTGGAGCTGGCTCACTGTGCTGGCGCGCAGTTCTGTCTGCGACGAAGGGCGAAAACGGCGGCGCTATCTAGCGTTTCTTGATCGCTTCACCAGGCACGCGACCGTCGATCAGCAAGTTGCGCGAAGTGATGACCATGCCGACGAACGTCTGCGCGCGATGTTGGAGCAGAACGTGACGTCCTTGCCGCCGGATGAGCGGCAATTGGTTGAATGGAAATATTTCGGACGGCGTTCCGTTCGGGAAATTGCCGACGAATTGCAGACGACCGAGAAAGCGGTGGAATCAAAGCTGTCGCGCGTCCGCCGCAAGTTGAAAGAAGCCATGCTGGCCGAGTTGAAACATGAATCACGAGACTGACCACGACAATCTGCTTAATGACGTGTTGGCCGAAGCGTCGCCGGCTGGTTTTCGTGACACCATGCTCGACGAGACATTGCGTTTGGCTGGCCAGAGGCGTCGCTGGAGGAATGCGCGACGAGCCAGCGGAGTTCTCGCCGTCATCTCGATAATCGCTGCGGTGCTTTTGCAGCAATCGCCGCGCACCACAGTGAAATTGCCACCTGGAACCAGTGCCGAAAGTTACATACTCGTTCAGACTCAGCCGTTACCCGCCTTCGCGAGCGTCAGGACGCAACCGCTCGCCGCGGAACACCTGATCAGTTCAACTACCACGGCAGGCTCAGTTGCAATGATCACGTCGCACGATGCTGTTCGCATCATCAATGATGATGAACTCCTGGCTTTGGTTGCGTCACGGCCTGCGATGTTGGTTCGGCTTGCGCCCGGACGCGAGCAATTGGTGTTTGTGAATCCCGAGGACGAAAAGGGCTTTCCGCTCAACTGATTTTTTCCCAATACGTCAGCTTAAACTCCGAGCAAAGCTCATCGACGTGCCCTAATAGCGCCTTGATGTGCGGCGTTTCCCCGTGCGAATCAATCGCAGCGTGTCCGGTCCAGTTTTCGTAAAAGAGAAACCGTCCGGGATCGTCCTCAGCAATGTGCAGGTCGTAGTTGATGCAGCCGGCTTCCTTGCGCGTCGGAATGACAAGACCTTCGAGCAGCTTGCGTAGTTCGACTTCTTTTCCGGGCCGCGCTTGAAACGTGGCAACGAGAGTGACGGGCTTGGTGCTCATATTCAGGTGAGGGACTTTAAAATGTTCTCCGCCGCGGCGCGAGGATCTTCAGCCGCGTAAATGGGCCGGCCAATCACCAGCCAATTCGCTCCAGCTTCAAGCGCTTCACGCGCCGACAGCGTGCGCTTCTGGTCGTCTGCAATCACCCCAGACCCCTCTCCCATCTGACGGGCGAGGGGAACCGACGCGCGAATACCGGGCGTGACGAGCTGAATGTGCGCTGGGAGAATCTGGCGCAGGCCAATAATCTCCAGTGGCGAACAAACCAGCCCGCGCAATCCAGCTTTCACCGTCAGATTTGCCAGCCGCTCCACCTGCCGGGCGACATCAGAGGCGCAGCCGATTTCGTTTAACGTGGAATTATCCGCGCTCGTCAAGATGGTAACGCCGAGGACGAGCGGCGCGTTTCGGCCAGTCTGTTGCACGGTTTCCTGTGCCGCTTGTTCGGCGGCGCGCATCATCTCCAGCCCGCCGCTGGCGTGGATGGTCAGCATCTGCACATCCAGGCGCGTCGCGGATGCAACCGCCTTGGCGACGGTGTTGGGAATGTCGTGGAACTTCAAATCGAGAAAAATATTGGCACCCGTTTCACGGATGCGGCGGACGATGTCAGGCCCGGCACTGGTGAAAAGTTCGCTGCCAATCTTGAAGGCACCAACAAAGGGTGCGATTTGCCGGGCCAATTGCAGCGCAGCTTCCGTGGTCGGGACATCCAGCGCGGCGATGATTGGATTTCGCATGCGGCCCATTCAATCGGCATTCAGAAATTGCACAAGGGGAATTCACCACTCGCAGGCGCAATGATTCTTGATGAAAATCCGCAAATCTGCTTCCATGGGAACATGGGAAAGGAAGAAATCACGAACATACGTCGCGCACGGCTGTATCTGCTCGCTTTATCCCAATGCCGTTAGCCTATGCACACTGCCGCCGCGCTCTTCCGTCGTCGCTCACGCGATGCCGGAGCAGCACCAGCCGGCGCGGGTGCGGCCAGCTCATCGCCTGATATTCCAACTCGGCCACTTCCGTGCCCGGCACTTCGGTCGGCCGTCCACGTCAAATCGCCTTTGAGGAGCTTTTGAATCGGCTGGCTCAATTGCGCCACGACCACATAGGGCAAGTGCAACTGTTCCCACAACGCCAACAGTTCCGGCAGGCAAAAGCCCGAATCGGCCCGCACCCCGCGCAGGCGAAGGTGGCGCGGCAGGTTCTCCCACAAATCCAGAAAGAACGCGGTGACGTTGTTGCCGCAAGTGGCTGTTGCCGGGCCGCAACCACAGTTGCGCCACCAACCGCACTTCGGCCAACACCGCCAGCAGCGGATGCAGACAGGGCTTGAGTCCCTGCCGGGTGTAACCGCACCGCCACGCCTTCCTGGTGACCGTCCTCGTGCAAGAGCCGCGTCGAATCCAAGTCCAGCGTGTAACCCTCCTTGACGCTGGGCAACCGGTCCAGACACCAATGCCACAGCGGACGGAAAGCAGCGCAGATTGGTCCCCGCCGAAGTCGAACCCTTGAAAGAAGCGCGAAAGCACCGACTGACTGGCCACCCGGCGTGATGCCGAGCAACTCCGGCACCAGCGGGTCGCGACGCAGATAGGCCACGTGCGTGAGCTTGCGGGCGTCACACAACAGATCCGTGCATGAAGGCCAACGCCTTTCTCCAGCGGCAGCAGATGATTGTTGGACAGAGGCGGAGCGCATGCGGCAGAACGCGCACGCCAGAGTGCTGAACCAATCGCCGCTGACGCAACAAGCCCCAGAAAGTCGCACTGCCCGCGTGCGGACTGAAAGTCTGCTGATCGGTGAACCCGATGGCGATTGACTTGCCGTTGAAGCTTTGAACTCAAATGTCCCGGCCACCGTTTGGTGAACCGGGCGTGTGCCCGACGATTGCGTTGTTTTCATTCACCACCAATCAATTCCCAATCGGTGGCCTTTTTCAACTGCATCCTTAGTCATTGTTTCGATGGTGTTTCTTTTTTCAGGGGGCATCCTTAGTCTCGTAGCCAGTATCGTGTACAATCCAGCAATTCAGCGTTACATTGAGAAACTGGGCGTCGCTCCATCATGTTTTCTCTATAGTCTTTCAGGGTTGAGGGATTATCTGAACGCTAAAAGGCTGGCAAAGCGATGGGGACATAAGCCGAATTTTCTAGTTCGTTATGAACGGCTTCAGGTAACGGCACTGTGTCTGATTGCGATTGGAGTTCTCAGCGCATTAGTAAGTCAGTTGCTGGGATATTGAAATATCACCTCATTTGCGCGAGGCGAAGCATGTGCTACCGTGCCTCGTGATGGTCACAACTCTGGCAACCGACACGTTTCACCTATTCAACACACGTAATATGAAGAACACATTGGTTGTGGTGACGGACATGGGAGGTTTTAAAGCGTTTCGACTTCATGATGGCGAGATGCACAGCACACCGCGGCTCGAATTACTGGAACAGTTTAACAATGCCGAAGCCCAGCGCCGGCTGGTGGAAAAGGTGAGCGATTTTTCGGGTCGTTTTCCGCGAACGACGGGCGCTGCCAGCAGTGGCGGTGCAATGTCGGACGGCGAACGCCATAACATCGAGCTGGAGCAGCGGAAACGGTCCGTGCGGCAAATCGCGAAGCAACTGAATTTATTGATGCGGGATTCCAACGTCGAGCGTTGTTTCCTTGCCGCCAGCCGCGAGATGAATAAGCCCCTGCTGGATGAACTCACTCCCGCTGCGCGGCAGAAGATCGAAAAGAATGTTCCGGTGGATTTGATGAAGGTGGACAAGGCGGATTTGCTTCAGAGATTCGCTGTTTGAGCAGGTGACGTCGCACTGCGCGAAGCCATCGGAGACGCAACAATTCAGTTCGTTTGGCTGGGCCATCTGGTATGGCTTCCCGCAGACTTGCGGGTAGCCCGCCAACGGGCGAGCTGCCCCGTTCCCCCCGGAATTCTTCTCCAGGAGTGCCGTTGCATTTGGCCGGTGAGCCGATACTCTCATTCCATGATAAAGGCAGAAAAGGCGCCGGCGGATCTGGAATTGAAGCGCCGAATTCAGGAATTGATTGATTACAGGGGCGGTGGTTTCAATCAGGAGAGCGTCGCTGACATCATTGAAAGCGCGCTCAAGATTCTCAGGGACGTGGAGGACAGCGGCGATGTGCGGGTGATTAAAACAGCCATTCGCGAACTGCGCTACGCATTCAAGCTTTTCGCGCCGTACGCGCATTCCCGGAAGGTCACGATCTTTGGCTCGGCGCGCACGCAACCAACGAAGCTTGAATATCAACAAGCGATCGAGTTTGGCCGGAAGATTGCCGAGGCGGGTTTCATGGTCATCACCGGAGCGGGCGGCGGGATTATGCAAGCCGGCCACGAGGGCGCCGGACCGGAAAACAGTTTCGGTGCGAACATCCGTCTGCCTTGGGAGCAGAGCGCAAATCCCGTGATTCGCGAGGACAAGAAGCTGATTACCTTCAAATATTTCTTCACGCGCAAGCTGATCTTCATCCGCCACTCAGATGCCATTGCACTGTTTCCCGGCGGATTCGGCACGATGGACGAGGGTTACGAAGCGCTCACGTTGATGCAGACGGGTAAAAGTCAATTGATGCCGCTCGTGCTGGTGGACAGGCCCGGCGGCACGTATTGGAAAACCTGGGACAAGCACGTGCGCGAACACCTGCTGCGAGACCAGTTGATTTCGCCAGACGATTTGAACCTTTACCAAATCACCGACGATGCGGACACCGCGGTGAAAATCATTACACGCTTCTATCGTAATTTTCATTCAAGCCGGTTCGTGAAGGACTTGTTTGTTATTCGGCTCAAGCATGCGCCCACCGGAACGGCCATTCAGGCGATGAACGAAGATTTCGCAGACATCGTGGTCGGGCCGCCCATCAAGCGGATTGAGCCGACGCCGGAGGAAGTCGAGGATGCAGATCATGCCGAGTTGCCGCGAATCGCGTTCGGGTTTAACCGGCGCGATTATGGCCGACTGCGGCAATTGATCGATGTGCTGAACGCGCTGTAGTTTCTCTGGGTTTTTCCGCTGAGAGCTGAATAATGGGGTTTTCACCCCATCAGCAATACCGCTTCCAAAAGCAATAATAAGTTCGGCCTGTGGATGGCAAAGGCCATTATCTAAAAGAATCAGAAACTGCGAATGCCTTCAACACGCGACCCTTGGCTCTTGTTCGTGGCGAGCTGGACGCGAGGTGGGCAAGTTCTCTCCCTTCCTTCAAACCGAGGCCTCTTTCCCGACGCGAGTGGCTTCAAAGGTGTGAATCGTATGTCAACCAGCAAACAATGGAAACCTTTGCAATGCCGGAAAAGGACTTTCTACCTGGCAGGACTGGTGATTTTCATCGCGTGTTCCCACGCGAGCGCCGCCGGGACAAACGAGTTCAAGTCCCCTTCTGAGTTGAAGCAACTCAGCCTTGAGGAATTGACGAATCAGGAGGTGGCCATCGTCACTCGCCGGCCGGAGAAGGTTTCGAAATCGCCCTCTGCTGTGCAGGTGATTACGGCGCAGGATATCCAGCGTTCGGGCGCCTCCAGTCTGCCGGAAGCGCTGCGGTTGGCACCAAATCTCGAAGTCGCGCAGATCAACTCGCACAATTGGGCGATCACTGCGCGCGGGTTCAACCAGCCCGGCGGGACCCCGAACAAATTGCTGGTGATGATTGACGGACGGACGGTCTATACGCCACTGTTCGCCGGAGTGTTCTGGGACATTCAAAACGTGCTGCTCGACGACATTGACCGAATCGAAGTCGTCAGCGGACCGGGCGGAACACTCTGGGGCGCGAACGCGGTGAACGGCGTGATCAACATCGTCCGCAAGAGCGCGCGCGAAACACAGGGCCTGTTGGTCGAAGGAGCGGGCGGATCGTTCCTGCAAGACCTCGGTGCGATTCGTTACGGCGGCAACGCCGGCTCCAACTTCTTCTTCCGCGTGTACGGCCAGCGGTTTGATCGCAACAGCACCGTCCTGCCAAACGGCGCGGACGGCACGAACGCGTGGGACATGACCCAGGGCGGGTTTCGGATGGATTGGTATTCTTCGGAGGCGAACACGGTGACGTTTCAGAGCGACATTTACAGCGGCAGCGAGGAACAGCCCGCGCCCGGCGACGTGACGCTCGATGGAGAAAACGTTCTGGGCCGCTGGACACACCAATTGTACGAAGGCTCGGACCTGAGCGTGCAAACGTATTTTGACCGGACGTGGCGGCATGTTCCGACGGTGTTTGCTGAGGACTTGAAGACGTACGACCTGGATTTTCAATATCGCTTTCCAATCGGCGAACGGCATAGCTTCGTCTGGGGCGGCGGCTACCGGCTGATGCAGGACAGTGTTCGCAACAGTCCGGTGCTGGCGTTCCTTCCGGCGGATAAAAATCTACAGGTCTTCAGCGGATTTTTGCAGGATGAAATCACGTTGATTCCCGAACGGCTCAAACTGACGATCGGCACCAAAGCGGAGCATAACGATTATACCGGGTTCGAGCTTCAACCCAGCGGGCGTCTCGCGTGGACGTTTACGGATCGCCAGATGGTTTGGGCGGCGATTTCGCGCGCCGTGCGCACGCCCAGCCGAATTGACCGGAACGCCTACATTCCCGGCGTGCCGCCATTCTTCCTGGCGGGCGGGACGAATTTCGATTCCGAAAAACTGCTCGCGTACGAACTGGGCTATCGCGTCCGCCCCGTGGATCGGGTTTCCCTTTCACTCGCGGCGTTCTACAATCAATACGATGATATCCGCAGCGCCGAAACCAACGGAACGAGCCTCCTCATCAAGAATGGCTTGCAAGCGCAATCGTGGGGACTGGAACTCTCCGGCGAGGTGCAACCGTTCGATTGGTGGCGCTTGCGCGGCGGCTACACGTATTTGCACAAAGATGTCTGGGAAAAGCCGGGTCACGTGGACGCCAACAACACGCACGCGGAAGGCAATGATCCGAACCACCAGTTTCTCCTTCAGTCC
Organism: uncultured Verrucomicrobiae bacterium; assembly: GCA_963760675.1. GTDB lineage: Bacteria > Verrucomicrobiota > Verrucomicrobiia > Limisphaerales > BOG-1460 > CAVXEG01. Next base: position 19,281 of record CAVXEG010000018.1, read on the forward strand.
ATGATGAATTTGCCGGCGAATTTTCAATTTGATCTCGTCGCGTGTTACGAAGGCGCGCTGCCCCAGCCGTACGTGCCTGGGTATTTCACTTTCGACGCGCGGCTGGCGTGGGAACTGAGGACAAATCTGGAGTTGGCCGTCATCGGCCAGAACCTTTGTGACAACCGGCATCCGGAGTTCGGGTCTCCCGCAACCAGACAGGAAATTCCGCGAAGCCTCATCGGCAAAATCACATGGCGGTTCTAAGGAAAACCAGACAGCAGAATACTAACGGCGAATTCGGAACGGGACTGCGCCGAGAAGCTGCGGTGCCGTCTGGTATTCGCGGTTCGGGCGATTCGTCCAGAATCGGAGCCGCACGCTGGCTGTTCACGATTTTGTTTGTTTTTGCCTTGGGCCTCAATTCCGTTCGCGCCGAGATCAACCGCGATAACAACTCAAATCAGTATTCCTCTACAATTTCGCCCAGTTCACCGAGTGGCCCACGAACACTTTCGTCAGCACCAACATGCCTTTTGTCATCGGTATATTGGGTACAGACCCGTTCGGCCCTGTGCTGGACGACACGGTGCGGGGTGAACGCGTTCATGGACGCAAAATCATCGTCGAACGCTATCGCACTGTTCAGGAAATCAAAACGTGCCATATCTTATTTATCAGTCAGTCGGAAACCCGGCGTTTAGATGCAATTGTTGCTGCCGTGAAGAACAGGCCGGTGTTGACCGTGAGCGATATTGAAGACTCCGCATTTCGCGGTGTGATGATTCACTTCATCACGGAACAGAACAAAATTCACCTGCGAATCAACCTTGATGTTGTCAAAGCTGTGGGCCTGACGCTCAGTTCCAAACTGCTGCGTGTTTCTGAGATTGTACCTCAGGAGGGCGAACCATGATTCCGGAGAACGTCTCGATCAAACGGAAAATCGTGACGATCGTCATGCTCACGACCCTGACTGTGCTGCTGCTGACGGTCACCGGTTTTGTTCTTTACGAGCTCATTGCAACGCGGGGAAACATGGTTCGCACTCTTAGCACCGAAGCGGGCATGGCCAGCGACGGCGCTTCAGCGGCGCTGGCATTTGGGAACGAAAAAGACGCAGGCGAGATACTGGCCTCTCTCCGTCGCGAGCCGCAAGTCAATCGAGCGGCCTTTTACGACGCAAAAGGCAAGCTGTTCGTTGTTTATCCTCCAGGCAGTCCGACCAATTCGTTTCCGGCTATGCCCGAAAGGCCCGGACACCGTTTCGATCACAGCGGTCTCACGATGTTCGCGGAAGTTATTCAGGGCGATGCTCTGGTGGGCACGCTCTACCTTCACGAAAACCTCAGCCTGTTCTATCAACGGCTGAGATTTTCCATAGGCCTGGCGGCATTGGCCTTCATGGCCTCAACCATTCTCGCATTGGTGCTCTCGAATCGCCTGCAAATGCGGATTTCGAAGCCGATTCTCGCTTTGGCGGACACGGCCCGAATCGTTTCTGAAAGGCAGGATTACTCCGTGCGAGCGCCCCTGCTCAGCAAAGGTGAACTCGGATTGTTGACTGAAGGGTTCAACCACATGCTGACTCGCATTGAAGAACAAACGCTCGCATTGCGGGAAAGCGAGGAGCGATTACGGCTCGCCCTTAGCGCCTCAAGCACTGGCACGTGGGATTGGAACCTCGAAACGGGTGCTATCGCGTGGGACGAGTGACAATGCAGCGCTTTTCTGGCTCAAGCCTGGTGAGTTCACGGGTTCCTATGAACACTTTCTGAGCCTCATTCATCCGGATGATCGGGAAGTGGTGGGGAGCACGTTGGTCAACGCGCTCGAGGAAAAGACAGAATTTTCCACTGAATTTCGCGCGATTTCATCGCATGGCTCGGTGCGTTACCTCACCGCTCGCGGCAAGGCGCTCTACAATTCCGAGGGGAAACCGATCCGCATGACCGGCGTGACCCAGAACATCACTGAACGCAAACAAGCGGCCGAAGCGCGCTCGTTCCTGGCCGCCATCGTGGAGTCCAGTGAGGACGCCATTATCGGAAAGGATTTCAACCGGAAGATCGTGAGTTGGAATCGCGGTGCCGAACGGATGTTTGGCTACACGGCTGGGGAAATTGTCGGCCAATCGATTGATTTAATCATCTCGCCTGACCGGCCTCATGAAGAGCAGGAAATCCTGAACCGCGCGCGTTTGGGTGAAACGCGTCAATACCAAACAGTCCGTATTCGGAAGGACGGTGCCCGCATGGACATTTCGCTGACGGTTTCGCCCGTTCGGAATCTTGACGGCACCATCGTGGGCGTTTCCTCGATTTCTCGTGACATCACGGAGCAAAAACGCGCCGAGGCGCAATTGAATGACAGCCGCGCCCGTCTCTCCGCCATCATCGGCTCGGCCATGGACGCCATTGTCGCTGTCGGCGAAGATCAGGTCATCCGGTTGTTCAACGCCGCCGCTGAACGGATGTTCCGCTGCGTGGCCGCGGGCGCGATTGGAAAACCGCTCGGCGAGTTTTTCCCTGCTCATCTTCGAGAGCTTCAACAAAGACAACTCACTGAGAGAGGAGACGGAGCGCGGGTGAGGTCATTCACGGCAATGCGTCCAGACGGCGAAGAATTCCCAATCGAGGCGTCCGTGTCCCACATTGAAGTCGCAGGCCAGGGCCTGGCCACTGTGATCTTGCGTGATGTGACGGAGCGGAAGCACGCGGAGGAAGCGCTGCAACGCCAGGCCGCCATTCTTCGAGAGCAGGCGCAGATGCTCGATCTGGCAAACGTGATGGTGCGCGACCTGGAAGACCGCGTCATTCTGTGGAACACCGGCATGGAACGGATGTACGGCTGGTTGCGCAGCGAAACGCTGGGACACGTCTCGCATAGGATTCTACAAACTCGTTTTCCGCAGTCCGTTGAAGAAATCAAAGATAAGCTGTTGCGCGACGGCCAGTGGGAAGGCGAACTCGTCCACACCCGCAAAGACGGGAAACAAATTTTCGTCAACAGCCAGTGGGTGCTCCACCGCGACGCGCGCGGCCAGCCCAAGGCCATCCTCGAAGTGAACACGGATATTACCGAGCGGAAAGCCGTCGCCGAGCAGCTGGCAAAAATGAATGTCGAGTTGGAACGGCGCGTCCGCGAGCGTACGATCGAATTGACCAACGCGAACCATGAGTTGGAGGCGTTCACGTATTCTGTTGCGCACGATCTTCGCGCGCCGCTGCGGCATATCGACGCGTTCACGAAAATCTTGTTTGATGATTTTGTCGCTGCGATTCCGCCCGAGGCGCAGCGCCTGCTGGAAAGCATCCTGAAAAGCAGCCACAACATGAGTCAGTTGGTGGACGATCTTTTGAACCTGGCCCGCGTAGGCAGGCAGGAACTCAAACGCGAATTAACTCCGCTCAAACCGGTCGTCGAGGAAGTGGTTGCCGACCTCAAGCGCGAAACGGAAGGCCGCGACGTCGAGTGGCACATTGGAGAGCTTCCCGTGATGGAAACCGATCCTGGCCTGATAAAGCAGGTCTTCGCCAACCTGCTTTCCAATGCCGTCAAGTATTCGCGGCCCCGCAAGAAAGCGGTCATCGAAGTTGGCGAGCGGCAACTCAACGGCGAGCAGGTGATTTACGTTCAGGACAACGGCGTCGGCTTCAGCATGAAATATGTGAACAAGCTGTTCGGCGTGTTTCAGCGGCTGCATCGCGCGGATGAATTTGAAGGCACGGGCGTCGGGTTGGCGACTGTGGATCGCATCGTGCGCAAACATGGCGGACGCATTTGGGCCGAGGCCGAGGTGGACAAGGGCGCCACGTTTTACATTGTGTTTAACGGAGCGGGCAAACATCAAGAGGAGGAAGCAGCGCATGAACCGAAAGCATGAAGGTGAAATCCTTCTGGTCGAAGACGACCCGAACGATCTGGAGTTGGCACTCATAGTCCTGCGCCAGCATGATCTCGGCGACAGGGTCCAGGTTGCCCGTGACGGGGAAGAAGCGCTGGACATTCTTTTCAATCGCGGTCATGAAGGGCGCGGTTCGGAGCACCGGCCTAAGGTGATCCTTCTCGACCTCAAGCTTCCCAAAATCACTGGATTTGAGGTTTTGAAGGAACTGAAAGCAAATCCCCGCACACGGCCAATTCCAGTAGCCATCATGACATCCTCGAAACAACAGCGAGACATGTGGGAGTGCTATGAAATGGGAGCGAACAGCTACATTCAGAAGCCGATTGATTTCGCGGAATTCCGGCGCGTGGTCGGTGATCTTGCCCACTATTGGCTGACGGTAAACCAGAGCCTGCCTGTGGACGGCTACCTGCCGAGTGTGAGCACCGCGGAGCCGGAAGCCTGACAACCCTGTCTCGAATCAGGCGTTCACCCCATACCGGGTTGCGTCACTCCGATGTTCATTCTGATTCGACCGCATGATGGAACAGAGCCGAGCCCACGAAATGTCTCCAGTGCTGAGTTCTGAACTGAGCGGACAAATCCTGGTCCTGCAACAGGGAGAAAAGCCCTGCTTGCATTACCAGGGAGATCCGGCTGAACAATCGCGGGCGCTGGCGGACTCCAAACTCCTCCAGGTAATCAGCGCGGAAATGATTTCCGAGCAAGACGTCGAAGCTCTGTATGAAAAGCTCGTCGACGCCGCAGTCACCATCATGCGCTCGGACTTTGCGAGCATGCAGATGCATTATGCCGAACGCGGCAGCGGCGGCGAGCTCCGTCTGCTGGCCTTCCGCGGGTTTACTCCTCATGCAGCAGAATTTTGGGGGTGGGTGCAGGCCAAGTCAGCCTCCACGTGTGGCGAGGCTTTGCGCACCCGGCGTCGAGTCATTGTGTCGGACGTCGAGAAATGTGATTTTCTGGCGGGTACCGACGATCTGGCCACCTACCGCGAAACGAGCATTCGGGCCGTTCAGTCCACGCCGCTTCTTTCGCGCAATGGCAAACTGGTGGGAATGATCTCGACGCACTGGCGCAATCCGCACGAGCCCACCGAACGCGACCTTCGACTCCTCGACATCCTCGCGCGGCAGGCGGCCGACCTCATTGAACGCATGCACGCCGAGGAAGCGCTGCGCGAAATGGAGGAACGCTTCCGATCGATTCTCAACAATGCGCCCGCAGTCATCTTCATCAAGGACATTGAAGGCCGTTATCTTCAGGTGAATCAGTCATTCGAGAAATTGGTCCACTTCAGCCAGCAGGAACTTGTCGGCAAGACGGGCTTCGATCTGTTCCCTGAAGAGATTGCGCGAAAGTTCCGCGAAAATGATCTGGCGGTCATCCGCACCGGCAAGCCGCTGGAGGTGGAGGAAGTTCTGCCGCATGACGACGGCCTGCGCACCTATTTTTCAACCAAGTTTCCACTCCGGCGGGAGGACGGCAGCATCTACGCGGTCGCTGGAATCTCCACCGACATTACGGAACGCAAGCGCAGCGAGGTGACCGCGCTCCGGTTGGCGGCCATTGTCGAATCGTCAGACGATGCAATCGTGGGCAAGGATTTGAACGGCATCATTTCCAGTTGGAACAAAGGGGCTGAACGCATCTATGGTTACGCGGCTGACGAAGTCATCGGCAAACCCGTGACGATTTTGATGCCGCCGGATCGCGTGAACGACGAACCGGGCATTCTCGAACGCATCCGCCGGGGCGAGCGTATCGATCATTACGAGACGGTGCGTCGCCGCAAAGACGGCAGGCTGGTTGATATTTCGCTCACCATTTCGCCGGTCAAAGACAGCGCCGGCAGAATCATTGGGGCATCCAAGGTGGCGTGCGACATCACTGAGCGGAAGCGCATCGAGCGCGAGCAACAGGCGCTCTATGATCTTGTGGCGGCGATTAATCAAACAACGTCCCTGCCGGAGATTTGCCAGGCTGCGCTGGATGCGGTTCAGCGATGCCTGGATGCTGATCGCGCGTCGATTCTGATGTATGACAACGATGGCGTGATGCGCTTCAAGGCCTGGCGCGGACTGTCGGAGGAATATCGCCGCGCAGTGGAAGGACACTCACCATGGAACCGGGACGACCCCAATCCGCAGCCGGTGTGCATTGATGACGTGGAACAGGTGCCGATCGAAGCGCATTTGCGCGACATGATTGAGTGGGAGGGTATCCGTGCGCTGGCGTTCATTCCGATTCGCTACGAGAAACGGCTGGTGGGGAAGTTCATGGTTTATTACAGCACACCGCACCGCTTCACCCGGGAGGAAATCCGTCCGGCAGAAACCATCGCCACCCAAATCGCCTTTGCCATCGATCGCCGGCGCAGCGGCGAGGCGCTGGAACGGCTCGTCCAGCAGCGAACGGCTTCGCTACGGGAAGCGATCGCCCAGATGGAGGAATTTTCCTATAGCGTCTCGCACGATCTGCGCGCCCCGGTCCGGGCCATGCAGGGATATGCCAAATCGGTGCTGGAGGATTACGGAGCCCGTCTTGATGACACCGGCAGAAATTATCTGGACCGTATCGTGCGCGGTGGCGCGAGAATGGATCGGTTGATTCAAGACATTCTCACCTACAGCCGGTTGAGCCGACGGGAAATCCAACTGCATCCCGTGGCGCTCGACAGACTCATACACGAAATTCTCAGCCAGTATCCGGAGATGCAGACCGCGCACGCCGAAATCATCATTCGCGGGAAACTCGCCGCTGTCATGGGCCACGAAGCATCCCTTTCGCAAGCCATCTCCAACCTGCTGAACAACGCGATCAAGTTCGTGCCGCCCGGGACGTTTCCGAAGGTGCAGTTATGGACCGAACAGGAAGACGGGCAGGTGCGATTGTGGGTGGAAGACAACGGAATCGGCATCAAGCCGGAATACCAGCACCGGCTGTTCGGGATGTTCGAGCGGATTCATCCGGAGAGCAAATACGAGGGCACGGGAATCGGTCTCGCGATTGTCCGAAAAGCGGTCGAACGCATGGGTGGCAAGGCTGGATTGGAATCGGACGGGTTAACGGGCAGTCGGTTTTGGATCCAATTGCCGGCAGCGGTGGCGGCATGAGCCCAACCAATCCATGGAAACCAGCGGCCACACAATTCTCCTCGTCGAAGATAATGAAGATGATGTCTTTCTTATGCAACGGGCGTTGATGAGCGCAAAGCTCGACATCCCGATGCAGGTTTCCAGGGACGGACAGGAGGCTCTCGATTATCTTCAGGGAACCGGCAAATTCAGCGATCGAGTCGCGCATCCGATGCCAGCGCTCGTGTTCCTTGATTTGAAGCTGCCCTACGTGCATGGCTTTGAAGTATTGAGTTGGATACGCGGTGAGTCTTCGCTGAAAGAGCTTCCGGTCGTGGTGCTCACGTCCTCGTCCGAAGACCGCGATCGCACGCGCGCTGAGGAATTGGGAGCGCGGGGTTATCTGGTCAAACCGCCGACTGCCGACATGATTCGCGACGTGATGAATGGCCTCTTTGAGACTACCCGGCTCTCGGAAGGCTGATCCAAAAGCGGCTGCCTTTTCCGGGTTCAGATTCCACACCGACGCCACCGCCGATGCGCTGAACCGCACGTTGGACGATGGCGAGACCGATCCCCGTGCCCGGATACTCACTCTGCGAATGCAACCGCTGGAAGACCTCAAAGATCTTCTGGTGATATTGCGGCTCGATGCCGATCCCGTTGTCCGCAACCCATACACGAACCTGTTGCTCGCGGTTTTCCGGCCAGATCATCACCTCGGGCCTGATATCGGGCGGAACGAACTTTATTGCATTGCTCAACAGGTTTGAGAAGACGGCTTCCAAAACGACTTTGTGGCCCATCACGCGCGGCAATTGTCCCTTGCGCTTGATACGCGCCCGTCTTTCGCGAAGGGCCGGCTGCATGCTTTGAATCACATGGCTCAAGAGTTCGTCAGCTTCAACAGGCGCCGGCTGAAACTCGATGGTGTTGAATTTTCCGAATTCGAGGAGGTCCTGAATCAGTCGGTCCATCTGTTGGGCCGCGCCGACGACTCGCTCCACGAGATCGCTGCCGCGCGCGCCGAGCTTTGGAGCGAAATCGTTCAGCAAAACGGTGCCAAACCCGGCCATGGTACGCAGTGGACTGCGAAGATCATGCGCGATGCTATAGCAAAAGCTCTCGAGCCGTTTGTTGCTATCGCGAAGCTCCTTCGTCCGCTCCTCCACGCGTTTTTCGAGTTCGCTGTTGAGGTGCTGCAACTCCTGATTGGACTTCGCCAGTTCTTCCTCTGCTTCTTTCCGCGCGGTGATGTCTTCCAATGCGACGAGCAGCAACGGCGGCGAATCCTTCCTATGCCGAAGGACGCGGGCATTGAACAGCAGAACTCGACGGCCGAGATTGCGCGGATGGGCCTCGAATTCGAAATTGTTCAATGGCAAATTCTTCACGAGCGCGTGCTCGAGTTTCGTGCGGAGTTGGTTGCCATCCCACCAGAGGTTCAGCACGGTCTCCAATGAAAGACTGTTTGCGAGCGGCTTCGAAACCCCAAAGGATTTCGCGAACGCCTCGTTCACGCGGACGATTCTCAGGTTCGTGTCCACCAGCAGCAGCGGCTCATGAATCGTCTGGATGATCGCATCCGAAAGCTCGGTGGCTTCCTCCCGCGCACTCTCGTTTCCTTTCCGTTCGGTCAGGTCAATCACCGCGGTTTGGAAGAACCGTTTGCCGCCCGACAAGAAGGGGACGCTGACGATTTGCACCGGCACCTGGCGGCCACCACATCTGAGCCTGAGTTCGGAAATGACCTGCCCATGCTCCGCCCGCTTGCATCGGACAAGGTGACCCAGCACAATTCCAGTGTCTTCGCGCTCGGCAAAAAACGTAAATGGCGACTGAAAGAGTCCACGCTTTTTTGGATCGAGCAGGCCAGCAGCCGTGGCATTCCATTCCGTAATGAGGCCTTTTTCATTCAGCGTGATGTAGCCAAGGGGAGCGTTCTGATAGAGCGCTTCGAAGCGGCCGCGCGAACTCTGGAGTTCCCGCTGGAGCTTTTGCAGATGCTCGATTTGAAGGTCCGAGCGGGTTTGTTGAAGCTCCAGTTCCACCAACAGCCGATCCCTGGCGGCGTGGGCAGCCGGGTGCTCGCGTCCTGTTTTGCGCGGCGAACGACCATTGCGGCCTTGACTGGGCAATCTGCTCATTACTCGGTTCTCCGTCAGCAAATGAACCCGGCAATGGTGGTCGTGGGTCCGGTTCGTAAAAAGCGTAGCGCGTCAGCGAAAATTCACAAGAGGATTCGATCCCCGCTTGTCCACCGCACGAAGTCAATCCGCCTGCGCGCACTTCAAGCTTCATCGAAACGCATCACGATATAATGAGTCCCCTTGCTCTGCTGGTACAGCCGCCGGGCGGAAACCAGAAAGGTCCGCCGTCCGATCCTGGGAAACTCGTGCTCGATCCGGTATTTTTCGACGCGCCGGTTCTCCGGCAGGATTTGCTCCAGGAGCACTCTGAACGCGGGAATGTTCCATTGCCCTTCGCCCAGCTCGAAAATCGTCCGCCCCTCGGTCTCACCCGCACCGACGGAAAATGTCTTATAAAACGCCTCGTTGGCCTTGGTGACGCGGAAGACATCTGTGAGAATCAGCATCGGATTCAGCGACAATTCGGTCAGTTGATCAATTGCCAGCCGGAGGTCGCTGATGTCCACGAGCACGAGCACCGCCCCTTCAATCTTGCTCTCGCTCGTGCGGTAAGGCCGGATACGCAGCAAGAACCAGCGGCCTTCCCGGTCTTGCACTTCGATCTCGCGCATATTCAGCGTGTCGATGACCTCCGCCACCAATTTGTCGATGTGCGGAAGGGAAATATTCGAGTTGATATCGCTGATGCGGCGCCCAATATCGCTGGGAATTAGATTGAACAATCTTTCCGCCAGCGGCGTGAAACGGCGGATGGACAAATCGCTTCCAAGCATCAGCATTGGCATGTTGAAGCTGCTGATGAGATTGTTCAGGTCGTTGTTTGCCTGGCTCAATTCTACATTGCGATTCTGCAATTCCTCGTTGAGCGTCGTCAGTTCCTCGTTGGTGGACTGCAATTCCTCCTTCGCGGTTTCGAGTTCCTCGTTCGTGCTCTGCAATTCCTCATTGCTGGACTGGATTTCCTCATTCGCCGATTTCAGCTCTTCATTCGTCGCCTCCTGCTCTTCGATGATGGTTTGCAGCGATTCCTTGGTCTTGCTGATTTCCTCGCGCAAGCGCCGGATTTCGTGCTCCGTCTGCGCATGCAGGGGCTTCGGTCGGCGCCCCTTCTCTTCTTCCATCGCTCCTCGGACGTCGTGGAAGAGAACGAGGAAAAAACGTTCGGATGCGGACCCGCATTTGAACGGGACGACTTCCAGAGTCACTTCACGATAATGACCGTCGTAGCGGATGCGCACGGGGTCCTTGCGCACAGGCATGTTCGACTTGATTGCTTGTGCAAACGCGGTGCGAATCTCCACCACGAACTCTTCGCGCACCATTTTCAACAGGTTAAGGCTGGCGGAGCCGGGCGCGGGTTCGATGTAATGACCCGTCCTGCCGCGGAAATGCAGCACTTCCATTCGTGAATTCACCACCACGCCGCCGGGTGAGTACTGCGAAAGCAGAATTTCATCGGCGCGCCTCTGCAAATCAAACGGGCTGAATTCCTCCTTTTCCTTGCGAGGTTTGATCTCGCTGACTTCTGACGTGTGCGACGGAAAAAACTCCATCTCCGGGCGCGAGTGCGTTTCGACCTTCGAATAGATCCTGTTCTTCTTGTCCACCAGCGTGAACAGATTGGCGAATGAACCGATCGTCTCCGAGCTGCCGAGCATCAGAAAACCGCCCGGACGCAGCGAGTAGTGGAATACGGGCATCACCTTTTTCTGAAGGACGGGACCGAGGTAAATCAGCAGATTGCGGCAACTGATTAGATCCAGCTTCGAGAAGGGCGGATCTTCGGCCACGTTCTGCTTGGCAAAAACACAAACGTCGCGGATGAACTTTGAGATTCGATACCCGTGATCGGTTCTGGTGAAGTAGCGGCGCATACGCTGCGGCGAAATTTGCGATGAAATGTCTTCGGGATAAATGCCGAGCCGCGCGCGGGCGACAACCACGTCGCTGATGTCCGTGCCAAAAATCTGCGTGGACTTCGCGTTGACGTTCTTTCCGAGGTACTCATGCAGGCAAATCGCCAGCGAATAGACTTCCTCGCCGGTCGAGCAGCCCGGGACCCATATCCGAATCGGCATCCCGTCCGATTTGCTTTTTGCGATTTTCGGAAAGATTTTTTTCTTCAACTCCGCAAACGCCTTCGGATCGCGAAAAAATCCGGTGACATTGATGAGAATGTCATTGAAAAGCAAATCCACTTCGCCCGGGTTTTCCTGCAGGTATTTGAGGTATTCGCGAAGATTCTCAATCCTCTTCAAAACCATGCGGCGCGTGATCCGGCGTTTGAGCGTCGTGGGTTTGTAGTACGAAAAGTCAGCGCCCGTCAGCGCCCGCAGCAGCCCGAAGATTTTGGTCAGCTCTGTTTCCGTGCCTGGTAGCGGCGCTTCCACTTTTGGCTCCGGCTTCATGCGGCGCAACGGCGAGTAACACGACAGGCGCTCCAGTTCCTTCGCTATCGCCGCCGGCGGCAGGACGAAGTCAACACAACCCGCATGCAGAGCATTTCCGGGCATGCCGTAGAATTTGGAGGTCTTCTCATCCTGCACGAACGTGATGCCGCCTTCGGCCTTGATTTGTTTAAGGCCCTGAGTGCCGTCCCCTCCATTGCCGGAAAGAATGACGCCCACAGCCCGGCTTCCCTGAGCCACTGCGAGGCTCTCAAAGAAACCGTTAATAGGCATGCTCGGTCCGTTCATGCGCCGGCGCGGTTTCAATCGAAGCACGCCTTGCGAAATCGCAAGGGTCCGATCCGGCGGAATCACATAGACGTGATTCGGTTCCACGTGCGTTTCGTCTCTGATTTCCACGACCTGCATTTTTGTCGCGCGCGAAAGCAACTCGGAAAGTTTGCTTTCATGCGTCGGGTCCAGATGCTGCACAAGGACAAACGCCATGCCGGTATCGGGCGACAGATTCTCCAGCAACTGCGAAAAGGCTTCGTAACCACCAGCCGATGCGCCAACACCGACGATGATGAATGGCTTCGGCATTTTCGTTGACAGGTCCAGATGCCTTTTCGCGTCCTCGACACGCGTTTCGACTTTCTTGATTCCCATGTGCAGAGCGTCCGCCTCCCGCTCGATGGATTCAGTAGAGCGATGAACTCCGCTGGATTTTTTCTTCGCGCGTTCAGCCTGTTGCCGGGCCAAGGCTGTCGCACTTTGAAGCGAGCGGATTTGTCCGATTAAGGATGGCCTGATCTCTGCCGAAGGAATGGTTATGCCGGACTGGTGCTTCTTTTCTTCCGGTGCTTCTGAGAGATTTTTTAGGCATGAGTCAGATTCTCCGCTGCAAATTGGTTCAACGTATCGTAAGACCGCGGTGCAACAAGAGCAATGCTTTGTGGGCGCCAGGCTGCGGAAGCGTGACGGCGTTCAATCGTCCCAGTTTCTTCTGGCTCTCTGCACAACTTTCTGTTTGTCGCTCTGGTGCGGGTGAAGCGTAGCGAAGAATCGCCTCAAAAAGGGTGGGAGGCGGGCGCATTAGCAGTTCTTTCACGACGTAGGAATTCGCGCCGAGATCCATTGCGCGCTGCCAGTCCTCGGGTTGATTGGAGCCGGTGACGACAATGACTGGAAGGTTCTGCCACTGCTCCTGCGAGCGCACCCAGGCAAGCAACCCGAATCCATCCATCTTGGGCATTTTCAAATCCGTGAGCAAAACGCAAGGGCACGGAAATCTGGCGCGGTCTGCATAGCGTCCCTGTCGGCTGAGATAGTCGATGGCGGATATTCCGTCCGGAACGAATTGCAACTGGAATGGGAATCCCACCCTTTCGAACCCGAGTTGAATGAGGATCATGTCGCTTTCAGAATCTTCCGCGAACAAAATGGTTTGCTTCGACTTCATTTGGGCGCGACCAGTCAACGGAAACCCGCTCCACAACTGTCTTGGTCAGCATATTTGGGACAATGAAATGCGCTATGGGTTTTGAACCTCCCATAAACCCAATCAGTTTTGAATATTCCATGGGCCGACGGCGCGAGTGCGCTGGGACTTTGAGTGTTGATTGTTGAACGTTTCAAAAAACCCATGGGTTCGAGGCGCGAACGCTTTCCGGAAATTGTCACCCACCGTATCCCGCGCCACGGATAGTCGGTTCCTTGTTGGGATCAGCAAGGCGCGCGCAAAAAATGCGCGCGCCTTCGACGTGCGAGCATGGATTGCACGGTTGCGCCTCCGTATTCGCCCGTAAATCGCTGTTTTCCCCTGTGGCACGTCATTTGCAACCCGCTGGAACTCAGTCGCAGAACGCGTCATTCGCGGGCTCTGCACGAAAACAAAAAAACAAACCAAATACCTGAATAGAACAGAGGAGAGGCAACGATGAAACTGAAACAATCGTTAGTAGTGGCCGGTATCGCAGCCCTGATGTGCCTGCCCTTGATGGCGCAGAACAACGGGGGCGGGGGTGGCGGGGGCGGTGGCGAGTAACGGCGGCGGGGGCGGTGGTTTTGGCGGCGGCAACTTTGATCCAGCGCAATTTCAACAGGCGCGGATGGATCGCATTCATGAAGAAATGGGCGTAACGGATGATTCCGAATGGAAGGCCATCCAGGATCGCTTGCAAAAAGTGATGGATGCTCAGCAGGCTACGATGGCGTATCAAATGCGCGGCGGCGGCCGCAATCGCGGTGGTGGTGGTGGCGGCGGTGGCGGCGGCGGCGGCGGCGGCGGACGGGGTGGATTCCAACCCAGTCCTGAGCTGGAAGCGCTGCGAAACGCTGTACAGAACAACGCGCCGGCCGAACAGATTAAGGCTGCTCTTGAAAAGTTCCGCACGGCACGCAAAGCCAAGGAAGACGCTTTGACCAAAGCGCAGGACGAGTTAAAGAAGATACTCACGGTCAAGCAGGAAGCAGTCGCCGTCACGAACGGTCTGCTGAACTAAGTTAACAAAACGAAAATGCAGCGGCGGTCAGCAGGCCGCCGCTGCGAAGAGAAATCATGAGCGCAGTTGTTTTACAGGATTCAGGTTTGAAGCCGTTGCTGGAGAAAATGGTCACAGCCCGGCAGCTTTCGGCGAGCGACGCAGAGATTTTGCTGGCCCAGAAATCCGGCCCGGCGATCAAGGCGGAGGAAGACGTCTTGCGCTGGCTGGCCAAGGAATACGGCCTCGCCTACACGACGCTGGAGGACATTGAGCCGGACCAGCATTGCTCTCGCTCTTTCCCGCGCGCATCCTGCTGAAGGAGGAGCTGCTCCCGCTCGCGGCTCAACGGCACCGTCGAAGTCGCCACCAGCCGGCTCTTCGCCACGCAGGGGCTGGATGCGCTCAAGACGCTGACCGGCCTGAACCTCAAGCCGGTGCTCGCCTCCAGCGAAGCCATCCAGCGCGAGATGAAGAAGCGCCTCGGCGTCGGCGCCGACACGATCGGCACGCTGGACGAGGAAGACGCGCTTCCAGGTCGTTGACGACGAACGCGACGAGGACACCGACCTCGACAGCGCGGCCGAAGACGCGCTCGATCATCCGCTTCGTCAACCAGGTGCTGCAGCGACGCGATCGAGCTGCGCGCCTCGGACATCCACCTCGAACCGTTCGAAGACGAATTCCGCATCCGCTACCGCATCGACGGCGTGCTGCAGGACGTGCCGGTGCCCGCGCAGATCAAGCGCTTTCAGCCGGCCATCGTTTCGCGCGTCAAGATTCTCAGCCATCTGAACATCGCCGAGAAACGGCTGCCGCAGGACGGCCGCATCAAGATCCGCATCGACGACGCCGAAGTGGACATCCGCGTGTCGGTCATTCCGATGCTGCACGGCGAAGCGGTGGTGATGCGCTTGCTGCGGCAGAACTCGACCCTGCGCGGCATGGGCGAGCTGGGCATGGACACGCGCGAGCTGGAATGCTTCCGGCGCGTGCTGCAATTGCCGCACGGCATCATCCTGGTCACCGGCCCGACCGGCAGCGGCAAGACCTCGACGCTCTACACCGCGCTGAACGAGATCAACGACGCCGTCCGCAAGATCATCACGATTGAAGACCCGGTCGAATATCAGCTCAAGGGCGTCAACCAGATCCAGGTTTCGGAAAAGGCCGGGCTGACTTTCGCGCGCGGGCTGCGCTCGATTCTGCGCCACGACCCGGACGTGATTCTGATCGGCGAAATTCGCGACCAGGAGACGGCGCAGATCGCGGTGCAGGCCTCGCTCACCGGCCACTTGGTTTTCTCCACGCTGCACACGAACGACGCGCCCGGCGCGCTGACCCGGCTGGTGGACATGGGCGTCGAGCCGTACCTGGTCGCGTCGTCGCTGGAAGCGGTGCTGGCGCAGCGCCTGGTGCGCGTGCTCTGCAAGCATTGCAAGCAGGCGGACGATTCGCCGACCGCGCAGGCGTTCAAGGCGCAGGTCGGCATTCCCGCGAACACCACGATTTATCGCTCCGTCGGCTGCCGCGAATGCCGCAATACCGGGTTCTTCGGCCGCCACGCCATTTTCGAGTGGATGGACAGCGACAACGAAATTCGCCAGTTGATCCTGAAGAACGCCTCCAGCGATCAGATTCGCGACGCCGCGCGCACGCGCCGGCATGAAGACGCTGGCCGAGGACGGCTGGCGGCTGGTGCGCACTGGGCGTCACCACGGTCGAAGAAGTGCTGAGCGTGACCACGGCCAAGGAGGTCGCGCGCACCACCAAGAACGACACGCTGGACGCGGCGACCGAAGCAGCCGACGCCGGCCGAGCATTGCTGTGACGAGGTAAGCGAATCCATGAAATGCGCAATCCGATCAGGACGTCCGAAGAGTGAAAATCCCCGCCGAAGTTCCAACTACCGACTGTCACTGCCCGTCGACGGTCGCTGCTTGCCGAAAGCGATTTGTTCGCCTTGGTCGGATCCGGCTGATTGCGGCGCTTCGGATATTCGGCACTTCGGCATTCTCTCAGCAATCATGCCCACTTTCCAATACAGAGCGCTTGCAGGCCGAACGGCGCGATCGCCGAAGGCCAGCTCGAAGCCGCGGGCCGGCCGGAGGCGTTTCGCGCAAATGGAAGGGCTCGGCCTGCGCCCGGTCAGCCTCGCGGAAAAGGCCGGCGGCGAGCGCCAAGAACGGTTCCGCTACGCCGCGCGGCCTGGCGAGCCTCGCGAAACTTCCCGCTTCAAGCTTCGGAGCAACAAGGTTTCGGCGAAGGAGCTGGAGAATTTCACGCGGCTGCTCTCGAGCTTGCTGGCGGCGGGCGTGCCGCTGAGCCGCGCGCTGGTGATTCTTTACAAGAAGTCGTCCACGCCGGTCGCCAGCGCGAAGTGGAAGGAAATCCACGATCTCGTCGTGGACGGCATGTCGCTGGCCGATGCGATGGCGAAAGTCGCCGGAGACCTTTCCGCGCGTCTATACGGCCATGGTGCAGGCGGGCGAGACCGGCGGCTTCCTCGACGTGGTGCTGGCGCAGATCGCCGACTTCCAGTCGCGCGAGAAGGAACTGCGGTCGAAGGTGATGACGGCGATGCTCTATCCGTGCATCCTGCTGGTGCTGGCGCTGGGCGTGCTGGTTTTCCTGCTGATCTTCTTCATTCCGCGCTTTCAGAACATCTTCGACGGCTTCGGCGGCTCGCTGCCGCTGCTGACGCAGATCGTCGTCGGCGTCAGCCATGTCGTGCGGTCCTACGGACTGTTTGTCGGTTGGGCTCTGGTGATCGCCGGGTTCCTGCTGCGGAACTGGTTCACGTCGGAAAAGGGCCGGCGCACCTGGGAAGGCCTGATTCTGCGCGCGCCGATCGTCGGGCCGCTGGTGGCGCAATTCGCCATGGCGCGGTTTTGCCGGATGCTGGGAACGTTGCTGGGCGCCGGCGTGCCGCTGGTTCAGGCTTGAACGTCGCCCGCAAGTCCATCGGCAACCAGATTCTCGTGGACGCGGTTTCGAAATCCATCGAGCGCGTGCAGGAAGGCGGGCAGCTCGGCGCAAGCCTGGCCGACTGCAAGGGCTGTTTCCCGAGTTCGGTGCTGGAAATGATTTCGGTGGCCGAGGAAAGCGGGCGGCTCGATCCGAACTGGTCCGCATCGCCGAACGTCACCGAAGGCGACCTGGATCGCCAGTTGAAGACCGCGGTGGCGTTCGCCGAAGCCGCTGATGCTCTTCTTCATCGCCGGTTTCATCGGCACGATTTTCATCGGCATGGTGCTCCCGATCTTCACTCTGCAGGAATACATCAAATGAACCTCAACACATCAGGAACTATGAATTGCAATTGTTCTCGAACTCCCAAATCCCAAATCCGAAGGTCCGCGGGTTTCACGCTCATCGAACTTTTGCTGGTGCTCACGATTCTTGGCATTCTCGCCGCCATCGTTGTGCCCAGAATTGCGGGACGAAGCGATGACGCGCGAAAGCAGGCCACTGTCACTCAAATCAGCGCATTCAAGACGGCGCTTAACACATTCGAGGTGGACAACGGCTACTATCCCAAATCTTTGGCCGATCTGATCCAACAGCCGCGCGACGCGCAGAACTGGCACGGACCGTACCCTGGACAGCGACGTGGTTCCAAAGGACGGCTGGAGTCGCGATTTTCAATACACGTGTCCCGGCAGACACAACCAAAGGTACCTTCGACATCGTTTCAGCAGGTAAGGACGCGCAATTCGGAACTGACGATGACATCAGCAATTGGACGGCCACGAGATGAGGAGAAAGGAATGTGCGCCCGTCGCTTACATTTTGGATTTTGGTTGCGGCCGTCTTCTTGGTGGCTGTGTGGATTGTTCGTCCGAGGATGGACAGTGTTCCTGGTCCCCGTCCCATTAGGTCTGCCACGCAGATCACCGCAATCAAAACAGCGCTCAACACATTCGAGGTGGACAACGACTATTATCCCAAGACTTTGGCGGATCTGCTCCAACAGCCGCGTGACGCGCAGAACTGGCACGGGCCGTATCTCGACAGCGACGGAGTCCCCAAAGACCCGTGGAGTCATGAGTACGTTTACGAATGTCCCGGCGGGCATAACACCAATTCCTTTGATTTGATTTCCTGCGGGCCGGACGGCCGTTTGGGAACTGATGATGATATCAGTAACTGGAAACAGAAATGAAATTGTTCGATCGAGAATCGAGACTCACGCAGTTGAACCGTTGCGGCGTTACGTCGCTGCGACGGGATGGTGCGGTTTGCGATTCAACGATTCAACGATTCAACGGTTTGACATCCGCCCATGCCTTCACGCTCATCGAACTTATTATCGTTCTTGCGTTGCTGGCAATCGCCACGTCGCTCGCCGCGCCGTCACTGTCCCGGTTCTTCCGGGGGCAGGCGCTCAGCTCCGAAGCGCGCCAACTGCTTTCGCTCACGCACGCCGGCCAGGCCCGGGCGATTTCCGATGGTTTTCCGATGCTGCTGTGGGTTGATCCCAGCCAGCGCGCCTATGGGCTTCAGGAAGAAGCCACGACTTCGGACCGTGGCAATGGCCGGGACGTGGATCCTAAGGCCGAAGAATTTGTGGTCAATGATCGCCTGCAACTTGAAGCGATGGATGCCACGCCGATTTCGGTCAATGGCCGCAATTTGCCGGCAATTCGTTTTTTGCCTGACGGAACGGTGGATGAAACAAGCCTGACCAAACTGCGCCTGACGGAACAGAACGGTGAAACGCTCTGGCTGATTCAGTCCACGAACCGTCTGAGTTATGAAATTCGCAACAACGACAAATAGACGACCGGGTAGGAACGCCGCGCTGCGGTGTCCTGTCGGCGCGGTGCGCCGACCCTGCCATGGTTCGTCCGCATTCACTCTCGTCGAGGTGCTCGCGGCTTTGATGTTCATGGCGATTGTCATTCCCGTCGTCGTGGAGGCGCTGCACGTGGCGAGTCTTTCAGGAGAAGTTGCGGCGAGGAGAGCCGAGGCGACGCGCGTGGCGGACCGAGTCCTGACTGAAAGCATCGTCACGACCAACTGGACCTCCTCCACGAGCGGCACGGTCGTCGAAGGCACGCATCAATTTCGCTGGACGATAAACACGCAACCGTGGCCGGAAGACTCAGCGGTGCAGATCGTGGGCGCGGAGGTGAAATTCACCGCAAGCGGCCGGGACTATTCGGTGCGGCTGAACACTCTGGCAATGCTTCCGACGATGACGGCAACCACAATGACGCAGTGATGAAACTGGACCGAGCCATAGCGCCCACACAGGGCGCGTTCACGCTAATCGAGTTAATCCTCGCGATAGCGGTGATGGCCATTGTAATGATTGCCATCAACGCCGTTTTCTTCAGCGCGATGAGATTGCGTGACAGCGCAACGCGCGCGGTCGATGAATCGTTGCCGATTCAGCAGACGCTTGCAACGATGCGGCACGATTTGCAGGGCGCGATGCCTCCGACAAGCCAGGGTGTCATGTCTGGTGATTTCAGAGTGGGCAGCATTACAGCCATTGGCACTGGACAACCGGCTGACATCGAGCTTTTCACCACCACGGGTGTCATGCACGAAGATGAGCCGTGGGGCGACGTGCAAGAGGTCACGTATTCGCTCCGCGTGCCGCAGGACCGCTCCGCTTCGGGCAAAGACCTTTATCGCAGCGTGACGCGGAACATACTTGCGACGGTGACGCCCACGCCAGAGGACCAATGGATGATGAGCGGCGTGGATAGCCTCCAGTTCTCGTGCTACGACGGATCGTCATGGTACGACACTTGGGATTCAACCGTGACAACCAACGTGCCCTCGGCGGTGCGCGTGCGGATTTTTCTGGCTGGCCAGGGCGGAGTCGCGTCAGTCCAGCCCATTGAAATGATGGTGCCGATTGATTCGCAGATACGAACGAACCTTCTGAGCCAATGAATTTGCGTCAACCAAATCACAATCTCCGGAATGGCCACGCGCTTGAACGCGGGTCTGTGCTGGTGATTGTGCTGTTGATTGCGTTCGGGTTGATCAGCATCACCCTTTACTTCGCGAATTCGATGTCACTGGAATTGCGCGCTTCGGACAATCGCACCTCCGGAATGGCTTCGGAACAAATCATAGAAGGCGCGGCGCGGTACGTGAGCGCGGTTCTTTCCACGTATGCAACGAATGGTGTCGTGCCGGACGTGAGCGAGTATCAGGCGGAAGCGGTTCCGGTGGGCGACTCGAAAACAATTGACGAGAACGGACGCTTTTGGATCATCGGTCGCGACCCTGCCGGAACCACCCGTTCGGTTACCGATCCCTACTTCAGCCTGGTGGATGAAGCCTCAAAGCTGGATTTGAACGCACCCTGGATTACCGCCGACACGCTCGCGACGAATTTTCCGGACATGAGCTACGATTGCGCGACAGCCATCATTGACTGGCGCGACACCAACAGCACGGGCGCCACGTCGCTGAATTACGGCCAATCCGGCTATCAAGCCAAGCATTCTGTGTTTGAAACGGTCGGCGAATTGCGGCTTGTGTTCGGCATGACGCTGGATCTGCTCGCGGGCGAAGACCTGAATCGTAACGGAATTCTCGATGGGAATGAAAAGGACCTGAACGGGAACGGCACTGTCGATCCGGGTCTGCTCGAATACTTCACGGTCTATAACTATCAGCCGGGCACAAACAAGCTCGATGGCACCGCGCTAACGAACGTCAATGATCAGGCTGAAATGAGTGATCTGCTCGTGGAGCGGCTTGGCGCTGCGCGCGCGCAGACCATCACGAACGCACTCTACGGCGCTGGAGCGGGCGGCGGAGGCGGAGGAGGTCGTGGTGGTGGCGGAGGCGGAGGTGGCGGGACAGCCACAACCTACACCAACCTGCTGCAATTTTACATGGATGCTTCGCAGCGTGCTTCCTTGACCGAATCCGAGTTCGAGCAGATTTACGATGACATCACCGCAAGCTCCAGCCAGTTCGTCGTGGGTCGGGTGAACATCAACACCGCGCCGGCGGCAGTGCTCGCCTGTCTTCCGGGCATGGACCTCAACACCGCGCAGCAAGTGGTGAACTACCGCGAATCAAACGCCACCAGCCTTTACACCGTTGCGTGGCTGGTGGACGCGCTGGGCTCCAGCAGTTCGGCGCTGACGACTCTCGCGCAGAGCGGCGATTACATCACCACACGGAGCTATCAATTTACGGCGGACATCGCGGCGGTTGGCCCGTACGGGCGCGGTTACCGCCGGGTACGATTTGTTTTTGATCTCAGCGAAGGAACGCCCAAAATCATCTATCGGCAGGACCTCACCCGGCTTGGCTGGGCGCTTGGACAGAAAACCCGCGAGACCTGGATTGCAACGAACACACGATGAGCAACGTCATTAAAGTCAATTTTCTGAAACATCGGACTCCCTCAAGCCTGCTCGGTCTATCGCTTGATGGCAGCCGGCTTGAAGGCGTGGTCGTCAAGCGCTCGAATGGCTCGTTGAGCGTGGCCCAAAAATTCTCGGCAACGCTGTCGCTTGATCCATTGACCAACGACGCGGAACTGGTTGGACGCGAAATTCTGAACCAGCTTGAAGCCGCCGGTATTCGCGGACGCCGATGCGTCGTCGCTCTGCCGTTGAAATGGGCGCTGGCCGCGCACGTGGCGATTCCGAAAATGCCTGACGCGGATGTCGCCAGCTTCCTGCAACTCGAAGCCGAGCGTGGGTTCCCGACCGATATCAACACACTGCAAGTCGCCACTTCACGGCTGACTTCCTCTGCCGGCGAGCAGCACGCCACGTTCATCGGAATTCCCAAGGGCCATGTCGAGCGGCTGGAGCAGGTGTTGCGCGCGGCGAAACTGAAGCCCGCCACCCTTTCGCTTGGAATCACGGCGCTGCAGCCGCCTGGGGAAGAAGGTGTGCTTGCCCTGCTCATTGGCGAACATCACGTGGGACTTCAGATCACTTGCGGCGGTGGCGTGGCGGCGTTGCGCGCGTTGGAAGGGGCGGTGACGACGGAAGGCAGCGCGCGGAATCTTCACGCGGATTTAATCGCCCGCGAAGCGCGCATCACACTCGGGCAATTGCCTGCGGACCTGCGCGATTGCGTGAAACGTGTCCGGATATTCGGCCCGCGGCAGGAAGCGGAAACGCTCGCAGAAGAAATCCGGCGGCGCTTCGAGTCAGGCGGGCTGAAGGTCGAAATCGTCACGGCATATTCCGTCAATGAGTTTGGCCGGACGCTGCCCGCGGACACGCTGGTTTCGCCCGCGCTCAGTCTGGCGGCAAGGCAGATCGCCGGACGCGCTGATCCGTTTGAATTTCTTCCTCCCAAGGTGTCCGCATGGCAGCGTGCCACTTCAAAATATGCGCCGGACAAGATGCGCAAGATCATCGCGGTGGCAGGCGCTGTCGTTTTGATCATCATCGGCTTGTTCGGCTACCAGCAATGGCAGTTGACGACGCTGGGGTCGAAATGGAAGGAGATGCAGCCGGAAGTGAAACGGCTTACGGCAGTGGACGAGCAAAAACAGAAATACCAGCCGTGGTTCGATGAATCGAAATCATTCCGCTACCTGACCGCGCTGAAAACGCTGGCAATGGCTTTTCCGGAAAACGGCTCATTGACGGCGAAGACGGTGGACATCCACGATCTGAACGACAGCCGCGAGGAACAGCCGACGCGCGGAGTCAGTGTTGTGAGTTGCTCGGGGACGGCGCAGAGCATGACCGCGTTGCAAGCCACCATTCACGATTTGAACACAAACAAACTCGTCAGCGATACGCTGCCGGTGCCCCGAGGCGCAAAATCGCCAATCCAGTTTACACTCGATTTCCACGTAAACCCGGCAGGGAGGACTGAATGAAGAACCGCCAACCATTGCTAATCGTGCTCACCATCGCCGTGGTCGCGCTGTTTGCGGGCGACAAGGTGATTGTCGGTCCGCTCACGAATTTGTGGAAGGCGCGCGCGCAGGAAATCAAGAAACTGCGCACCGACATTGCCAGTGGCACGACGTTGATCCGGCGCGGCGACTCTCTGCGCGGCAGTTGGGACAACATGCGCACCAACACGCTGCCCAACAATTCCAAAGCGCCAGAGCAGGCATTGAAGGTCTTTCAGGATTGTGCGCAAGAGAGCGGCACGACCCTCACCGGAGTGAACCCTCAATGGAAGAGCGACAAGGACGAATACAAGACTCTCGTGTGCAACGTTGATGCCTCCGGCAACCTTTGGAACCTGACGCGGTTCATTTTTGACATTGAAAAAGGCCCGACCGCGATGAAGATTGAATCGCTCAACCTGAGTTCGGTCGACAACACAGGCCAGCAACTCAACCTCCGCATGCAGGTCAGCGGGCTGGTGCTCAACTCGCAAGTAGAATGAATTTGAAAACCTCACAGACAATCATTGGAATCGTGGCTCTCGCGACAGTTGCTTTGCCCACGATTGCAGCCCAACGAACCGGCTCGTACCAACGTAACAGTTCATTCAGCCGGAACAGCCAGTTCAACCGGATCAGCGACACCAACTCGCCATTCGATCTGACAGTATTCGGCGAACGGAACATCTTTGATCCTCGTCGGCTGCCTGTCGTGCGCGGCAGGCAAGAACCACCTCCGGTAATCGAAACGTTTGCGCTCACCGGGACAATGAATTCCGACGATGGACTGCTGGCATTCTTTGACGGTAACAATCAGGCGTATCGTAAAGTGCTCAAACCTGGCGGAAAGATTGATGGCTATACCGTCGCTGAGATTACGCACGAATCGGTCAAACTGGTGGCCGACACGAATCAGGTGCAGTTGAAGGTGGGAATGCAGATGCGCCGCACCGGCAACGGTGCGTGGTCTCCCGGTGAATCTTCGGCAAGCTCCTTCGCGTCGATGTCGAGGAACAGCTCCGGATTCAGCGATTGCAATCGCGGGCGGACGAGTGAATTTGGGGGACGGAACAATGACTTCGGCGGACGTAATTTCCGGACCACTCGCGGCAACGAAGGTTTTGGTAATGGCGGCGCGGTTATGAATATTCCCGATGTTCCTCCGGCGGTTATTAGTGGTGACTCAAGCGATCCGGTCACACGCATGATGCAACGCCGCATGCAGGAGGTGGGCGGAAACCAGAATCAAGGCGAGCCGCAGCCGGGCGACCAGACTGGAACGGCGGATACCAACACCGACTCCGGCGGGCCTGCGCAAGTTGCAGCACCGGATCAGGGCAGTCCCGATCAAGGGAATCCCGGAACCCCGCCTCCGGACCAGCCAAACACGGAGACCCCGCCGGACAACCCGAATGGAAACCAATAAGCAGAATTTCAACGTCAACTTGAGCCCAATTGAGAAAGCGCAAATCATGAAAACGAACCACTGCTTCAAATCGAATCGTCCCGCGCGAGCGGCAATGCGCGCTGGATTTCTAATCCTGGCAGCGCTCCTTCCGGGAAACTATCTGGCGCTGGCCCAGGACCAGGCGGCTCAACCGGCAAGTCCGCCGCAGCAGGTGGTCACGAACACACCTGCCGCAGAATCGCAAACAGCGGCACCAACGCAACCAGTCCAATCGGAGCAAAGCGCCGTACCTCCGACCGCGGCTGCCGAAACCCCTGCCAAGACTGGCACTGCGACATCGAACGGGATAGATCTGAACTTCATCAATACCAGGATTGATGACGTGTTGACATATCTCAGCAAGGCTGCGGGGTTCATTGTCGTCTATGACGCGCGGCCAGTCGGCCAGGTCAGTGTCATCGGGCAAAATCTGACGAAGGAGGAGGCTGTGAGTCTGTTGAATTCCGAACTGAGCAAAAATGGATATGGCGCGGTTCGAAACGGTGCAAGAACATTGCGAATCAAGACGATTCCAGATCTCAAGCTCAATAATCCGGTGAAGACTTTCAATGGCGATCCGGATTCCATTCCGGATGACGCCGAGGTGGCCACATGGATTATTCCGATTCGATACGTTGAAGCGCAGCAACTGGTGTCGGACATTTCACCCTTCGTTTCTCCTAGCGCAACCATCATCGCCAACCAGGCCGGCAATTCCATCATCATTACCGACGCGCAGTCGAACACCAGGCATCTTTCTGAAATCATCAAATCCATTGATTCCAGCGCACAAGACGTGACGGAGGTGCGGGTGTTCCCGTTGAGGTATGCCGATCCGAACGAAATGGCCACCCTGCTGAGCGGGCTCTTTCCCGATCAAACCGGTGCCACGTCGCCAATACAGGTCCGAGGCGGGCGAGGTGGGCGGGGAGGATTTGGCGGAGGGCGGGGAGGATTTGGTGGCGGTGCTGGTGGATTCAATCCTTTTGCCGCGGCTTTCGGGGCAACCCAGGGTGGCAACAGCCAGTCAGATCGCATCAAGCAACGCAAGCAGGTCTTGGCCGTGGCCGATCCCCTGTACGGCGTCAGTGGTGGTTACCGCTACGAGCGACTTGATGAGTCAAATCGCGGACATGGTGGAGCAACTGGATCACCCCGGCAAACATGTGTCCATTGCGGTGATTCCGGTGAACAAGGCCAATCCCTATGATGTCATGCAGGCGTTGCAGGACACCGTTGGCGCAAACACATCGCGCAACACGCGAAACCAGCAGAACGATCAGCTCACGCAACGCATCCAGACGTTCCAAAACCAATACGGCACCAGCAGCTCTTCGACGAGCAGCGGTTTGGGCGGCGGCGGACGAGGAGGCAGAGGAGTCGGTCAGTAGCTCAACGCATACAATTTAGAGGACAACAATGAAAACGAACAACTGGAAGAACACGCTTGTTGGATTGGTTATCTTTTGTTTCTGCGCCGCGATGCAGATTTACGGTCAGGGACGCGGTCGTGGAGGCGGAGGCGGAGGATTTGGAGGCGGCGGGTTTGGGGGTGGCGGATTCGGCGGCGGGGGAGGCGGAGGCGCCTCGTCCAGCCAGCAAAATTATACGCCAGCCGGGCAAGTCGGCTCGGCCTATATTTCCGTGGATAATCAGGGGAACCTGGTGGTCATGGGAGATGAGGCCACGATTGAACAGATGAAGGCGGCCATCGCGCAACTGGATCAGCCAATTCCCCAGGTGCTCATCAAGGTCGTCTTTCTTGAAGTGCTGCATACCGACTCGATGGATCTCGGCGTTGAGGGCACGTTCGGCAACAGTCTCGGTAATTCAGTCACCGGCACGGTCGCGCATGTATTTGGAGTCAATGGGCTGAATACGCTCACGACCAACTTCAATCCATCGGGTCCGGTGGGAAGCGTTCCAGGACTGACGCAAAATCTTCCCGGCGCTGGGTTGTATCAAATCCTCGGCAGTGATTTCCAGGCGACCCTGCGCGCAATCGCCCAGGCCGGCAAAGCGCAATTGCTTGCCCGCCCGTCCATCCTGGCCCGAGATCGGCAACCGGCAATGATCCAGATTGGCCAGAACGTTCCGCTGATTACGTCTGTGACCTACAATGGACTGACCGGCAGCCCGAATTACGGAGTTACCTATACGGCGATCGGCATTATTCTCCGGGTGACCCCGTACATTACCCCGGACGGAATGATTCAAATGATCATCCAACCCGAAACATCGGCGCTGGACCCGAACGTCTCCGTGCCGATTGCGGTGGGCGTCAGTGTGCCCGCGATTGATATCCGCCGCGCTGATACGGTGGTGATTACGCCGGACGGACAGACCGTGGTCATCGGTGGCTTGATGCAGGATAACAAGGCGAACCTCGACAACAAGATTCCGTTCCTGGGTGATATTCCGATTTTGGGATATCTCTTCAAACGCCATATCCACACCGGCAACAAGAACGAATTGATGATTTTCCTGACGCCGCACGTCGTACGCGAGCCGACCCAATTGGCCGCGCTTTCGGTGCACGAGCAGAGCCAAAACGTTGTCATTCCCAGCTCCGTTTCCGAGGAAGAATTGGATCGCTTTCTGGAACGCGTCCCTGTAAAGAAGGAGACAAGCCACTGAAGAGAGCCGCGTAATGGAATTAAAACGCCGCAATTTCCTGATTTATGGCGTGGTGTTGGCCATATGGGCGCTGGTCATCGCATGGCAAGTGGGCGACCATCATCGAGCCAAGGAGTTGGCCCGGGCCGGGTTGTTGGGTAGGTCGAGGGAAATCGCGAATCTTGTGGGCGCGTTTATTCGCGGTTCGGCGCGATTTCGGATGAACATCGCTTTCCAGGACCGCATCGAGCCGATGCTGAACGAGATGGTCAATACAAGCACCAACGAACTTCTGAAGGCAAGCGATGTCCTCTGGATCGCTCTCCTCAACGCGGAAGGGGAACCGCTCGCGTCCGCAGGCACGCCAACTCTGGATTATCACCGGGAGATTCCGGAGGGCGGGCTGTGGCAGGATGGAACCATGACGAAAGAATACGTTGTGGCCGGCGCCCGGCTGGGTCAGGATACAAATCCAGTCCCCACTGTCGTTCCACCTGCATTCCGAGATTTCACAAACAATCCTTCTGACCCGTTCCGCAGTGGCGGTCGCCGTGGCGATGGGAGACCGGACGGTCCGCCACCCGATTTTCGTCCAGCGGAAGGTTTCCGAGGCAGTGGCACTGCGGAAACGGTTGGCACAAACGGGATCGCGACTGGCGAACGTCAAGATCCGCGGCCGCCGCGGCGCCCGCCTTGGGCGCGCGGAATGAGCGAAAGCGAGTATGAAGCGTTCATCAAACGGCGGGAGTTGCACGGATTGGTGGTGGCCATGTCCACCGACTCGGTCCAGGCTATCATTCTCCACGACTTCTGGCAGCGCGGCGTGATCGTCCTTTTTGCTTGTCTTTCCGCGATCGGCGTAGCTATGGCCTGGCGCAACCTGGCAAAGACATCGGATCTCCAGATCCGCCTCGTCCGTGCAAGCGAGTTGAACACGCATTTGAAGGAATTGAATCTCGCGGCCGCAGGACTGGCACACGAAACCCGGAACCCGCTCAATATCATCCGCGGCATGGCGCAGATGATTTCGAAGCAGCCCGGAACGGCCCCGGAAGTTCAGGAAAAATCGCGCGCCATCGTGGATGAAAGCGACAAGGTAACGGCGCAATTGAACGAGTTCATCAACTATTCCCGCCCCCGCGAAGTGAGGCGTTCGCCGCTCAAGCTCAATTCAATCATCACGGAAGTCGTCCGCGCTCTGACTTACGACATCGAGGAGAAGAACATCCGCGTGGACGTGAAGGGCGATCAACTCACGGTGGATGCAGACGAGCAGTTGCTGCGGCAGGTCTTGTTCAATCTCGCCCTTAATGCGATTCAAGCGGTCGGTCACGGCGGTGAGATCCAGGTTGTGACCCAGCGCACCGGCGCGTCCGAAGCCTCCATCGAGGTCCGCGACAACGGACCGGGCGTTCCACCGGAGCGGCGGGCCGAAATCTTCAAACCATATTTCACCACGCAGGCAAAGGGCACGGGATTGGGTCTGGCGATTGTCCAACAGAATGCCCTTGCACATGGCTGGGACGTCGTGTGCCTCCCGAACGAGCCGCAGGGTGCAGTTTTCCGTACCACTCATCTGAAGCTCGCAAAGGCCTGATTCCGGCGTGCATCCATCGCTTGAAAGGTGTCCCGCGATTGCGATAGCTTGAAACCATGGCTTCGGAGCACCACGGCAACCACAGTGAAACGCCTTGCATCCTGATCGTGGATGACGATCCGGGCCAGCGCAGTCTGCTGACTTCCTTCCTTCAAAGTCAGGGGTTTGACACGGTCACCGTCGATTCCGGGGAGCGCGCCTTGGAAACGCTGCGATCGGGCCATTTCGACATGATGATTTCCGACGTGCGAATGCCGGGCATGACCGGGTTGGAAACTCTGCGCCGCGCCCGCAAAGAACACGCCACCTTGCCTGTCCTGCTGGTGACCGCTTTTACAGATGTCCGCGATGCCGTCGCCGCGATGCGAGATGGGGCGGTGAATTACCTGGCCAAGCCAATCGACCTGGATGAGTTGCTGGTTTCCGTTCAACAGGCTACGGGCATATCCGAATCGGTCCCGCTGAAATACGGTGAAGACAAGCCTCTGCCGGCGTATGTGGTCGCCCGGAGTCCGCTGATGCGTTCTGTGTTTCGCGACGCATCGCTCATTGCGCCGTCCGATACGCGCATTCTGGTTACGGGAGAGAGCGGCGTCGGCAAGGAAGTACTGGCGGATGTAATCCATAGCTGGAGTTCGCGAGTGGGGGGGCCGCTTGTCAAAGTGAATTGCGCTGCGATTCCCGAGACCCTGCTGGAAAGCGAGTTGTTCGGGCACGAAAAGGGCGCGTTCACCGGCGCGCATGCCCAACGCATTGGGAGATTCGAGGAAGCAAACGACGGAACGATTTTTCTGGATGAAATCGCTGAAATGTCGCCGCAGCTTCAAGCCAAACTGCTGCGCGTGACGCAGGATGGGCGGTTCCAGCGCGTGGGATCGAATCGTGAAATCCAGACCAACACGCGGATCCTGACGGCGACGAACCGCAATCTCGAGGAGCTGGTCAAGGCCGGGAAATTCCGCGAGGATCTTTTCTATCGCTTGAATGTGGTGGAGTTGAACATTCCGCCGCTGCGCGAGCGCCGCGAGGACATTTTGCCGCTGGCGAGCCTGTTCATCGCGGAGTTCGCGAAAGGTCGCGCGCGTTTCTCCGAAACCGTTGCCGCGTGCCTGGAAAACTATCCATGGCCGGGAAATGTGCGGGAACTCCGCAATGCCATGGAACGGGCAATCCTGTTGTCGCGCAGCGAATTGATTTTACCGGACCATCTGCCGACGCGCGTGCGCGAAGCCGGTGAAAAAGCGCGGCCGATTTCTCCTACCGACGCGCAACAGCTCGAGGAAATCGAACGCAAAGCGATTTTAGAGGCCTTGCGGAAACATGATTTCAACCGAACGGAAACCGCCAAAACACTCGGCATCAGCCGCCGCGCTTTGATCTACAAGCTGCAACGGTTTCGAAAAATGGGTACGAGATCGACCGGGCAGACCGTAAGCCGGGAGATACCGATCACGAAAAGAAAAAAGAACCCGGGCAGGGAAATTCCTGAGGCATTGAATTGGTGCAGTCCTCTCTGAGCTGATTAGAGCATTTCAACTAAACCCGAGCGGACTGAAGCCCGCGCTCCACTCGCGGTCTTGGTTTGATTAAACCGCTCGAAAGCTTAATGCGCAAAAATCTGGCGGATGACTTCTTCGATGGGCACTTCCTGGATGTCAATGTCGCTGACGGGCAGTTCGTCCAGCAGCGCTTTGCAGACGGGAATGACGCGGTCGCGTTTGACTTTGAGCTTGAATGCTGCCGGGATTCTTGTCGACGACTTCGCCGTATTTGCCCAGATGTTCCGCGGAACACGTTGGCCGCGCCTTCGCATTGAATGGTGACGAGCTTGGAATCGGCGAAGCGGTCCACCACTTCGCTGAGCCGGCCATCGAAGAAGATCGTGCCGTGGTCAATGATGATGACGCGCTCGCACAGCTCCTGGATGTCGGTCATGTAATGGCTGGTGAGCAGGATGGTGGTCTTCTGCTTCGCATTGTGCTCGCGCAGGAACTCGCGCACGGTCTTCTGCGAAACGACGTCCAGGCCGATGGTCGGCTCGTCGAGGAACAGCACTTTGGGCTGGTGCAGCAGCGAGGCGATCAGCTCCATCTTCGTGCGCTCGCCCAGCGAAAGTTCGCGCACGCTGACGTTGAGCTTGTCGCGCACGGCGAGCAGTTCGCTCATTTCGGCGACGCGTGCGCTCGAACGTCGGCTGGGGAATGCCGTAGATTTTGGCGTTCAGTTCGAGCGATTCGCGCGCGGGCAGGTCCCACCAAAGCTGGTTCTTCTGGCCGAGCAGCAGCGCGAATTGCCGGCGGTAGCCATCATCCCGTTCCCAGGGCACATAACCGAGCACGCGGGCCGAGCCGCTGGTCGGATAGAGCAGGCCGGCCAGCATCTTCAGCGTCGTGGTCTTGCCCGCGCCGTTGGGGCCGAGGAAGCCGACCAGTTCGCCGGGCTCGATGGCGAAAGCTGACGTCCTTGACGGCGAGCGTCTGCTCGTATTTGCGGCGGAACAAGCCCTTTGACCGCGCCCGCCGAAGCCCGGCTGCTTCTTGTAGGTGCGGAAGGCTTTGGTCAGGCCGTTGACTTCGATGGCAGGCATAGGGTCAGCCGAAGTACTGAGCATCACAGCGAAACCGCCGCGGAGATGGCCAACAGATGGCTTCTGAATCCCGAGCGCGCTAATCGCGCTCAGCGCATGAGCTGCTTTTCCAGGTAGCTGACGACCTGGCGGACGTTGGCGTCCACTTCCATGCGGTCTTTGACCAGCCGGCAGGCGTGCAGCACGGTGCCGTGGTCGCGGCCGCCGAAGGCCTCGCCGATCGCGCTGAGCGAGCTTTCCGTCATCTGGCGCGAGAGGAACATGGCGATCTGCCGCGGGAAAGCGATGTTCTCCGGCCGGCGCTTGCTGGTCATGTCCGCCAGGCGAATGTCGAAATGCTCGGCCACCTTCTTCTGAATGACTTCGATGCTGATCGGAGAAGCGGCCTTCCTCGTGGAGAATCTCGCGCAGCAGGCCTTCCACGATTTCGAGGTCAGCTTCTTGCCGGTCAGCGAGGCGTAGGAGGCCACGCGGATCAACGCGCCTTCCAGGCGGCGGATGTTGGTGCGAATGCGGTTGGCGAGGAAATTCATGATTTCCTCCGGCAGCTGCACGCCCATGATCTGCGCCTTCTTTTGCAGAATCGCCAGGCGCATCTCGACATCCGGCGGCTGCAGGTCCGTCACCAGCCCCCACTCAAACCGCGAGACCAGCCGCTGCTCGAGATTCTGAATCTCGCTGGCCGGCCGGTCGCAGGTCAGCACGATTTGCTTGTGCGCCTCGTGCAGCGCGTTGAACGTGTGAAAGAACTCCTCCTGAATCCGCTCTTTGCCGGCCAGAAACTGGATGTCGTCAATGAGCAGCACATCCGTCTGGCGGTATTTCTTGCGGAAGCGGGCGAGCTGGTTGTTCTGGATGCCGTCGATGTATTCGTTGGTGAATTTCTCGGAAGAAACATACGCGACCCGCGCGCCCTTCCTGTGTGCCGACGACATGCTGCCCGATGGCGTGCAGCAGATGCGTCTTGCCCAGACCGACGCCGCCGTAGAGGAACAGCGGGTTGTAGGATTTGCCCGGGCGCCTGCGCCACGGCCAGCGCCGCGGCGTAGGCGAAATTGTTGTTGTTGCCGACGACGAACGTGTCGAACGTGTTCTTCGGGTTGAAATTCAGATCGTCGTGATGGCGGATGCTACGCTCGTGCAGCGAGCTTCGGCACGTCTTCGTTTTCTGCGCAACGGCGGGCGCTGGACGCGGCGCGTGCGGAACTGCGTGCCGGAGCCAACTTTGAATTTAACCTGCAGCTGGCGCCCGGAAGCGAGCGCGACGACATCCTGCAGCAGCCCCATGTAATTGTCTTTGAGCCAGACTTCGCAGAAGTCGTTGGCGACTTCCAGAGTAAGGCTGTTGTCGTCCATGGCCGATGCGCGCAACGGCGCGAACCAAAGATTGTAGGTGTCGGCGCTCAGCATGGAGCGAAGATGTTCCTGCGCTGCACCCCAAATTTTTTCTGCGGAAGCTTGCATGTTTTGTCCCAAAAGCCCGATTTTCGGGCGTTTTATTCACCTAGCTTCTTAACGCATTCGTCACAGTGTTTCCCGGTGATGCTTTTAACACTAAAAGAGTTCTCAGCCAATAAAATCAATGCACCCACACAATTGATGAACACCATTACCGTCATTGATTTTATATAATATTCTGTAAATCAATGACTTAAAATTACACTCTTGATTGAAATTCGGCTGTTCTATTTCTCACCGTCTCGTGAAGCGAATGACTGATCAGTTCCGTGAGTGTTTCTATTCAATGATTGGGTAAGTTACTAGGACAATATATTAACTCTTATTCACAAGTTATTCACATGCGATTTATTCAATAAAATCAGGCGTTTTGTGACAGCATACAAAAAAAAATCCAGCACTGCGACAGCCTTGCGCGGCTGATAACTTGTACCTTACACGTCGTAGTAGAGGAAGAACTCGTAAGGATGCGGTCGCAATCGCAGCGCATCGTGCTCTTTGCGCTTTGCGCTAATCCACATCTCCAGAAAATCCTCCGTGAACACGTCGCCCTTGAGCAGGAACTCGTGGTCTTTCTCCAGACAATCCAGAGCTTCAGCCAGGCTTCCGGCCACGTTCGGCACTTTTTTCAATTCTTCCGGCGGCAACTCGTAAATGTTCTTGTCCAGCGGTTCGCCCGGATCGATCTTGTTCTGTATTCCATCCAATCCCGCCAGCAACAATGCCGCAAACGCCAGGTAAGGAT
The DNA here is from genome assembly GCA_963760675.1 of uncultured Verrucomicrobiae bacterium. Taxonomy (GTDB): domain Bacteria; phylum Verrucomicrobiota; class Verrucomicrobiia; order Limisphaerales; family BOG-1460; genus CAVXEG01. The sequence goes on from CAVXEG010000018.1 coordinate 52,562, forward strand.
TGGCGGCTGGATCCGGCGGACGGTATTCGAGGCGCTTGGCTTTGGGATTCTCGCTGTAGGTCGGGATCCGAATGGCCGCCGAACGATTCCGAGAACTATAAGCCAGATTCACCGGCGCTTCATATCCAGGCACCAGCCGCTTGTAGCTGTTGGTCGTCGGATTGCAGATCGCGCACAAGGCGCGGCATGCTTCAGCAACCCGCCGATGTAATACAGGGCCATTTTGCTCAAGCCGCCGTATTCGTTGCCGGCAAACAGCGGCTTGCCCTTCTTCCAAAGTGATTGATGCGTGTGCATGCCACAGCCGTTGTCGCCAAAGAGCGGCTTGGGCATGAAACAGGCCGTTTTGCCGTGCTTCCGTGCCACGTTCTTGACGACGTATTTGTAGACCATCATCGCGTCAGCGGCACGAATGAGGGTATCAAACCGGTAATCAATTTCCGCCTGACCGGCAGTTGCCACTTCGTGATGCTGCCGTTCGATGGATACGCCGAGTTCCTCCATGATCAGGCACATTTCAGTGCGGATGTCCTGTTGCGTATCCGCCGGCGCGACCGGAAAATATCCTTCCTTGTGCCGAATCTTGTAGCCAAGATTGGGCATTTCATCGCGGCCGGTGTTCCAGACGGCTTCTTCGGATTCAACCGAATAAAATGTGCCATTGCTCCGGCTGTCGAACTGCACATTGTCAAAAATGAAAAATTCCGCTTCGGGCCCGAAGAAGGCTTGATCGGCTATTCCAGTGCTCGCGAGATATTTCTCGGCCGTTGAGCGATGCCGCGCGGGTCGCGGGTATAGGCTTCTTTGGTCCCCGTCTCGGCGATGGTGCAGGTCAGCGATAGTGTGGGTACTGCGCAGAAAGGGTCGATGAACGCGGTATCCGGGTCGGGCATCGCGAGCATGTCCGAAGCTTCGATGCTCTTCCAGCCGCGGATTGAAGAGCCATCAAAGCCCAGGCCTTCAGCAAAGATCTCCTCGGTCAGTTCACGAATGGGACAGCTGAAATGCTGCCAGGTTCCGAAGGTATCGACGAATTTAATGTCCACCATTTTTGCGCCGGTTTTCTTGGCCAATTCAATGACGTTCTTGGGTGTGCTCATGAGACTGGGCTGATTCTCTGGTTGACTGTATTATCCGCTGCGCGGAAACGCAGGGAACTTTTACACGGCTTGTTCGCCCGTTTCTTCGGTGCGAATTCGGACCGCGTTCTCAATCGAACTCACAAATACTTTGCCATCACCAATTTTGCCCGTGCGGGCAGCTTTCACGATGGCATCGACCGCAGATGACGCTTGCGCGTCTGAAAGCACCACTTCGATTTTCAACTTCGGCAAAAAATCTACCGTGTATTCGCTGCCCCGATAAATTTCGGTATGTCCCTTCTGACGCCCGAATCCCTTGACTTCCGTAACTGTCATCCCTTCGACTCCAAGACCGGCCAAAGCCTCCTTCACGTCTTCCAGTTTGAACGGTTTAATGATCGCTTCGATTTTCTTCATGGTGCTTGAGGCCGCGAAGCGGATACTAACAATCAAGTCATTCCTGTAAACAGGAAACACATAAAAAATTTCCGGCCGGTAGAGTGTCAAAAAAAACTTCCTTTATGGCACAAGTGAAGTTGCTTATTCGGAATTGAATGTAGATTAATAACCATAATTATAGATTGACGCCGATTAGTGAATTTGATTTAATAACTCAGCACATGATTTCACCGCTTCGGAGCGGTTCTGTATTGTTCTTTGAAGAAGCTTTAAGATTTCGGTTTCTGTCCCGGTACAGGCGGGGACCGATGTTCTCCGATATCCACTCGTGTACTTATTCGAAAATTCCCCGGGCCTCTCAGCCATCCCCTGACTGATTGGCCCGGTTTTTTTATAAAGCGATGATTCTTGACAGTTATGCGGCGTGGGGTTGTCATTCGCGCAACACTCCGAGAAAACCATGAACAACCGTCACGACAAAATCCTCTTCTGGGGCTGCTTTATCGCGCTAATCACCACCAGCTACGCGTTTATCAGTCGAATGATTCTTTGTGGGGGCGATCAATTTGCGCGCGATTTCGGCTTGGACAAAGTCGCCGCTGGCGAACTTCAGGGCGCGGGCATCTGGCCGTTCGGCGTAAGCATCATAGTCTTTAGCTTGTTCATTGACCGCATTGGCTACAAGGTGGCGATGGTCTATTCGTTCGTGAGCTATCTCGCTTATAGCGCGCTCGCATTTGCGGCTTACAGCGCTGTGCATATGCCAGGTTTGAGCGGAGATGCGCTCATTGCCGCGCAGAAGCATGGACACAAGTTATTTTACTGGGGCAGCATCATTCTCGGACTCGGCAACGGCAGCGTCGAAGCCTACATCAATCCCATTGTCGCAACCATGTTCAGCAAGGACAAAACCAAATGGCTTAATCGCCTTCACGCCGGCTGGCCGGGTGGTCTGGTTCTCGGCGGACTCTGCACGATTGCGCTTGCCAATCATACGGATTGGCGGCTTACGCTGGGCTTGATTTTGGTGCCAGCGTTCGTGTTCTTTTTTATTCTCATCAGTCTGAAATTTCCGAAGAGCGAACGCGAGCAAGCCGGCGTCAGCTATTTGCGGATGCTTAAAGAACTCGGCGCATTCGGCGCGCTCGTCGGATTCGGTTTGGTGTTCGCTCAACTCGGACAACCGGACGTGTTAGGCTGGGGGCCAACCGTCTCATGGATTTTAGCCGGAATCGTCGTTCTCACCTTCGCTGCCATTACAAAATCCTTCGGCCGTCCGCTGCTCGCCTTCTTAATCATTATCATGATGCCGCAAGCCACGACCGAGCTTGGCACTGACGGATGGATTACCTCTCTGATGCAGACGCCGATGGAAACCGCCGGGCACAATCCAGCGTGGGTGCTCGTTTACACTTCCGCAATTATGGTTGTTCTGCGCTTCCTCGCCGGACCGCTCGTCCACAAACTCTCCCCCCTCGGTCTGCTCACCGCGTGTTCTGCAATTGCTGCCGTTGGCCTTGCCGCACTTTCGAAAACAGCCAGCGCCGGAATCTTCACAATCTTCGCTGCCGCGACACTCTACGGTGTCGGCAAAACGTTTTTCTGGCCCACGATCCTCGGCTTGACGTCTGAGCAATGCCCGAAAGGCGGCGCGCTCGCGTTGAATACAATGGGTGGAATCGGAATGCTCGCGGTCGGAATTTTGGGCTCGCCGTTCCTCGGCTATTTGCAGGAATCATCCGCGACGAAGCAACTCGCCTCCTCAAACCCCTCGCTTTACCAGAGCGTCACTGAAGAAAAATCTTATTTGCTCGGTGCGTACCGCGCGATTGATCCAATAAAGAAAGCGGCAGTAACCGATGAAAAATCCCAAGCCGACATCAAAGCCGCGACGGATGCTGCGCCATACAGTGCGCTTGGGAAAATGGCTCTGTTCCCCGTGTTCACTCTCGTCTGTTACATCGCCCTCATGTTGTATTTTAAGAGCAAAGGCGGCTACAAACCTGTCGAACTTGCCCGCGAACAAGAAAGAAGCGGAGTACAGAATCCAGTCGCGGCTTAACGGACCAGGACGCGTTAAGCGTCAGCAGCAGCCGTCTCGGGCCGCCGTTCGAATCGCCGGGGCGCGCGTTCCGGCAACGATGTGTCGGCCTTCGCGTAATAGGTTTCTTCGCCGAACAGTTCGTCGGCGGCTTGCTGCAACTCCGCGGAGGGCATGACGAAGAAGCGCTCGTGCGTTTCGACAAAGATCACTTCGCCCGACGGCCGCACGAAACAGAGGAACAGCGGACACTTGCCCGGATGCGCGGCGACCAGTTCCCGCACGCTCTCCAGATGCTCGGGCTTCAAATGGGCGGTGTGCAGCCGCAGGTGGACCTGCTTGGTGAAACGTCTCGGCGCGTCTTCCAGCGGCATGATTTCCTGCGGGAAAATCTTCGGCTTGTCGTCGCCGGTGTTGACTTCGCCGATGACCAGGATGGCTTTGTTCGGCACGAGCAGCTCGCGATACTTGTCGTAGTTCTCGTTCATGCAGAGCACCTGCACCGAGCCTTCCAGGTCTTCCAGCGTCACCATCGCGTAAGGCTTGCCGCTCTTCTTGGAAATGCCGTGCTGCACCGCGGCGATCAGGCCGCCGATGCGCGTGAGGCTGCGGTTCGGCAGTTGCGCCAGCGTTGCCGTGTTGGCCAGCGCGTATTTCTCCAGGATCGGCGCGTAGGGCGTCAGCGGATGGCCGGTGACGTAGAAGCCGAGCAACTCCTTTTCGTGCGCGAGCAGTTCGTGCTGCGGCCATTCGGGCAGGCTGGTGATGGCTTCCGGCATCGGCGCGGCGCGTTTTCTTCCAGCGTGCCGAACAGCGAAGCTCTGTCCGCGCTGCCGGTCCGGCGATGATGCTGGCCGCGCGCGCCAGCGTGCGGTCGATCTGCGCGAACAGCGTGGCGCGGGTCTGGCCGAAGCAATCGCACGCGCCGGATTTGATGAGCGCTTCGAGGATCTTGCGATTCACCGTGCGGCCGTCCACGCGCTCGCACAGGTCGGCAAGCGAGTTGAACTTGCCGCCTTCTCTGCGCGCCTTGAGAATGGCTTCCACCGCGACTTCGCCGACGCCTTTGATCGCGGCCAGGCCGAAGCGGATGGCTAACGTGGGGTCAGCCGTCTCGCCTGGCTGTTTTCTGTCGAGACTTGACAGCGAGACTCCGACTGCTCTGTGCCGGCGCGAAATGGACCTGGCTCTCGTTCACATCCGGCGGCAGCACCTCGATGCCCATGCGTGCGCGCTTCGTTGATGTACTGGCTGAGCTTGGCCGTGTCCGCCATGTCGTTCGTCATCATGGCGCAGAGGAACTCGACCGGGTAATTCGCCTTCAGATACGCGGTCTGATACGCGACGATGGCGTAGGCGGCGGCGTGCGATTTGTTGAAGCCGTAGCCGGCGAATTTTTCCAGCAAATCGAAAATCTGGTTGGCCTTGGCCGTCGGGAATGTTGTTCATCTCCTGCGCAGCCTTTGACGAAGATCTCGCGCTGCTTGGCCATTTCCTCGGCCTTCTTCTTGCCCATCGCGCGCCGCAGCAGATCCGCGCCGCCGAGCGTGTAGCCGGCCAGCACCTGCGCCGCCTGCATCACCTGCTCCTGGTAAATCATGATGCCGTAGGTCTCGCGGCAGATCGGCTCCAGCAGCGGATGCTCGTATTCGATCTTCACTTCGCCGTGGCGGCGCTTGATGAATTCGGGAATCAGCTCCATCGGCCCGGGCCGATACAGCGCGATCAAGCGCCGTGATGTGCTCGACGGAACTGATCTGGAACTTGCGGCACAGATCGCGCATGCCGCCGGATTCCAACTGGAACATGCCCAGCGTGTTCGCCTTGTTCAGCAGGTCGTAGGTCTTCGCGTCGTCGAGCGGCAGGTGGTCGATGGGCACCTCGATGCCGTGCGTCCGCTTCACCATCTCGCAGGTGTTGCGGATGACCGTCAGCGTCTTCAGGCCGAGGAAATCCATCTTCAGCAGGCCGAGGTCGCCGACCGGGCCCATCGCGTATTGCGTGACGATGGTGCCGTCCTCGTCCTGCTTGAGCGGCAGCAGATTCACCAGCGGCTGATCGCCGATGACCACGCCGGCCGCGTGGACCGAGGCGTTGCGCGTGAGGTCTTCGAGAACGAACGCGGTGTCGATCAACTCGCGCGTGACTTCCTCGCTCTTCGTAGGCCTGCTTGAGTTCCGGCGATTGCTTGAGCGCCTTCTCCAGCGTCATCTTCAGGTCGAACGGAATCATCTTCGCCAGCCGGTCGCATTCGCCGTAGCTCAGGCCCATGACCCGGCCCACGTCGCGCACGACCGATTTCGCGCCCATCGTGCCGAAGGTGATGATCTGCGCGACGGCATCGCGCCCGTATTTCTGGCGGACGTATTCGATGACGTCGGCGCGGCGGTCGTCGGCGAAGTCGATGTCAATATCCGGCGGGTTGACGCGTTCGGGATTGAGGAAGCGCTCGAACAGCAGCCCGTAGCGGATCGGATCGACGTTCGAGATTTCCAGCAGGTAGGTGACGAGCGAACCGGCCGCCGAACCGCGCGCCACGCAGGCAACGCCCATGCTCGCGGCCGTAGCGGACGAAATCGCCGACGATCAGGAAGTAGCTGATGAACCCGGTCTTCTCGATGACTTCGAGTTCGAGTTGCAGGCGGTCGAGGACGGCTTTGACGGCGGCGGCAACGGCGGGATCGTTCAAAGTTCGTGGTCCGGGGTTCGAGGTTGCGTGTCGGCGCCGTTCTGGACTCTGAACTCTGAACTCTGGACTCTGAACTGCTTGATAAGTCGGCAGCCGCCTCGGGTCCTCGATGCCTTCGACGATGAACTCCTTCCCCTCGGCCCGCGCGTGGATGCTGTAGCGGCGCTGCAATCCTTCCGCGAGCAGTTGCCGCAGGTAACCTTCGCGCGTGAAATGTTCCGGCGGATGGAACACCGGGTAATGCAGCTTGCCGAACTCGATCTCCAGGTTGCACTTCTCCGCCACTTCCAGCGTGTTCTGCACCGCTTCCGGCACTTCGGCAAAGCGCGCCTTCATTTCCTCGGCCGAGCGCAGATAGAACTGCTGCTCGGCGTAGCGCATCCGCTTGCGTGTCGCTCAGCTGCGTCTGCGTGCCGATGCAGATCAGGCAGTCGTGCGCGTGCGAATGGCTCTTTCTCGACGTAGTGAACGTCGTTCGTCGCGACCAGCTTCAGGCCGAACTCCTTCGCCCAGGGAATCAGATGCCGGTTCACTTTGGCCTGTTCGGGGATGCCGTGGTTCTGCAGTTCGAGATAGAAATTCTCCGGCGCCGAGCGTCTGCTTGAACCAGTCGATCGCCTCGCGCGCCTTCGGCAATTGGTCCTTCTGGATCCATTCCGGGATCTCGCTGGCCAGGCAGCCGGAGAGCGCGATCAATCCCTCCTTGTGCGCGGCCAGCAGTTCCTTGTCGATGCGCGGCTTGTAGTAATAGCCCTCCAGGTGCGCCGCGGTGGCGAGCTTGATCAGATTCTTGTAGCCGGTCTCGTCCTTGGCCAGCAGCACCAGGTGATTGATAAACATCGCGCCCGCCGGTGCTGGTTTTCTTTTCCAGCCGGCTGCCCGGCGCGACATAGACTTCGCAGCCGATGATCGGCTTGATGCCCTTCTCGCGCGCCGCCTGGTAGAAATCAATCGCGCCGTAAAGCACGCCGTGGTCGGTGATGGCCAGCGCGGGGAACTTCAGCTCATGCGCCTTGTCCATCAGCCGGTCCAGCCGGCAGGCGCCATCGAGCAGCGAATACTCGGTGTGCAGATGAAGATGAACAAAGTCCGCGTGCGACATGGCGGAAATGTACTGCGCACAACTTGAAGCGCGCAAGTGAAGACGCCGAAAGTTATTTACCGATACATTTTTTCGCGAATGTGAATCTGCCCGATTCGGATTGATTCATTCGCTTTCACAAGTAGCTTTTCACGCGTATGCCATCAACACGGCTCAACGATTTGATCCCTGTCCTGCAGGTTGCCGTCGGACCAGTTATCCTGATTTCCGGGATCGGGTTGCTGTTGCTGTCCCTCACGAACCGTTTTGGTCGCGCGGTGGATCGTTCGCGCCAGCTCATCCGCGAAATGCGTGAAGCCAGCGAAGCTGACCGCGCCGGACTGACAGGACAGGTGGAGATTCTGTACCGGCGAGCGCGGCTGATTCAGCTTTCGATCATTGTTGGGACCGCCAGCGTGCTGTTCGCGGCTGTCTTAATTATCGCTCTTTTCTTTGCGGCCTTGCTGAAACTGGAGATTGCCGTTCTCGTGAGCCTGCTTTTCATTTGCTGCTTGCTATGCCTGATTGTTTCGCTGGTCACGTTCATCATGGACATTCATCTCTCGCTGAAAGCGCTCAAACTGGAGCTTGGGCGCGGGAAAACGAAACGCAAATCCTGACGGGACGTACTTCCCTGGCCGCGAAAGAGGCTTTTGACTTGCCCGGAATCCAAAGCGCGCGTAATTAAACGTGTCACTGCGCCGTGCCCGCGTGGCGGAATTGGCAGACGCGCTAGATTCAGGTTCTAGTGAGTAACATCGTACAGGTTCAAGTCCTGTCGCGGGCACCAAAGTCACTTTGCAAATAGCGATCTCTGGCGACTTCCTCGACTGACCGCCTCTATTTCGCCCTGCAAACTCAAGCGGCTTGCGATTCGGCGGTCGGCGACTTAATTTCGCGCCCGATGCCTCGCGAGACATTCAAAACCAAAGCCGCCCGCACTCGAGGGATTATCGCCGGCTTGAAGAAGGCGTATCCGGATGCCCATTGCGAACTGAACCATTCCAATCCGCTGGAGCTTCTCATCGCGACCATCCTTTCCGCGCAATGCACTGATAAGCGCGTCAACATCGTGACCGCGGATTTGTTCAAGAAATATCGCTCTGCGGTGGACTTGGCGAACGCGGACCTCGCGGAACTGGAGGAAGACATCAAGACGACCGGCTTCTATCGCAACAAGGCGCGCAGCATCAAGGCGTGTTGCCAATCGCTCGTCGAAAAGCACGGCGGCAAGGTGCCGCAAATGATGGAGGAATTACTGGAACTGGGCGGCGTCGGACGCAAAACGGCGAACGTTGTGCTCGGGAATGCATTCAACATCAATGTGGGTGTCGTGGTGGACACGCACGTCGCGCGGTTGTCGCAACGTCTGGCGCTGACAGTTGAAAAGGATCCAGCAAAAATCGAGCAGAAATTAATGAAGCTCGTGCCTCAGGAGCAGTGGACACTGTTCAGCCACCTGCTCATCTGGCACGGACGGCGACGTTGCTACGCGCGCAATCCTGATTGCCCGAATTGCGAAGTGCGGTCACTCTGCCCGCGCATCGGAGTAGCGCTGTCGAAGACCACGGGCCGCGCAAATCGAGCGGAGCGCGCAAGGTGAGTTCATTTCTTCTTCTCGGATCCGGCGCAGGCGACGCCGCGTTCAACATGGCGCTCGACGAGGCATTGCTTGAGGCGATGCTGCGCTTGCGGAAACCCGCGCTGCGTTTCTATGGTTGGACACAACCGGCTGCTTCCTTCGGTTATTTCCAAAAATACCGAGATGTCGAGCGCATGACACTGTTGCGCCCGCTCGTTCGCCGACCCACCGCAGGCGGAATCGTGCCGCACGATTCTGATTGGACTTACAGCCTCGTTTTTCCCGCAGAGCACCAATGGCATTCGCTCAAAGCTGTAGAAAGCTATTGTCGCGTCCACGAATGGATTCAAGCTGCGTTTGCGAAACTAAACGTCGCCACCGAACTCGCCGCTGACCGCCGGAAAGCCGACGCTGGACAATGTTTCATCGGGCACGAGAAGTTCGACATTCTTTGGTTCGGTCGCAAACTCGCAGGTGCCGCGCAGCGAAGGAATCGCAATGGGCTGTTGATTCAAGGCTCCGTGCAGCCGCAGACGGGTCTGGATGTGGGCAGATCGGATTGGGAGAACGCCATGCTCGAGGTCGGCTCACTGGGCGAGCGCATTGTCTGGGAAAAGTTCCAGCCAGACGGACCGCTGAGGCTCCGAGCCGAGGAACTGGCCCGGCAGAAATATTCGCAGGCAAGGTACAATCAAAAACGGTAAATCCCCCGACGTTTACACTCGACGCGACATCTGCGAGCATGGCCCAAAGCAAGCCCGTTGAATTGAGGCGTGATTGAAGCAGTTGTAAGTAGTGTCGTATTGCTCCTGGTTGCCCAACTGGCAGAGGGGACCTGGACTGCAGTCGCGTCGAATCTGACGGCAACAGGTTCGGTCTTCAACGCGAACGTGAATGCAGCCGGCACGGCGGAGCTTTATCGGGTTCGGCGGCAGTCATGATGGCTTAGAAAGATTTCAAGCTTTCGTGACAAAGTGTTCCATCTCAGCGCTTCAGCCTGTAAAATTTCTCTCCGGGAACGAGCGGGTCGATGACAAATTTCTGATCACCCGATATATCTGGGGTCGTGATAAAGTTCGACCACGGAACGTTCGTTGAAAGCACGGTATTGAATTGGAGCACGTAATTCGTCAGTGATGCCGGCCATGAAATACGGAGCAGAGGGATTGGAGGACTTGTGCTGTAGAACCCAATCGAGAGGGCTGGGACCGCAGCTACTGTGGTTGTGAGCGTCGCGGAATTATTTCCCGGCACGGGGTCGGGGTAGTCGCTCACAATGAGGACACGATTGGTGATTGTGCCAACGGATTGCGGGATGACGTTGAGCGTGACAACCGCGCCGGAGCCGATGCCGAGAGTGCCGAACATGCCAATGATTGGGTTTCCGTTTGCGTTGAGCGAACCGCTTGAGGTTGTGGCCGAAGAAATCTGCACCGTGTCCGGAAGAGTATTGGTGAGAAACACGTTTGGCGCGGCGAAAGGCCCGTTGTTCGTCAGCACAATGGTGTAAACCAGATTGCTCCCGGCGAATACGGGATCTGGTGACGCCGTGAGCAGGACGGCCACATCGCTCGCAAAATCGAGCGTGAAATTGCCTGCGCTGGTTGCGATTCCCGCAGGCGCCGTGACACTAATTGGACCGGTGGTTGCGCTGTTCGGCACAACGGCTTGAATCGTTCCATTGTCGACAACATTGAACGTGGCTGCGTCGAGGTTATTGAACCGAACGGCGGTCGCTCCGAGGAAATTTGTTCCAAGAATGGTGACATTTGTGCCGGGCAATCCGTGAATTGGAAGGAAGCTCGAGATGACGGGCGCCCCATAGAACAGTTGGGAACCGCTGCTGACTGTCCCTGCAGGCGTCGTTACCGTGATTGGCCCCGTGCTGACTCCAACGGGCACGACGGCGCCAATGGTAGTGTTGTTTATTACATTATTCGTGGCAGCTGGCTTGCCATTGAACGCTACAGCTGTAGCCCCCGAGAAATTGATGCCGGTAATAGTCACGAAGCTGCCTGGCGCGCTGTTGGTCGGCGTGAAGCCGGAAATCGAAGCGGCGCCAAAGAAGTTCGAGACGGTCGTCACAGTTCCATTACTTGTCGTGAGAGAAATGGGACCAGTGGTAACATTTGTCGGCACGGTCACAGTGACCGAACCGAAAGCTGGCGAGCCGAAGGAGGCGTTCGTCCCGTTGAATTTCACGGAAGTGAGTCCTTCGTTCAAGTTCGCTCCGGAAATCACGACGCCCGTGCCAGGTCCGCCGCCCGCCGGCGAAAACCCGGTGATGAGCGGGGAAATGCGGAAGTTAACGGCAGAGAAGGCGGATGAGCCTGGAGTCGTCACGCGAATGAGACCAGAAGCCGCACCCAGCGGCACGGTGGTGACCAAGTTGGTGTTGTTTGTCGGGGACGTGAAAAATGCGTTGACGCCGCTGAACTGAACATTCGTCGCGCCAAGAAAGTTCTGGCCCTTAATCGTCACGGTGGTCCCCGCCGAACCGTTCGTTGGCGAAAAACTGCTGAGCACCACCGGCACAATGTAAAACAGCGTGTTGTTTGTATAACCGCCCTGCGGGCTTCTGACGGAAATGAAACCCGTTTGAACTGCTCCGCCATTCGTCGCGAAAATCTGGGTGTCTCCCTGCAAGAACAGTCCTACCGCACTTACGTTACCGACGCTCACGTTAGTCGCCGTGCCGAGGTGCCGGCCTTGAATCGAAAAGGAACCTCCCGCTGATCCGACTGCAGGAGAGAAGCCGGAGATGTATGGCCCGGGGCCAATCACGGTGAACGGAACGGTGCTGGTGTACGAACCTGCGGGACTCGTCACGATGATTGGGCCATTTGTTGCTCCGGCAGGCACGAAAACGCTGTTGATCGATGTTCCATCGCCGCTGACGGCGTACGGTGGTGAGACGGTGGCCCCCGTGAACTTGATCGAGGTCGTACCTAGAAAGTGCACGCCGGAGATCGTGATGGAGTCGCTCACAGCGCCGACCGTTGGCGAGAAATCGGAAATGAACGGACCGGGGCCGACGACGGTGAAAACAGCCGAGCTGTAGATTTGATTTGTTCCCACCAGAATACTGATAGGCCCGGTCAAAATTCCGCTCGGGACATTGGTGACCTTCAATGCCGTGTCGCCCATCAGGAAGTAGTTTGCAGCGACTCCGGTTGATCCGTTCCAGAACAGGACCGTTGGATGGCTATTGAACCCGCTGCCCTCGATGATGACCGAATCTCCGGGCGAACCGTACATTGGGGTTGAAGTCGCTAATCGTCTGGCTAAAGAGGGGAAGGCTTAAGCCGACGGAGGCGGCAAGCTGCAAGAGGATGCTTCTGAAATTCATCATTACTTCGCTCAAAGCGCGCCGATGGCGGGTCACACCTCCAGTCCGGTCTTCGAATTGAGCGGGCGAATTATGTGCAGATCTGATCGCGAAATCAACGTTGATTCAGCCGTGAAAATCGCTTGCCACGACCGCTCCGATTGTCTCGCGTGCTGGCGATTTGTTTTTCAAGAGCCCGAGTCAAGGTGATGACGCTTTGACATAGGGAATCGCCAATGGCCCCAAGGGCAGAACAGCCACACGAGTGTTCGCACCGTATTTGTCGATCAGCTTGGCCAGTGTGTTCTCCACGTTGCCGATGGGAGTGAATTTGGCTCGCCGCACAGTTGCCTCATCCAGTTGGGAGTAAAGGTAGCAATCGGCTTTCATCTGAATCAACGCCTGAGCGAGAACTTGCCATTGGTCAAACATACAGAAGGCCGGATCGCAGATCATTTCCAACAGTTCCTGCGGGGTGTCGCGCATCTGCAATATCTTCGCGTAATTGCCGTGGTTGGGCACACCGTCGGAGCATTCCGACGCAGCGATGATGCTTCCACCTTTCGCAACAATCTGTGCTGCGGCACTCATCCCTTTCACCGTTTGGTAAAGATTCTGATCCAGCGGATAGCCGGCGTTGGTGGTGATGACGATATCGAACGGTTTGTCCACGGCGCACATGGCGTGTTGTTTGACGAATCCACAACCCACCCGGTGCGCCAGGATAACGTCTCCGGCAAAGACCTGCGTAATGTCGTTGCGGCCATTGAGCGTCACGTTCAGCATGAAATCCGGCTTTGAAAGCAAGCAGCTTTGCGTTGCCGAATCCTGCACGATATTGCCTTCAATGACACCCCACTGTACTGCTGGGATGACTGATCATCCGTGCGTTGTGAAAATCGAGGATGGTCTGAATCCCGGAGATTCCCGGTTGAATTCCTTTGGGGCCGCCGGAAAAGCCGGCGAAGAAATGCGGCTCGATGAAGCCCGTGACGATTTTGAAGTCCGATTCAACATAGGTCTTGTTGAAATACACTTCCGACCCGTAGCTGTTTCGCCCCACATGGACCAAGTGTTTTGGATCAAAGGCATCGTGATTTTCTATTCGAATGGTTTCGACGACATCGTGTCCGAGCATGCCGATCAATTCGTCGCGAGTGTTAGGCCGATGAGAACCGACGCCATTGATAATCACAAAATTCTCGCGAGGTACCTGTTCGAGCTCCGCAAGTATCCAGGGAACGAGTTTGTGGTTCGGCGTGGGGCGAGTAATGTCGGAAATGACAATTGCCACGCGATCGGAAGCTTTGACCGATTCGCGCAACGGCGGCGCTCCAATCGGATGGCGCATTGCGGCAGCAACCGCCGCGCGTTCGTCCGCCAACCTTTCCAAGTGACAAGGCTCAATCACGACAGCATCGTCTGGAATGCTGATTTCCAGTCCGGTCCTGCCGTAAGGGAGGCGCGCTCTTTTCATCGGGTGACCTCTTTTTCCGTTGAGTGCGACTCTGCGCTTGGAAATTCTGTTCTCGTGGTGGATTGGACTTCATTCCGCGCTTTCACCTTTCTGGCCCACCACGCAGTGACAATCGGGATCGAAACAGCCGTCACGATCGTGCAGGTAGCGACCAGCATTGTCGCCGAAGGCGCGATTGGCTCGTACGACTTATCAATTGCCGCGATCGCCGCCGGCACGGCGGCGGCATTCCCGGCGGTCGAGGCGGCTGCGATGCCAGCGACACCATTACCTCCGATCAATTTGTCAGTGATAATCAGCGCCGTCCCTGTAATGGCAACGACTCCGATGCCCATTAAGACGCCGAGTGAGCCTGCCTTCCAGACAGTCATAAACGTCATCGTGTTTCCCAGGCCAAAGGCAAAGAATGGAATCAGGATCGGCACAGCCGGAGCCAAAAACTCCCTCATGCCGCGGTCAAGATTGCCGAGGATCATTCCGAGTATCAGCGGCAGGATTGTTCCGATGAAGGATGGCAGAGGAAACGCGGCGACACCCGCCACACCGAGGGTTACCATCGTGAAGAACGGGCCGGATTCCAAGCTCATCAGCGAATACGCAGCCGCATCTTCAGCTTTTCCGTACTGCCCCATCAATGCCATGTACAGTCCGCCATTGGTGTCGTTCAAGGACGCCACGATGGCCAGTGCGGACAGACCCGCAAAAAAACCAGAACCCACCATGCCTTTCGGGATGAGCTTTGCTGCAACCAGTCCGGCAATTACTCCACACAACAGCTTTGTTGCCAGGAGCGCGCCTCCTTTCTTCAGAATATAAGGCGTCGCTTTGAGGTCAATCGTCGCGCCAACACAGACAAAGAACACAGACAATATCGGGAGCGCCCCGGTCATCCATGCGTTTGTGAACGAGCCCAACGTTTTGCCCAGGTCCGGGAAGAACGTGTTCACCGCAGCTCCCAACAGCAGTGGCACAACCATCATTCCGCCGGGGACTTTCTCGATGGATTGCCTGATACGCATAAGAATCGCGAACGCCAGTGAACTGGCGCACGTGCTGAACTATTGGAAGGCGGCTCCTTCCAAATCAAGCTTGTAAAGCATCCCTTCGTAGCCGACGACGTAAATGTTGCCTTGCTCGTCCGTGCCGAAGGAGGAAATGCTCTGCGGACACGTTCCAATCTGGCGGACCGCGTCCAGCAAACGGTCGTGTTGCTTGATCCCGAAGATGCGCTTCGAAGTATAATCGCCGCAGATATAGACTCCATAGAACGAGGAAGAGTTGGTGCCCCGATAAACGAATCCGCCAGTCACACGAGAATCCGTATCTTCTCGGGTAGGCAAACACCGGCGGAACGAAGCTGGCGCCTTCCTTCCGATAGCGATTCGAGAAAGGTTCGAATCCTTCGTAAACATTCCACCCGTAATTTTCTCCGCGCCGGACGATGATCCACTTCTTCAATGCGATCCTGTCCCACATCGCCGACCCATAAATCGCCCGTCACCGGATCGAAGCTGAATCGCCACGGCTCGCGCAGGCCGTAAGCCCAGATTTCCGGCCGCGCATCGGCCCGGTCGCGAAACGGATTGTCCGCGGGAATGGCATACGCCAGCCCCGGATCCTGATGGTCCACATCGATGCGCAACATTTTGCCGAGATGCAGCGTGAGGTCCTGGCCGTGACCTTGCGGGTCGCCCTGCGGTCCGGTATCGCCCATCCCGATATAAAGAAATCCGTCGGGGCCGAACTGAATGCCGCCGCCCGTGTGGTTCTGCGTCGTGGTCGCGGATTTCCAGATCAACCGCGAGGCCTGGCCCGCGTCGCGTGCGAAAATCCGCGCGACACTTTTCGCTCCACGACGGTGGAAACGATCTTGCCGTCTTCGAGGATTTGATGGTTGAGATAGTATTTGTGGTTTTGCCGAAAGTGCGGATGAAACGCGATGCTCAGCAAACCGTTCGGTCCGCGTTCGCTGAAAACTTCCTTTGAGAGATCGACGAACAACGTTTTGCTTTCATTCGTTCCGTTTTTTTCCAGCAACCAGATTTGCCCGGTTTCATGAACGACCAGGAACGCGTTGCTGGACACCTGGCAGCTGGCCGAACCACGTCAATCCGGAGCGAACCCCGCGTCCGTTTTCGACAACGGAGTGTGGGAAGCGCAGGCTCTCGCCGATGAACGGCCGCACGGCGATAGGTTTCGGGATTTCGGGGATGTTCGCTGGCATGCCGCGATGGCTGGTGAGCGTTGCTGACGCGGCTGTTTCAGCGAGACCAGATATTCGATCAAGTCGGCAAACCCCTGCAGCGACAGCCCGGCTCTGGAAACCTGCCGGCATGAACGAAACTTTGTCGCCTCGCTGAGAAACGATTTCGCTCGTTGGAATCCGGACCAATTTTCCGTCCCATCCCATCAATCCGATATAGGAGTCCGTCGCCTCCTTGATGACGCCGGTAAGTTCCTCGTTGGATCTGGTCTTGATCCAGGTTGAGTCATAGCCCACGGCGATGGTCTCGGAGGGATCGAGAACAGCGGTGATCAAATCGCGGCGCGGGAATTTGTCACCGATAAACGAGAGGTCCGGGCCGGCCCTGACTGCTCGAGCCGTCCACGGTGTGGCATCTCGCGCACGCGGTCTTTTTCGTCATTGAACAATTCCTTGCCGCGCGCAACGACGCCTTCATTCCGCGTCGCAAAATCAAGGTAACTCAGCAGATTGGTTTGAGGATTATTCTGTCCAGCACAGCGTTAAAGCGAATGAAAGAAGGAAGGTACCAGCCGCCGGCGCTCTGAGATTTCGTTCGGACATTCTTTCTTTGGTTCTTTGAATTACTTGTTCGCTTTCGATTCTCCGTCTTGCGCCGGCTTCGCGAGATCGTGCGGGTAAACTTTGAGCACGTAATACGTCACCGGGTTGGTGCTGCTATTGCGCCAGCCATGCAGTTCGTTCGAGGCGCAAAAAACCATTCCGCCGGCGCTGACCTGGTTGGTCACTCCGTTTTGGACGACCTCAAGTGTGCCTTCCTTGATGATGAGCAGTTCCTCTTCGGGATGCTGGTGCGCGGGATGCGGTTCTTTCCCCGGATTCAGCGTCGTGACGTGGCAGGAGTATTCATCGAGGGTGGCGGTCGGTGCATCAAAAACGTCTCGGAAGTGGCCGATGTCAGAGGGTCGGGCCTGCATGTCCCTCCATTGAAATATCCGCGAGTGCATCGTTGGCTTCGCATTGTTCGAGGCAGGACTTGCAGTCATCGAATTGGTTTGCGCGCGAACGGTTCCAAGGAGGCAACCGCTCAACAGGAGAAGCGCAGCCAATGGAATTCGGCGCGAAGATTCGATTCTTCGATTTATCATAAGACGCTTGGGATTGATGCCCTGATGGAATGTGGAAAGCGCGCGGTTAAAGAGTTTCTCAAATTCACGGTGGTATACTGCGTAAATAAGTGATCAGCACAGAAAAGCCAGTCAAAACGCTTCCAGAAATTCTCACGAACGACCGGCGGCGGCCCGGAAAGACTCGCGCCTAATAATTATGGCGAGCTGGACAATCGGGTGAAGCAGCGGAAGGCGCCGGGCGAGACGCGGAAGACGAGGTCGGGATGGCCATCGCCGTCCAGGTCCGTAACCGCCAGGCGACGGACTTCTTCGGGAACCAGCACACCACTCGCATCAGGCATTAAAGGCTCAAACTGTCCCTCGGCCGTTTCCCAAGAGCACAAGGCTTGTGCCGCCATCCATCCGACCCACCTGCGGTTCAGGGCTGAAATCGTTTTGACCGATCACCAAGGTCGAGCCGACCATCGCCATCTACATCCAACAGAGCCAGGTCGCGGGCGGGCGCGATTTGGGCGAGAGGCGGGAGTGGCTCAAATCGGAATCCTTCCTTCTTGTTCAGGAACACGCCGGATTCGAGCGTGTTCGCCTCCCGTCGAATCGATTGGCGGAGCCGATCCATGCCAAACAGATCGTCAATGGGTGCCGCCGCATATTTCGCATAGGTCGGAAACCGCGCACGAATCGAGGGCATCGCCTTGGAAAGCTTGTCCAAACCGTCGTGTGGAAATCCGTATTCGCCCACGAAGTAGGCCGTGAACGAGGTTCGATGTTCCGGAGCCATCAAGGTCGCCATAGAACAGCAGTTCCGGCGCAGCCGGTGTGGCATGATAAACGGTGTTCAGCCCCTGGTTGCCCACGACGAAATCCGGCCGACCGTCGCCATCGAGATCGCCCGCGGCGATGGCATTCCACCAACCGGTGTGCTCGGTCCAGGCCGACTTCAGTCGTTCGTTCCGTCAGTCCGGCGGATTCGTTGTGAAAATACCGGACCGGCCCCCACGCCGTGGTGAGCATTAAATCCAGCTTGCCATCACCATCCACATCGCAAGCCAAGGCCGCAGTGACGATTCCCGGTCTGCGCAGGCCGGGAGGTGTTGCATCTACAAACTTGCCGCCGCGGTTGAGCCAAAGATGGCTTTCCGAAAACAGCGGATAACGGCCCGGCACCGAACCTGCCCCCAGGAAAACATCAGGCAGGCCATCGCCGTCAAAGTCCGCCACAACCACACAGCTCGCGCCATCTTTTACGGCGGGCAGCGCATCTTTCGGCGCCGGAGAAAAGGCGCCTTTCCCATCGTTGATATACAGGCGGTGACGATAAGAAGCGTCACCGGCGTCATGTCTGCACCCCGCCGCCCACCACCAAAAGGTCTTGATTTCCGTCATGGTTCGCATCGAAAAACACCGCCGCGGCATCCTCACAATCCTTGTCGGCCTCAAACACTGGTTGGGCCGATGCTTCGAAACTGGCCGGCGGCGTTACGAATGAAAAGTCGGGCCGGTTGGCCGGGCATCCCTCCGATAAACAGGTCGATCTTGCCGTCGCCATTCACATCACCCCACGCCATGCAACCTGCGCGTTGTGAGAGCTTCCATGGCAAGGAGCGGTTCGCGGGCGGAATCGTCGAACGCAGGTTCTACAATTGAGATGTTGTCGAGCAGGTTCGTAGCGCGGAACAACGGACGCGCGCAGCTTCGCCGGGTTTGGGCGGCGCGACGAGAACGCGACCGCCGTTCGTTGGCTCGGTAATCGTGTAGAAGCGGTCCGCTTCGAGATTGGTGAAACTCTGACGCGGGCTGCAAGGCCAGTCGATAGTCACTGAATCGATTCGTGTGGCGTTGCCGAGGCCGAAATGCTCGACGGGTTCGCTGGCGGACAGCCAAGCCCGCGCCAAGAGTGAGATAACGAACCTGCGCGGCGCCCCCGGCCTGAAGACGCACGGTAGAGCCGACGCCAAAGCGATTGCTGAGACGTGCCTTTGAGCCGGATTCGGACGCTGTGCCCGGTCGCGCCCCGGTTGCGGTAAATGCTCATCGGCGCGTCGCCATTGTTCACGACCAGATCCAGTCGTCCATCGTTATCGAAATCAGCCGTGGCGCATCCGAAGCTCACGCCCAGGCGGTTGAGTCCCCAGGGGATTTCGGCGTGCTCGAAGCTGCAGCCCGCCAACATTTCGGAACACCATGTTCGTCTCCCTTCTGAAGCGGTTGCGTCGGCCCAGAACTCCGCCCATTCCGGCTGATCCTCCACGATAGGTTCGGTCGGCATACATTCCGAGATCGCCGTTCTGCACGTCGCGCAACATGCCGTTGGCGATAAAGATGTCCTGTCGGCCGTCGTTGTCGAAATCCTCAATTCGCGGCCCCCAAGTCCAGTCCGTGTACGGGAGGCCGGCCTGGTAGGCGAACTCCATCATTCGTCCGTCGCCGGTGTTGAGATAAAGTGCGTTGCGGACGTATTGTCGGGGCTCGGCAAATTCGAGAAACCACTCGCTTCCTCGTGGCCTCGCCCATCATCACGTTCCGGCGGAAATGCGTGGACCCGACCATGTCGGTGGCCATGAGATCAATCAGTCCGTCGTTATTGAAATCGCCAATATCAGTGCCCATCGAGGACCATGGAGTGTGAGGAATGACTTGCCGGATAACGTCGGTGAACGTGCCATCGCCGTTGTTGCGATAGAGCTTGTCGGGGCCAAGATAATCATTGGAGACATAGAGATCAGGCCAGCCGTCACCGTCGAAATCCCACCAGAACGCCGAGAGCGTGAAGAACGCGCCGTCGATGCCTGCCTGCGAAGTGATTTCGGTAAACCGACCACCATCGTTGCGATAGAAATGGTCGAACTGTCCTGCCTCAGTGGGCACCGGCCGTTGTCCGGGCGGATATAGCAACGCCCAGTATTCCTGGAGTTGCTTCGGGACGACCGGCTTCGAACCTTCGTACACCACGCCGAAATTTACGCCCGCGAGGCGGAGGAATGGCAGTAGTCGCCAGATAGGCGTCCAGATCACCGTCTCGATCGAAGTCGCCGAAAGCCATCGTCATGCTCGCCCCATTGAAATCCAGTCCATACTCGTGCGCCTTCTCGACGAAGTGCACACGCCCGTCCGGTCCCTTTCCCTGGTTGATGTAAAGCCGATTCGGCTGACGGTACCCACAAGCGTAGATGTCGAGCAGCCCGTCGTTGTTGATATCCACAAAGGTTGCGCCTGTTCCCCAGAAATTCGTATCGAGCAATCCCGCAGATTCCGTCACGTCTTCGAATCGGAAATCCCCGAGATTGCGGTAAAGGCGATTCCCGCCAGCCGGGCTCGTGACGTAGAAATCCGTCAAGCCATCATTGTCGAAATCCCCGGTGCAAATCCCACCATACACACTGAGGTGGATCAACTCATGGATATGGCTTGCCATGTCCGGTAACTGAAGTTGGAACCGGACGCCAGTGCGATCAGGCGGAAGTTCCTGGAAGAGCGTTGTTCCACGGCTGGCGAGAGATGTGCGATGCAATGGTTGACTTTCGATGCCCGACGGTTTCGCTTCCGAACCGTTCGCCGAAGTAAAGGCTGATCCAAAGTCGGCGCACAGACACAATAACAACCATAGGACCGGCAGGCTTCGGAGGATGCATACCTTGCGAGGGGCACGCAGATTCATGTGCGATGCTGTGATCTGATTACGCCCCTGACCGTACTTACGCGTGGTTTGGGTGTCAATTGTGCAGTCGGACTGTTTGGCATTGAGTTGTGCTCTACGAGTGCTGACTCCGTGTATTGCGGCTTCCGCAATCGCCGCCGCTACACCAGGTTTAGTAAGTGCCGCTAGTCATAAAGTGCCAGGAAGGTTTTTCGGTATTCCGACTCCTCGCCGGATGCGTGTTGCCGGAGAAGGCTAATCTCAACAGCGCCATGTTGGAAGCGCCGCTTGGGAAATACCGGCAGATCGAGACCGGTGATCGCTTTGACTCCGCGCGAGACGATTTCACCTTTCAGTGCGTACAGCTTCTCCACAGACATGCCGGTGAGAGCGTCAAAAGGAATGCCTTCAGCAACCTCGATAACATTCGGTCGAGTGAAGGGGCTGAAGCCTTCGAATCCATAATGCCGGGCTGGGGCGTACGTCCGGGAGTAACTCCGGCTTAACCCTCCGCTGTAGGTCAGCGAATGTTTGATACGGCCCACACCCCAGCCCTCCTGGTAGAGCATTAGATTGTTCACGACGCTGCGGATCGTCAGTTCGGGATTCTCTTCAATCGGATAGTCTTTCAGGTTCTCGTCGCCGCCGTCGCCATCAACAAGATATTTCCAGTCCGGGTAACGCGCGCGAATGCCGTCGCAAAGCGCCAGGCTCATTGATGCACACTCAACGTCGAGAGGTTTATAGTCTTCAACCACCCGAAGTGTTTCGGTTAGGTCGAGCGAAGCGGGATCGCCTTCAATCGGTTCAAAGAACAAACCCAAGCCGAGCCGTTCCAGAAAGTCACGCGCCTGCCGCAAGTCCGGTCCCTCTCCGAGGCTCAACGTAAATGCTTTCAGCCGGCCCGGACTCATGCCGAATTGCTTGCAGAACATGATACGTGACGAGAAAAACAGCCCCGCTGTCGATCCCGCCGGAGAACGCCACGCCAACTGGTTCGCACGGCAGGAATTCGTTTCAACCACTTGGCAATTTCATCCGCCAGCGCGCCGATGTAGTTTCGGCCAATCTCATCAAGATCGGTCGAGAGCGAGTTGCGTTGCGGTGTGAAATAGCGCGTGTAAACCGGATCGGGATCAGGGCAACCGATGAAGTGAAGTTCCACTACGTAATGCGCCGGCACCATGCGCGTGTAGCTGGGATGAAACTGGCCTTCGAGCCCTTCAGTTTTGAGTTGGTTAAAAATGGCGTCAATGCGATCAGCCACGATGAGAGCGGGGCCTTCCGTGCGTTTCGCCAGAAAGTAACGCATTGGCCGGTCCATTGAACGCGCCATGCGAATGATTTTACCCTCGCGCGTCAGCAAGGCGAACGAGCCATCAATCTCGCGCACGGCTCCGGGTCTGCTGGAAAGCACACGCTGTCGCGCCTCTGCGAGAGTCATGTTGTGAATTTGGTTCAAGGAGGGATCGAGCAGATTTACCACACGTTCAATGTATTCGTTCATAACTGATGAAGTTCGATTAGTGCGTTTCAGTAACCGTTGTCAGTCGATCAATTGCCGGAGATCACCTTCTGCACAGCGCCGGAAGGCCAGCGGATCTCCAGGCTGTCCACACGGTCGAGATTTCCCAAGCCGAATTGTCACCGGCAGTTCGGATTGTGAAAGATAACTGCGCGTGGGCATGACTTGCCGCCACAAAGTGCGGCCGACCAGGCGCATTTTTATCCAGGCGCCGATAGCGTCGCGATTGCTTTTCGTGCCGACCAGTTTCAAGCGAATCCAGTGATGGCCCAGATGTTGGTCGTTGCGCAACAGCAGCGGCGGTCCGCCGATTTGCGTGAGTACCACATCCAAATCCCCATCCCCATCAATATCGGCAAAGGCGGAACCGCGGCCGACGATCGGCTTAAGCAGGTCGCTGCCACATTTCTCCGGCGGGACCGGCATCGAACCCTGAATGCGATCGGTCGCCTTTGTTCCAGAACAATTGCGCTGGCTGGCGGTAATGTTGGTCGGGTTGCGCCAGACTGATCTCAGGCTCGAGATGTCCATTGGCAGTGAGCACATCGAGTCGGCCGTCGAGATCGTAATCGAAGAAAAAGAGTCCGAACTTCAGAAGCTTCTGGCTCGGCTCGCCCAGTCCTTCCCTCGTGGCTTCATCCGCGAACACGAACGTGTCCCGTTGAGCGACGTAAAGGGCGTTCATTTCATTGGCGAAATTTCCAATGGCGATGCCCAGCGTGTCGTCATCGCGGAAACGCGCGGCATCGATTCCCATCGCGCCGCGAGTGAGGCCGTAAGCGTCATATGCAATGCCGGAACGTGCTCCAATTTCTTTGAATGTTCCATTGCGTTCATTGTGAAACAGGAAGTTCTGCACCGTGTCGTTCGCAACAATCAAATCAATCCAGCCATCGTTATCCACATCCACCGGTTTTACGGCCAACGATTTGGCAATAGGCAAACCAGTGACCGGGCCTTTGATTTGGACTCCAGCCGCAGCCGACACATCGGTGAAATGCCCGCCGCCATCATTGTGATAGAGCCTGGGAAAGGTGCCGGCGAAATTGCGCGGTGGACCGTACGCGCGGCCGATATTCGGGTAAATCAAACGTGGCGGCATGGTCAATCTCCGGCGACCACTGGACGTAGTTGCAAACAAACAGATCAAGCATTCCGTCGTTGTCATAGTCCATAAAGGCCGCGCCGGTGCTCCAATCGTTTGTTGCCCCTCCCAAACCCGCCTGTACAGTGAAGTCCTTGAATTTGCGGTTGCCTTCGTTGTGAAACAAGTGATTGCCACCCACAGCGGTGACGAATACATCGTCAAGGCCGTCATTGTCGTAGTCTCCAATCGCCACACCCATGCCGTAAAGACTCACGTCGAGTCCTGAGCCCTTGCTCACATCGGTGAAATGCCCGTGTCCGTCATTGCGATAAAGCGCCATCGCGGGCGGGGGGGCGCCTTCGCGCGCATGGACCGGCCAGTAACACGAATTGATGAACAGCAGGTCCTGATTGCCGTCACCAACAGGATCAAAGAAGGCAACCCCGCCGCCCATGGTTTCTGGCAGGAATTTTTCGCCATAGGCACCATTGACGTGCGCGAAGGTGATGCCGGCATCCCTGGTGATATCTGTGAAGCGGACGCCTGGCATTTCACCAGGTGCAGCGCCGGCTTGAAGGACAGCCAAAAGCATTGTTCCTGAAAGAACAAGGACGTTGCGCAACTCAAATGGACACGCGGAATGTTTCACGGCAGAACACAAAGACGTGCAGACGCGGAGGAAAGATCGGGCAAAACCTTTTCCTGCATCTCCGTCTCCATGCGGAAAAATTCTATGGTCTCTACAATTGCCTTACCCGGAAAGCCACCATACCCTGCCGGGTGAAAGGATTTGTTTGGAATATTCGAACGGTTGGCTTCTATCATACACTCAACAGTCCAGACAATATGAAAATCAATGGAAGACTGCGAAAGCGCGGAATCCGATGGCTGTTAGGATTCGGGTTCTGGACGTTCATCGGCCTTTCATTCGCATTCCAGTTTCACATTTCCAGCGCAAAAGCCGGCCTCGATGTAAGCTGGAGACAGGCGATCAGCTATGCGCTGGGCGATTGGTATGTGTTCGCTGTTTTAGCCATACCCGTTGTCTGGCTTGCGCGGCGCTTTGGGTTTGAATCCGGCAACCGGCTGAAAAGCGCTGTTGTCCATGTGTGCGGCAGCCTGTTGTTTTCGATTGTATACATGGTATTGCGTGGCTGGGTTGGGACGTGGCAAAGCGCCGGCAGTTTTATCGAAGCGTTCCAGACACTGCTGGTGAAGACGTGGCATTTCAACCTGCTGATCTATTGGGTGATTGTTGCGGTCAGTTTTGCCTTTGATTACTACCGCAAATACCGCGAACGCGAACTGACCGCCGCTGAATTGCAGAGTCAGTTGGCTCAGGCCAGACTCCAGGCTTTGCAGATGCAACTGAATCCGCATTTCCTCTTCAATAGCCTTCATTCGATCGCGGCGCTCATGCATGAGGACGTTGAGCGCGCCGACAGCATGATTGCGCGGTTGAGCGATTTGCTGCGCGCTGCCTTGGACCGCTCTGATGCCCAGGAAGTCACCTTGCGCGAAGAAATCGATCTAATCAGGCAGTATCTCAGCATCGAACAGATCCGCTTCGGTGACCGGCTGAACGTGAACATCGAAGCAGCTCCGGAAATCCTCGATGCGCGGGTGCCGAACTTAATCCTGCAGCCGCTGGTGGAAAACGCCGTCCGTCACGGCGTTGAACCACGCGCAAAGCCAGGGCTCATTGAACTTCGCGCCCAGCGATCGAATGGCACTCTGATTCTGGAGGTATCTGATAATGGGCCGGGAATTTCTCGCGACCAACCCATTAATGAAGGCGTCGGGCTATCCAACACGCGAACGCGATTGAGAACGTTGTACGGAGACGCGCAGAGTTTTGAGCTTTGCCAGCCGTGCGAAGGTGGATTCGTTGTCCGAATGAGCATTCCTTTTCGAGCGGCGAGCCAACCCTCATGAAAATTCGCGCTCTCATCGTTGATGATGAAGCGCTGGCGCGCAATCGGCTTCGGCAATTGCTCGAAGACGAGCCGGAGATCGCGGTGGTTGATGAATGTGCTGATGGCCATGAAGCGGTCTCGACAATTCGAAAAGCGCGTCCCGACCTTGTCTTCCTGGATGTTCAGATGCCGGAACTGGACGGTTTCGGAGTAATGGAAGCAATTGGGGCGGAGGCGGCGCCGGTCGTGGTGTTTGTGACCGCTCACGACCAATTCGCTTTGCGCGCCTTTGAAATCCACGCCGTGGACTATCTGCTGAAACCATTCGACCGCGAGCGTTTTCAGACCGCGCTGCACCGCGCCGTTGAACAAGTCAAGCATCGCGAAGACAGCGAACTCATCGAACGGCAGGCTGCCTTGATTGCCGAGTTGAAGTCCCCCAAGCCAACCGATCGGCTGCCCATAAAATCCGGCGGGCACATTTTTTGGCTGAAACTCGACGAAGTGGATTGGATCAGCGCTGCCGATAATTACGCCGAGTTGCACGCCGGCGCCAAATCGCATTTGCTGCGGGAGACCTTGGCCGCATTGGAACCGCGATTGGCGCCCGGCAAGTTCGTTCGTATCAGCCGCTCAGTCATCGTTAATGCCGGACGTGTCAAGGAACTCAAGCATCTGTTCTACGGTGGATACGAATTGACCCTGCAGGACGGCACCAAGCTCACGTTAAGCCGGCGCTATCGCGACAAGTTGCGGCACCTCGGCATCGGTTGAGCCGCAATCATTCGCGTTCCGCCAGCATCCAGCCATCTACCAAGCCTTTCGTCCCTGAATCCAGACCGCTTGTCCCAGTGAACGTGTGTTTCTTTCAGACCCTTGGCATTTCTTGTCCACCGCAACACAAATAAAGTGCCAGCGCTAAATGCTGCTATGAAACGCCCACGGCCGATCTCCTGCACCCGATTCCCGAAAGGATCGAATGGTACTGTTTGGCGGGCCTTCACCCTCATTGAATTGCTCGTTGTCATCGCGATCATCGCGATCCTCGCCAGCATGTTATTGCCCGCGCTGGGCCGCGCGAAAGAAAAAGCGCGCCGCGTTTCGTGCATTTCAAACGTGAAGCAAATCGCTCTCGCCATGAAGATGTATGTGGACGATAACAGTCAGTGTTATCCACCTCGGTTTCCAGCGCCTCCAGCCGGCGCTGCCTATTCGTGCAAACCGTGCCGAACGGCCGATTGGAGGGTTTATGCTGCTGACTATCTCTCAACCAAAACAAATAGTGTGACCGATTCTCCAGGAAATAATGTGTTCGTTTGCCCGGCTGACAGAGGAATCCCTGCCGTCATTGCCGCTGACCCGTTCAATGCTGTGATGCCTCGCCCTCCTCGATTCGCTGATTTCTTCGGCAGCTCTTATTGCCTGAACGTGGTCCTGACACGATTGGGAAAAGAAGCGGCGGTCGTCAACCCATCCGATACGTTCATGGGAGCGGAGATTTGGTCGTGGCACGCGCCGATGGCCATGAGCGGTCCGCAAAATACAAACACGCCCATTCGCGTGGCGTATTTCGTGGACGGACATTCCGCCGTGACCACGGAGGCGTTCATCTCGCAACAATGCGCGCCGCCATCCGCACCCGGAATTGGGCCTGTGCCGTGACGTTTATGCGTTTACTCTATTTAATCGTCTTCATTCTCTCCGCCCTGTTAACGAATGGGTGCCGCAAATCAGAAGGAACTATTTTAGGCAAAACGCCCGAGGGAAAACCCGTTAGCATCCTGTCCGTCCGAGCCGGCACCACGCCGCCGAAAGTGGTGCTTGACGGAATGCTGGTTGAAAAATGTCCGACGGCTGGCTGCTGGTTCCGCCTACGCGATGGAAGCGGAGTCATCAAGGTGGACACGAAATCCGCTGCATTTGTCGTCGTGAATGTTCCGCTGCAAACCCGGGTGACCGTTGCTGGAACGGTAATCCCGGATGGCAACGATGTTCAAATCGAAGCCACGGGTATTCGCTATTAGCATGACGCGTGGATTCCTTTTCAGCATCGGAACGGTGGCGCTCGCGCTAGTGGCGTGGCGAATGAGTGATTTGTCGCGCTCACGGGAAATCCCTTTCGTCACAAACAATCGTCCGCCTGAAGCCGGTCCGCTGTGTCCGTGGCGCGAACCGGAGAGCGACCTGAAACGATTCTTTCCAACCGCCACACGTTACGAAGTCGAGACGCGCATCCTCAGCGGACGACGATTGGAATTGACAGAACACCTGGGCCGCGCGCCCACCGGCGACGAAAACGCGCTTCGCGTTTTCCCCGTGTACAACGGGCAGACCGCACTTGGCTTTGTGCTGACACGTCGGGTTAAAGGTGAATTCGGAGCAATCGAACTCGTGCTCGCCGTCAACACCAATCAGGAAATCTGTGGAGCGCGGCTGCAACGGCTGCGAGAACCAGCATCCATTGCCGACGCGCTTCAGAATTCGCAGTGGCTTGAAGCGTTCGACGGCAGGTCGGCAAACAGTCCGTTAAAAATTGGGCAGGATATTCCTGATGTGCCAATTGACGCGCGAAATTCCGCCGATGCAATCGCGGACGGCACGCGGAGCTTGTTGATTTTGCTGGAAGCCTCCATCCCTGACACTTCAGCGAAGACTGTGGCCACAGCACATCACTGATCATGTTCCGGCTGGCACTTAAAAATCTTCTCCGCCGCCCATTGCGGAACAGCCTGACGATTTTCGGCCTCGCGATGGCGGTGGCGGTGCTTGCATGTCTGTCCGCTTTCAGCCGTGGCTATCAGCGCGGGCTGAGGACCGAACTGGATCGCATGGGAATGCAACTCATGCTCGTGCCGCTCGGTTGTCCATTCGATGCCGCCGCGCGGGTTTTGAAAGGCAAAGCTCTGGAGAATTCACTGCCCGAAGCAGCGCTCGAAATGGCTCGACGCGATTCCGCCGTTGACGTCGCGGCGCCGATGCTGATGGTCGCGTTGCCGAGGCCAAGCGAAGGCCGCTCTGACATGTGGGTCGGTTTGGATGAAAGCGCGTTGGAATTGAAGCCGTGGTGGCAAGCGCGCAGCGGAGAGAAATGGTTCAGCGAAACCAATTCAGTAATTTTAGGTTGTGACGCCGCGGAGGTGGAAATGCGTTCGGCCGGTGACAGGCTTTTCAGCCCGGAGACCCGCGAGAAACTGCGCGTCGCTGGTGTGCTCGAACGAAGTGGCACCACCGACGACAGTTTGTTTTTTGTGCCGCTGAAAACGGCGCAGCAGATGTTCGGTCAGCCGGGACGACTCACTGCAATTGCGATTCGTCTCCGCGACCCGGCGATGTTGCACGAAGCGACCGAGCGGCTTCAGAAAATTCCGGGCGCACAAGTAGTCACGCTCACTGAAATGATGGGAACGTTTCTGAATCTGGTTGGCGCCGTGCGAACATTGCTCTTTTCCATCGCACTGGTCGCGCTCGTCGTCAGTGCTCTCGGCGTCTTCAACACGCTGCTGGCTGCGGTGGTTGAGCGCACGAACGAGTTGTGCATCATGCGCGCTATTGGAGCCTCACGCGTTCAAATCATCCGCATGATTGCCACGGAGGCACTCCTGTTGACCGCGGCCGGCAGCGTCGCAGGAATTGTTCTGGGATTGATTGCCGGACAGAGCATCGAAATCTTAATCAAACAACTGGTGCCGCTTGTACCGCGCGAACGGCTCTTTTCAATCTCACTGGCCATCCTGTTACAAGGTGCGATTTGCAGCGCGCTGATTGGCGTGCTCGCCGGTTTGTATCCCGCGTGGCGCGCGAGCCGGCTTCAGCCGGCGGAAGCTATGAAGGCGATGCTATGACCTGGACTCAACTTTCCATTCAGGAATGGCGGCGTCGCCCGTGGCGCATGGGTGTGACGACCGCGGGCATTGCCATTGCCGTGGGCGCGCTGTTCAGTTTGCTCGCGTTTCAACGCGGCTATCAGACGGGCGTCCGCGATGAACTGGAGCACCTCGGCGCGCACGTGCTCGTCGTGCCGAAAGGTTGCCCGTTCGACGCGGCTTCGATTGCGCTGCATGGCGCGAACTGGCCCTGCTATCTCAAGGAACGCTACGTGGACGAGGTGCGCTCCGTTTCGGGAATCGCCGCAGCCGCGCCCTGTTTCATGACTGCTTTCTATGGTGATGATGGCGAGCAATCGGTCTATGTCGGCATTGAGACAAACATTCTCTCGCTTAAACGCAGTTGGAAAATTCAAGGTCGTTTTCCAGTTGCTGAAGGCGAATTGCTGGTCGGGTCTGAAATCGCCCGGCGACACGGTTGGAAAATCGGAGACGAGGTCGCGTTGCCCGGATTCAACGGACAAACCGGAAGAGTCGCGGGCATTCTCTCCGCAACTCACAGCGCTGACGACATGTTCATTTATCTTGGTCTTGCCGATGCGCAGAAGCGACTGCATCATCCCGACGAAATCACCCACGTGCTTGTGCGACTCAGCGACCCCAACGCACTCGATCAGGCCGTCGCGCAATTACGCGGATGCGATGCCGGCCTCGCGATGAACGTGGTGCCGCTGGCGCACGTGTATCATACGATTCAATCGCTCGCGAATTCCACACGCCTGTTGCTCGGCAGCATCGCCATCATCGCGCTATTGATCGCCGGAACGGGCGTGAGCAACACGATTCTCATCGCGGTGACCGAACGCACGAGCGAAATCGGCGTCATGCGCGCCATTGGCGCGTCGCGCGGCGATGTGTTCCGACTGGTCCTGCTGGAAACGATTCAGGTTTGCGTGAGCGGAGCGATCGTTGGTGTTTCGCTTGCATTCCTGGTTTCACGTGGACTTGAGACCTGGGCCAGAGCAACGCTGCCGTTCTCGCCCGGGGGAACCTTGATTCGCTGGAATTGGTTGATTGCCGCTGGCTGTGTCACGTCTGCTATGGTTCTCGGAAGTTTTGCCGGTGTTCTGCCGGCCTGGCGCGCTGCAAGAGTCACACCGATGACCGCGATTCGCGGCTTCGGAACACGGTCATGAAATTCCCGGAAAAGCAGAACAAACTGATTGTCTCCGCGACCGGACTGACAAGAATCTTTCAGCGCGGACGCGAACAAGTGCGGGCTTTGGATGGGTTGACCTTCGAAGTGCGCCTAGGCGAATTCGTGGCGGTCACCGGCCCGTCGGGCGCAGGAAAATCAACGCTGCTCAATTTGCTGGGATGCATGGATGCTCCGACTTCTGGCGAGTTGCAACTCGCCGGCAAGCGCGTGGAAGATTTCAATGAGCGCGAGCGAACGCAGTTTCGCGGCGAGCGAATTGGGTTTGTATTTCAACACTTCGGCCTGTTGCCCACGCTGACCGTTGATGAAAACGTTCGGCTACCCGCGTTTTTCGCGAAGCGAGCCGCGGGTCGCCGAGTTGATGAGTTGCTGGAAAAGGCCGGATTGGCTCACCGGCGAAACCATCGTCCGCACGAATTGTCCGGCGGCGAAATGCAACGCGCCGCCATCGCCCGCGCTCTGATCAATGCCCCGGAACTGTTGCTGGCCGACGAACCCACGGGGAACCTCGACAAAGCCACCGGCGATTCGATCATTGGGTTGTTCGAGGAACTGAATCGCGACGGCCTGACGGTAATCGTCGTGACGCACAATCCGGAGCTTGCCCGCGCGGCTCGCCGGCAGATTCATCTTTGTGATGGGCGGCTCCTTGCTGATTCCGCAAAGAGAATTGCGCCTTCGCCTGCGACGCGAGTGGCGCAAAAGCAATTTGCATGAGCGACCAATCTTCGTCCGGCACGAATCCCGTGCCACGGCAGAGATACGTCCGCGCCGTTGGACCGCGCCTGCGGATTCTGCTTCTGTTCATTTTCGCGCTGGTGGCGGTGCTCGCGGCCAATTCGATTTATCTGAGCGCGATTCACTTTTCTCGAATGGCTCAAAGGCGATCCGAACACAACGTTATCAAAACTGGTTTTACATGGTGATGTTCGGAACGCATCTCGGGCTTGGGCCTGTTGCTTGTCCTGCCGGTGGTCATCTTTGGGTTGGTGCACATCAAGAACGCGCACGACCGGCCGAACCGCCGCGCGGTGAAGGTCGGCTACCTGCTGTTCGCCACCAGCCTGGTTGTGCTGGTCACCGGCGTGCTGCTGACGCGGGTGGACATTTTTCAGTTCAAGAACGTTGGCCTGAAAGATCCCACGCTTGCGCTCGCTTCGCCTACTGGGCGCACGTCATCACGCCGATCCTGGCGGTCTGGCTTTACATTCTGCACCGGCTTGCCGGGACCGCGCATCAAATGGCAGGCTCGGCATTGCGCTGGGGCGCGGCGGTTGGAGCGCTCACCGTGTTGGAATGGTGCTGCTGCACTCGGCACATCCGAAGAAAAACCAAATCGGCTCGGCGGAAGGCAAAAAATATTTTGAACCATCGCTGGCGCGGACGGCTTCGGGCAATTTCATTCCCGCGCGCACGCTGATGATGGACGACTACTGCCTGAAATGCCACACGGACGCTTATCAAGGGCTGGTTCCACAGCGCGCACCATTTCAGTTCGTTCAACAACAAGCCGTATCTCTTCAGCGTGCGCGAGACCCGGCAGGTGGCGCTCAAACGCGACGGCAACGTGAAGGCCGCGCGCTGGTGCGCCGGCTGTCACGACGTCGTGCCGTTCTTCAGCGGCGCATTCGACGATCCGAATTTCGACGACGTGAACCATCCCACCTCGCAGGCCGGCATCACCTGCACGGCCTGCCACGCCATCACCCACGTCAACAGCACGCAGCGGCAACGCCGACTACACCATCGACGAGCCGATCCATTATCCGTTCGCCTACAGCACGAATCGCTTCCTGCAATACATCAACCAGCAGCTGGTCAAGGCCAAGCCGGAGTTTCACAAGAAGACCTTTCTCAAGCCGTTCATGCGCACGGCGGAGTTCTGCTCCACCTGCCACAAGGTCAGCATTCCCGCAGGAGCTGAACCACTACAAGGAGTTCCTGCGCGGCCAGAATCACTACGACACTTATCTGCTGAGCGGCGTGTCCGGCCACGGCGCGCGCAGCTTTTATTATCCGGAAAAGGCGAAGCAGAACTGCGCCGGCTGCCACATGCCGCTGAAGGAGTCGCAGGATTTCGGCGCGAAGTTTTTCAATCCGACGAACACTGTCCGCGCGCTACATTCACGACCATCTGTTTCCCGGCGGCCAACACCGGCATCGCGTTCATTCGCGGCGAGCCGAACATCGATCAAAGCGCACGAGGATTTCCTGAAAGGCTCGGTGCGCGTGGACATTTTCGGCATCAAGGAAGGCGGCGCGATTGACGGCCCGCTGACCGCGCCGCTGCGGCCGCAGAGTGCCGGCGCTCAAGCGCGGCCAGCGCTATCTGCTCGAAGTGGTGCTGCGCACGCTGAAAGCTCGGCCATCCGTTCACCCAGGGCACGGTGGATTCGAACGAAGTCTGGGTGGACGCAAGAGTGACGAGCGGCGACAAGATCGTCGGCCGCAGCGGCGGGCTTGGTCCGCACAACGAAGTGGATCCGTGGTCGCACTTCATGAATGTCTACATGCTCGATCGCGACGGCAATCGCATCGACCGCCGCAATCCGCAGGACATTTTCACGCCGCTCTACAACCACCAGATTCCGCCCGGCGCGGCGCAGGTCGTGCATTACGAATTCGTCGTTCCCGAAGATCAGCGCGAGCCGCTGACGGTCGAGGTGAAGCTGCAATACCGGAAGTTCGACACGACTCTACATGAACTACGTCTTCGACACGAACTACATCAAAGGGCGCACCGTTCACCGTGACGAACGATCTGCCCATCACCACGATTGCAGCCGACAAGATTACTTTTCCGATCGAAGGCGCAGAACGCAGACACGGCGCAACTCGCAACTCTCGACGCTCAATCCTCAACTATTCCCGAGTGGCAGCGCTGGAACGATTACGGCATCGGCTGTTTCTCGAAGGCAACGTCGGCGCGAGAAAGGCGAATTGATCCAGGCCGACGCAAGCATTCGAGCAAGTGGAAAAACTCGGCCGCGCCGACGGCCCGGTGAATCTGGCGCGGGTCTATTTCAAGGAAGGCCGGCTGGATGACGCCGTGGCTGCGCTGCAGCGCGCCGCGAAATTCGATCCGCCCGCGCCGCGCTGGACCGTGGCCTGGTTCAACGGACTGGTGAACAAACAGAACGGTTATCTCGACAAGGCGATCACCGAGTTCCGCAGCATCCTCGAGGATCGCTATCCCGAACTCGACCAGCGCGGCTTTGATTTCAGCAAGGATTACGAGGTCATCAACGAACTGGGTCAGACCTATTACGAACGCGCCAAAATGGAGCGCGGCAAATCCGGAGCGCCAGAAGGAATTTCTGAACTGCGGTTGACGCGCTTCAAGAAAACCCTCGCGCTCGATTCGGAAAATCTCACGGCGCACTACACGCTCGCTCTGATCTACGCGCAGCTCGGCGACGAAGCGAAGGCCGCGTATCACCGGCAGGAGCACAAGAAGTATCTTCCCGACGACAACGCGCACGACCGCGCCATCAGCATCGCCCGCCGCGCCGATCCCGCCGCCGACCACGCCGCCCAGGCCACCGTGATTTATCCGCTGCAACGCCCCGGCGCGCCGGAATTGCAGGATCCGGCAGCGTCGTCGCTGTCCGGCCGCTGAAATGATTCAACCGTGAACACCAAACCATCTCCTCCAGCCTGAAACCGACGAAGAATTGGTCCACGCTGACGATGCAGTCATCGGCAAGGCCGTGCGCTGGTCGCTCGTCGCGCTCGTCATTATCGCAGTCGTTGTCGTTGGAGTCGCTGTTCGTCGCTCAAACGCAAGCCCGCGTCGCCGCCCGCACCAAGTCACCAAGCTCACCGCTCCGGTTGCTCCCGAAACGCCGCAGGCCGAAATTCCCGATTGCCAAGTTCACCGACATCACACGAGAAGCCGGCATCACCTTCGTTCACAACAACGGCGCTTACGGCGAGAAACTGCTGCCCGAAACCATGGGCGGCGGCGTGGCGTTCTTCGATTACGACAACGACGGCCACCAGGATTTGCTGTTCGTCAACTCGACCTACTGGCCGTGGCACAGTTCCCGAAGGCAAACCGCCGCCGACGATGGCGCTGTACCACAACGACGGCCAGGGCCACTTCACCGATGTGACCACCGGCTCGGGCCTGGACGTGAGTTTCTACGGCATGGGCGTGGCCGTCGGCGATTACGACAACGACGGACTGGACGACGTGTTCATCACGGCGGTGGGCGGCAATCATCTTTTTCACAACGAAGGCAGCGGCAAGATTCAACGAGGTCACCGCCGAAGCCGGCGTCGGCGGTTCGACCAACGACTGGAGCACCTGCGCCGCGTGGATCGACTACGACAACGACGGCAAGCTCGACCTGTTCGTCTGCAACTACGTGAGGTGGTCGCGGGAAATCGACGCCGAGGTCGGCTACAAAATTGACGGCCGGACCGCGCCTACGGCCAGCCGATGAACTTTCGAGGGCGCTTTCCCGCGCCTCTACCACAACGACGGCAACGGACATTTCACCGACGTGTCAGCGCGAAGCGGACTTCAGGTGAAGAATCCCGCCACCGGTGTGCCCGCCGCCAAAACGCTCGGCGTCGCGCCGGTGGACATTGATGGCGACGGCTGGATCGACCTGGTCGTGGCCAACGACACCGTGCCGAATTTCGTTTTCATCAATCAGCACGACGGCACGTTCAAGGAGATCGGCGCGCAGTCCGGCGTCGCTTTCGACAGCTACGGCAACACGCGCGGCGCGATGGGCATCGATGCCGCGCGCTATCGCAACGACGGCAAGCTCGGCATCGCCATCGGCAATTTCGCCAACGAGATGACCGCGCTTTACGTCGCGCAGAATTCGCCGACGACTTTTTCCGACGAAGCGATCACCGAAGGCATCGGCCCGGCCAGCCGGCTGCTGCTGAAGTTCGGCATGTTCTTTTTCGACTACGATCTGGACGGCCGGCTCGACCTGCTCACCGCCAACGGCCATCTCGAGGAGGAGATCAGCAAAATCCAGAAAAGCCAGACCTACGCGCAGCCGGCGCAATTGTTCTGGAACGCCGGCGACCAAAGCGGCGGCTGCTTCGTGGTCGTGCCGCCGGAAAAAGCCGGCGCGGACCTGTTCAAGCCCATCGTCGGCCGCGGCTCGGCCTTTGCCGATATTGACGGCGATGGCGACCTCGACGTGGTGCTCACGCAGGTCGGCGGCCCGCCGTTGCTGCTGCGCAACGATCAGGAACTGCATCACCACTGGATTCGCTTGAAACTGGTCGGAACCAAGAGCAATCGCGATGCCATCGGCGCGTGGATCAACGTGCATGTCGGCGGCCAAACTCTGTCCCGTCAGGTCATGCCGACGCGCAGTTACCTCTCGCAATCCGAATTGCCGGTCACCATCGGCCTAGGTGATTCTGTGAAACCCGACGACGTCGAGATTCTCTGGCCGAGCGGTGCTACGCAGAAAGTGGAAAACGTGACTGTGAATCAGCTAATGACCGTTAGCGAACGTCCGTAGGCGCTCCACTCATCGCACTTCGAATTTCCGAATGCCGAATTTGTCCGCCGAGGTTTGAGGTCCAAACGAGAATGAGACCGACGATCACAGCGACAAACAAAATCGTGATTCTTAACCAGAGAGCGACGGTCTTTCCTTCGAAGAGAAGCAACCCCGCGAGTGCAATTATTCCGAGCACGCCACAACTGGCCACGGACAACGCTGCCGTCGATTGATGCCGTTCGAGGATGGTATCCGCAAATTCCGGCAAACCCCTCACGGTAGCCGTCGCCGGCTTCCCGGTCAGATACAAAATCAAAGTCAAAACTGCAGTGGCCACAAACGCCAACAACGCGATCTTTTGATCGCCAGGATTGCCGCGCCACAAACCGATGATGAGCAAGGCAAGTGCAACCAGAATTGCCATGATCGGGGTGTGACATAGAATCAAATGAATGTGTGCGGCGGTGACGGGGTTCATGGTGACGTTCGTTTCTGTTCCTAAAATTCCAGCGGCACACGGACGATCAGACCGCCCATGATATCGCCGGGTTTGAAATCCGTCTTCGGACTGGCCGGGTTCCGATTGTGACAATCGGTGCAGGAGTCCGACGTGGCAGTCATGGCATAGACCGCAGTGAAATACCGCCGGCCACCAAGCGATTCTTCCGTGTAGAAATTCTTGCCGGAATGATTGCTGACATACTCAAGGCATTGTCGTTCCGTCGCCGTTTCTGGCAGGTTCCTGGGGTTAATCGGCCAGAGAGATCGCAAAACATAGTGAAACTCCGCTCCCTTTTGCTGAATGGATTCCGCCGCCGCACGCAACATCTGAGCGTGTGAGCCGAGAAGTTCATCTTGCCTTTGCATATCCCCCGCCTGAAAGCTTCGCATCATTTGTTGAAAGTGAGTTTCGTGATCAGCAGCGATAATCGAGTGGAGAGCATTCGCCATTTCCTGCGGCTTAAAGGCAACATTCGGCTTTGCCGGTGGACCCGTCTTCGCAGGCGGTCGGTCGCAGCCGGAGAAGCCGGAAATTCCGAGTCCGACGGTGGTCAATGCGATACAGATTCGCGCTGCGATCTTACTCTTCATGGAGCTTTGCTAACAGGGGCTTCAGACAGCCGGCTTTCGACAGAAGCGAAACGCCCCTCGCGGATTTGCTCCAGTCGAAGCTCGAGCTGCCGATTGCCTTGCGCGTCGAAGATCAACGTTCCGGACGCGCCCAGAACCGAAGAGTGTATGGGAAACAGCTCGTGGGCCGGGCGATTACCGGCTTGTCGGAGAATATGAATCAACAAACTCGCTGCGTCATAGCTGGCTGCGGCCATGGCATCCGGCTCGTGACAGAAGCGATTTCGATACTCACCAGAAAATTTTTGAAAGGAAGCCTGAGAGACGTTCTCCACTGGGGCCGGCAAGATGAAACCGTCAATCGCATCGTTTGCCGCGATAAGTTCGGCCGAGTGCAGCCAGCTTGGCCCAGCAAGCAATCCGCAAAATCCAGTCTCGCGCAGCGTCTTGGCAAGAACTCTCGCCGTGACTGGATCAACCCAAATCAAGATGGCATCCGGCTGATTCGTCAATACCAGGTGTTGAAGTGCGTTGTTTGTGCGAACCGACTCAACGCCGACGGTGTTTTCCACAGCGCAGCCGCTGGCCACCGCGGCTTCGTTCAGATCACGCGCGACTTGAATGCCAGCGCGACCCTGTGGAACGATTGCCGCCCATCGTTTGCCGCGAGCAAAAGCAAAGATTGCCTTTGCTTCATCAATCGTGCTCGGCACAATCCGTGTCATCCAGGGAATTCCCGTCTCCGTGACTACGGAATCAGCGCAGAGTGAGACGACCGGCACCGCGGTTCGTCCAGACACCTGCAGAACCAAATGCGACGCGGCGCCATCGGGCGGCGCGATCAAACCTTGCGCTCCATCATCGGTAACCATTCGCGCCGCTTCAACCCCATCAGCGCCCCACTGCCCCATCCGTCCGCGAATCACAAGTTGCACCTTTCTACCATCATTCTTGTTCGCGTGTTCGACGCCGAGCACGACACCTTCACGCACGCTGGCGGCTTGCGGTTCTTCCGGTGGCAGCAGCAGGCCGACAACAAAATTGGTGCGTGCCGGAGGGTCCTCCCCTGCCACCGCCTGCATTGCAGCCGCCACGATTGTGGCTGCTTGAAGGAATCTTCGGCAAAGGTGCATTAGATCATTCCTTCGCAGATTCCGCAGGAGCTGGCATGATCTGCCAACGGCCCCCTTTGCATCGTGCAAGAACAACGGATGCGACATTGTCCAAGCGGCCGTCAAACCGCATATAGCCTGTGACACCCGTATAATTCTGAATGTCGGACATCACGTCACGAATGCGATAGCGGTTAGGGCCGGCTTGCTTAATCCCATCGATGAGCATTCGCGCACCGTCATAGCCATAGCCGGCGTAAATATCCGGATTGAGACCGTAACGTTTCTGGAAACGCGCGACGAAATCAACCCATGCCTTGTCTGTCTTGTTCGGATCAAAAAAATAAGCTGCTGTCGCACCTTCTGCAGCTGGTCCAGCAAGTTTGACGAATTCGTCGTCGACCAACCGATCGAAACCGAAGAACTCGGCATTCACGCCCGCAGCCCGCAATTGTACCGCAGCCGGGCCTGTTTCGGCCGGATTTCCCCAAAACACCACCGCATCCGGATCAGCCTGTTTGATCACAGTCACCTGCGTGTCAAAGGTGCGGTCGCCTTCTTTGAAATTGATTTCCTGCAAGATGGGATGGCCCAATCGCCGTACCGAATCCACAAAAGGCCGGACTCCCATTCTTCCCGGGCGGCTGTTGCTGCGCAGCACAACGATTCGGGCCAGCTTCCGTTCGCGCACGATGAGTTCTGCGAGCCGGTATCCTTGTTGGCGGTTGTCGGGGAAGTTTCGTATCAGCCAGGGAATTTGCGTCTCGGTCAACGAAGGATCGGGATCGGAACAGTTGACCATGAAGGTTTCAATTTTCAGCGCCACGCGGAGTGCAACATGCGTAGCGTCTCCATCAATGGTGCCTATGAACGCGAGGACATTTCTGTCGGCAAACTCTACGGCGATGTTGGCGGCGCTGCCCCATTGAGGGGAATCTGCCTTCTCGATGACTTCAAACGGCAATTCGCCTGAGGTGCGGGCGGCATTGGCTTCTTCGAAAGCCAGCATGACCCCGCGCTTGCTCATTTCTCCGCGCGACGCTTCCGGACCGTAAGGCGGCGGGCTGAGCAGCCCGACCCGCAACGCATTTAAATCGGGCGATGCGGGGTAGTCGCGGCCCGGTCCACGGAACGGGAGGCGCGTGAGCCAGTAGCGATAGTACGGCTCAATGTTGCGGTAAGGAAACAGGTTTTCCGGCGCATTGCCATAATATGGATAATCTCCTTCCTGTTTTTGCGCGGAACTCGTGTTCTGGGGGAGTAACGGTTCGGCGACGTAATTGGTGTTTGTGTCCGGTTTATCTTCGTAGCCACCACTCCAGGCCACTGGCGTGACTCCGATTAAGCCGGACAGCACCAGGAGAAATATTCTCATAGTTCTTCCCGCACAAGAATGGCCATCGCTTCGATCTCGACGAGCAATTCGCTCCGGCAAATCCTCGCCTGAATGCCGGTGCTGGCCGGGAACGGATTCAGTCCCAGGGAGTGAAAGAATTCGTTGCGGATGGAGTTGAAATCGCCGTAGTCGCGCTCAATGTCGCGAATGTAGCAGGTCGTGCGCACGACATCATGCCACGTTACCCCCTCAGTGGTGAGCAATTCGGTCAAGTTGTGGTATGTGCGCCAGAGCTGGGCGCGAAAGTCTCCGGGATAAAGAGTTTCGCCGCCCGGGCCAACGCTCGCGGTGCCGCTCAGCAGCAGATGAGTGATGCCGCCCGGCAGATCCACCCTCAGTCCGCGGGGAAACGCCGCGCCGTATTCCGGGGCTTCGTTCAAAACTCGCGGCGCGCGAATGGCTTTCTTGCTCACCCCTCGCCGGCCTTTCGGCAGGCTCTTGATAATGCCGTCGGGTGCTGGCTCGCAGGCCGGCAAGCCCAGCGCGCGGCGTTCGATTTTCTCCGCATCGGAATAAATGATCGCGCGCAGCGCTTCTGTGCCCGGAATGATGAAGGGAGATTTCATAGTCGAAATAGGGTTACCTGGCGTCTGCGGCTTCATGCGATGTCGGCGATTCCGCAAACGTCGCGTGGGACAGCCCGTCCGAGGTGGCCAGCCATGCTTCTTTATCGTTCGTCCAAATGCCGAGCACGAAGTCATTCGGCAGTTTGGTGGGCAGGACTCGCGTTTCCATCGGCTGACCTGGACGTGCGATCTCAACAATGCCTTCGCCGTGTTCATTCGTCCGGTAGTTGGCCCAAGTGTCGCCGTCGGTGACAGAAATGCCTCGATCAGTTCCTATCCACGCTGTTCGTCCGCGTGGCCAAACGAAATTGATAAAGTTGGAAACGAGCGGTGATTTCTTCTCCTGCCACGTGCGCCAGCGTGAACCATCATACCGCGACATGCCAAAATAAGTTCCCTGCCAAAGAATTCCATCCTCCCACGCAATCCATGAGGTGATATCCGCGACCGGGCCGTCGTCCGGCGCGAGGTCGAAGTGAAAATCGCGATCCGGATCACGATGTTCCTTGAAAATGCGGCTCGACAATTCGTATTCAAGAATTCCGCCGCCCCACACACCCACGAACACGCGGTCTCTGGCGCCTTTGACGGCGTACACCCAGGGCTCGTGCATCACGGTGTTGTTGTGATCGTAAATGCTCCAACTGCCAGCCTTGAGATCGAGCGCACCCAAACCCGCGGCCGTCGCCACCCACAGCGTGTCGCCCATGATATCCAGGCCATAAACGACGTTGTTCGGCAGGCCGCTACTGGTCTGGGTGTAAGCGGTGATCCGGCCGGCGCTGTAGCGGTTCAAGCCGCGCATGGTGCCGATCCAAAGGTCGCCGGTGCGAGTGTCTTCCACCATGCACATCACCATCGGATGGCTCAATCCCTCATTGGTGCCAATCGTGCGAAATTTCCCGCCCTCGCGCAAACAAACACCGCCGTACGTGCCGACCCACAGCTTGCCGTCACTGGCGGGCAGAACACAGTGAACTTTGTGCGATGGGATTCCGTCTTTCATGCCGAAATTTTCAAAGCGCTCGATCAGCGGAAAGGGTCCACCAGTCGCCGCCTCCGGCGCGGAATATCCAGCGACCAGGGCGAGGAACGAAAACGCAAACCAGGTTGCGGCCGAAATTGAAAAGCAGGAAACGCGTTTCATGATTTCTTCTCCGAGTTCAAAGTGTTTTCAGGAATTCGACCAAATCGTTGAGCTGAGCTTTGTTCATGTAGCTGGTCACCCCATGCACATCGTTCGTGCTGTAAACCGTCCAGATTTCCTCAAGCGTCCGTGCCCGGCCATCGTGGAGGTATGGCGCCGTCGTCGCGATGCCGAGCAAATGCGGAGTATCAAAGTCACCGCCGGAACCCACATTGAATGGAAGTCTGACCGTGTAAAGCGGCGGGCGATGGCAGGAAGAACAGCGATTCGCGTAAGGGATTTCGTTTCCGAACGGAGTCCTGGTTGCGAAAAAAATCTCGCGGCCGCGTTGTCGAGCGGTCGCCAACTCGTGTCCGTTCTTTTGCAGGACACGCGGTGGTGGAAGCGATTTGATGTAGGCGGTCAAATCGAGCAATTCCTTTTCCGGAAAAGGATCCGTTCGCATCAACACCCTGGCAAAACGTGGACCGCACTGGACTTCGAGGCTCGGATTCT
Source organism: uncultured Verrucomicrobiae bacterium (assembly GCA_963760675.1). Taxonomy (GTDB): domain Bacteria; phylum Verrucomicrobiota; class Verrucomicrobiia; order Limisphaerales; family BOG-1460; genus CAVXEG01. Next base: position 94,049 of record CAVXEG010000018.1, read on the forward strand.
TTCCGTTCCACTTGAACGGTTCCGTGCCCGCCACAGCGAGGAGACTGCGGTTGTCGAGCAGATTGTCGCCTACACCGTTGGCATCGAAATCATAAGCCAGGCCGTCCACATGGCCATCGGGATGGCACGAGCGGCAAGAAAACTGATGCTGAAACGTGTAAGCCGCGGTTGTGAACATCCGCTCGCCGCGGCGGACAGGATCATCAAGTCCGCCATCACCAAGCATAATTCGCCCTCGTGGGCGCAGATTATTCGCGTCTACGACGAGGATGCTGTCTTCCAACCGTTCCGCTACCAGCAATGTGTTTCCGTCGGGGCTGATGGTGAGCTGTCGCGGATTGCGCTTCGTGGGAATGCGGCCCACGACATATTCCGGAGAAAGGGAGAGATCGTAAATCGCTTCGCGCTTGCTTGCCGGGTCCGCTTGCTCCAGCCAGCCTGCCAAACGATCTAAATCCACGACGATGACCACATCACCTCCGCCAGAAGCGATAAACGCGCGTTTGCCGAAGGGATCTATCGCAATGGCGGATGGATCAGCAAAGTATTCGTTCGCCTCGTCCAAAGGAATCTGAAAGACATCACTTGTCTTCACGTCGCTGATGGCCAACCCGCTCGACATCACCCATCCGTTGGCAACTTGCGTGATGGGGACCAGGTTGTGAACCTTAACGAACGGCGTTAGCACCCAGGATCTCGAAGGCACAACACCGATTCCTTCGGAAAGATGCGCCGAGTCGAGCGGCACACGCCGGACAGCGCGGATTCTTACCGGATCGATTTCAGTAATCTCGGCAGCGGGAACCGAATTTAGTGAATCCAAGTTCACCAACCGATTGGCTACGAACGCCCGCGCTCCATCGGATGCAGTCGTCACCGCAAACGGCTCGCGCCCAGCGGACAACCGGCCCAATTCCTGCAAGGAATTGATCGAAAGCACGGAGATGTCGTCGGACATGGAATTGGCGACTATCAGGCGATCTCCAGCGGCTGTTCGGCAAAATGCCACCGCGACTGGTGAGACTCCGACAGGCACCGTCGCCGATTCCCGGAATCGTTCCGTATCAATCACGGCAACGCGATCATCATCCCGGCAGGTTACGAATAGATTCTTTCCGCTCACATCGAGAGCCATGCCGAACGGACGGCCGGCGATTTTGAGACGACGCGACACGCAGCCCGATGCAATGTCCGCTTCTACCACTTCGTCACGATCGTCGAGAGCGATATAGACCCTTGTCCCATCTGGCGACATCACCAGGCCAGCCGGAGAGTCGTGGTGCGGTCTGGGTTTCGCCCACGGAAGTCTTGCCCGGGAAACGAGGTGGCAGTTGAAGCACTTTGCTTTCGCGAGGTTCTTTGGACCCGACATCCGCTGCATATGCTCAGTCCAATCGCGCTTAAGCCAAAGAGCAACACCGGCGAGGGCAGCCAGAATCAATGCGGATGAAAGCCAGTGTTTGTTCATTGTTCGGATTTCGCGCTGCCCGACTTGGGTATTCCCAGACCCAGACTCGGTACCGGCGCGTTCACGGCGAGCGGCCGGCGGTTATGTGGAGCGCGATTTGGCGGCTCGTGACAGCCGACGCAGGAACGGTTTTCGCCTGGGCGTACCCACAGTGATGGAAATTGCCGCCGAAGCGTTCGTCCGCTTTGATCGAGCACTTCAAATCCCAAAGGAATGTCCGCAGGCACTTCGGCCAGGAACGAGCCATCGGTTTGCACAGGAATTTCTCCGAGCGGTTCAATAATTCCCGGCGACGTCTCCGCAATTACGCGAACGCGACGGCCAACGGTTGCCGATTCGTCTTTGATGTCTCGGGTAAAGTTTGCATCGAGACAAAGAATCTTTCCGGTACTCTTTGTTAGATCCACAGTTGAAAGCCGTCCCATGGGCGGCCGATGAGTGGAAACTTCGACGGCCTCCAGAAAGTTCCACTTCGAATCCGCAACCAGCGGTGACCTTAGGCTCGTAGTACCTGCACTGACGCGGAACACATTCAAAGGAGAATTGCCCGGCAGACCTTCCGCGCAAATGAGGAGGTCGTTGTCACGAGTCGGTTGTACAGCGTGGATACGTTCAGTAACGTTCGAGAACAACGGCAAAAAATTCTGCCAAGGACGTGCCATTTGAATAAATTCCGCAAGTCGATTGGGCGAATTGGAGCAGGCGTTTGAAACCAGAACGGCGACACAGCCGTCCGCTATCTGACGAGGTCGCTCCATCAGGCTCGGGGGAATGCTCGGTCCTGCAAACGCCGTCACTTCCGTGCCGTCGCTGTTGATCGTGTAAAGCGCGCATTCGGGCTGGGAGTTCGATGATGAATGTTGCATCGATACGAAAAGAATTCTTCCATCGGAAAGGACTGTGGAATCGATAATCAGACTTGAACTGAACGTGAGCTGCCGAGCTTGACCGCCTGGTTTTTGCACAAACAAGGCAGACGTGCGCTGATTTGTATTTGCGACGATGCCTTCGGGGACCGGCGAAATGAAGACCAGACTCCCATCCGGCAAGAGTGTCGGACTCATAGCGCCACGCGGCATAGACGTCAAAACGCGCGGACCCCAGCCAGCCAGTAGCGTTTCGTAAATCTGCCAGTCGCTTGCGGCTGCAGCCTTGCCAACAAAGAAAACGCGCCGACCGTCATACGAGACCACGGGATTGCCTGCAGCGATAAGAGCTCCCGAAAGGATTCTCTCGTGTCTTCCATCGAAAGGCGTTTCCCGAAGGACCACGCGGCTGCCAACAGGATAACGCGCACTGAGAATATCCAGTTTCGGATTGACTGCGGCGGAAGCCGGCGCCTTCGTCAGAACCAGGGAACCGAATGGTGCAGTGCGCTCGCATCCAGCGCCGCCGAGAAAGAGGAGGGTGGCGGCAACGCATCTAGAAATATATTCAGCTTTCAAGGGGACTTTGATTCGGCGGGTTCGCGCACCTTGAGGATTTGATCCACCGGAACGTTCGTCAACTCCTGCATCGCTCCGCTGGGCCATCGAATTTCCAGTCGCTCCACATTCGCAACCTTTCCGAGACCAAAATGCAGGCGGCGGTCGCTCTGCATCAGGAAACCGAACGCGCAACGCGATTCGGCCAAGAAGGTCTTACCGGCGGCGATGACTTTTAGTTTTGCACCAAATCCGTCCCGATTGCTCTTCACCCCTGTCAGGTCGAGCGTCAGCCAGTGGTTGCCCGATTTGTCGCGGTTATGAAGCAAAAAGGGCCGGTCATTGATTGTCGTGACCACAATGTCCATTCGGCCATCATTGTCGTAATCAGCGAGCGCGCTTCCTCGCGCCTGGACTTTGGTCTTAAAATAGGCACCGCCCTTTGCCGCAGCGTCGGTGAATGTGCCGTCACCGCGATTCTCCAGGAGCAGACTTTCCCAGCCAACCAGGTAATGCGCGTCGCCATTTGCGATGAAGATGTCGAGTTTGCCCGAATTGTCGAAGTCGAAGAAACAGCCGCCCCATCCGACAAATTGCGCAGTCAGCGAACCAAGACCCGACGCCATCATTCGATCATCGAAAACTCCCTTGGCGTTGCCCATGTAGAGCGAGCCATATCCCAGGCGGGTGACGAGAACGTCTTCGATGCCGTCGCCGTTACAATCGCCAATCGTCGCCGCCATGGAACCGGCGGCCTCGCCCATCGCATTGAATGCCACGCCCGCGTGCAGTGCCTCGTCTTTGAAATGGCCTTTGCCGTCGTTGACCAGCAGCAAATTGGGTGTGCCGTCATTGGAAAGGTAGAGATCGGGCGCGCTGTCGTTGTTGTAATCAAACACAGCGACAGACATCGCGCGATGCCCAGGGATCTCAATGCCGGAAGATTGACTGACGTCTTCAAATGTGCCCTTGCCGCGGTTCAGATAAAGCTTGTTAAGTTGCGGTTTGTACGAGAGAGGGCCAGGATAGGCATCCGGGTTGTAGTAAAGTTGATAGCTCGGATCGAATGTCAGGTAGTTGGCAACAAACAGATCCAAATTGCCGTCATTGTCCGCGTCCAAACAGACTGCGCCGATGCCGGTGCCGCCAAGGTTCGCAACGCCGGCCTTATCCGTCACGTCCTCGAAGGTGCCGTCCCCTTTATTGTGATAGAGAAAGCAGCGACCCACAGCGATGACGAAAAGGTCTTGATGACCATCGTTATCGTAGTCAGCAGCTATAGCGGCCGTGCAATAGCCAGTGCCACTCAACCCGGCCTTTTCAGTTTCGTCTTTGAACGTGCCATCACGCTGGTTGTGGAAAAGGCGATTGGGCTGACGCATCGTGCCGGGCGAGTGATGCGTCACGCCGTCCAGCGGCCCTGAATTCACGAGGAACAAATCGGGCCAACCGTCACCATCGTAATCAATCCAACAGCCACCCGCGCCATTGGACTCGATGATGTTTGCAATTTTCGAATCACAGAACTGGTGGATGAAATTAATGCCCGCCTTGGCAGTAACGTCTTCAAACAGATCCTCCGGCGCAGGTGCAATCGGAGGTGTTACCAAGGCACTCGGAGAAACCCCACGCGGACCAGTGGAGGACCGGCGCGTCATCATCTTCACGCCAGCCACCACAAGCAGGAGAAAGATTAACAATGATGCGACAGCAATTGCGGAAAAGGATCTCTTCGGCTCATTCATGGGTCGCGCATCCGGTAAGCGCAGCGAAGAAACAAGGCTCACGCTTAAATGATCGCACTGAAAAAAAAAGAATTTCGGGGTAAATGGTCTGTTTTTGGGGATAAACGGTGTGTAAACGGCTGATCAGTTTGAACTTTCTCTTCGTTGCCTTTCGGGTTAAGTAGCACCGAAATCTGGTCAATGGCCGTTACGGCGAGAAGCACGGCCTCGAACCTAATCGCCTTCCGACATGCCAAAGCGAATCATTTCAGTTTTCCTCGGAGCCCTGTTGCTCTCGACGATGGTCCTCCTGCTCTCCTGCAGGCCCCGCACTGAGGATCAATTCACGCGCTTGATGGTTCGCGGCAACGGTTATCTGGAAAAAGCCGACGCCACAAACGCCATCAGCGTTTACTCCCAGGCGGTGAAGCTGGCGCCAGAAAATCTCGACGCGCGATTGAACCTGGCCAACGCTTATCTGCTCGCGGGCGATTCGCCGAAGGTGATCGAGCAATGTCAGCAGGCGCTCGATCTCGATCACAACAGCGCCGCGGCTTATTACCTGATGGGTTGCGCCCATCTGCGAATGAATCAGGCGGAGCAGGCAGTGCAGGCGTTTCAGCAATCGAAACAAATTGATCCCGCCGTCACGGCTCTGAATTTTCAGCTCGGCCTTGCCCAGGAAGCGATGGGTCATCGTGCAGGATGCCATCAGTGAATTTGAAACGGCGGTGCGATTCGATCCGGAACATCCTTCCGCGCATTACCAACTCAGCCAGGCTCTATCAGCGCGCCGGGCGCGTTGATGATGCTGCGCGCGAAATGCAGAAGCATCAGGAAGTCCTGGCAAAACATCCCGGCCGATGCGAGCGGCCCGGCTACTTTCGAACAATGCAAATACACGCAACCGCAGAATCGCTTTCGTGCTGGAACAACCCGAACGGCGCGGAATTCCCGTTGCATTTCGCGGACGCCACGGCGACGGCGTTTGCGCAGGCTTCAAACTATCACGCGCCGATTGCCATCCTGGATTTCAATCATGACGGCCGGAACAGCTTGTTCGTGATGGAGGGCGAAAAGGATTCCGCGTTTTGAGCAATCAGAACGGCCGGTTCGAGCCACTGCGGAGAACTGTTGCCAGGACAAGCCGGCGCGGCCTATCGCCGCTGTCTGGTGGGTGATTGAACAACGATCGCTTCGAGGACGTGATCGTGCTGGGCGAGCAGGTTTCGCACGCCTTCAGATTCGCCACCAATGGCCAGGTCGCGCGAGGTCACGCCTTCGCCGGACTTGAAAAATCTTGAAGAGCGCGGGACGGCTTGCTGGCCGATCTCGATTTCACCGGCAAACTCGATTTGCTGGCGGTGCTCCCGGACGGTGGCGGACTGGGCTTTATCCAAAATCTCGGAAATTTCTATTTCAAGGAGCATGACGAATTCGGGTTTGCCCGCGGCTGCTGGACGGTGCGGAGCATCGTGGCCGTCGAGGATTGGAACAACGAGGACGTGCCGGGCGTTTTCGTCACGCGCGCGGGCAAAGCCGCCGCGTTTTCTTTCCCGAAACAACGCGCCGGGTCTTTCGTCGCAAACCAACTCGCCGGCTGATTGGCCGGCCGGCAGTTGCATCGCCACAGGTGACTTGAACAATGATCTGCGGCCGATCTCGTCTTGGCGGGCGAACGCGGGTTGGAGATTATTTTCGGCGGGTAGAAGCGAACGAATCGAGACTGCCGCTTGGCCGGGCTGCAAGCGAAAGGAATTTTGCTCGTGGATTATCGACAATGACGGCTGGCTCGATGTGTTGGCCTACGGCAACGGCTTGCGGGTCTGGCGCAACCTGGGCAAAGCCGGGTTTGCCGATGTGACCGCAGAACTCGGCCTGAACAAAATTGGCGCGGTGGACGCACTGGCTCGCGGCGGATTTCGACAATGACGGCGACACTGACCTCGATCGCGAGCAGGCCAGGCGGCTTGCAGTTTTGGCGAAATGACGGCGGCAACGCAAACCGGCAATTGAAACTGCGGCTCGCGGGCAATCGCTCCAACGCCAGCGGGCTCGGTGTGCGCGTCGAACTGGCATGCCGGAAACTGGCGGACGATTCGCACGCGTGCAACAACTGCCCCTGGAGATCGGCGTGGGCAAGCACGACTAAGATTGATGCGCTCAAAGATGCGCTGGTTCGACCTCGCCAGCACGCTCGTGGACGTGCCGGTTCAACCGAATCAATTGACTCTGGACGAATTGTCGCTGCCCACCGGCTCGTGCCCGTATCTCTACGCCTGGGACGGCCGGCAATTCAAATTTGTCACCGATATTCTGGGCGCTTCGCCGCTCGGTTTGCCGGTCAGCAAGACGCGCTACATCGAAGCCGATCCCGGAGGAGTTTCTGGCTTTGGGTAGCGAACGGGAATTTCCGCCAAAAGACGGCCGCTACGAAATTCGCATCACGGAGGAACTCCGCGAAGTGCTTTATCTCGACGAGGCAAGACTGGTCGTGGTGGATCATCCGGCCGGAACGCTGGTTTGTCCGACGAGCAAATTGCGTCCGGGCAAACCCTTTCCGCCGCATGAACTCTGGACGCTGCGCCCGTTGTCGTCAGTCAAGCACGCCACTCGCAGCGACGGCTTGGATGTGACCGAGAGCGTCTGGCGCGACGGACGTCAGAATGGTTTCGCCGGTGCAATTGCGCGAGCCGCAATTGCGCGGACTGGCCGAACCGTTTTCCGTCACGATGGATTTCGGTGAACTGCCGAACCGACCGTCCGCTCGTGCTCGTCTTGAATGGCTGGCTGCGTTTCGGCGGCGGCATGGCGAACATCGCGGCGTCGCTCGACCGAATCTGCCGTTTCCTTTCCCGACGCTCGAAGCGGAATTGCCCAATGGCTCATGGACAAACGTCCATGTTGACGTCGGCGCGCCGGCGGGCAAAACCAAAACCATCCTGGTGGACCTCGCGAAAAAATTGCCGCCGGGCGCCCGCCGGCTCCGGCTGACGACCGCTTTTGAAATTCATTGGGACTCCGCGGCGCTTTGCGAAAAAGCCGCAGCCGGTCAGAATCATCAAATCAGTCGCTGACTCCCGACCACACTGATTTGCACTGGCGGGGTTTCAGCGAGTTCAAACCTCTGCCCGATTATCTGCCGCTGACACCGGATTACGACAAGGTTCAGGCCACTCCACCCTGGCTGCGCACTCCCTCCGGTTGGTGTACGCGATACGGATCGGTGGACGAACTGATTGCGAAGCGCGACGACGCGCTGGTCCTGCTCAACGGCGGCGATGAACTGGCGCTGTCGTTCAAGGCGGACCGGCTGCCGCCCAAGCCCGCCGGCTTTGAGCGCGACTTTTTCCTGTACGTCGTCGGTTGGGACAAGGACGCCGATTTCCATGTGGGCCAAGGGCTGGCGCGTCGAGCCGCTGCCGTTTCCGCGGCATGGACGATCAGGCCTACGACCAGTTTTCCGCTCCGGCGGGCAACAAAGATTGGATTGAGAAGTACAACACGCGCTGGGTTGGACCAATGGTTTTGAGCAAGCGGGTGGATTGAGGCAGTGCAGCATCGATTTTCATCAGTGTGCGACCAGTCCGCACTTTTGGAGCATGCTCGTAGTCTCCTGTTCAGTCGCGCCAAGTTTTTTCTTGTATCGGAAAAGATCTTCGGCAAGCGCGGGATACCAGTGGTTCCGCGAACGGTTGGCCAGACCGATTACATCAAAAGGTTCAATCGCTTCGTGAATTCGGCGTTCGAGGTCCGCGGATGCCGTGGCCGACAAAGGTTGCTTTGCCATTTGGCAAATTTCGTTGAATTGCTCCGCGAACAAAGGGTGACGGCAGAGTAGAAATGAATCCACCAATTCCGATTTTCCCAATCGTCGGGCAGTCTCAGAAAAACTTGCGACTGCGAAATAGAGAAGAGTCAGACTCCGAAACAAATCGAACCGATTCATCGTGGCATACAGCGCTCCCACAAGTGTCGCTGTTGCGTCCAACTCCTGCGCGGCAACTTCCGCGTAACCCTCCAGTTCTTTTCCAAACGAAGAGCGCTGCCAGTGTGAGCGCAGGATTTGGGCGATTCGTTTGATTCCCAATAGCGTGAGTGGAAATCCTGTCGAGAGCAGCGGATCAACGAATCCGGCTGCGGAGGGCAGCAACACCCAACGCGATCCTGCAATTTTCTCGGATCGAAACGCAACTCGTGGAAGATGAACGAAAGGAATCGTCGCTTCAGCGAACTCAAACATTTGAGCGAGCGAAGGCAATCGTTTGAGCAATCGTTGCCAGGCGCTCTCACCGGAATTGAACTGCAGTTCGTTCGCGAGCTTGTCTATCGCCGCAACACCGGCGCTGGTAATTCCGTTATCGAACTTCAGAACCCACACCCAGCCTCCATCAAAAACGTGATGCACTGCTGCTTGCTCCGGCGGATACGGCGGACTCTCGTTGGTTGAAAAAGAATTCGGCAATGAACCCACATTGCGAAAGTGAGAGAACAAAGCTTGAGTCGCCAATAGTTCGAATTGTTTCTCAGAAAGGTTGAACGCCTTAAACAAGAAGCCCCGCGGCCCTGTTGCATCAACGGCGAACTCAGCCGTCAGTTCCAGAATCTCGTTGCGACGCCTGCCCGTGAGCTTGACTCCGTCGGTTTCTTCCGAGGCGCCGTCCAACTCTGTTTCATCCCAGTAAGTGATGCCGAGACTTTGCGCCTGTTGAACCAGATAATGGTCAGAGTCCCGACGGTACCAATGCGTGTCCGCAATTTCGTCATTCGGGCTTGCGCCAACGAGAAGTTGTCGCTCGCGATCCAAATCCGGTCCAAACGGCTTGCCAAAATCGTGGTGATAGAAAGTGAATCCGCGTTTCAATCCACAGCCAAGCTGAGGCAATTCCTTCTGCCAATTCCCCCACTTGCACAACGGTCGAATGAACGGCAGATCATACTCAAACGCGATTTCTTCCAGCAGCAGATTCGCCAGAGGGGTTGAGGATTCGCCAATCGCAAAACGAGGATGCTTTCCGCGCTCGATCAGAACTGTCGAGAATCCAAGCTGCTGCGTAATCATCGCGATGAGTGAGCCGGCGAAACCGGAGCCGACGACTGCAATTTGAAAATCTGGCTGGTTCATGCGCCGTTACAGTCTGAACACTCGACTCGCGGCTGGACTTGTTGCGAAAGATTGCTTTGTGAATGCGCTCACGCCGCTTCGCGAAACACGGTGGCGCAGTTCGAGAATTGCTGCAAGTTCCAGGTGTCAGCGAAGCACCCGCCCGCCATCCGCGATTTCGAGCGAAAGCTCTGCGCCTTTTCCAGGGTTGACAGCCTGGGCGGAGCAGAAGTCGCGCGCCTCCATCAAACGGTCCAGCGCGCCGTTGCCCGGTCGGGTTGGAATCAGCGACACGACGTTAATGCCGGAGTTAAACGCAAACTCAGCGGACTTCACCGCCCATTCCAACGCTTCGGTTTCGGCCATGAACGGAGGCTTCACGAGGACGAATGCTCGCGTGAGAATCGTTGTTTTCGCGGAGGAATTCCACCGCGCCGGCAAAATGTCCCAACGTGAATTTTTTGTTTAAGCGCGGCAGCACCTTTGGATGCACTGTCTCCAATCCCAATGCAACTTCCAGAGAACCAGCCAGCAAATCGCGAAATCGCGTAGCCTTTTCCCCAACTAACCGTGGATGCGACTCGACCACGACGTGCCCGGCCAGCGATACCGCGCGGGCGATCGCCGGATGATCGTCGGTTGGTATAGCGGCGGGATCGAAGAAGCTGCCACTGTTGTAGAGCTTGATCTGCTTCGGGCGGCCCTCCAGTCGCGAGAGAGCGTATCGAATTTGCTCGGGGATCGCTCCGAGCGGAACGGTCTGCGTCGTTGTGTTCTTCCATAAGTCGCACATCAAACAGCGCCATGGGCATTCCTTGTTCGTCAATAAAATCACAGCCGAGCTTGCGATTTCTCCTGTGGCCGTCCTTTCCTGCTCGAGGAAAAAGCCATGCGGCCTGAACGGATCAACACTGTTACGCGCCGGCCGCAACGTGGTAATCCAGCTTGTCAGTGCCTCGATTTGGTCGGGTATTGGGGAATGAGGCATCAGAGACGGTTTAGTTGAGTTCAGAATCAAAGTCCACACGCGATCTGATGCGAAATGTCTGGCTGCAATGAAACGGTTTCTCCAAAAACAAACAATAGAGGTGCACATCAGCCGCATTTGATCGTCCGCCGAACCATCGCTCACATTCGCCGTCAGGCTATTCACGCCGGTGCGACTGCCTGTCACGGCTTACCGGCTGGAACAATCGCATCGACCGTCTTATATTTCAGAAAATCCGTGACGGCGTTCCATGCCGGATGAATCATTCAATGCAATCCACTGTTCGCGTCGCGACTCCACCCGCCAAGCCGCTTATGCTCTATGACGGCGATTGTCATTTCTGCACGACTTGGATTTGCCGGTGGCAGCGCGCGACGGAAGGCAAGGTGGACAACTTGCCATCCAGAGACCCTCAGGTGCGCGCCAGTTTTCCGGAAATTCCACGCGAACAATTTGAAGCGGCTGTACAATTAATTCTTCCCGACGGGTCCGTTCTGGCTGGAGCCGAAGCTGTGTTTTGCTCGCTTGCGGCGAATCCACGCCATCGAAGATGGCTGGCGTGGTATGAGCGCTCACGACTCTTCGCTCGCTCGTCAGAATTTCTCTACCGCTTTGTGGCGCGTCATCGGACATTTTTTTCTTTGTTGACGCGGATATTCATTCGAGAAGGTTCTGAATCCCGCCGGTGCGATTTGACTCCCGCTGATTCATACATCCTTGCTCCAAACCAAGAAAAACAGACGGTATTGGCCATCGGTCCTTTTCCAATCAACATTGAAAATGAGCGCCGCTCCATTACGCGTTTTCTGGCATCACTAAGCAACCTGCCAAACGTGCAGAGGGAACTGCTCGGGCCTTTTGATGCGACCGGCGGCAAATATTCAATTCCCCGGTTTACCCTTCGCGGATCCAACAACAGTGATCCAATCCGCATCGGAATTTTCGCCGCCATTCACGGCGATGAACCCGCCGGAGCGCTCGCAGCAGCCGCGTTTCTCGCGAAGATAGTACAGGCTCCGAAATCGCGGAAGATTTTCTTCTCCAGGTTTACCCCATCTGCAACCCCACCGGCTTCGAAGACAACACGCGCCATTCACGACGCGGCAAAGATTGAACGGGAATTTTCGAAGGCTTCGACTGAACCCGAAGTGGTCATCCTGGAGCATGAACTGCGCACGCAACATTTCAGCGGCATCATTCAATTGCACGCCGACGATACAAGCGGCGGCATCTATGGTTTTGTACACGGCCACACGCTAACGGAAAATCTGCTGCGCCCCGCGTTGAGGGAAGCGGGCAAAGTTTTGCCAAGAAACTTTAATGCGAAGATTGATGGATTCGCTGCGCGCGACGGGATCATTTACGACCATAACGAAGGCATTCTGGCGGCTCCGAAAGAGATCGAGCCGGCGCCATTTGAAATCATTCTTGAGACGCCGCATCTTGTGTCGCTGGAATTGCAGGTGCAGGCGTTGGTGGTTGCGATGAGCACAATACTTCCCGAGTATCGCCGGATGATTTCATTTGCTGCGAATCTCTGACGAACTGGCGTCGAAGCGTCGGCCGAACAAACTTGTTTACTTCGCGAACTCGCGATTTATATTTTTCACCTCAATAGCCGATGTGGCGGAATTGGCAGACGCGCTAGACTCAAAATCTGGTAAT
>CAVXEG010000019.1:0-46234 GCA_963760675.1 uncultured Verrucomicrobiae bacterium
TCGCCGCCTCAGATGCCGACCTCGCCTCAAATGCGCGCTGTTGTGGGAATCATGCTCGCATCTCCTGGCATGTCTTCAGATGCTGACGGTGGGCGCACACGCCTAATCATGGGTGACGTTCCCAGCCGGAAATCAAACACGCCTGATTCGGCCTGCCTGTAACAGTCGCTCCGTCAAGAACCATCAACAGGCCGCTCGATTCGGTTTTCGGTACTTTGCGAGTTTTCCAACGGTGGTTCATGAGTTGTTGCGTGTATTTGATACACCTGTCGCCGCTCGATCTTTGATAATCGTAATCGGGCATGAACGAACTCGCGCAACAAACGAATTTCTCAGTTGGAAGATGCCCCCGCCCGCTCGATGCGACTCAAGCGGCTTGGTATCTCGGTTTCGAGCCGCACGAGATTCCGATTCTCATTGCCGCCAGCCTGCTGAAACCGCTCGGTCATCCGGCACGCAACTCGCACGAAGTTCTTCGCCACCGAAACACTCGAACAACTTCGCCACGACGAGAAATGGCTCGCCCGCGCCAGTGATGCGATCTGCGAATATTGGCGCGAACGAAACGCCCGCAAGCGGACGTTGCGAGCGTGGACCGAACGGAAACAACCGGTTCAACCGACGGACTGACCGAACATGGCCGGGCCGGTTCTCCGACGAATGCGACGGCAACGGGATGATGCGTCCTTCCGCCGCCTGCCGCTCGTAGCTCTCCAAAGACGGCAGTTTCACCTTGGCCTTGCGCGCGTAGGCGCGATGCACCGCCTTGCTGTTGTGGCCGAGCGCCTCTTGCGCAAATCGCTCCGGGTAACCGCATTGCTTGGCGCGCTCCGCCCATGCGTAGCGGTAGGAGTGCAGCGACACGCCTTTGATTCCAAGCCCCTCGCACCGTTGTTTGAATTCGGTCGCGCGGTCGCCGCACCGGACGGATTGCAAGTAGGGGAACAGCGGGCCGGCAGACTGGCAGACGACCGCAGAACCGTTTCGATGTCGTCGCCGAAGTGAATCATCGCGAGACTGCCGGTCTTCTGCCGGGTGTAGGCAATCGTCCGGTTGGGCCAAGTCAATGTCCTCCGCTTTCAGGTTGGCGATGTCCGTTTGCGACCCGCCAAGATGCCAGCACAATTCGTAGAAGCTCCGCCGCTCCGGGTTCTTTTCGCGTTCAATGATGAGCTGATGTTCTTCGATGGTGATGGCGCGTTTGGGCTGGAAGCGAACTTCCGGCCAGAGGCGCTTGGGAATGAGCGGCCAGGGAAGCCAGTTCATCGACAAGGCAGAAGTTGTGAAGTTTCCGCAGATGGACATTGGTGCTGACCGTGCCCGCCTTGAGGCAGGCGAGAAGTTGCTCGGCCTGAGTCTCGATGATGACACGATCGCGAATCAGGTCCAACGCCGTTTCCTTTGCGGCCCGCGCGCCAGCGATCCTGGGTTGAACCGTTCTTGGTCTCGACGATGGCATCCAGGGCGTTTTGCCAGGTCCGCGTCGAGACGCCGGAATCAGTTCCGGCCAGATACGCCTTGGCGATGTGGAGATTCAGTTGCGGCTGGCGGACGGATTCGTTGCGGGCGTTGAGCAGCGACGTGGCTTCGGCGCGGTCGCGGGTGCCGAGGCTTTCCTGTTTGCCCGTTTCGGAATCGTGGACGTAGAACACGCCACCCATCTTTCGGCGGTAGAGTCGGAATCGGTTTTTCATGGCTCGAACTTTCTGGTTCGAGCCTGTCAAACGAGGTCGAGGGGCAGGTGTATCAGCTACACCAAACGCACAGCCAATTGCGTTTCAGCAAGTCGTGCCTGAGTAATTGCGGAGTTTTATCGAGTTGTTCCGAGTCAAAAAGTTGCTGGCACTTTTGCTGGCACTTGGGGTCTGTGAATTTGTAACTCCTTATCCAAACGAGAGTTTGGAGTTGGAGGCGAGGGTCGGAATCGAGCGCCTTTGAGGGCGGACGACAGTTGATTTTGTATGTTTTTTCAGATGATTCAAGCGGATTGTGACACTATTGAGACTGCCGGTTTTCACTTGGTTTGTTAGCCATTTTGTTAGCCATTGCTGACGACAACAATTTTAGCTCAAGCGGGGAGGACATCCGCCGGAAAATAGGAGCGATACTTGTTGCGCGGGGGTCGGTCGGATGACTTCCGAGCGGGTCAAACCTTCCACACGGATGCTGCCAGACACTGCGGCGCTGATTCCAGTGAAAGCCCAAGGCCCAAAGCATTTTTCGCCATGTCCGGTTTCCGCGCGGGTGAAACGTCCAGCAAAACCCATTTGCCGACAACCTCGGCCAGTGCGTATTGCTGCGGTAACTTCGACCGCAGAAAGTTCAAAACCGATTCGGTGGACAAAGCACGGTTAGCGAAATGCGCGACATTGTTTTTTGAAACCGACGATGGCCGGACATTCGCCGGAGCTGACGCTTCAATTCTTTGATTTGTTGTTTTCATAGCTTTTTTTTGAAATCGCTGTCCGTCACCCTGCCGTATGCTGCTCGCTTCACAGATGGGGAGACAGCGAACCGCGCGCGAAAGCGCACTCGGTAATTCAGCGAAAGCTAAAACCGTGATAGTGGCGAAAGAGGGAAGAGGGCGACGCTGGTACGGTTTAAGATCTCGCTTCCAACTGTCGGCTCGATGTCGGACCAGTGAGGCAGCAAACGGTCAGGTGACGGCGGGCGTAAAAAAGGCGAAGACAAACAACCATCGTTTTACCATTTTTTGTCATGCCCGGAGTCTGCGGAAAATTGGAGCGGGCGGGAGTCCTGGGTTTTTTCCCGACCGGGTCAACTTTCCGCAGTCTCCATCAAATGTTGGGGCGTAGTCAGTCCGGTTGAAAAACGGAGCGGGATCGTGGAACGGAGCGAGGAATAATTCTCGAAGTGAAACGGCTCGCGGAGATTTTCAACCGGTCTGAATGCGCGGGCATTCAAATGGGGAATCGGGAATTTGGTCCTGGCTTCCCACCTGGCGCGGGCTTCGGTTCTGGCGTGCCAGTCGGACAACATGCGAAAAACACTGGTGATCGGTGCGCGGCTGGTGAGGCTCATGCACTATTAAGCAATAGACAATAAGTAACTTACGAAAGAGGAAATATGGTATCAAGTGGTATCAAGTGGTATCAAATAAAATACCATTATGATGTTGACAGCATAATGGGACGTGAAATATTTCTGCATCCTGAAGGGAAGGAACCGGACAGGAAAAGAAGAAAGAGAATAAATATGTCTGATAAAACAACGATTCGAATCAGCGGCAAAGATATCCCCTATGGTCGTGGCTCGGTTACCGTTGGAAGTCGAAGCTCGACCCACAAAATCCACGAATTCAATACCTGGTCGGTCAAAAAGCTGGGCAGGTTTCGCAAAATGAACTGGATTCGCTGATTTGGGAAAAAGATGCGGTAAAGGCTTTGGCGCAATCCATTTTCCAAAACGGTGGCGTCTATGAGCACATTATTGTCCAGCGAAACGGTAAGAAGTTTCGAGTTCGCGAGGGCAATTGTCGCCTAGTCGCCAGCCAATTTGCTGGAGCAATACCCCAATGACCCTCGTTTCATTTCGCTACCGGCGATGATTTTCGATGTTGACCTAACAGAGGAGGATTTGGCCGTCCTGTTGGCTGACATGCATGTCGCTGGAAAAATCCGAATGGGATGCCTACGAGCGAGCGAAGCGTGTTTCCACGAATCTGTTTCAATGTTTATGGCAAGACGTATGACTGGTTGAGCAACCATCTGAGATTGAGCAAATCGAAAATTATCGAACTCTTGTCTGCTTACCGCGCAATGAACGAGTTTCTGAACTCCCATCCGGCACCGGATAATGTCAGAAAGTTTTCGTGGTTTCGCGGCTGAATGCGGAAAAAGGAATTACGCCAAAGGTTCCAAAATGACCTGCAGTTCAAACAGAGATTCCACAAGTGGTTGCTGGACGACCGGCTCACTGATTCGAAACAGGTTCGTGCGTTGGTTGGTATTCTTGAAAATCCAGACGCAACGAAAGCTCTGGACAAATCTGGATACGCGGAAGCGGCAAAAGTGCTCATTCTCAACGACCCGTCGTTGGAGAGTGATTTGTTTTATGCCGTAAAAAATGCAACCGAAAAGCTGAAAGAAGCTCCGGCAAGCGACATCCAGGACCTCAAGGCTGGAAACGCACAAAAAATAATTATGCTGCGCAATTTGTATCGCGCCATCGACGATTTGGCAACGCTCGGCGGAGTAAAGTTATCAGTGCGATAAAAAACTCCCCAAAGTAAAGCCGATGGTCTTGCGTCGATTGCCAGGGTCGAATTCGCAGCGGCGGCCGCGCAAAGCAACTGCTCGACGTTCCGCCAGGGATTCTGCATGACACCCGCGAATTTGTTTGAAGCCGAGATGGTGGCTGTTGCCAAAACTGCGGTTCGCGTGACAATCTGCAATTCGACCATGTCATCCCACTGGCTCTTGGCGGCTCGAACACGGCGGAAAATATTTAATTGCTTTGCAGAAAATGCAATCAGGCCAAAAGTGCGCGACTGACTGCACCAGCGATGCGAGAAAAGGACGGATTTTATGAAACTTAAAATTTATCTCGACCAAATCAAAAAAGGCGGGAGGATTATTTATGACAATCGCCGGCCAGGCCACAAGGGGGTATTGGCGACGGTGGTAGCCGTTGACCACAAAGGGATGACGGTGCAGTTCGACGATCGCGCGGACACGACTCGCATTGCGTTCTCGGACCGTGGTTCAGCGATGGATTTCATCGAAGTTGCACCGTGAACTGAAAATCTGATGATGAAGAAAATAAGCGGAGATTTGAGCGGTTCACTGAGGATGAGCACGTTGATTTGGGTGACACGCGGCTTGGTGCAGGTGGTAATGGCTCATTGGCCGATGTTGGCTCGGTGGCTCCTCGCAGGGGATGGGGGCGATGTCGCCCCTGACTGCTTGCATGAGCTTTATGCGAACGTCATCGCGCTGCGGCGCCGGGAGCGAGCGGTATCGGTCAAAAAGGCGGTCAACGTCGTCACGTACCGCTGGCCGTCTCTCGATCCAAAGAGCAGACGCGCTTTGTCGGCACGGCTCAGGCCGCGGATTTGGCCACATTCCGTAGCGGACTAGAGCGCGCGGCTTCCTCCTTGGCGGGTTCGTTGCACCTCGAACACTCGGTCCCGGAGGTTTGCTGGGTCGTTGTGCCCGCGCAGCGCGAGTCAGCCACAAAGTGGCCGAGGGTGAGGCGGGCGTGTTTGGTGGGGTCGTCGGGTAGGATTCGCCGGCACCGATACCGCAGATTAGGCACCGACGGTCCGTCTCTGTCGAAGACCTGGCGGCGAACTTTCGCGGAAACAGATTTCTTGGTGAACTGTGATTTACCCAGCCAATTGGGTTTCCGACGCGGTCGAGCCGGTACTGGTCCTGTTTCAGGCCGGGCAAAATCGCGGCTGGAAAGCACCGTCCATCCATATTTTCGGAGCTGACGAAAGCGCCGGTTGAAGTGTTCGTGGTCGTTGGGGCGGTTCGGCTCGCCAAGGGCTTCACGGAGCTTGCGTAGTGTCAGGATGCCGCCGATTTCGGCATTGAAGCGGAGGTAGGCTGCGAGGCGGGGCTCGCCCAAACTTCTGCTTGGGTTTGCCTGGCCAGGTCCGAAGTTCCCACCAAAGCTGACCTGGGGGGCGAGTAGGCGTCTGGGGGTAGGTTGGCATAGGGCCTTATAGTTTCGGGCAGGAGTGGGGCGGTTACAGGCGGGTCGCTGGGCCTGCAAGTTTCCAAAGTTGGCCCTCCGATTTCAGCGACGCCGGGCCTGGCGCGCGCGCCGGGGCGACGCGAGCTGAAACTGACTCGCCCGGGCCAGGGACGGGGACACCGAGAGCGCGGGCGACAGCTCGGCGTGGTTCAGTACTGGCCAAGGATATGATCCCTTCGCGCCGGAAGGCTGTCCGGGCGCCGCCGTTAGCACGAACTCGCTTCATGTAGTCGTCCTGCTCGTGCCACCGTTGCCACGACCGCTGCCGATACCTTCCGGTGCGCAGCGGAAGAGTTCGTCGACTCTCTTCACGCCTGACTTCGGTGGTCATGATGCTTTGTACATTTTCGGTGTCGAGTTGCAGGAGAACGTTCGGGGGGAGCGGTGCATTGTGAAAAAGCCATGTAATCGGCTGCTTCGGCCTTGCCTGGTTGAGCGTTGCTTTGCGGTCTCTGTTCCGCCGGTATTGAGGCGGTCTAGGGTGATGCGAACAGACCCATGCTCCACCGGGGTCATTGTGTCTTCGGCCCACACGACGAGGCAGAGGTGGTCCATGTGCCTCTGGCGGTATCATCCAGCCGTCCCAGTGTTTGAGAGTATTTGCAGTCCACGTCGGTCGCCAGCGATTTGGTAGTCGAGCTTGGTGCCGTCTTGGAATTTGAACTCCCGATGGAGGTTGATCTCGACAAGTGTTCCGCAGTGGGTTTTTTCGGTCTTGAAGAGCTGGTCCCAGCCGGTAGCGGCGGGTGCGCTGGCCATCGTAGAGCTGGTCAAGGGTGTCTCGCAGGACTTGGCCTGTGCGGGAGCCCTGGGGGTCGAGGGTGTGAATGGCGCGGCAGCGACGGCCTGCGAGTTCGGGGTCTATCTTGGGCCTGGCATCGGCGGATCCTCATTTGCTCCTGGGCGCCCTTTTGGGCTTCCTCGATAAGCAGGGGGAGGCCGACTTTGAGCGCTTTGGCGATTCGGGCGGCGGCGTCGAGCGTGGGTTTCGGACACCACGCTCGACCATGCTAACATATGTCGGGTGAAGGCCGGAGCGCTCAGCGAGTTTCTCTTGAGAAATGCCAGCGGCGGTCCGGCGAGCGCGAACGGCGGATCCGAAAAGTTTCGAAACACTCGAAACTGGCATTGGCGCGATTTTGCCCTTTATCGCAGGCGAGAGGTCCATAGACTATGGTATGTGATGACTATGGTATGTGGTGGCCGGCTTGCGGGCGGCTCTGGAGCGGGTCGGGGACTAGGGGCCGGGGGATGCGCGCCCGAGGGGGTCGCCTGTGGCTTGAACTGGAATGCGCGCGGCGATTGCGCTGGCGAGCCGGTCAGTCGAGCAGCCGCATTTCGACGGGCTTGCCGTTGCCGTTGACGCAGCGGGCGGCGGTTCGAGGGCGTCACGATTGAGTCGCCGACGCACTTGGCGACCTGCGGGTGGAAACGCGTTGCCTACTTGTCGGTACGCCCAGGTCTTGCCGCCAGTGAACTCCCACTCGTCTGGAAAGCTCTGGATCCGTGCGACCATGCGGACGGTGAGCCGGGGCATTTTGTCCTCTGGGAAGGATGCGTCGGGTGCCGCGTCGGCGATGCCTAGGCCGTCGACGCCAAGCTGGCGCCATTGGAGCCGGGCGCGTGTGGGGCCGAGGTCGGGGCCGCCGTGTTTCTTGGAGCCGCCGACGATGGTGGGTGCGATGCCGGCAGCCTTGCGCGCCCAAGCTTCGGCGCCGGGCCAGCCGTTTGCGGCCATGAGGTCAACGAGTGTCGTGCCTACGGTTCCGTGGAGGGCCATTTCGATGGGCCAGGAGAAGAACTCGGCGTCTTTGGCGGCGAGTGCCACGAGGACAAAGCGGGGCCGGAGCTGGGGAACGCCGTAGTCGGAGGCCTGGAGGATTTTCCCTTCGGGCTGGTAGCCGAGTCTTGGCAAGCTTGGCGCAGAGGGCGTGCCGGTAATGCTCGAATTTGGCGGAGGCGAAGCCGGGGACGTTCTCGAAAAGGACGGCTCGGGGCTTGATGTGCTCGACCAGGTCCAGGGCGGCTGGGAACATGTCGCGGTCGTCGTCGGCGCCGAGCTGCTTGCTGGCGATGCTGAACGGCGGACATGGAACACCAGCAGCAAGGAGGTCGATGCCTGTGAAGTCCTGGTGGCGAAGGTGGCGGATGTCCTGCTGGATGACGTTCCAGTGCGGCCGGTTCTTCCGCAGGGTCGTGCAGAATTGCGGCTCATACTCGACAGCGGCAGCGTGGTGGAAGCCAGCCATCTCGAGACCGAGGGCCTGACCACCACCGCCTGCGCAAAGTTCCAGGACGGCAAAACTCATGTGAGTGAGAGTTGACCTCATTTCGGGGTTTCTGCAAGCGGGCAAGGGCGCGGGTGATTCGGTGCTGCGACTGCGCGGGCTTCGCGAGTTCGTGTTCCCACAGGCGGATGACGGTCCAGCCGGCGCGAGCGAGTCGCGGGACGACTGCGGCGTCCCGCTCTTGGTTGCGGCGGAGCTTTGGGAGCCAGTAGCCGCGGTTGCTGCTCGGTTTGCGGCCATGCTTGGGGCAGCCGTGCCAGAAGCAGCCGTCGACAAAAACGGCGAGGCGGGCGCGGCGGAAGACGAAATCGGGGCGGCCTGGAAGTGGCTGGTGCCTGCGCCAGCCGGTGATGCGGGCGGCGCGGAAGATGGCGGCGAGCTTTAGCTCGGTGTCTTTGTTGCCGCGGGAGCGGATGGCGGCCATGACCTGGGACTGCGCTTTTTCTTTGTGAATACGTCGGGCACGACGCAATGGTAGTCGAGCCCGAGATGATGTCATGCCTGCTATGGGTTCGGAGCTTAGGACGGCATCACGCTGGTAATTGTAGAGATCTGTAATTTTGGCGAATATACAATGACATTTCCCCTCACGTGAAGCTTGGAATCAATATATCGGAGCGGCGGCGCGAAGGCCACTCAGGGATCTGAACGTAAAGGATATCAATCTGCAAATCGGGTCATGGCAGCCTTTGCGCGGCCATGGAATAGGCCATAGGTGGCCAGCAACAAGGCGCCGGTTTTCCCCGGGATGTGCATCAATAAAGCGAAACAGCTCCCTGCCGACAGCCACAGGGTTTCGCAATTAACATGAACGCACAAAATGCCCACAGGTCGGCATCGAGTTCCTTGCCGCGCGTGTTGAAAAAGTAACGAAAGCACCGCCGGAAGTACGGACCACCGGTCGGCCATTCGTTCGCTTCTCCAACGAATTTCCATAAACCACGGATAAGTGACGCGATGTCGTCTGGCAATGTGACGGTAGTAATGGCCGAAAAACTCATGGAGAATCGTAAAGATGTGTTCGTGACGGGGTTTTTGAGCATTAAACAAGATACTCCGCTCGTTGAGTACCAGCTTGCCATCGACATCTCCTCCAAATAACTGACGTATCGAATCTGCAAGCCAAAGTGTTTGGCCATTGCTCTGAGGATGAATTTCGTCTTTGAACTCATGTTTTCCTGCGTTGGTTCTTTGCCACGAATCGCTCAATAATCTCCCTCACCTTCGGTAACTTGTTGGCAGGAATGCGCGCCAGCGTGCGCATAATTGAACTTGCCTCGCCTTTTCGGAAGAACTCCAAAGCCTGGTTGTCCGGGCGTCCGGCTGCTTCGAACAGTTGACCGTCAGCCAAATTCAACACCTTTTCGAGCCGTGCGATAGCGTCATTGGAGGGCACGGCACGTCACCACTCAGCAAGAGTGAGAGATAAGCCGGTGAAAGGTCCGCCTGCTTGGCGACCTGGCGCAACGACAATTCTTCAGGATGCTCCTCCATTGCCTTCTGGAGCAGCCAAACGAACCGTTCCGGCGCTTTGGCTGGTTTGTTGTTGGCCGTCATCGGAGGCTGAGTGTAGCCGACTGTTTACAGCCAGTCAACATAAAAAGCGGTAAAGCGCAACTTTACTGTTTACACGGTGTGAACATACGCGATGATAGGGACCGGAATATGAATGAAGTGCTCGTCAATAATCTGGCCGAGTGCCGGGCCGCCAAAGGGATTAACAAATCCCAATTGGCATACCGCCTGAAGATGAGCCGCAGTTACGTCACGCGGCTGGAGCGGGGCGAAATCCAGCCGAGCATGGAAGTGGCGCTTCGTCTATTGCACGGTACTTCGACAAACCCGTGGAGGAGATTTTCCAGCTTGCCACGAGCGGCTGTTTTTCCGTCGCCGACTCGCGCAACGACGGGACCATTCACGCGCGAAACACGGTGTTGTCGGCTGGCGCAACGCGTGCCTGTCCCTGCCAGCCTGGAAAGTTGGAAACTGAAGATGCAGCTAAAAGTATTAGTCACGTCGGATCGGCCCGATGAATACATCGGGAAAAAGGGTTTGGTCAAAAACCAAGTCATCACCTGCCAGGACGTTGACCCGTCCGGCTATCGCCTGCTCATGCCGTTTGATTACACGCTGAGCGAAGACGAAAAACCCAAGTACGCCGGCAAACTCCAGGACAAGCAGATTGTCATTGGCGTTCGCGAGCTGATGCCCTTCGGCGGTCGTCTGCGCGCCCGCGGTGCAATCATCTCCGGGCCTGAAGGCAAGAACCGGACAAGCGAATGAACCCCGAAATCTACGCCCTGTCGTTGATTGAATGGCAACTGTTCGCGTCCCTTACTTTCAAGAGTGAGACAGCTGACGGATGCAGTGCGCATCAAGATGTTCTTCGCCCTGATGCGGAGACAGGCGGACAATTTCGGGGTTCATTTCAAGAAAACCATTTGGTGCCTGCGCACTGAACGTGGCGAGGCCACCGGACGCACTCATCATCACGCACTGATCGCAGGGTTCCCCGAACACGCGCAAACCACGGCCACCTGTTTTTCCTTCATGAGAATCTGGGAACAACTCAATGGCGGCATGGCGCGCGTTACACTCTATAGCCCACTGCTCGACGGTGTGGGCTATGTCCTCAAAGGCGGCGAAGCGGAATACGCCCGCGCCGGTGGGGATTATTACGAGACCAAAAAGTTTGGGGGCGAACTGCGACGTCATGCTCTCCGAGTCGGTCTTCCGCGTGATGGAAGGCCGGCGTTCAATAGGAGAGAGACGCCGTCGGGGACAACGCCAAGCGGAGTAAGACGATCTCCCGAGGTGCGGTCACTGTGCTGGCGATAACGGCGCAGACCGCGTCTCTAAGTTTGCAGCCGGCTTAAGCCAGCCCAGACGGGCCGTAAAAGCTGCGAACCGGGGCCATAGCATCGTCCAGGCTGCGGCAATGTTGCCAGTTGTCACCTGGTAAGGCAGTTCCCAGCCTGCCCCGCCGCGCAGCGGCGGGGCGGGCGGGATTGCTTGAAGATGAACTCTGTCCAGAAACGAAAACGATATGAATGCAAAAGAACGAGTCGAATGGTTCGACGCCCGTGATCCGCTGCACAAGTGGAAGGTTGGACAGATGTTTACCTGCCTGCATTGCGATGCAGTGTTCAAGGTTGAGGATGTAGCGTGCGAGAATGGTTGGTGTCCGGTGTGCCCGTCGTGTCGCGACGGCAATCCGGTTGATTTCGCGACGATTCCGTGGTGGCGGGAAGACTTGGTGGACCAAACACCGCGAAATAACGATTTCAAAAATACATGGCGAGTGAATCCGATTCGGGCTGAACCTGGAAAACCGGGTAAACTTCCTCCTCGTCCAAGGAACGCCGGTGCATGATTTGCGAAAAGCCGTTGAGCGAATGTTGCTGCTGACAGGAAAATGATGACGGACAAACAACATCAAGGCAATCGGCCTGCATGTGTCGGCATGGAAGAAGCGGCGGCGATATTCGGCTGGCCGAATTATTACCTGCCGTTCCTGGTGCCGGCCGGGCATCTCAAGCCGTTGGGCAAGCCCGCGCAGAATGCTCGCAAGTGGTTTGCGACCGTTGAAATCGAGCGTATGAGCAGCGATCCGGTCTGGCTCGACAAGGCCATCCGGATTGTGGAAAAGCAGATTCAGGAAATGAACAAAAAGCAAAGGAGCAAGGAGCACACGGAAATGGCCCTAGCCCGATGATGCCTGCGGGCCAAGATTTCGGATGCCGTTGTGAATCACTGGAGAACCAAGAACTCCGGTCCCTGATAGCCAATGCGGTTGTGCCGAACTCGTGATAAATTGCTCAAGGCGGGCCAGGCAGCAGTTTAACGGTGAAATCCCAGTTGCGCTATTTTCAAATTCTTCGCTAGGAGGCAAAACAGGTCCAACGTAGTGGTGTTGGCGTCTACCCCAAAATATTGATTAAAGGCTGTGCTGAGGCTGGCGTTGGTGGAAAAGGAGTAAGCTCCTGCTGTAATATTAGTTTGGAAGAAAGGCAAGCCGCTAAAGACTACTGATAGTCCGCCAGCAATTGAAACACTTCCCGAAATTTGCCAACGAGTAAGATGAGTTGCCCTGCATATAAATCCCCCCGGAACTTGCAGCATAACCGAATGAGGGAAAGCCACCAATATGTGATGGTGTGTAAACGTAAGCGTCAATATTGCCGGACATGCTGAGTGAGTTTGTGAGAACTGAAATGCCAAGTTAGCAGTGGCGTCGCTGTAACCGTATAATCGGTGCAGCCCAAGCTTGAAACCAAAGAAAATAGAGTAAAGGGAAATCGCCGTTGAGATCCGTAGACGCGGGCGAATTAGTTCCGTCGCTGTTGCAGTCAGCCTCCGTGCTTACTGAACCAGGGCCTTGCAGTATCTGTAGCTTGGCATTGTCAATTTGCAATATTACCGGCACATACTGCGAATTGTCAGAATTACCCGCGTCTGTAATCAAAATCGAGCCTTGGTAGGCGGCTCCGGCGTATCAGGGGTAGCGTCAGAAGACACCGCCACGGGTATTGACAATTCACCTAACGGCGACGCTAGCCCGAAAAGTTTGTATATGCGTATCCATCGTATGTCATTGCCAGCCACGGGGAACAAACGGCGTTGAAATATAACGGACAATTCCAATCAGTATTGAAAATCGTAAGAGTTTGACCTTGACCTAGAACGGGGGAGCCGTCAGCAAGAATCAGCAAAGAATAAGTATCCCGGAAAGATGTTAAACACCGGACAAAGGTCTTCGCAGCGCACGCGCACATAGCCGATTCCACACGACGGCGCGGGAAGCGTCAAAGTGACGGGGTCGCTTGGCAAATTCGTGGTGAGGAGGTTGACCCAAGTCACCATGTTGGTCGAATATTGAATCGTTACCGGCGTTCCACACGCATCGGAAACTGTGACTTGAATTTGGCAGCCAGAAACAGGTATAGAATTTGTAGGAGGAATCGGATTTATAATTACCGGTCGCGGCAAAATTGTAATCGAAAGAGCTTTATTCGTGGTGGCGGAATTTGCGTCCACTACCTGCACCAGAAAGGTGTTTGTCTGGGCTTTAGTCGGCTTGCCGGAAATGAGGCCGCTCGTGTTCAAAGACAAACCGAATGGCAAACTGAGTGAATTGGTCGCCAGGCGACCAACTGTAAGGAGGCTGCCCGTTTGTCGCGCCGAGTTGTCGTGTGTAAGCAAGTCCCCACCGTGCCCCTAGGCATAGACACATTCGTGATGACCAATGTCGCGCCTTGTGAGAAGACGGTCGAAAGCGCCAGTAAACCCAAAGCGAGCAGCGAAATTTGTTTCCCACTTTTCATAGCTTACCCTTCCGCACTCACAGTTGGATTTTAATCCGTCAGATTACAAGAAAAATTATGCATTCATTTCTTCTCGTCTTCGTCGCGAGATCACTTCACGCCGCCGCTTCGACCTTCTCCGCTGCCCGTTGTTCGTAATCTTCCAGGGAGGGATTTTCATCAGGGCGCGTTTGGCGTAGGCGCGATGCACCGCCTTGCTGTTGTGCCCCAAAGCCTCTTGCGCGAAGCGTTCGGGATAGCCGGCGGTCTTCGCGCGTTCGGCCCACGCGTAGCGATAACTGTGCAGCGTCACGCCCTTGATCCCGAGCTGCCGGCAGCGCTGCTCGAATTCCGTGGCCCGGTCGCCGGCGCGCACGCGGGACAGATACGGAAACAGCGGGCCTTCGCTGGGCAGGTCCTTGAACAGGTTCAGCGCCTCGCTGCCCAGGTGGACCAGCACCGGCACGCCGGTCTTCTTGCGGGTGAAGCTGACGGTGTTGTTGGTCCAGTCCACGTCTTCGCCTTTCAAGTGCGCGATGTCGCCCTGGCTGGCGCCCAGAGTGCCAGCACAACTGGTAGAGCGCCTTGCGCTCGGGGTTCACTTCGGCGGCGATGATCTTCTGGTGTTCCTCCAGCGTGATGGCGCGTTTCTCCTTGAACTGGACGGCGGGCCATTGGCGGCTGCGGGATGACCGTCGCGGGCAGCCAGTTCATGTCCAGCGCGAAGTTGTGACGCCGCAGAAAGACGTTGGTGGAAACCGTGCCGGCTGCTTAGCACGTGCAAGCAAGTGCTCGGCCTGGGTCTCGATGAGGACGCGGTCGCGGATCAGGTCGAAGGCCTTGTCCTTGGCGGCGTCTGCCAGCGGTCCTGGGTCGGGCCGGATTTGATGCTTGATGATCTCGTCCAGGACGTGCTGCCAGGTGCGCTGGCTGACCATCGGGTCGCTGTGCCGGAGATAAACCCGGGCGAGGCTCAGGTTCATGCGCGGGCTGCTTGCCGGCTTCGTTCATGCGCCATGAGCAGCCGCTTGGCCTCGGCCTTGTCTTTGGTCTTGAGGCTCGTGAAGGTTTTGGTGGTGTTGTCGAAGGCGTAGTAAACGCTCTTGCGACGGAGGAACAGACGGTATCGTGTTTCATAGTTCATGCGTCATCGAGCCTACCTGAGAACCGATTCCGGCGGTTAGCGCATCGCGGCGAGAATCCTGCCGAATACTGAAACAATTTTGGAGCAATCCAAAAGTTGTTAGCCAAACCGTTAGCCATTGGCTTTCCGCACCTCCTAACTCCTTGCTGCACACGCAGTTAGAGTTGGAGGCGAGGGTCGGAATCGAACCGACGCATAAGGCTTTTGCAGAGCCCTGCCTTACCACTTGGCTACCCCGCCGCCTCTGAACACGCAAAGCTTAGTTCTCCCCCGCGGAGGTGCAAGCTCAAGTTAATCTGGAGTCGCTCACTCAAACCGATGTGCGGCATTCCCTGGATGAACTGCATGCACCGCACTGTCGGTTACCAATCCGGCAACCGACGGCTCTCGACTCCTCCGATTCTAAGCGCGAACGTCTGCTGCCGCGTTTCGTTTTAGAATCTCACGCCGTCTGTATAGCGGTTAACGTTGCTTTGGCTCTCAGGATAAGGAATCCCGCGAGCGCGAGTATTATGCCAAGGCAAATTAATGCAAAGCTGCGGGTGCGATTCGGCGCAATCGGCTGCTCCGGCGGAACTGCGTTCTCCAAGATTGTGACGGGGTCATTTCGCGGGAGATCCAAATCTGTTTTCTCTGAGGCTATCTTCATTCCCAAAATCTGATTGAATTGAATCTTTTCGTTCAGTTCTCTCTTGGCTTCGTAGTACGGGCGGCTTCGTGCAGCCATTGCGAGGTCGTTGCTATTGGCGCTTTCGATCCGCTGATTGAGTTCGGTGACTCTTGCCTTCGTCGCTTCCAACCCATTCTCCAAACCAATGAGAATTCCATCGATTGCCTTGTTCACTTTGGCATCCAACTCATCTACCTGCGCCTTAGCATTGTCGTAATCAGGACTGCCCGGTTTTTGGTTCTTCGAAACAACAAGGAGCATCTGTTGCGCGACATCGAGTTTGTTTAAGAGAGTCGAGAGCCACGCATCGGGCTGGCCTAAGGCGGTTTGGATGGCCTCGCGCAACTGCGGCCGCTCCAGTCTATTCAGATGCTCGAGCTGCTTTACCTCGCCGACCTCCCTATTCTTCAGCAAAACGAACTGGGATTGGAGTTGGCGCATGAGCTCGATGGAAAGTGTCGGCGTCGGCATGGTGCTCGCAGGATCCGTTTCCACAATTCCAAGTTTCACACGCAACTCGTCCACCCGCTTTTGAGCTTGATGCACCTCTTCCTGTTGTTGTTTCCAGCGGTCCTGCAGAATTTCGAGGGGCTGCTGCATCGCATCTTTTGCTCTTCGCAGGATCGGGGGGCTATCGGGAATTCGCGGTTCAGTGCGCAATCCAGCCGCCGCCTAAGACGAGGTCATCCTGATAAAACACGGCCGCCTGTCCGGGGGTGATGGCGCGTTGGGGCGAGTGCAGCTTCACCGTTGGCCTTGCCGCCGCCGAGCGGCGTGACGGTCGCCGGCGTGCCGGGATGGTTGTAGCGAATTTTCGCCGTCACTTCGAAGTGGTCCGGCGGCGCATCGAACGGAATCCAGTTGCAGCGGTCCACGGTGAATTCGTCGCGATCCAAGCGCCGAGTCGTCACCCACAATGACGCGGTTGTTCTCTGCGTCGAGTTCGATCGACGTAAAGCGGCTTCGGGACGATGAAATGCCCAGGCCTTTGCGCTGGCCGATGGTGTAGAATTCGATGCCGTCGTGGTGGCCGAGCACGTGGCCATGCAAGATCCACGATGTCGCCGCGATGCTTCTGCGCGAGGTTCGCCTGCTGGAGAAATTCGCCGTAGTCGTTGTCCGGCACGAAACAGATTTCCATGCTCTCTTCCTTGTCGGCGGTCTTGAGATTGCAGTGGCGCGCGACCTCGCGCGTGTCGCTCTTGGTTTTTTCCCCGAGCGGAAACATGGCGCGCGCGAGTTGGTCCTGTCGCAGCGAGAACAGAAAATAGCTTTGGTCCTTGCGCAAATCGCGTCCGCGCTTGAGCAGCACGCGGCCGTCGTCGCGCCGTTCCAGCCGCGCGAAATGGCCGGTGGCGATGAACTGCGCGCCGAGTTGGTCCGCGCGATCAATGAGCCGGCCGAACTTGAGATTCTGGTTGCACATCACGCACGGATTCGGCGTGCGGCCAGCCTTGTATTCGTCGGCGAAATACTGAATGACCTTGGTCTGAAACTCTGCGGCTTCATCAATCAGGTAATAGGGAATGCCGAGCTTGTGGCACACGGCCCGCGCGTCGGTGACGGCCTGCGGTCCGCAGCATTTGTCTTCCGCGCGCGAAACACAATCCTGCGGCCAGAGCTTGAGCGTGATGCCGACCACATCATAGCCCTGTTCGAGCAACAGCGCCGCCGTGGCGGAGGAATCGACTCCGCCGCTCATGCCGACGATGACGCGCGTCTTCTTTTGCTGAAACATGGCGGTAAGTATAAAGCACCGACTCGGCTTCGCAAATCTGCAAGTTCTGGTTTATGCAGGATCATTCGGTCTCTCTTTTTTGCTCCCGCGCCGACAATGCGATGGTGAATCTGACTATTGACAGCGCTGGCGAACCGTGGTGCTATCGATCTGTTGAAGGAGCCAAGGTATGAAGAAGACAATATTTCTCGGACTCGCAGGATCGATTCTTATTTCCACTGCCTGTTACGCCGCGCAAACCGCTCAGGCCAGAATGTACAGCCTGTCGCTGCGTTTTCACCATGCGACGGATCAGTCCGGTTACTTTTCGATCGACTTAAGCACGATAACGAACAGCAACAACGGCGAACTCGGTCCATATTTCTACTTCTTCAATCCAAGTATAACCCACAGCGCTTACCTGGATTTAACCGACCTGCTCGGCGATCACATGTTTGGCGCCATGGATCTCAGCGTTCCGCAATCCGGAGACGCCGATGGTGACGGGTTTCCGGACTTCTTTGAAGTTTCACAACCAGCAAGCGGCGTCACTTCGGGGAAATACGACATATCCGGTTTAGGCAACGGCAATGTCAGCGCGTCGTGGTCGCGCAGCGCGGGGTCGTCGCTCGGCTCATGTGTGCTGACGTTGAAGAATAACTCTTATGGGAATCTCATTTTCACCGCGTTGTTCGATGTTCTTGAATACAAGTGTCCGCTCGTTTATGCGCCTGGATCGAACACCGTAACGGGAATGCTGAATCTCGTTCAGACGGGTAATCCAGCCAACACGTTGACTGGACTGGTGACCTTTGCGAAGTCATTAACGAATCGCTTCAACCAACTCACGCTTCAATCGGGCGCGCTGATGGATTCATACGGGAATACGTTGAACTTCGCCACGAACACTTATCGACGTGATGCCCCCTGGCCAACCAACTACTATGGCGCCTTTGAGTTTGTCGATGGCGATCTCACCACCGCAGAAGAGGATTACTGGAGCTGGGAGTTGACCATTGACGATCTGAACGACGCCGACCACGACGGGATTCCGGATTTTAGTGACGACCCCGCTCTCGTTGCTCCGCCGCGCGCTCCAATGCTGACACTGAGATTTGGAACTACAAATTTGTGGCTTACAATCAACGGGGACACCAACCACATCCACCAGATCCAGGAAATTGTCTCACTCGGATCAACAAACTGGCAGACCGTGCTTACGACAAATCTCACCAGCGATCCGATGACGATTTCGCTGCCACTGTCCGGAAGCGCAGAGAAGTATTGGAGAGTCTCAGCGCAATAGTTAAAGCCCTCATTGCCTGCCACGGGGTGATACGAAGCAAAATTCCCGTGTATGAACACGACCGAGAATCGCAATTGGTCGCTCGGAAATGAAGTGCCATTTATGAACCAAACGGGCACCAGCCTTGACTGGCGCCCGTCTAAATGTACCAATTAAATCACCAACGGAGTTGGTTCTTCAAGGGACAACAGACACTGAGGAACTTGTCGCAGGCGGGATATTGGTGCTCGTCGTGTCTGTGGCAGTCACAGTGAAATTACCCAAGCTTGAAAATTGCAGTTGCTCAGTGACGGTTCCGTTCACCAGCGCCGCCGGACTGGGCGGGACGGCGGCAGAATCCGAAGTGGTGAGCTTGATCATGTCACCACTCACTTTGGCGATGTGGTACGTTGAGTCAACCGCATTAATGGTCACGGCGGCAATACCACTGTTGGCGTTAAAGCCGACGGAGTTCGGTGTGCCAATCTTCCCAGTCTGCGTGCCAGGAGCGTTCGTTTCACCAGGAAGCAGGACCTGAAGTTTGACAAAGGGGCGCTTGATCAGCGCGAAATAATCCTGATTCCCCGTTGGCAAAGATGAGTTCTGAATTAGCCCCCAGCGCAGACCGCCTTGGCTGATTGTCGTCACAGTCGCGTCATTCCAGTCTTGAATGTTAGTCAAGGAATTGCCGCTGATGAGAGTGAATCCAGCATCCGGCGTGCTCCACTTGATCCAAAAAGGCGCATTGGTGGGCACCTGATTGACCACGCCCACACCATCACTATGGCCGAGGTCCCAAATATTCGTATCGATTTGGGTGGTGTTCTTCTTTGTAAAGTCCTCGTTGATCTGCGCTCCTGCCGTTCCTGATACAGAGATTTTGGCCCAATCGTGAGGGACTCCGCCGTTTGCCGTATTTCCAAAATTCTGAATTCCGAAGCGAACCTCCATTGGAGAACTTAAGGAGGTGATTGCATCTGCGTCAGACAGCGCGAGTCTAAATGGAGCGGGGCTCGCGCCGGGAGCCGTAAGTGTGCCGTTGGTGTCGCTGAGGAATGTCAGCGTCCATGTTCCGGCGAGAACTGGATTCGTGATCGTCAGCGCGATCGCGCCATTCGTAGTTTGGTTGGGATTTGTGCCTGGTGCATTCGTTTTCCAGGAGACGTTCGCGACGCAAGCCGTATTGGTTCCGGCACCGCTGATAATTTGCAGCCAGAGCACGTTCGCCTGTGTGAAATCGGCGCCTGAATATCCGTCCGAACCCTGGATAAAATGAATGTGATAGTCCAAACCTCCAGGAGACGTGGCGTTGTCCAGCACGGTGAAGGAATAACTCACGGGGAAGGTTCCACCGATCCAGCTTTCGTTGGGATCAACAAGTTGAAGTTGAGCACGGCCAAATTGTCCGGAACCTCCAAACAGGCGCAGAGCAGGAATGGCCTTCTCAATGGACATGGTGGGCGGCGGAGGATGCGGAATTTCTCCAGTCAATTTGATGTTGTCCAACCAGATCATCTGCGGCCCAACGAGCGAAGCATTGCCATAGTTGGCGCCATCAATGCCTATGATGAGGTCAACCAGGCCAGCGCTCAAATCGCCGAAGTTCTGCTTCACCTGCCGCAGATCCACATCTATATGATTCCAATTCGTATTCGGCAGACCCGCGCCGTTAGTGGCTGAAACGGCGAAATATCGAATCCAATCCTGGCTGAAGCTGGGGCCTCTCGAGCCGATGCGCATGTAGCCGAAGTCCAAAGAACCGGCTCCTAGCGATCCATTGCCACCTCCCGTGTTGGTGCGTATCGCCGAACTCGCGTCATAACGGATGTCGAATGAGAGATTGGTCCAAATATCCAGGCTCAGTGGGCTGTACGTGGGTGCGGTAAGTCCGTCATTCAAGACGTATTGATTATTTCCAGTGCAATTGAGAGTCAACAGCAGGGAGCCGGAATTGGCGTTGTTACTGGCATCGGTGATGGGGTCCCAAGCCACGCTCTGATAATAACTGCCAAACCAATTCCCCCATGCTTGACCATAAGGTGTAGAGGTCACTTGGTTTGTATCGAAGTTATAAAGCATGAAGTTGGTTGATTGTGCTGGGCTGGAAGAGCTGCCTATTGACAGCGTAATCGCCGCAAGCAATGCGGCTGCATGTTTATTTTTCATACTCAGTTCTTGCCGTTTTCGGATTGAGGTTTTTAACCATCTTTCAGGTGAAAGACACAAAGTGCACGTGATTAGGCTTAAGTGATTAGTTGCGGCTTCGGCAGGTTTCCCACCTTTGGATTTGCGAAAAGGATTTAATCCACCGCCCGTACAGCCCTGTATTAACCACATAAAAAATTTATAGCATTGCCGGCGGGCTGTTGAACATAGGTGGAAACACTGGCGCGGTTTAGCAAAACCGGTCGTTCAGATCGCTTAAGCAGTGTTCGCCTTAGGTGTCGAAGCGTTGGGGGAATCTCGTCGAACCGTTCTATAGCAAACCCTTGTGATCGAAAGCGAATTTCAGGAGGCTGTGGCTGCCGTGGATATTCAATTTGTGACAGATACTCAACCGGTGGTTTTCGACCGTTTTGAAGCTTATCTTCAGAAGATCCGCGATCTCCTTTGTGGTCCGATCTTCAGCAATGAGTCTTAGAATGCGCCGTTCCGCCGCAGTCAGGCTCTCCAATTGGGGCTTGCTGAGAAGCAGGGCGCGAACGGCGTCGCTGCGGCGCTTGCCGATCTCGGAAACGGATTGGCAGAGGAACATTTCTCCCTGTGAAACTTTTTGCAGCGCGCCGACAATATCATCCGCGGCGTTTTCCTTTAGCACATAGGCTCTCGCGCCAAGATCCAGGGCCGCATTAAAGATGTCCTCGTCTTTGTACATGGTCAGAGAACGCCACTTTGACGGGTGAATTCATTTTTCTCAGCGCTCGTGCCATGTCGAATCCGCTTCGTCCTGGCATGTCAATGTCCACGACGGCAATATCGGGCTGACATGTCACGGCCAGTTGCAGACCACTTTCACCATCACCGGCCTCGCCGATGATTTTGAAGCAAGGATGTTCTTCAATGATCTGCCGAAGCCCGCGCCGGAACACCGGGTGATCATCGACGATCAGCAGTTTTACTTCGCGGTGGGTCATGCTTGGTGTGCCAGCGGGATTTCGACTGTCAAGCGAAAGCCCTTTTCGGGATGGGATTCAAACAGGGCCTTTCCGCCGAGAATTCTGGCTCGTTCGTCGATTCCACTCAGGCCAAAGCCTGCGCGGGACAGGTCGTTACCGTCATCTACATCGCCCGCAAAGCCACGTCCATTATCGCGCACAATAATCAGGATGAAGTTCGCCTCCTTTCTGACCACAGCGGTTGCTTCTGTTGCTCCGGAATGTTTAACGACATTGTTCAGCGCCTCCTGCAGAATCCGGTAGATGTGAATTTCACCATCGCTGTCAAAAACGCCGTCGATATCATCTATGTGACTCGCGAACGCGACGGGGCAGTTTTCGGAGATTCGTCGAATAGTGCCGCGCAGCGTCTGGGTTAACCCCACCCGTTCGAGTTGATACGGGCGCAGGTCATGCGTGATCTGCCGAACTTCTTCGATTACTTGTGAAGCCATCCCCGAGATTTCGTCCAGACGTTTGGAGAGGGTGTGACGATCGAGAGTTGATTGCATTGCGAAACGAACCTGATTCTTGATAACGAGCAGGTTCTGGCCAAGGCTGTCATGCAAGTTTGCCGCGATGCGATGCCGTTCCGTTTCCTGGCTTTTAAGAATTTGGCGGGAGAATTCGAGTTGTGCCAGTTGCCGACGCTCATACCTCCGGCCCAACAACTGAATCCACAGCAGCGTGCCCCCAAGCACCGTGAGCAGAAAGCCTATTAGCGCAACGACCTTCATCGGCGTCCACCAGGGCGAACCTCGCCGGACGATGACGTCTGCCGGCGTCCGCAACAGGACGTGTAACGAGCCCATGGACGGGTTTTCCCAGTTGGCAGGTTCCGTGTTGTGCGCCGGGACCAAGTCGGCGACGCAAACACCGGTAACTTCGAGCAGACTGCCCGCAGTGAGAACCGGCAGCGGTGGAAGGTTTGAAGCGAGCACAGCCTCAAAAGCACGTTGTCCCGATTGCAGTTCCAGAACCTGAACCGGACCTCGATTCTTCTGCGCCAGCAGAGTTCCCCGCACGCGGACCAGACGCCCGTT
Source organism: uncultured Verrucomicrobiae bacterium (assembly GCA_963760675.1). Lineage (GTDB taxonomy): Bacteria > Verrucomicrobiota > Verrucomicrobiia > Limisphaerales > BOG-1460 > CAVXEG01. Next base: position 22,327 of record CAVXEG010000019.1, read on the forward strand.
ATTGGTTTTGGAAAAGGCATCACGCAGATCCAAGTCGCTTGGTTCGACGGACATTCCGGTCCCGGTGGGACGGAGGCTCGGCTCTGCCAGGGCGCGGACCGAACCGCTTGCATCAGGAAAGCCAATAGCCTCAAACCTATCTCCGGGATGAACGCTCATGCGGTGGTGAAGCTGGAGACGCACAGCGCCCGAATTGTCCTCGAGAAAGGCTGCATTTTCGTCAGCGTAGGTCACGGTTCCTTCGACCTTGATCCGGTGCACCCACTTCACAACAGACTGCAAGAGATCCAAAGCGCTGATATTGGTTGTCGGAAGTGAGAACGGGTTCTTTGGACCTTGTTCTTCAATCTCCACAAATTGGCGCGAACCCACCAGCAACAGTGGTGCATCCTGAGCGTCCAGCGATATTACTCCGCGGATTCGCACGGCGCAATCCACGAAAGAATCATCCGCAGGTATCATGGGACTCCAGGCGGAAACTACACCTCCAGGACCGTTGATTCTGAATACGCCGTCTGCGCGCATGGAGCGGATGACACCTTCCACTTCAGTCCATTGGCCATCGCGATATTCCGAATCCTTGTCCGCCTCCGACGCCAGTGGCAGACTCTCCCAACCGAGCAACCTGAAGGTTATCGGAACCAGCTTGAGTCCTGCTTTGCCGGCCGTGAGCGTGCCGCCCACCTGGATTCTCTGCCCGAATTCGAGCGGCTTATTGAATATCCGATCCATGTCGGAAACGGACACGCTCCCGTGGATATCCTGAACATAGAGGTAGCGCCGCCCCGAGAACGTTCCGTCGAATGTCACCGCTCCGCGCGCCATGTAGAAGCCACCGAATGTGCCAGCGGAATTTGTCGCTGGGAAATCGGGTGAAACGACGGCGCCCTTCTGGTCGCTTACAACTTCCAACAGCCGGACGTCATCCGAGTTCGGAACCCAGATGAATCCGACTGCCTGACCTCCGCTCGCATCCGTGACACCTTCACAAACGCCTTGGACCCGCACATGCCAATTCTGGCCTGGCCGAAGACGATGCTGATCCCACTGGGCGATGCGCACGAAAACGCGCCTCGGTCCGGATGCCAATTCCAGCGTGGCACCCGTCCCATCGGTGCCCACGAAGGTGGTTATGCCTTCGGCCTCAACCCAACGAAAATTGTTCTCAGACGGTAGTGGTTCGCGCAGATCAATCTTCAGCGGCGATGGCCACGTCCCAGGCCCCAAAACCTGAAAAGTGACACCGGTCCCTGCCATTGCGGCATCGACAGGACCGAAGGGAGTAATCGGCATGACGCTGCCCGCGGCGTAGTTGGTCCAATATTCACGGAGAACTCCATTCGTGAGACCCGGTCCACGCCCGTCCGTCGCTGCTGCGTGCGCATTGCGGGCCCACGGTGTCAGGTACGCTCCAGAAATTACCGATTGCGCAATGCCTGGTCCCTCCCAGGCAACCGAGAGATGATCGTCCTGCTGCGCCTGCTCCTGGAAAGCCTCGATATAATAAGACCTCTCTGATCGAAGATAGATCGACTCTGAACGCTGCGAAGGAAAACGGCCCCAGTCGTGCGGGTTGGTCCAGAAGCCTTCCGTTACAAATGCAATCTTTCTGACTCGCCTCGGATCCTCATCCACGCTCAGCCACAGTTCCGAGGAATCGTCGCTGGCGATCCAAAACGTGTACTCTCCGGATGTTGGCGGGCGAAGATAACCTGCCATGCGGGTCAAATGATAATCTCCCCAGTTTGATGGAGTTTCGAATGAAGTTTGAATGTCAGCACCGGACGGCTTGTAGGGAAAGTTCGGAAAACCCGCTGCATAGGGACCCCCATCGGCGCAAACGATACGGACCATTTTCCCCGCCAAAGAAGGATCCACCGGTGTATCGGAATACCAGACGATCACGCCGGTCGCATCCTGCAGCACGAGACGCTTCCGGTCGCTGTCCACCAACGTCACTGTTCCAGTGACGGACACTGGACGCCCACGGTTGAAATCGGCGCGCGAAAGGGAGCGCAGTTGCGTCAGGTTCGTCACAACCGCCGGGAATCTCTCCGGTGTCGCGTCTGCATTGCTGTTGGATGGATTGTCAGCGACGGATCGCTGCAAGGCGAAAGTGATCTCGATGAACAGCAATAATTTCAGTCTGACGCGTGTCATCTGGCGTGAACGTAAAAGATGCCCTTACCGTTTTAGTCGAGCAATGGAAAATTGCCCCAGGAAAGCCAATCCAGATTGTGGACGCTTCGCGTCAACACGCCGCTTCGTTTTGAGTGCCCGAAACATCGGCTTGCAGGAGTTGAATGTTCTGATTCCAGCAATCAACACGGGTAACCACAACTCAGGCCAATGAGGTTGCAAAACTGAAGCAGGGCGATAAGCCGTGAATTAAATGCTTATCAAATGCCATTCCTCCCGATAGTTGAATCCTGGGTCCAGACGCAATTGTGATGGCTTCCGCAAGCAATTGCATTTAGATTGAGTCAAACCTTTATCGAAAGGCAGAACATGGCCCAGGCAATCATGGATCCCGAAAAGGTGCGACGGTTTGCCGAGGAACTGCAGCGATTCAACAGCGATCTCGAAAACCGCCTTACCCTCTTGCACGCCCGTTTCGCGGCGCTTGGAGACACCTGGCAGGATCAGGAGCACGAGAAGTTCTCAGAGGAATTCCTAGTCACCATGAAGGCGATCAAGAAGTTCGTTGAACTGTCACGGCAGCATACGCCGTATCTCCTCAGAAAAGCTCAACGTATCGAAGAGTATCTTCACCAGCGATAAGAGATGGCCGAAAGCTCCCATGTCACTTCGTTTGAAGCCATCGAAGCTTTTCGGGCGAACCTCATCGTTTATCTCAGCAAGGCGCGCCCCGCGGTGGAGGAGGTGGCCAGCGAAATTCTTCGCACCCGGTTCTGGCTGGAGAACGAGCAACGCACCCGTTGGGACCATGAAATCCGAATCCGCCGCCGCGAACTGGAGGAAGCCCAACAGGAGTTGTTCACGGCAAAGGTTTCGAAGCTGCGCGATGGAACGGCCGTGAAAGAAATGGCGATGCGGCGCGCGTTGCAACGGCTCCGCGAAGCTGAAGAGAAAGCGGCCGTCACCAAACGATGGGCTCGTGAACTCGAAAACCAGGCCGCGCCGCTGGTCAAACAGGTCGAGCAATTGCACTCCTTCCTCACGTCCGACATGGCCAAAGCGGTCGCGTATCTGGGACAGGTGGTGAAAGCCTTGGAAGCTTATGCGGGCGTCACTGCGCCCGGTGGTGGCGGAGCATTGCCGGAATTACCCGCACTTGAGGAGCCCGACGCGACATCCGCAGGAAAGCCGGATTCTTCGGGCTCCATTGAAAGAAATGTGCCGGAGGGAGGATCTCAATGAACATCGCGGGAAGCAAAGCCAGGTTGGTTGGGGTGACAAAAGAAATTCATTTGAGATGGGCGGAGACGAAAAATTATTGGAAGGACGCGCGCAGCCGCGAATTCGATCAGCGGTACATGAGTGAACTCGGTCTCCATGTGGATCGAGCCGTGACGGTCATTGAAAAACTGGAGACAATCCTAAAGAAGGTGAGGAGCGATTGTGAGTAATATCCGGGGCATTGTCGAAACGTTGAAGCTCCTCGATAATCTTCGGGAAACAATCCACGAGTTCGCGGCGCGCGAAGAGAAGCTGAATGCCGAGTTTCGATCGCGCTCGGCCGCGGAGAAAAAATCCTTCGACGCAGCGGTCGCCGCGCAGACCGATCAATCGGTTGAAGCGCTCGTAAATGCCGAAGCGGATTTCAAGAGCCGCCGTGAACGATCTCAGGCGCGCTACGAGCAGCGGAAAAGCAAAATCAGCCGTGGCCACATGGCCAGCCGGACGCGAGCGCTGGAGGCAATCAAGGAACAGGAAGGCCGGCGGAAATACAAAGTTCAGGAGGGCACGATCAATGCCGAACACAGGCGCGAAAAAATTCTCGCCGAGGCCGCCGCCGCCTACGAACAATTCGCTCATGATCTCGGGGAAGCGCAACAGGCAATCGCTCTCCTTGAATCGAATGCGCAGCGAGCGTTCAGCGGGTACGGCGCCTTGCGCAAAAAACTTTCCTCGAATTCCGCACAAGCGGAACCTGATCACTCCACTGACGAACTTCAATTGCTCGAACAGCTTCGCGGATTGGAATCGAAAGTTCGTGAAGGACTGCATCGTTTTCGTCATTTGTGGCTGGCGCAGATCTTCAGGTTCTTTCCGATCTGGCTCTCGATAATCCTGCTGCTGCTGGCGTCAGTATGTCTGGTTCCAGCGCTGCATCGCTTCGGTGGAATTGACCTTCCTTGGCAGCAGACGGGCATTGGGTTGGCGGCGGCGGCGGTCGTTTTCATTGTGGGGCGGCTCGCCGGCCTGGGACAGGCAAAACCCGCAGCGACTGCAATCGCCAATAACCTTGCCAGCGCCCGCCGATTGGAAATTGCGTGTCAGGAACAAGGCCGGTCGCATTTTCAAAACGAGCAGGAGCGTATTACAAAGGATCACGTGGACAGCACCCGATCCCTTGATCAGGAATGGAAGCGCGCAGTCAAGGAGAGCATCGACATGCTCGACCTACGGCCTCGCAAGATCGACGAACAGGCGATGCGCTTGACCCAAAAAAACGAGCAACTTTATCGCGCAAAGCTGAACCAACTCGAACACGAGCAGCCCGTCAGGATGGCGACATTGCAACGGGAACATGAATCAAGGTCAGCGCAATTGAACGACGCTCACGCTGCAAAAAGAGCGGCGCTTCAGGCCGAGACCGAAAGCAAATGGCGCGAGCTTGAGGCTGAGTGGAAGCGGCGCGTTGGGCCGATTGACGAAAGCGTTCGCGCGGCGAACGATGCCGCAGCCAGGCTGTTTCCAGAATGGAAATCGCGTGACTGGCAGAACTGGATTCCGCCGGAACGGTTTGCAAACGCCGTGAAGTTCGGCCGGCTTGACGTGGTCATAAACGAAATGGTCGAATCCTTTCCCAAGGACAAGCGGCTGGCGTTCCCAAACTCTGGAAATCTTTTTCTTCCGTTGCTGCTCAAGTATCCGACTGAAGGTTCCATTTTGTTCGAGACCTCGAACGGCGGTGGCGGTGAAGACGCTGTGGCCGCAATGAACAACATCATTCTGCGGCTGCTCGCGACGACGCCGCCGGGCAGGTTGAGCTTCACCATCATTGATCCGGTCGGCCTCGGCCAGAACTTCGCCGGCATCATGCACCTGGCCGATTACGAGGAGCAGCATCATCAACAGCCGCATCTGGACGCAGACCGACCAGATCGAGCAGAAGCTCGCCGACCTGAACGAGCACATGGAGAAGGTCATCCAGATGTATCTGCGCAACGAATACGCGACGATCGCCGAATACAACGAGCAGGCCGGCGCGATCGCGGAGAAATATCATTTCCTCGTCATCGCGGATTTCCCGGCGAACTTCAGCGACACCGCCGCGCAAGCGGCTGCATGAGCATCGCCGCCAGCGGCGCGCGTTGCGGCGTCTACATGCTCATCCACTGGGACCAGCGGCAGCCGCTGCCGCAGGAGTTCGTGCCGGACGAACTGCGCAAGAACAGCGTCTGTCTGCGTGCCGAACGGCAACCGGTTTCAGCTCGACCGGGCAATCCGAGCCCGGGCACGCAGCTGCTGCTCGACGCGCCGCCCGACGCCGGAACTCGCCACCGAGTTCCTGCACCAGATCGGCGAGCAACAGCAGGGATTCCAACCGCGTGGAAGTGCCGTTCGCGCAGGTCGCCCCGCCAGCCGGCGGAAGTCTGGACCGAGGAAACGACCGAGCGAACTGCGCGTGCCGATCGGCCGCACCGGCGCGACCAAGCTGCAGTACCTGGCCATCGGCAAAGGCACGCGCCAGCACGCGCTGATCGCGGGCAAGACCGGTTCCGGCAAATCCACGCTTGTTCCACGTCATCATCACCAACCTGGCGCTGTGGTGCAGCCCGGAGCAGGTGGAGTTTTACCTGGTGGACTTCAAGAAAGGCGTCGAGTTCAAGTGCTACGCGACTCGCCGACTGCCGCACGCGCGCGTCGTGGCCATCGAGAGCGACCGCGAATTCGGCCTGAGCGTGCTGCAGCGCGTGGACGAGGAACTGCAGGCGCCGCGGCGATCTGTTCCGCAAGCTCGGCGTGCAGGACATCGCCGGCTACAAGCGCGCCGGCGGCAAGGAGCCGATCCCGCGGTCGCTGCTGATCATTGACGAGTTCCAGGAGTTCTTCGTCGAGGACGACCGCATGTCGCAGACGCGCGTCGCTGCTGCTGGACCGCATCGTGCGCCAGGGCCGCGCGTTCGGCATTCACGTGCTGCTCGGCTCGCAGACGCTCGGCGGCGCCTACACCGCTGGCGCGCACGACGCTCGGCCAGATGGTCATCCGCATCGCGCTCCAGTGCAACGAGGCGGACGCCTACCTGATCATGGACGAGGACAATCCCGCGCCGCGCCTGCTCTCGCGTCCCGGCGAAGGCATCTACAACGACGCTGCCGGCACGATCGAAGGCAACAGCCCGTTCCAGGTCGTCTGGCTGCCGGACGAGGTGCGCGATGATTATCTCGCGAAGGTCCGCGAGCGCGCTGACCAAAGCGCGAGATCGATATCCGGGACCATTCGTCTTCGAAGGCAACGCGCCGGCCGACGTGCGGGAGAACGCGCTGCTGCGCGCGGCTGCTCGAACGAGCCTGCCGTCAGCCGCCGCGCGCCAGCCGCGTCTGGCTCGGCGCGCCCAATTCCATCAAGGGCCCGACCGAAGCCGTGTTCCAGCGGCAGAGCGGCAACAATCTGCTCATCGTCGGCCAGCGCGAAGAAGCCGCGCTCGGCGATTGTTGCGGTGGCGCTGATCTCGCTGGCCGCGCAATATCCGAGAGGCGCGTCGCGCTTCGTCGTGTTCGACAGCACGCCGCCCGGGACGTCCGCAGCGCGAATTCCTGGAGCGCGTCATCAGCGCGCATTCCGCACGAGGTCGTTCAGGTGAAACCCGGCGAAGCTGGCCGAAGTGATGAACGAGCTCGCGGCGGAAATGAAGCAGCGCGCCAGCGACGACGACAGCCGGCGAGCCAGCGCCGGCGATGTTCCTGTTCATCCACGGACTGCAAAAATACAACAAGCTGCGCCACGAGGAGAATTCGGTTTTTCCTCGGGCGACGCGGAGACGCAGCGCAATCCCGCAGCTGCTGCTTCAACAACTTGATCAGCGAAGGCCCGGCGCTGGGCTTCCACGTCATCGCCACGTGCGACACCTACAACAACGTGAACCGTTTCCTCAGCCGGAAGGCGCTGAGCGAATTCGAAATGCGCGTGCTGTTCCAGATGAGCGCGAACGATTCCGCCAGCCTGATTGACAACCCGAAAGCCAGCACGCTCGGCCTGCACCGCGCGCTTTTTTACAACGAGCCGGAAGGCTATCTCGAAACGTTCCGCCCCTACGCGCTGCCGGACAACGAATGGGTTGAGCGAGTCGCCCGAAAGTTGAGCCGGCGCTAGTGTTCTGCCACCTCTGCAATGCGCGCGGGCATGGCAAGCATGCTACGGCATGTTTTTCGGCGAGCGGACGGGCGTGACGTTGCGCGGCGGAGCGTTGGTCGGTTTCGTTTTGAATGCCGAACGCAGCAACCAATGGCGTTTCAGTCCTTGCACAAAGTCATCCGCGTCTTTGACCGCCTGGGAAATCTCGCCCAGGATGTTTGTGTTCATCTGGACCTGGTAATTTAGGTTGCTCGTGAGGTCCGCCAGGCTGAGCAGTGAGAGGTTCAGGCTCTCCAGATTCGTGCTGGCGTTTGCCAGCGTGACGTCAGCGCCGCTGAGGACGGAGTTGAGTTTCTGGTTGACGTTCGTGGGCAGCAACCAATCGCCGAGTGTGCCGGGGCCGTTCAGTTGCGCTGTGACGAAGGAGAGATTGCTGACCACAGGGCGCGCGCCAACGGCGACTTCGTTCAAGTTCGACGTAAGCGTGGTGGTGTTTGCGAGCACGGTGGCGAGTTGATTGGTCAGGTTCAGAATATTGGGTAACGCATTTTCAACCTGACTGATGAGTTTATCGAGGCGCTCGGTGATAGCGGGGGATTCTTCAGGGTCTAGAAAGTAAATGTGTCCGCGGAGTTCATTTGTGTAGTAGGCAGCCGATTTGGAGCGAACTTCTTTGTTCAGCAAAGCCAACGCTTCTGCGTTCGAGTGTCCCTGCTTTTCAATCTCCTGAACACGAGCTTTGATGATTTTGTCGCCGCGAAGAACGCCGAGTAGTTCGTTGTTTGTCGTTTCAAGAACAGTTGGAATACCTTGAACACCTTTTGTGATTTCCAGATATCTGCTCCCCAACAGACTTTGCGCGTTTACCTTGACAGTCGAATCACTCCAGACGTAACCGGGATAATTGTACCGGTCCAGTTTGATGCGGAACTGAATTGTGATGTTGTAGTAGTCGTATGGCTCGTTCGGAATAATTGCCGTGATTTCTCCAACGTCGAATCCCATCAGTTTCACTGGATCTCCGATCTTCAGACCGGCACCACTACTGACACAGGTTTGGTAAGTGATTTTCTTGAGAAACCAGCCTTTACGTTCCGCGACATTGTACACGTAATAACCGAATCCGAACGCGAGCAGCAGCGTCGCCAGAATGACGAACCAGCCGACCGCCCGTTCCATGCGGCTCAGGCGCGTGCGCAACTGCGGTGTCAAATCCTGTAAAGCCATTTCGTTTCGTTGAACAGTTTCAAATTCCGCTGCCGCCGTCAAATGCGCCGGTGCTTACGCCGGCCTCAACAGTTCTTCAACCAAGTCGTCTTGTGCCCTTTCAACCTGCTCCCAAGCGCCAAGCTGTGTGAATTGTCTGTTTCTCAACACGGCGAACTGCCGTTTCTGTCCGCGCCAAAGACGCAAATCGCTTGTCGTCACCGCCAGCGTGAGCGGCCGTTTGTCCAGCCACTGGTGACCGTTCGACAGTTCCTCCAGAAAGCGGAGCCACCACGCGCGATGGCGCAGGTCCAGACCGCCGAGCGGATTATCCACAAGCAACACCTCGGGCTTCAGCATGAGCGCGCGCGCCAGCCCAACGCGCCGCTGCCAGTTGCGCGCGAGCGCGCCTGCCGTGGTGTCCGCCCATGGCGCAAGCTCGGTCAGTTCAAGCATGCGCTGCGTGTCGGCTTCAGCTTCTGCTTTGGTGAGGTTGTGATGATAACGTAGCGGTAACGCGACGTTATCGGCAATGGTCAGATGATTGAAGAGTTGGCCGCTATCGAAAACAAAACCAAGGCGCAGCCGCTGCTTGAGCCGGTCGTCTTCAAAGATCGGCATCTCCTCGTTGAATAAGTTGTATGTGCCAGCCGCAGGCGCCATCAGGCCAGCGGTCATCATCAGGAAATCGCTTTTGCCCGAGCCTTGCAGGCCGCCGATCACCCAGAAATCGCCGCGCGCAACCGTCCAGTTCACCTCCTCTACGACCACGGTGTCGGGGTCGCGCATCGAAGTGACCGTCACGCCGCGCATGTCGATTGTCATATCAGTCGTGATGGCGGGCGTTGCGCTCATGAGGCGATGAGGTAAATGACAATGAACAGCGCATCCAGCAGCACGCAAGCGATGACGCTTTGCGCCACGGCGCGCACGGTGGCGTAGGAAACTTCTTCGAGCCGCAGTGGCTGCGCCAGCCCGTGATAACACGTCACGATCGCGATAATGAAACCGAACGAGCGACGTTTTCACGGCGAGCAATGCGAAGTCCAATCCGCTCAGCGCCGTTGCCAACTGCCGGAAATAGTCGCCGGGCCGCAGCGGCACATCCTGGATGAATGCCCAGAGATAGCCGCTGGCCAGCGCGCCGAGAATCAGGTAAACCGTCAGCGCTGAAATTCCCAATGGCCATTCCCAGCACGCGCGGCACGACGAGGTAATGAATGGGATCAATGCCCAGCGCTTCGAGCGCTTCGACTTCTCCCGTGGCGCGTGCGGTGCCCAGTTCGACAACGTTCGCAGTTCCAATTCGCGCAAGGACCATCAAAGCCGCGAGCAACGGACCGAGTTCGCGCACGACGACGACGACCATCACGGTTCCGAGATAGTTGATTGCTCCCAGTCGCGACGCCCACGAAACGGTTTGCCCGATTACCAGAAGCCCCAGCGCCGCCGCGAGGAACAGAAACATTGGCACCAGCCGGAGGCCCGCGCGGGAGATTTCGTAAAAGATCAGCAGGCTGCACGACACTTCGCGCCACGCCGAATTTCTTTATGAGAACGCCCAGCGTAATCAGTGCAAATGCGCCCAGCCCCTGGACCGTCAGGAGAAATCGAAACAGCTTTCGCCCGAGATAGTTCGTGTATGAGCGCGGCAGCGGCATGCGAAAGAGGAATCGCACTCGCGGTGAATCAAAGGCGCTGGCATTTCCCTTTTGCACAACCGCAACCTAGTTTCTGCCCGCGCAAGGGTCAAAGCGGATTTTCCCCGCATTATCGTCTTGTGACGCCAGTTTTCTTTTGCCTCTGTTTTGCGGCGAGCTAAAGTGGGCGGCGTGAATTTTTTCCGCCGCGCAGTTCGCCGATGAAGAACATCGTCTATTTCGATCTGAAACCCGCAAGTCCGCCGAAGACGTGGGCGGCTGGGACAAGCATCAGCCAGATGGGGATGAGCGTGGGCGTGACCTACAGCACCGCGACGCGGCAATTACCGGATTTATGGCGAAAGCCAGGTGGACGATCTCATCAAGGAATTGCAGCGCGCGGACCTGGTGGTCGGCTTCAACAACCTGCGCTTTGATTACGAGGTGTTGCACGGCTACACGGCGTTTGACCTGCGCCAGCTTCCCACGCTCGACATGCTCGTGGAACTGCAGAACAAGCTGCAGCACCGGCTGTCGCTGGATTCCATCGCCACCGCGACGTTCGGCGTGGAGAAAACGGCGGAAGGCATGCAGGCCATTCACTGGTTTCGCGAGGGCAGGCTTTTGGAAATTGCCGAATACTGCTGCTACGACGTGAAACTCACACGACTGGTGCACGAATACGGCTGCCTGAACCGGCAGCTGCATTATCACAACCGCTTTGGAAAAAAGCTGACCGTGCCGGTGAGTTGGTGAAGCTTCCGTTGCTGAAACCAGTTGTTCAAAAGCTGCAATCCTCCTACGCTCACCGGAATCCTGAAGCGGATGAACGCACTCGACGCACATCAAACAGCGGAACCTTCCGCTTTGCGCCGATTCCTGCCGTCGTTCTGCTGCTGTTCGTAGGCAGTGGTTGCGCGGCGTTGATTTATGAAATCGTCTGGTTCCAATTGCTCGAACTGGTGATCGGTTCCTCCGCGGTTTCGCTGGGCGTGTTGCTCGGGAACCTACATGGGCGGCATGTGCCTGGGAAGTTTGCTTTTGCCACGCATCATTTCGGCGCGACGACATCCATTGCGCGTTTACGCGATGCTGGAAGCTGGGCATCGGCATTTGCGGCTTGCTCGTTTTGTTTGTGCTGCCGTTCGTCGACGCGGCTTTACGCGGCGCACGTCGGGCAGGGGTCTGTCGGGAATTCTGATTCGCGGAGTGGTGTGCGCCTTTTGCCTGTTACCGCCGACGCTCTTGATGGGCGCTACGTTGCCGGCGATTTCGCGCTGGCTGGTAACCACGCCGAAAGGAGTTTCGTGGCTCGGATTTTTTTACGGCGGAAACATCGCCGGCGCGGTGTTCGGCTGTCTGTTCGCCGGCTTTTATTTATTAAGGGTCCATGACATGGCGGACGGCGACTTTGTAGGCCGCGGCGGGCATCAACGCGTATCGTGGCTCTTAATGGGTTTGGCGCTGGCCGGCGTCCTCGCGTTCAAATCCGAACTCCGGCGCGAGATTCCGGCTGAGATCACCGCGGACGTGAACGGTTCGGGTCTGGTGTACATCGCGATTGCGCTTTCGGGTCTGTCGGCGCTCGGAGCGCCGAAGTGATCTGGACGCGGCTGCTTGTCGCTGATGCTCGGGGCGAACGGTTTACACGTTCTCAATTATTCTCGCCGTTTTTCTGGCGGGCTGGGCATCGGCAGCAGCGTCGGTTCGGTCGTCGCGCGGGGAGCAATCCGGCCGCGTCTGGCGCTTGGGTTTTGCCAATGCTGTTGATTGCCGCGATGGCCTGGACGCGCGTGCATGTGGCGCGATCGCTTCCGCTATTGGCCGATCAACCCGTCTCTCTCCGGAGTCCATGGCTCACTTCCAATTGGATCTGGCGCGTTGTTTCTGGGCGATTCTGCCGCCGACAATTTTGTGGGGCGCGAGTTTTCCGCTGGCATTGGCGGCGGTGGCTTCACCGGGACAGGATCCGGCGACGATTGGTTGGGCGGGTGTATGCCGCAAATACCGATCGGCGCGATCATTGGCGCCGTCGGGCACGAGCATTCTCCTGATCGGTTGGATGGGACGCAACATGCCCAACAGTTCCTGATGGCTATGCCGATGCTGACTGCGATTTTAATGTTTTTGCCATTCGAGCCATGCAAGTCGGCGGAAGCAGGGCTTCAGCCTATAGAATAGATTCACGATTGCCGGCGTTTTGCTGTTCGTCGGCGCACTGATCGCGGTCACGGTGGTATCAGGGGCGATCTTAATCCGATATGTTCCGACAGACTCCATGGCAACTGGTTGCTCACGGACGTTACTGGCAACTTACGGAAACGACCGGCAAGATACTTTATATGGGCGAAGGGATGAACGCTTCTGTCGCAGTCACCCAAATGAGCGACGGCGTGCGCAACTTCCACGTCAGCGGCAAGATCGAAGCCTCGACCGATCCGCGCGACATGCGACTGCAACGGATGCTCGGTCACATTCCGGCGCTGGTGCATCGGCAATCCGCGAGTCGGTGCTGGTGGTGGGCTGCGGCGCTGGCGTTACTGCCGGTTCGTTGTCACTGTATCCCGGCATCGAGAACGAATTGTCATTTGCGAAATCGAGCCGCTCATTCCCGCGAGCGTGCCGAAATATTTCAGCAACCAAAATTATAGCGTGGTGCAATGATCCGCGCGTGCAAGATCGTCTTATGACGATGCGAGCCATTACGTGCTCACGACGAAGGAGAAATTCGACATCATCACGTCCGACCCGATTCATCCGTGGGTGAAAGGCGCGGCGACGCTTTACACGAAGGAATATTTCGAAATGGTGAAACAACATTTGAATCCCGGCGGCGTTGTCACGCAATGGGTGCCGCTTTATGAAAGCAATTCGGCGTCGTCAAAAGCGAGATAGCGACCTTTTTTGACGTGCTTCCCAACGGCACGATCTGGAGCAACGACGACCAGGCCAGGGTTACGACACCGTGCTGATGGGCAGCGCTGTCCGCATCGCATCAACGTGGACGAACTCCAACATCGAATGACGCAGACGGATGCCGTGGCGCATTCGTTGCACGATGTTGGATTTCACTCGGCGATTGGTCTCCTTTCAACTTACGCCGGCGAATGCAGTGAGCTTGGCGAGTGGTTGAAAGGCGCGGAAATCAATCGCGACCGAAACCTGCGACTGCAATTTCTTGCGGGCCTCTCTCCAAATCAGTATAGCGAGGCGTCCATCTATGACACGATTGTCCTATACAAAAAATATCCGGAAAGACTTTTCACTGGTTCGTCTGAAATACTGGAAAATTTGCGGAGCGCCATCGAACAAACCAAGGAAGCCAAATGACGAACTCCGCACGATGATCAAGATCATTGCCAGATTGATCCACGCTTGATGAAGTGAGTGGCGTGAACGATCCCGAGCTTCTACCTGATGCCCTGCCGCCTATCCCACCGGTGACCCAGCCGGTCGTGAAACGCTGGCGCTGGTGGCTCAATCTGCTGCTCATCACAGCGTACCCGCTCGTCATTGGAATTCTGGGCGCGCACGCTCCAGAGAATCGTGGGCCCGCGCTGTCGCGAACTGCGCACGGGATTCTCATTGTTTCAAGTATCGAGTTATTGGTCTTCGGCGCTGTCTTTGGACTCGCATGGCTTGCGTCCCGTGCCTCTCGCGATGACCTTCTTCTACGGTGGCGCACCGGCATCTGGACCATTCCGTTGGGAATTGGTTATTCCGTCGCGTTGCGTTTGGCACTAAGCGTAATTGTCTTCGCGATTAGTGTTCTGTTGATCGTGACGCGCGTTACAACACCAGACGCTTTCCAGCAATACTTCATGGCGAACCGCCCGGACGTGGAGGCGGTTGTGGACGTCTCCGCAATGCGAGAAAATCCAGCGTACTATTGGCTCACCATCACATTCGTGAGCTTCGTGATTGCCGGTTTGCGCGAAGAAGTTTGGCGCTCGGCATTTCTCGGCGGCATGCGATCGCTCTGGCCGTGGCGATTCGGTTCAACTGCCGGGCAAATTGCTGCCGCGGCGTTCGCTGCCGTCGTGTTCGGTTTCGGTCATCTCACGCAAGGGCCCATTGCAGTCGGCGCCACCGCGTTGCTGGGTTTTGGATTGGGCTTAATCATGGTGCTGCATCGCTCTATCTGGCCGGCGGTAATAGCTCATGGCATGTTCGACGCGACGAGCCTGGCCGTTCTTCCGTGGGCGATGGAGCAACTCCACCAGCTCCAAAACGCAACCGGCCATTGAGGTAAATTGGTCGTGCACGCGACGGCAACGTTCCTCACTCAAATTAGTTACAAGCAAGTCAATTCGCCGGCGCGGCGTTTCGCTTGGCCAGAATGGCATCGACAATTTTCTTACCGAGCTCGGGTTTTTCAGCGAGCGCCTTTTGCGATGCCTCTTTGCCCTGGCCGATTAGTTCACCGTTGAATTGCAGCCACGCGCCTTTCTTCTCGACTATGCCGTTCTCGATGCCGACGTCGAGGATGCTTCCTTCCTTGTTGATGCCGTGATTGTAGATGATGTCGAACTCGGCTTCAGCGAACGGTGGCGCGACTTTGTTCTTGACGATTTTCACCTTCACGTGATTGCCGACGGCGGTTCCGGCGGCGTCCTTGAGCGTGTCCTTGCGGCGAATGTCGATGCGCACACTGGCGTAGAACTTCAGCGCCTTTCCGCCCGGTGTCGTTTCTGGATTGCCGAACATCACGCCAACTTTCTCGCGCATCTGGTTGGTAAAAATGCATGTTGTCTTTGCCTTCGCCAAAATCGCGGTGAGCTTGCGCAGCGCCTGGCTCATCAGCCGCGCCTGCATTCCCATGGTTGCCATGCCCATTTCACCTTCAAGTTCGGCTTTTGGAACCAGTGCCGCGACTGAATCAATCACGATGACATCCAGCGCGTTCGAGCGGGCCAGGGTTTCGCAAATGGTCAGTGCTTCCTCGCCGCTGTCCGGTTGCGACACAAGCAGATCGTCAAGGTTCACACCCAGTTTCTTGGCGTATCCCGGATCGAGCGCGTGTTCGGCATCGATGAATGCCGCCAGTCCGCCAGCTTTTTGAGCATTCGCCACGACATGAAGCATGAGGGTCGTTTTGCCGGACGATTCCGGTCCGAAAATTTCCACGACTCGACCCCGCGGCACACCTCCGACACCGAGTGCGAGATCAACCGCGAGCGCGCCGGTCGGAATGACTTCGATTTGCCGCAGCGCATGAGCATCTCCGAGCCGCATGATGCTGCCGTCGCCATAGGTTTTGGTGATGGTCGAGATGGCGGCATCCAGGTCGCGTTGCCGGGCGACGGCGAGTTTGGCGGATTCAGAGTTCTTGGTTTCGGCAGCGGGTTTTTCGGCAACTTTGGCAGGCATATTGATTTGGAGTTAGTCCTGGGTTCGACGGCGTGCAGAATAGACAGTCCGTCCAGGTACGTCAATGGACGTGCGTTCGCCGCTGCCTCGATTTGAAAATCGGAATGCGCGGGTCTTGGGCGCAGCGGTATGTTTGTCTCAAACCGCGCGAATTCGTTCAGCCGCTGTGGCCGGGGATGGCCACATTCCCGCTATTTAAGGCGGGACGATTCAGTTGGTTTTGGGTGGAACAGCCAACCAGGCTGTTCTCGGCGGCAACTTGCCGCGGAGCTTTGCGCAACTGCGAAATTTCATTGCGGGCTTGCTCTGGTGGAAACTTTGCTGCTAAACGGGTTTGTGCCTGGATCGAACCTCAGCGCCGCTCCTGAATCAAGCGCCCCGCCCGCGATTGCCCGTGCTTCCCGCAGCCCCTGGTTTTGGATTCCGACGCTTTTATTTCGCTCAAGGCCTGCCCAACGTGCTGGTGGTGTCCGTATCCGTCGTCCTTTACAAAAATCTCGGGACTGTCGAACACCGCCGCCGCCTTTTACACGAGCTGGCTCTATCTGCCCTGGGTCGTCAAACCGCTGTGGAGCCCGGTCGTGGATCTGCTCCGCACGCGGCGCTGGTGGATCTGGTGGATGCAATTCTTCGTCGCCGCCGGGCTGGCGTGCGTGGCGCTGACGATCCCGACAGCGTATTTTCTGCAACTCACCCTCGCTGGCTTTCTGGCTCGTCGCCTTTGGCTCGGCGACGCACGACATCGCCGCGGATGGGTTCTACATCATCGCGACGAACGAACGCGAACAGGCGTTTTTTTCCGGCGTGCGCAACACCGCGTTCAACCTGGCCAAAATCACCGCGCAAGGATTGCTCGTCGCGGTGGCGGGAATGCTCAAGGAACGAACGGGCAGCTTCGCGACAGCATGGGCCATCACGTTCGGAGCCGCGGCCGCGATTTGTTTTTGCCTGGCGATGTATCATCGATTCGTTTTGCCGCAACCGATCGCCGACCGGCCACGGGTCCGGCGAGAGAGCGCCGCAGCCGTTCCCGGTGCGAATCATTTCTTCGGCGAATTCCTCGCGACGTTCGTTTCCTTCTTCGCGAAGCCCGGAATCGTCACGACGCTGTGCTTTCTGCTGCTCTATCGGTTCGGCGAAGCGCAATTGCTCAAGATGGTCCAGCCGTTTCTGATCGGCGCGCGCGGCGAGGGCGGACTGGGGTTGACGAACGCGGAATTTGGTTTCGTCTACGGAACGATCGGAGTCATCGCGCTGGTCGGCGGCGGGTTGCTCGGCGGATTTTTAATTTCGCGGCACGGACTGAAGTTCTGGCTGTGGCCGATGGTGCTGGCGATGCATCTGCCGGACGCGGTGTTCGTGTATCTGGCTCACGCGCGGCCGGAGAGCCTCAGGCTCATCGGCGCCTGCGTGGCGGTGGAACAATTCGGTTACGGCTTCGGCTTTGCGGCCTACATGCTCTACATGATTTACATCGCCCGCGGCGAACATGCGACGGCGCATTACGCCATCTGCACCGGCTTCATGGCGCTGGGCATGATGCTGCCCGGAATGTGGAGCGGCTGGCTGCAGGAACACCTGGGCTACCGGCATTTCTTCGTGTGGGTGCTGCTGGCGACGATTCCCGGCTTCATCGTGACGGCGCTGGTTCCGCTCGACAGGGAGTTTGGGAAGAAGAGTTGAACCGTTGAATCGTTAAACCGTTGAATCGTGGAACCGTGGAACCTGGCAGCAGTTGTCTCATCGCAACGATTCAACGATTCAACGATTCAACGATTCAACGATTCAACGATTCAACGATTCAACGATTCAACGATTCAACGATTCAACGATTCAACGATTCAACGATTCAACGATTCAACGATTCAACGGAACCGTGGAACCGTGGCAGCAGCTGAATCTCATCGCAGCGATTAGTCTCAACGATTCAACGATTCAACGAATAATCAACGGCTCAACCTCACTTCTTCACAAACAACGCCAGCGACGCCGTGTAGCCGTGCAGGAAACTCTTTTCGCCGACCGGCCCGATCTCGCCGTTGCAGAAAAATCCCGCCAGGCCGATCGGCCCGAACTGCTGCTGCACGCTGTCGGCGTCGTGATTCGGCCGGCCGAAAAGATTTTGCCCGCGGCCGTTGCAGCTGCACAGGCAGCCGCCGTAGATCGTCGCGCCGTGCAGTTTTTTTCCGGCGCGCGCGAGCAATTCGTCCATGTCCTCCGTCGCCGCCGCCGCCGAGCGCCGCTGGAACTGCACGGTCTGGCCCAGGCGCGGAAACGCGTTGACCTGCAATGCTCCCGGCGCGCGGGTCGGCGCCGAGCAGCTGGCGGATCAGAAAATCGCCGCGATGAAAATCCTCCAGGTATTCGTTCACCACCAGGCCGATGAACAGATTACCGCGCGCCGCTTTCTGTTCGGCCGGCGGCAATTGACTGAACGTCTCCGCCAGCACTTCGTAAGCCGGGCGGTTGCCGATTTCATGAATGATGTTCTGCTCGACCCGGGTCAGCGTCCAGGTCTCGCCGATCGGCGTGCAGCCCTGGGAAATCACGCTCGCCAGCTTCACGGCGCCGCCGATGGAAATCGCCACGCCGCCGTCCTCGAAGACGTCGCCGTTCAGATAAACCTGCGTGCGTTGCTCGGTGAAATCGCCGCTGGCCTCCCGCTGGCCAGGCCGCCGGTCACCGGCAGCGGCGCGTAGGCTTCGTTCCAGCTGCGCAGCCACGTCTCGCTGTCGAGATGGAACGGATCGATGAAGGCGAGCCAGCCGTTGGTCTGTTCCGGTTCGACGCCGGTTTCCAGGCGCCAGTAGCCGGGCCCGTTCGCTTCCTCGACCTGTTCCTGCGTGAAATGCAGCGCCTTCAAGTCCGCGCCCGGCAGCGAGTAAAGGCCCAGCGCAATGCCGCAGTTCTCCTCGCGCTCCTCGCCACCCGCGATCAGGCCCTGGCTCGAACAGCCGGCGAGCAGCGGAATTTTGGCGTGAACCCGGAGAATTTCCAGGACCTGCTTCGCCTGCGGGAAAAATTTCGGCGACAGGAACACCAGCCCGAGATCCACCTGCGGCGCCAGCAGCTGGCCGCGCAGGTTCTCCGCCCATTGTCTGCAGGCCGGCTTCATCGAAGTCGTCCGTCCAATGCGCGGCGATGGAATGCTCGTGGCTCACGCGAAGAAACTTAGCGGGCCATGGCGGGATTGCAAACGCGGATTGAGGGTGCGTTGAACCGTTGAATCGTTGAACCGTTAACTCGGTTACCGAGGTACTCGGTCCGCGATTCAACGATTGAACGGTTCAACGATTAACGAACTCACGCCGCGCCGCCGCCTTCGGCTGGTGGCGGTTCTTGAAAGTCAGTTCGGCGATGCCCGATTTGTCGAGTTCGCCCAGGCCTTCCGCTACCATGCGGTCGTATTGTCTTCTTCGTCGCGGCGGCGAGCGGCAGGGTGAGCCCTTGGGCTTTGCCGAGCTTGAGGGCGATGCCGGAATCTTTGGCGGCGTGCGCGGCGGAGAAGAAGCAGGCGTGATCGCGGTTCTGCATGTCCTCGCCGTCGGTCTGCAAGCACGCGCGAATTGGCGCCGGTCTGGGAGAAAACTTCGCGCAGCAGTGCTGAGATCGAGCCCGAGCGCGTCCGCCACCGCCAGGCCTTCGGCCAGCGCGGCGGTGTTGATGTTCATGACCATGTTCACCAGCGCCTTCACCTGCGCGGCTTTGCCGGCCGGGCCGACGTAACGCGCGTTGCGGCTCAGCTTTTCCAGAATCGGTTTGGCGCGCTCGAACGCTTCCGGCTTGCCGCCGCACATGAGATAGAGCGTGCCCTGCGCGCGCCTGGGTGATGCTCGAGGCCATGCAGGCTTCCAGCGATTGCGCGCCGGCTTTCTCCGCTTTGGCTTCGACCCAGACGTGGACGTCCGGCGTGACCGTGGCGCAATTGATGAACAGTTTTCCCTTGGCGCGGCTCAGCAACCCGCCGTTGTAAATCTGCTTCATCGCCTTGTCGTCGCTGACCACGGTGATGATGACGTCCGAGAGACGGGTGACCGTGCGCGGTTGTTCGGCCGCGACGGCGCCGAGTTCCTGGGCCAGGGCGAGGGCGGTTTCGTTGTTGAGATCGTAGACGGCGGAGACTTCGAAGCTGCTTTCCTTGAGGCGACGGGCCATGTTCGAACCCATCCGGCCGACACCGACGAATCCGATTTTCTCGGGCATAACGTTCCTTTGGTTGGCTGTATGAAGCTGATTGAACCGCAGACCGGCGTGAAGATGCAAGCAAAGATCGCATGGCAAGGATCGGCTGCGCGCGCTCTGGATTCGTCCTCGGCCTCGTCCTCGTCTCGTCCTGGAATGTCGGCTATGAGACGAGCGACGGAGTTGCCAACGCGGCATGCTAGACTGCGATTGTCCTGAGGAAACCGCCTGACTTTCGGCGCCGGGTCGTGTATTTTGCGGCCATGCAGAAGGTCAGCGCGGGTCTGTTGTTGTATCGAGTGCGGGACGGCACACTCGAATTTCTGCTGGCGCATCCGGGCGGTCCGTTCTGGGAAGACCGCGACCTGGGCGCCTGGACTATTCCCAAGGGCGAGATTCAACCGGGCGAAGAGCCGCTGACCGCCGCGCAGCGCGAGTTTCAGGAGGAGGTCGGCATCAAACCATCGGGCCCGTTCATTGAGTTGACGCCGATTCAACAGCGCGGCGGCAAGATCGTTCACGCGTGGGCCTTCGCCGGCGATTGCGATCCGACGCAGATCAAAAGCAATCTGTTTCAAATGGAATGGCCGCCGCGGTCCGGCCGTTTCGAGGAATGCCCGGAAGTGGATCGCGCCGCGTTTTTCCGGATGGCCGAAGCGAAACAGAAAATCAATCCGGCGCAGGTGGCTTTGTTGGAGGAACTGGAGCGGAAGCTGAAGCCGTAGGACAGGCGTCGCGCCTGTCTCCATTTCAAACGGGAAAAGAATTCAGAGACAGGCGCGACGCCTGTCCTGCTCAACCACGCCGCCACTTTTTCTCCGGCCCAAATTCCTTCCACCGGCTGGCGTCGCGCACCAGCGCGGCCTGGCGGCCGTTGACCAGCACCTCGGCGGGAAGGGAACGCGTGTTGTAGTTCGACGACATCACGAAGCCGTAAGCTCCGGCGCTCAACAGCACGAGGTAATCGCCTTCGCCGACTTTCGCCACGCGCCGGTCTTTCGCAAAGAAATCGCCCGATTCGCAAACGCCGCCCACGACATCGGCGGTCATCGTCGCGCCGGATTTGCGGACGAGCGGGACGATTTCGTGGTAAGCGTCGTAAAACGCCGGGCGGATCAGGTCGTTCATCGCGGCGTCCACGATGACAAAATTCTTTTGGCCGGTGCGCTTCAGGTATTCGACGCGGGTGATGAGCACGCCGGCGTTGCCGGAAATGAACCGGCCGGGCTCGATCAAAATGCGCAAGCCCAGCGGCCGCAACAGCGGCACCAGCCGCTCGGCGTACGTGTGCGGTGTCAGAATATTTTTTGCCGCGCGGGTTCTCCACCAGGCGGCCGGGCCGCTGGCGAGCGCGGGTTGATAGACGATTCCGAGTCCGCCGCCGATGCTGAAAAACTCCAGCGCATGGCGCTCCTGCAAGCGCTGCACCAGCGGCAGCACCTTGCGCACGGCGCGTTCGAACGGCGCCGCCTGCGGTGATTTGCGAGCCAATGTGCATCTGCACGCCGCGCGGGCCGCAGGTTTTTCAAACGGGCCGCGCGGGCGTAGACCGCTTCCACCTGTTCGAAGGCGATGCCGAATTTGTTCGCGTAAGTGCCGGTCGTGATTTTCGCGTGGGTGAACGCTTCGACGTTCGGGTTCACGCGCACGGCGATCGGCGCGATTTTCTTCAGGCGCCGGGCGAGGCGATCGATGCGTTCGAGTTCGGGCACACTTTCGACATTGAAGCAATAGACGTTTTGTTTCAGCGCGAACCCGATTTCGTCCTCGGTTTTTCCGGCGCCGGCAAAAATGCATTTCCGGGGATCGCCGCCGGCGGCGATGACGCGGCGCAATTCGCCGCCGCTGACGATGTCGAAGCCCGCCGCCGAGGTTTGCGAGCACGCGCAGCACGGCGAGATTGGAGTTCGACTTCATGGCGAAACAGATCAGGTGATCGAGCGGCGCGAGGGCGCGATCGAGTTTCTGGAAATGGTCGGTCAACGTGCTTTGCGAATAGACGTAAAGCGGCGTGCCGAAGCGCTTCACGAGCGATTCGAGGGCGACGCCTTCGCAGGAAAGTTTATTGCCGACGTACCGAAAACTGTGCATGGAGGAAATTGTAGCGCCGGGGATAGAGCGTCGCTACTCAATTTGGGTGGGGAAAAAACAAAACCCGCCGGACCTTGCGATCCGGCGGGTGCGGGAAATCATTCGTTCACGGCTCGGCGATAATTTTGGCGCGTCGGGCGTGATATTGCTCGGAAGTAATCAGGTCGGACATGTATTGTTGATCGAGCGCCTGGAGCCGGGCTTGTTGAGAGCTGTTCAAACTCGAAGGAGGACCTTGGAGGGGTGGGAGCGTCGATGGCGTTCTCGCTGTCGCAACCGATTTTTGGCTCGGCTTGGTCATCGTCATGTCGGTTTTCGGGACCTGGTTGTCTTTGGCCTGTCGGGCATTGGCGTCTGCCACGGCTTTCGCGATCTCTGCGTCGCGCGAAGCTTGCTGGGCTGCGGGCGTTGCGGGCTTGGTCTCGACCGTCTTCGGTTCGACCTTGGCCGGCTGAGTCACCACTGCCGGCGGCGGGTTCGAGCCGGGGAAAGGCAGATAGACCGGTTCGGATTTGCTTTTGGACGTGGCCGGAGGCGGAGGAGGAACGACCGGGGCGGGTGGCTGCTCCGCATCCATTTCGTTCATTTTCCGGCGCAAAGCATCTTGCATTTTCGCGTCGTCCTGGGGGCTGGTTGCTTCGGCTGGAGCAGCGACCGGAGCCATCGCAGGAGCGGCCGGCGTCGTTGGAGCGGGTGCGGACATCGCCGGTTGCTGCGGTGCGGTCGGGGGCGTCGTGGGCGGCTGGGTGGCAGCCGGCGCGGACTCCAGGTCCTTCATTTTTTGTTTCAGCGCTTCCTGCAACTTATCGTCCGCGTTGGCGTCCTGTGCCGACAGAGCGAACGGAAAGAGGAGGGTGGCGGTCACGGAAGCCCACAGAATGCGTCGCGAAATCTGCATGAGTCTTTTTACGTCAAAAGCGAGACGGACGCAACAGCTTTCCCGCGATCGGCTCTCCTCGCCGGGCGTGCCAGTCTTCGCCAGATTATGGGTACAGGATAGCACACCACCGACCGGAAAACGATCGCGTACACTTCATTGCGGCTGATTTTGACGCGCTGCTGCGGAAGGAGGACGTTGCTGCGGCGCAGGCGCTGGATCGTTCCCAGCCCGATGAGGATCGGCCAGGCGCAAGCGAGGCGCAGCCGTGCCTGGCCGAACGGGATCAGGTTCGTGTATTCCCAGCCCGCGGTCAGATGCGACTCGGCGAGGTCGAGGTAACGATGGTAGAACGGGCGAAACTTCGGTTCCTGTTCCGGGTTCAACAGATCGATCGGCGCCAGTCCAATTTCGCGGAGTTTTGTCTCGGGCAGATAGCATCGGCCCTTGCGCAGATCTTCCGGCACGTCGCGGAGAATGTTCACGAGCTGGAGTCCTTTGCCGAAACGGATGCCCAACTGCTCGAAGTGCGGCGAAGTCAAAACGCTTTCGCCCAGGATTTCCAGGTCGGCGAACTGGTGTTCGATGCACATGGCGGTCCAGAATTTTCCCACGCAGCCGGCGACGCGATACGTGTAATCATCCAGTTCCTCATCAGTCCGCAGCGCGACGATCTGCCGGGTGGAGGCTGTGGCGAAGCGGCGCAGGTCGAGTTCCTGGCCGCTCGTGATGGTAGCGAGGACTTCGCGGATGAGTTTCTGGTCGGTGGCGGGAAACGATTCAGAAGGGAAAACGCTCGCCTCACACCTTTCAAGCAAGAAGCGTTCGGCGGGCGCACCTTGGTTTTTGGCCAACTCTGTGAAATCCAAATCGAACGCTCGGTTATGATTTAGCCTCGATTTGCTTCAACGGACCCGATTCGGAATTGACCAAAACGGAAAACGCACAGCCGGGAATCTTCCTCGTGAGCTGGGTTTGCTTCGAGTTGCTCAAGGAGAAAGTTCCCGATTTGAAATTCGATGCAGCGGCCGGCCTGTCGCTTGGTGAATTCACGGC